>JAVJRC010000001.1:0-97153 GCA_040218615.1 Gammaproteobacteria bacterium
ATTGGCGGCGGTTAAGAGGATTTAATTACTTGGCCAAGGTGATAACCGGAGTGAAATTCAAAGACGGTATAGAGGTGACAACAATCAATCAGGCCGCCGCTTGATTCAACTGCCGAAACACCAGTTTTGACAATAGCTCAAGCTGGCTGATACAGGGACGTATTTCCAGCCTCGGTAGCGATTATAAAATCAACAAGATTCCTGCAAGGAGCTGCAAGATGCTGATTCTCGATCTCCCCGAAGACGTAAACAACCGATTACAACTGCTCGCCATGCGCACTGGTCGAACAATGGCATTTTATGCGATGGAGGCTTTGCTTGAGCACCTTGATGATATTGAAAAGGAATGTGAGGTGATTCAGGAGGCTAGTGGGGAGTTTGAGGCTGAGCAGAGACGTGGTAAGGACTCGGGGTGATAGGGGTTGGTTGGTGGGACGGCTGGAAAGTGCCAAAGCACACTTCGGGAGTTATGAGCGTTTGCGATTAGTAGGAAAATGGTCGGGACGGCGGGAGAGAGTGCTGTTGCACCCTTCGAAGGCTAAGAAGGTTTACGATTAGTAAGAAATTGGTCGGGACGGCGGGATTTGAACCCACGACCACTACACCCCCAGTGTAGTGCGCTACCAGACTGCGCTACGCCCCGATAAACATCGCTTCCCAAAGTTAAGGCACTTTGGTGATGTAAACTTTCTGGTATTTACTTCTTTTCTGGGCATGTTCCCCCAGTGTAGTGCGCTACCAGACTGCGCTACGCCCCGATCTAAACTTTCTGTATCTTGCCTCTTCGACTTTAGCCCCTTCGCTAAACCCAGCCCCGGGTTTTAAGCTAAATCGGTGTTGCTAACTTTCTTGTCATGCGATCTATCTTCAGGGAGTTCCCAGTGTAGTGCGCTACCAGACTGCGCTACGCCCCGAATCGAGATCGCGTATTTTATAGAAATACGTGGAGAATAAAACTGCGGATTTGCTGAAATCCGGGAAGTCGGCTACAGCTTTGCTATGACCTCTTCCAGATCCTTGACCAGTGACTTGATTTCACCGGAATTCACCTTGGATTGGCTAAGATCATCGGGGCTGTCGCTCATTTTCTGGCGTGCGCCACCGATGGTATAGCCCTGCTCGTAGAGCAGGCTCTTGATCTGGCGGATGAGGATGACGTCCTGGCGCTGGTAATAGCGGCGGTTTCCCCGGCGTTTGACGGGTTTTAGCTGAGGGAATTCGGCTTCCCAGTAGCGCAGAACGTGAGGTTTGACCGCACAGAGCTCGCCCACTTCACCGATGGTGAAGTATCGCTTGGGGGGAATTGGAGGTAATTCGTCGTTATTCTTGGGTTCCAGCATAGCCTTCTACCCTCGCCTTCAGTTTCTGTCCTGGTCTGAAAGTCACGACACGTCGCGCCTTAATGGGAATTTCTTCGCCGGTTTTGGGGTTTCGGCCTGGGCGTTGTTTCTTGTCCCGCAGGTCGAAATTGCCATATCCGGATAATTTCACTTGTTCATTGCGTTCCAGCGACAGACGGATTTCTTCGAAAAACTGCTCTACCACTTCCTTGGCTTCACGTTTGTTGAGCCCTAATTCCTCAAACAAGCGCTCGGCCATATCGGCTTTTGTGAGTGCCCCATCTGCCATAGTCCGATCCCCGATCAGTTCCGCAAATTTGCATTAAATTGTTCTTGTAGTGCGTTGACGCAGCTACTAATTATTGCGTTTACTTCATCGTCGCTAAGAGTGCGGGAAGGATGCTGCCACGTCAAGCCTAAAGCCACACTTTTTTTGCCTTTTTGAACTGCATCTCCTTGATAAACATCAAATATTCGAAAATCGCTGAGGAATTCCCCGGCTTTTTCATGGATCAGGGCCGATATTTGCCCTGCGCTAACGGATTCATCCAGCACCACGGCCAGATCCCGATGCACTTCCGGATATCTGGAGAGGGCATGGGCAGCAGGGATTTGGGCCTGTTTCAGGCTTTCCAGGTCCAATTCAAACAGCAATACCGGCTGGTCCAGGCCCATTTCGCGCTGCACAGCAGGATGCAACGCCCCCATGACGCCGATTTCGGTGCCATCAGTGCGCAGAATTCGGGCACACTGGCCGGGATGGAAGGGCTTCTGTTCGGCTTCCACAAACCGGAGTTCCCTTCCCAGCCTGCCCAGATCAGCCAGCAACTCTACGTCGCCTTTTACATCAAAGAAATCTGATAAATCGCTGTTATTGCTCCAGTTTTTTGGATTCCTGGAGCCCATTACCGCACCCGCTATATGGTCGACCTGATGGATCTCTCCCTCGACCCTGGAAAACACCAGGCCAGATTCAAACAGCCGCATTCTGCCCTGCTGGCGATTGGCGTTGTAACGAATCGTATGCAGCAGACCGGGAATAAGACTGCTGCGCATCACTGCCATGTCTTCAGAAATAGGATTTTTCAGGCGAATGGGCTCGATATCAGGTTCAGAGACTATCTCGGACAATGCTGGATCAATAAAGCTGTAGGAAATCACTTCCTGGTAGCCAAGTGCCACCAATTGGTCCCGGATTCTGGAAATCTCCAGTTCTTGCTCTTTAGGCTGCGCAAAAGTCTGTGCACCCCAGCCCTGCCCCAGGGGTATGTTGTTGTAACCGTAGATGCGGGCCAGCTCTTCGATCAGATCCGCTTCGATAGTCACATCAAAACGAAAGCTGGGCACATCCACAGTAACCTGGCTGTCGTTCAGCTCGGCAATGCCGAATCCGAGACGCTCGAATATCTCCACCACTTCCTCATTGCTGATCTCCACACCCAGTTGTCTGGGAATCGAGGGGAAGCGCAGGCTTACCCGGGTTTGTGCTGGCAAGTTTCCGGTGGCTTCTGTAATCGGACCGGCTTCGCCGCCGACGATCTCCAGCAGCAGCTCTGTCGCCCGCTCCATCGCCTGCTGTTGCAGCGAATGATCCACGCCACGCTCGTAACGATGGGAAGCATCCGTGTGCATGCCATAACCCCTGGCTTTTCCTGCTATCGCCAGTGGCGCGAAGAAAGCGCACTCCAGAAACACGTCTTTCGTTTCCTTGGTAACCGAGGTAGCCAGACCACCCATGATACCGGCCATGGCCACGGCTTTTTCAGCATCGGCAATCACCAGCGTGTCTTCGCTCAGGGTGACTTCCTTGCCATCGAGCAAGGTGATTTTCTCTTCTGGCTGAGCCAATCTGACATCGATATGGCCTTCGAGCTTGGTGTAATCGAAGGCGTGCATGGGTTGACCGAGCTCCATCAAAACATAGTTGGTCACATCGACAATGGGGTCGATGCTGCGCAATCCGGAACGTCGCAACTTTTCCTGCATCCACAGTGGTGCTGTCACGTTCTGGTTGATATTGCGAATCACTCGCCCCAGATACCTGGGACATTCATCTGCGGCAGTGATCTTAATGGGGAATTCGTCATTGATAGTAGCTTCGACTACACTCTCGGGTGGCGGTTGTACCGGTTTCCGTGCCAGCACCCCTACTTCCCTGGCCACGCCCCGGACCGAGAGACAGTCTCCCCTGTTAGGAGTCAGGTCTAATTCAATACTGCTATCGTCCAGGTTAAGATATTCTCTGATATCTGCACCGACCGGGGCATCGCCCGCCAACTCCAGCAAGCCCTCGGACTTTTCTTCAAGCCCCAGTTCTTCAGCCGAGCAAAGCATGCCGTTTGATTCGACACCGCGCAGTTTTGCGGCCTTGATTTTGAAAGGTTTCTCACCTGCTTCGGCGATGATCTCTGCCCCGATCATGGCAAAAGGTACCCGCATACCTGCGCGCACATTGGGCGCCCCGCACACGACCTGATAGCTTTGTTTGCCATCGCTTACTTGGCAGAGGCTAAGTTTGTCTGCATCCGGATGCTGCCCTACCGATTCCACCTCACCAACAATCAAGCCAGTGAATTTTCGTGCAACAGGTGAAACCCCATCCACTTCCAGGCCCGCCATGGTCAATTTCTCGACCAGCGTATCCGTATCCCATTCGGGATTCACCCATTCCTGTAACCAGCTCTGGCAAATGATCACGGCAGAACCTAATTAAACTGGCGCAGAAAGCGCACATCGTTGTCGAAATAGTGCCGCAGATCGCTCACGCCATAACGAAGCATGGCGAGGCGCTCCACACCCATACCAAAAGCGAATCCGGAGTACTTCTCCGTATCCACCTTGGACATTTCAAGGACTCTCGGGTGCACCATGCCGCAACCCATCACTTCCAGCCAACCAGTGTGACTGCAAATACGGCAGCCTTTGCCACCACAGCTAACACAACCCATATCGACTTCGGCAGATGGCTCGGTGAAGGGAAAATAAGAAGGCCGGAACCGGACCGGCATTTCTTCTTCGAAGTAGGCCTGCAGAAAATTCACCACCGTTCCCTTGAGGTCGGCCATGCTCACCTGCTCATCGATCAGCAAGCCCTCAACCTGGTGGAACATAGGAGTGTGTGTCAGATCTGAATCGCAGCGATAGACACGGCCGGGACAAATCATGCGAAATGGCGCCTGTCCGTTTTCCATAACGTGTACCTGAACGGGCGACGTATGGGTGCGCAAAACCGTGCCAGGACTCACATAGAATGTGTCATGCATGGCCCTGGCAGGATGGTGTGCGGGAATGTTGAGCGCTTCGAAGTTGTGGTATTCGTCTTCTATCTCCGGCCCTTCAGCCACGTCGTAGCCGGCAGCAGCGAAGATAGTCTTGATGCGTTCGATGGTGATAGTGATAGGGTGCAAGCCGCCTTTGCTCTGCCGGCGGCCCGGCAGACTGACATCAATCTTCTCTTCTTGCAGGCGAGCATCCAGTGCAGCACTCACCAGCTCAGTTTTGCGCGCCTCGATTGCCGCCTGTAATTCCTGTTTGGCACGATTGATGTTTTCGCCAGCGGCAGGACGCTCTTCGGGAGGTAATTTTCCCAGGGATTTAAGGAGGTCGGTAAAGCTGCCCTTCTTGCCCAGATACTGCACGCGCAAAGCATCGAGTGACCGTTCGTCACTCGATTGCGCTATTGCTTCAAGAGCTTCCTTGAGAAGGGATGCCGTATCGCCCATGGCCAGGACCGCTGCTTGTTATGCAGCCAGGCCGGCTTTCGCTTGCTCGACGATTGCTGAAAAGGCAGGTTTGTCATGGACGGCCAGGTCGGCCAGCACACGACGATCGACTTCGACATTGGCTTTCTTCAGACCAGCAATAAGCTGGCTGTAGGTCATACCATTTTCGCGTGCCTGGGCATTGATGCGGGTAATCCACAGCGATCGGAATACGCGCTTCTTCGCCCGGCGATCACGATAGGCATACTGGCCAGCCTTGGTAACGGCCTGTTTGGCCACACGAAACACACGGCTGCGGGCTCCGTAGTAACCCTTGGCCTGCTTTAATACTTTACGATGACGTCGATTGGCTACGACGCCGCGTTTAACTCGGGACATGTTAGATTCTCCTGACTAGAAATTAATGTAAGAACGGCGACTAGTTTTCACGCAGCATGCGCTTGATTGCTGGTACATCCACATCATGAACTGCTGTGGTACCACGCAACTGACGCTTACGCTTGGTCGTCTTCTTGGTCAGGATATGGTTCTTGTTCATGCGCTTGCGCTTGAACCCGGAACCGGTTTTCTTGAAGCGCTTGGCAGCGCCGCTGTGGGTCTTTAATTTACCTGGCATTTCTTTGTAACTCCGCATTTCTCAATACAGCCATTAGTTTTGGCTCTACTGACTTCGCCGCGAAACCGCGACGGGATGATTTGAAATCCAATCATCAAAAAAGCCAGTGTCCGCTGGCCCGGCTGGATCAGCGGACACTGGCTCTTGCAACGATTAGCGCTTTTTAACGGGCGCCAGCACCATTACGATCTGGCGACCTTCCATCTTGGGTTCCTGTTCGACAGTGCCATATTCCGCCAAATCTTCTTTGATGCGGTCTACCAGCTCCTGCCCAAGATGTTGATGGGCCATTTCCCGGCCGCGGAATCGCAATGAAACCTTGGCCTTGTCCCCATCTTCGAGGAAACGTATCAGGTTGCGTAGTTTGACCTGATAATCTCCTTCTTCCGTCCCTGGTCGAAACTTGATCTCTTTAACATGAACCCGGCGCTGCTTTTTCTTGTTGGCCGCTTTCTGTTTCTTGAGATCGAAAACATGTTTGCCATAGTCCATGATCTTGCAGACCACCGGGTCTGCGTCAGGTGCAATCAGCACCAGATCAAGCTTGGCTTCTTCCGCTGCAGCTCTAGCCTCTTCCAGAGACACGACACCTGCCTGGGAACCATCCGCCGCTACCAGGCGTACCTGATCGGCTTCAATGAACTCGTTGATTAGTGGTTTCTTGGCACTACCCTTCATAACGACACCTCATGACCACTGCTCATGATAAAGGCGACTGGTGTAGCTGGGTTGAGTGCTCTGGGTTCGCGGGAGAACCACACCTGGTACATTTTCTGGCTAAAGCGATATTAATTCTTTGAACTCCTTGCTATGGGCAACCCTTCACTCGTCAGGATTGCTATTCTCACTGCGGCCGAAACGGGCGACGTCCTGGCTCAAGTGATCACAAAAGTCTTCGAATGTCATCGCTCCCAGGTCTTTTCCTCCACGCTCGCGTACTGCCACAGTACCGGCTTCTACTTCTTTATCCCCTACCACGAGAAGGTAGGGAACCTTCTGTAAAGTGTGCTCGCGGATTTTAAAGCCGATCTTCTCATTTCTCAAGTCTGACTTGGCCCTAAACCCTTTATTTTTCAAGGATTCTTCGACTTTTCGGCAATACTCGCCCTGTTTGTCGGTAATGTTCAGTACTACGGCCTGTACTGGAGCCAGCCAGGTGGGCATGGCGCCGGCGTAATGCTCGATCAAAACGCCGATAAATCGCTCGAAAGAGCCCAAAACCGCGCGATGCAGCATCACCGGGGTCCGTTTGCTGCTGTCTTCTGCCACATATTGGGCACCCAGCCGGCCAGGAGTAAAGAAATCCACCTGGATGGTGCCACATTGCTGGATTCGGCCCATGCAGTCCTTGAGGGAATATTCCACCTTGGGACCGTAAAACGCCCCTTCTCCAGGCTGTAGCTGCCATTCCAGCCCCGTGGCATTGAGCGCCTCGGTGAGCGCCTGCTCGGCGTCATCCCAGATCTCGTCAGAACCCACCCGCTTTTCTGGCCGCGTGGACAGGCGCAGGATAATCTCGTCGAAGCCGAAATCCTTGTAGACTTCGAACAACAGCTCCATGAAGTCGGCCACTTCGGCCTGAATCTGGTCTTCCGTACAGAAGATGTGCCCATCGTCCTGCACAAAACTGCGCACCCGCATCAGCCCGTGCATGCTCCCGGAAGGCTCGTAGCGGTGGCAGGAACCGAATTCAGCCAGGCGCATGGGCAAATCCCGATAGCTCTTCAAACCCTGGTTGAACACCTGCACATGGCAGGGGCAGTTCATGGGCTTGATGGCATACATGCGGTTCTCGGATTCGACACTGAACATCTCTTCCGAGAATTTCGCCGCGTGGCCTGACTTCTCCCACAGGGAATAGTCCACCAGCTGTGGTGTATTGATTTCCAGATAGTTGTGCTTGCGCTGCTTCTCCTGCATGTAGTCCTGAATAGTCTGGTAAAGAATCCAGCCATTCGGATGCCAAAAAGGCATACCTGGCGCCTCTTCCTGAAAGTGAAAAAGCTCCAGCTGCTTGCCCAGTTTTCTGTGGTCTCGTTTCTCCGCCTCTTCCAGCCGGTGCAGGTATTGTTTCAGGTCTTTCTTCGAACCCCAGGCAGTTCCATAGATGCGCTGCAACATCTCATTGTCGGAATCACCACGCCAGTAGGCTCCGGCAACACTGGTTAGCTTGAATGCCTTGAACTTTCCAGTGCTGGGCACGTGGGGACCGCGACACAGATCGATAAATTCGCCCTGCTTGTAAAAAGACAGCGGCTCTTCACCCGGAATGCTCTCGATGATCTCTACCTTGTAATCCTCGCCCATGTCCTTGAACAGGGCAATGGCTTCGTCACGGGGGAGTACCGAACGCTCGACTTCCAGGTTTTCCTTGACGATCTCTTCCATGGTTTTTTCGATGGCCTCGAGATCTTCCGGCGTAAAGGGTCTTTCAAAGGCGAAGTCGTAAAAGAAGCCGTCCTCAATGACAGGCCCGATAGTCACTTGAGCCTTGGGATAAAGTCTCTGCACTGCCTGGGCCATCAGGTGGGCACAGGAATGTCGCAGCACTTCGATGCCATCGTCATCCCGCTCGGTGACGATGGACACATCGGCGTCTGCTTCCACCGTAAAGCTCGTATCTACCAGATCTCCGTTAACTCTGCCCGCAAGCGCCGCTTTCGCCAGGCCCGGGCCAATGGATTCTGCAATGGCAGCAATGGTGACGGGCCCTTCATAGTCCCGTTTGCTACCGTCTGGTAAGGTGATCTGAGGCATTTCCTGTTTCCTGTCTGTAAACCTGCTGCTCGCTACAACTGCGAAACAAACACCAGGAGCAATCCATTAAAATCATGGACGCCTGGTCAACACTTGAAGCATGTATTGATTGGTATCTACGAGCCTGCGAATGCCCCGGAAATATACCGAAGCCTGTAAGCTGATCATTCCACTGCCTGTGCAATGGGAATGGTAGGCACGACCAGATTCGAACTGGTGACCTCTACCATGTCAAGGTAGCGCTCTAACCAACTGAGCTACGCGCCTGCTACTGCGGGTCCCGATAGAAAAGATTGGCGATTATAGGTGACAGCTGCTTGTTTTTGAAGCAAAAAACGGGGGCAGACCCCGTTTTATGCGGCCTCCGCCTGATCATTGATGAAAATAGGCCAATCAGGTTTTCGCTGTCTGCAAATCTCCCGATTCAAGTGAGATCACGCGGACTGCGGCCTATTTCATCAGCACATTTTCCTTCAGCTGGGCGATCTGATCCCTGGTTGCCGCAGCTTCCTCGAAGGCGAGGTTTCTGGCCTGCTCATACATCTCGGCTTCCAGGCGTTTGATTTCCTTCTTTACGTCCACCACGCTATCCAGCTTCAGCTTGGCATAAGGATTACCTGATTCCGCGACTTTTCTGCCCCGCTGGCGAGGGCTGGTCCCGGGCTCTGTATAGGCGCCTTCCATTACATCCAGCACCTTCTTACGCACTCCTATGGGCGTAATATTATGTTCCTTGTTGTATTCCAGCTGTGTCTCGCGGCGGCGATTGGACTCTTCAATAGCCCGCTCCATGGAACCCGTTACCTGGTCCGCATACAAGATCGCCTTACCGTTGAGATTCCGCGCCGCCCTTCCTATGGTCTGAATCAGTGAACGCTCTGAGCGCAGAAATCCTTCCTTGTCGGCATCGAAAATCGCCACCAGTGAGACTTCCGGAATATCCAGACCTTCGCGCAGCAGATTGATGCCCACCAGCACATCAAAATTGCCCAAGCGAAGATCGCGGATGATTTCAGAGCGCTCCACCGTATCGATATCAGAATGCAGATAACGCACCCGTACACCATGCTCGGCCAGATAATCGGTGAGGTCTTCAGCCATGCGCTTGGTGAGCACGGTCACCAACACTCTCTCCTGCAGGGCGACCACTCGCCGCACTTCAGATAACAGGTCATCAACCTGACTGGAAGCTGGCCTGACTTCCAGCTCCGGATCGATCAGGCCGGTTGGCCTCACGACCTGTCTGACCCGCTGACCTTCATGCTCGTCCTCGTAGGGGCCGGGGGTCGCGGATACGAAAATAATCTGTGGAGTGAGAGACTCCCACTCTTCGAATCTCAGGGGTCGGTTATCTAGTGCCGACGGCAGGCGGAACCCATACTCCACCAGGGTCTCTTTGCGCGATCTGTCTCCTTTATACATGGCACCAAGCTGAGGGATTCCCACATGGGACTCATCGGCCACCACCAGGGCATTGGCTGGCAAATAGTCGTACAAGGTGGGCGGTGGCTGCCCGGACTCGCGACCAGACAGGTAGCGCGAATAGTTTTCAATGCCGGTGCAGTAACCCAACTCCTGAATCATCTCCAGGTCGAATTTCGTGCGTTGCTCCAGCCTTTGCGCTTCCACCAGCTTGTTGGACTGATTGAGCTGCTGCAAGCGTTCGCGCAATTCTTCCTTAATATCATCCAGGGCACCCAGCAGGATTTCCCTTGGGGTGACATAGTGGGATTTTGGAAACACGGTCAGGCGCGGCACTTCCTTGATTACACTGCCAGTCAATGGATCGAAGTAGGACAACTTTTCAATTTCATCATCAAACAACTCGATCCGGATGGCATCACGTTCCGATTCCGCCGGGTAAATATCGATGACATCTCCCCGAACGCGATAAGTCGCTCTGCGCAACTCCATGTCGTTGCGGGTGTATTGCAGGTCCGCGAGCCGTCGCAACAGTTTTCGCTGGTCGATACTGTCGCCTTTATCCAGATGCACCACCATTTGCAGATAGGAATCGGGATTACCCAAACCATAAATCGCCGAGACGGTTGCGACCACTATGACATCGGGGCGTTCCAGCAATGCCTTGGTCGCCGAAAGTCGCATCTGCTCAATGTGGTCATTGATGGTTGCATCTTTCTCTATATAAGTATCAGAGGAAGGCACATAGGCTTCGGGTTGGTAATAGTCGTAATAGGAGACGAAATACTCCACCGCATTGTCGGGGAAGAACTCTTTAAACTCGCCATACAACTGGGCAGCCAGGGTTTTGTTGGGTGCCATCACCAGGGTTGGCCGCTGAACTTGCTCAATGACATTGGCGACAGTGAAGGTTTTACCCGAGCCGGTGACTCCCAGCAGGGTCTGGGCATGGAGGCCGTCATTCAGGCCCTCTATCAGGCTTGCGATCGCTTCTGGCTGGTCACCGGCCGGAGAAAATTTTGAGTGGAGCTTGAACTGCCTGGACATGATATCGGGGGTGTTGGTCAAACCGCCAAGATTACATCATTGTGGCGCTTTCCGCTCGGTGAGAGTTGACCGAATTCCCTTTTCTCATTAGACTACGCGCCTTTTCCCGTACCACGTACGGGGGAAACTACCGGGGCCCTGCCCCGCATAACCATTGCTCTGCTGCCCAATAGCTCAATGGTAGAGTAGGTGACTGTTAATCACTTGGTTCCTGGTTCGAGTCCAGGTTGGGCAGCCATTTTCCCTATATTAGTTCCCTGTGTAGTAGCTTTATAAACAGTACCCATATGAAGCCGCGTCGGCTTGCTGCTTCCAATGAGCCCTTGCACCACCAGCATGGTTGGATCATCAGCCCATCACAGGACCGGCTCACTACACCACAAGCGGCCCAGACTCTGTGGTGATGGTCGCAGCAAATAATGTATAGTATCCCGCCTGATTGAATCATTACCCAACACCATGGAGTACGTGTATGCGAGCGCTAGTTTTAAGCATCCTGATGGCCCTGAGCATCAATGTGATGGCTCAGGAAAACCCTGTCGTCATCATGGAGACCAACAAGGGAACGATCACAATAGAGTTGTGGGCGGACAAGGCACCCATTTCCGTCGAAAATTTTCTGCGCTACACAGACAATGAACTCTACGACGGTTTGATCTTCCACCGTGTGATTCCTGGTTTCATGATTCAGGGTGGTGGGTTTAACGAAAATATGGTGCAGCTATCGACCTACGATCCCATCAAAAACGAGGCTCAAGCGGACGTACCCAACGATCGTGGCACACTGGCCATGGCACGCACCAATGTCGTGGACAGCGCAACCAGCCAGTTTTTTATCAACGTGGTTGATAACGATTTTCTTAATCACACGAATGAGACAGCCAGCGGTTTTGGTTACGCAGTTTTTGGTGAAGTGATCGACGGCATGTCAGTGGTAGATGCCATTGCCGCCGTTCAAACAGGCCGGTCTGGTCCCTACAACGATGTGCCGACGGAACCCGTGGTGATTACATCTGTGCGTCGAGCTGACTGAATCGCCAGCAAACCTTCACTGCGACTGCCACTCAATCAAGCAGCTAATCACCAAACAGGGGAGTAACCTTGCGTTGCTCTCCTGAATTCTGCTCCCGGTCCTGAGGTCGCGCATAATAGACATCCCAGAGGGGGTCGCTTACGGCTTCCCTGGGCTCAAAACCGTCCACCGCTTCCAGCAGAATCGCCTTGATCTCAGGCAAATCAATTTCCCGGCAAGCGGCTTCCAGACGATTCAGCAAACCTTTCAGTGCCTCCCAGCCCAGCGACTCTTCTTCAGCGCGCATGATTTTTGGATGTTCAGTACCCGTAACTGACTCGCCAATAAGCAGCTCTTCATAGAGTTTTTCTCCGGGTCGGAGACCGGTGTATTCGATAGCAATATCACCGCGATAGGAATTTTCATCCTTAACGTCGTATCCCATCAGGTGCACCATTTTCTTGGCCAGATCAACGATACGAATGGGTTCATGCATATCCAGCACAAAAACATCCCCGCCACTGGCCATGGACCCAGCCTGCAGTACTAACTGGGCAGCTTCCTGCACGGTCATAAAATACCGGGTTACTTCCGGATGAGTTACCGTCACCGGCCCTCCACTGCTGATCTGCCGACGAAACAGCGGCACTACCGATCCAGATGAGCCAAGCACATTACCAAAACGAACAATGCTGAACCGGGTGTCACTACCCCGCTTTGCCATGGCTTGCAGGACTTGCTCAGCTAGCCGCTTGGTGGCACCCATGTAATTGGTCGGTCTTACCGCCTTGTCTGTCGAGATAAATACAAAGTTTTTCACTGCAAGCTTTTCTGCAGCCTGGGCTGCTATCAAGGTGCCAAATATATTATTTTGCGCCCCTTCGACGATATTCTTCTCAACCATGGGCACTTGCTTGTAAGCAGCAACATGGTAAACCGTGTCCACGGAAAAGCTCTTGATCGCATTTTCCATCTGCACGCGATTACACACTGATCCCAGCAGGGCAATGATCTCGATTTTGTTGCCGCCATCGATGCCCTTCAGCTTCTCCTTGAGTTCAGCCTCCAATTCATAGAGTCCGTATTCGAATGAATCGAGCAACACGACTCGGGAAGGGCTGATGTTGATTATCTGGCGACACAGCTCTGAACCAATGGAACCCCCCGCCCCTGTCACCATAACCGACTGGCCGGTGATGCAGGCACCGAGCAGTTCCGGGTTAGGCGGCACAATATCCCTGCCCAACAGATCCTCAATATCGATGTCCCTGATCTGATCGACACCAACTTTGCCTGACACCATGTCAAAAAGATCGGGCACCGTCTTCACATGAACTGGAAGGTGCTCCAGCCGATTGAGGATCTCTTTCCTTTCCGCATGGGTTGCTGAAGGAATAGCGAGAAGAATTTGTCGTATGGAGAAATTTTCGATGAGCTCGTACAAGGAATTCGGACTGTACACATGAATACCGTGCACGGTACTGCCGATCATTCGCTGGCTATCATCGACGAAGGCCACAGGCAGATATTGATCACCGTTTTGCAGAGCGACCACCAATTGCATGCCGGAACTTCCCGCTCCGTAAATAATAACGGGCTCTTTCGGGCGAAAGTTCTGAATCAGGCTCTGCAGGAGAACCTTCCCCAGGAATCTCCCGCCACCGATAAATAGAAGTGCGATCATCCAGAAGATGGGCAGCACCGAGAAATCAGACTCTTGCGGAGTCTGCGAGAAAAAATAGGCGGCAGCCAGCAAACAGGTAGCAAAGGTTACGCCCTGCAGGATCAGGAAAGCGGCCTGTAGCCCCATGTACAGCAACAGTACGCGATAGAGTCCGATGCGGATAAAAAACAGGATGCTGAGAGTTGTGGCAATCAACAGATAGAAATAAAAGCGCTGGTCCTGGGCGAACATGTCTTTGCCGAGCAGGACGAAAGAAAGAGCCAGTGCAGTCACGATCAATGTCGCATCAGCGACTATCATCAGCAGTTGCTTGATGGATCGAGACAATGGAATGCTGTGTAGGTGCATAGCGCCCTCTTCTTGTTGAATGCCCGCAACCGGTAATCTTTGCTCTTCAGTGAAAATTTTTAGTGCAACCGGGGGCCGTCTGTCTGTTATTAATTCACTCTAGCGCGCACTGTTCTGGTTACTCACAGGCTCGCTAAATGGCGAAATTCCAGCCTGAAAACGATAAGCCACCAGAGCCAGAGGCGTTAGTGCGAGTAAACTGAGAAAAAATCCCAGCTCTTGTTCTCGTGTGGATAAATACGCGAGAGGAGCCAGCCAAACGCAGTTTATCACTACAATTGTTATCGTCACCTTGCTGTGACTCTTATACTTTCTCGTTGCATGCTGGTAAGCGTGACAGGAATGCCCTTCATACCAGCGCTGCCGGGAGAACACCCGCCTGGCCAGCGTCAGCGTGGCATCAGTCACGAAGACTCCCAGCAGGATCAGCCAGGTCCACACGGTCATCACTCCTGCCTGCATGGACAGAAGCGCCAGCAGTCCCAGCATGAATCCGCTGAATCCACTACCTACATCGCCCATAAATATTTTGGCAGGTGGCCAGTTCCAGCACAGAAAGCCCACTGCTGCAGCTAACAGCGCCGTAGCAAGCAGTCCTACACTCGCAGCTTCTGTATTTATAACGAGTAATAATGACATTGCGTTGACAAAAGCCAGCTCACTGCCAGCGATACCATCGATCCCGTCCATGAAATTGTAAAGATTGAGCAACCAGACCAGTGCTAACACTGCCAGCACACTGAGAACCCAGGAATTACTCAATTCCCAGCCTGCCACATTGATGGCCGCTACTTCACCGAGACAAATGACTGACCAGACAGCAGCGGCGAATTGCAGAGAGATACGCATCCACACTTTCAGCTGCACTAAATCGTCAAGAAGACCGACCAGGGCGATTGCCAGGGCGCCAAGCATCGCCAGAAAGACGTTGGCAGCCAGAGCACCACTGCCAAAATAAACGCTGGCAACCACCAGCACCGGCAAGACAATGGCCAGTCCCCCACCCGTGGGCGTAGGCTGGCTATGGGCACTACGTTGCTGGGGGATGTCCAGAATTTGCTTGCGCAGGGCCACGTGGCGCAGAACGCCAGTGAGGATAAATGCGGAGAAGAAAGAGCCGATCAGGACCGGAACGGAGAACATACCCAAAATGTCTTGGCAGCGACTGACATGGGCGCATTATATTCGGATTTATTATTAAAATCAGGCACTTTCAGAATCTTTCGCATAATCTGCTGAAAGTGCCTGTCAGGGAATTGCCTACCTTCAGTTTGCCGAAATCAGAATCTTTGAGCGATTTTTCTCCAGGGTGACTTCGCCAATACCTGGCACTTCCAGCAATTCATCGACACTGCGGAAATCACCAAACATGGTGCGGTAGGCAACGATTTCCTCCGCCTTTACCAGGCCGACACCATCGAGGGCAGCCGCGATCGCAGCCGCATCGGCTTTGTTGATATCCACTTGTGAATATTGCTGTGTGGTTTCCTGCGGCGCTTCGGCAGCGAACTGCAGCGGAGAAAAACACAGCATTAGCGCGGCACATGCCGCCTTGAGCAAGGTCCATCTAGACATAGTTGAGTTCCTTTTAGATTGTTGAACACAGCAGCTACAAAAAGCCTGCTCCATTCAGTCTAGTAGAGAAATCAACTAACGCCAGTGACAGCGGAATTAAATTCAGCCAATGCTGCAGCCGGGTCATCCGCGCGGGTAATTGGTCGGCCCACGACGAGATAGTCACTGCCATTCTGGATGGCTTCGGCGGGCCCGACCACCCGTTTCTGGTCTGCTGTCGCATCTTCGGGCCTGCGGATTCCGGGGGTGACCAGCAAAAAGTCTGAACCCAGCGCCGAGCGCAATGCAGACGATTCGGCTGCCGAGCAGACCACGCCATCCAGCCCTGCCTGCTGAGTGAGCTTTGCCAGCCGGAGCACCTGCTCGGCCGGTTCGGCATTGATACCAATCTGTGACAAGTCTTCCTGTCCAAGGCTGGTCAATACGGTCACTCCGATCAGTTTTGGTTTCGCTGATCCCAGGCTCTCAAGCGCATTGGCAGCTTCCTGCATCATCATCAAGCCACCAGAGGCATGCACATTGAGCATCCAAATACCCAGTTCAGCGGCGCGGCTTACGGCCCTGGCAACGGTATTGGGGATGTCGTGAAATTTCAGATCCAGGAAAACTTCAAATCCTCTGTCGACGACACGCTTCACAAACACCGGGCCACAGCTGGTAAATAGTTCCTTTCCGATTTTGACTCTGCACTCTGTCGGATCCAGCTTATCCAGCAGGGCAAGGGCTTCCTGGTCTGTTTCAAAATCCAGCGCGATTATGATTCGCTTGTCCAAGGTTCAGGCTCTCCTGATTTGTAGTTATGTGTCTGCCACACAGGCTAGCGCACAATCTCTTTGACGATAGGTTTGGTCTTGTCCCAATTTTGGCAACTGGGGCAAAGCCAGTACAGGTTTCGGGACTCATAGCCACAATGATTGCACTGATAGTGCATTCTATTGCGAAGTATGGATTCAAGCATGGACTGCAAGTTGGTTAATTCTCCCCTGACATCGCCCTGGGACATATCCAGGTAGAGCTGCAACCGTCGTACAATAATATCCAGCGATGCCCGGTCCCGGTAGTGCCTTTCCAGGAAAGCCAGCGACTCATGGGCTCCATCTCTCCTGCCCAATAACTCGGCAATGGCCAGCAAAAGCGGGACATCGGCCTGGGCATCGCCGGCTTCCCTGCTCTCGCTTTGCAGCTCTTGCTCCAGCAGGCTCAATAGCTCGACATCGGATTCCCCGTGCGCATACCACTGCATCAAAAGCTGCAAGACCTGTCCGCTGAATTCCGGGTGCTGGCGGCGAATACGAATAAGCTCCCTGATGGCAATTTCATCATTGCCCAGTGAGCGCTCAAGCCTGGCCAACAGCAGTGCCGTGCGGGTATGTTTGCGATCAAAGGTAAACGCACGCTTGAGCTGTTCACGGGCCCGATTGGACTGTTGGCGCCGCATAAAGGCTTCGCCGAGTTCGCAACAATAATGTGCGGCGATGGAACGCAACTCATTGTTCTTTTTATACTCTGGGTTGTTCAGTAATTCGCGGATGCAATCCAGGGCCAGCTCCCATTCCTTCTCGGTCTGGTACACCGTAAGCAGATGTTGCAGCGCCTTCCATCTGGCCTCTCCCTTCTCATCCCTGATTTCCTTCAGCAGGCGTTCGGCACGATCCAGCAACCCGGCAGCGATATAGTCCAGCGCTAGCTGCAAGCGTGTGGAATCGAAGAAAGACCTGTCGAGACCTTGCCGGGCCAGCAGTGTCTGATGGACTTTGATCGCTTTGTCCACCTTGCCCCGGCGGCGCAGCAGTGCTCCCAGAGCCAGGTGCGTTTCCACGGTTTCACTGTTCACTTCCAGGGCCTTGATAAAGGTATCGATTGCCTCATCAGGCTCGTCGTTTAACAGGTAGTTAAGGCCCACGAAGTAATCATGGAATATGTCCTCGGAATCCCGCGTCCTCGGTTTCAGTCTGCCTCCAAGCCTGCCCAGCAGCCATCCGGCGACCACTGCTGCCAGCAACAGCAGGTAAATGTCGAGATTTTCAAATGCCGCCATGCTATTGCAAATCCTTCAATGACAAGGAGCGCAGTCTATTCACTTCCTCCTGGGATTTTTCCAGCTCCTTGCCAAGTCGGCGGACTTCAGCACGCATCTTCAGTTGCCTGAATATTCCCAGACCCAGTATCAGCCCGATAAAGCCACCACAAACAAAAGCCCCGACCACCCATACTGACACCGGCCTGGGAGAGAACACAAAACTGCCAAAAGTCAGACCGATTTCTTCGGTGTTGAAATAGGCAAAGGTGATACTGGCGATAAACACCAGCACCAGGAATATTCCTGAGAAAATGTTGCTCAACTTTTTCATTGGAATCTAACTATGGAAACCTCTGTTGAACAAAGTGAGTGTACAAGAAAAAACGGCATAGCCCGATGGGCTATGCCGTTTTAGTTTTGGCAATGCCGACAGCTAGCTGTTTACAGTTGTTGCTCGGCAAGCATACTGTTGTTGACGCGGTCGCGAAGCTCTTTACCAGGCTTGAAGTGTGGTACGTACTTTCCACTCAAAGCAACCGGGGTTCCAGTCTTGGGGTTACGCCCGATCCTGGGTACCCGGTAGTGTAATGAAAAACTACCAAATCCCCTGATTTCGATACGCCCACCGTCCGCAAGCACGTGCGACATGTACTCAAGAATCGCCTTGACTGCCAGCTCCACATCTTTTGAAGAGAGCTGGGTCTGTTTGCTGGCGATACGATCTATCAGTTCAGACTTAGTCATTGTTGTCCCCTGTACCTGTACACCGCTTGCGCTGGTATCTGCGTCTTGATTGTTGTCGCTAATGCTGTCTCAGCTTAGCTCTTATCCATTTGCGCCTTGATGAGATCACCGATAGTGCCAGGTGACACATTGCTGCCATCCTGATTCTTGTGTTCTGCAACAGCAGCTTTCTCGTCATCGATTTCGATGGCCTTGATGGAAACACTGATTACACGATTCTTGCGATCGATACTGACAACTTTCACGTCTATCTCGTCGCCTTCTTTCAATGCGTTTCTAGCGTCTTCCACCTTGTCACGGCTGATTTCAGAAGCACGAAGCACCCCATCAACACCCTCGCGAAGATTGATAGTGGCTGATTTGGCATCAACCTCTGTTACAGTGCCCTTGACCACACTGCCTTTCTCAAACTCCGAAGCGTAATCCATGAAGGGGTCGTCTTCCAATTGCTTGATACCCAAAGAAATGCGCTCTCGCTCGGGATCAATGGAGAGAATGACGGTTTCAATTTCGTCACCCTTCTTGTAATTTCGAACCGCATCTTCGCCGGCTTCTTCCCAGGAAATATCAGACAGGTGTACCAGTCCATCGATATTGCCATCGAGGCCGATGAAAATTCCAAAATCGGTGATGGATTTGATGCTGCCTGAAATCTTGTCACCCTTGTTGAACTTCTCGGCAAAGCCATCCCATGGATTCTGGAAGCATTGCTTGATACCCAGTGAGATTCGACGACGTTCTTCGTCAATGTCCAGAACCATGACTTCTACTTCGTCACCGAGCTGCACAACCTTGCTGGGGTGGATATTCTTGTTGGTCCAGTCCATTTCGGAGACGTGAACCAGACCTTCGACACCCTCTTCCAATTCGGCAAAACAACCGTAATCGGTGAGATTGGTTACCACTGCCTTGACCCGGGTGTTTTCCGGATAGCGTTGCTTGATGGCTACCCAGGGGTCTTCTCCCAGCTGCTTGAGCCCAAGCGAGACGCGATTGCGTTCACGATCAAACTTCAGCACTTTGACGTCTATCTCATCGCCCACATTGACGATTTCGCTGGGGTGCTTGATGCGCTTCCAGGACATGTCAGTAATGTGCAGCAGGCCGTCAACACCACCGAGGTCGACGAATGCGCCGTAATCGGTGAGGTTCTTGACGATGCCTTTGACCGACATACCTTCCTGGAGTTTTTCCAGCAGGGCATCTCGTTCTTCGGAGCTGACCGATTCCAGCACGGCGCGACGGGAAACCACCACGTTGTTGCGCTTACGATCCAGCTTGATCAGGCGAAATTCCAGTTCCTGGCCTTCCAGGTGAACGGTATCCCGAACCGGGCGCACATCCACCAGCGAGCCAGGCAGAAACGCCCGGATATTGTTCAAATCTACAGTGAAACCGCCTTTTACCTTGCCATTGATGACACCGGTAACGATGTCATTCTTTTCATAGGCAGCTTCCAGCTCCATCCAGGATTCGGCCCGTTTGGCCTTCTCTCTGGACAGCCGGGTTTCACCGAATCCGTCTTCGACGGTTTCCAGAGCAACCTTGACCTCGTCTCCTACTTCGAGAGAGAGGTTTCCTTGCTCATCCAAAAACTGTGTACGGGGGATGACACCTTCAGACTTGAGTCCGGCATGGACAGTGACCCAGTCGGTGTCGATGTCGATTACAGTGCCAGTAACGATGGCACCAGGGGTCATATCTATTTCGTTTAGGCTCTGTTCAAACAGGTCCGCAAAACTATCGCTCATTAATTAATCCAATATATTCAATAATATACAAAACATACTTAAAGTTAAATTTATATGCTTTGTAAGCCATGACCCAGCAGTCACGGGGTTGCCAAAATCGACTCTCAACTTGCCTGTGCTGGTTGCGCAAGCTGGAATCACCTTACCTGATTTGCCTGTCTGAAGGATGGTTTTAGCGAAGTGACTTGCTCACGATATCCGTGACTCTTTCGATCACTTGTTGTTCCGACATCTCTGTGGTGTCTAAAACAATGGCATCGGCGGCTGGCTTCAAAGGAGAAATTTGCCGCTCGCTGTCGCGCGCGTCCCGCTCTTTCAGGTCCTGCAAAAGGGCGGGCAGAATAGCATCAATACCCTTATCTATCAACTGCTTATATCGCCTTTGCGCCCTCTCCTCAACACTGGCTGTGAGGTAGATTTTTACACTGGCATCAGGGAAAACCACGGTACCCATATCCCTGCCATCGGCCACCAATCCCGGGGGTTTTCGGAAGGCCAGTTGCCGATCCATCAGGGCTGCACGGGCTTCGGGGATGGCACCCACCCTGGACGCCATGTCGCTACCGAGGTCTGTTCGGATTTCCAGTGACACATCTTCCCCGTCCAATCTGACAGTTCCAGGCGATTCTGCACTGAACTCTATGTCCAAAGATCGAGCAAGATCTGCCACGGCATCGACGTCTTCCAATGGGATATCTGCCCTGACCACAGCGATGCCCAAAATCCGGTACAGGGCGCCGCTATCCAGCAAATGAAAGCCGAATCGACTGGCAATGCTGGCGGAGACTGCGCCTTTTCCACTGCCGGATGGCCCGTCGATAGCAATGACTGGAATGTCTGCCTGGCTCATTGGTCTAACTCAGTGAGGTCAAAACCCACCATTTGTGCCAGTTGCGGGAAATTGGGGAATGAAGTGGCCACATTCTGACAGTTGTGAATCCGAACTGGTCCTTGCGCACGCAACGCAGCAACTGTAAACGCCATAGCAATACGATGATCCCCAAAACTGTCGATATCGCCACCTTGCATTTCTCCGCCGGTAATTCGCAGGCCATCATCGAAGGTTTCCAGTTCAATACCCAGGGTTTGCAGCCCCCTGGCCATCGCTTCGATTCGGTCACTCTCCTTGACCCGTAATTCCTCGGCACCACGCAATACGGTTTCTCCTTTGGCGCAGGCGGCAGCCACGAAAAGAACCGGAAATTCGTCGATCGCAAGAGGGACCTGGTCTTTGGGAATGGTAATACCCTGTAGAGGTTTATGAACCACTCGCAGGTCTGCTACTGGTTCTCCGCCCACATCCCTTTCCTTCTCGAAAGTTATCTCTGCACCCATAAGGCGCAACAGGTTAACGATTCCGATTCGTGTGGGATTGATACCCACGTGTTCCAACAATAGTTCCGACCCGGGAGTGATACTTGCCGCCACCAGAAAGAATGCCGCCGATGAAATGTCAGCCGGTATATCGATATCTGCAGCCTGCAGTTGCTGGCCACCAACAACACTTGCAGTCGGTTCCGGGTAGCCCCCTTGCAACGGGTAACCAAACCCCCGCAGCATTCGCTCAGTGTGGTCGCGACAGACTGCCGGCTCGGTCACTGAAGTCTCACCAGAGGCATAAAGTCCTGCCAGTAGCAGGCAGGACTTTACCTGTGCGCTGGCCACAGGCATCTCATAGTGAGTTGCCGAAAGTTTCTGGCCCTGAATTTTTAGAGGCGGCGTGCCTTTAGACCCGGTCTCAATCTTTGCGCCCATGGCTTTCAGGGGATCAGCGATACGGGACATGGGCCTGCTATTGAGTGAATCATCACCAAACAATTCGGAGTCAAATGGCTGGGCGGACAGCAGTCCAGCCATCAGCCGCATAGCTGTTCCAGAATTCCCCATATTCAATGGGACACGTGGCGCTTTTAATCCATGCATCCCAACACCATATATCACCAGTTCGCCGTCCTCCGGGCCCACTATGGTGACTCCCATCTCACGAAAAGCGGCCACGGTGCGCAGCGCATCCTCCCCTTCCAGGAATCCCTTTACCCGGGAAACACCATTTGCCAAAGAACCAAAAATCACTGACCGGTGCGATATCGACTTGTCGCCAGGCACCCTGAGTCGGCCAGAAATTGCACCCGAAGCTTTGGCCTCAAATGTCAGTCTGCCAGATGTTTCAACTGCCTGGGACACGCCAGTCACTCCTCTCTCAATAAAATCATCACGGGTTTGCTTGGCTCTACTGAACAAACTGAATAGCTGTTGCCGATCCTTGTTTTCAATAAGCAGTTTTAGTTGCTGCAGTTCGGCAATGTAGTCGTCCAGGATCTCTTCTGTGGCATTTGCATTTTCGACAAAAATATCTGACCACATTCGGGCATTGCTTGACGCGACCCTGCTGAAGTCAGCGAAGCCACCAGCGGCATAGCGAAAGATATCATCGCTGTCACCGCGATTGCTCAGCACATCAATAATGGCATAGGCGAGCAAGTGAGGCAGGTGGCTGGTAGCCGCCAATACCTGATCGTGCCGGGATGGCGTCATAGCGAGTACATTGGCTCCAACCTCTCGCCACATGGTGTTGACCAGATTAACGGCATTTGCAGAACAATCTTGCAAGGGCGTGAGAATCGTATTGCGACCGTTAAACAAGCTGTCATTCGCGGCCAGAAATCCGCTTTGTTCTGACCCGGCAATTGGATGCCCTGGGACAAACCTGCTCGCGAATTCTTCTCCCACTTCAATGACAGTCGAAATCAAATGAGATTTGACACTACCCACATCGGTAATCACGGCATCACTTTTAGCCAGGGCTGACAGGTCAGGAATGAGCTCCACCATGGTGCTGGGCGGCACTGCCATGACAATCAAGTCAGCCTGGGGAACCATTTCAGGGAGTTCACCAAAGCCATTGATGATGCCTTGTTCCCTGGCAGATTGCAGAGACTCTGGGTTCTGATCCACCGCAAACAACTTCAGGTCAGGTGAATGTTTTCTCAAGGCACTGGCAAGACTTCCACCAATCATACCGAGGCCTACAATGAGAACAGTTTTGTCAATTAACTGAGTCAAACGGAAACCTGATTCAAGATTTACTAAAAATGGGATAAGAACCAAGCAGCTTTACCGATTCCGTGCGGTCCTTCAGCCGTACGAATAATTCCTCGATCACCCCGTCTTCGCGATGACCTTCAAAATCGATAAAAAAAACATACTCCCAGGCAGCCTTTTTGGAGGGGCGTGAATCAATTTTCGTCAGACTCACCTGCAGATTCTCGAATGGCTCCAGAACACGGAACAAGGCACCGGGCTTGTTTGCGGTGTAGACAATGACGCTTGTTTTGTCATTGCCTGTGGGTTTCACGCTCTTATTACCCAATACCAGGAAACGGGTACTGTTGTGATCCTGATCCTGAATTGTCTTGTGCAGCGTTTCAAGTTGGTAAAGATCGGCTGCCAGCGCACCCGCTATGGCAGCGACCCCCTTCTCCTTGACCGCCCGCCGGGCTGCCTCAGCATTACTGGCGCATTCAATCAGCTCAGCATCCGGATAGTGGGAACTGATCCAGTTTCGACATTGAGCCAGAGACTGGGGATGTGAGGTTATTGCCTTGACGGGATTATTCGTGGATGACGCCAGCAAATGATGTTCGATGGCGACAACTTCTTCACCAACGATCTGCAATGGTGAATCAATCAGCCGGTCCTGGGTATTGTTGACGATACCTTCGGTTGAGTTTTCGATCGGGACAATTCCAAAGCTGGCATTGGCAGCTTCAGTCTGATTAAAAACCTCATCGATACTGCTGCAAGAAAGCTCATCACAATCATCACCAAAATGATTGCGCACTGCCGATTGGGAAAAAGTGCCGGGAGGCCCTAAATAGGCAACCGTCTTGGCCATGCTTGTGTGGTCCTTGCCTGCCCGTTTCTAACAGAGTCAGGCGATTGCTCTCTCAAAGAAAATTCTAGTTCTCTTCAGAGTCGGTGGATGGGTCGGTATCACCGGGTTCACCAGCAGACTCTGCAGTCTGAACGTCACCCTGACCATTTGCCTTATCGCCTTGGGCATCGCCCTGTTCGACTTGCTCAATATCGGCAGCACTCTCCAGCTGTTCCGGTTCTTCCACACGCTCGAGCCCCACCAGCTTCTCTCCTTCCTTGAGGCGAATCAGGGTAACACCCTGGGTGTTTCTGCCCTGAACCGAGACTTCCTCAACCCGGGTTCGAACCAGGGTGCCTTTGTTGGAGATGAGCATGATCTCATCCGCATCACTGACCTGAACGGCTCCGACGATTGCCCCATTGCGATCACTGGTCTGCATGGCAATGACACCCTGCCCGCCACGGCCATAGACCGGAAAGTCTTCGGTTTGCGTGCGTTTTCCATAGCCGTTTTCGCTGACTGTGAGAATTTGTTTGTTTTGCTCAGGTATAATGAGCGCAATCATGCGTGACCCTGGCACAAGTTTAATGCCTCGCACCCCGCGCGCAGTTCTGCCCATAGGCCGGACATCAGATTCAGAAAACCTGATGGCTTTGCCACTGCTGCTAACCAACATCACATCACGGTCACCAGTGGTGATGGCCGTGCCTACCAGTTCATCGTTTTCTTCCAGCTCAATGGCACGCAGCCCCACACTTCGTTGCCGCGCGAAACTGTCCAGCGTGGTTTTCTTCACGGTGCCATTGGCAGTCGCCATAAACACAAAATGGTTTTCCGTGTACTCACTCACCGGAAGCATCGAAGTAATGCGTTCATTCTCTTCCAGCGGCAATATATTGATGATGGGTTTGCCTCTTGAAGTACGACTGGCAACAGGGATCTGGAATACCTTGATCCAGTAGACTTTGCCCACGCTGCTGAAACACAGCAAGGTGTCATGGGTATTGGCAATCAGCAAATGTTCGACCACATCTTCGTCTTTCACGCTGGCAGCCGCCTTGCCCATTCCACCCCGTCGCTGGGCTGAGTAGTCTGCCAGGGGCTGCGACTTGGCATAGCCAGTTTGCGAGATGGTCACAACCCGATCTTCTTCAGAGATCAGGTCTTCCATGGTCAGGTCCTGCTGAGAACCGACGATTTCGGTTCGGCGCTCATCGCCATATTCCTTCTTCACCGCTTCCAGCTCATCCCGAACTACCGAGAGCAAGCGCGGTTTGTTTTCAAGGATGTCGATGTAGTCAGCAATCTGCTTCAGCAGCTCCTGATAGTCGCTGATCAGCTTTTCATGCTCCAGACCTGTAAGGCGATGCAAGCGCAGTTCAAGAATGGCCTGGGCCTGATCCGGAGACAGATAGTATTCCTCTTCTTTCAGGCCATATTGCTCATCCAGACCCTCTGGCCTGCAGGCATCGGCACCCACCTCTCCCAGCATCTTTAATACGCTGTCGGATTTCCAGGAGCGGGACAATAATTTCTCTTTTGCCTCAGCGGAACTGGGTGAACTCTTAATCAGTTCGATAACTGCATCGATATTGGCCAGGGCAACAGCAAGCCCTTCCAGAATATGGCCGCGTTCTTTCGCCTTGCGCAGCAAATAGCTGGTTCGCCTTGAAACCACTTCCCGGCGATGGCGAAGAAATGCATCCAACAGCTCCTTGAGATTCAGCAGCCGGGGCTGGCCATCGACCAGAGCCACCATATTGATGCCAAACACCGACTGCATCTGGGTTTGTGCGTACAGGTTGTTCAACACCACATCACCAATTTCACCCTTGCGCAGCTCTATCACAATGCGCAGTCCATCCTTGTCGGACTCATCTCGCAGCTCGGTGATGCCTTCAAGCTTCTTTTCTTTGACCAGTTCAGCGATGCGCTCGATCAGTTTAGCCTTGTTAAGCTGGTAAGGAATTTCCGTGACGATAATGCTTTGTCTGCCTGATTTTTCGTCTTCTACAATCTCGGCCCGGGCACGAACATAGATTCGTCCTCGGCCAGTTCGATAGGCCTGAACAATGCCAGCCTTGCCATTGATGATACCGGCGGTCGGGAAGTCGGGGCCCTGGATATGTTCCATCAGGGCATCGATTTCGACATCGGGATCGTCCAGCAAGGTGATCGCACCAGTGATCACCTCATTCAAATTATGCGGCGGTATATTGGTAGCCATACCAACGGCAATACCGGAGGAGCCGTTGACCAGCAAATTGGGGATTTGTGTCGGCAGTACGTCCGGGATTTGCTCAGTGCCGTCATAGTTGTCCGAGTAATCAACCGTATCCTTGTCCAGATCCGCCAGCAGATCGTGAGCCATCTTGGCCATGCGGATCTCGGTGTAACGCATCGCTGCAGCAGCATCGCCATCGATAGAACCAAAATTGCCCTGCCCATCCACCAGCGGATAGCGCAGCGAAAAATTCTGGGCCATGCGAACGATTGTGTCATAGACAGCACTATCCCCATGTGGGTGATACTTACCGATAACATCACCAACGACACGGGCGGACTTCTTGTAGGGCTTGTTGAAATCATTGGAGAGCACATTCATCGCGAACAGAACTCGGCGATGTACCGGCTTCAGACCATCGCGCACATCTGGCAGCGCTCGACCGACGATCACACTCATCGCGTAGGCGAGATAGGACTCGCGCATTTCGTTTTCTAAGGCAACAGGCAAAACCTGCTTAGCAAACTCGGTCATAGATCAGTTTTTTCCTAGATTTCGGGGGGCAGCGGAAGTGGCTCGGGAAGCCTGAATAGGTGATGTGAACAACAAATACTGACTTTCATAGATCCTGAAATTAAAGACAATCCGGTGATAATTATCGTGTGAGCGTCGGGATTTTTACTGTTTTCTTTCCGATTTTTTATCGTCTTGTTGTGGCAAACAAGCGCTCAAATTCACACTATTTTTTGATGGTCTGAATGCACCGGATCGAGCCGTTTTAGACGTCGCAAATTATAACACGAAGCCCTCCCGGAATGACACTGAAATGGCCTAATTTTTCCAATAATAAGTGTTTGTTTTTCAATGGCTTGGGACCAGAGCCCGGCTTGCTGATTGGGGGCGCTATTTGGGCCGGGAACAGGTATAATCGCGACCCCTGAATTGGCTCAATCTGGCAGCATTTTCGGTGCGCTGCCCACGGCAATTTAATACAGAACACACAGGAGGTTGGTTCATTGCCCGCAAGTTCAAGAAAGCCCGTAGACCTTGTCATCGCAAGCCCATGGATCGTTCCCGTTGTTCCCCGCGACAGCCTGCTCACCGATCACGCGATCGCGATCAGTGAACAGCGAATTGTCGACATAGCTCCTGCCGCAGATATCGCTGAAAAATACCAGCCAAAAGAATCCGTCCAGCTGGACAATCATGTGCTGATGCCAGGCATGGTCAATGCCCATGGCCATTCTCCAATGGCCTTGTTCAGAGGTATTGCCGACGATATTCCACTGATGCAATGGCTTGAAGAGCGCATCTGGCCTCTGGAAGGCCAACATGTGAGCACTGAATTTGTGCGAGACGGCACCTTGCTGGCCATGGCCGAAATGATTCGTGGGGGCACCACCTGCTTTGCCGACATGTATTTCTTCCCTGACGAGGTCGCGAAAGCGGCAACGGAAACCCACATCAGGGTACAGCTGGCCAGCCCGGTTCTGGATTTCCCCACTGTCTGGGCACAGGATGCGGGCGAGTACATCAGCAAAGCCACCCAGTTGCATGATGACTATCGAAGCAGCGAGCTGGTGTACACCGCGTTTGGGCCCCATGCACCTTACACGGTATCGGATGAGCCATTGCGGAAAATTGCGGTATTGGCAGACGAGCTAGATGTGCCCATCCATATTCACATGCATGAGGCGGCGCAGGAGATCGAAGATGCTCTGGCCAAAGATGGTCGCCGCCCACTGCAGAGAATGCAGCAACTGGGAATCGTCAGCCCGCGCCTGCTGTGTGTGCATGCAACACAATTGAACCATAAGGAAATGCAGCTGCTAGCCGAGACAGGAGCCAGCGTTATCCACTGCCCTTCATCCAACCTGAAGCTGGCCAGTGGTTTTTGTGAAGTTGAAAAGCTTCGTAAGCAAGGTGTCAACGTCGCCCTGGGAACAGACGGCGCGGCCAGCAACAACGATCTGGACATGTTCGGCGAAATGCAACTGGCGGCCCTGGTGGCCAAGGCGGTGGCGCAAGATGCCAGCGCACTCCCGGCCGCAGCTGCACTGGAAACAGCCACAATCAATGGCGCAAAGGCCATGGGGTTGGACAACGATCTCGGTAGCCTGGAGCCAGGCAAGTATGCCGACATCGCCGCCGTGAGTATGGAAGCACTCAGTAGCTTGCCAGTGAACAACCCCCTCTCCCATCTGGTCTATGCCAGTGGCGCCACAGACGTCACCGACGTCTGGTGCGGTGGTAAAAACCTGCTGCGTAACAGAGAACTGCAAACCCTGGACCTGGCGTATATCAGGCAGCGGTCGCAACACTGGCAGCAGATGTTCAGCCACTAGTCAGCCCACCCGGTAGCAGGAGAATAGTTTAATGAGCAATGTCGACGCAGCAGAGATCCGAAAATTTGAAGCACTGGCTGCTCGCTGGTGGGATCCTGCCAGTGAATTCAAACCCCTACACGAAATCAACCCGCTGCGCATGAATTACATCAGTCAGCACATCAATCTGGCTGAAAAGCAGGTACTGGACATTGGCTGTGGTGGCGGCATTCTAGCCGAAGCCATGGCACACCATGGTGCCAGTGTCAGCGCTATCGATTTGGCAGAGGCGTCACTGTCTGTGGCGAAACTCCACTTGCTAGAGAGCGGGCTGGAAATTGACTACCAGAAAAGCTCTGCCGAAGACTTTGCCGAAAGCCATGCAGAGCAGTTCGATGTGGTGACTTGTCTGGAGATGCTGGAGCATGTGCCCGACCCTGCTTCCGTAGTGGCGGCATGCAAAAAGCTGGTCAAGCCAGGTGGGCTGGTATTCTTTTCCACCATCAATCGCAATCCCAAATCCTACCTGTTTGCCATCATAGGAGCGGAATATGTGTTAAACCTGCTACCTCGTGGCACCCATGACTATGGGAAATTTATCCGGCCATCTGAGCTGGCCGCATGGTGTAGAGAGGCAAGTCTGGAATTACAGGATCAGATAGGCATGGGCTATAACCCACTGAGCAAACGCTACTCCCTGCAAAAAAACCTCGACGTCAACTACCTCGCCTGCTATCAACGACCACTATGACCTACCTTACAAGTTACCTAACATGCAATTAGACACTTCCATCGAGTGCGTGCTGTTTGATCTGGATGGCACTCTGATTGACACAGCGCCGGACTTTTTTAAAGTACTGAGTCTGCTCACATCGGAGCATGGGCGAGATCTGGTTAGCAAGGAACAGATTGACCAGACTGTCTCAGATGGTGCTCGAGCGCTGGTCAAACTGGCGTTTGCTATTGAAGAAGAGCACGAGGACTTCCCTGGTCTGAATCAGCGCTTGCTGGACCTGTATTTCGACCAATTGCAGGCAACCGAATCTATTCTTTACCCTGGTATGGCCGCTTTACTGGACGAACTGGAAAACAACAATATCCCCTGGGGTATCGTGACCAACAAACCAGAGAAGTACTCCGTCAAACTGCTGCAGATGCTGTCACTTCAGGATCGATGTAAAGCACTGATCTGTCCTGAACATGTGGAGCACAGGAAGCCCCATCCGGAGCCCATCCTGCTGGCTCTGCAACAATTGCAGGCCGACACCGAGCGGACCGTTTATTTTGGCGATCATATTCGTGATATCCAGGCCGCAAAGAATGCAGACGTCATCGCAATTGCCGCCAGCTATGGTTACCTCTCCGCAGATGCCAAAGTTGAAGAGTGGTATGCCGATTTCATCCTGCGCTCCCCAGAGCAGGTGATTCACCTGCTCAATATGTTGAAGTTTGCCTGATATGTTTGATTTCACACCCCCAGATAACTTTTTGACCGGAAAAACCATCCTGATCACTGGTGCCAGCGATGGCATCGGCAAGACTTGCGCGGAGACTTTCGCCCGACATGGCGCGAGTCTCATCCTGCTGGGCAGGTCCCAGGACAAACTGGAAGCTTTGTTTGACGAACTGGAAACCAGCTATCCCGAGAAAGTTACTATCCACCCGCTGGACTTTAGCAAGGCAGGTCCTGAGGATTTCGACCTGCTTGGCAATTCTGTCGCGGAGCAGTTTGGCAGCCTGGATGGTTTATTACATAACGCTGCCTTGTTAGGGGCGCGTACGCCAATCGAGTTCTATCCCGATGCAGACTGGCAGCAGCTCATGGCAGTGAACGTGAATGCGGCTTTCTACCTGACCAAACGATTATTGCCCTGTATGGCAAATTCCCGGTGTGGACGAATCCTGTTCACTTCTTCCAGTGTCGGCAGGTCGGGCCGCGCCTACTGGGGTGGCTATGCGGTAAGCAAATTTGCCATTGAGGGACTCATGCAGACGCTGGCCGATGAACTCGGCAGTACCAGCAAGATCAGGGTAAACAGCATTAACCCCGGCGGCACGAGGACGGCAATGAGGAAGGCGGCCTACCCGGCAGAAAATCCGGAATCCCAGCCTACTCCAGAGTCTTTGATGCCAGTCTATTTGTATTTGCTCAGTGATGAGGCTCAGGCCATTCATGGCAAGGCGATAAACGTCAGAGACTTTTCACCACAAGAGCTGCAGTAAAAGTTTATTTTTCTGCAACCAGATTCAGCAATTTGCTGACTTCTGTTTTGCCGAGTTCTTCAAAGGTGCCACGTTTAACAGTACTGGGAATAAAAATTGGACCAAACCGCACTCGCTTCAATCGGCTGACCTGCAAACCCTGCGATTCCCAGATTTTACGAACTTCCCGGTTCTTCCCTTCCATCAAAACCACGTGATACCACTGGTTAGCCCCTTCACCACCGTAGTGCTGAATATCAGAGAATCGGCACACATCGCCATCGATGATGACTCCCTTATGCATCTCCTGCACTTTTTGGGGAGTGACCTCTCCCAGCACACGCACAGCATATTCTCGCTCTACCTGGGAACTGGGGTGGGTGAGTTTATGGGCCAGCTCGCCATCGGTCGTAAACAGCAGCAAGCCACTGGTGTTGATGTCCAGCCGCCCGACGGAGACCCAACGCCCATGTTTGAGTGGTGGTAACTTTGTAAAGACCGTGTCCCGGCCCTCGGGATCGTTGCGGGTACAGATCTCGCCCTCGGGCTTGTTGTATAACAGCACCCGAGGTTCCTCGTTGGTCTGGCGCTTGTTGGCCATTTTCTTGCCATCAACAACAATCTGGTCATCCGGGCCCACTCTCTCGCCCACGACAGCGACCTTGCCGTTGACCTTGACCCGGCCCTGGGCAATCCATTCCTCCAGCTCCCGGCGCGAACCAAATCCCGCACGAGCCAGTACTTTTTGAAGTTTCTCGGTCACAATAAATTTCAGTCGGTGTTTAAAAAAGAATACAAGGGCAGAGTCGGTTTTCCAGCAGCAGGAAAACTAGCGATCAGAGGACTCTTCAATTTCTTCGGTAGAAAATTCAAGGATGTCTTCGTCATCTGGGTCATCTGCAGAGTCTTGCTCAGAGTCTTCTTGACCATCGTCCAGATCGATATCCTGTTCTGTCTCCTGACCGGATTGATCTGTGGGTTCAGCGTCTTCAGCCTGTTCAGGTTCGACCGCAGGCTCATCTGACTTATTTGATTCAATCAATTCGTCTGCCAGGTTTTCTTCGCTTGCATTCGGAGTCTCAGTCTTGTCCGCATCTGCAGTTTGCTCAAGCTGAATCGGCTCGCCTTCTTCGCCCTGCTCGTCGGCTTCTTCTTCGGCAATTTCTTCATCTTCTTCCGCTGACGATTCGTCATCATCGTTGGCCGCATGGTCTCCAAGACCGAGAATCTCATCCAGGGGTTTTTGTGCCAGCTCCAGTGCCGCTTCCTCGGCCAGCAATTGCTCTCGCTCGGTGAGCGAGGGGGTGTTGTCGCCCTCACTGTCACCATCGTGATCTCCACCGTCCTCTCCGTCGCCTGATTCTTCATCCGGCAACTCGATCACTCTCTGCTTGGCCAGTTCTTCAGCCAGGTCGATCTCCGGCTCAGACGGCACCATCTCCTTGATTTCAGAAAGTGGAGGCAATTCCTGCAGGCTCTTCAGATTAAAATAATCGAGGAAGACCTTGGTCGTAGCAAACAGGGCTGGCCGCCCAGGAACATCTCGGTGCCCTACGACTCTCACCCAATCGCGGTCGAGCAGTGTGCGAATGATGTTGGGGCTGACAGCAACACCGCGAATGTCTTCGATATCACCTCGAGTGATGGGCTGGCGGTAGGCGATCAGGGCCAGTGTTTCCAGCAGTGCCCGGGTGTATCTGGGTGGTTTTTCTTCCCAAAGCTTGGCAACCCATTCGCTCAAGTCCTGCTTGACCTGGAATCGATAACCTGAGGCAACCTGTTTCAGTTCAAATCCGCGGTCGTCACAATCTGCTGCAATCGCATCCATTACCGCCTTGAGCTCCTTGCGGTCGGGTTTCTCGCCACGGGAGAACACGCCAATGATGCTATCGAGGGTGAGTGGGCGCCCGGCAGCCATCAACAGCCCTTCGACTATCATCTTAACTTTGTTGTCTACATCACTCATGAATCGATTGGTGCTCTGCAATGCCTAGTGGGTGATGGCAGGGGTTTCCGCTGCAGGCTCATTGCGGGATTTAAGATGGATGGGACCAAAAGGTTCGGACTGGACGATTTCGATCATGGCATCCTTCATCAATTCCATAATTGCCAGGAAAGTCACTACGACACCTAGACGGCCCTCTTCCCTTATTAGCAGAGAGAACAGCGAGACAAATTTTTGTTCCGTAACCCGAGACAGAATCTCTGACATCTTTTCACGGGTTGAAAGCGTCTCAAACTGGATATGGTGATGCTCAAACATTTCTGCCCGCTGCAATACACTGGCGAGACAGCGCAGGACTTCTTCCAGTTTGACGTCTGGCTCCTGCGTTACCCGTTCGATGGTTGGCAGGTCTGCATTGACCATATGAATGTCGCGATCGAGTCGGGGCAATTCATCGATATCCTGGGCAGCTTGCTTGAAACGTTCGTACTCCTGCAGCCTTCTGATGAGCTGCATGCGCGGATCGTCTTCTTCGGCATCTTCCTCTGCCTGGCGCGGCAACAGGATTCGGGATTTGATCTCGGCCAGCGTTGCCGCCATCACCAGATATTCCGCGGCGAGCTCAAACTGGCTTGCCTGCATCAGCTCAACATAGGACATATATTGATCGGTAATGTCAGCCACATTGATATCGAGAATATCGATGTTCTGTCGCTTGATTAAATACAGCAGCAGATCCAGTGGCCCTTCGAATGCTTCCAGAAAAATTTCCAGGGCATCCGGTGGGATGTAGAGGTCTTTGGGAACCTCTGTTAGCACCTCACCACTGACAATGGCCAGAGGTAACTCATGCTGCTCATTGGGGGGAGCGCTGTTTTCTATAGAGGAATCAGGATCGCCGTCTGCTTCGAGCTGCTGCGATTCTGCTGGAATAGCGATGCTAATCAAGTGAAATATCTACCTGGCTGGAAATGACCATTTTACTGTATTTAAACTCAAATAACTCGTCGAATTGTTGTCTTACCAATTGCTCAAGCCCATGGCGCTGCGCACATCGGACAGAGTCTCCCGGGCTGACTCTCGTGCTTTTTCGCCTCCCTCGATGAGGATGGATCTCACCAGCTCACGATCTTTTTCATACTGGCTGGCCTCTTTCTGGATCGGTTCCAGCTCTGCCACCACGGCGTCGATCACCGGTTTTTTGCACTCGAGGCAACCGATTCCTGCGCTGGTGCAGCCCTGCTTCACCCAATCCCGGGTTTTCTCATCAGAATAAGTCTGATGTAGCTGCCAGACCGGGCATTTTTCCGGATCTCCGGGGTCTGTGAGCCGCACTCTCGCCGGATCCGTGGGCATGGTGCTGATCTTGCTGCTCACCTGCTCCAAATCTTCTCGCAAGCTAATAGTGTTATCGTAAGATTTCGACATCTTTTGACCATCCAGGCCAGGCATTTTTGAGGCGGGAGTCAAAAGTGCCTGGGGCTCAGCCAAAATCATCTTGCCGCCCCCTTCCAGAAAGCCAAACAACCGCTCTCTGTCCCCAATGGAGATATTCTGCTGCTCTTTCAACAAGGCCTGGGCTTTCTCCAGGGCCGCATGGTCGCCCTGCTCCTGATAGGCGGTGCGGTGCTGGTTGTAGAGCTTGGCCGCCTTTTTTCCCATCTTGCGAATAGCCGCCTGGGCATTTTCTTCAAATCCAGGTTCCCGACCATAAATATGGTTAAAGCGCCTTGCCACTTCTCTGGTCAGCTCAACATGTGCCACCTGGTCCGCTCCTACAGGAACGAAACCAGCCCGGTAAATCAGGATGTCGGCAGCCTGTAGCAACGGGTAGCCGAGAAACCCGTAGGTATCCAGATCTTTCTCTTTCAGTTTCTCCTGCTGGTCTTTGTAACTGGGAACTCGCTCCAGCCAGCCCAGGGGAGTCACCATGGACAGCAGCAAGTGCAGCTCTGCATGCTCGGGCACGCGAGACTGGGCGAAGATTGCAGCCGAGCCCGGATTAACACCCACAGCCAACCAGTCTATGACCATTTCGATCACATTCTCTTCAAACAGGGTCGCATCGCCATAGTGAGTCGTCAGGGCGTGCCAGTCGGCTACAAAGAAAAAGCAGTCATATTCATGTTGAAGCTTGATCCAGTTTTTCAGTACTCCGTGCAAATGGCCCAGATGCAGTCGACCCGTGGGTCTCATGCCTGAGAGTACTCTTTTCTGTGCGTCTGCAGTCGACAAGTTCTAGTCCTCGGCTGGTAATTTGGGTTGAGCAGTAATCGAATTCGAATTATACGCAGATCATTGGAAGGGTTCAGGGTCGCCTTTGCCAATGCGCATCACTTCAGGGATGCCTTCTACCAGGTCGATCATGGTGGTGGGCTCCAGATCCGAAGTACCCCCATCGATAATCAGGTCAACCTGCTTGCTGAGTTTCAAGCGCATTTCATAAGGATCCTGTAATTGCACATCCACATCGGGTAGCAGCAGGCTGGTACTCATGATGGGCTCACCCAGTTCCGTCACGATGGCCTGCGCCACTGCATTGTCAGGCACGCGAATGCCGATGGTTTTACGCTTGGGGTGCATCAGCCTTCTGGGCACCTCCGGCGTTGCCTTGAGGATGAAGGTATAGGGGCCAGGGGTATAGGCTTTCAAGATTCGATAGGCACTGTTATGCACTCGGGCATAAAGAGCCAGTGAAGAAAGGTCGCTACAGACCAGGGTGAAATTGTGCTTGTTGCTGAGGCGCCGGATCCTGCGAATCCGATCCAGGGCACTCTTGTCGCCGATATGACAACCCAATGCATAGGTGGAATCGGTCGGATACACGAGCACACCTCCGTCGCGCAGACATTCGACCGCCCGCTTCACCACGCGAGGTTCCGGATTATCCGGATGAATCTGTAAATATGCACCCATGCAGGGACTTGTCCTATACTGTGAACACAGAGCATTGAACGCCGCTGGCATTGGCGGCAGCGCCCCACGGCTAAAAAGCCAGAGATTCTAATACAAAGGCGATCAAAAGCAGACACCTTATTACAGATGAATTACCATGCCTGATCGATTCGGGACCGAGCGGCACAAGCTCAGAATCCGGCCTATTCATACAGAAGTGAAAATTCAATGAAGCAGTTTATCGACTACATCCCCCTCCTGGTGTTTTTTACGGTCTGGGCCATGGATGAGCGCGCTGTGACTATTGCTGGTTTCGAGCACAGCATTGGTGGGATCTTCAGTGCGGCAGAATTCTTGCTGGTTGCATCTATTCTCGTTTATGGCAGCCTGTTCATCGCACAACGCAGGCTGGACAAGTTTCAGTGGATCACCCTCGTTGCTGTGGTTCTGTTCTGTATTCCCACAATTATCTTTCGTAACACTGACTTCCTGAAATGGAAGGCACCCATCGTCAACTGGATATTCGCCTCCATTTTCATCGGCTCAAGATATATTGGAGACAAACCGGCAATCGAGCACATGATGGGTCATGCCATTAATGCTCCCAAGGAACTCTGGTATCGTCTCAATACGATTTGGATTTATTACTTCGTTGTGCTGGGAGCCATTAACCTGGCTGTCGCTTTTCTGCTCAGCGAAGCGCTGTGGATTCAATTCAAGGTATTTGGCAACCTGATTCTGACATTTGGCTTTGTTATCGGGCAAATGCCCCTGCTGGCCAAATATATCGAGGTGGAAGAAGACGTGACTGAACCCACCAGCGAAGAATCAGCCAAGAGCTGAATCTCAATTCAGTAACTTCGAAACACCTGCCAGCAGTTATAAACCAGTCTGAATTAATCAGCGCTTCCCTGGTCCACCACCAGAGCCGGTTTCAATTCCGGAAAGTTTGCATCGAGTATGGCATTCCATTGCGCCAATTGATCGGCCTTGCGCCGAAACAATTCGCTTGGGTCGCCTTCGATAGTGATGCTGTTAATGGTATCGCGGCGCCGAATCTGCCTGACCACTGGTAGTCCGTCCACCACCCTGCCAAACACGCTATGTAATCCATCCAGGTGGGGTGTGGCCAGATGGGTGATAAAAAACTGGCTGCCATCGGTGCCCGGCCCGGAATTGGCCATGGATAAAATACCCTGCCGGTTGTGCTTGAGGATGATTTCACCACTGAATTGATAGCCCGGCCCGCCAGTACCATCGCCGCGCGGGTCGCCACCCTGAGCCATAAAATTGCGCTCCACCCGGTGAAAAGTCAGTCCGTCATAGAATCCGCGAAGGGCAAGATTAACGAAATTGGCCACAGTGGTTGGCGCTGCCCTGTCATTGAGCTCTGCCCGCATCACTCCCTGGGAAGTGTCAATGACGGCCACCAGTGGCTGGGCATAGACTGGGGAGAACAGGAACAGCAGCGCGACGCTGAGAATGAGTTTTTTCATTGTCATAGACATGGTTTTTTCAATTGGACATTAATCGTAGTTCATCAATTCAGGGCATCTCGATATCGTATTCGATAATAACCGGCGCATGGTCGGAGAAATTTTCACCAGTGTAGATTTCAGCGGAAATTATCTTGTCTTTCAAGGCTGGCGTGACCACATGGTAATCCAACCGCCAGCCAACATTCTTCGCCCGGGCCTGGCCCCGGTTTGACCACCACGAATACTGGTCGGGCTCCTCATTGACCACCCTGAAGGCATCCACGTAGCCCACTTCATCATACAGCACATCCAGCCACTGGCGCTCTTCAGGCAGAAAGCCGGAATTTTTCTGGTTGGCTTTCCAGTTTTTCAGGTCGATTTCCTTGTGACAGATATTCCAGTCTGCACAAATGATGAATTCCCTTCGTTTTCGCCGCAAGGAACGCATATGCTCCATGAAATTCTCCATGAAAGCCATTTTGCGCGCCAGCCGTTCCGGCCCTGCTGAGCCGGAAGGCAGGTACAGTGACGCCACACTGAACCCATCATAGTCAGCCTGCAGGTACCGGCCTTCCGTATCTGCCAACTCAAACCCGAGCCCGGTCTCGAGCTTTTTGGGTTTGCGTCGAGTATACAGTGCCGTGCCCGCGTAGCCTTTCTTCACCGCATCGAAGTAGTAGCAATGATAATCGAATGGCTGAAATACCGGATCGCTGAGCTGATCGATTTGCGCCTTGGTTTCCTGCAGGCAAACCACGTCGGCAGGGTTTTCGGCTAACCAATCAAAAAAACCCTTGCGGGCGGCCGCGCGAATGCCATTGCAATTAAAAGTGATGATGCGCATAGAGTGAATTTCCCAACCGGTATCGCCGCAATCAAAGGCTGGCAATTCTATCGCCCGTACACACCGATTGCACCCGGAAGCTGGATACTCGCTACCCCGAGATCATGCCGTTGCCGTTTTTTTGAAAATACTGTTCTGCCGCTCGCACCATGGGCTTCATGAAGTATTTTTTACTGGGCATGATAGCCGCCGTATGGCCAAGTTCCTGCAATTGCCCTGCGACGACCGGGCCTACGGCAGCCAGGAGCGTGTGCCGCAATCCTTGCTCGAGCGACTCAGATAGCTCATGTTTTTCAGCCACTTCGAGCAATCTCATTATCTGTGACTTGCTGGTAAAGGCGAGCAGGTCGATCTGTTTTGCAGCGAGCTGCCGGATAAACTCGCTGACCAGGGATTCTTCCGATTCTCCACCGTAGATATAGGGCGCCACCCAGTCCACATTGAGCTCAAACGAGCGCAGAAACTGCTCCAGGTCAGGCACCGGCTCGGCTCCGTAAGTCTGGATCGCAATCCTGCCGTGTATCAGATTTTCCTGTTGCAGCGTCTCGATGATACCGCTGGTGGTCGCCTCTGCAGCGGTGAACTCTGCCTCGAGACCAAGACCGGACAGCACGCGCGCTGGTTTTGGACCTCTGATCAGTTTCCTGACCCTGGCAAGCGCATGCGTAAAAGCACCGGTGTAATCCCGACGCTGCGCGGTGGCCAACAATCTCCGCAGGCCCTCACCGGTATAGATCACAAACAGATCCGGGGGTTCATTGACGAAGCGCTGCAGCCAGCGCCACACCCCATCCTGGTCCGGATTATCGGTAATGCTGAGCAGGGGAACGCGCCTGACCTGTGCTCCCCTGCGCTCGAACAGAGCTGACAGCACATCCAGTTGCCTGTTTTCCGGAATGGCCACCACCTGCCCGGCCAGTGCTGACTGGATCGATTCTCTCCGACTCACTGGATTACTGCCGCTGCCGCCTGATTCTGATTTCAATCATGTGTTACCTATGGTTACAGGTGTGATGGGGATCACATTTTTTGGATTCGAACTTTTAGTTATTGAATTTCAGCTGCTTATGTAGGCAGAAATAGAGCTTAACATCAAAACACCGAGATGAACTATCCTCGTTAACCTATTGTTAAATATATCTATTTTTACTAATCCGAAGCAATTACGCCAAAATTGTAACGATATGTGAAAAATGTGCGTTTTTACTCAAATATGTTACCTATCTGCCCGATATGTGTTACTATTCGCGCCGTGTTGTGGAGATCACATCACGCTATCAAGGAACTCAACCATCATAAGGAGCAAAAAATGACTAAGGCACTGAATAAAGCTCGGCCTGTCGTAGAAGCGATCGTCGTCAGTGTGGCATTGGTAATTGTTGCCATCGCTGTACCCGCCGCTATTGTCTACGCTGCCGTGTAAATCTAAAACTAAAGGAGGCCTCTATGAGAAGCCTTTCCGATAGACCAAACGGTCGCTAAACACCAGTTTGAAGCTCTTGCTGCAAACTGGTGTTTTTCTTTGTGCTTCCAGTAAATCCTTCCTGCCCCACCTTCTCCCACTTGGCAATCTACCCCAGCTTGAAATGAATAAAGCCTACTGGCGGTCTGCGGCAAGCAATGCCTTTTTAGATCTCAGGGTACGTTAATCTTGGCCCACCCTGCCCAAGTAAGGTCATCGCCAACACGATGTGGCCGGTGTGAAATTCTGCTTTCTAGGTGGGGCCGATCTTGTCGACGAAGTTACAGGGCTTGTGGAAGCTGTCCAGTTGCTCGGCGATGATTTGATCCCAGGCCGTGCGGCAGGCTCCGGGCGAGCCAGGTACACAAAATACTATAGTGTGATTCGCCAGACCGGCGAATGCCCTGGACTGAATCGTGGATGTGCCTATTTCGGCATAAGACAATTGCCGGAATAATTCACCAAACCCTTCGATCTGGTCATCGAACAATATCTGGATTGCATCCTGAGTATTGTCTCTTGCCGTAAAACCGGTGCCGCCTGTGGTGAGGACGGCCTGCACGGAATCATCGGCGATCAAACGGGAAATCTCCGCGCGCAGCTGGTAAACGTCATCTTTGACAATGATTTTGCTGTGCAGCGTATGACCAGCCTGCTTCAGCCTTTCTACCAAAACTGCACCGGATTTGTCTGTCTCGTCCGTCCGGGTATCGGAAACGGTGACGACGGCAATGTTGAGAGGAGTTTCTACCTGCACTGATGTCTTCCTACCCTGTTCCTAACCGCCGGTCATGTTCATGAGCCGAACCGGCTGCGCATGGTCCTTGTCATAGAAAAAATGGCGTTCAGGCTTGATGTCCATGGAAGCAACGATGGCCCGCTTCAGATCATCATCGGTTTGCGTACTGTCACGCAATATTTGCCGAAGATCGATGGAGTGTTCATTACCAAGGCAGAGCAGCAGACGCCCTTCCACCGTCACCCGCACACGGTTGCAGTCTTCACAAAAATTATGGGTTACCGGGGAAATAAAACCAACTCGACTTTCATGGTTCACCACTTGCGCGTAACGTGAAGGACCGGCTGTGCGTGATGCGCTGTTGACCAGTTGATATTTCTTTTCAATCTCCGCTCGCACCCAGTCGTTGCTGCAAGTGGTTTCACGCCTGTCGTGTTCCGACGCTTCTCCTAGGGGCATCTCTTCGATAAATGCGATATCAATCCCCCGACCCAGAGCGAAATCAGTCAGCGGCAATACCTCATCTTCGTTATAGCCATTCATGATGACCGAATTCAAACGTATCCGGTCAAACCCAGCGGCCACAGCGGCATCGATGCCAGCCAAAACCTTCTCCAGTTTGCCTACTCTGGAAATGCGCTTGAATCTTTCTGCATCCAGACTATCGATACTGATATTGATCCTGTTCACGCCGGCTTGCCTGAGTGGAACCGCATACTTGTCCAGTTGCGCACCATTGGTGGTCAACAACAATTCTTCCAGGCCGGGCAGCCTGCCCAATTGCTCAATCAGGGACATCACATCGGTACGCACCATTGGCTCGCCACCGGTGAGGCGGATCTTTTTCACCCCGAGTTCGGTAAATGCCCGTGCGACACGATAGAGTTCTTCGAGACTGAGGATTTGCTTGCGCGGCAGAAAAGTCATGTCCTCGGTCATACAGTACACGCAGCGAAAATCGCAGCGATCGGTTACCGAGAGCCGGATGTAGTCGATACGACGACCAAATTTGTCGATCAATTCTGTTGGCAAACTGTTGTCTGGCATAGTTTTCTCCACCCACCACTATACAGCAGATAAGAGGCTCAAGATACTGAGTGGCCTCGCCTCGAGCCCCGTAACATCAGGCAAAAAGCCCGATCTGAACGGCGAGCAGAATCAGCACGATTCCCATGCCCCGCTCAAACCAGACCCCGGCACGCAGCATGAATTCCCTCACCTGCTGCCGGCCCAGCACGGTTGAAAGCAGAGCAAACCAGGCGAAAGTCGCGAGCGCCAGGTATAACCCATAAGCAATCTGTATGGATGTGGGGGTATTGATATCGATAACCACGGTAAACAGCGCCAGAAAGAACAGAGTCGCTTTCGGATTCAGGCCGTTGGTTAGAAAACCCGACCAGAAAGCTTTGCCAGGTTGCACAGCAATATCAGTATCAGCATCAATTGGCTGAACTGGCCGCAGGGATTCACGAATAGATTGAATTCCCAGGAAAGCCAGATAGGCGGCGGCAACATACTTCATGCCATTGAATAATTGTTCCGATTGGGTCAGCAGCAGCGCAACACCGAGAATACAGTAAGTCACATGAACCAGGATCCCTGCTCCGACTCCGAAGCTGGTCCAGATACCTGCACGCGTTCCCGCCATGACACTCTGTCGGGTTACGATCGCGAAATCCGGACCCGGCGAAGCCACTGCAAACAGGTGGGCCACTGCGATGGTGATAAATTCAGTCCAGTACATGCTGGCTATGGAAACAGGTTGCCACAGGCTTCAAGGCACGCGCTCACTGATGACAATATCCAGCTCCACAGTCTCATCCTCACCCAGGGCAAAGCTCTCGGTGATCGCGCGGTAATCTCCACTGCTGGGAGTGGCAGTGCCCGCGAAGGAAACCAGCGCGGAAACCGTCACCGAGTCCGCCGAAGAAAGATTAAAGGGACCAACCGCGGAGTTGTTATCCAGGCGGATCACCGCAGGCAATTCGGCCACTGTGGTAAACGAGGCGGCCAGCGGTGGCATGCCCTCGCGCTCGGCATTGCGTACCGCGATAAAAACACGCAGCCCGGGATCCAGTTGCAAACCCTCAGCCAGGGAAGCATTAACTTCGATAACCGGACCAGCACCATCCACATCGCTGTCGGCCAGCAGACGCTGCGCTTCACTGATGCGTACACGCAGTTGTTGTGCCATCTGTGAATTCGGGTTGGCCTGGATCATCAGACGCCAGTTCTCAATGGCAGCCGCGTAATCCTGACGTCGCTCCGCATCGGCTGCCAGTAACTGCAATACAGAAAGCTCACCCGGATTCAGTTCCCGGACTTCTTCGATGATCGCGGCTATTTCTTCAGTTATTTCAAAATCGGAGATGATGTACATGGCCGTGGCCACGCGGCCGAGAATCAGTGCCTTCTCCCCCGGCCCTTCAACCAGATCTGCGGCTCGCTCATAGGCAATCTGTGCTTCGTTGAACAGACCCAGCGCGGCAAAATTCTCAGCGAGAAAATAAAAAGCCCAGGGCATGTCCGGATGTTCCTGGGCATACTCCCCGATGGCAACAATCAATCGCTGTGCTTCCTGGGGATCGCCCTGACTCTCCACAGTGGCCTGAAACAAGTCCATAACCTGAACGTCTTCAAGATAGCCCCAGGACTGATACAGCGGATACGCCAGCACCGGCAGCAGCGCCAACATCAGGACAGGTACTATCCAGCTTACTCTGCTACCCGCTTCCGCTGCCAAAGGCTTGTGGGCACCATCGCCACTTTCGTCTCCGGCTCCCACATCGGCCAGCAGGTTTTGCTGTAGCTCCAATAACAGGCTATCAAACTGAGCCTGGTCGATGTTGCCGGCAGACAACTCGTTTTCCAACTCATCGCTACGTTCCTGGAACAGGGCAATATTGGCTTGCTTTCTTAACTCCTCCGAATCATCTGATGAGGGGCGCAGCCGCAGCCATAAGGGTATGGCGACGAACAACGCGGCCATAACGAGGAGTAAGACAGAAGCGATCCAGAACAAGTTCAGTTACCGGGCTCAGGAAGAAGTCTGGTCGCGACCCAGAATTTCGTTCAGGCGGGCCTGTTGGGTGGAGTCCAGTTCCTGCCCGGACTTATGGGCTTGTCGAGCTCGACGCGTAATTGAATAGGCAACCAGGCCACCTATCAGCAGAAAGATGAGCGGCCCAAACCAGAGCAATGCTGTTTCGACTCTCAACCTCGGCTTGAAAAAGATGAAGTCGCCGTAGCGTTCATACATAAACTGTTCGATTTCCTGGTTGCTCATGCCTTCCATAATCATGCGATGAATTTCCCGGCGCAGATCTTCAGCAACACCACCAGTAGAACCAGTCAGGTTTGAATACTGACACTGGGGACAACGGAGCTCATTGGATAGCTGTCGAAATCGTTGTTGCTGCTCGATGGTGTCGAACTGAAAAGTATCGACCTGTGCTTGTACAGTCATTGAGAGAGTTGAAAGCAACAACGGGAAGAGGACGAGCAAGATTGCTCTGCCGGGCGTCAATAGCAAACCGAAATCGGAAGGTTTTCTCATTGACCTTCCGCGCGCAGCTCGGCAATGGCAGGTTCAAATTCATCGGCCCAGACTGTTTCATCCAGCACTGCCACATGGCGATAGCGAATCACTCCATTGCTGTCCACCAGATAAGTCTCGGGTGCACCATAGACCCCCAGATCGATACCCAGGCGCCCATCGGCATCATATATGCTGAAAGCAAACGGGTTGCCATTGGTTTCCAGCCAGTCCTGGGCGAGATCATCGCGGTCTTTGTAGTTCACACCCACTACCGGGATTTCTCCTTCTTCAGACAGGCGCATCAGGGTGGGATGTTCAACCAGGCAGGGCAAGCAGTAGCTGCCCCAGACATTGAGCAGGAAGATCTGGTCCGGCAAATCCTCGTTGCTGACCGGCTCTCCTTCCACCGTGGTCATGGCAAAGCCCGGCATCGGCTTGTCGATGAGCATGGAAGGCAGTTCTTGTGGATCGAGATAGAGACCACGCCAGAGCAACAATGCCAGGGAGACAAAGGCGATAACCGGAATGAAAAATTTGAGTCTGCTCACAAGCCTCTCCAAATATTTCCTAGGTTTCCACCTGGGGCGTTGACCCCAGCTGCGCTGTTATTGAGTTGGATTGTTTCTTTTCTTTTTGGCGAACACGTAAGCGACGATAGCGTTTGTCGGTGGCAGCCAGGGTGGCTCCTAGTGCCATAAAAATAGCTCCCAGCCAGATCCAGCGTACGAATGGCTTGACATAAACGGTCATTGACCAGGCCCCGCTGTCTCTCTGCTCGCCGAGGGTGATGAACAGATCGCGAAAGAAACCGGCATCGATGGCCATCTCAGTGGAGGGTGTTCCACTGGCTATATAGAGCCTTCGCTCCGGCACCAGGGTCATCATCATCTCGCCATCCCGGCTGACATTGATGGTCACTGCATCGCCCACGTAGTTGGGACCGTTGATACGCTCACTGCTGACCAGGGTAAATTCATACTCGCCCAATTCCACTTGGTCACCCGCATCGAGCAACACGCTGCGCTCAATACTGAAATAGCTGGTGAGGGAAACGCCCACCAACATTACCGCAATACCAAAATGGGCAAACTGCATGCCGAAATAACTGTAAGACAGCCCGCGCAGGCCCTTGCCGAATGATTCCTTGTTGGCAGTTTTTGCGCGGATATCGGCAGCTATACCGAGCACGATCCACGCTGCGAGTATGAGTGTGACCGTGGCGGCGAGCGAAAAACCGAACAGTACAATCAAAGGTAACGCGACGCCCAACACCAGGCTGAAAACCAGCACCCGGCTAAGCTGCGACACCAGAAAGCCAACCGAAGTTTTTTTCCAGCGACTGATTGGGCCAATGCCAAGCATGACCACCAGCAACATCATCAGCGGTACAAAGATGGCGTTAAAGTAAGGAGGTCCTATAGAAATCAGCCCGCCTGTAATGGCCTGATAGACCATCGGAAACAAGGTGCCTAAAAACACTGATGCAGCAGCAACAACCAGTATGACGTTATTAGCCAGCAAGAACATTTCCCTGGACACCAGTTCGAAACCGGAATCGGATTTCATCATCGGCGCGCGCAGGGCAAAAAGCAGTAATGACCCACCAATGGCAATACCCAGAATACCCAATATAAAGAAGCCACGATCCGGATCACTGGCAAAGGCGTGTACGGAAGTTAGCAGGCCAGATCGGGTGATGAAGGTCCCCAACAGGCTGCCTGAGAACGCCAGGATCGCCAGCAACACCGTCCAGCTTTTGAACACACCGCGCTTCTCAGTGGTTGCCAGTGAGTGAATAAGTGCCGTGCCAAACAGCCAGGTTATCAGGGGTGGGTTTTCAACCGGATCCCAGGCCCACCAGCCTCCCCAGCCTAATTCGTAATAAGCCCACCAACTGCCCAATGCGATGCCGATGGTCAGTATTGCCCAGGCCACATTAGCCCAAGGGCGGGACCAGCGCGCCCACGCTGCATCCATGCGACCACTGAGCAGTGCGGCAATCGCAAAGGCGAACACCACGGAAAATCCCACATAACCCATGTACAGGGTTGGTGGGTGCAGAATAAACCCAATGTCCTGCAAGGCCGAATTCAGATCGGCGCCGTCTGAGGGTGGCAGCGGCACGATACGATCGAAGGGATTGGATGTTGCCAGCATGAAAAGGATATAGGAAAAAGCGAGCAAGCCCAGCACACCCAACACCCGCGCAACAAAATCCAGTGGCATGCTCTTGCTGTAGATGGCTACTGCCAGCATCCAGCCAGCCAGCATAAAAGTCCATAAAAGAAAGGAGCCTTCATGTCCTCCCCACACCGCCGTGAATTTGTAGCGCATGGGTAACAGGCTGTTGGAGTGTTGCGCCACAAATTGAACTGAAAAATCATCGGTGACAAAAGCATAGGCCAGTATGCTGATGCTGATGGCAAGAAAGACAAAGATTCCGGCAGACAATGGTCTCGCCAGATTCATCCAGACCTGGTTACCTGCATGAGCTCCATACAAGGGTAACGTGCCTAACATCCCACAAAGGCACAGCGCCAGGATTAGAGAAAAGGAACCAAGCTCGGGAATCATTTAACTTTCCGGTTGAACTGGCAGGGCGTGATTTTCACTGGAAGCACCCGCCGCATCGAGAGCCGCTTTGACTTCGGCCGACATATAGTTTTCATCGTGCTTGGCCAGGACCTTGGAAGCCTGGAAGACGCCATTGGCATCAATCTGGCCTTCGGCTACAACGCCCTGACCTTCACGAAACAGATCGGGCAGAATCCCTTCGTATCTCACCGGGACATCACTGACATAATCAGTGGTCACGAATTGCACCATCAAACTGTCCTGTGCCTCGGCGATAGAACCTTCCTTGACCATGCCACCGATACGAAAATTCACTCCGCTGCTCACTTCACCGCCAGCAACCTGAGTTGGGGTGTAGAACATATTGATATTTTGCCTGAGGGCAAACAAAGTCAATCCAATCGCCAGGCTCAAGCCCATGGCAATAAAAACGATGATACCCAATCTTTTGCGCCGGTGAGGTTTCACTGGAATTCTCCTGAGTAATCTCTTTAACCCGAATTTTCGGGGTTTTCATTCAAAAGCGCGCGTCTTTTCAAATCTTTCACTATTTGTTTACGCTTTCGTAGCGGAGCAACCAGGTTCGCCACGATAAACACAGCGAAAATCCCATAAACAGACCAGACGTTAAATCCATACCCGCCCATATTGATAAATTCGCTGAAACTGGAAAACTGGATCGCTTCTAACATTCCTTGGTCTCACTTCTACCTGAGCAACTGCTTTGCCGAGCAGCCACATTCCTGGCTAACTAAGCTTCCGCTGCCACCATGTCCTGTACCCACTGTGCCTTTTTCTCTCGCTGCAGTATCTCATTGCGGGTCGCCAATATAAGTACGACGATAAAGAACAGATGGACCGCCACACTCATGACCACGGTGGGAATCCAGAATTCGGGCCCATTGGCACTGTCGTTAGACATGGATAAGGGGCTGCTGGGCTGATGTAAAACGTTCCACCATTCCACCGAATACTTGATAATCACCACATTGATGCAACCGACTATGGACAGCAAGGCGCAGGCTTTGGCGGCGTTGTCGGTATCTTCCAGTGCCGATCGCAATGCAACGATACTGACCAGCAGAAAGAACTGAAACAGCATGGACACCAGCCGCGCATCAGACCATTCCCACCAGGTGCCCCACATGACACTGCCCCAGAGTGATCCTGAGGCCAGAGTTACAAAGGAAAACCAGGCACCCAATGGTGCCGCATTCTTGGCTACCATGTCGGCCAGTTTGATCCGCCACACCAGGGTCACGGTCCCTGCCACAGCCATAAGCGGGAAAAACGCCAGCGAAGTGCCTGCAACAGCCACATGGACAACCAGTATTCTGGTGGTATAGCCCTGCTGATAGTCCGGTGGAATAAACAGCAGTGCCCAGACCAGTGCGACGGCAAGCAACAGCACCATGGCCCCAATCAGCCAGGGCAACCATTTGCTTGAGAGCTCATAAAACCATTTGGGTGAGCCCATCTTGTGGAACCAGGTCCAGTTCATACGGTTGATTTTGCTCCAAAAACAGCTTGATTCACTATATCACGGGCTCCATTTTAGCCCGTGTTACGTATTGTAACTCATTGTAATTACGTGGATAAGCAGAACTGCACAACTACGGTGCCAGGAGTGCTTGCCCCCTAGTTCACACTAATACGCAGGGCAGCCGCTGAAGCCAGGGGGGCCAGACTGATTGCAGCCAGCAGCATCGCGCCCATGATCGCCAGATAACCTGCCAGTGAAGCGCCATTTTGGGTTTCCTGCACAGCCAAGGTTCCGGCTATCAATACTGGCACGCTCATGGGAAGGGTAATGACAGCGAGGATCAGTCCGCGACTACCCAGACCGACGGTCAGAGCCACACCAATTGAACCCAGCAGGCTCAACACCGGCGTGCCAATCAACAGACCGAGAAACAGCGCCCAGTAAGAATCGTCAGGCAGATTCAACATGTAGGCGATCAGCGGTGAAACCAGCACCACGGGCAATCCACTCACCAACCAGTGAGAGAGGTTCTTGGCCAGCACCATAAAATAAAGCGGTTGCGGGCTCAGCAAGAGTTGCTCCAGGGATCCATCTTCGTAATCAGACCGGAACAGGTTATCCATGGCCAGCAAGGATGCGAGCAGCGCGGCAATCCAGAGCGCCCCGGCAGATACCATGCTGAGCTGTTCCGGATCGGGTGAGATGGCAATGGGAAACAGGGTGGCAACGATAATGAAAAACATGAAAGGATTCATTAAATCGTTCTTCCTTTTATAGGCAACCAGCAAATCCCTTTTCAACGTGGCCGAAAATGCCCCTGCTACACCGGTTACTGCAGCACTCACCTGGATTCTCCTTCTGGTAACTGGCCGAGAAACAGGGTTTGCAGTTGTGGCACGGTCAGCGGGTGGTGGGTGGTAACCAATACCGCACCACCGTTTTCCGCATGCTCTGCGATCAATCGCTCAAGCAATGCCACGCCCTCCACATCCAGAGTGGTAAAAGGCTCATCCAGTACCCAGAGTTTGGCCTTGCTAACCAACAGCCTGGCCAGGGATACCCGCTGCTGCTGCCCCGCTGACAGGGCGAAGCACTGGGAGTCTTCAAATCCGCGCAAGCCCACCGCGCTCAATGCCGTTCGCAAGTCTTGATCTGCAACCGACCTCTGCAAGTTGCAACTCCAGCGCAGGTTTTCCATGGGCGTGAGTATCTTGTTAACACCCACTCTATGGCCGATGTACAGCAGTTCGCTGAAAAATTCTTCCCGGCGTGCCCGGATCGAGTGCCCGTACCAGAATATTGCACCTTCGTAGCTGTCATTGATGCCACAAAGGATCCGCAGCAAGGTGGTCTTGCCGCTGCCGTTATTGCCCTTTATTTGCAGCACCTGACCATGGGTCAGCTCAAAATTCAGGTGTTGGAAAAGAATGCGGTCATCGCGCTCACAGAACAGCGATTCAGCAACCAGCATGGTGTTGCTGTTATTTTTCTCGGCAGGGCTTGCTTGTGGAGAGTCGCTCATATCCAACAGATTAACCCAGAATACCGCTTTGCGCTCATTTGACTTGGCCAGAAAGGGCTGACCCACAGGCGCTCAGGGTTGGGCAGGGACCAATGTAGTCAGGTCAGGTTGACCCGGGCTCACTAGCCCCAATCGGACAGTCGGGCTCGGAGTCGCATCGCTGCCTGACTGTGAATCTGACTCACGCGAGACTCACTGACCCCGATCACCTCACCAATTTCTTTCAGGTTCAACTCTTCATCGTAGTAAAGGGCGAGAACCAGTTTTTCCCGATCAGGAAGACCATCAATGGCCCTGGAGAGATGACTTTTGAAGGTATCTCTCTGCAAGCCATCACAGGGGCCGGGTAACTCACCTGCGGCGAGTTCAATGGCGGAATCATCCCCTTCCATGATGTCATCGAAACTGAATAATCGGCTACCCGATGCATCCTGCAGAATCGCGTAGTAGGCATCCAGGTCGATATCCAGCTCCCTGGCAATCTCCTTGTCCTTGGCGTCTTTCCCGGTGCGCGCCTCAATAGCCTTGATGGCTTCGGCTACTTTCCTGGACTTTCTGTGCACAGACCGTGGTGCCCAGTCGCCCTTGCGGACTTCGTCAAGCATGGAGCCACGTATCCTGATGCCAGCATAAGTCTCGAAACTGGCACCTTTAGAGACATCGTATTTTCGAGCTGCCTCTATCAGTCCTATCATCCCGGACTGTATCAGGTCATCTATCTGAACGCTGGCTGGCATTCTCAATAGCAAGTGGTGAGCAATGCGCTTTACCAGCGGCGCGTAGCGGTCGACTACGTCATCCAAGTCTTCATGTTTCGCATCAATGCCTGCCGGTACTTTCTTGGCAACCGATGCTCCAGTCGCTGAACCCATTCTCTTTAATCCCTTTATATTGTCATAAGATCTTCAGCCCGTTTCAAACCCAGTTGGCACGAGATGAGAACCGAAAAGTGTTTTTGTTGTTTAAGCCTGGCGCCAAATCGATGCCAGTTATGCAGACCTTTCGTGATTTATGAAATTCTTGCTGTTGGGAAATGATTGATATGTGGCTTTCAGGAGAGAATTCACCAGGAAGGCGAGTCATCAGCACCGCCGACACCAGAGAGGTGTGGTGGGCACAGAACCTGTCAAGTTCTGCTGTTGCTGTAGTCTTGCGGACTGGGAAATACTTCTCTACTGCCATGCTCAAGCTTTCACCCTGTTATTTACTGCTCAAAATCCGTTTTGCTATTTGTTATGTGGCGTTTTAAGTAGCCCACTTTTGTTGTTCAAGGGTTCGCCCTAAACATAATTTCGTTTCTGACGATTTAAAGCATAGCCCGATTGATATCATCCAGAATGCAATCAACATGCACAGCTCTACCCCTCCACAGAATCCGTCAAGTGAATAGCCTCTCTGTGCTATCGAAGTGTTGCTAACACAGCTTCGATTAATTCACCGCGTTAAACGGACTCCCATGGAGGAGATTGCAATTTCTATTCCAATAATTTTCGGTTATTCAATGAATTGCGTGAACACCCGAAATACGAGGGCTGCAAGAGAGGCCATGGGTGCAGAGCAGGTTGAACAGCTCGTCGGGAGCGTCAATAATTTGACTCGAAGAAGCTTGAGCGCCAAAGAACCAGCACAATAAGCGCCTGATCTTCGACGCGATTGCTAATCCTCGGTGCGGTTTAATACTTAAGCCTTAGGCGGGGTTACACCAGTCTGCCCCATGTACTTGCCACCTCGTTGCTTGTAGGTGGTTTCACACTGCTCGTCAGATTGATAGAACAACATCTGGGCAACCCCTTCGTTGGCGTAGATCTTGGCTGGCAACGGGGTGGTGTTGGAGAATTCCAGTGTCACATGCCCTTCCCATTCCGGTTCCAGAGGTGTCACGTTGACAATAATCCCGCATCGAGCATAGGTAGATTTGCCCAGGCAAACCGTTAGTACATCGCTGGGGATGCGGAAATACTCTACGGTTCTTGCCAGCGCGAAAGAGTTAGGGGGGATCACACAGATCGGTTCATCAATGGACACGAAACTGCCTTCGTCGAAGTTTTTCGGATCCACCACATTGGTCGTATGAACATTGGTAAAAATCTTGAACTCGCTGGCACAGCGCACGTCGTAGCCGTAACTGGAAGTGCCGTAAGAGATCACCTTCTGTTCATCCACGTAACGGACCTGGTCTGGCTCGAATGGCTCTATCATTCCCTGTGTTTTCGCCATTTCCCTGATCCAGCGATCCGACTTTATCGACATAGTTGACCCTGCTTGTGTGAATTTTGGATGTAAGCCCACGAGAGCTCAGTGGTGGAGAATGATAATGCCAATCCCGCACCGATTCATCAGTTAATTGCGGCCAGTCCTGCCCCGGGCGTCCATGGAATTCACCCGGTAACTGGAGTATGATGCGCAGCCAGTTTGCTCTGTGGTGTTTCACTGGATCCAGTTTGAACCAACCTTCTCCAGGATGGTCTCAACCGCAGCTTTCCTGATATCTGGCCAGCTTCATTTCAACACGTGAGCCTGGCAATTTCACGGTAACTCGATTAGAACCACAGACTCTATATAATGCAGCGAGACAGGGCTTGATTCGAACAGTCAGGAGGCAACTCAGGTGAAAAAATGGCAATGCATGGTCTGCGGTTTTATCTATGATGAAGAACTGGGTCTGCCGGAAGAAGGCATTGCGCCAGGTACGCCCTGGAGCGATGTGCCTGATGACTGGATGTGCCCCGATTGTGGAGTTGGCAAAGAAGATTTCGAAATGGTGGAATTCTAGTCAAATCCCTGAGCGAATCCCTTAACGGATCCCTGAACTTCAGCCCCCTCAACTCACACTATTAAACTTCAGAACTAAGAACAGGTTTTATTTTGCAGCGTAAAATTTTTGTTACCAGCGCCCTTCCCTATGCCAATGGAGATATCCACCTGGGGCACCTTATGGAAGTCATCCAGACCGATATCTGGGTTCGACTGCAAAAACTCCAGGGCCACGACTGTATCTATGTCTGTGCCGATGATGCCCATGGCACGGCTATCATGCTCAGCGCCGAAGCCGAAGGCATCACGCCGGAGGAACTGATCGACCGGGTGAACCAGCAACACCAGAGAGACTTCGCTGATTTTTACATTGGTTTCGACAATTACAGCTCCACCCACTCGGAAGAAAACCGTGTGCTGTCGGAGAAAATATACGCAGCCATGGACGCCAATGGGCACATCGAGAAGCGCGCGATCAAGCAACTGTTTGACCCGGAAAAGAATCTGTTCCTGGCCGATCGCTACATCGTCGGAACATGCCCAAAATGCAAGACCGAAGATCAGTATGGGGACAACTGTGAAGCCTGCGGATCAACTTACAGTCCGGCAGAGCTCATCAATCCCCGGTCCAGCATTTCAGGCGCAACTCCCGTGGAAAAAGAATCTGAGCATTACTTCTTCGACCTGCCACAATTCCGGGACATGTTGCGTGAATGGACCCGCAGCGGCACGCTACAGGACCAGGTTGCCAACAAATTGGCCGAATGGCTGGATGAAGGACTGCAACAATGGGATATCAGTCGCGATGCCCCTTATTTCGGTTTCGAAATTCCCGGCGCACCGGGGAAATACTTTTACGTGTGGGTCGATGCGCCCATTGGCTACATGGCCAGCTTGAAGAATTTCTGCGATCGCGAAGGCTGCGATTTCGATGAGTACTGGAAACCGGATTCTGCAGCCGAGGTGTACCACTTTATCGGCAAGGACATTATCAATTTCCATACCCTGTTCTGGCCAGCAGTTCTCACCAGCGCCGGGTATCGAACGCCGACGGCTGTCTATGCCCACGGCTTCCTCACCGTGGACGGAACCAAGATGTCCAAGTCACGGGGTACTTTTATTAACGCCCGCACCTACCTGGATCATCTCAACCCGGAATACCTGCGCTATTACCTGGCCGCAAAACTGTCCTCGGGCATTGATGACCTGGATCTGAATCTCGAAGATTTTGCCCAGCGTGTGAACGCCGACCTGGTTGGTAAGGTCGTAAATATTGCCAGCCGCTGCGCAGGGTTCATTGGCAAGGGTTTCGATGGCATGTTGTCAGCGAAACCGGACAATCCCCAATTGCTGCAGGAAATTCAACAGATCAAGGAAGACGTGACCAGACATTACCAGGAACGGGAATACGGAAAAGCTATCAGATTGATAATGGCAGCCGCCGACAAAGCCAATCAGTACATCAACGACAAACAGCCCTGGGTCATCGCCAAAGAGGACAAGCAGTCAGCGGAGCTGCAAGCCATCTGCAGCACCGGCATCAATGCGTTCCGCCTGTTGGTTTGTTACTTGAAACCCGTGTTGCCTGCACTGGCTGAAAAAGCTGAGCAGTTCCTGGCGGTCGAAGCCATGACCTGGGCAGATTTAGATTCGCTGCTGGGTGAACACAAGATCAATAAATTCAAACCGCTGTTGACGCGCGTTGAGTCTGACAGGGTTCAGGCCATGGTGGACGCCACCCAACAGGAATATGAACAGCAACAAAGCAAAAAGGAAAAGCCCGTGGTTGAAGACAGTAGCGGCCTGGAACCGGAAATTGATTTCGATGATTTTGCCAAGGTCGATATGCGAATCGCCAGGATAGTCAGCGCATCCCATGTTGAAGGCGCAGACAAGTTATTACAGCTTACGCTCGATCTGGGTCCGGACAAAAATGGTGAGGCCATGACGCGACAGGTATTTTCCGGCATCAAATCGGCTTACTCTCCTGAAGATATTGAAGGCAAGTTGACGGTGGTCGTTGCCAATCTGAAGCCCAGGAAAATGAAGTTTGGTGTTTCCGAGGGCATGGTTCTGGCCGCCGGACCTGGCGGGAACGACATCTGGCTACTGGAGCCACATTCTGGCGCCGAACCCGGCATGCGCGTTACATGACAGCTCACGCAGGATAACCCCACTGGCGAGCCTAACTTGAAAGTAATAAGCTTGGCGCTTGGTCTGAATCCCAACCAGCACGATCGAGCAATTTATCCTCAACAGATAAAACGGAATCACTTATGGGTCTACAATCCCGCAGAATCAATCCTGGCTCCATAATCTTGCCTTTCCTTGCGGCGCTTACCCTGTTGAGCCAACCAGCAAGCGCGCAAAGAGAAGCGATTCAGGCAATCGAAGATTCGGTAGTGAAAATTTACACTACCCAGGCTGCACCGGATTACTTCACCCCATGGCGATTGTTAACACCAAGACAATCAAGCGGTTCCGGCGCCGTCATTGAGGGTAATCGAATTCTGACCAATGCCCACGTGGTCGCCAACGCCAGCTATGTGCAGGCACAGAAACACAATGATCCGCGACGCTACCTGGCTCGCGTCACCTTTGTCTCCCATGAAGCAGACCTGGCCCTGATTACCGTGGATGAGCCTGAGTTTTTCAGCGACCTCAAGGCGCTGGACATCGGTGACCTTCCCGAGCCCTTACAGGAAGTGACCGTTTATGGCTATCCAATCGGTGGCAATACGCTGAGTATCACCAAGGGAATTCTTTCGCGCGTGGAGCAACAGATCTACGCCCATGCCGGCGCCTACCTGTTGGCTGGTCAGATTGATGCCGCTATCAACCCGGGCAACAGTGGCGGCCCGGTCATCGTCAATGAAGAGATTGTTGGAGTGGTCATGCAGGCCAATGCGGGTGGTCGCGCGGAGAACCTGGGCTATTTCGTGCCTCCCAGTGTGATCCGCCATGTGCTGCAGGATAGCAAGGATGGCCATCTCGATGGATTCCCCGACCTGGGCTTTCGCACCCAAACCCTGGACAGCCCGTCGGCCAAGGCCGCTTATGGCCTGGAAGAGGACGAAGATGGCGTGCTGGTAATCAAGGTATTTGAAGGATCCCCGGCTTACGGCATATTGCAGGAAAACGATGTGATTCAAAGGGTCGACCAGTTCGATATTGCCGACGATGGCACCATCAAGCTGACCGAAGACCTGCTTACCGACTATAAGCATGCAATCGACATGCACCACATTGGCGACACCATCGACATCACTTTTTCCCGCAATGGACAGCAACAACAAGTCCAATTGCCGGCGGAAAAAGCCCTGCGAAATTACAGCCTGGTCAGGGGCGAACGCTTCGACGAAACTCCCGAATACTATATTTATGGGGGCGTCCTGTTTGTGCCCCTGAATATGAACCTGATCAAGCGTTGGGGTAATGACTGGAGCCGCAGTGCCCCGGTGAGTTTACTGCAGGCACGAAACGAGTGGGGTACTCCAGAGCGCAGAGAACTTGTCGTTGCGCTTCAGGTACTGGCGGCGGATGTGAACCTGGGTTACCACGACTGGCGAAACTGGGTGCTGGAATATGTCAATGGCGTGCCAATACGCGACTTTCAGCATTTCGCCGAGATGGTTCGATACAACGAATCGGAGAACATCGTGTTCGAGAACAAGAATGGCTATCAAATGGTGATTAATCACCAGGAGGCCACGGAGTCCGAACAGTCCATCCTGGAACGCTACCGGGTACCATCCCCCTACTCCGCTGGACTCTTTGACAGCGAGTAGAGCCAAGTCACCCACTGAGTGTTGGTCACGGCGAATCTCCCTGCTCCGTCGATTGCTCCCGTGCTAGAATTTTCACTGCGCTAACGCGGGTCACTGTTTCCTTGTCCAACTTCATTAACACAGTCATTGCCGCTGCACTGGTCAACAACCTGGTTTTCATTCAGCTGGTGGGCGTCTCCTCGCTGTTTGCCTACACCAGACGGTTTGAAGCCGCGACAGAGCTGGCGTGCTTGTCCTTCCTGGTGATGTTTCCAGCGCTGGCCCTCGCGGCTACTTTCGAGCGTTTCCTGTTAACGCCGCTCAAGCTCGGGTTTCTGGCACTGCTTTTATTCGTAGTGATCGCTGCCACACTCGCCCATGTGTTGCTTGACCTGGTTGAGCGTCATTTCCCCTTGCTTGCTCGACGGCACCGGCTCGCAATCATTCTACTGAGCGGCAATTCCGCAATCGTTGGCGCCGCATTGTTGAATATTGAAAGCCTGCTGACCTTCCCGATGTTGCTGGCATCAACTTTCGGCTCTGCACTGGGATTCGCTCTGTTACTGATTGCTTTCGCTGCTTTGCGGCAACGCTATGAACTCGCTGATGTTCCCGAAACAATGAAAGGCCCGGCCATAGACTTGTTGTGCGCGGGAATCGCGGCCATGTGCTTCCTCGGCTTTGCGGGTGTGGTCTGAAGTGTTTCCACTCATTGACAATATTTACTTCCAAACTGCGTCTTCGCTAATCGCAATGGCATTGGTTTGCTGGGCCCTGGTTCGACTGGGTTTGCAGCTTCGCAATGCCTGCAAGCGGAAGATATCGATCGTCGACATCATCAATGCCGAACTTCCACAGACACAATGTGGTCAGTGTGGCTTCGCAGGATGCCTGCCCTATGCCCGGGCTATCAGCCAGGGCGAAGCCATCAACAAATGTCCACCCGGAGGAACCAGCACCATTCGCCGCTTGTCCATTCTGTTGAACGAGATTGATGAACCCCTGGATCCTGCACATGGCCTGCTTGCGAGGCCCAAGGTTGCGGTAATCCGGGAAGATGAATGCATCGGCTGCACCAAGTGTATTCAGGCTTGCCCGGTGGATGCCATCGTTGGCGCCGCCAAACTCATGCACACGGTAATTGAAGACGAATGTACGGGTTGTGATCTTTGCGTAGCACCCTGCCCGGTTGACTGTATCGACATGGTCCATGCGGACAGTCGGCCAATTTCCTGGCTGCATCCGCAGCCCACTGATTCCTGGCGCCGGCTAATCGGAAGCGAGCCTGCAGAATGTTAAGTCTCAAGCATTTTTATCGCAGCCTGGCCTCTGGCGGCATTCGCCCCCCTGCCAACAAGGCAGAGACATTACGCTCTCGGATTATGCCGACGCCTGTTCCCGAGCAGTTATTACTTCCTCTACAACAACACCAGGGTATGGCCGCCGATGTTTGTGTGCAGGTGGGCGATCAAGTGCGCAAATACCAATTGCTGGCTTCCTCTGACAAGGCAAGCTGTGCGCCAATACATGCACCCACATCGGGCAAAATCCTTTCCATCGACACAGAGATTGATCTTTACAACACTGGCCATCGACAAATCTGTATAAGCCTGCGCTGCGATGGGCAAGATGAGGCACTGGAATTAGACGGCGACTGTGTTGAAGATCATCGCTCACTATCCCGGGAACAGTTGCTGGCGCGAATTGAGTCCGCAGGCTTGTGCGGTATGGGCGGCGCCGGTTTTCCTGTGGCGCAAAAATTGGCGGCTGGACGAAAGAGTGGCATCGAAAAACTGCTGATCAACGCTGCCGAATGTGAGCCCTATATTAGCTGTGATGAAGCACTGATTCGAGAGCGGGCCAACGATGTAGTTCGTGGAGCCGAAATACTACGCGATGCCAGCGAAGCCAATGACGCGGTCATTGCCATTGAGTCAGACAAATCTGACGCCATCGCAGCCTTGCGAGCTGCGCTGGTAGACAGTGAACTTAAACTGGAACTGGTAAGCCCACGTTATCCTGTCGGCGAAGAACGCCAGCTGCTCTACAACGCCATGGGCATCAAACTGTCCCGCGGGGACCTCCCCGTTGACGCCGGAATCTTGGTATTCAATGCAGGTACCGCCGCAGCAGTTTGCCAGGCGGTCATGGAAACCCGGCCCTGCATCAGCAGAATCGTTTCGGTGAGCGGAGCACCACTGCGCACACCGAAGAATTTCGAGGTGTTGATCGGCACACCAGTTGCCCATTTGCTGGCGCTTTGCGGCATCGATCATGGGCAACACCGCCGAACCATCATCGGTGGCTCGCTGATGGGGAAGTATCTGGCCGATGCTTCCTATCCAATCTGCAAAACCAGCAATTCTGTTATCGCTACCTCGGAAGAAGAATTTCCCGGGACTGAACAGGAACAAACAGAACTGGCGTGCATCCGTTGTGGCTACTGTGCAGACGCCTGCCCGGAAAATCTGCTACCCCAGCAGCTGCTGGTTTATAGCAAAGCAGAACAATTTGAACGCGCCAGCAACCATGGCCTGGCGGATTGCATCGAATGCGGCGCCTGTGCCTTTGTCTGCCCCAGCAAAATCCCGCTGGTGCAATACTATCGCAGTGCCAAGGAATCAATCGCCTGGGAACAGGATCGGCGTGAATCCGGCAAGCAATGGCAGGAGCGCTTTCAATTCTGGCAATACCGGCATAAGAAAAATGCTGAGAGTAAGAAAGACAGAAAATTAGTCACGGCCACGGACACTGACTCAACACAGAGTGAATTCTCTCGCCAGCAGGCGCGGGAAGAGATTGCAGCGGCTGTGGCACGGGTGAAACAGAAGCGGGCCAGGAAAAAGGACTGACCATGGCCGCCGTCTCTTCTCCCATGCAGTTTTCCAGGCGCAGCACCCGACAATTGATGTTTCTGGTGCTGGTAGCCGCCAGCCCGGCGATTGTCATCCACAGCTGGTTTTTTGGCATTGGTATGCTGCTTAATATCCTGCTCGCCACATTGATGGGTATGGCCGCCGAAGCTCTGGCCCTCTATCTGCGCAAGCGCCCGATTCGCAGCAACCTGGGCGACAACAGTTTACTGGTGACTGCCTTGTTATTCGGCATTGCCATTCCTCCTGGCTCACCCTGGTGGTTGTTGCTGCTGGGTATCGGCTTTGCAGTGCTTATCGGCAAGCATGCTTTCGGCGGACTGGGGCAGAATGTTTTTAATCCTGCCATGGCTGGCTACTTGTTTCTGTTGCTGGCTTTCCCCCTGGAAATGACAAGCTGGCATTTGCCGGAGGCAGCCATCAATCCGGCTACCGAAAACTCCCCTCTGGAACTGTCTGGTTTGGCGCAAAGCATTCAGCTACTGGCACCGACCACCGATCTGGCCGATGGGCTGGCCATGGCCACACCGCTGATTGAGTCAAAAATGGCAGTACGCAGCGCGGTTTCGGCCGCCCTGGACCAGGGTCTGAACTTGTTCTCGCGAACCTCGGCAACAGGGTGGGAACTGGTCAACTGGGCCTTCCTGCTTGGCGGGCTATTCCTGCTGGCAATGAGAATTATTTCCTGGCATATCCCGGTTGCGGTGATCGGCACCGTATTAGTTATGTCCGCTGTGTATTACTCACCCGGAAATGCATCGGTAATGGGTACTCCTTATTTGCACCTGTTCGGCAGCGCCACCATGATTGGCGCCTTTTTTATTGCCACAGATCCAGTGACCGCAGCAACCAGCAACCCGGCAAAAATTATCTATGGCATCATCATCGGCATCGCTATCTACAGCATACGTGTGTGGGGCAGCTATCTGGATTCCATCGCCATCGCCGTGTTGTTCGGGAATTTTTGCGCCCCGGCGCTGGATCATTATCTTCGGCCGCGTATCTTTGGTCGCGGCCAGGCAGGCAAGCTATGAATGAATTGGGCTTGCAAGCGCATCAACCTGCTTCGGTCTGGCACAACAATCCATCTCTGGTTCACTTGTTAGGATTAAGTCCCCTGCTGGCGGTCACTGACAGTCTGGTCAAGGCACTCGCGTTGGGAACGGCCACAATGCTAGCCGTCCTGGCTTCTGCTGTTGCTGTTTATCTGTTCTCTGACCTGATCCCGTCACGTTGGCGTTATTTGTGGTACAGCATTATCCTTGCCTGCCTGGTGAGCCTCATCATCTTGCTGCTGCAATTGAATTGGTACCCGCTTGCGCGAGAATTGGGAATTTACCCTGCACTCATTGCCTGCAATTTTGCACTGCTGTTGCGTATGGATCGCTTCAAGAACTCTCCCAGCGCGGGGAGCATGCTGCTGGATACAATGCGGCTGGGCATGGGCTTGATGCTGGCGCTGGTGCTGTTTGCCACAGTCCGGGAATGGCTGCTCTATGGCAGTGTCTTCAATTCCTGGCAATTGTTGCTGCCAGGCGATGTATCCGCTGCCAATAGGCAGCAACCTCCAGTAGTCTGGATGCACTTCGCCCGCTTGCAACCAGCCGCCTTTATGCTGTTGGCTCTGATCATCGCCCTGGGCAACTGGGCCGGGCTGTTGCGCCCAGATCCGCTGCAAAACAGGAGGAGCACAGAAGTGGAGCGGGCTCGCGTCTCCGGAGCCCTGAAAGCCAAACTGAAGGATGAAAATCAGGAACCAGAAAAGAGCCCTCCTGGTCAAAGCTGATGAACAAACAGAAACGTACAGAAATTTTCAATCGCTGGCGCAACGCCAATCCCAACCCCACCACCGAGCTCAAGTTTCGCAACAGCTTTGAGTTGTTAATCTCTGTCATCCTGTCTGCCCAGGCTACCGATGTCAGCGTCAACAAAGCCACTGAAAAACTTTACGCGGTGGCCAATACTCCCCAGGCCATTCTCGATCTGGGTCTGCGCAAACTCAAACAACACATCAAGACCATTGGCCTGTTTAATACCAAGGCTGCAAACATCATGAAGACCTGCAAAATTTTGGTGGAGCAGCACGACTCGCAAGTCCCGCAGACCCGGGAAGAACTGGAGGCTTTACCTGGCGTTGGCAGGAAGACGGCAAACGTCATTCTCAATACTGCCTTTCGACAAGTGGCCATGGCGGTAGACACCCATATCTTTCGAGTTTCCAATCGCACGGGGATTGCGCCGGGCAAGAATGTGCTTGAAGTGGAAAAGCGTCTGCTGCGGCTGGTACCGGAGGAGTTTTTACTGGACGCCCATCACTGGTTGATACTGCATGGGCGATACGTATGCGTGGCACGCAAGCCCCGCTGCGGGGCCTGCCTGATTGAGGATCTCTGCGAGTTCAAACAGAAAACGGAAATCGAGTAAGCCAGTCGCCTGTTACTCGCCCTGCTGTTACTTTCTACCCTTCTGTGCAGCAATCCTCATACGCAAGGCGTTGAGCTTGATGAAACCACCAGCATCTTTCTGGTCATAGGCTCCGGCATCATCCTCGAAGGTTGCCACGTCTTCATCGAACAGGGAATCCTCTGATTCTCTGCCCACGACAATGACATTGCCCTTGTACAATTTGAGCCTGACCTTACCATTCACGTAATTTTGTGATTCATCGATGAGCGTCTGCAGCGCCTTGCGCTCAGCCGACCACCAGTAGCCGTTGTAAACCAGTGACGCGTAACGTGGCATCAGCTCATCCTTGAGGTGGGCCAGTTCCCGATCCATGGTGATGGATTCGATTGCCCGGTGCGCCTTGAGCATGATAGTGCCGCCGGGTGTTTCATAACAGCCTCGGGACTTCATGCCCACGTAGCGATTCTCAACGATGTCCGCGCGGCCGATTCCATTCTCTCCGGCGATCTTGTTCAAGCGGGTCAGCACTTCTGCCGGACTCAGGGCTTCGCCGTCTATGGCGACGATGTCTCCCTTCGCATAATCCAGCTCCAGGTAGGTCGCCTGATCGGGTGCTTGCTCCGGTGACACTGTCCACTGCCACATGGCTTCTTCCGGCTCTGCGGCTGGGTCTTCGAGAATGTCGCCCTCGTAGGAGATATGCAGCAAATTAGCGTCCATTGAGTAAGGGGATTTGCTGCCGCGCTTTTTCTCGACGGCAATGCCGTGCTCATCGCAATAAGCGAGCAACTTGTCCCGGGAATTGAGGTCCCATTCGCGCCAGGGGGCTATGACCTGAATACCGGGGCTGAGAGCATAGGCGCCCAGTTCGAATCGAACCTGGTCATTACCTTTGCCGGTGGCGCCGTGGGAGATGGCGTCGGCGCCGGTTTCTGCGGCAATCTCTACCAGTCTCTTGGCGATGAGTGGGCGTGCGATGGAGGTACCCAGCAGGTATTCGCCTTCGTACAGGGCGTTGGCGCGGAACATGGGATACACGTAGTCGCGCACGAATTCTTCGCGGAGATCTTCGATATAGATTTCCTTGATGCCCATGGCTTCGGCTTTGGCTCTTGCGGGCTCGACTTCTTCGCCCTGGCCGATGTCGGCGGTGAAGGTGACTACTTCGCAGTCGTAGGTTTCCTGTAACCAGCGTGCGATGACAGATGTGTCCAAGCCTCCTGAGTAGGCGAGCACAACCTTGTTTATCCCGGACATTGCTTGTTCTCCAGCGTTTTTGCTTGTGTATCGGTTTTTGGGCCGGGTTGGGGCCGGCGAAAAAAGGAGCGTATTCTAGCACCTGTTGTTGTTAAGAACAGAGGTGCTTTGGTTAGACTTGTTTATGGTTTTTGAGGGCTTAGTAGAATATCTGCGTTCTTTTTGCCGGCTCAGGGACGGATGGGGTATTGCTGGACACGCCGTAAACCCATCCATGGGGGCTCGAGAGCGGCATCCCTGCCGCTCACGGTCCTGCAATACCCCATCCGTCCCCGAGCCTGGATAGTGCAGACGACTAGTTTGTTTGGAATAAGCTAGAACAGATTGCGCGGTGCAGCGCTTGGCGCTATCAGATACAATATGTGTTCATTCATGCAACACCCGCGGTCCGCACGGCCTGGTGATTTGCAACATCTCTCTACTACTGCTGTACCAGGACTTCCATGAGCGTCGACCAGATTAGCCTGATCAAACCTGACGATTGGCATGTACACTTGCGCGATGGCGATGCGCTCGCTACTACTGTGCCACATACGGCGCGGACTTTTGGGCGGGCAATTGTAATGCCTAATCTGGAGCAGCCGGTGGTGAGTGTTGAGTTGGCGGAGCAGTATCGGCAGCGGATTGTGGCGGCGATTCCTGAGGGGAATGAGTTTGAGCCATTGATGACCCTGTATTTAACCGATTCGATGGAGGCTGCGGAGATTGAGCGGATTGCGGCGAGCGATTCGGTGCAGGCGGTCAAGTATTATCCGGCGGGTGCCACGACCAATTCCGATAATGGTGTCACTGGGATCGACAAGGTGATGGCGGTATTGGAGAAGATGGCGGAATGTGGCGTGCCCTTGTTGATTCATGGCGAGGTGACTGATTCCCAGATCGATATCTTTGATCGGGAGAAGGTGTTTATCGACACAGTTCTGGAGCCGATCATGAGCAGGATTCCGGGGCTCAGGATTGTGCTGGAGCATATTACGACCAGGGATGCGGTGGAATTTGTGTCTGGGCAAGCAGAGAACGTGGCTGCCACTATTACGGTGCATCATTTGTTGCATAACCGCAATGATCTTCTTGCTGGAGGGGTCAGGCCGCATTTTTATTGTTTGCCTATATTGAAACGTAATATTCACCAGCAGGCACTGATCGCAGCGGCTATCGGCGGTAGCGAGAAATTTTTCCTGGGGACTGACTCTGCTCCCCATGCGCAGCAGCGCAAGGAAACGGCTTGTGGTTGTGCGGGTATTTATACTGCCCCGGCGGCGCTGGAGTTGTATACGGAAGTATTTGAACAGGCCGGGGCGCTGGATCGGTTGGAGGCATTTTGCAGTTTGAACGGACCGCGCTTTTACGGATTACCGGTGAATTGCTCGACTATTCGTTTGTCGAAAGAGCCCTGGGAAGTTCCGGCGCACTATGCCCTGGGGCAGGATAAAGTGGTTCCTCTTCGAGCGGGTGAAGCGGTGCAATGGCGAGTCAATGCTGGCCATGAGTGAGACTGAGGAAGATCTGGAACTTTGCGCGGAGTTGATGGCGAACCGGTTTCGTACTTATTTGCCGGTGGTTATCGATATCGAAACGGGTGGATTTAATTCGGAGACGGATGCCATTCTGGAAATTGCTGCGGTGATTCCGGCCATGGAGACGGATGGCACGCTGGTTATCGAGCAGAGTTTCTTTCACCGCATTATTCCCTTCGAGGGAGCCAATATTGAAGAGGCGGCGCTGAAGTTTACCGGCATCGACCCCTACCATCCGCTGCGGGTTGCGCGCAGCGAAAAAGAAGTCTTCCAGACCATGTTCAAGTTGATTCGGGAAGCGATGAAGGCGCAGTCCTGCAAACGTGCCATCCTGGTGGGGCACAATGCGCATTTCGATCATGGCTTCGTTCGCGCTGCCAGTGAGCGGCATAATCTGAAACGCAACCCATTTCACCCTTTTTCCAGTTTCGACACGGTCAGCCTGGCCGGTCTGGCTTACGGGCAAACGGTTTTATCCCGGGCCTGCGAAGCGGCCGGCATTGAGTTTGATGAGAACGAGGCCCATTCGGCCCGCTACGATGCCGAAAAAACAGCCGAGCTGTTTTGCAAGATCGTCAACAAGTGGAGGGATCTGGGAGGGTTTGCCTGAGCCTTGTTCGCTTCAGGCTACTTACTCGGTTTCTTTTGTCTCTACTTTTGCCTCTACTTTTGCCTCTACTTTCTACTCTTCTTCCTGCGCTTCTTCGCCGCCCGCCTTGTCGATCAGCGGTTGCAGTTCGCCCTTCTCATACATCTCGGTGACGATGTCGCATCCGCCGACGAGTTCACCATCGATGAATAGCTGTGGAAAAGTTGGCCAGTTGGAAACGCTGGGCAGAGTGGCCCGGATATCAGGGTTGCTCAACACATCCACGTAGGCAAAGCGCTTGCCACAGGCCATGAGCACCTGGGTGACCTGTGCAGAAAACCCGCACATGGGCTGCTCCGGATTGCCCTTCATGTACAAGAGAATATCGTTGCCTTCGATTTGCTCTTTGATGCTGTCTTCAGTACTCATGAATCCTCTCGTGTATCTATTGACCGTGTAAGTTGGGAATATTGCCCGCTTGAATCGGGGCAGAGAGTTTACAACAGGGGCGTGAAAATTTCGACGGCTACCGGTGCTTGTAAGTTGCAACGGGAATTGGTGCCACCAACTGCGGGACAACCGGTGCTTGTAGGTAGCGCATGTGCATTAGGTAAGGTTATTTCGCTGTTTCTGGCTTCTGTTCCCATCCCCCTCCCCCTGGGGTTCTGATTAGCAGTCGATCTCCTGCCTTGACCGCCACGGTGCACTTGCCCGGCAGGGGTTTGCCATTGAGCAGGTTTTCTCCCTTCTCACCCGGTCCGCCACCGTTGAGACCCCAGGGTGTGTGTACCCGGCGTTCAGTGAGCAGGCTAAGCTGGGCTGGCTCGAGAAATTCATACTCACGAACCACGCCGTGTCCACCGCGATGTTTACCCGCCCCGCCGCTACCCTGCCGCATGGCGTAGTGCCTGACTCGCAAGGGATAGTGCATCTCGATGCTTTCCACCGGGGTGTTGAGGGTGTTGGTCATGTGGCTGTGGGCACTGTCCAGACCCGGGAAGCGAGGGCCACCACCCAACCCACCCGCCAGGGTTTCGTAATAATCCCAGCGCGTTCCTGCTGCCTCATCGATGGCGCCCACGGCGATGTTGTTCATGCTGCCCTGACTCGCCGCCGGAATTTGCTCTGGCAATGCCTGGGCCAGGGCGCCGAATACCAGGTCAACCAGCCTGGTCGAGGTTTCCACGTTTCCGGCGGCCACTGCGGCGGGTCTTTCTGCATTCAGCACTGAACCTTTTTCCGTCTTGATGTGAATACGACGAAACAGCCCTGCACAGGCCGGTGATTCATCCGGCAACAGACAACGGAAGCAGTAGTAGACGGCCGCGGCCACTACTGATTCCGGACAATTGAGATTGCCAGCCACCATGGGGGCGGAGCCACTGAAGTCCAGAAAGACTTCATCATGGGCAATGGTGAGTTTCACCCGCAGCAGAATTTCTCCACTACCAAATCCGTCGTCATCGAGAAAGTCCTCGAACACGAACTCACCCGTGCTCAGCGCTTCCAGCGCCGCAGCGGTGATGCGATCGGCATAGTCATTGAGCTCTTCCATGCCGCTCTGATAGTCGACAACTCCGGTGCGTGCAACCAGTTGGCGCAGTCGGGCAACACCGATTTGATTGGCACCGGCTTGCGCGGCGATGTCTCCGCTGAGCTGGCCGGATTCAAGCCCCAACAGCTTCAAACAGTCCTGCTGCAATTCCCCCGCTTCATAAAGCATGGTGGGCGCGATGATGATGCCCTCTTCTTCCAGTGATTGTGAAACCGGCATGGAACCAGGCGTGTCGCAGCCAATATTGGCGTGATGGGCGCGATTGGCCACAAAGCCCAACAGCTCTTCCTGCTCTTCGTGGAACACGGGTGCCACCAGGGTGACATCAGGCAGATGCGTGCCACCGAGATAGGGATCATTGACCACCATCATGTCACCTTCTTTCCATTGGCGCAGGCTCACCAGAGAGGACATGGCGAATGCCATGCTGCCTAAGTGCACGGGAATGTGTGCGGCCTGGGCGAACAATTCACCCTTTGGCCCAAACAGGGCGCAGGAAAAATCCAGGCGGTCCTTGATATTGGGTGAGAATGCGGTGCGCTTGAGTACCAGGCCCATCTCATCACAGATGGCTGAGACACGGCTGGCGAAGAGTTTTAGTTCAATGGGGTTCATGTATACGTGAGATCATGCTGTAAACGCTGCGTCTGCGCAATGCCATGGGGGACAGTGGTTCAGTTTGAAACTGGCTTTTGGAGTTGATCGGATGAGAGAGTGTTTAGGTAGTGCGGGACACGCCGTAAACCCATCCATGGGGGCTCGGGAGCAGCATCCCTGCTGCTCACGGTCCCTCACTACCTAAACACTCTCTCATCCTGAATGGGCCAGTGAAACTTTCAAACTGAACCACTGCCCGTTCAGAAACTCAATTGCGTGTTAGGCTGAAGCCAGGAACACAATTGCCCGGTGTGGCAGAAGCCGTTAAAATGCATTACTAACACTGGGTAGCGCGAGCTACCCTTTTTGTTTTTGGGGTTGTGTTCAAACTAACCAGATTAAAAGTAACGAGATGACGGTAAAACATTTTCTGACTTTGAAAGACCTGCCGGCCAGTGACGTCCTGGCCATCGTCAAACGGGCCAGTGAGTTAAAGAAAGATCCCACTCTGGTCAAGAGTCAGTCCAGAAAGACCCTGGGACTGATCTTCGAGAAGTCGTCGACGCGTACGCGTGTGGCCTTTGAAGTCGCCATGACACAAATGGATGGACATTCGCTGTTTGTCTCCCACACTACCTCGCAACTGGGTCGTGGCGAGCCATTGGAAGATGCTTCCCGGGTGCTTTCCAGAATGGTGGACTGCCTGGCTATCCGAACCTATGCCCATGGCAACCTGGAACTGTTTGCCGAGTACTCACGGGTGCCGATTATCAATGCGCTGAGCGACGATTTTCACCCCTGCCAGCTTCTCGCGGATGTGCAGACCTTCATGGAGCATCGTGGGGATATTCGTGGGGCCAAAGTGGCCTGGATCGGGGATGGCAATAATATGTGCCAGTCCTATATCAATGCCGCCGAGGTATTCGATTTCTCACTACACATCGGTTGCCCGGAAGGTTATGAGCCCAATGCCGAGCTGCTGGCGCAACACAGTGACAGGGTGCAGCTGAGCAACGATGCCGTGACTGCCGCCAGGGGAGCTGATCTGGTGGTCACCGATGTCTGGGCTTCAATGGGCCAGGAACAGGAGCAGCAACTGCGCGAGGAAGCCTTTGCCAGTTTCGTTGTCGACCACAACCTGCTTTCGATTGCGGCGGACAACGTGCTGTTTATGCATTGCTTGCCAGCGCACCGTGGCGAAGAAGTCAGTGCCGAGCTGATGGAAGATGCCGCGAGCGTGATCTGGGATGAAGCGGAAAACCGCATGCATAGCCAGAAAGCGCTGCTGGAATATCTGCTGGATTAAGCCAAAAAAGCGGCCGGGAAGGCCCAATCGGCGATTTTTCAGGAACACAAGATATAGTGTGGGCCGAAATTGCCAATTTTTTGACTCATTAGCCGATTTTTGACGCTCGTTAAGGCGCTTCTACCCACAAGCTTCGTGACTACCGCCGAGGCCAGCGCCGGTTTTTTCTAAGCCGCTGAGCTCGCTGCAAATTTTCCACCGGCTCTCACAATTAATCCACAGCAAACCCACAGGAAAATCCCTTGCATCTCCATGCAAACCGCATTATCTTGTGTCGTCTGTTTATGGCTTGTCTATATATTGTAGTGACCGGGCATAAATCAAGGGCTTGTCTTGCTGTCAATCCAGCCTGGGTTAAATAGGCAAATCTCCCACTCTTCTGCGAGTGAGGCGATCAAATAAGAAGAAAAGTGCTTGATGGAAACCCACAAAGAAACGCCGGATCTCGGAGATTTTTCTGGTTTTGTCCAGGAAACTCGCAATACGCGAAATTAATCCGAATTAATACTAAAGTCCGGACCCAAAAACACAATATATAGTGTATGGCCCAAAAACTGCCTGGTAATCGGCAGGTCAGCCCAGAGTAACGGGTTGCACCACCGGTTATGACCAGACGGGGTTTAACTCGCCGCAAAAAGCACGGATTTCAATTCCGATAGCTGGTGGGCAGGGGCAAGTAGAGGCTAAAGAGGCAAGCAGTTTATTGCTGACCGCGCAGGGAACAGCAAGAGTTAGCTAACCTGAAGCACCTCTGCCAAAGCAAGATCGCATTGCGTTGTTCAAGTTAAAAGGGTCGAACAGGGTCTGGCAAAAGACCCGCAATTGAGATTGCAGCGATCCAACAATAAATAGGCCAGCAAAGGCCTGTAGTAAATACAAAATTCTGGAGTAATTAATAAATGCAGACTGATGTCCAACCTGTGGGGGAGTCCCCCCGTGCCGCCAAACCCAGCAAAGACGATTCACTCACTCCGGTTTCCACTGCCCCCGGTCAACTTCGCGTCATCAAGCGCAATGGTGCTGTGGTTGCCTACGACGAGTCCAAGATTGCTGTTGCGATTACCAAAGCCTATTTAGCTGTTGAAGGCGGCAACGCCGCAGCATCTACCCGAATTCATGAGTCCGTGGAACAACTTTCCGGGCAGATCTCAGATATCTTCAAACGCCGGATGCCTTCAGGCGGCACTATTCATATAGAAGACATTCAGGACCAGGTCGAACTGGCGTTGATGCGCACCGGCGAACACAAGATCGCGCGCAGCTATGTGATCTACCGCGCCGAGCGGTCTCGCGTGCGCCAACAGAAGCAGGAATCGAACAAGCCCACCGAACCGGAAATCATGGTCACCCTGGATAACGGTGAGCAGGGCCCACTGGACACCCAGCGTCTGCGTACGGTTATTGATGAAGCCTGCGAAGGCCTGACCGATGTTTCTGCCGACAGCATCTATGCAGAAACCCTGAAGAATCTCTACCCCGGCGTAAAGATGGAAGACGTGCGTACTTCCCTGGTGATGACCGCGCGCACCATGGTAGAAAAAGATCCTAACTATTCTTATGTGACCGCCCGTCTGCTGATGGATACCCTGCGTGCAGAAGCCCTGAGCTTTCTCGGCATCGCCGATTCCGCCACCCAGTCTGAAATGCACTATCGCTATGCGGCCACACTGAAACCCTACATCGAAAAAGGTGTGGAGCTGGGCCTGCTGTCCGATCACCTGCTGGACTTCAATCTGGAAGTTTTGGGTCAGGCACTCAAGGCAGAGCGTGACCAGCAATTTACCTATCTGGGTCTGCAAACCCTGTACGACCGCTACTTTATTCATAGCGAGAATACCCGCTTCGAACTCCCACAGGTGTTCTTCATGCGAGTCGCCATGGGCCTGGCTGCGGAAGAAGACAATAAAGAAGAGAGAGCGATCGAGTTTTACGACCTGATCTCCAGCTTTGACTACATGGTGTCCACGCCGCAGTTGTTTAACTCCGGCACCCTGCGACCCCAACTTTCTTCCTGTTTTCTCACTACAGTGCCCGATGACCTGTTCGGTATCTACTCCGCGATTCGTGACAATGCCATGCTGTCCAAATGGGCTGGCGGTCTGGGCAATGACTGGACTCCGGTCCGGGCGCTCGGTGCTCACATCAAGGGCACCAATGGCAAATCCCAGGGCGTAGTCCCCTTCCTCAAGGTGGTCAACGACACCGCCGTGGCGGTCAACCAGGGCGGCAAGCGAAAAGGCGCCGTGTGTTCCTATCTGGAAACCTGGCACCTGGACATTGAAGAATTTCTGGAGCTGCGCAAGAACACCGGTGACGATCGACGTCGCGCCCATGACATGAACACGGCCAACTGGATTCCCGATCTGTTTATGAAGCGGGTCTTCAATGATCAGGAATGGACACTGTTCTCACCGAACACCGTGCCTGATTTGCATGACCTGCATGGTGAGGAATTCGAGCGCGCCTACGAAAACTACGAACGCAAGGCAGCCGCCGGAGAAATCAAGCCTTACAAGACCGTACGGGCCGCTGATCTGTGGCGCAAGATGCTGTCCATGCTGTTTGAAACCGGCCACCCGTGGATCACTTTCAAAGACAGCTGCAACGTGCGTTCACCACAACAGCATGTGGGCACCATCCACTCATCCAATCTGTGCACAGAAATTACACTAAACACCAGTGCCGATGAAGTAGCGGTTTGCAATCTGGGTTCTGTCAACCTGGTGAACCATGTGGATGAGAATGGTCTCAATGAAGAAAAACTGAAGAAGACCATCACCACTGCGATTCGTATGCTCGATAACGTCATCGACATCAACTACTACTCGGTGGAGCAGGCGAAGAACTCAAACATGAAGCACCGCCCAGTGGGCATGGGCATCATGGGTTTTCAGGATTCCCTCTATAAGCAGCGCATCGCCTATGCCTCAGACATGGCCGTTGAGTTCGCCGACGTGGCCATGGAAATGATCAGCTATTACGCCCTGAGCGCCTCCAATGAGTTGGCCCAGGAGCGTGGCAAGTACGAATCCTATGACGGGTCTCTCTGGGACCAGGGCATCCTGCCGATCGATTCCCTGCGCAAACTGAAAGAAGTCCGCGGAGACGAGTATCTGGATGTGAATCTGGACCAGCGTCTGGACTGGGCGAGCCTGCGCGACCGCATCAAGCAACACGGCATGCGCAACTCCAACTGTCTGGCCATTGCGCCGACAGCGACCATCGCCAATATTTGTGGGATCTCTCAATCCATCGAGCCCACTTATCAAAATCTGTACGTGAAATCGAACCTCTCCGGTGAGTTCACCGTGGTGAACCCTTACCTGGTGGAAGATTTGAAGCAACGCGACCTGTGGGATGAAGTCATGGTCAATGACCTCAAATACTACGAGGGCAGCGTTCAGCGTATCGATCGGGTACCCGACGACATCAAGCACATCTATGCCACCGCATTTGAAGTGGAACCTCGCTGGCTGGTAGATGCGGCAAGTCGTCGGCAAAAGTGGATCGACCAGGCCCAGTCACTGAATCTGTATCTGTCAGGTGCCAGCGGCAAGAAACTGGACATCACTTACCGCATGGCCTGGTTGCGTGGCTTGAAGACCACCTACTACCTCCGCGCCCTGGCCGCCACCACCACAGAGAAGTCAACTGTGTCGGACAACAGCCTGAACAAGGTCTCATCCGGAGGGAACGAACCCGCAGCAGTGCCAATGGCCTGCTCATTGGACGACCCGGATTGCGAAGCCTGTCAGTAAGCTGAATGGGATTTAGTTAAGCAAACGAATTTCTCAATTAAATTTATTAATAAGAAACAAGATTTTTAGAGGTAAGTAATATGTTGTCTTGGGATGAATTTCATCAGGAAGAAACAGCACCCAACAATAAGGCCAATGTGCCAAACCTGGAAGCGTTGAAGGAAGCCAAACAAGCTGAGTCCGCAGCAGCACCTGCTACCCCGGCAACGCCCACGGTAAAAGCAGAACCTGTGGCCAGGCCCCCGGTTCAGGATAGCTCCTTCGAATCCAACATCGAAGCCACGGTCGAAAAGGCCAATGCCAGTGCGCTGGAGCAGGCCAAGGAAGAACTGGAAGAACTGGACGTCACTGCCGGCCTGGAAGAGCTGGAAGGCACGGCTGCACGAGTCGCCGTTGACGACAAGCGCATGATCAATTGTCGTGCCGACTTGAACCAGTTGGTGCCTTTCAAGTACGACTGGGCCTGGCAGAAGTATCTGGATGGCTGTGCCAACCACTGGATGCCGCAAGAGATCAATATGAACGCGGATATCTCGTTGTGGAAGACACCCGGCGGACTCACCGAAGATGAGCGACTCATCGTCAAACGCAATCTGGGATTCTTCTCTACCGCAGACTCACTGGTGGCCAATAACCTGGTGCTGGCGATCTATCGACTGATCACTAATCCGGAATGCCGCCAGTACATCCTGCGCCAGGCTTTTGAAGAAGCCATTCACACCCACGCCTATCAGTACTGTATTGAATCACTGGGTATGGACGAAGGTGAAATTTTCAACATGTATCACGAGATTCCTTCGGTGGCGAAGAAAGCTTCCTGGGGACTCAAGTACACCCAGTCCCTGAGCGATCCCAATTTCAACACCGGCACACCGGATACCGACAGGGACCTGTTGAAAAACCTGATTGCTTTTTACTGCTGCCTGGAAGGTATCTTCTTTTATTGTGGCTTTACCCAGATTCTGTCCATGGGTCGCCGCAACAAGATGACCGGCACCTCCGAACAGTTTCAGTACATCCTGCGTGACGAGTCCATGCACCTGAACTTCGGCATCGACATGATCAACCAGATCAAGCTGGAGAATCCTCACCTGTGGACCGACGACATGAAAGAACAGGCCACGCAAATGATTCTTCAGGCCACGCAACTGGAAATTGAATATGCACGTGACACCATGCCCCGCGGTGTTCTGGGTATGAACGCGGCGATGATGGAAGAGTATCTGCAGTTTATTGCCAACCGTCGTCTGGTACAGATTGGTTTGCCCGAGCAGTTTCAGGGTGTATCCAATCCGTTTCCATGGATGTCAGAAATCATGGATCTTCGAAAAGAAAAGAACTTCTTCGAGACTCGGGTCATCGAATATCAAACCGGAGGCGCCCTGTCCTGGGATTGATATGACAAGAGCAAACCGACATCGACCTGGCCTGAGTAGTACCGATCGAGAGGGGTACGGAATATGAGCGAAGAAAAGCATTCAGACAACGATCCTGAGAAAACCTTACTCACGCTCGATCAGTTGAGCCAGACCATTGAGGTCATGACCAGCGTAGTGAACCGCCTGCGGCAGCACCTGAGCGAACAGTTGCAGGCACAGGCGGAAGCCCACGCGGCTGAACTCGAACAACAGCTAGCGGCTGAAACTGCCGAGCCGAAGCCGGCCAGGGAAGAGCAGAAAGCTGAAGCGGGCACTACAAATAAAGGCAGCAATGCCAATAGCGAAAGCTTCGTGGTTGAAATCAAGCAGCAGGAAACTGCTGATCCGATCCGAAAGACCAGCAAGACCCTGCACTAGTTATCTGTTTTATTAGCAAGCCAGAAATTTGTTGCCACTTCGGTGGCAACTTCTTTTTCTCTTTCTCTTTTCGTTCTCTCACCATCTATCTTCCTGCTTTTTTATGACAGAAGCAGTTGCTAGACTGCCCAGATGAACAAACCAGTAGGTGCACTATTGCTCGCGGCAGGCTTTAGCAATCGCTTTGGCGATGCCAAGCTGCTCGCTCCCTTGAATAATGGCAAGACAGTGTTCGCCCAGACTCTGGCACAGCTACAACAGGTGGTGGCAGACATCAGGGTGATCACCCGGCCTGAGCTGAAACAGGAACTGAGTACAGACGCGCCCGAACTGATCGTGTTTCCCGATGCCAGTCAAGGCATGGGAGCAAGTCTGGCCTATGGAATGAGCCACGTGGGCGACTGGGATGCCTGTCTCATCTGCCTTGCCGACATGCCGTTTATCGAACCAGGCACGTACCAGTGCATCAGTGAACACGCCCGGCCGGATCACATCACCATTCCCTGCTTCGAAGGCAAGTCCGGAAACCCGGTATGTTTTGGCAGCGATTTCTTTGCTGAACTGGGAAATCTGAGTGGTGACAGCGGCGGCCGGGAAATAATCAGGCAGCACACTGGCGCAGTCCATCGCTTACCTGTGGAAGATCCAGGTGTATTGTCCGACATCGATACTCCACAGGATTTAATTCAGCTTCAAAGCACATTTGCTTAAGTCCGCTGCAAGGTCCTAAAATCAGGCTCAATGAAAACGCACACGATTAATTTCTCCACTGCTGCCGGCAAATGGTCTTTCTTGTTGGCTGCTCTGATGATGGTCGTGGCATTCCCGAGTAAGGCTGATCTGCTCAGCGCAAGGACAGCCATGGAGGATCAAACCAACCCACTGTTGCTGGTGACCACCTCTGCCGGCCCCATCTATCTCGAGTTATTTCCCACAGAAGCCCCCGCCAACGTGAGTAACTTCATTGCCATTGCCGAGGGAAGCATTGACTCATTTGATGGTATCGAAAACCGGGGATTCACTCCGGGTTACTATGAAGGAGTGCCCTTTCATCGCGTCATTCCTGGCTTTGTTATCCAGGCCGGGTCCTACCTGTTACATCCACTGGGCAGGCCCAATCAGTTACTGGATGACGAAATCAATGCCAGTGCACTGGGCCTGGACCGGGAGCCTATCCTGTCAGTTGACGGTTCCGTCAATCCCATGCTCAATGTAGGCAACCAGACAGAATTCGCCGATCGCATTCTGCAACCACTTTATGCGCAACGGAACATAGATAGCTTGTCCAAGTTGACTGAACAACAGTACGATGTGGCGGAAGATCTGCAGGCACTCACCGTCATGCGCCTGTATGAAATTGAGGGTTATCAGTATCAGAACCAGTTTGCTACCCGTGGCATCATGCGCGGTACCCTGGGATTGGCTAATGATGGCCCCAACCGCAATGGCCCGGAATTTTTTATTGCCTTGCGTGATGCCGAATGGTTGAGCGGTCGCTACACTGTTATTGGCAGGGTGGTCGAAGGGATGGAGATAGCAGACCAGATTGGTGCCAGCGCGGTTAATCCCTTGCAGGCTGGTTCAGCGAACACAGTGATTTATTCGGTCCGCAGAATGAATTAGGGACTCTCTGATTAATGCAGAGGGTCTTTAAATAACACTCTCACTAGCGGGGTGCGTGCATGTCAAACAAGAAACCAGGCAAGAAAAAAAGAAAGCAGTCGATTCAAGGCACCTATGCTCTCTGCATCACCGCGGGTCTGGTCATTGGGCTGGGCCTGGGACCCGCATTCGGTAATGTATGGATGGCAGCCGTGGCTGGCGGCGTGATCGGCGCGGTGGCCGCTTACCTGCTCGCCCAGCGTCAGAAGTAGCGCGGCCAGGAAACAGTCTTACGCACAACTCCTAATATTCCTCACTAAAGAATGCACGACGATAAGGCGGCAGGGAATTCATGATTTGCTTGCCGTAAAACTTGTTGATGATTCGTTCATCAAACAGGGTGATCCGTCCCGAGTCTGATTCGCTCCGCAACAGGCGGCCACTGGCCTGAAGCAGACGAAAAGCAGCATCGGGAACCGCCAGGGTAGTAAACGGATTGGACCCCTGCTCTTCCACCCAGTCGGCCAGTGTCATTTCAATGGGATCGCTGGGCACCGCGAAAGGAATTTTGGCGATCAATACGTGGGTACAGTATTTGCCAGGAAGGTCGACACCTTCGGCGAAGCTGGCCAGGCCGAAAATCAGGCTCCCCTTGCCCTCATCGACTCGCTGCCGATGATATTTAAGCAGCTGTGCCTTCTGGAAGTCATCCTGGCAGAGTACAAGCTCGCCAAGGTCATCCGGCAGTTCTGCCATGACATCCTGCATTTGTCGTCGACTGGAAAACAACATCAACGCCGCCACCGGCTTCTCCAGAATCCTGGGAAGCGCGCGCAGGATGGCCTGGGTGTGGGCCGCGGAATCCGAGGGGTCGCAATTCAGCTTTGGCACATGGATGGACGCCACATTGGCGAAATCAAACGGGCTGGCGATGGACAAATATCTGGTGTGCTCAGGCAAGCCCGCACGCATGGCCAGCACATCATAGCTCCCCAATGCGAAGAGCGTGGCCGAAGTGAGCACGGCACCGGCACACCTGGACCATAGACTCTCCTGCAAATTCTGCGCTGCCAGCACGGGACTGACAGACATGCCGATATCACTTTCAGTTTCATTGGCGTTGACACTTAGCCAGCGGGCGAACGGCGCAGAGTCGTCCGAGTCTGGCCTGGAAAAACTGAGGAACAGATTTGCAGTTGCTTCTGCGCGCTTCTGCATACTGCCCACCAGGGGGAATAGCTGCTCAGCCCTTTCTTTTTCATCCAGATCAGCAGCCTGTTCAGTGATCTCGCTCAGTTCCTCTCCAGCATTGTTCAGCTTGTTGGCCAGGCTTTGAAAATACTGAGTAAGATTTTCACAACTTTGTTGAATGGCCTGGGGCACCCGCCCAAGTTTGAACGGCAGCTGTGCGCGGGTGCCATAGCTGTCCAGCTCCCCCTCTTGATCGAGAGTTTGTTGCAACAGTGCCCACAACTGTTCAAGTGATTCATGGCACTGGTCTTTAAGCTGACCCACCTGGGGTTCCACTTCTTCTGCCAGGAAATCATCGCTGACCAGGCGTCGAAACATATCCTGAACCCGGTCCAGCCAGACCTGCGTACTGCGAACTCTGGCGAAATTGGCAAAATGGTTATTGCTCTTGATGGGGAGGTGGTGGGCCTCGTCGAAAACATAGATGCTCGATTCAGGCCCCGGCAGGATGACACCGCCACCCAGGGCCAGATCAGACAACACCAGATCATGATTGCTCACAATCACATCAGCCCTGTCGAGTTCATCCCTGGCCCGAAAAAAATAACATTGGCGAAAGTGACTGCAGCGGGAACCGAGGCATTGTGAATTGTCCACCGTTAGAGGTTTCCAGGCCACATCCGGCAGTGGCGCATGCCAGTCATCCCGGTCTCCCTGCCAGCGACCTTCGCTGAGTGCCTCCAGCATTTCCTGATAGAGACCAAGGTGTTCTCCGCTGTCCTCAGATAATTCTTCTCCAAACAACTCCAGCATTGCCTGCAAGCTGTCGTTTGGCCGCAAACGATTGTCCAACTGCGCCAGGCAAAGGTAGCGACTCCGGCCTTTGGCAAGGGTGTAGGTAAATTCAAGATCGGAGCCGGCAAGGATTTCAGGAATATCCTTGAGCACTACCTGCTCCTGCAAGGCAACGGTAGCAGTGGCAATGATGAGCTTGAGTTCCTTGGCCTGGGCGAGAGGAATCGCAGCTAACAGGTAAGCCAGTGTCTTCCCTGTGCCGGTGCCAGCTTCAATCACACAGATCGGCCCCGCCTCTTCGCTCTCTTTTTCCGCAGTGGCAAGGGTGTTGGCGATCTCGGCGATCATCTGGCGTTGGCCGTATCGAGGCGTGAGCTCGCGAGAATCTATGAGTTGTCGATAGCCGGACTGAATCGTTTCCTTGATGGTGTCCTTGAGCATAAAAATCCTGACGATGGCGGTTCTGGCGAGCCTATGGCGACTACATGATTATACAAGCAAGCCACTTTGTAAGAGCACATACTTGCAGTGGTAGAGGCAAACTGGTGCTCTCCGGACAATTGATCGAGCGGACTCCCCTGCAATCGCCGAAATTTTGGGCAGTGGCTTAGTTTGAAATTGAATACCGAGGTTGGTCGGACGAGCAATCGCTTCGTCTGTTTCAGGACACGCCGTAAACCCGGCCCAGCCGCCGATCACAGATCGGCGTCGTTCGTCTGTCGCTGCAAGCTTCGCTTGCAAAACGCTCGGTCTCACCCATGGGGGCTCGAGAGCAGCATCCCTGCTGCTCACGGTCCTGAAACAGACGAAGCGATTCCTCATCCTGATTAAGCCGGTGACACTTTCAAACTAAGCCACTACCAATTTCCGCAATAGGCAACTAAATGGAATAAGTTCTGCTAGAATCCTGTCTTCTTGTAGTGGTATTTATCCTGCCTCCTGGCAGGCAGTGTAGACAATGGCAGCAGAATCTTCCAAATCCAAGCTCGAATCAATTGAAATGCCAGTTGAAATGCCCGCTGAGGCCAAGTCAGACGAGCAGGCTGCTGAAAACCAATCGACTTCTACCGCCAAACCCGACAAGGATGCTGCGGGTGACAATGCAGTGCAGATTGAAAAGGCTGCCGGCAACAAGCCAGCCGAGCTGAATGTCAGCGCAGAAATAGCAACGCTGGAATCCCAATTCCCTTCACTCAGCTTCAAGAACACCGTTCCGCTGGTCACTTTCGAAAACAAGTTGAATCGGGTTCGTAAATTTATTGATGCCGCCGATGAGAGCATGCTGAAAAAAGCGGAAGCTCTCCGCGGTGAGCTACAAGCCAGGTTTGCCGAGAACCAGGAGCATCAGAAAAACCTGAGTACGCAAACCAAAGAGCTGGTTACGCAGATGGAAAAAGCCATTGAGGATGGACAGTCCCAGGTAGCGCTCTCCACCTGGGACAAGATTCAATCTAACTTCAATAACACCACGGGCGAAGTCAAACACTCACTACAGGAACTATTCACGCCATTCAAAGCCAAGATCACCGAGTTACGTGACTGGAGAATTTTTGCTGCCACAGAAAAGAAAAAAGAGCTGGTGCAGCAGATGGAAAAACTGGCTGAAACAGAGATGCATGCTGCCGACAAAAGTGGCCACATCAACAAATTGCACAAAGAGTTTAAAAAGCTCGGCCGCTCTAACCAGAATGATGAGTTGTGGCAACAATTCAAACAAGCCTCAGACAAGGCAAGCGAAGCCTGCAAGGATTACTTCAAACAACGCAAACAGGAACTGGTCAGCAACTTCAATGCGCGAAAAGAACTTTGTGCAGAGCTGGAAAAACAGATTGAGACTGCCACGGACAATGAGCCGGAGCTGAGTTCCCTCAACAAGATTCTAAAACAGGCCGATGAAACCTGGCAAAAACATGCTCCCGTCGACCGCAACAAGATCAAGCCGCTACAGAAACGATTTTATTCAGCCATCAACAAGCTGCGCAAGATACGCAAGTCAATTGTCAGGAAGAGTGCCCAGGCCAAGATGGAGCTTATAGCGCAGGCCGAACAGCTACTGAAATCAGAAGACCGTCAGGAGGCCATGAATACGGCCAAACAGTTGCAACAGGACTGGAAAAAGATCGGGGCAGGCTCATACAAGGAAGACAGGAAGCACTGGGAGAAATTTCGCAGCATCTGTGATGAGATATTCTCTACTCCCAACAAGAATCAAAAACCCCGAAGATCCGACACTGGTAAAACCGGCAACAAGAACATACGTGATGAAGCACAGCCCGTGTTGAAAGATCTGGAGTCCATGTTGAAACTCACAGATGAAGAATTAAGAGAACAGCGCAAACAATATCAGCAACTACAACAAAACTTTACCGCTGCCCTGGATCAACTTCCCGGTAAGCAAAGAGCCAAGGTTCGGGATCAGTTCAATGGCCTGAAACGCAGACTGGACACCCGATTCAAAGTCCTTCCCGACAAGAAAACCCAGGCCCAACTGGAGCAACTGCAGCGTTGTGACGCCTACCTTTCGGATCTGGAAACCCGGATACTTGCCGGAAAGGAAGCCGACATAGCCGGGGTTCAGGATGCTATCAATGACACAGAATGGCGGGAGCTGATCAAGAGTACTGATAAAGAGTGCGGCGAATTATTGCAGGAACGCATGCAGAAATTGCGTCGCTATGACAAGCCTGCCGATGCCAATTCAGCGGCCGACAAAGCGGAAACTGCCTTTCGTGAGCTCTGCATTCAGGCAGAGATTCGAGCCAACGCAAGCTCCCCCGAAGAAGACCAGCCACGCCGGATGGAGCTACAGCTTGCCCAGTTGCAGCAGAAGTTTGGTCAGGCTCAACAAGATCTGGCTGAGAACAGCAAGTTCGTCCAGCGATCCCGGCTTACGTCCCTTTGCCTGGGGCCGATTGAGAAAGATAAGAAAGCGGCTCTGGCTGAGCGCTTGGAGAAAAACCTACAGCGTCTCTTCTGATATGGGTTCGGGCTTGGAAGGAGAGAACTCCAGCTTGCTCATCACCGGGTTGGCGTAACTAAGTAACCAGAACTTCTGCAAATTGGAATCTACCGACTTAAGTCGCTTTTCAAATTTCTTGCGCGACGCCCTGCTTATATTTTCCATTTCAGTCACATCCCTGACTTTATGCAGCGGCACCATACCGTCCTGTTTCAATCGTTCCAGCGCCAGGTAGTTCATATCATGCAACTTGTAGTTTGAGATTACCTGCTCGTCGATCTGGGCGGCAATGACATCCGGATCATCAGAGGTAATAGCCAGCTCTTTGCCAAAAGCAACATGCACTTTTCCCTTGAAGCCAATCATTCCGGTGACGATGCTATGAATATCGGTAGCATCGGTTTTTTCAAAGCTGCCAGTTTGCTCGATCTGGTAAAGCTCTTCTGCCTTTAGCACATCACAGGCATCGTATTCATAAGAGATTGACACCGGGACAATATGCAATTGTCTCAGGCTCGCGGACAGCGGTATGTCTCGTCGGCCCATGGAAAGCATCTTCAGCAATGCCGGATCGGTGCGATCGACACCGTCTTTGGCACGCCCTTCCCGCTGTGCGATCCACACGTTCTGGCCTATTTCAATACAGTGATGGATGTATTCGGAAAGCAGCTTCAGTGCCTGGAGTAACTCCCTACCCTTGAGTGAACGCCTGACGATGAAAGACTTGTTGAGCCGCATTAAATCGGTCACGAACGGTTTCTTCAACAAGTTATCACCGATGGCAATTTGCAAGGTTTCGTGACCAGCGTGATACAACATGTAATTCACGAAAGCCGGATCCATGGTGATGTCGCGATGGTTGCTGATGAAGACGTAGCTACGACCATCTTTCAGATTTTCCATGCCCGAATGAGTGAGCTCCGTGGTGGTGTCATGGATCATCTTGTCCATGTATTCCGCGATCACGTCCTGCATGCTTTTCACATCATGCACAGACTTGACCTGACTCTTTAACTTGCGCGCAGCAAGCTTCATCACGAAGTCGGGAAACAGGCGGGTCAGCCGCGGATAATAGAAGCGGGCAATGCTGCCCAGAAACTCCTGGTCAGCCAGCAGACTGTCGAGAACCGGTCGGATTTCTGCGTCAAGATAAGGCCGGATCTCTTTGAACTTATCCAAAAATATTCCTTTATTTACAATGTGTTATTGTCTTTATTGAATGCTGTTTGTACAGCTCTGTGAGGCGCGCGCATTGTAGCGTCTACAGCAGCAAATGTGTACAGCTGCACCTTGCCTCGTCTCTCCCCATCTCCCTTAGCAGTGGCAAGCGGGGATAGCTTTCCTTACCCACAAGTCTGGGCAAAACAACAAGTATGACAGAACTGCTCACACGACCGACAAACGCGATACGACAGCAGTATCAACCATGACTTTTCCTAATGTGACTGACGTATTGCTCGAGCTGATCCAGCACTTGCTGCTGAGACTCATCTGCCAGTTCACGCGCTTGCTCCATATCCGCCTGGTATCGCTCTACCTGTGCCGCTTCATTCAGTCTGGCAATGCGAAATTCCTGCCAGCGCTGTGCTTCCTCGACAGAAAGCGTCGCCGGATAGTTTCGTGCCCGGTATCGGAACAGCATCTCGCCAAGCCGGGAATCGGAAAAAGGCAGGTCCAGCCTCGCCAGTTCCTCAGCGGGAGTGGCACGCAACAACTGCATCAACTCCTTGTCCCGGTCATTAAAAAAGCCTCCGCTGTAGATCATCATGTCAGGATCTGTTTCCGGCATGGCTTGTTCTGCCCGATAAACATTCTGAAACTTCTTCAGCAGGCGCGGATTGTTGTTCAGGGTATCCCAGTGCTTTCTGCACTGCTCAAGGTCGATGCCGAATTCTGCCGCCCGCTCCGGAGGCAATACGGCAGGTGAAGTGACAACCGGACAACGATTGTAATGCAGCACTTTCAGCGGGATGCGCTGAACTCCCTCTTCCAGTTGCTCCCTGGGCGTAAACAAACGTTCCCTGATTTCTGCCTCGGAAAGCGCCTCAAATACCGCAGGGTCCTCGCGCAAGTCATAGACTATGACCCCGTTGTTGTTCTGGGGATGAGCGCTAACCGGCATCGCCAGAGCCATGCATCCCTTGCTGGCCGGGTACATAACGGACACGTGCAGTATGGGTTTGCGCGTCTGCAGGTCGATTTCAGACTGCACACGTTTCTTGTTACGCAGCTTGTAGACGTAATCATAAAGTCGAGGCTGCTGCTGCTTGATTAATTTCGCCAGTTCAATGGTGGCCAGCACATCAGACAGGGCATCATGGGCTGCGGCATGCTCGATGCCGTTCGCCGCAGTGAGCTCCTCCAGCCTGAAACTATTGCTGCCATCATCTTTTTTGGGCCATTCAATGCCTTCCGGCCGGGTCGCTGCACACAACCGTACCATATCGATAATGTCCCAGCGGGAATTCCCATTCTTCCATTCCCGCTCGTAGGGATCATGAAAATTCCGGTACAAAAGCTGCCGGGTGACCTCATCGTCAAAGCGAATACTGTTGTAGCCTGCAACACAGGTCTGCGGCTGTGAAAACTGGTCAAGGATTTGCTGGCAGAAATCTGCCTCTACCAGCCCCTTCTCGGCAGCAGTCTGTGGGGTAATCCCGGTGATAAGACAGGCCATGGGATTGGGCAGGAAATCATCTGCCGGTTTGCAGTAGATGACCAGCGGTTCGCCGATGATATTGAGGTCCTCATCGGTACGGATGCCAGCGAACTGACTGGCACGGTCACGTCGCGGGTCATTGCCGAAGGTTTCGAAGTCGTACCAGTAAATACTGGGCGTTGCCATGTTGCACAGTTCTATTGCGGAGCAGAATCTCGATCATAGCACGCCACCCCAAGCTGCTCTCATTCGTCTGCACACCGCATTTGTAGTAGTATTCCCGGATTAAACAGGGTTCATTCAAGACGATCCCCGCCAGCTTTTAGAACAGGAAGAATTAACAAGCCCAGTTATGGAATTTCGCGGCGCGCATATTATCAGCGTCACGCAATTTGAAAGAGATGACATCGATCAGATCTTCCAGGTTGCGGACAGCATGGAACCCTACGCCCATCGACTGCGCATATCCAAGGCACTGGATGGCGCCATCCTGGGCAATATGTTTTTCGAGCCCAGCACCCGCACCCGGGTAAGTTTTGGCTGTGCTTTCAACCTGCTTGGCGGTGACGTGCGGGAAACCACCGACGTGAAGTCTTCTTCTATTACCAAGGGTGAATCCCTGTACGATACCGCCCGGGTGATCAGCGGCTATAGTGACGTGGTAGTCATGCGTCATCCCCAGGCAGGGTCTGTCGCCGAGTTTGCCAAGGCCAGCCGGGTGCCGGTCATCAATGGCGGAGACGGGCCGAATGAGCATCCTTCCCAGGCCCTGCTGGATCTGTACACCATCAGAAAGGAGCTACACTCCAACAATCGCAAGATCGATGGCATGCACATCGCCATGGTAGGCGATCTCAAGCATGGCAGAACCGTCCACTCCCTGTCACAACTGCTGCTGCTCTACAAGAACATCACCTTCACCCTGATCTCACCTGCCGAACTACGCATGCCTGCAGCCATCGTGTCAGACCTCAAGGCCGCCGGACACAAGGTAGTAGAAACCGAAGACATGGAATCGGGATTACAGGACAATGACACCGTCTACCTGACACGCATCCAGGAAGAGCGATTTGAAAGCAAGTTGGAAGCAGACATCTACCGAGGTCGTTTCCGCCTGAATCAGGCAATCTACACTCGCCACTGCCAGCCCAACACGGTCATCATGCACCCTCTGCCCAGGGATTCCCGGGAAGAAGCCAACGAACTGGACAATGACCTCAATCAGCACCCCAGCCTGGCCATTTTTCGCCAGACTGATAACGGCGTACTTGTACGCATGGCCCTGTTCGCGCTTATACTGGACGTAGCCGACAAGGTGGACGAGACCGCGAGGGAAGTGAACTGGTATACCGAGAGCCGATTCGAATAGCTCCCTGACCAGCAATTCGCAAAAACAGCAAGCAGATCAATGGAGTACAATGCCAGGCAGGTAAATACCGAGCCGGCCAGTAACAAAGGTTAGACTGATATGGGATTCAATGACTTACTCAAGATGATGATAGAGAAGGACGGTTCCGACCTGTTCCTGACCACCGGAGCGCCGCCCAGCATGAAGGCTCACGGCAAATTGATACCCCTGCTGGACAAGAAGCTCCCGGAAGGCATGGTCAAGAAGATCGCCTATCAGATCATGAACGAAGAGCAGATCAAGGACTTCGAGAAGAGCCCGGAGATGAATCTGGCGGTGGCCGACCCGGATATCGGGCGATTTCGTGTCAACATCTTCCAGCAACGCGGCGAGTTGGGCATCGTCGCCCGAAACATCAAAACCGAGATACCCAGTGCAGACTCGTTAGGCCTGCCGCCAGTATTGTCCGAACTGATCATGAGCAAGCGCGGTATTATCCTGTTTGTGGGCGGTACCGGTTCCGGTAAATCCACCTCGCTGGCAGCACTGATCGACCACAGAAACAAGAACAGCGACGGACACATCATCACCATCGAAGACCCGGTGGAATTCGTCCACCCGCACCAGGGCTGTATCGTCAACCAGCGTGAAGTGGGCGTAGATACCAACAGCTACGAAGAGGCATTGAAGAACACCCTGCGCCAGGCGCCAGATGTCATTCTAATTGGCGAGATTCGTTCCCAGGAAACCATGGAACATGCCCTCGCCTTCGCGGAAACCGGCCACCTCTGTCTCTCTACCCTGCACGCAAACAATGCCAACCAGGCCCTGGACAGGATCATCAACTTCTTCCCTGATGAACGCCACAAACAACTGTTTCTGGATCTGTCACTGAACCTGGTGGCTTTTGTGTCCCAGCGCCTGATCCCCACAGTCGACGGCAAGCGCGCTGCGGCCATTGAAATCCTGATTGGCACACCCCGTGTCTGTGACCTGATCAAGGGCGGCAAGGTCATGGAGATCAAGGAAGTCATGGAGAAATCCGAACAGCAAGGGATGAAGACATTCGACTCGGCACTCTTTGACCTCTACAAGAGTGGCAAGATCAGTTACGAGGAGGCGCTCAAGAATGCCGATTCCAAGAACAACCTGCGACTGCGCATCCAGCTTGCCGAAGGCAAAACTGGCGAGGAGCTGGAAGAAGACCTGGATGACGAAGATGAGAGCGGCGGTCTTTCCCTGGTGGGCAAGGATGACGAAGAGCCCATGGCTTTCTAGCAGCTTGCCACTCTGCCCCCTCGCCAATTGCCAGCGGGCTGTAAAACACCACTGCAATAACAACCAGCCACCGACTCCATGTCGGTGGTTGCATTTAGCGACTCCCAAAAATTCTTAAGTTAAAGGAAAATCATGATTACCCTGCATCATCTCGAGTACTCACAATCCTTTCGTATTCTCTGGCTGCTGGAAGAGCTTGGCTGTGAATACGAACTCAAGATCTACGAACGAGACAAAGCCACCCACCAGGCCCCTCCTGAGTACAAAGCGCTGTCTCCCCTGGGCACGGCCCCGGTTATCACCGATGGCGAGTTGAGCCTGGCCGAGAGCAGTGCCATTACCGATTACATTCTGGACAACACGCCGGAACAACAGCTTCGCCCGGCTGCAGGACACACAGACAGGGCGCGCTACCTGTTCTGGTTTCATGCCGCACAGGGTTCAATGATGCCGCTGATGTTGATGGAAGCCGTGTTCAATATCCTGATAACCCGTGTACCGTTCTGGATGCGACCCATTGTTAGCTCAGCCTTGAATCAGGCTTCATCCCGCATGATTCTGCCGCGCATGAACAAGTTACTGGAAGTGGCTGAGAAAGATCTGGCGGAAAAGCCCTGGTTTGGGGGAGACCATCTGACCGCAGCCGATATCGTGATGAGCTACCCCATGGAATCTGCCCGCGAGCGAAATTTTATTACCGAAGAGCATGAGCAATGCCTGGCCTGGCTGGAACGGGTCAAAGAATGCTCCAGCTATCAGGCTGCGCGACAAAAAGATGGCAGGGAAAGCGTCGTACTGCGAGTTTCCAAATAACAGACCGACAGGATCAGGCTGAAGTTAAGGCGCCGTGTCGTTTCGCCGTGACTTCCGCCATGATGGAAATGGCGATTTCGGCTGGAGTCTTGCTTTCGATTTGAAAGCCGATGGGCGCGTGCAGGATATCGATCTCGTCCTTGCTTAGTCCCAGTTCCGGCAGTCGCTCCCTTCGTGCAGCGGAAGTTCGTTCAGAGCCCATGGCACCCACATAGAATGCTTCGGTCTTGAGGGCTTCCATCAACGCCATATCATCCACTCTTGGATCATGCGCGAGGGCAATGATGCCGCTGTAAGGATTGTTATAGCTTTCTCGAACCACATCATCAGGCAGGCGCGACGTTTTTTCGACGCCTTCCACATGCCAGTTGTCCAGATAATTCGGCCTTGGATCGCAGAGGGTAACATCGTACTCCAGGGCCAACGCCATCTCGGCAACGTACTTCGCTACATCACCAGCACCCAGTAACAACAGTCGATACATGGGGCTGAGACTGTGAATCATACTGCCATTTTCGATGACAACAGCATCCTCGCCGCTTTCATCGGCAACGCTGATATCCCCGCTATTAAGATCGACGACTCTGCTGACCAGAGTGTGATTTTCCAGGCTCTCTCTCAGGCGGCGAAAGACCGCTGCGTTGGATTCCGACGGCTCAATGAATTCCAGCAATACATGCAATTGCCCTCCACAAGGCAGTTTGAGCCTGGCCTGCTCTTCGGCTGTTACACCGTACTTGACCTTGAATGGTTTGCCACCTTCGTCATCGAACTGCTGCTTGAGACTGCCATCCTGCAGTTGTTCGAGAAAATCTTCCTCGATACAACCGCCGGAGATAGAGCCCACCAGTTCGCCGTCCAGCGTACAGGCCATCATGGCGCCAATAGGCCTGGGAGATGAGCCCCAGGTTTTCAATATGGTGCACAACCAGGCCGACTTGCCGGCCGACAGCCAGTCATCCATTTGGGAGATAATTTGTTGTTGGCTACTTTGCATTAGTGAGTCATTGATCTGTAATGTAGCTGTATTCTAACCCGTGACCGGCCAGTCCCGCTCAACAAGTTTTCGGGCTGCACCGGGCAGCACTGGAGAGTAGCATGCTGCCCTGAAAAAATGCGAGCGGGGGAACTGAGCATCAGACACTGCGGGTTTTCCACCTGCCGCGACGGAATACCACAATGCCCACGATGCAGCTCAAGTTGTCGGCAACAAACACAGCCCAGAATACACCCACCGGCCCCAAACCAAGGCTCAATGCCAGCACATAGGCCAGGGGAACCTGTACCACCCAGAAACAGAACACGTTGATCCAGGTGGGGGTCATGGTGTCCCCAGCCCCATTGAATGCCTGAATGACTGCCATGCCGAAGCCCCATCCCACATAGCCATAGGCAAAAATAACCAGGCACTGCATGGCATAGTCCAGCACTTGAGGGTCCTGGCTAAAGAACGCGGCGATAGGCCGGGTGAACAGCAGCATCAGCACCGCTGCGATTGCCATATAGCCCGCGTTGTATTGGGCGATCTTCCAGGTAGTGCGCTCTGCCCTGTCAGGCAGGCCTGCACCCAGGTTCTGACCGACCAGGGTTGCTGTCGCATTACTCAATCCCCAGGCGGGAAGGATGCTAAACATGACGATTCGCACGGCAATGGTGTAGCCAGCTACCGCCTGACTGCCGAAGCTGGAAACGATCGACATAAGGAATACCCAGCTTGCAGTGGCCACCAGGAATTGCGCAATACCGCCCACTGAAATCCTCACCAAAGACCAGATAATATCCAGCCGCAGGTACATCTCCTTTAGATGAAGCTGGATACGCCCGTGCTTGCTGAGCAGGTAGTAGGCCCCGTATATCACTCCGACGGTGCGCCCTATATTGGTGGCGACTGCCGCACCGGTGACTCCCATTTCCGGAAACGGGCCAACGCCATAGATCAGACAGGGGTCCAGCACGATGTTGATGCCGTTGGCGAGTGTCAGCGCACGCATGGCGATTGACGCATCACCAGCACCCCTGAAGATGGCATTGATCAGAAACAGAAACACGATACTGAAACAGGCACCGAACATGATGCGGGTGTAGTTCTCACCGGTTTCAATGACTGCCTCATCGGCACCCATCAGCATGAGAATGTCACGGGCAAAAAAGATGCCGATCAGGCCAACCACCACCGACACGAACACGCCCAGCCAGATTACCTGGCCGGCAGCGATCGACGCCGCAGCCGGATCTTTCTCACCGATGCGGCGTGCCACCATGGCAGTGGCTCCCATGGACAAACCAATGGCGAGTGCATACAACAAGGTAATGACTGCCTCGGTGAGACCGACCGTAGCTACCGCGTCGGTACCCAATCCCGAAACGAAGAATATATCCACGACAGCGAACACCGATTCCAGGGCCATTTCCAGGATCATGGGAATGGCCAGAAGTATGGTCACCCGGCCGATCGAGCCCTGGGTGTAATCGATATCAGTATCGCCTTTGACTGCCTGTTTGAATAAAAGCCAGGCGCTTTTTAATTTTGCTGTTGTCATAAATGGACCAATAAGTAGGGATTATGGCAACGGACATAATCCGATTGCACAAACGAGATGAGTTGGCCTGTCTATGACAGCCAAACAACAGACTTCGGGCGATACGCTTGCGGCGAGATGCCGACTAATATTGGGTTACTGCTTAGAGTGCGAGAAGTGCGCGATTACCGCTGATTGACTCAGGCCGTTACGGTTTCCAGCTTGCTTGGCTGAATACGTAATCTTGTCAGATTCGGGTGAATCATTGGCCTTACCTCCAGATTTGAAGTGCGCGAATTATATAGTGCTGTTTTTATTTTGTCTTGAATTTTTTCAGCTTTTTATGTGACTTGTTTATGCCCACCAATTGCTAACTAGAATTCGATACCAATTTGCAGCGGTACCGTGAGTCCCGGGACATTTCCCCGTGACACGCAGCCCGCAAGCTCGGAAGGCTTCAGTATCAGCATTCCAATTGAACCGCAGGATTGCGCGCTTTGTGAATCCTGACGATTCGAGTAGCGCCGCAGATTCAGTTGCTGCCGCTGGAATTGAACCCAGGGACTGTTCAACTCGCGGGCAATTTGAGCTGCCGCGCTTTGGTCGACCATACGGTCCATAACATCCAGTGTTGGATTGCCGCGGTTGGAATACAGACTGATTCCTGCTTCCACCTCGGCCATCACCTGGTCTGCAAGCCCCTTCGGAACATCAGCCATGGCCAGGTTTGCGGCCAGCAATGCACTGTTACGGGCGATAGTCGGCAGTGCACGCTGGGATCGGCTCATTTCAGCAGGTGGATTGTGAAACTCGTAAACTGACTGCGCCTCAGGCGCCTGCTCCAACGCCTGATAGTTTGGTCTTTGCTCCTGCTGGCAGCCCAATACACCCGCTACACGCTGCAGTTCTGTGCAGGTGTTGGCCCACTCTCGGGATTCAGCCTCTTGCTGTTCGCGATTCTGATTCACTGTGTTCAGGATGCTGGTGATGGATGGAGCCTGGATAACAGCCGCAGTTGATTCCACTTCAACCGGTTCCAGTTCCACTTCGGCTGTTTCCACGACCTCAATAGTTGCCTCAGTCTCGACTGCCTGCTCCAACTCGGCCAGTTGATCTTGCTCCGGCTCAGAAATTTCTGCGCCATCAGCTTCCTCTGCTTGCGTGGTTTCTGGGGTGTTGGTGTCTACCGATTCGGCAGGAACTGCCTCGAACACCAAGGGATTATCAGGCACCAGACCGATGGTGATGGATGGCCGTGATTCGGGCGAGAGACTCAATTCACCATAGCGGAGAGCCACAGTGATCAGCAGAATATGAAGACACAGGCTGGCCACGACTGCGAATAAGCGCAGCCGCCATTGGCCTGGAGATTGAGATCCCGACTCAGGCAGCGCCCGGTCTTCGCCGATTGCCTGCACTATTCATTAACCCTTCCCATTAACTCTTCTCAATTAACTCTTGGCTGGATTGTTGCCGGCCCCTAATGTCGGACAAGCTGACAGACAACGAGTTCCCGTTGATGCAACCGGATTCAGGAGAAACCCAGGCCAGGGGATCGGGTCTCCGATTCGAGATTGAGCAGAAAAGATTTCGTCTCCAGGCCGCCGCCAAAGCCAGTGAGTTTGCCGTTGGCACCTATCACCCGGTGGCAGGGAATGATGACTGGTATGGGATTAATGCCATTGGCCGCACCCACCGCCCGTGAGGCCTTCGGTTTGCCGATATGCCTGGCCAGTTCGCCATAGCTCCAGGTTTCCCCATAGGGTATTTCCTGCAGGGCACTCCAGACCTGTTGCTGGAACTGGGTGCCTTGTGGTGAAAGCTTAAGGTCGAAGTCCTGCCGGTCACCGGAGAAATATTCATCCAGTTGCCTGATAACACGCTTGAATCTGGATGCATCCTCTATCCAGCTTTTCTCATGACGGCGCGCCATGGAGCCGCCGGGAAAGCCCAGCAAATTCAGTGACTCTCCATCTCCAGCCAGTAATAACTTGCCGATAGGTGAATGATAATAATGATAGTAAGTCGTCATAGGTGCCACCTTGCACTGATTGTCTGGGATTGTCGTTTTCGCTATTTGCTAGGGATTATTGTCGCTGTAAAGAACCGTAATGACGCCACAAAAGGATCACCGTGTAAGCACGCCAGGGTTGCCAGGTTTCTGATTTTGCCAGCAACTGTTTCGGCGTGAGGGTTTCACCGTCAGTGGCGGCCGCACGCCGCAATATCAAATCTGAATGAGGAAAGGCGTTGGGATCATTCAGGGCACGCATGGCTATGTAATGCGCGGTCCACTCACCGATACCCTTCACCGAACAGACTGCATCAATAAAATCCTGAGTATCGACGCCACAGTCGATTCTTAACTCGCCCTGCTCCAGCTTTGCTGCCAAGGCCTGAATAGCATCCATGCGCTGGCCCACGATGCCCAGTCCGCTCAGGTCTGCCTGTTGAATTACCGAAGCGTTGGGAAAGGTATGGGTCAGTCCGGGAACCACTGATTCATACGCATCGCCATGACGATCGACGATCCGGGACACCAGTGTGGACGCGGCTTTCACTGTCACTTGTTGACCCAGAATGGCGCGCACGGCCACTTCGAAACCATCCCAGCAACCCGGCACGCGCAATCCCGGGAATTTTTTTACCATGGGTTTTAACTGGGTATCTTTGGCCAGGTGCTGCTCAATCAATACGCTGTCGGCTCTTAGATCGAACAGGGAGCGAATGCGGTCGATAATATGGTAGAGCTGGCGCGTATGGGGGAAATGTATTTGCACATGCACTTCATTCTCGCCCTGGTCGAATTGGGCGTGGAAATCGCCCTGCACACCTTCGAGAACAAAGCTTCGTGCGTAACTAGAATCGGTGACTGCTTCCACGCCAGGGATTGCACGGTAAGCCAGGAAGGCAAGCATGGACCGCCAGTCGAATGGGGGCCGATAGCTGAGCTTGATATCAATACTTTCAGTCTCGGACTCTGCTGGTCGTAGTTTTGCGAGCCTTCGCTCCCGCAACTGTTTAGGGGAACGGCCATAGATTTTATTGAACACGGCATTGAATCGCCGCACGCTACCGAATCCTGACGCAAAGCAGATCTCCGACAGATTCAGGTCGGTCTCATCCAGCAGCTTCTTCGCAAAATGCAGGCGTCGGGTTTGTGCTACCTCGACCGGGGACGCACCCAGATGCTCCTGGAACAAACGACTGAGCTGGCGAGCACCAATGTTGAGCTGTGCGGCCAACTCTTCCACCGAACCGTCATCCAGCATGCCCTGGTCGATTAGCTGTAACGCCCGCGAGACTTTCCAGGACGCACCGCTCCAGGCGGGTGTGCCAGGTGACGATTCGGGGCGGCAGCGCAGGCAGGGTCTGAACCCGGCTGCTGCGGCTGCGGCCGCTGAGCGATAGAGTTGGACGTTTTCTTTTTTTGGCACCCTGACCGGGCACACGGGGCGACAATAAATACCGGTGGTGAGCACGCCGACGAAGAAACGGCCGTCGAAGCGAGGGTCTCTTGCCTGGCGGGCGTCTTCGTAATCGTCTGGATTGAGGAGGTTGTTTGGGCTCATTTGCTCACCTTGGTTGATGGGAGCAATCATACTCCTTATTGGGTGAATTTATGGCCGTTTTCGGACATCATCATCTAATTATATTCATCTGCTGTTTTTGGGGATTTGAAAGAGCAGATTGGGTTTGGTGCATAGCGAAATGGCAAGCAGAGGCGCAATTCGAGACACGCCGTAAACCCTTCCATGGGGGCTCGAGAGCAGCATCCCTGCTGCTCACGGTCTCGAATTGCGCCTCTGCTTCCCATCTCGCCTCAACTTACTGCAAAATTCTGAGTTCGTTGGTTCTCATTTAAAAATGATCTCCGCGCAGCATCCCAAAGTAGGCTACTGCGGTGGGCCTGTTGTATAGTAGCGCCCTTCTCGGAGGCGCTGCTGCCAGCGCCGAAAAGAGTAAAAACACACTTCAAGTTATTTCTTAAGAAAATTCGGATTTCTCATGACTGACAAGGACTTACGTAAGCATTCTAAATTAATGGTTGATGGCGTTGAGCAGGCTCCTAGCCGGGCTATGTTGCGCGCGGTGGGGTTTGAGGATGGGGATTTTGCCAAGCCTCAGATCGGGATTTGCTCTACCTGGAGCATGGTGACGCCCTGCAATATGCACATCAACAAGCTTGCGGAAGACGTGAACAAGGGGGCTGATGCGGCTGGTGGCAAGGGCATTATTTATAACGTGCTGACCATCTCTGACGGCATCTCCATGGGGACTGAGGGGATGAAGTATTCCCTGGTTTCCCGGGAAGTGATTGCGGACAGTCTGGAGACTGTTTCCGGGTGTATGGGTCATGATGGGATTATTGCGATCGGTGGCTGTGACAAGAATATGCCGGGTTTGCTGATGGGTATGGCGCGGTTGAACCGCCCTTCTATCTTCATCTATGGCGGCACGATTCAGCCCGGCCCGGGACATACGAACATTATTTCTGTGTTTGAAGCGGTGGGTGGCCATTCGGCTGGCAAGGTTTCTGATATTGAGCTGAAGAACGTTGAGGAAACGGCCATTCCTGGACCGGGGTCCTGTGGTGGCATGTATACGGCGAATACCATGGCGTCCGCCATCGAAGCCATGGGCATGAGCCTTCCCAACAGCTCGGCCCAGGATGCAATCTCGGCCGAGAAAGAAGAGGACTGCCTCAGCTCCGGGGAAGCGATCATGCACCTTTTGGAGCATGATATTAAGCCCTCGGACATCATGACCCGGGCGGCGTTTGAGAATGCCATCAAGGTGACGATCGCGCTGGGGGGGTCCACCAATGCGGTGCTGCACCTTTTGGCCATGGCCCACACCATGGGAGTCGAGCTGGAGCTGGACGACTTCAATCGCATTGGCAAGGACGTGCCCATGCTCGCGGACCTCAAGCCCAGCGGCAAATACCTGATGTCGGAACTGATCAAGATTGGCGGTATTCAGCCACTGATGAAGACCATGCTGGAAGCGGGCATGCTGGACGGTTCCTGCATGACCGTGACGGGCAAGACCCTGGCGGAAAACCTTGCCGACGTCGAGCCTTATCCCGAAGGCCAGGACATCATTCGACCGCTGGACAAGCCCATCAAGAAGGACAGCCATTTGCGGATTTTGCGTGGCAATCTGGCGCCAACTGGCGCCGTGGCCAAGATCACAGGCAAGGAAGGTCTTTCCTTTACCGGCAATGCCCGGGTCTTTGAATCGGAAGAAGAATGCCTGAAAGGCATTCTGGATGGCACTGTAGTGAAGGATGATGTGTTGGTGATTCGCTACGAGGGGCCCAAAGGTGCGCCGGGAATGCGGGAGATGCTGTCCCCTACTTCGGCGATTATGGGAGCAGGTCTTGGAGAGAGTGTCGCGCTGATTACAGATGGCAGATTTTCAGGCGGATCCCATGGCTTTGTTGTGGGACACGTGACTCCGGAAGCTTTTGAAGGCGGGCCCATTGCGATTGTGCAGGATGGAGATCGCATTGCGATCGATGCAGAGGCCAACACGGTCTCCATTGAGTTAAGCGATGAAGAGATTGCCTCGCGCCTGGCCAAATGGACAAAACCGGAGCCCCGTTACAAACGCGGCGTACTGGCCAAGTATACTGCGACTGTTGCCTCGGCCTCAGAAGGTGCTGTTACAGACAAGTATTTGTAACAAACCTGCTAAAAACAATAACAACAAAAGCGAGTTCACTTGCCAGAATTCTTTACCAGTATCGCCGGCCTGCTTTCAGATTCCGCATTGCAATCTGGCGCGCTGTGGGCACTGAATACCATTCCCGGTTTCCCACCTATCATCCAGACCGTGCACATTCTTGGCATCGCAGTGATGATGGGCACGGCGGTAATGCTAAACTTACGGGTTCTGGGCCTGGCCGTGCCCTCCCAGGGCCTGGCCGAGTTTACCGACAGAATCAAACCCTGGTTCTGGATTGCGTTGACCAGCAACTTCATCTCCGGGGCGTTCTTTGTGTTCGGTCGGCCCAACCGCTATTTCAACAATCCGGTATTCGCCTCCAAACTGGCTTTCCTGATTCCTGCAATTCTGTTAATGGCATTCTTCTTTTTTAAGCATAAAAGACAGGAAGGCTATTGGGAGCAGGACAGCAAGAAATGGATAGCCAGAGGCATCGCAATCGTTTCCATCGGCCTGTGGATCATGGTGTGCACCGCCGGCCGCTGGATCGCCTACCTTGAGTACATCGAATATCCGCTTTGGTACATGGAGCCCTACTATGACGGATCGGAGTTCACGTTCTGGGTTGGCGTTGAGAATTGGGGCTTGTCACAGATCATCGCCGCTACCAACTGGTTTCCAACGCTGGAGACTGTCCACGTAATCGCCGCAGCCATGGTAGTCGGCTCAATCCTGTGGGTAGACCTTCGAATGTTGGGCCTGGCCGCGAACAGTTACCCCATAAGCCTTCTTAGTCGCGAACTCATCCCCTGGACCTGGGGTGCCTTCGGCATCGCAGCCATCACCGGCCTCGGTATGTTCATTACCCGGGCAGCCGGGCACCTGGAAAACCCGGCCTTTCAGTCCAAGCTGGTATTACTGGTGTTGGCCGGGCTCAACATGGTTTATTTTCATTTCAAGGTGTACAAGGACGTGTCTCAGTGGGATACGGCTGCGAGAACGCCAGCATCGGTGAAGATCGCCGGATTCCTGTCACTGCTTCTCTGGTCTGGGGTTATGCTCGCAGGACGTTGGGTTGGACACATAGTCTAACCAGACACTAAGCAACCACCCCTAAGCAGCCTCGCTTAGTCCGTTTAGGAATTCTACAGGGCTTCTTGTTCCCGCATAGTGATCTCCCAGTACATGGGTGTAAATCTGGGTAGTACTGACGTCATTGTGACCGAGCAATTCCTGAACTGTCCTAATGTCAGACCCACTTTGGAGCAAATGAGTCGCAAAACTGTGCCTAAATGTATGGCTGTTGACCCGTTTATCCATAATTTCAGCCTCATTCACGGCGGCTTTTAATGCTTTCCTGAAAGTTGATGGATGCAGATGATGCCGGCACAGTTCACCAGTCAATGGATGCGCACACAAATTATAAGAAGGAAACACATACGCCCATGCTGGCTGCTGAAACGCTTTTGGATATTTCCGAGTTAACGCAGGGCTCATACTGCAACCAACGCCTTTTGCAATATCTCGCCTCTGTACACGCAGGGCGTCACCAATCTGCTGCTTGATGGGTGTTACCAGAGAAGGAGCGAGCAAGGTTTGTCGATCTTTACGTCCTTTACCATCAAAGACATTCACTGCCTTTCGCTCAAGGTTTATGTCCTGCACCCTTAAGGCCAGGCACTCGCTAACTCTCAGCCCACTGCCATACATCATCAAACCAACCAGTTTGCAGACACCCTTCATTTTACTCAGGATCAGACCAACTTCTTGTTGAGTTAATACCGTTGGCAGTGACCGCTGTTTTCGGGCAAGTGTAAATCCTAAATCGCCTACAGGAATTCGTAGATATTTTTGATACAGGAATACCAGGGCGTTAAGTGCGACTTTCTGGGTATTGCTACTGACATGACAATTCACGGCCAGATGCGTGAGGTACTCCTTTATCTTCTCAGGACCCACGTCTGCGGGGTGTCTATAATCACAGAAATAGATGTATCGCTTAATCCAGAGCGTATACGTCTTCTCCGTTGCCAGGCTATAACCACGTGTCCTTATATCCTCTCGTAAGCCTTGCAAAAAGGTGCTTCCCATAAGCTGTATCCTCGTCCATGAATCGTTTAACAGGCAGCGTATACAGCATAGTCAAGAGGCCTCCAAATTGCGTAATTTTGGTCAAAAATTGATCAAATCCAGGAAAACACGGACCCAAGGCATATGAGAAAACGAAGTATGCACCAGAAGGAATACCAGAGGTGCTCAATTGTTCCAAAACAGATAGTTGGCGAGTACACTACATCTAGAACAACAGGTAGATAATAAGAATCCAAAAAGCGAGAATCGCTTTATACAAATGTTATGTTTACTCGTTCTAAGTCCGCACATACTTCGACAGGCGAATGAATGACCTTAGAGAAACTAAATAGCTGGCTGACTCTCCTTGCCAACCTTGGAGTGATAGCTGGAATTGTATTTCTAGCAATAGAGATCAATCAGAATTCGAAAGCTGTAACTGCTCAGACGAGAACAGACATCTCTCAGTCAGTTATCCAGATTATGGAAGTCCAGCGAAACCCTGGGGTTATTGAAGCAATGCGAAAAAGGCGGAGCGGGGAAGAACTGAGCTTTGAAGATAACTACTATTTGGAGAACTTGGCGCGAACGACGTTAAGGACTTGGGAAAATACCTACTATCAGTACCAGAATGGGTTATTTGACGATGAAGAGTTCGGCGCTGATTATCGTGTTTGGAGAAACAGTATAAGAGCAACATATATGAGAACTCATTGGGAGAATGCCAGACTAAACTATTCACCTAGTTTTAGGGCCGCGATTGACGAGCTAGTTGATTAGGCCCTGTGCCAAATATAGAAAAAGGCTGATGCTTCCGAAACATAACAAACTGTTCAATGGTAGCGCCCCACCACACCTGGTTTGTGGATGGCTACGCCATCTTATCCACAAACCAGGCGCGGCGGACCGCAACCTTAACAAGGGCGTTA
>JAVJRC010000004.1:0-295322 GCA_040218615.1 Gammaproteobacteria bacterium
AAATTGGCGGCGGTTAAGAGGATTTAATTACTTGGCCAAGGTGATAACCGGAGTGAAATTCAAAGACGGTATAGAGGTGACAACAATCAATCAGGCCGCCGCTTGATTCAACTGCCGAAACACCAGTTTTGACAATAGCTCCATACTTGGGCGATGAAAAGTTAACAGTTTTTACAAGTGAATTTCCCTGCAGGAGCAGACAGGGAATAATTCTGGGTTCCAGCATAACTATAGTTCTGAAAATCTCTTGAGAATCTCTATGCCGAAATTGTGGCTTTTCTCGGGGTGAAATTGCACACCGTATATGTTGTCCTTACCAACAACTGATGCAAATCTGTAATGGTATTCTGTTTGAGCCAATATATGTTCAGTGTCGTGAGGTACAAAGTGATATGAGTGCAAAAAGTAAAATTTTTGACCAGTGGTCTTCTTATCCACTAAATTCAATCTCGTGGCATCTTCAATGTGATTCCAACCCATGTGAGGCAAAATTAGTTTTTCCTTGGCATATTTACTACTAAATTTTACTACCTGGCCTGGAATCCAATTGAGACCTTTTTTCTCGCCCTCCTCACTCTCTGTCCCCATAATTTGCATTCCCACACACACTCCAAGAACTGGAACCTTTTTCTCCAAAACAAGGTTTTCTAGCAAGCCAATGAGCCCCGATTTTTCCAGTTTTGACAACGCCCAATCGAAAGAGCCAACACCGGGCAAAACTATTTTTGTTGACTCCAGAAGCTTCTCCTCCGAATCGGCAATCTGCACAGGAATATTTAATTGATTGTATATGTTTACAAAGGCCCTCAAATTTCCAAGACCGTAATCGACAACAGATATCAACGACGGATGCTCCATGTTAATCCCGCCAACTTCATAGCTCTTGCACCAACCCGATACAAAAGCTCCTGTGATTTGTAGTCTTTATAGGATTTATTGGGTGCTTCGAAGTATGTTCTTAACTCCTTGTCACTTATTCCCAGTTTTTTAGCCACATACGAAAAATCATGCTTGATATTCTCTTCGTCATAAGGAAGCTCTTCCAATTCCATAAGAGCCTTATCTCGAGATAATTGGCCGGAAAGAATTAGATTTGACAAATAGACCTTACGGGTATCAAACCCAAATTTTTCGAAAAGCCAATAGCTCTCATAAAATTTTGTAAACCGGGACTCAAAGTGCTTTCTGGGATAAGGCTGCCATTCAAACTCCTTAATCAGAAATTGAATGACTTCGTCCTTTACGTAATTCACATAGTCCAAAGGGCGAATGACTTTGACTCCCTTAACATAGGGCAAATAGATTTTGTGTCGCAATATGCTAGTACGAGGAAACTGTTTTAGCTCTATGCTTCCGAAACGGCTATGGATGTCATCCAGTAGAGTATAATCAGTCTGGTACCACATCCACTCGAGCGGAACTTGCACACACTCTGTCGCAAGATTGCCACCTGTGAGTATGTATTTGACATTGTTCTCGGAGGCGAACTTGTACATCGTAGCAAAGAATGCGTTGTCTTGTGGCGAGTCGATTTGGGGAACACCCGACTTTATGTATGAAAGCTGCAAGTCACGCATTTCTTCCCAATTTATAACTTCAGTAAACAAATCCAGCTGAAGTTTATCTACAATCTTTTCAATATTGTTTACTGCCTGCTGTGAATTCCAACCAGCATCAACATGGAACACTAGTGGATTAAGTCTTAGTTTCTCTTTGGCCAGATAAACCAGGTAGGAGCTGTCAACACCGCCACTCATTCCTATTATGCAGTCAAAATCTTTTCCTCTGCCGGCAGTCTTTATTCTCCCGGCGAGTTTTCGGAGTTCATTTTCGCTTTCTTTATCTGGATGCCAACGCGGTTTCACGTTCTTAAAGTAGTCCGCGCAATGATCGCAGATACCTTCATGGTCGAAAGTGATAAGACTGTCTGTTGTGTCCATCACACAATTACTGCACCTTTGGTATTGTCTAATATTCACGTGAACTACTTATATTAATGGACTAAATACATAATACTGGGCTAATTGAGAATTCGATAATTAGGCTGGGCATCAAAGATATTTCAGGATTTACGACCACGGGCAACAATATGCCCTATCTTTTCAACTTCGACATTTTGTAGGCCGGCTTGCTGCATCCATACCCTAATAGTGTTTCTGGTTTGTGGCTTGTCATATGCAGGCGTCAGCCAGTCGAAAGTATCAAGCACCGACCAGTCCCTATGTTGTTTCTGACTTAATGGATAAACTCCGTAGTAACTCTCAATGGGTATTATTCTCTTTAAATATCTTCCAAGAACTGGAATTGCTGAGAATAGCCTGCTAACCGGTAACAATACAGTGACCATTACCTCAACCAGATTGAGAACCGTCTGATGTCGTAGTCGGCATGTAATTGGTCGTAAGTAATATTTAATATAGAATAATGATTTCCAAGACTTCTCATAATAGTCTACACATAACTGTCCACCAGGTTTCAACATATGAGGCAAGGCATGGAATGCTTTTTCTACATCAGGAGTATGTTGTAGGACACCGAGCGAATACACAAATTCGAACGAGTTATTGAGTAACGGGAGTTGGTAAATATCACCTTGAATTACGTGCAGGTTGGGATGATCCTTCAAATTTTCATAGCAAGCATCAACTGCTTCTGAATAATCCAGAGCTACAACTTGCGCACCGCTGCTCAAAGCAATCTCCGCAAATCGGCCCGAACCGCAACCTACGTCCAATACCCAGGTGTTTTCCATTTCGGTCTTTTCCCATGTTGTAGCGCTCCAAAATCTTTCTGCAGAAATCGAATGGCCAGAGTGACTATCTAGTTGCGTTTTTGCAAAAAGATTCCATTGCAAACCAAAGCTATCAGCATAATTTGAGTCAGGAACAAATCTGGGTATTCCATTTCTGATTGGATAATTATGTGCATTATCCTCAGAAGTCAGCAACCCCTCCATTATCTCTCCATCTTTCGACTGATAAACCACGAGGTTTAACTGTTGCTTCGTCCTGGGACAACGTAATCTATCTACCAATATTTCTTTCATTGATTCAATGTCACTAAACCGTGACCCTGTATTGCTTTCGCCAGAGTTCAAATTGCACCAAAGAAAAGAGGCGTTCAGAATTGTCGCGCCCCCTGTCCTGACCATCCAGCAATGCTTTAACTGCAATGGGGTTAAAAATACATTCCGGGTCTGTGAGCACATCCCAGAACAATTGCTTGAATGGACCTTCTTTCAACCATTCCTTTAATGGAATCGAAAAACCTTGTTTTCGGTGAATGTCGTAATTTGCCGGGAGTTTCTTCCTGGCTAGTTGTTTAAGAAGGACTTTCTTATCAGCAGAGGAAGCGCGCCATTCTGACGGGATTCTAGAATAAGCAAACTCCACAATTTTATGGTCCAGCAGTGGGGTTCTAATCTCCAATGAGTTCAACATACTGGCTCTGTCGAGTTTTACTAGCAGATCATCCACCAGATAACTCTTAAAATCATAGCGGGTAATTTTCTGCAGGACATCGCCGTTATCAGGCATGAGAGCTCTATAAACCGATTCTGCCTGCTCGACATGTTGCTGCAAATTTTTTTTCAGACTTCTTCTGCTGTATCTGTCCATCAAAAAATTCACCGGCGGAACATCATCCTCAAAATTATGTCCACATGCCATCAGCCAAGTTCGTAAATTACCACCGGCAAAGCCCAGCGGAAAAATCTGTTCAGCAATCTTTCTAATCGCGCGCCTTCCGAATAGTGGAACAAACTTCATTTTTTCTTCAAGGTACTTAAGCCGTCTGTAATATTCATACCCTGCAAACAGTTCGTCTCCTCCGTCACCTCCCAAAGCAACTGTACAGTACCCCTTCACTAGCTTACTGACCAGATAGGTAGGTAGCATTGAAGAGTCTGCAACAGGCTCATCGAACTGACTCACCAACTCCGGAATAAGATCGGCCGTAGATGCTTCGGCTTCAAGTTCGTGATGAGTGGTCCCAAAGTGCCTGGCAATTTTCAAGGCATGTTGTGATTCATCTACTGTTGAGTTTCCGGGAAAGGTTACTGTGAATGTCTCTATATCAGGCTTAATCTCAGAAGCAAATGCAGTTATTAAACTTGAATCCAATCCACCACTTAGAAGGATGCCCACAGGTACATCTGCAACAAGTTGACGAGCAACTGCACCTTCTACCAATGCCTCGAGTTGATCGACAAGCTCATGCATATCCTTTTGGCTTCTTCCGGAAATTGGTTCATAGGACGGAAGGCTCCAAAATTGATGGATATGATGTTCACCCGTATTCAAATTGAATATAAGAGTATGGCCAGCAGGGAGTTTGTTTATCCCTTTCAAAATGCACTGGCTATCTGGAACAAACCCAAAAGCGAGGTAGCAATCGAAGGCAGCCCAATCCATAGTACGGTTTGATTCCGGGTTTAAGAGCAGCGCTTTCAACTCTGACGCGAATGTGATGGTTCCGTTGTCAATGGAATAGAAAAGTGGTTTTTCTCCTGCTCTATCTCGGCCTAGCAAGAGCGTGTTCTCAATTCCATCGTATAAAGCAAAGGCAAACATTCCATTCAGTTTCTGAACAAAATCTTTCCCCCATCTTTGGTACGCCGCGATAGCTACTTCAGTATCACTATTAGAGCTGAATTGGTAATGATCGTTTAACTCCGCCCGCAGTTCCCTGTAATTATAAATTTCTCCATTTAATATCAGTGAAATCTGACTATCAGAGGAATGCATTGGTTGGGCTGCTTTTTCGGAAAGGTCAATTATTGCAAGCCTTCTATGAGCCAGGCCAACGGAATTATGACTATTCCACCAGATACCGCCACTGTCCGGACCCCTATGTATCAGAACGTCACATGCCTTCTGCAACCAATCCATATGTTCCTGTGTGCGCACTGAAGCAACACCAACCAATCCGCACATATCAGTAAGGTAATGGCATTAGCTAACCAGATTTCTTTTGGCTTCGAAAAGAATCTCCAGATATAAATTCAGGACCCTGGTTACAGAAAAATGCAGAGCGCGCTCATTGCTGGCAATTTTTCCACGAGAAGCCAACTTGGCGCAGATCGCGATTGCCATCTTTTCACTATTCCCTACCGGGACAAGCTCACCCCATTTCCCGTTCTCAAGCAAAAATGCAGTATCCCCGGGACAATCAGTAGCAACAATCGCCTTATTTAGTGCAAGCCCTTCCAGGATGTGATTCGGGCAACCTTCGGTGGTAGACGAACCCACTAGCAGGTCAGCTTTTTCTATCCATTTATATGGATTTTTTTCAAACCCGGCGACAAGAATATGATCCGCCAAACCTTTACTTTCTATCAGATTATTAATCTCACTCAACTCATTGGGATCAGGGCACGCTCCGATTATCGCAAGCCTCGCATCGAATCGCTTTCGAACAATGGCAAATGCTTCAATCAATGTCTTCCTGTCCTTTATGGGTGAGACTGAACCGATAGACACCAGTAGAGGCTGTTTACTCCTCTGGTACCACTTATGGTCTATGTTTTCTTTGGCCAGTAGATTGATTTTATCTATGTCAACCCAGTTATGGATCGTATTTAGACTAGCCTCATCCACATTAAACTCTTGTGAAAGTTCACGTGCCGCAGTTTGAGAATTGCAAATTATTGCGTCTGCTTGTGGATAGGTGATACGGATCAAAAACAAATAGATTTTTCTTTTAAGCCAGGAATTATGACGATACACCGGCCCAATTGTAGCCCGCTGGCTAATGATCTTCCGCCCTTTATAGCCTGCCAATTTTGCGGCCAGGATCATGATGATATTGTAGTGATCCAGGGACGACATAACGATATCCGGCTTGGCTGTTCTCAGGTACTTGATGGCTTTAAATAGAACTCTTAACTTTACATCAGTCGCAAATTCGATGATTTGAACAGATGCAGAAACATCACTCAGGAATGGTCCTTTTTTCTGCCCGACCACCAAATCAACAGCTAGATTACTGCTAGCTAATTGATTGGCAAGGTTAACAATAAAATTTTCCGTTCCGCCGCCTTCGAGACTGGGAAGAAGAAGTGCGACTTTTGACTCGCTTATTACCATTCATCCTTTTGCATAAATAAACTGAAATATTTTCTAAACAGTTGCAACCCGGGAAGAATTGTATGGCTGATTTTTACTAAGGAAGTATTTACTTAGCCATTTACGAAAGCCCAGAAGATAGAATAGAAACACTACGGGTAATATGGCCCACCAGATATGCCACAAAACCGCCCCAGTGGTATCACGAAAAGTCCAAAGCGTGCGCAGACACAGGATTATATAGATGACTGTGGGCATGAACCTATTGAAACGTTGTTGATACCAAGAATGGATAAGCGCAAGAAACCACCCAAGAAGCCCTCCTCTCAGAACCAATTCAAATAACCCAAACCCAATGAGAGATTGAGAAATCACGCTCCACATAAATCCAACGTCAATTCCATATTGATCTATTTGCATTAAGTACCAATCGGCACCGGACAATTTGGGAAATGGGAGCAGTTGTTGAGGTGGCAACAGAGGAACGAGATCATTCAAGAGCAGTATTGGGGGTACCTCCACCCCTTGCTCCAACATCTTGTGTATGTCATACCCAGTTCCGAGCAAGGATTGAAACTCATTGTTGGCAGAAGCTAGCGTGCTAAAGCCTGCAATTGCGGAAACCAGGTACCCAAAATCCTGAAATGACCTGAATAGCCCGAGAAACATGAAAGTGGCGAAACCAAGCAAGAGAAATAGCGAAAGCCTAGTTAGCCTCATGCCGTGAAATTTATGCCAAAAAAGCAACACAAGTAAAATGAGAGTTATGAGCTCTCCCCTCGAACCCAACTCGATAAAGGCCAACGTGATATTAACCGCTAGTACGAGACTCAAAATCATCAATATCGAAAATTGGCGTGCATGAAACACCAAAATAGCAATCAGGGCGGCCATAAGCACAGACTGAATTTCGGATAATTTTCCATTCACCTGCTCTACCCACAACGGACCTTCAGATATACCAGATTCTTCTCCATAGCCGGAACGAAAACCGATATCAAACAGTGCATATAAAGCGCTGTAGTAAAGGGCCAGAACCGAAAACCCAATCAGCACTACAATCTTGAGTGAAAAGCCAGGATTTGACACAGGCCGATGCATTAATCCTCTATTAGATCTACGAAAAACGAGGTATGCAGCACTCAAGCTGAATAGATAGACGATATGATTTAGAAAAAACAATCCCAATTCCCTTGGCTCTGGACTATACGTCTGAAGTCTTCCGTCAGACAAAGGACCAAAACTATAGCCACCAAATATGAAATTCAGCAATGGGATAACGGTGTACAGGGCAGTAAAAGCAATGCAGAAAAGCCCAATATCTATCACGAACAATTCACCATCTCGAATCCGTAAATTGGCAATAAACCAAAGGCAAATTCCGAAAGCCAAAATCACTGGAATAATGACAGTGGCTTCATCGGATAACGGCATTAAACCCAATACTGCAATACCAATTACAATCAATGGAACTACAGCCAAATTAAATTTATAGGATAGCTTTGGATACAATATTTTGACTTTTACGGTTGGTTAAATTGAGGCAAGATGCTGCGCGATTTGCCAATCGAACTCATCATCGATGTCGAGCACTTCCTGCCGATCAGTCATCACCAAAGGAAGGCATTTTTGCGGGAATAGCGTGCCTGTTTTTTTGAGGTCTCCAGCTGATATCAGATATAAACAGCCATTAACACTATAAGCTGCTTGTAGATCCTGAGATCTATTGTTCAATCCATCAGAACTGGAGAAAGGAACTAGCGCTCCTTGGTCCAAGTAAAAACACCAATCTGGATGCGAAGTGGCAGGGGATACACCTATAACTGTTTTCGTTTCTGATTTTTCAAATAGCTCGATTGCTTTAATCACATTTTCACGTGTTCGGAATGGAGAAGTAGGCTGAAGCAATAGAACACCATCCACGTCGGAAACATTATTTTCATACCAGCTCAATGCATGTAACACAACGTCGACAGATGCTGCAGAATCGGTCGCCAGTTCACCCGGTCTTAGCCACGGCACCAATGCTCCTGCCTTTCTAGCAATCGAAGCGATTTCTTCACCGTCTGTGGATACCAAAACATCGCAAATGGTATCAATGCCCAACCCCAGCTCTATGGACCAGCAGATGAGTGGTTTGTCGCCCAATACAAGGATGTTCTTATTGGGCAACCGCTTGGAATCTTTTCGTGCGGGGATTATTGCTAAAATTTTCACTGCAACATAAATCTATGCAGAATCTTCAAGCCAATCTCTCCGCTTTTTTCTGGATGAAACTGACATCCAGTGACATTTTCATGACCTATGACTGCACAGATTTCGTTTCCACCGTAGCGAGTATCTGCTATTCGATTGCCTGAAGGCACATCGGTAGCGGCGAAAGAGTGGACAAAATAGACCGCACTTCCTTCTTCAAGATCTTCCAGTATTGTTCCGGCCCAGCTGCAAGAATCGGGCTTATAGAGTGGGCTCCAGCCAATATGCGGAACCCTTAGTGATTCATTGTTCGAGCCGAGATTTGAAATGGCTTTTACGCTGCCGGTTAACAACCCAATGCCATCATGCAATCCGTGCTCCTCGCTTTTGTCGAGGAGTAGTTGCATTCCCAAACACACGCCCAAGACTGGGGTCCCGCGCTCTGCCAATTCTTGAATTGGCTCGATTAGCCGCAATCTTTTTAGTGTTTTCATAGCATTCCCGAACGCTCCCACACCTGGCAGCACCACGCGATTTGCCTCTTCCACAGATTTGGGTTCGGAAATCAGCTCCACACTGGCTCCAAAATGTTCAAGGCCCCGCTGCACACTCAATAAGTTACCAACACCGTAGTCGATTATTGATACGTCAGCTTTAGCCATAGGTCCGTACAGTAAAGCCCTCCCTTTTCGCAACTTCCCTGACTTCCCCAATGGTGGCTCGCTTGTAGTGAAGTAGGTCAGCAATAGCTACTGCATCAGCATGCCCCTGGCAAACTGCTGGTACGATATCTTCTGGACGACCCATCCCTCCGCTGGCTATAACGGGAACTGAAATTGCATCTGAAACTAATCTAATAAGATTGTAATCAAAACCTTGCCTGGTGCCTTCTCTGTCTACGGAAGTGAGTAATATTTCACCTGCACCAAGTTCCACTCCCCGTTCAACCCATTCAATCACATCCAGACCCGTTCTTTCACGACCATTCTCAATGTAAGCTTCCCACTTATCTACGCCTACCTGCTTTGCCTCTATTGACAATACGAGACATTGGCTACCAAATCGCTCTGCCAACTCTGAGAGTAATTCAGGATTTGACGTTGCCGCGGTATTAACTGCAACTTTATCAGCTCCGGCACGCAGTAGATCAAGAGCATCTTCCACGGACCGTATGCCACCTCCAACAGTTATTGGAACAAATATATCCTTCGTCGCTGTCCTTACGATGTCCGCCAAATGATTTCTGCCATAAAGGCTGGCAACGCAGTCCATATAAATAAGCTCATCAGCTCCTTGTTTGTAGTATCTGAGGGCATATTCAGAGGGAGGTCCTATTACCCGCAACCCCTCGAGATGGATACCTTTAATCAGGTTGGGGCCTTTAATATCCAGCCGAGCAATAATTCGCAGGTTACCCATTATTACTTCGGCTGATCAGACTCGTACCAAACAGCATGCTTCAAGGTCCACTCACCATCCACCTTGTGCCAAAGATGATCGGAGCGCCAACTATCAATTACATCATGCACCTCTGCATCAGTAATATCGCAATACTCCAGAAATATATCGTAGTATCTGCTAGGGAATTCATGGTCGTAGCGTTTAACCAGGGCTGCGCCTTCTGCACGAGTAATTTTTTCGTCCCTGATTTCATGTGCGGAATCTGAAGTTGCTCTTCCCAAACCAAACTTAATGTAAGCGAGATAGTAGTGGAACCCGTCTATCTCATCATCAAGGCTTGCATATTTTGAGTAAGTACCTTGTGATCTTTCCGGGTTCGGGGTAAATCCTGTATTTTCCTTGCAATAATAAAAGTTCTCCTGAGGATCCCAATACTTGTAGTAACTGTAAAAATGAATTTCGGTTTTGTTTGACTTGATCTCTTTGAAACCTGGCGCCATGAATGGATACAAATCTTTCAGAGATATTCCGTGCTCTTGCCAAAATTCAGGTGGCATACCAGAGAAGTAATGTTTGTCGTGGTCCTGGATGTCGCGAGTAGGCCTGTAGGCATTCTTCATATCCCCGCCATATTCAACTTCCCCATTTTCACCGTACATTATTAGTGGCACTTTATACTTAACTGCCATGTGAAGAGGAAAATTGGATTGGCCATAAATAAACGGCTGAAATGGATCCCCGAGATGCCTAAATGATAAATTCGCCAGCTTTCTGGCTATTTCTGTGTTAGGCGTACCTAATACATGATCAAAACCGGACGCTATAAACGCATCCAGATTTTGCCGACCTATCTGTGTTGCTTTGAGCGGTGCCCAGGTGACAGTCAGCGGATTCATCCCGTATTCATATTTCAATTGGTGGGCTACGTAGCTGCCATCTTTGCCACCTGAGCATGGCACAATAACATCATATTCCCCGTTATTTTTCCGGTGTTTGTCGCAAAGCACTTCAAGTTCTTTATGCCTTGATTCCCAGTTAATGCCATTTTTTTTGGAATCAGAAAAATTACAGGCAGAGCAAACACCATTTTCATCAAAGGAAATCCTTGGCCTTTGATTCGACACGGTACAACGGCTGCAAAATCTAACTTCAACCGGCAGCTTATACTGCCCAATTACATCCCTTTTCATTTAGCACCTTTTTTATTGAAAAACAGAGCTTTTGAGGCCTGCTCAAAATCTTCGGGGCGACCCAGGTCCAGCCAGGGTTCGTGCATAGGATAAGCAACAGTCCTCAAATTGCGATCCTGTAGCATCGAAAACAAATTTGGCATCGTCAAGTATTTGCCTTTTTCCACAAATTCAAGCACTGCCGGACTGAGCGCATAGATGCCTGCATTAACATGGCTGCTCAAAACAGGTTTTTCTTCAAACCCGGTAATTTCTACTCCATCCATGTGAACAACACCAAAAGGATGTTGCAATTCATGCATCCGCACCGCCATAGTTGCCACCGCTTCGTGTTTATTATGGAAATGCAGGAGTTCGTCATATTTAATATCCGTAATTACATCTCCATTGCTGACTACAAACGGTAACTCCGGACAAGGCGAGAGTATTGACAATCCTCCTGCTGTGCCTAATGGTTCGTTTTCTTTCAGGTATCTGATGTTGACGTTAAACGCTCTACCGTCACCAAAATAATCTTCAATGATATGACCGAGATAGTGGACACTAATATAAATTTCCCTGAAACCATCTTGAACTGCTTGCGCGATAATATGCTCGAGCATTGGCTTCCCCGCCACCTCCAGCATCGGTTTTGGGCAGGTATCGGTATTGGGACGCAACCTCGAACCAAAACCTCCTGCCATGATCACCATGATGTTTTCCCTGTCGACAGGTGCAGTCAACTCATCCCACAAATGAAGACCCACTATTTTCCTTATTTCATCGACAATAGGAACTTGATGAATTCTGTTCGCCCGCATCATCTTAAGAATAGTTTCCCGGTCCATGTTCTCTGGCACAACCAGCGGGTTAGCTTGTACCACGTTCCTAATTGGGCTAGATAGCGCTTCACCCTTAAGGAGAGCACGTCTAATGTCGCCATCTGAAACAGTTCCAACTAGTTTGTCTGACTCATCTACAACCAGCACGATTTGTATTGCGACTTCATTTAGGTTTTCTATTGCATCTTGTATTGTCGCACAGGCAGCTAATTTCGCTTTTCTCCAGTTTTTCCTTTCCATTAGAATTGAACCCAAATATTAATATTTGTTTGTGATCGAAATCCGAGATGCACAGAATCACCAGCCTGGCCACTGCGCGCTCTTCTGCCATCGCAAAGGAAATATCTTATTATCAGACACAAATGATTTTGATCATCAATTATACCTCTAGTGCCGTGTCTTAATACATCAGGGCCGTTCGAAGTCATGAGAAAACACAAATCTCAATTAAGGTCGTGAAATTTTTTCTTTAGAAGTTTAGAAAAGTCGGTGCCGGTGATAAGGTCCAATATTTTCTCGCAGGAATCACCATGATCATAAGGATTATCTACATTTTGCAGAGATGTTTGAAATTGCTCTGAGTACAGTTCGCCAAGCGCATTCAGTATCGATGTAGTGTCGGCATCCGCATCTATCACGCTTGCTGCCTTGATACGCCCTTTTTGCCGGTCCCCAATATTGATTGTACCTTTGCCGAAGCTTGGTGCTTCAATTATTCCACTGGATGAATTGCCCAACACACCGTCGACTTGCTCTAAACACGAAAAATAGAGCTGTTGACCTAGTGATTCGATCGATATGCATCTGTCAGCACGTTTTAGGACATATTCTTCTACGAGTTTAGCAATAATTCTGCTATCGGTATCTGCATTGGGCATTGTGAATATGCAATGCACATCTTGCAAACAATCCAAAGCTTTAAGCAGGCTAAGTATTTGTGTTTCCGCAGATTCAGTTTCTAAAGTTACAGGATGGTAAGTAACCAGTAGGTTATTCCTTCCAAATCTAAAATTCAGCCGCGATTCAATTTCTTTTCTGTCTAATAGTTCGGCCTTTGCTAAGGCAGCAACTCCGAGCGCACCAACTACATGGACATTATCTGGGTTTTCACCCAGTTGGATTACCCTTTTGCGATACTCTTCCGTAGAAACGAAATGTAGATGTGACATTTTTGTAATCGAATGTCGAAACGCCTCATCTATAACGCCTTCAGTCGATTCCCCCCCATGTATATGAGCTACAGGAAGTCTCGCTATTGTCGCAGCAGTTGCTGCCGCAAATGTCTCAAAGCGATCTCCAAGGAGTAATAGCACATCAGCCGGATTTTGCTCGAATTCTTCTGCGAATCCAGTCATCGCAAGAGCCATGGATTTTGTGATCGAGACAGGTGTGTCCGAAGTGAGTTCAAGTTCAATTTTATTGTCGATCTTTATCTTGTCGGACTCTATTTCCTTATAGGTTAAGCCATGGTTTGGCGATAAATGACTTCCCGTAACGATCAATCGGAGTTTTAGGGCTGGAGACTCTCGAATTTTTAAAATTGTGGCTTTAAGTAATCCATACTCGGCGCGTGTTCCAGTGACTACACTTACCCGCTTCATATTTCGATTGGCTCATCAATGTCAAAGTCCCGTGTAGCTAATTTCCCTATGACTTTATCCCATGACATGGGTGATATCCCGGTTCCAGGCCTTTTTATTGTCAGGTTACTTTCTGTAAAGGCCTCACCTTTCTTAATCGGATCTGCAGCTACAATAGATTTCCGTATAACTAATCTGTTTTCTAATTCCTTATTAGTAGGCAGTTTCCTTCCATTGCCTCTCGCTGCTTCAATTATCCTTACTGCAGCAATCATTGCTTTCAGCTCATCTGGTTCTAAGCTTGAACTATGGTCTGGACCAGGTAGAGATCGATCCAATGTAAAGTGTTTTTCAATTATTGTCGCTCCAACAGCGACAGCGGCGATAGAAATTTCAATACCTTGAGTGTGATCGGAATACCCAACCGGGATTCCCAGCGAATCTCGCAATGTATTAAGCGCTTGCAGGTTTACGTCTTCTGGTCTGGTTGGGTATTCACTTGTGCAGTGTAAGACAGTGATATTTTCCAACAAGGTGCCTGATCTTGTGAGTATGTCTAATGCAGCCCTAACCTCTTCCATGCATGACATGCCTGTAGATAATATTACCTTTTCTTTCAATTCTCCGACGTGTTTCAAAAAAGGCAGGTTTGTAATCTCACCAGACGGGATTTTGAATATGCGCTGACCTAATCGGTAAAGCATTGAGACACTTTCCTGGTCAAAACCAGTTGATAAGAATTCGACGGATCTTTGAGCACAATAGTCAATCAGCGCCACATGGTCATCGTAATCAAGTTCCAGTGCTTTGAGCATCTCATACTGGGATTCAGAATCATCAGTCCCTTGAATTTGATAATCAGCTTTTCTCGCGTTTTTGGTGACCAGGCGTTCCGCCTTGAAGGTCTGAAACTTCACAAAATCAGCACCAGCTTCACTGGCAACATCAATCATCTCTTTCGCACGCGCCAAGCTGCCATTATGGTTGACACCTGCCTCAGCAATAATCAATGTCTTTGTTGTCAATATACTTTCCCGGCGTTAATCAAAGAGCCACCAGGCACATCCCGTGTAATGACACTTCCTGCGCCAACTATGCAAGCACTACCTATAGTGACAGACTCTCGTACAATACAACCACTACCTATAAAGGTACCTTCTCCAACGCTTACTCCCCCATTAAGGATAGCGCCAGTAGATATGTGACAATGGGGAGCCACGTTCACATCGTGCTCAATGTGAGCTCGGGAGTTTATGATGCAATTAGAGCCAACCTTGACATTCACATTGATCATGGCAAAGTGCAAAACGACTGTACCCTCACCTATTTCCGCATGATTGGATACATACGCGTTCTCAGAAACCAGCACTGGCAAAAATCCAGATAGTTCTTTCACCTTCTCGAACAATCTGATTCTGGGATTGGCAGACTTAATCTGACCCACGGTAATAAGTGCATTAGGAATTTCTCCTAAAATTTGCGCCAGGTCATCGTCACAACCAAGAGGCGGATAAGATAAAACTGCAACGTTGCTTTCGCTTGTAGCGTGAACAATACCTGCAACTTGTAATTGATTCTGACTTTCAATTACATCTATCACCGATTTGCAGTGCCCTCCACCGCCTATAAGAACAACTGGCTTCATGAAACCATAATACTGCTAGGTATGTTGATGATTCTTTTCTGTAAAGAACAGGCTACAGTTAGATCGGAAGCAGGGCAGTTCAAATAGGGTTTTAGTGTATTCAACAGATCCCAGGCGGGACGAGTCATAATACCTGAGTCATTGGTGTCTTTTAGAATTTCATCTCGTAGATGCTCTGTTTCTGGACTCAGGATCAGGGTTTGCAGCCAATAGTTGCTTTCACAATTTTCCGGTTCCTGGAAAAGGCTGACCCCTTCCAATACTGAAAACTGCGCATTATAAGAATTGAAGAGGCGTCTTTTTGATTCTATATAGTCTTTCAATTGTTCGACTTGACCGCAACCCAACGCCGCATTCAGGTTTGGCATGCGATAGTTATACCCAATGTCATCATGAACATAGCTCCAGCGATGAGGTATCTTCGCTGTGGTACTTAGATGTCTGGCCCGATCTGCCAATTCCATGTTATTGGTTAATATGGCACCTCCCCCACCAGTAGTGATGGTCTTATTTCCATTAAAACTGAGGATTCCAGATTGACCGAAACAACCTACATGTTCACTGTTATGTTTACTTCCTAAAGCCTCGGCCGCATCTTCAATAAGTATCAGGTCAAATTCTTTGGCTATTGACTGCAGCTTAGCCATGTCAGCAGGATGCCCAAAAGTATGCATTGGAATGAGTGCATGAATGACCCTGCCGGTATTCCTATTAATACATTCGCCTTTATGAAAATCCGTATTGTCAGTCAGATAAGTTCTGAGCTTCTCAGGATCAATACCCAGGGTTGACTCTTCGCTGTCTACAAAGTGTGGTATTCCACCACAATACGATACGGCATTCGCAGTTGCTATGAAAGAAAGTGCCGGTAGTAGTACTTCCTGACCTGGTTGAATACCGGAAAGCTTTAGAGCAAGATGTAATGCTGCGGTTCCACTGGCAACTGCAACAACTGATCTGCAGCCTACGATATTTCTCAAAGCGAGTTCAAATTGACCGACATATTCTCCAACTGAGGAAACAAATGTTGAATCAAGACAATCCTTGACATAACGAAGCTCATTCCCTTTAAAGCTGGGCTCGTGCAACGCGCAAGGTCCATCGCCGACTACATGACGAATAGCTGAGACCACAGCGGTTACTAATTCAAAATTATTCGACTCGCGCACTGTTTATAGGAATATTAGCTACAAGTTATATATTGACGGCTTGTAGAATTTCAGGTTTTCCTTATTGCTAAACCAATTAATGGTTTCCGATAATCCTGATCGAAGTCCAGATTCTCCGGTATACACTGGCTCCCAACCGAGTATTTTTTTGGCTTTCTCGTTGGCAGCACATAGCCGATCAACTTCAGATTTTTCCGGCCTTAGACGCTGCTCATCGCATTCTATTTCAATTTCTTGATCAAATATTTCCATGATAATACTGGCCAGAGAACCTATCGAAACTTCATACCCTGTCCCTAAATTGATAGTTTCCCCCATCCCTTCTGCACTGTTCAAGGCCGCCTCGAAACCCGCAACTGTATCAGTAACGTAGTTGAAATCCCTGGTTGGAGAGAGTGCGCCCAGTTTTATTTTTGGCACACCGTCTAGTATTTGCGCAATAATTGCAGGAATTACTGCCCTGAGTGATTGTCTGGGCCCATATGTGTTGAACGGTCGAATGGTAACAACGGGCAAGTCGAATGATGTAAAGAATGCATACGCCAGTTGGTCTGCGGATATTTTGGTGGCAGAATAAGGCGATTGCCCCTGCAGCGGATGTTTCTCATCGATTGGAACAGTGAGAGCGCTACCGTAAACTTCACTGGTCGATGTGTGAATAAATTTCTCAATACCTTGATCCCTCGCGGCCTGAAGCAAATTTAGAGTGCCCCTGATGTTCGTGTCCACATAAGTGTCAGGTGAGTGGTATGAATAAGGAATAGCGACCAGTGCCGCGAGGTGCAATACGATATCGATACCACGCATTGATTCCCTTACCCCGTTTGGGTCTCTGATGTCTCCAACGAACACTTCGAGTGAATCTCTTATCGATTTATCACAATGATCCAGCCAACCCCAGGTATTAAAAGAATTGTAGAGGACAAAAGCCCTCACCCTGTATCCACTTCGCACAAGAGACTCAGTTAGATGAGACCCAATGAAGCCATCAGCGCCGGTGACAAGAATTGTTTTATCGTTTTCGCTCATGTAATCGGTAATGATTTCAATTTTTCAGGCATGTTGTCGTTCCAGTGAGTCAAGAGGCTTTCTAACAAGGGTTTGTGTTGAGATATTGATTGTTCGAGTCGGGGCAACTTGCAATCTCCTGAATCAAAGATTGATTGCACCAGGCTCGCTGTGATTTGGCTCTGGTAAGGCACCTCACCAATCACGATCCGCCCCTTATCCGATTCAGCTCTTCCAATTGCTTCATCAACTGTCCAGTTTTCATTCAAAGTGCTTAATACTACATGGAAAGAATTAGACTGATTTTTACTACTAAGCCGTAATGAAGACCCATCTGTAAAATTGACACAGAATTCACCGGTAACCTCGAAAAAACCAGGTCTTTTACTGGCCATCCAGTTGCTATTTAGCCCGGTCACATCAATAGATCTGATCTCGGAATTCGACCACCTGGAAATTAAATCAATATAGTGAATAGCATTACAAGCGAGCCCTTCCATTTCCAGAAAACTGGCAGAAACCGGCCCCTGCTCACATGTTTCTTTCAGCAAACTATAGAGTGGCCACATATACATCGGAGTATTGACCCAGCATTGGCTATCACCACCCAGCAAATTTCCCAACTCATCCAGTGACGCAACATTCTGTGCCAACACTTTTTCTAATACCCAATTGGTTACCCTGGCCCTTTTTAGAATTGACCTGACAATCTGCAATCGAACATCTGCATTGGTAGCAACTATCACGAGATCCAGCGCGTCGGGCAATTCATCAATCTCGGTAAGATACTTCACACCGGGTGAAGATCCGCCGGCTTCTTGCCAACGTTGCATACCAAGATTCAGGGACTCTTGCGATATATCGTAAATCCAGATTTGTAGCTCCTGCTGCAAGGGGACCAATCCCTGCAAGTACCTGGTCCCTAACTGGCCACACCCAGCTATCATTAAGCTAGACGCCATAGATTTCGTAAACCATCCGCATGGATTTCAAAGCCTCATCAAGCGAGGGAAGTTGGTGGGGATCACCGCGGACAGCCCGGATCAACTCATCCGCCTGTAATCGAAGCCCCGGCTTGAAATTTTGGTCTATATCATCTACGTCCAACTCTTCTACTGTACGAGAGCCAAACTTCTGAATCCCACCCCGCTCTAGAGGTCGCAGTTCGTACCTTACTGCAGGAGTGTTAATCGTAACTGCCCATGGTCCGGGCCCTTCCCAGATTGCCTGGTACAGGCCTTTATCACCGGATGAGAACTCAAGCAATGCCAGGACATAACATGGCTCGTTGGGTTGCCAACCTGAAACGCTATTAACATCTACAACTTCCCCCCTACAGAACACACTAAAATAGTCGACTAAGTGGATGGAATTTGCATACATCCAATGATCAAGTACCAGTTTTTCTATACCACTATCATTTAATGTAGCCGGGCTTTCCTGGTCCTGAACATGCACGAACCGGGTGCTACTGTTGCCCTGAAGATCCGCCAACACCGAACGTGTGGAAGAATAATGTCTGCGATTAAGCCCCACATAAGCCTTTGCTGGAGACCTTTTAGCAACTTCAGCTATATGTTTGGCGTCGACAAGGTTGTAGCCTGCGGGTTTCTCCACCAGGCACACCCAGGGATAGTGAAAAGCCACCTCGCAAACATTTCTGACGGCAGTCTCTGAAACAGCAATAATCACCACATCAGCATGCAGTTCTTCGAATAGATTTCGTATCTCTTCACAAACGACAGGTATACCGAATTCAGCGGCCAGTTGCTGTGCTTTCTCAGTGGTTCTGCTGCAGATGCCGACTAATTCACACTCTGGCATAGAACAAAATACAAGGCAGTGCTCCCTGGCCATATAGCCCGCACCGACTATTGCTATATTAATCATTTGTAATGGTTACGTTGTAGAATTTTGGAGCGCAGAAAAAATGGATTATGTTCGCTTGGTGTTATTTTGCTGGTTCCGCAATAATCATAAATGAATCCCTATGGCAGCCCTCTGCAGGCACTCCTGCCCTGTGCATGCACAGTGTTGGATTAAAATAGTAGGCATATCCTTTCTCTCCTACCATAATGTTTTTCTCTGATTGTTCTAGCTTAGAAACTAGCGGATTTGCACCGCCGTAGTCTGTTCGCTTAATGTAGCCGTCGCGAAGAATTTGCCGGGTTTCCTTTTTGGAAGCAATGTGGGTTGGGCCATTCTGTATCTCGGTATCATGTAAAAGCACAATTATTTTCTCCCAGGTAATTGACCCTCCGTCGCGATGCCATTTCGAGGAATAGTAATCCGGGTACTGTGGACCGCGGCAGTACTCAGGTATTGGCAGATTTCTGAAAAGCAAAAACTCATATACTTTGTATTCCCCATTGTATAAGGACTTTAAAAAGCTATCCAAATTACTTTGAAGCAACGCCTTAACGTAGTGTTGAAACAAATGGTGATTCGTTTTAATTCTGACGGAATAGGAAATTGGGACTTCACCTGCCTTTACCGTATTCACGTCAATCCCTTGCTCTATCGCGATGTTGAGTTCCCTTTGTAAATCGTCTAGAAAATGCTCACTGAACGGATTTCCTAAACCCATATACCCACGAATCCTGGCTTCAGGTATGCGCTCATCCACAATCGTTTCAGAGCTGGCCAAGCTATTTAGCAACAATCTCACGCGCCCCGAGCATAACTCCAGGAGTCCAACTGGACTAGCAAACAACTTTGCAGTTATCAATCTGTCTACGTGTTTTACTTTCATAGCCAGTGTGGTTCCAGCCATTACCGATCTACCCTTTGAAATTGTGCGCTATTCAGCTTGGCTTCTTCAGAATAAGCCATCTTTCCTATTTTTGACTTTAATAATGGGTATATGCCCAAAAGTTCTCTTTTATCAATCAGGCGTGCAGTTCTAGCAATGGCTTGTTCAGAGTATGCCGATTCAAGAACGTCTCTTAGTCCACCGCTCTCTGGACTTCCCGCAAAAGAGCTATTCACAGAAAATTCTTGTTTTCCTCTAGCGAATGAGTGATATATCTGATCTGGAAGGCAGATCTTCACATCAAGAATATTTCCAATCTTCTGCAAACAATCGTCCGTTGTCTGAGTGAGCTGATCGAATTCAACAATCATCGCCTGTCCGCCAAATACATCGAGGTCATATTGATTGATCGCTTCGAAATATTCTTTCAATTGAACCGATGCATTTGCCAATGAAGGATCTATTCTTCTCAACCAAGATTTTAGAATATCCTCCGTCCGGCGCCGCATCAAAAGTACTTTATATCCCTCATTGATGCGTCTCAGAATTTTTTCAGCAGGATGCATGCAACTTTTAACCCAACATGTTCTACATCGAATATTGTTTTCAGGTGTTTAATATATCTGTCTATGGTATCCGCGTAGTCAATACTTTTTCTCAGGTCTGGAGCAGCAAGTCCCAAATCGAGAAATCTGGCCTCAACTCGGGCACAGTGGCAGTCAAAATTTTCAGATGAACTATATTCGTGCTTGAAATGGCGCCAGGGGTAATCTTCGAGGCAAGCCATGTTTTCCTGACTGTTTAGCAACGAAGCCAGATAAGTCGTGCCGCTCCTAAATGGTCCAGTAACGAAAAATTTCATACCGTGTACTTTATTGGGTTTTCGTAAAAATCATATGATTGGTTTCCATATTCAAAAATTTTTTGCATCTCAACTATCGCCGCGCCTCATGCAGAGCGAAGCGAATATGCTGCATCGAAACATCGCTTTCCATTTGTCTATAGGCGGCAACTCATTCGGATCAAAATTAAAATCTCGCATTTCCATTCTGGATGCAGCTAAATCAGATCCTTTGTTTCCTAAACCAGGAGGCACCTTATGCCATTGTGAATAGGACTGTTCAATTTCATCAAATCCATATTCGCTCACCAAAGCACCAAAATTTAGAGGATTAAGCCTCATTGCATTAGACGGCCTGGGAGAATCGCCTTCGATTAGAAGACTTGTGATATCAATATCGAAATTGTTTGCAAAGAATGCAGTAGTTCCTGAATTCAAGGCATATACATCTAATAACTCATTGCCACACATCACAACCAAAAATCCACCTGGGCGGGTAATTCTCTCAACCTGGTGAAAGAATTCATCACGTTCTTCGGTACTCAAATACCCAAGTACGTCTATTGCTAACGTGAGATCGACACTTGATGTCTCCACTTTTTCGAATTGCTCTACCCCTCCAAGCGCGTAATCGCAATTGAATTCAGACAAATTGCGACGTGCATATTCAATCATCGGTGCCGACTTATCTATGCAATAAATTCTTTCAATCGGACCGATTGCATTCTGGTTTTCTGTAACTGCAAAATTCTCCGAAATATACATCCCGTCCCCACAACCGAAATCCACAACTTTATTGATGTTCTTATTCAGTAACTTTACAAGCAAGCACCTAATGGCGCGGATTCTATCTGCGTGATAACTCCTATTAGTCGTATTCCCGCCCTCGATATAACGTGCAGCACTATCGCGAGTTGGAAAGACTCCACCATCATCGTAGGGAACGTCCTTGTTATTCATTTGGCCACCCGATTTTCTGTTATTTGTTCTGCCATTGATTCTATATGCCTGGAAAAATTCTTTATCTGATCTGTGCTTGGCGCTAATGCCCAGTTATTAAATACACCAGGCCTAAACCGGGATAGGAGTTTCGTAAGTCCCTGTTGCACTTTTTCAGGCGCAGGATTGTCAATACCTAGAATTTCTCGAACCAAGCTAGGCAATTCTTCCAGTACACCCACTTTGTAAACATTCGGAAAATCCTGATACATCGTTTCACCAAAGGTAATAACCTTGCGACCTAGCATCGCGGCCTCATAAGCCACTGTCCCCTGTATCGAAAATACAATATTTGCATTTTTTATAAATTCAGTAGCATTTGCTGAATCATGGACAAGCACAACCGCAGGAATACTCTTGAGCCTCATTAGTTCAGAGTAATTCCATCTTCCGATATCAATTTTGTGCAACTTCACCAAAAGTTTCTGAGTTGGCGGCAAACTTCTGGCAATCACGTTTACGACCCACAATTGATTAGAATAGTAAGGTGCCCAAACATCAATCCCCATTTCTGGCTGCATATGCAATGCAAAAAAAGAATATTCACATTCAGGCGGTTCGCGCAACATTGGCATCTTTCTGCTACTAAACGCATTCCAGATGCGGCCGACATAATCTGAAAATGACTCCCTAAATGACCGATGTGTGAATCGGTCAAACTTGCCAGACACAATAATTCGGAATTTATTCTTGAGATTTCTCAAGCGATTGGGCATAAGCCGAAGTAAGTTTAATAGCGAATCCTCTACATGCGGAACAAATACCTTCTCTGCACCCTCAGAGAATGCGACAAGTGATGTCCTCGCGAGTTCCTCAACAACCTTATTTTCTAACCGGCCAAATGCTCTGGTTTGACTACTATTATTTGTACTAGAAAATCCAAACAATCCCTTGGGAATTGGTGTATATACAATGCCATACCAATGAACTCCCATTTTTTTACAAATCAGCATAGCTAGAGAATTATGCCATCCTTCGAACCCGCTTAACGCTACGTTTGGACGATAAAAACCAAGTATTCTTTGTATTTGCTTACTTGCCATTCCAATATAGGCTATAGACTCTGCATACGGTAACTTTGCCAAATGTTCATCGGCCAGTATCACATTGTGGATCGTGAATTTTTCATTCTCTTCCAAAGATTCCAAGAACGAAATGTCTGGTTTAGCTGGTTGCTTTATTGGCTCAGAAAACATGTAGTGCAGTTCTGATGTTTCAATATCTTCCAGCTCATTCGGAAAGTCACCAGGAAACAGCGAAGGATGCGGTATATGATTTATTTGAAAGCCCGTTTCATTGGCAACCGGGTTCCATAGAATTTTAATTAGCCTATATCCATACCCTATAGTCAAAATTCGAATTGGACTATTTGATCTATCGGAGGAATCTTTTATTACATCTTTACACAAGTATTCAAACTCTGTTTTCTCGAATCCATTATGTTTTGATCGTGCCTATCTGATTGCTTCCACGTAAAGCGAAATCTGAGGGTAGGTAGTATCAAAATATTCCAAATCTCGCATGAACACACTGCTGCTCTGGCCATATGCCGAGATTTTTACTTGGGAAAACCCGCAATCAGAAAGACAAGAAGAAAGCTTGTCAGCATTCCACCAACTTAAGTGGTCCCCTGGAAAATCCAGGTTGAACTCTAGCCCGGACGTTAATTTGTCCCAAATAAGTTCGGGGTTCGATTCGTGCTTTTTAAATAAATCTTCAAGTTGATGTGAATAATACTTCCGCTCGCAAGGGGTTTCTGAATAAGGAGATCTTGGAGTAGCCAGATGGTACAACCATTTATCCTCGTTCTTTAGTGGGCCGTATTGTGCAACCGCTTTCGAGATTTCAAGGTCATCAAAAAAATACCACCATCTCGCATCTTGTCGGCGCAATGCAGCCCAGTCTGTGTCGGCATCTGGGCCAGTTACTACTCTAAACAATCCCCCTTTCTTCAGTGATTTTGCGGCAGATTGAAACAGTTTTCTAACGTGAGAATCTGGCAAGTGCTCTATAACATGTGAAGTAAATATCAGTTCAGCAGATCCTGGAGATATCGGCAAATTCTCAGAAGCTACTAGATCGTGATAAATGCAAGGCGCCTGAATTTTTGCAAACTCCTCTGATTGAGGAGGAAGGTCGATGTTGGTCCAAGCCTCGTGCTGCCACGTTCCAGCGCCGATATTGAAGCAGCACAATCTTGCCTTCTCTATTGAACCAAATTGCTCTATATAGCCGTCCTTGGTCACAGAAACGGAATGTTGACGACTATAGATCATTTGCTATTCATTGCCTGTGTCAAATCAAGCGGCAAATCTTTAATAAGATCTTTAAAGACCCATCCCCAGAGTTGACATATGCCGGAAAGACTCACTCATTGATTGCAACTCGGTGTAAGTCCCATACGCTGTTATCCGGCCACCTTCCAGAAGGTATATCTGGTCACATTCGCTTACAGAAGAGAGCCGATGCGCTATATGAATAATGGTCAGTTCTTTAGACAAGTTCTTGATTGAGTCCATAACTTGTTGTTCCGTAACACTGTCAAGGGCGCTAGTAGCCTCATCCAGTATCAACAGTTGGGGTTCGTGGTAAAGAGCGCGGGCGATTCCTATTCTTTGACGCTGGCCACCCGACAATCTAATTCCCCTCTCTCCTACTCTGGTAGAATATTCATCATCGAGTTCGTTAGATACGAATTCATGTAAACAGGCGTTTCTCGCCGCTGTTACAACTTTATCAAAGTTGATTTCATGCTCTTCCGCACCAAATGCGATGTTTGCCAGAATTGAGTCATCCGCCAAAAATATCTGCTGCGGCACGTAGCCAATATTAAGTTGCCAGTTTCTCCGGTTGTTTGCGCTAAGTTCCTCGCCGTCAATCGAGATATTTCCTTCCGTTGGATGCAGTAATCCAAGAATTAAATCTATAGTCGTTGTTTTTCCGCTTCCGGTAGCCCCAACGATACCAATATTGGTTCTTGCCTTTAAATTCAGCTCAGGAATATGGATAGCATTCTTGACAGAACCAGGATATTTAAATGAGACATCCCTAAACTCGATTGATTGTTCCAGCTTCAAGCGTTTTAATTCACCAGCACTTCCAGTGGACTGGGGAAGCGCGCACACATCGTCATACAAATTCTTTAGGCCCGGGTAGGCATACTTAATTTGAGAGAGACTCTGAAATATTTGCTGAAGCGCGGGCATGAGTCTGTATGCTGCGAATGCATAAAACGCTATGACTGGAAGAGCAGCCGCAAGATCCTGATTAACTGAGAGAAGGTAGAGAACGATAATAATCATTCCTCCGAAAGCAAGTGCCTCCAAAGCGAATCGTGGTAACTGTCCAGCAACTGTGGAAGAAGCCTGGTGCCGTGCAAAAATCTCTGCAGGCCCGCTAAACCTGTCCAGATACTTTTCCTCAAGCCCCCCAGCTTTGATCTCTTTAATCGCACCAAATGCTTCATTTATGGTGGTAAATCGTGATTCGTTTGCCGACATTCTTTCACTACCAATCCTGGAGAGGAATCTGCTGATTAGTTTAAATATGAATGCGTATGCTCCACCGAGTATGAGTCCTACCATGAGCGCCAATATCGGATCCAGATAGACCAGAAGCGAAAGAATAGCTATTGTCACCGCACTTTGAGCGACGAGAATCAGCATCGGCATCAATGCATAATTCATCACAAAATGCGCTTCGGTGAGAATGTTTTTGCCCAGATCTGCGCTATTCCGATTTAAAAACCAGACATAGGGTTGGTGTAGATACCCTTCAATTAGCATGCGACTTATCGTGTATTCCCGAAGAAGTGCAAATCGGGTTTGGAATAGTGTTGTCAAAGCCTTGAATGTCAGAGAAAAAAGCAAAATACAGAACATGGCTACACCTAGCGCAAACATATAGCTTCCCTGATCTACAAACCCGAAGTAGTTGTAACTTGCATTCAAAATACTGTTTGAAAAAATCATCTCGGGGTTTGCGACCACCCCCATGAAAGGCATCACAGACGCCACACCGATTACATCAAGAATTGCCATAATCATTATCATGACAAACAGATATGCTGCTTGCCGTCGCTCTTTTGGTGACAGCAATGCATACAATTTGGAAATGGTTTTGCTGATATCTCTCTACCGTAGTGTGTTCGGGTTCTGAATTAAAATTCTTAGATAGGTGATTTCTGAGTAACTACGATTATTCAAAAGTTATCAGGAGAATTAGGACTGCTGATAACTGGTTTATTGGTGGCAATCATAATTTTGTGCTTCTAACCAGCAGAAGCCCGATAACTGAAAGAATCGCACCCAGAGAAAACGCCACAAGGGATATCAAGGTACGATTCGGGCTTAGCCTTTCTTGAGGCGCAACTGGGGGGTCTATAATCTTGAATACATAGTCCTCCCGCACATCGGCCAGCATCACTATTCGGGTTTGCGATTCAATCAATTGGTAGAATGCCCTTTGCATTTCTACAAGTTGAGTGCTTTCCAACTGCTTCCGCAGGTATTCCAGAGCTTCATTCGCCTCACTCAGATCCTGCTGTTTTATGAGCGCATTGATGTCTTCAATCAACCAGGCTACCCAATCTCTGGCTTGTGTCGGATCAATCCACTCAATAGCCACTGTGATAAGACCATTGGTTCTGTTTTCAGATATTGAAAGTATTCTATGGAATACCCTGAATGCGTCCTGATCTGTTGGCATTTCGCCAACCCAGGTATCGGCCTCAGCATCATATATTGAGGAATCAATCTGTAATGAGCCCGATTCGCCGTCATAATAACCTGCGAGCAAAGCTGGCTTTAGACTATGGGAATCGATGAAACGACGAATAAATTCTCGCGATTGCAGCGTCGCAATTGCAGTGGCTACCACATCGCCCGAAGCATCCGGAAGATTGAATCCGATTAACCCAGCCGCTGCACCAAATTGTGATAATAATGGACTGTTGGGCTGATTCGATTCAGCCGGCGCCAAAAGAGCTTCACTTCGATATATGTTATCCAGGGACAGCGAGTAGAAGACACCGACCAGCGCAAAAATCAAACTGGTAGCAGCCACTATAAACTTTGATTTCCACAGGTAGGTAAACAGACCTTTGAAATCTATCTCATCTTCAACACTTGTGAATGAATCGCTATTGTTCACTTCTCAGCTGCTAGTTATTTACACTTTGTATAGCAAGCACACTGGTTGCCAAATTGAACAATATTTGCGAAACACTGCTCCAGGTGACTAAATAGTCAGTTGGTTCTATGTCAAATGGAACTACAATAGAATCCCCCGGCCCCAGTCCTGCTTCTCGCTCAAAAAACCACCGGGAACGTCCAAATGAAACAACGCTCCCATTTGCCTTGATAATATAGGTTCTTCCAGCATCCGCTCTTTGAGAAAGGCCCCCACTCATATCGATGTAGTCACGCACCGAGAGAGTTGGATCGTAGACATGGGAAGTTGGATAATTCACTTCACCAAGGATAGAAATTTCCTGGCGCGTTCGCGGAATAAAGAGTTGGTCTCCGTTTCTGGCTATGACATCTCTAGTGCTGGAACCAGACAGAATTGACGACAAATCCACCACCAATCTGCCAAGCGGCTCGGCTTCCTCAACTTGCTCCAGAAGACCTTCTCCTATTTCCAGCACACCAGACTGGTCAGCGGAATCTTCTTCTTCCAACGCTACTGCCGCTATATCACTTTGCAACTCCTGCCGATACTGCGCTAATAGTTCGCGCTCCCGCTCTCTGAGCTCTGCCCTCAAAAGCACACTCGCATTGGGATCTGCAAAATCCGTAAGCCCACCAGCTCTCGCTAGTACTGAACTCAGGGTGTCGCCTTTGGCAATTGAGTATGTGCCCGGTGATACCACTTCACCGGTGAGCTGCACATATTCGCTTTCAGTCCAGTTTGGTAATTGCCTTATAACCAGATTATCAAATTCTTCCAGTGCCATTTGCAGGCCAAGGCTGCTGGTATTGGTAAGATCTACAGTAAGATGATCCACCTCACGCCCGGAACCATCGTAGATATAAGATCGTGTTAGTTCAGCTTTAGTAGTGAGAGCGCTTTCTGTGAAACCGCCACTGGCATTGATCAAGTCAGAAACTGTCATCCCCGGGAACAGCGGATAGTCTCCGGGAAATCGTACCCTGCCTGAAGCTCTCACCACTTTTGATCGTTCAGACGGATCAGCCTGACTACGAAGTTGTGCGTTGGCTGCTTCCAGCAAAGCCGAACGGTCACTCACGGTATCGAATACATAGAGTTGGTCACCCGGCTGAAGCAAGCGTGCAAAATCTATGCTGCGACCATTACCATCAACTGCATTCAGGGCTTCGATGGTACCTCTGCTGTCGCGACGCCTGATGAGCACGCTATAACTGGTATCGGTGTTTTCCAGCAAGCCACTGGCAGAATCGATCAGATCACCAATAGTCATGCCCTGTACCAGTGGGTATGAGCCAGGAAAGCTCACATTTCCATTAACGGCCACTACCGAGGCCGGGCGTTCGAACCGTGCTTGCGCGTTAAGTTCCTCCACCAGCTGCTCTAGTTCGTCAACTCGATCACCGTTTGCCGCGAACGTGATCACACGGTCGCGTGGTTGCAGCAATAAATCTGCATCGGTTCCGGGTTGAGTCACAGCGGCCGCAAGATTTATTTGCAGTACCTCAAGGGTGCTGGTTGGTGGTGTTTCCCGAATGATGAGCGCGTAATTGGTATCCGGGTTCGGTAACAAAGCGTCCAGCGAGGGAATAACATCGGAAACACGCATGCCTTCTTGCCATTGATATCCGCCGGGTCGTTGTAAATGTCCTTCGGTGAGTACCACGTTTTCGAGACGATCAAGGATAGAGGAAACTCTGATCACATCGCCATTGACGACTTGCTGAATCTGGCCGGTTGGAGAACTGATATCGACATCAATGAGTGTGCGACTGCCGTCCACATCTATCCGCTCGATTCGGGACGCCTGAGGGTAGGCAGTGGGTAACGTGCCTCCTGCCAGCATGACTGCCTCCAGCACAGTTTCTTCTTCTCTCAGTTCGTAGATGGCCGGGCGAATCACCTCTCCAGCAATACCTACCGTGTCGCCAACTGGAGGAATGAACAACACATCATCCGGCATCAGTCGCACATCCGCACTGGTGTCTCCCCGCAGCAGCAGGTCATAAAGATCCAGTTCGGAGACTGTTTCCCCCTGCCGTCTAAGTTGTACGTTTCGCAGAGACCCAACTTCAGTAATACCGCCGCTCACAAATAAGGCGTTGGTCATGGTGCTGAGGGCGCTTACGGTATACGAGCCTGGTTGATACGCCTCCCCAAGTACAAAAATTCTTATTGAGCGCAGAGCACCGAGTGTGACGGCTACTCGTTGACCTATAAGCTGGGTTGATACAACTTCATTTATCTGGTTTCGCAGTTCATCGAAGGTCAGCCCGGCAACAGCGAGAGGACCGATCTCTGGAAACAGCAAACTTCCTTCACGAGTGACAACCAGTTCATAAGTGGCATTTTCCTGCCCATATAGCTGGATTATGACGGTATCACCTGGGCCCATGATGTAGTTGGCAGGCACTGGAATATCTGTCGCGGGCGCAAAAGTTGTCGGCGTCCCGGCGAAGAGTTCGTAGCCAAATGGCTCCAGCATTGACTGCTGTGAATTTGATACGCGATCTTGCTGCGGCGAGCCATCATCGCCAAGACTTGAGCCGGGTTGTGCATTCTGGTTTTGACGATTAAGTACAGAAGTCTGATTCTGTGTTCTTGAACTCGTATCCGCGCTGCGTGGTTGCACAGCGGTTGGGTCACTGAGCGGTTCCTGACGCAACGTCTGCGGCAGATCGCCACTTAACAACGCTTCTCTTTGTTCCGGGGTGAGTGAACGCAGGAGCTCCAATTGTTCAGGAGATACGGGCATATCCTGTGCCTGTGCGGCCAGGGGGAGGAAACAGAGAATCAGGAGGGCAAGGAGACGATAATACATGGTTGCGGCTGACTTCCTTAATTTGGAGTCCACACCTTTGCAATATTCAAGGCGTGTTGTTGCTTCTTTATTATAGGGTTGATAGTTAAAACCATGCGGAATTGCACACAGGTGCTGCGCAGCTTTTCCCATTGTGGCTCCTACCGAAACCAGCTTGTTCTTATAATTTGCTGATAATAGCGGCATTAACTGCTTAACTCTACGCTGTTTTTCTTTCCCGCTGCCAATTCCAGTTACTGACCAGTTTCAGCCTGTAGGCGTGCGATTTCCTTCTTGATCCGCTCATACTCATCCATCTTCCTTTTCAGGAATTTCACAGTCACTTTAGCCTTGGCTTCTACCCCACTTGGGGTCAGCAAGTAGAGATATTCGGTCTTGTTCGGATTTTCCTTGAAGTTCCGCGCCTTGACCCAGCCCTTGTCTACCAGGGCTTTCAGGCAATAGTTCAGCTTGCCCAGGCTGACGCCCAGGGACCGGGAAAGCTCCCTCTGTGACTGAGTTGGGTTCTCCTCAATGGACTTGAGGAGCCGGTAGGTTATTTCGTCTTCCACTTAAGACTTTGAATTGATTGGAGTATTGCCTGAGTCAGGCGAAGTGGGGAATGGCCAGGTCTTGTTGCTTGATGACAGCGCGGGTTTGTTTGCCGATGATATTGAGAAGCACTGAAACCCGTTCGCTACTGCGTACCGCCTCGAAGATGCAGCGGTAGCCTGCGAATGGGCCTTCTTCGATTTCCACTTCATCACCTGGCTTCCAGCTTGATCTGTTAACTCTCTGTAATCCTTCGGTATTTTCGTTTTCGCGTAGCATTGTGATAAGACGGTTTGGCACCGAGCGAGGGCGCCCATTGAAGCGCACCAAGCTGCTTACACCTCGCGTGGAACGGATTGGGCCCCAGTTATCACTGGATTCATTGAATCTGACAAACAGGTAGCGTGGGAAATAGGGCTCAATCTGGTCCACAATCTCGTGCTTTTTGCGCTTTTCCACGGCGTAGCGCGGCAGAAACACTTCAAATTGCTGGTTTTGCAGGTTGTATTCGGCGATTTGTTCCTGGCGGGGCTTGGTGTGGATTACGAACCAGCTCGCTTGCTGAGTTTCTTGGGCAACAGCTTGAGGGGAGTTTTCGAAATTATCGTTTTTTATATTAATTTCAGTCATTTGTGTCTTATTTTTATTGTAAAAATCGATTGCCTGTCGACTTGCTGATCAAACTGCAGGCACGCTACCGCCAATACCCTCACCGTTGATGATTATTATTCGGCAGGATGGTCCGCAGGCAATGCCCTTGTGGTTTCGAGTGTACGCCTGTAACCGCGTGATGTTCAAGGCTTGAACAATAAACGCGAACACTGCATCAACTCCCAGCAGCCATCCGCTTCGTTCAGGGGATTTGTCATCGTTTTGTAGCCAATCTGTCAATGCCACGTCTTCTCCAGTTCCTAAACTTTTGAGATCTCCCCGCAGCTAATTGGGAGTCTCCTGGATTAGGGAAGCTGTTGCATGAATATCAGTATTGTCGGAACCGGCTATGTGGGACTGGTTACCGGGGCATGCCTAGCAGAGGTCGGCCACCGCGTGCTCTGCATGGATGTGGATAAAAGCAAGATTGAAGAGCTGCAGGAAGGTGGTTTACTGCCTATCTATGAACCCGGGCTTGAACAGATCATCGATTCCAATCGCAAGAATGGCCAACTCACCTTCACTCCGGATACTGTCGAAGCCATCGAATTCGCGGATCTGATCTTCATTGCCGTGGGCACACCCCCGGACGAAGATGGCTCAGCCGACCTCAGCCATGTTCTCGATGTGGCCACCAACATCGGGAAATACATGGAAAACCCCAAACTGGTGGTCACCAAATCCACCGTCCCTGTAGGCACTTCCGACAAGGTGCGTGCCACGGTGACTGCGGCGCTCAAGGACAGGGATTCGGGCTTGCAGGTCACCGTTGCCTCCAATCCAGAATTCCTCAAGGAAGGCGCAGCGGTTGCAGATTTCATGAAGCCCGACCGCATTATCGTGGGAACTGACTCCGATTCAGCACGCCAGACCCTGAAAGAGCTTTATGCCCCGTTTAATCGCAACTCAGACCGCATGGTGTACATGGACATTCGTTCTGCCGAGCTGACCAAATACGCCGCCAATGCCATGCTGGCCACCAAGATCAGCTTTATCAATGAGGTGGCGAACCTGGCCGAGCAGGTGGGTGCGGATATCGAGCAGGTGCGCCTGGGCATTGGTTCCGATCCCCGCATCGGTTATCAGTTTATCTATCCCGGCTGTGGTTATGGGGGCTCCTGCTTTCCCAAGGATGTGCGGGCGCTGGGCAAGACGGCCTTGGAGCATGGTCTGGACCTGGGCATTCTCGCGGCGGTGGAGCAAGCCAATATTCGCCAGAAAGAAAAGCTGTTTAGCTTTATAAATCAATATTTTAAAGGTGATATCTCGGGAAAAACTTTCGCTCTTTGGGGGCTTGCCTTCAAACCCCGAACCGATGACATGCGCGAAGCGCCCTCCCGCTCGCTGATGGAGGCGCTCTGGGATGCCGGCGCCATGGTGCGGGCCTATGACCCGGAAGCCATGGAGGAAGCGCGGCGCTTGTATCCGCAGCAGGACAGGCTGATTCTGGCCGAAACCCGCGACGATGCCTTGCATGGTGCCGATGCCCTGGTGATCTGCACCGAGTGGCAGCATTTCCGTGCCCCGGATTTTGAGCTGATCAAGCAAGCCCTCTCCCACCCGGCGATTTTTGATGGCCGCAATCTCTATGATCCGCAGAAAATTGCGGAACTCGGGTTTACCTACTACGCTATTGGACGGGGTGCCTCTGTTTCTGGTCCCTGAGGTGGGAGCGGATGACAAAGCAACGGAAGCTGGTTCTCAGAATACTGCAAGGGGATTCTGATAATGACTTTAATTTCAATGAAATACGCAATCTACTAATTCAAATGGGGTTTCAGGAACGAATAAAGGGCTCACATCACATCTTTCGCAAACCAGGTGTTTCTGACATGATAAATCTGCAGCGTGCGGGTAAGCACGTTAAGCCCTATCAGGTCCGCCAGATTCGTTATACTTTAGTGAAGCACGGTCTCATTGGAATTTCGTAATGCATTTAAAATATCAAACAAGCATAGTGTGGAGTGAAGAGGACAACTGCTTCGTTGCCAGTGTTCCCGAGCTGCCTGGATGCACTGCGCATGGTGATACAAGAGATGCTGCGTTAAGGGAAATTCAGACAGCGATGGAGCTGTGGGTTGAAACCGCCAGCGAGGCCGGAGATCTGATTCCTCAACCTGCACTATTGCGAGCTGATTGACGTTTTATTGATACTTGCGAAATCCACCCAAGCAGCCCCCTTTTTCGTATTCGAAGAAATAGAGATTAAATTGCATAAACACGGCTCTCGTAAAGAAGTAAAAATCAGCATAAACAGTGAGTTACTTGATAAATGTGATGCGCTGAATGTAGACCTGTCGGCGACCCTTGAGCATGCCTTAGAGCAAGAGCTACTGGTTATGGAACGTGCAGCATCCTGGCAAAAGGAAAATGCAGAGGCGATCGCTGCATACAACGAATTCGTTGAGAAGCATGGGCTTTTTGGCGATGCTTTCAGAAAGTTCTGAGGCGCAATCCCTCAAGTAACTCTCATTCAAGTAACTCTCATTCAAGTAATTGGGAACAATTCACCACGCAGTCGTCTCGCTATACCCAATAATGTTTAAATTACTGATTTAAATCGATTTTTCTATCGATAGAGATATCGTATGCCAGACTACTGACTGGCTAATACGCGTTAAGCCCAGAACCGCGACTCATAATTACCCAGTAGAAGCGGTAGAACCGGCACGAATCGCTGTGTTGGTACTTACATTTGGCAGGTGCTTGGGATTACGCGAATCGGTAATCAGCTACCCAGCTTTAAATGTCAACAATATGGTTGTCTAAAATCTATATTCTGCTAATATCGCTCGCCTATGGCAGAAATTGTTGACATATCCGGCGAATCAAGCGCTGAACCCACCAAAACCCAGACGCTCGCCGACGATGTGTTCGAGCAACTGCGTACCGCCATCGTCAAAGGCGAACTCCCACCTGGCTCCAAGATCAATGAACCCCAGCTAGCTGCTCAATACGGCATCAGCCGCGGCCCCCTGCGCGAAGCCATCCGGCGCCTGGAAGGCTGCAAGCTGGCAGAGATCAAAGCCAATGCCGGGGCTAGAGTTGTTTCTCTGAATGACACACAAGCCATTGAAATTTATGAGATAAGAGAGTCTCTCGAAGGGCTCGCTTGCCGCCTGGCTGCAACCCGGGCCAGTGGCGATGATTGTGCCCGGCTACGCGCCCTGTTGGCCCAGCATGAGCAGCAGATCCGCGATGAGGACTGGACCCAGTACGTGCAGAAAGAGGGAGATTGGGATTTTCACTACCAGTTGGTGGAACTCAGCGGTAACAAGCGGCTCTTCAACCTGCTTTGTGGTGAGTTGTATCACCTGCTGCGGCTGTTTCGCCACCAGACGGGCTCTGCTCCTTCTCGCCCGGAACAGGCTTTTCGGGAACATCATGCCATTGTCGATGCCATTGCAGCGGGCGATGGCGAATTGGCCGAATTATTGATGCGGCGGCATATCACCGGCGCGCGAAACACCCTGCTGGATACCCTTGCAGATTCGGCTGCAGTGCCCTCCACCGACTCGGCTGGGGAGCACGACGAGGATCAAAGTGAGAACCAGATCACATAATTTAATTGTTGTTATAACAGATACATAGAGTGTTTTTTGAATTTAAAATATAGAAAAATGTCAAAAATCGGACAGTTACGGCATGACTTGCTGCCCGATTGTTACCTTGCCCAATTCATGCGGGCTGCAGGCGGGTTGCGGACCGCTCCCCAGACATTCTGTGAACCTGTTCACACTACTTTTTAGCGTTTAAAAACATAAAGTTACACAACTATCTCAAACCACACATGAAGTAATACTATGAATAAGCTATCTCCAGGGGCCCGGTTTCGTCAGGCTCTGCAGGAAAACAACCCGCTTCAGATCGTCGGCACCATCAACGCCTACTGTGCCATGCTGGCCGAAGACGCCGGACACAAAGCCATCTATCTCTCCGGTGGCGGTGTCGCCAATGCGTCCTATGGATTGCCCGATCTGGGCATTACCAGCCTCAATGACGTGATCACCGATGTGGAACGCATCTGTAATGCCAGTTCCCTGCCCCTGTTGGTGGATATCGATACTGGCTGGGGTGGCGCCTTCAACATCGCTCGCACGGTAAAAGCCATGGAGAAAGCTGGGGCTGCAGCGGTGCACATGGAGGACCAGGTGGCGCAAAAGCGCTGTGGGCACCGCCCCAACAAGGCCATTGTCTCGCAGCAGGAGATGGTGGATCGGGTCAAAGCGGCTGCAGATGCTCGCAATGACGCGGATTTCGTGATCATGGCCCGCACTGACGCTTTGGCGGTGGAAGGCATGGAATCGGCTATCGAACGGGCCGTGGCCTGTGTGGAGGCGGGAGCAGATGCGATCTTTCCAGAAGCGATAACGGAATTAGAGCAATATCAAGAGTTTACGAAGGCTGTCTCAGTCCCGGTGTTAGCCAACATCACCGAATTTGGCAAGACGCCGCTGTTCAATTGCGAGGAGCTGGCCCAGGTGGGGGTTGCCATGGTGCTCTACCCCCTTAGCGCCTTCCGCGCCATGAGCAAGGCTGCACTGGAGGTCTATGAATCCATTGCCATCAATGGTGACCAAAAGGCGGTGCTGGACCGTATGCAGACCCGGGATCAGCTCTACGAGGTATTGGGCTATCACGCCTACGAACAAAAACTGGATCAGCTCTTTGAGAGCGCTGATTCGGCAGACTAAACACATAACAATTGGCAAGAAAACCAATCAAGCTATTGAACTAGCTGGTTTTTATGAAGTCAGCATAATTTGGGAGATTGAAGATGGGCGAGAAGAAACTGGGTGGTGCCGGCCTGCGCGGGCAAGTCGCTGGCGAGACCGCGCTATGCACCGTGGGCAAGACCGGCACCGGGCTGACCTACCGTGGCCATGACATCAGCGTTTTGGCGGAGAAAGCGAGTTTTGAGGAGGTTGCCTACCTGCTACTCAAGGGCAAGCTGCCCAACCAGGCGGAGCTGGATGCTTATGTCAGCAAAATCAAGGGCCTGCGTGCCCTGCCCCAGCCTTTGAAAGACGTTCTGGAGCGCATTCCGGCCACTGCCCATCCCATGGACGTGATGCGCTCGGGCTGCTCTGTGCTGGGAAACCTGGAGACGGAAACTGACTTCGCCCAGCAGGATGAAGCCATTGACAGGTTACTGGCGGTTCTTCCCGCAATTATCTGTTATTGGTACGTTTTTTCTCATGAAGGCAAGCGCATTGAGACCGAGCTGGACGACGATTCCATTGGGGCGCACTTCCTGCACATGCTCAGTGGCGAGGTGCCCAATGAGTTGTTCAGCCAGGTGATGAATGTGTCCTTGATCCTTTATGCGGAGCATGAATTCAATGCCTCCACCTTTACGGCCCGGGTTTGTGCCTCCACCCTGTCTGACATGCATAGCTGCATTACCGCCGCCATTGGCAGCCTCAGGGGCCCGCTGCACGGCGGAGCTAACGAGGCGGCCATGGACATGATCGAGGGCTGGAAAAGCCCGGATGAGGCGGAGCGGGAAATCCTGGGCATGCTGGAGCGCAAGGAGAAGATCATGGGCTTTGGCCATGCGGTGTACAGCGAATCGGATCCGCGTAACACGATTATCAAGCAGTGGGCGGAGAAGCTGGCGGAATATGTAGGGGATTCAGTGCTATATCCGGTTTCTGTGCGGTGTGAGGAGGTAATGTGGCGGGAGAAGAAGCTGTTTTGTAATGCGGACTTTTTTCATGCTTCGGCTTATCACTTTATGGGGATTCCTACTAAGTTGTTTACGCCGATATTTGTGATGTCTCGGGTTACTGGGTGGGCGGCGCATGTTAAGGAGCAGCGGGCTAAGAATCGGATTATTCGGCCTAGTGCTGAGTATGTGGGGCCTGAGGTTTCTAAGTGGGTGGACATTGGGGACCGCTGATTATTTTTCTGGTTGTCTGTCGAAGGGTTGTGGTTGATTGATTTTGGGCCTTCGATGGGTTGTGGGGGGCTGCGAGCGACCGCTTCCCCACGCTTCGCGTGGGGGCCCCTCGCTCTCCGCCCATCGCGTACGAACGGCTAACTGGTTTCGTTGGGCTTGAGCATCAACATTGTGCCGGTAGTGGGTTATTCGCTGCTCCTGAGGGGGTATGGAGGTAGGCAGGGCTCTGCCCTGCTGCTGGCGCTACTGGCTTGGAGCCTGGTGCTGGGAAAAACATTTGCGTTTCCGTTCTAAAGGATTATTTAGTTTATAAAATTATTTTAATTATCTGTTTTTACTGGGTTTTATATGAGTTCTAATTTTGATTTGAATGAGCGGCCGGCGCCGGATCAGGTGTTGGTGGATATTGCGGATTATGTGTGTGATTACCAGGTGGATTCGGCTGAGGCTTATGACACGGCGCGGAATTGTCTGATGGATACGCTGGGTTGTGGGTTTCTGGCGCTGCGGTTTCCGGAGTGTACGAAGCTGTTGGGACCCTTGGTGGAAGGGACTGTGGTGCCGCATGGGGCGCGGGTGCCGGGGACGCAGTTTCGGTTGGATCCGGTGAAGGCGGCCTGGGATATTGGCTGTATCGTGCGTTGGCTGGACTATAACGACACCTGGCTGGCGGCGGAATGGGGGCATCCTTCGGACAATTTGGGTGCAATTCTGGCCGTGGCGGATTATCTGTCCCAGTGTGCTGTGGCTGAGGGGAAACCGCCTCTGACTATGCATGATGTGCTCACGGCCATGATCAAAGCCCATGAAATACAAGGGGTTTTGGCGCTGGAGAACAGTTTTAACCGGGTTGGGCTTTGTCATGTGTTGCTGGTGCGGGTGGCTTCTACGGCCGTGGCCACGTGGATGATGGGGGGGAGCAAGGAGCAGGTGATTGATGCTCTGTCTCAGGCCTGGGTGGATGGTTCGAGTTTGCGGACTTATCGCCATGCCCCGAACGCTGGGCCGCGCAAGTCCTGGGCGGCGGGTGATGCCACCTCACGGGCGGTGCGGCTGGCGGATATTACTCTGCGTGGGGAGATTGGTTATCCCAGTGTGCTGACGGCGCCTACCTGGGGTTTTTATGATGTATCGTTTAAAGGGAATTCCTTTTCATTTCCAATGAGTTATGGAAGCTATGTGATGGAGAATATTTTGTTCAAGATCTCCTTCCCGGCCGAATTCCATTCCCAGACTGCGGCCGAGGCTGCGGTGCAGTTGCATCCCCAGGTGAAGGACCGGCTGGATGAGATTGAGAAGATTGTGATTCACACCCATGAGTCGGCGATTCGTATTATTTCCAAGAAAGGGCCGCTGAATAACCCGGCAGACCGGGATCACTGCCTGCAGTACATGACTGCGGTGCCCCTGGCCTTTGGCAATCTGGTGGCTGAGCACTACGAGAACAGCTTCCACGAGGCCCATCCCATCATCGATGAACTGCGGGAGAAGATGGAGATTCACGAGAATCCTACCTATTCCAAGGAATACCTGGAGCCGGAGAAGCGCTCTATTGCCAACGCTATGCAGGTGTACTTCAAGGATGGTAGCTGCTCGGACAAAGTGGAAATCCACTACCCGGTGGGCCACCGGCGGCGCCGTGAGGAAGGGATTCCGCTGCTGGAAGACAAGTTCAGGGCCAACCTGGCCACCCGCTTCCCGGCGGCACGCTGTGAGTCCATCTTCGAGCTGTGCAAGGACCAGAAGCGGCTGGAAGCCACGCCTGTGCATGAGTTCATGGAGATGCTGGTGATCTAGGCCTGGTCAGTGCCTCGCACAGGACCTCACAGGACTTCGGTCACTGCCGAACAGGTGCTTTGCCTGGCTGGCTCCCTGTAACCGCCCTGCCAGGCATCAGATCTCAATTATCCGCCTCTGGGCAGCGCTCAGAGGCGGTTTCTTTCTCGACTCAAGGATTGGCCCTAATCAGCCGTTAAAGTCACTGTGTGGGCAACACAATGGGAATTGCGTGCCCCGGGGAATTCCCCAGCTTGTTTGCGTTGATTTTGCAGTTTTGAAACATCTATAAAGCGCAATTAATTCAAGGGTTTAGCTCACACTCCAACTTCTGTTCTACAGCCGAAGCAGCTACTAACGCCATTGGCTCACTACAGAGCACTTTTTTTAAAGTGCTGTGTACGCTTTGCATTATAATCCTTTGTCACAGCATCCAATTCTCAAAACACACCTAGAAATTACATTAAGTTGTACTGTGAAGCAGTTCACAGCCATTCCCACGCACTTTTAGGGCAGTTTTTGTACAGGTAAATGCCCCATTTTTCCTACCCTGCAGGCTCCGAAACTCCGTGGTATCTGAACGGTGTTCAAGCCGCCCCGCCCCGCGACCGAAATTCCCAATGGCGAGCAACACTTCATTCCCAATTTCTCCATCAACGTCCCCTTGAATTTTTCCGCCCCATCCTCACATAGAGTCCTGTAGGCGGTGCTCAACAGAGGCTGCCTGCGAAGTAAATCGTCCGACCTTCGGGTGGACACCTTTAACGTATTGCTTAACGCGCCCAGAAGGGCCAATTATGAGGATATGAACCATGAGAAATCTGGATTTTGCACCCCTGTACCGATCTACTGTCGGTTTTGATCACCTGACTAACCTGCTGGATGCAGTCAACCGCACCGATTCCAGTAATGCAGGCTACCCTCCTTACAACATCGAGTTGCTGGAGAAAGACAACTACCGAATTACCATGGCTGTAGCCGGTTTCACCGCCGATGAACTGGAGATCCAGGCTGAGCAGCAAACGCTGACGGTGAAAGGCAAGCACGCCGATGACGAAGGTGATCGTAACTTCCTGCACCAGGGCATTGCTGCCCGTAACTTCGAGCGCCGCTTTCAGCTCGCTGACCACATTGAAGTGACTGGTGCCCGCATCGAGAACGGCCTGTTGCACATCGACCTGGTGCGCGAGATTCCTGAGGCCATGAAGCCCAAGAAAATCGCCATCGGCAACGGCAGCAACAAGCTGATTGATGTGAGCAAAGAGGGAAGCAACGAGGAAAGCAAGGAAGACTCCGCGGTCGCAGCCTGAATGCTAAAACCGTGGCGCCGCTTCCTGAGTTGGTGGACCGGCGCCGGGCGCTGGCAGCCGGCACACTAAGCAGCGCGAGTGCCTGACCCGGCACTCAACCTGGCAACAAACCAAAAGCCCTGCGATTGCGAGATCGTGGGGCTTTCTTCGTAGCGCTGTGGGATTCTCAAGCTAACTGTTTAATTTTGCTGAGGTATTGCGCTACAGCTCTGCGCTGGCTGGCCGATGCATTACTTGCCTCGCTGAGAGCAATCGCTTGTCAACCAAACGGCAACTGGCAGCGTTTAATAAGGGAAGTCAGCAACAAAGCAATTTATTGAAAGTTTCAACCAGGTATTAGCAAGAGACATCAGGGAATGAACAGACTAACGGATAACAGATTTGGCTTGGCAGAGACCATGCTGCATTACTTCAACATGCGCTTGAAGTTTCGCGGTGGAGTTCTGAATGGCATGGATGAAGAGGCCTCAGCCGAGATTCCGGCCTCGGATGGAACGGCTGGCTGCGCAAACAACCAGCACCTAACGACACAAACAAAGCATTAATGACAAATACAGGGCCTGAATACAGGTTTTGATTCAGGCCCTGGTAGCAGTCGTTAATCCAGCACGTGAACCACAAGACCGCTCTTGAGCTTGGGCTCAAACCAGGTGGACTTGGGCGGCATCACCTCATTGGCATCGGCGATGGCCATGAGGCTCACTATTGAAGTGGCATGCAATGCGATTGCAGCCTGCCATTCTCCAGTACCTACCCTGCGCTCTAACTCTTCCAGACCACGGATACCACCGACGAAATCCACGCGCTTGTCTGTGCGCTGATCTTCGATGCCAAGCAGCGGTGAAAAGACAAACTGCTGCAAGATACTCACATCCAGGTTTTGCACCGGATCCGATTCATCGATTTGCTCCAGCAATTGCGAGTTTGCCTGCAGGCGATACCATTGCTCGTCCAGGTAAAGGGCAAACTGCCGTTCTGCCTGCGGCTTGGCGATGGCCGGATCATCTACCAGTTCAATATCAAAGTGCTCGGCCAGTTGCGCCAAAAAATCCTGGGCAGACAAGCCATTGAGGTCTTTGATGATGCGGTTGTAGTCGAGGATCTGCATCTGGTTGTGGGGAAACGCCACCACCAGGAAATAATTGTAGGACTCATCGCCGGTATGTTGATCGTTTCTCTCTGCATACAGGGCCTGCACTCTTGAGGCGGCAGCGGAACGGTGATGGCCATCTGCCACGTAAAGGCAGTCCAGGCTATTCATGGCCGAATCCAGTTGATCGATCTGTGCTTTGTCACTGACCACCCAGAAGGTGTGCCTGGTGCCGTCATCGGCATCGAACTCATACTCCGGTTCGCCCTGGGTCACTTTGTTGATTAACTTATCGATGCTCGCTGCTGCCTGGTAGGTTACAAACACAGGGCCCACCTGCGCGCCCAATGCATCCATGTGGTTCACCCGATCGTCTTCCTTGTCTGGCCGAGTGAATTCGTGTTTCTTGATCAGGTTCTGTTCATACGCTTCCACGGAAGCCACAGCCACCAAACCGGTCTGCTCGTGATCGCCCATCTGTTGCCGATACACGTAGTACAGCTCGCCCTCGTCCCGTTGCAGAATCCCCTCGGCCACAAACCGGTCCAGGTTCTCGCGCCCCTTGGCATAGACCTGCTGGTCATACACGCTCACCGACGAATCCACATCCACCTCAGGCTTGTTGATATGAAGAAAACTGTGCGGATTGTCTTTGGCCAGTTCATAGGCTTCTTCACGATTCAAAACGTCATAAGGGTGAGATGCGACACGAGCCGCCAGCTCGCGGGTGGGCCTGAGGCCACGAAAGGGTTTAACGAGTTTCATTGATGGGTTCCGGGGTTGGGTTCAGAGAGACTTATTTCTTGTCGAAGGTAAACACGCCCTGCCAGTCGACGCCGGGCGGGTGTTGTTCAAAGTTGGAGATCCTGTCGAGGTATACGGTGTAAAGCGCGGTATTTTCGCACGTCTGGCAGAGCTCGGTAAATTGTTCTCGTGCTTGTTGCCACTTTTGCGCTCGATAATTGTTCAACGCGCGCTCAAACAACTCGATTTCATGGAGATGGGTTGCCACGGTGGCTGGCGTGCCCAGCAGCTCAAAGATGCGGATGGTTTCCTGCTTGCCTGCCACTCGCACTTCATCCAGTTCGCGATACACAAAATTTGGGGCTGCCTGCACGCTGGCTTCACTGACTATGTTGGGTACGTTGTAGTAGCGGGTCAGGCTTTCCAGCCGTGCTGCCAGGTTCACCGTGTCTCCGATCACTGAATAGTTCAGACGATTGCTGGAACCGAGATTACCCGCAACCACCAGGCCTGTGCTCACACCAACGCAGGCGCTGAGATTGCCATCCAGTTCCTCCAGCGCGGCGATAATATCCAGCGCCGCCGCCATGGCATTGTCGGCATCATTGGGGCCGGCCACGGGCGCGCCGAACAGGGCCATGACAGCATCACCCTGGTACTTGTCCACCACTCCCTTGTGGGCCTCGATGATGTCACTGATGCGGCTGAGAACCTTGTTGAGTTCCTCCAGTACTTTTTGTGGCGACTTGCCTTCACAGTAACTGGTAAAGCCACGGATATCGGAAAACAAAATAGTGACGGTGCGCTCTTCTCCGCCCAGCTCCACCGGGTTATTGAGCAGCTCCTCGGCGATCTCATGGGAAACCACCTTGCCCAGCAGGTCTCTGACTTTTTCTTTCTCAGCCAGGCCTGTGGCCATGGTGTTAACCGAATCAGCCAGTTCCCCCAACTCGTCCCGTGAGCGTATTTCTGCCTGCATCTGGTAGTCCCCGGCTTCGATCTTTTTCACCGCCTGCGCCAACCGGCTCAGCGGGTTGGTAATGGAGCGGGCAAGAAACAATACCGCCGTGATGCTGACAGCGAGGATGATCAGGTAGAACTGCACCAGCAGGTTGCGAAACTGCACCACGTTTTCATTGTTTTCATCGTAGGAGCGTTGGATGGCAGCCACGATCTGCAAATCCGCCGCATCATCGGTGTAGAGACTGCGTAACAATGTGGTGAACTCTTCCTCACCAAAATCAATGCGCTGCAGGTTGTCTACCGACTCCCTGTTGACCACCAGCTGATCCAGCAGTGCCTGCTGATTGGTTTGCTGCAGCGTCGAGGCAATGATCTCCACCGGCTGATTCTGTTCGATTCGCACGATGCTGACTTCAGAGACGATGGTGTCCTGAACAGTGGTGACAAATTCTTCATCCAGGGCAAATCCACCTACGATCCAGGCGACCTGCCGCGGCAGATATAAAGGTAATGCAATCAACTGATAGGGCTCATCGTTGAGAGTGACGATCATGTCGGCCCTGCCCTCTTCACTGCCATCAGCCGTCTCGATCAGTTCCAGCCAGGAATCGGTCAACGTTTCCATACCCTGAAGCTCAGTGTCGATAATGACCTGGTTATTGAGGTCTGCAATCAAGAGGCTGTCGACACTGCCCAGTGATCGATCCAGTACATTCAGTGCCGCATCAAACAGCGTCGCTGGATCATTGGCGGCATAGGCGGTACGGAATCCAAAATCGAATGTGAGGCTGTTGGTGATCGCCTGTAAGGTGAATGCCTGCTGGCCGCGGGTAAAGTCGAAAACATCGGCACCTAACTGCAAATAGCTGTTGATGGTTTCTTCGGTGTATTCGGTGTTATTGCGGTTGACGTAATAGAAGATACCGCCGAGCACGGGCAGCAGCAGAACCAGTAGAAAAACCACCAGGCGAGAGCGAAAGCTGCGAAAGCCAAACCCCTTATGCTGGTTCGGGCTTGCTGGTTCAGTTGAGGAGGCCAAGTGGGTTTCCGGGACGAACTAGCGGTAGCGCCGACCGCTGGAGCCTGGCGCCCTGCGCACGCGACGTTCTCTCTGCAGTTCCAACTCCACGTTCAGTGTCGCTACTGTGCCACCATCGAGAGTGACCGTGTGCAGCAGGCTTCCCATGGGTCCTGCCGAGCGCGGGTGCCAGACGCGAACGCTGTAATCACCTGCCGGCAGGTTGTCGAGACTGGCCGACCCCGAGCCATCACTGAGTGTGGCCAGCCTGGTTTCTGCCACATAGATATAGGCCAGCATCCAGTCATGGATATTACAGCCGATCTCTACCACGCCGGGAGTGTCGAAAACTTCAAAATAATCTTCGTTCTCATTGCTTCCATACAAGGGAATGTTGAAGGTCTTGGCGGGAGAGAAGGAATACACATGATGCAAGATATCATCACTGTTGGGAAAACTGACCTGGCTGCCCTGGGTGACAAGGGTGACACCCGGAACAAACTCCTTGTCGCGCTGGTCCACCACTGCTGCTTCGGCGTCAATGAAGTCTGACTGCATTGGCTCAGGTAACAATATTTCAACTACGCTGTCAGCTAATGGGTTGCCTTCAGTGTCGGTAACATTGACTTGCAATGCCTGGCCATAGGCACTCGTTGCAAACAGAAAGTTCAGTATGCACACGGCAAATATTGGCTTGTTGGGTTGGAATTTCATGATTGATTGCTAAAAATTGAGCACATACCCCAAAGAGACAATATTGTTTTTGTAATTGCCACCACCAAAGGCATCAGAATCGTGCCAGGTGCCACGCAAACTGATGGATGAATCTGTACCCATCGGAAAGCTCAGGCCCGCCGACCACTCTGTGGTGTCAGCGTCCAATAAGTAGGCAAACCACCCGGGCTGAATTGCAGGATCGTTGGTAAAAGCCCTGGCGATTTTGTACAAGGCCAGATTGGGGGTTGAAGTACTGGACACCGTACCCCCATCGATTTCCCGATAGCTCGCTTGCAGCAACACGCCGTTGGTAAAACCGTATTCACCTTCCACAAACCAGGCCGAGGCATGGTAGTCGAAAACTTCCAGTGGCAATCTCAACTCGGGGTCGTAACCGACGGCAGGAATATGTGTGTCGGGATCCAGGCCGGGAGAATTGTTGTCTTGATAGTCCAGCCCGGCTGCCAATAGTAGCCCTGGGGTAAATCGCTTCGCTATTTCCAACCTGGCTGTGGTTGCGCGCGCATCCCGTGCTTCCCCATCCAGGAACTGCTGGCTGGCTCCAAGGGTTAAACCTACTCGAGGCGCATAGGCACCAAAACCAAATTTATGCGCCAGCTCGCCCTGAACGCTCAAACCGATGTTGTTGAATCCGGATAACTTGTCGTAGTAAGTCCCGCTTAATTCACCGCTCACGGTAAAAGTGTCATTCAGACCCAGTTGGAACAGCTTGCCGGCCACACCAGAGACCTGCAAGAAACTGGCATCGATCTCATGAAGACTGTCCACACCGCGAGGTACGTTGCCTTCAGTCCCTACACTCCCACTGAATTGAAAAAATTCATTGGCGACTGCAAAGTTTGGGAGCACACTGAGCAATAGTGCTGTCTTGATTATTTGTGAGCAATTCATAGTTACCCGGAACAAAACCCGCTCACTGGCAGGATGTATTCAATTAACGTCTAGAGTAACCGCGATTATACGGCAAGAGTAGCCTAATTAGGACTCGACACCTGAGTCGCTGGAGTATGTCGATACCCTTTTAGTGCGTGTTTAGTGCGTGGTCAAGCGAGGGTCAATTGCCCGGCGAATCTCCTTGGAACCAAATCCGCGAGACTCCAGATAACGTTGCAATTTCATGTGGAGGGAGGAACCGAATTCTACCTGTTCTGATTCGGCAAGCCGCTTGTTGATCAGGGTGACGGCAGTTTCTGTCCAGCAGTCATCATCACTGAACAGGTATTTCTCCATCAGGGAGTCGGAGATGCCTCTTTCTTTCAAATCCGAGCGGATATGGTGAAATCCGAACCCCCTGCTCTGCCGGTAGCGAACCCAGGATTCGGTGAAACGTTCATCTGATTGCAGATTTTCTTCTGCCAACGCATCCATAACGTCGGTCAGCATAGCTTCGGGGGTTTCTGGAAACTTCCTCTGGAGCTTATGGAGTAGCTCCTGGTAGGAGTGTTCCCGGCGGGCCAGGAAATCCATGGCGGCCCGCCGGAGAACGGGGACATCGACGGTTGCTGAATCCTCGGGGTCTTTGGCGAGGTCATCCCGTGAATTCAGCGCTTCCTCAATTTCCCAACTTTCTTCTATATAGTCTTCACTACTGCTGTTTTCTGCTTGATAGTTGGTTTCTGCCAGACCCACAGGTTGGACTTCACTTTTCTTGAGTTGGTAACCCATGATCGCTATACCCTACTCTGGGAGCCCGGCGGAATTCTTGCTGCCTGTTACGAAGCGTTCTTGCTGGCCTTGGCATCAGCCAGGACCACCACGTCTTCGTTATCGCTGACATTGCCTTTCTTGTCGGGTGCTGCATCAAGCAGTTCCGCACGAATGGCGACTTCAACTTCCTCAGCGATTTCCGGGTTCTCTTCCAGGTACTGGCAGGCGTTCTTTTTGCCCTGCCCGATCTTTTCGCCCTTGTAGGCATACCAGGCACCAGACTTTTCGATCAGGTTCAGCTTCACACCCAGATCGATTACCTCACCCAGATGATGAATACCCTGTCCATACATGATCTGGAATTCGGTTTGACGGAAAGGTGGCGCCACCTTGTTCTTCACTACTTTTACGCGGGTTTCATTGCCCACCACCTCATCGCCTTCCTTGATGGAACCGATGCGACGGATGTCGAGGCGAACAGAGGAGTAAAACTTCAGTGCATTACCGCCGGTAGTCGTTTCGGGCGAGCCGAACATGACACCGATCTTCATGCGAATCTGGTTGATAAAGATCACCAGGGTATTGGAATTTTTAATGTTGCCGGTCATCTTGCGCAGTGCCTGTGACATCAGGCGTGCCTGAAGGCCCATGTGGCTGTCGCCCATGTCGCCTTCGATCTCGGCCTTGGGTGTCAGGGCGGCGACGGAATCCACCACCACCACATCCACTGCACCGGAACGAACCACCATGTCGCAGATTTCCAGTGCCTGTTCACCGGTATCCGGCTGGCTCACCAGCAGGTTGTCTACATCGACGCCAAGATTGGCCGCATAGATTGGGTCCAGCGCGTGCTCTGCGTCGATAAACGCGCAGGTGCCGCCGGCTTTCTGTGCTTCTGCAATCACCTGCAGGGTGAGTGTGGTTTTACCGGAAGATTCCGGTCCGTAGATTTCACAAATTCTGCCGCGGGGCAGACCACCTATACCCAGAGCCACATCGAGGCCCAGGGAACCGGTGGAAATTGCGGGAATGGCTTCGCGCTCGGTGTCTCCGAGCCGCATCATGGAACCTTTACCAAACTGCCTTTCTATCTGGGAGAGTGCTGCTGATAAGGCTTTTTCTTTGTTACCGCCGTGGTCATCAATCATCGTTGTTTCCTTGTGTTTAAACTTACAACCGATCCTGGTTCCGTGAGTAATCTGAGTTGTTTCTTGTTTAAAGTAGTCTGTCCTCGACTACTTGCAAAACTTTTTGCAGAACTTTTTTAAAAACCTTCTTATGAAACTTCTTATAAGAATTACTGCGCTTTTTATAAAATTGCTGCGCTTTTGGTCTGCTGCCCCGGCATGCCCTGATGGGCCTTGATATCCGTGACACTGTATATACAACCAGTAGAAATTAAATCAGGTTTTTACTGTATATACAACCAGTATATTGGCAAAAACCCGGTTTCCTTTAATTTTCTCTAGTTTTCTTTTTGCAGCCGCTCCAGCAGCCCGGACAGGGCCTCTGCCACTGTGGCCAGGCGCACTGCCTCCCGGTCGCCGTCGAAGTGAAAGCAGCGGGCATCGGCCTGTTCATCCACCTGCCAGGCGATCCACACCGTGCCCACGGGCTTGTCTTTGCTGCCCCCGTCGGGGCCGGCGATGCCGCTCACGGCCACGGCAGCCGAGGCCTCGCTGTGGGCGATGGCTCCCCCGGTCATGGCCAATACCGTCTCTTCACTGACCGCTCCGGGACCCCCGGTGACGAAATAGACAGGGGGTACGTCCAGCAATCGCTGCTTGGCGGCATTGGAATAAGTGACGAAACCCGTATCGAACCAGACCGAGCTGCCGGCCAGTGCAGTGAGTGACTGGGCAATCCAGCCACCGGTGCAGGACTCTGCGGTGGCCATGAATCGCTGCTGGCTGATCAGTGTTTCGGCCAGTTGCTGGACAAGATTTTCAATGTGTGGGGATGAAGACGACACGATCTGAAGATGGTAGCCACATCCGCCGTCCAGTCCAATCAATTTTGTCGTCAAACCGTGTAGAATCTGCAACCCTCGACACTCAACATTCACCCATCACCCAAGCGACAAAACAGCACCAGCAGGCATTTGGCAGACTCTTCTTCACACTCTTCTTCACATACCCCGATGATGCGGCAATACCTCAGCATCAAGGCCCAGCATCCGGCTGAATTACTGTTCTATCGTATGGGAGATTTCTACGAACTCTTCTTCGACGACGCCAAATCCGCCGCCCATATTCTGGATATCACCCTCACCGCCCGCGGCAAGTCAGCGGGCGAGCCGATTCCCATGTGCGGGATTCCTTTCCATGCAGTGGATCGCTATCTGGTGAAACTGGTGGAAGCCGGTGTCTCTGTCGCCATCTGTGAGCAGATTGGTGACCCGGCCACCAGCAAGGGCCCGGTGGAGCGGAAGGTGGTGCGCATCATCACGCCGGGCACCATCAGTGATGAGGCGCTGCTGGATGAGCGCCGCGACAACTGTTTGCTGGCAGTGTGCAAACAGGACGCCAATAGCACCAATCCCCTTTATGGTATTGCCTATACCAACCTCAGCAGCGGTCGCTTCGTGCTTTGTGAGGTCAATGGGACAAGCAACCTGCTGGGCGAGATCGAGCGCATCAAACCGGCGGAGGTATTGATCCAGGATTCACTCAAGGAACTGGAGACCGCGCTGAAGCAAAGAGCCGTGCGCAAACGACCGGTATGGGAATTCGAGTTGGACAATGCCGTGCGATTGCTTACCGAGCACTTCGGCACCCGGGACCTCAGTGCCTTCGACTGCGAGCAGCTGGAAACCGCTCTGCAGGCGGCCGGTTGCTTGCTGCAATATGCCAGGGAAACTCAAAAGACGGACCTGCCCCATATCCAGGGTATCCAGGTGGAGCAGCTCAGCGACAGCGTGGTGCTCGACGCGGCTAGTCGCCGTAACCTGGAACTGGACGTGAATCTCAATGGCAGTCGCGATAACACTCTCTTATCCGTCATCGACACCACGTCCACAGCCATGGGCAGTCGCCTGCTCAATCGCTGGATCAGCAGGCCGCTGAGAGATCTCGCTACGCTCAAGGCGAGGCAGTCTGTGGTGGCCTGCCTGCAGGAAGATTTTCGATTCGAGCATTTGGCTGAGAGCCTCAACCAGATTGGCGACCTGGAAAGAATCCTGGCGCGGCTGGGCCTGCGCTCGGCCCGCCCCCGGGACCTGGCAAAACTCAGAGACAGCCTGACGCTGCTGCCCTCACTGCAGGAATTATTAAAAGACATCGACAACAAGGAATTGGCAGCCGTGGCGCAAAGTATCGGCCAGTTTCCCGAACAATCACAGCTACTAGGCAAAGCCATCGAAGAAAACCCTCCTGTGGTCATCCGCGAAGGCGGCGTGATCGCACGGGGCTATGACGCCGAGCTGGATGAACTGCGCGACCTGAGCAGCAATGCCGGGCAATTCCTGGTGGACCTGGAAGTGCGGGAGCGGGAACGCACCGGCCTGTCCACCTTGAAAGTGGGTTTCAACCGGGTCCACGGCTACTACATTGAAATCAGCAAGGGCCAGGCCAAGGAGGAGCTGCCCGCAGAATATGTGCGCCGTCAGACATTAAAAAATGCCGAGCGTTTCATCACCCCCGAGCTCAAGGAATTTGAAGACAAGGTGCTCAGCGCCAACAGCAAGGCCCTGGCCAGGGAAAAAGCACTGTACGATGCCCTGCTGGACAAACTGGCAGAAGAACTCACTGCACTATTAACCAGCGCCGCTTCTATCGCTGAACTGGATGTACTCAACTGCTTCGCCGAGCGCGCCCGCAATCTGGATTTCTGTCAGCCTGAATTAAGCACCGAACCCGGCATCATGATCGAAGGCGGTCGCCATCCAGTGGTGGAATCGGTCAGTGAGGAGAGTTTCGTTGCCAATGACCTGACCCTGGATAAACAACAGAAAATGCTCATCATCACCGGCCCCAACATGGGGGGTAAGTCCACCTACATGCGCCAGACCGCACTCATCGTGATCCTGGGTCTGTGTGGCAGTAATGTACCCGCCAGCGATGCCACTATTGGCCCCATCGATCGAATCTTTACCCGCATCGGTTCCTCCGATGACCTGGCCGGGGGACGTTCCACCTTTATGGTGGAAATGACCGAGACCGCGTCCATCCTCCATAACGCCACCGCCGACAGCCTGGTGTTAATGGATGAAATCGGCCGGGGCACCAGCACCTTCGATGGCCTGTCCCTGGCCTGGGCAACCGCCGTTTATATCGCCGAACGCATCCAGGCCTACACCCTGTTCGCCACCCACTACTTCGAGCTCACGGCCCTCCCCGAGCGCTATGATTCCATCAACAATGTCCATCTGGATGCGGTGGAACATGAACATGGCATCGTGTTTCTCCATGCCGTCAAATCCGGGCCCGCCAACCAGAGTTATGGCCTGCAGGTGGCACAACTGGCGGGTATTCCCGCCGATGTGATCGCCGCTGCCCGGGACAAGCTGGGGCAGTTGGAACAGGGTGCTACGGGGTCTGAACCGACAGCGTCCAGCGCCGCACCGGACCAACCCATGCAGAGTGAAATGTTCGCCCCCATCGACCACCCGGCAGTGGACTATCTGCGGCGCCTGCAACCGGATGAGATTACCGCCAAGGAAGCCCTCAGCATCCTCTACGAATTGAAACAGAAGGCAGAGAAGCAGTGAGAAACTTCCACAATGCTGCTAGAATTTCGGCAGTTTTGGTCGACTAAAGTGTAGGCCGGGGTTGCTGCCAATCAGTTGCAGAAACCCGTAAACAAGTGAACAGATTAGTAACAAGTACGCAGGTGCTAGTGAAAAACAGGGGAGACCAGAGATGACATTTGTAGTTGGAGAAAATTGCATACGCTGCAAACACACGGACTGTGTTGAGGTCTGCCCGGTAGACTGTTTTTACGAGGGCCCCAATTTCCTGGTGATTCACCCTGACGAGTGTATCGACTGCGCCCTGTGCGAGCCCGAATGCCCGGTGGATGCCATCTACGCTGAAGACGAACTGCCGGAAGACCAGCAGGAGTTTCTGCAGCTCAATGCCGACCTGGCAGAAGAGTGGCCAAATATCACCGAGAAGAAAGAGGCCTTGCCAGACGCCGAGGAATGGACCGACAAACCCAACAAGCGGGAATTCCTGGAACGCTAAACAGCACAACGAAAACAAAAAGGGTGTCAGATCAAACCTGACACCCTTTTTTTATGCAATCTAGTTTACCGATCAAAGACAGCCGCTGACCACGACATCGGTGTCAGACACGTGTCAGACACCGAAAATGGGATCGGCTACCGATAGTTGGTGTCAGACACGTGTCTGACACCATGGAGATGCTCAGCTTGGTTTTGCAGCACGACATTTACTGCCGCAGCGGCAGGTACTGCATGGGATCTACAGACTCTCCATCGCGGCGAATCTCGAAATGCAGCATGGGCTCACCATTGCTGTTGACCCCCACCTCGGCAATCTGTTGACCGGCATCCACATGTTGCCCCTCGGCCACCAGCATCGCACTGTTATGAGCATAGGCACTGAGTAATCGGTCGCTGTGGCGAAGTATGATGAGGTTGCCAGTACCCTGCACTCCCCTGCCGGAATAAACCACGTCGCCGGCACCGGCAGCAAGTACCGGGTCGCCCACATTACCCCGAATATCGATTCCTTCCGCCAGTTGCTGGAAATTACTGACTACTGCCCCTGGATGCGGCCACTGCCAGTTAATGGGCAAGGGTTGACCACTACCGGTACCCGGACTTGAAATGGTTGATCGAGGATTGCTGCCATTGTTAACCAGATTGCCTACTGCGTTGCTTGCGGAATCGACAAGGGCACCTGCCAGATTACTGGCCAGGTCCAGTTCCTGCCCGACGAAAATGGTATAGGGTGGATTCAGGCCATTGGCCAGGGCCAGGTCTCTGAAATCCATGTCATACAAATAGGCAATGGAAAACAGGGTGTCGCCGGCGCTGACGATATGTTTTGCCGGATTGATTCGCGGCAGGCGCAGCCCAGAGCTGTCAGAGCTGCGGCTGACGGTCGGCTCGATTCGGGCTGGCGTGCTGCTGCTAATGCTGTCGCCGCTGCCAATCGGCCGCCGGCTGATGCGTGATTCCCCGCCACTGGATGGCGTGGCGGTGCCAACCTGCACCCGCGAGTTGTCCGCGGCGGGTCGCGTGTAACTCGGTGATGACGAACCGGTGATGGTGGGTCGGGAACGGTCTGACTCAAAGGACAGGTCGCGACTGCGGCTGCCACCGCGGTTACTGGAAATAATTTCGGGGGCGGATTGCTCAACGGTCCTGCCCTGTTCCACCACCGGTGCCGGGGTTGTGGAGCAGCCAAGCAGCAACAGCGACAGCAATCCGCAAGCCGCGCGGGTCACTGTGCTAGGGGCACAGCTCAGCGTCTGGAATCGTGAAGCAGTTGTCTGGTATTTGGCCATAACATTGAACTAGCATCGCTCAGGTACTTCTGCTGAAGACCCGATTCAACAATATTACCGCACCAAAGCCCAGCAGCAGGCTGAGCATGACTCCCAGTATACGGGGGTCCTGGCCGGTAATCTCTGTATAGTTTAGCGGCCAAAGCAGCTCAGTTTGTAATGCATGTTGCTCTCCCGCCGAGTCCACATAGGCGGAAATCACATGCTGCCAGGGCCACAGCACCAGCAACGAGCCCAGCAGCATGCCAATGATGAAACTGTAGCTGAGCTGGTGATAGTGACGCAGCAGCCAGGCCAGCAGGCGTGAGAAGGCCAGCAAGCCAGTGGCGCAACCAAGCATGAACACCAGGATAGTAGCCAGCCTGATCTCCACCAGCGCCACCAGCATGTGCTCATAGGCGCCCAGCAGCAGCAGGATGAAGGCACCGGACAGACCGGGCAGAATCATGGCACAGATTGCCACAGCGCCTGCAAAGAACAGGTACCCCAGGGAGGGCTCGAGCTGCATGGGTTGCAGAAAACTGAAAGAGGCGGTGAATAGAATACCCGCTACAAGCGCGAGCACGAGGCGCAGCTGGCGCATATCTGTTTGCGGTAACAACAGCAGGGTCGAGGCCAGCACCAGGCCGATGAAAAAAGCCATCAGCATCTCGAAATGATTGGCGAGAAGATACAAAACAGTATTGGCGGAGACGATGAGTCCGCAAAGAATGCCAAGGGCCAGCACCAGCAAAAAACTACCGTTACAGTGCTGCCAGAAAGCCCTGAACTGCCCTTTGAAGAGCATGCGAATGGCCGCGGCATCGACTGCACGGATAGAGTAAATGAGTTTGTCATAGATATGGGTGATGACAGCGATGGTGCCACCGGAGACTCCCGGCACGGAATCCCCCAGCCCCATGGCCACCCCCTTGGAAAAGAGAATGCCCGCCTGCTTAGGTGTCAGGGTGTCAGTCTCTACGCTGCGCTCCAGGGTCATGATGGGCAACCATTAATGTTGCAACTGACCCGTTAGCAGGGGCACGAAGCGAACCATGGCGAGGGTCTGTTCTTCGAAGTCATTGCCTGTGCGCGTGTATAGCTTTAACTCCTGATGATCGTCTCCACCAACAGGGATCACCAGCCTGCCACCGTCGGTCAACTGCTCCAGCAACTCGGTCGGCACACTTTGAGGTGCGGCGGTTGTGATAATGGCATCGAAGGGCCCCCGCTCTTCCCAGCCCAGAGAACCATCGTCGTGCTTGAATTCTATGTTTCGCAGGCGCAGGGCGCGCAGGTTCTTCTTGGCCCGGTCCAACAGCGGCTTGATGCGCTCCACGGTAAACACCCGCTGGGACATCTGCGCAATAACAGCCGTCTGGTAGCCACATCCGGTCCCTATTTCCAGTACCCGGTCCAGGGATCCGGACTTGAACAAGGCCTCGGTCATCCTGGCCACGATATAGGGCTGGGAAATGGTCTGGTTGTGGCCGATTGGCAGGGCCACATCCTCATAGGCACGGTGGGACAGGGCTTCATCCAAGAAGATATGGCGTGGTGTCGTGCGTATCACATCCAGCACTTCCATGCTGGCAATACCCTGGTCCATTAACCTTCCCAACAATCGTTCTCTGGTACGCTGAGACGTCATACCAATACCGCTAAAATTCTGTTTACTATTCAATGTGCTCTGACCCTGGCTACTACTTTGCTCGTTTGATTTTTATTGATGCCAACGCTCTTTAACCCTGGTTTTAAAACCTGGGCTCAGTGGCGACGCATAGTTCCCTCAGCAGGCTGGTTGCATAGGCTCCTCGAGACAGGCTGAAGCCCAACTCCAGCTTGTCATCGCCCTGCCATTGCCACTCCAGGGATTCCACCTTGAAGCGGAGCGGCCTCCTGCCAGCCGTTAATCCGTGCTTGCGCAAGCCCTCAACCAGGTCGCTGTTTTGCGCCAGCACTGCATCTTCAATATCGGCCGCAGCGCCCTGAGTTAGATAGTTATCTGCCTTTTCTGTGTCGCCAGCCAGGACACCAGTGGGGTGAATATCCTGCTCAAGCAGACGCTGCTGCAATTTCTCGTCCCATTCCTCTGGCGTCACCGCAAATGAGCGCTGGGTTCCATTGAGATTCAGCACATCACCGGGCACATAGTCATTCCAGTTGCCCTGCCCTATACGGTCTGACAGCACCAGGTTAAACAAATAGGCGCGCACTGCCGAGTACAGCATGCCACGTCGCTTTCTACCCTGTCTCTTGTTGCGTTTACCCTCTCGCCCCTGCTCATCTTCCTGACCGGTAAGCAGCGCCCTGGCCTGCTCCAGGTTGGAGGCTTCCCTGCCGAAGCGCTGGTTACCAAAATAGTTGGGCACACCATTTTGCCCGATCTGGGCAAGCCGTGAATCCAGATCTTCCCGCGACCCGCTCAGGTCTCGTAGCAACAGCCGGAAATGATTCCTGCGGTGGCTGCCTATTTTGAGCTTGCGGTCATTGCGCACAGTCTCAAGAATTTCCAGCTCCTCATCCTGCAGGGCATCCAGCCGGGACAGAGCATCGTCGCCAGTCAACACGCTAAACCATTGGGTGGTCTCCGCCCGGCGGTCTTTCATCCCGGCATAACCCACGTCCACTTCCCTCAGCTTCAGGGTTTTGGCCAGACGCCGGGCGATGTCCAGCGTGGAATGGTTGCGCTTTCTGACGCGCAGATAAAGATGTTCACCATCGCCAGCGAAACTGAAACCCAACTCCTCATCTACTTTGAAGTCGGTGGCATGCTGTTTCAGAACCGCAGTGACTTGCGGGCGGCCCAGAGCATAATTGAGCGTGTCCTGCAGGACAAAGGATGAATCCGGGGCCGGTGGCATACCTAGTCGCTGGCCGCCATCAGGACCACACAGTGGCAGGCGATGCCCTCTTTGCGACCGATATAGCCCATACCTTCGGTGGTGGTTGCTTTCAGATTGACCCGGTCGGTGTCCAGATGCAGCAAGCCGGCCAGTCCGGCCACCATCTCTTCCCGGTGCCCGGCAAGTTTAGGCGTTTGCGCCACCACGGTGACATCCACATTGATGGGCTGAAAGCCGCGCTTGTTGGCCTCGTTGAGGACCTGCTGCAAGAGATTGATGCTGTCTGCATTGGCGTAACGGGCATCGGTATCAGGAAAGTGCTGGCCGATATCGCCAGCAGCGATGGCACCGAGCATGGCATCGCAGATAGCATGCAGCACCACATCGCCATCGGAATGGGCCACCAGGCTCATCTCGTCAGGCAGTGTGAGACCTGCGAGTTTGAGCGGCTTGTCTGGATCGAAGCTGTCGGCGAACCGATGCACATCGAAACCATGACCGATACGAAAGTCAGCAGGACTCATGGGGCACCCTGAATGAGAGGTTGTTCATTATGCAGTAGTTTGCGCTTGCAGGATGAGTTCAGCCAGCGCCAGATCCGCTGCCCGGGTGATCTTAACATTGTTGCGGTCACCCTCAACCAGCAGCGGCTTCAAACCCAGCGCCTCAACGGCAGACGATTCATCGGTGACGGCCACTCCGCTTTCCGCAGCCAGTGTGAGCGCCTGATGGAGAATGCCAAACCGGAAAGCCTGAGGCGTATAGGCCTGCCAGATATTTTGCCGATTTACCGTCGCTTCAATATGTCCTGATGCATCCATGCGTTTCAGGGTGTTGTCCTGGGGTGCCGCCAACAAACCGCCAACCTCATGTCTCTGGAGTTGACCTAACAGATTCTCTATGTCACTGACCAGCACACAGGGGCGGACCGCATCGTGTACCAGCACCCAGTCATCCTCCTCGGCCTGGTCACGTAGCGCATCCAAACCATTGAGCACAGACTGTTGTCTCTCGGCGCCGCCGGGAGCGGTGGCTATACGCTTATTATCCAGCGACAGAGATTTAAAATGGGAGTCGTCGGCATGCAACACGACTACCACTGACTGCACAGCCTCCACCGCCAGCAGTTTTTCCAGGCTGTGCTGGATGACAGGTTTATTCGCCAGCGGCAAATATTGCTTGGGGATGTCGCTGCCCATGCGCTGACCGATGCCAGCCGCGGGGACAATTGCCCAGGTAGTCATAAGCCGCTTTTCAATAGTTGGGGTTTAACAAGCCAGTGCTTTGCTGCGTGCAGCGGTTGAATACCTGATCTGTCGCTCATTCGATGATGAGGTAGAAGGTTTCGTCTTCACCTATCATGCCTAACTCAGAGCGGGCTCTTTCTTCCACTGCTTCCAGACCATTCTTGAGGTCGATGACCTCAATCTCCAGCAGACGGTTACGGGCTTGTAGCTCGTCGTTCACCTCCTGCTGGGCTGCCAGTTCTTCTTCCAGGAAATTAAGCTCACGCACACTGTCTTCACCAATCCAGAGCTGATACTGGAAGACGATGACGACTATGGCTAATCCGGACAAAAGAAGTTTCATGGTATTGGCTTGAGTTATTCGTGCTCGGCCTCTTTAATCAGCAATCAACTGGTGAACCGCTTGAACTCCTGCAGACCATTGTAGACCGAGCTCTCGCCCAGTTCTTCTTCGATCTGCAGCAAACGATTGTACTTGGCCACCCGGTCCGAACGACACAGGGAACCGGTCTTGATCTGGCCAGCCGCGGTCGCAACAGCCAGATCTGCGATGGTGGTGTCTTCTGTCTCGCCCGAACGATGGGAAATCACCGCCGTGTAGCCGGCGTCTTTGGCCATATTGATCGCCGCCAGCGTTTCCGTCAGCGAACCAATCTGATTGAACTTGATCAGAATGGAATTGGCGATATTTTCATCGATGCCCCGCTTGAGAATGCTGGTATTGGTGACAAACAAGTCATCGCCTACTAATTGAACTGTATCGCCGATTTGGGCAGATAATTTAGCCCAGCCATCCCAGTCAGACTCGTCCATGCCGTCCTCAATAGACAGAATCGGGTAATCCCGGGACAGTTGCCCCAGGTAGCCAGCAAACTCCTCCGACGAATAGCGCTTGCCCTCGCCCTTCAGGTCATAGGCGCCATCCTCGTAAAACTCCGAAGCGGCACAATCCAGGGCCAGGTGAATATCCTTGCCCATGGTGAATCCCGCAATTTCCACTGCCTGAATGATGGCATCCAGGGCGGCGGCATTGGAGGGCAGATCAGGGGCGAAACCGCCCTCGTCACCCACCGCCGTGCTCAGCCCCTGTTTGTTCAATACCGACTTGAGGGCGTGAAAGATTTCCGCACCATAGCGCAAAGCTTCCCTGAAATTAGGGGCTCCGGTGGGCTGAACCATGAATTCCTGGATATCCACATTGTTGTCGGCATGTTCACCCCCGTTGACGATGTTCATCATGGGTACTGGCAGGCTGAACTGGCCGTCGCTGCCGTTGAGCCGGGCAATATGGGCATACAGGGGGATGCCGCTGTCCTGGGCCGCTGCCTTGGCGGCAGCCAGGGACACGGCCAGAATGGCATTGGCACCGAGCTTGGATTTGTTGTCTGTGCCATCCAGGTCCAGCATCAGTTGATCCAGCGCCTGCTGGTCCTGCACCGATTGACCCTTGAGCGTGTCCAGGATCGGGCCATTGATGTTATCGACGGCCTTCAGCACACCCTTGCCTCCATAGCGCTTGGAGTCCTTATCCCTGAGTTCCAGCGCTTCCCGGGAACCCGTGGAAGCACCAGACGGTGCACAGGCAGAGCCGATGATGCCATTTTCGAGCTGCACATCGGCCTGCACCGTAGGATTACCCCGGGAGTCAAGAACCTCACGGGCTCTAATGGTTTTTATTTCAGACATTTCAATACCTTAACAGAAGATTGTAGAAAGTGGTTTAGTTTGCTGGATGGAAGAACCGGTTTCAGCCTATGGCCAGGTCGGGCTGGGATTTTACCAACTCATCCACCGCTTTGATTTGTTCCAGGAATTCGGGAAGTACTTTCAATGGCAGCGCGCAGGGACCATCGCAAAGGGCCTTGTCGGGATCCGGATGGGCCTCCAGAAACAATCCGGCCAGGGCCTGGGACATGCCGGCCTTGGCCAGATGCAGCACCTGCTGGCGACGACCACCCGCACTGGTGCCCTGTCCACCGGGTTGTTGTAATGAATGGGTGACATCGAACAGCACCGGATAGTTGAACTGTTTCAGGATGGGGAAGCCCAGCATGTCCACAACGAGATTGTTATAGCCAAAACTGCTGCCACGCTCACAGAGCATCAGTCGGTCATTCCCCGCCTCATTGAACTTATGCAGGATGTTGCCCATTTCCTGGGGCGAGAGAAACTGGGCTTTCTTGATATTGATCACTGCCCCCGTCTTGGCCATCGCCGTCACCAGATCTGTTTGCCGGGACAGGAAGGCGGGCAGTTGAATTACGTCGGCCACTTCAGCCACGGCGGCAGCTTGACCCGGCTCATGGACATCGGTGATCACCGGGACATTGAATTTTGACTTGATCTCCCCAAGCCACTCCAGCCCCTGCTCCAGCCCGGGTCCGCGAAAGGAATCCAGTGATGACCGGTTGGCCTTGTCAAAAGACGCCTTGAACACATAGGGAATATTGAGATCGGAGGTGGCGCTCACAAAAGATTCCGCCACTTCCAGCGCCAGATCTTTCGACTCCAGCACGTTCAATCCGGCAAACAGCACGAAGGGGCGATCATTCGCCAGCTCCAGAGAACCGATAGAGACTGTTTTGCTGGTCATGGTAGTGATGTAAATACTGTGGTGGCGGGTATCAAGCCTGTGCGGCCTCGGCGGTCATGGGGGAGACAGAGCCCAATGAAGAATCGTGACCCGCCTCCCGCTCATTGTGCGCTATGGCCGCCTCGATGAAGCCGGTGAACAAGGGGTGTCCTGTTCTCGGAGTGGAAGTGAACTCGGGGTGGAACTGACAACCCACAAACCAGGGATGATCGGGTACTTCGACCACTTCAACCAGCATGCCATCCGCCGATTTACCCACCAGCTTCAAACCGGCGTCCTGCAGTGTTTCCAGATAGTCGTTGTTAAATTCGTAGCGGTGGCGATGACGTTCGATAATTTCAGTCTTGCCATAGCACTTAAACGTAGTGGAATCCTGGTCCAGGATACAGGTCTGGCCACCGAGTCGCATGGTGCCACCCAGGTCTGAATTTTCGTCACGAAATTCCGTCGCACCGGTTTCTGTCGTCCACTCACTGATGAGTGCGATGACCGGATGCTCACAGTCTTTCTCGAACTCGGTGCTGTTGGCATTCTTGAGGCCGGCAACCTGCCGGGCAAAATCGACCACCGCTGCCTGTAATCCCAGACAGATACCGAGAAATGGTATGCCATTCTCCCGGGCGTACTGGGTTGCCAGAATCTTGCCTTCAAAGCCGCGCTCGCCGAAACCACCAGGAATGAGAATGGCATCGTGACCCGCCAACAGTTCCACTCCTTTTTCCAGCACATCGGTGGAATCAATATAGGTGATCTTGACCCGGGTGCGTGTCTGAATGCCGGCATGAATAATGGCTTCGTTCAATGACTTGTAGGCGTCCAGCAGGTCCATGTATTTACCCACCATGGCCAGTTTGACTTCGCGCTCGGGATTGAGCTGGGAATCCACTACCCTGTCCCATTCGGAAAAGTCAGCCTTGCGGCAATCCAGCTTGAACTTGTTGACCACGATATCGTCGAGCCCGGCTGCACCCAAAATAGATGGAATGCGATAGATGGAATCCGTATCTGGCAGGGATATCACCGCGGAGGACTCCACATTGGTAAACAGGGCTATCTTCTCTCGCGAAGAGTCGTCAATTTCCTGCTCTGAACGACACACCAGAATATCCGGCTGGATACCGATGGAGCGCAACTCTTTCACCGAGTGCTGGGTGGGCTTGGTTTTGATCTCCCCTGCGGTGCTGATATAGGGCACCAGCGTCAGGTGCAGAAACAGGGCCCGGTCTGAACCCAGTTCCACTCGAAGCTGTCGAACTGCTTCCATGAAGGGCTGGGATTCGATGTCACCTACAGTGCCGCCGATCTCCACCAGCGCCACGTCCACATCTCCCGCCCCTTCAATCACACGACGCTTGATTTCGTCAGTAATGTGGGGAATCACCTGGATGGTTGCGCCCAGATAATCGCCGCGGCGCTCTCTCTTCAACACCTCTTCATAAACCCGGCCAGTGGTGAAGTTGTTTTTCTGGGACATGGTGGTGCGACTAAAGCGCTCATAGTGCCCCAGATCCAGATCTGTTTCGGCGCCATCTTCGGTGACAAAAACTTCCCCGTGCTGAAACGGGCTCATGGTGCCCGGATCGACATTGATGTAAGGATCGAGTTTGAGAAGAGTGACTTTAAGACCGCGAGCTTCCAGTATCGCGGAGAGAGACGCAGAAGTAATGCCTTTGCCCAGTGAAGAAACCACACCACCGGTGATGAATATATATCGCGTCATTGAGACCCCATCCAGAAAATTGTAGCCAGCTAAAACTGACTCACGCAGATGGAACTACAGCCTACCAGAACACCCCGCCAAGCTCAATCGGGAATGTGCTCAGACTGGTGCCCGCAATGAATCCGGGCTGCTCTGTTCCCGGTGGATTTCCACCTCCGGTGGCTGCCAACTTACCTCGTAGCCAGGCTCCTGTTCGCTGGCTGTGGCCTGCTCGGCGATACCGATGCCGGGCACGCAAACCAGTTCATCACCATGGAACAGCAAGGGAACACGATCCCTTAACCAGGGCGGGATGGCAGATTCCTGAAACAGTTTCTTCAGGGATTTAGCGGGTCGTCCGGGCAAGTTCAGGGATTCACCTCCCTGGCGGTAGCGCAAGTCCAGCTGTTGATAACCGGACTTCAGACCGGCGCCGGTTAGTTGCTGGAAGTTGAGGAAGCCGTTACCGGCCAGCAACCGAGCCTGCGGCTGAATCTGAATCCGCTGCAGGCCTTCAGTAGCATCTAACTGAGGCAGCTTGCGCAGAGCATAAAGCTCACCCGAGTGAACTTGCAGATAGCAATCCTCCAACTCCAGCCTGCCTGTCCCTTCTTCCTGCTGCAGCACTTGTTGCACTAACTGCTGGAGTTGATTCCAACCGGGTTCAGTGAGATGCAGTTGCGCCAGCCAGTAACGCAGCACCTGGCGCTGTCTCGCCTCACTTAGCTTGAGCAGGGGTTCAAGCTGCAAGCGATCATGCCGCCCGGCAATCTGGTCAAGATCATCCTGTGCCATGACCTGCAACATATCTGCCGCTTCAGACAACAGCGACAGGCTTTTGCTCCAGCTCTCCCGATAGCGAGGCCAGCGCTGCTCAATCATCGGCAACACCTGCTGGCGCAGGAAATTCCTGTCGTGATGCAACTCGCTGTTGCTGCTGTCCTCAACCCACTGCAGTTCTTCGCGGCTGGCATAGTCCTGAAGTTGCACACGGCTGAAATCCAGTAATGGCCGAAACAACTGTCCCTCGCCCAGGGCCCGTTGCCGGGGCATCCCGATCAGGCCTGTGGTCCCTGCGCCGCGGAGCAGGCGAAGTAACAGGGTTTCCAGCTGATCGTCCAGGTGATGAGCCAACAGCAGCACCGTGTGGGCTGTGCTCAACTCGGCGAATACCTCGTAGCGACTGTTACGGGCATTGTTTTCCAAAGAGCCGTCTTGCGGCACACTAACCGGGCGTGTCTCAAGGGGAATCTCCCAACGCGCGCAAAGCCCCTCGCAAAAAGACTGCCACTGCCCGGCATCCTGGTTCAGGCCATGATTGATATGTACAGCCGATACCAGCTGGTTGATTTGATGGCTATTGCGCAACTGCCGCAGAGCATGCAACAGCACCACCGAATCCAGTCCACCGCTGAGACCCACCAGGAAGTGTTGGCATTGGGGCGCAGTGACTAATATTTGCTGGAGATGTGAGGAAGTGAATGTCATGCGCCCACTGACTCTGGCAAGTTGAGGGACTCCATGATTACAGGGTCCTTTGATTTGGAGCAATATGGAGCGGCGGCCTGAATTCCAGTGCTAGCTGCTGATACCGTGACTCATCAGGCGCTCGTATCGCCTGTTGACCATCTCATCGGTATCCATGGCCAGCAACTTGTCCAGCTGCGCATTGATAGCTGTCTTGATATTGGCGGCCGTCGCTGCCACATCGCGGTGAGCACCGCCGAGTGGTTCGGCAATGGTTTGATCGACTATACCCAATTCCTGCAGGCGCTCGGAAGTGACTCCCATGGCCTCTGCCGCTGCCGCGGCGTGATCAGCAGATTTCCACAAGATTGTGGCGCAGCCTTCTGGCGTGATTACCGTATAGGTTGAGTACTGCAACATATTGAGCTGGTCTGACACGCCGATAGCGATGGCACCACCGGAGTTGGCCTCACCCGTTACGGTTGCAATCAATGGCGTTCGGACCCGTGACATCATTGCCATGTTTTCTGCAATCGCTTCGTTGATGCCCCGTTCTTCTGAATCCATGCCCGGATAGGCGCCAGGTGTATCAATAAAGGACAGCACGGGTAACCTGTATTGCTCTGCCAGTTTTACCAGGCGGCGGGCTTTTCGATAACCCTCGGGTCTTGGCATGCCGAAATTATGCCTGACTTTTTCCTTGGTGCCGCGGCCTTTCTGATGACCGATTACCATTACCGGCCGATCATCCAGCTTGGCAAGACCACCGATAATGGCCAGGTCATCTGCAAACAGACGGTCCCCATGCAACTCGTCAAAGTCAGTGAAAATGTGCTCGATATAATCCTGGGTGTATGGTCGCAGCGGATGGCGCGCAACCTGGGAAATCTGCCAGGGGCTCAGATTGGAATAGATTTTTTCCGTGAGCTTGGTGCTCTTGGCCTGGAGGTTCTGAATCTCTTCGTTGATATTCAGTTCATTGTCGGTGCCAACCAGCCTGAGTTCTCTGATCTTCGCCTCAAGCTCGGCAATGGGTTGTTCGAATTCTAGATAATTGGGGTCCATGCTGGTTCCGTAATGACTTTTTACTGCTTCCTTTTAGTGGCTTGCAAAGACACTGATCAAACCGCGTTATGCGATTAATTCAGTTTGATAGCCTGCCGGTAATCGAGTTCGACCGTGTCCCTGCCAAATTCCATGCGCAACTGCTGAATCAGTTCTTCTGAGGGCGAAACACACCACTCCTGTCCGAACATTATACACCCTTGAGAATCGGCGCGTTCATAATTAATCTGCACTTTACAACCGTCAAGCTCTTCGGCAGGCACGGCAGCGGGATCCATCTCCCCGTCAGTACCAGTTGCGCCCATGGCGGCCGGGATTTCCACGGGTTTGCGATAGGGCTGCAGGATACTTTCCAGATGATCACAAAAGCTCGGCGGCAGGGTTTCAGCCCGTAGTTTGACCTTTAACCTGCAGGCAAATTTCTTGCGCGCCTCCTGCAAGGTCATAATGCGTTTCACCCGACCCCTTACACCCCCATTACGGTCGTCTACTTCCACCGTGCATTCCACAATGACTATGGTGTCTTTTTGCAGAAGATGACGATAGGTTTCAAACTCTTTGAACAGACTGAGTTCGAATCGGGCACTGCCATCATCCAGCGTCACGAAGGCGAAGGCACTGCCGTTCTTGCCTTTCATGATCCTGAAATCATAGAGCGTACCACCCACCAATTGCACGCCCCGCTCCGGCCGCAAGGCCACCAACCTGTTGCGGGTGAGCTGTTTCAGTTCGGGCAGGTATTCATTGATTGGGTGCCCGGACAGATACAGACCCAATGATTCTTTTTCTGCCTGCAGTCTTTGCTGTTCTGACCAGGGCCTGACTTCAAGATTGCCGCCTGGTCCTTCCGTGGCCGGTTCTGCGGGGGCTATTTCCCCAAACAGATCTTCTACGCCACTGGCCTTGTTGCGGCTACTCTGTTCGGCCGCCTGCATGGTGTCGGGCAACATGATACTCAGGGCCGCCCTGGAGTAATCCACATCTCCGACAATGAGTTTGTCCAGGGCACCGGACCGCACCAGTGCTTCCATGGTGCGCTTGTTGACGGTTTGCGGATCCACCCGCTGGCAGAGATCCAGCAAACTGGTAAAGGGAGTCTCGGTGCGGGCCTCCAGCAGGCAGGCCACCGGACCGGCCCCCAGTCCCTTGATGGCACCCAGGCCGTAGACAATGTCGCCTTCTTCGTTCACGGTGAAATTGAATTGGCCCATATTGACATCTGGCGGCACAATCTTGAGGCCCATCTGTTTGCACTCATCGATGAGCGTCACGATCTTGTCGGTGTTCTGCATGTCAGCAGAGAGCACGGCCGCCATGAAGAAAGCCGGGTAATGGGTTTTCAGCCACGCGGTCTGGTAGGACACCAGCGCATAGGCTGCCGAGTGGGATTTGTTGAATCCATAGCCGGCGAACTTTTCCATCAAATCGAAAATCGCCCCGGCCTGTTTTGAATCCACCCCGCGTCGCTCTGCCCCCTGCATAAAGGTAACGCGCTGCTTGGCCATCTCGTCGGGATTTTTCTTGCCCATGGCCTTACGCAGGATATCGGCGCCGCCCAGTGTGTAGCTCGCCAGCACCTGCGCGATCTGCATCACCTGCTCCTGGTAGAGGATGACACCATAGGTGTTGGACAGAACCGGTTCCAGTTCCGGGTGGGGAAACTCAACCCGGGTGCGGCCATGCTTGCGGTCGATGAAGTCATCCACCATGCCAGACTGCAATGGTCCCGGTCGAAACAGGGCCACCAGGGCGATGATGTCTTCGAAGCAGTTGGGTGCCAGCCGCTTGATCAATTCCTTCATGCCGCGGGATTCCAACTGGAATACCGCGGTGGTTTCTGCCCTTTGCATCAGTTTGTAGACGTTTTCATCATCCAGTGGCAGATGGTTGATATCCACCGGCTCTTTGTCTTCGGGCAATTGGGCGTTAATCATTTTCACTGCCCAATCGATAATGGTGAGCGTGCGCAGGCCCAGGAAGTCAAACTTCACCAGCCCGGCCGTTTCCACATCGTTCTTGTCGAACTGGGTCACCAGTCCTTCACCGCTGGGTTCGCAATAGAGCGGGGTGAAATCCGTGAGTCGCGTCGGTGCGATGACCACGCCCCCGGCATGTTTGCCCACATTGCGGGTAATGCCCTCAAGCTTGTAGGCCATTTCCATAATTTCCTGGGCATCTTCGTCGCTGTCGACGAACTCACCCAGTTGTGGCTCTACCTCGAAGGCTTTTGTCAGGGTCATGCCCGGCTCGAAGGGAATCAGCTTGGACAGCTTGTCAGCCAGCGCATAAGGTTTGCCCTGCACCCTGGCCACATCTCTTACCACTGCCTTCGCCGCCATGGTGCCGAAAGTGATAATCTGAGCCACCGCTTCCTTGCCATACAGCTCAGCAACGTGCTGGATTACCCGATCGCGCCCTTCCATACAAAAGTCCACATCGAAGTCTGGCATGGACACCCGCTCGGGATTGAGAAAGCGCTCAAACAGCAGGTCATAGCGCAGCGGGTCCAGGTCAGTAATGCCCAGGGCATAGGCAACAATAGAACCGGCACCAGATCCCCTGCCGGGGCCCACGGGAATTCCCGATTTCTTGGCCCACTGAATGAACTCCATCACGATGAGAAAGTAACCGGCGAATCCCATCTGGTTGATGATGCCCAGCTCCATCTCGAGTCGCTCCGCATAGGGTTGGCGAATCGCATCGTCCAGCGAGTCGGCAAACAAATCCTGCAGACGGGTCTCCAGCCCTTCCGTGCTCAGGCGGCACAGGTAATCTTCCAGGCTGGAGTCGTCGGGTACCGGATAATTGGGCAGGCTGGGCTGGTCCAATTCCAGTGACAAGGTGCAACGCTTGCCAATCTCCACCGCATTCTCAATCGCTTCAGGAATATCCTGAAACAGCTGAATCATATCTTCAGCGCTCTTGAGAAACTGCTGATCGGTATAGTTGCGAGGTCTCCTGGGGTCGTCCAGAGTGCGCCGGTCATTGATACAGACGCGAACTTCGTGGGCTTCGAATTCATCCTGTTGCAGAAACCGCACATCATTGGTGGCTACCACCGGACAATTCAGCTTCTCAGCCAGTGGCATCACAGCCGCGATATAGGCTTCCTCGTCCGCCTTGCCCACTCGCTGCAGCTCCAGGTAGAAGCTGTCCGGGAACATTGCCTGCCAGGTTTGCAAATGCTGTTCCGCTAACGCCAATTCTCCATCGAGCAGCGCCTGACCGACGTTGCTGTGCTGGGCACCGGACAAGGCAATCAACCCCTCGCTGCAGGCACGCAAACTGGACAGTGAAATTTCAGGCTCAGCAATGCCCTCTGCTTCGGTGTAAAGATCAGAGATCAGTTGCGTGAGATTGAGGTAGCCGATCTGGTTTTTCACCAGCAGAACCAGGTGGGATTGCACGCCCTGCTCGTCCAGCACACGCACATCGCAGCCACAGATGGGTTTAACTCCGGCTCGTTCAGACGCTGTATAAAATTTGATCAAGCCAAACAGATTGGCCAGGTCGGTGATGGCGACGGCGGGCATTTCCAACTGCGTCACTCGCTTCACCAGAGGGTTGATGCGAATCAGGCTGTCGGTAATGGAAAACTCGGTGTGCAGTCGGAGGTGGGTGAAGGCGCTCGGCTTGGTGGTCTCTGACATGCAGCTTGGGAGTAGTTCTTAACGTTAAGTGAATGAAAAGTCGGGGTTAAGAAGAGTCACAATATACTCTTTTTCGCCGCAGAAGTTTACCGGCAACACTGAATTGTATTGCCTGCTGCCAATTCACCAAGGCTTTCTACGCAGGTGAATCAATTGGCTCTTTGTTAACTGACTCAAATTCCTTAAAAAGCCTCTTCTGGCGACAGAGCTGTACGATTTTTGAGCAATCCGGCTACGGGTCCGAAGGTGGTGCGGTGAATGGCACAGGGACCGAGAGATCGCAGCGCGGCCAGGTGCTGTGCAGAGGGGTAACCCTTGTGGCTGGCAAATCCATAGCCGGGATATTGCTCGTCCATGGCAACCATGTCCCGGTCCCGGCTCACTTTCGCCAATACCGAGGCAGCTGCGATGGCAGGAACCAGGGAATCGCCCTTAACCACGGCCTGACTCTTGTAGTCCCATTGCGGGCAACGATTACCGTCAACGAAAACAAACTGCGGTTGCACAGACAGGTTCGTGACTGCCCGCTTCATGGCAAGCAGGCTGGCCTGGAGGATATTAAGCTGGTCAATCTCCTGCACCGATGCACTGGCAATGGACCAGACCTGGGCCTTGAGCACTATCTCCTCAAAGCAGCGCTCCCGCTGTCTCGCGCTGAGTTTCTTGGAATCATTCAGACCCTCAATAGGCCGCCCAGGATCGAGGATCACGGCGGCTGCCACCACCTCACCAGCCAGCGGTCCGCGACCGACTTCGTCGGTGCCCGCGATCAAAGCAGTGGCATCCAGCCCATGGGCCTGCAGGTCCGGGAAAAAATCTGAATCCACGCTTAGCCCTGCCCCCGCGTCTCTTGTAATAAAGAAATCACCGCACTGGCTGCCGCCTGGGATGCATTTTTACGTAACGCTTTATGTAATCCTTCAAATTGCTCCAACAACTGCGGATCAGGATTGTCCTGGGCAAAGAAGGACACGATCTCATCACGCAGTACCGGAATCTTTATCTCATGCTGAATGTACTCCGGCACCAGGCGCTTGCCGGACAACAAGTTGGGAAGTGCGATATGTGGCACGCTCACCATGCGCGACGCAAAGAAATAAGTCAGTGCCGCCAGCTTATAACAAACGATCATTGGTCGGCGCAACAACATCGCTTCCAGTGTTGCCGTACCACTGGCCAGCAGAACCAGGTCCGCTGCGCTCATGGCTGCCTGGGAATCATCTACCAGCCTGAACTGGTCATGGCCCAGAATGGACAGCGCTGTCAGTTGTTCATCGATACGTGCGCGGGCTTCTGCGCCGCTGTAGGGGATCAATATCTTCAGAGTCGGGATATGCTGCAAGGCTTCCAGCGCAGCACTGAAAAACAGCGGCGCCAGTCTGTTGATTTCACTACCCCGGCTGCCAGGCAGCACAGCGATGACAGGATCTTCTGCACCCAGTTCAAACCGTTCCCGGTGCTGCAACTTGTTGTCTGTAAAATCAATTGCATCGGCCAGGGGATGCCCGACACAGGTGGCACTCACACCATGCTCTTCGTAGATTGCCGTTTCGAAAGGAAACAGGGTCAACATCAGATCGACTGCCTGTTTAATCTTGTGAATGCGATTCTTGCGGTAGGCCCAGACACTGGGACTCACGTAATGGATAGTGGGGATGCCCAACTGTTTGAGCGCGGCTTCAAGGCGCAAATTGAAATCCGGAGAGTCAATGCCAATGAATAAATCCGGTGGCTGTTCCTGATACAACTGTTCCAGGTCACGCTTGAGTTTCAGCAATTCCGGCAATCGACCCAGTGGCTCAACAAAGCCCATGACCGAGAGTCGTTCCATGGGGGTAATCGAGCGACAGCCTGCGGCCTCCATACCGGGGCCGCCCACACCGACGAACTCGGCATCGGGGTACTGCTGTTGCAGTGCCGCCATTAATCCGGCGCCCAGAATGTCGCCTGACTTCTCTCCCGCGACAATGCCTATTCGCAGCTGCTCAGCCATGGTTGACTACTCGAACCCTAATGCCTGCAGGCTCGCACCTGTGGGTCAGATGCCAGCAAGATTCTAACGGTGAATGCCTTTCTTGGAGGTTTCCAGGGATTTGACCAGCGGGTCCAGAGCCTCGCAGTTTTCACTCATCACCCTGAGCTGGTCGATGGCTTCCTGCAAGCTGTAGTTTCGCTTGTAGATCACCTTGAACGCCTCGCGCAAATCGGCAATGGTCTCCTTGTCGAAACCCCGCCGTTCCAGACCGATGGTATTGATGCTTCGCACCGTGGCGGGTCTTCCATTTACAATCATGTAAGCGGGCACATCATTGGTAATGTGGGTCATGCCGCCAACCATGGCATGGGGACCTACGGTGAGAAACTGATTGATGCCAGCATAGCCACCCAGGATGACCCAGTCGTCGATGATCACGTGGCCACACAGGCCCACGTTATTGGCGAATACCGTGTGGTTGCCAACGATGCAGTCATGGGCCACATGGGCATAAGCCATCATCAGATTGTCGGAACCAATTTTGGTGACACCGCCACCGGAACCGGTGCCGCGGTGCAGGGTGACACCTTCGCGAAACAGGTTGTCATCGCCTATTTCCAGCCAGGTCTCCTCGCCTTCAAATTTCTTGTCGGCAGGGTCTTCCCCTACCGAACAGAATTGCATGAAGCGGTTGTTCTTGCCGATGCGGGTATTGCTGCGAATAACCACGTGGGAATCGATGACCGTGCCCGCACCAATTTCCACATTGGGACCAATGATGCTCCAGGGTCCTACCGTGACATCTTCATGGAGCTTGGCAGATTCGTGAATGCGTGTGTCTGGATCAATCTTCGGAGTCGACATCGACCTTTCTCTCCGCACAAAGAATATTCATCGTGCCCACCAGCTCATCACCCACGGAAGCCTTGGCGGAAAACCGATAAATACCGCGGCGATTGGTAATCACAGTGGCTTCGAGTCGTAGCTGGTCCCCGGGCACTACCGGGCGGCGCAGGCGAACATCGTCGGCACCGACAAAATAGTAGAGATAGCCATCTTTAGGCTTTTTCTCCTGGCTCTTGAAGCCAAGGACTCCCGCTGCCTGGGCCAGTGCTTCGATGATAAGCACGCCTGGCATAATTGGGCTGTTGGGAAAGTGACCCTGGAAAAATGGCTCGTTCACCGACACATTTTTGTAGGCCACGATTGATTTACCGGGCTCCATCTCCACCACTCTATCCACCAATAAAAACGGATAGCGCTGCGGCAGGTATTCCTTGATTTCTTCTACGTCCAATAACATAACTGTTTTATTCTGGCTTCCTGGATAATTTATCGGAGAGGTTTTCCAATTCTTTCAGGCGTCTGCTAATGCTGTCCAACTGTTGGAAACGCACGATGGCTCGCTTCCAGTCTGCAGTCTTCATTTGCCCGGTGCCCGAAGAATAGGTGCCCGGCTCAGTGATTGAGCGACTCACCAGAGACATTGCACTGACCTGTACGCCATCGGCAATACTCAAATGCCCAACCATGCCACTGGCGCCTCCCAGCACACAGTATTTGCCAATATTCGCACTTCCGGCAATCGCAGTACACCCACAAATCACCGTATGCTCTCCGACGATGGTGTTGTGGCCTATTTGCACCTGATTATCGATCTTCACTCCCTGCTTGATGATGGTGTTGTCCAGGGCTCCACGATCAATTGTGGTTCCGGCGCCAATTTCTACATCGTCCCCTATTTCAACCCCCCCGAGTTGGTGGATCTTGATGGAGCGCTCACCATCGAAGGCGAAACCAAAACCATCGGCTCCGATCACTGCGCTTGCGTGGATAATTACGTTGTCACCCAGGCATGTACCTTGATAGAGGGTCACATTGTGGTTCAGGTGACAGTTACGACCCAGTTGCGAGCCCTTGCCAATATAACAGGCAGCGCCTATCACCGAGTCCTCACCTATGCGGACCCCTGACTCGATCACGGCATGGGGACCCACGTGAACCGTTGCCGGCAACTCGACGTCTTCCGCGACCACTGCAGTTGGGTGAACTCCTGGTGCTTGTTGTAAAGATTCAACAAACAGCGAGCTAGCCCGCGCAAAACTCACATAGGGCTGCTCTGAGATAAGAAGATTGGTATTGGCGCGCTCAGCGAACTCCTGAGCCACGATAATAGCCGAAGCCTTACTCGACTCCAGTTGATCCAGGTAGGACTTGTTACTCAGAAAACTCAATTGACCGGGGCCGGCATTATTAAGAGTGCCCAGCCCCGTGATTTGACAATCGGCGTCACCGACGAGTTTTACCCCCAGAAATTCAGCGATCTCTCCAAGAGTATAGGTTTTTTCTTGTGTCACCTGACACTTTCCTGAAAGCCAGGACGAAGCCTAGTTATCTTCCGAGTTCGCCTGGGTGTTCTCGTTAAGTTTGGCCGTCACTCTTGCAGTAATGTCCAATACCGGCGCGAAGTAAGGCGCACTGTCAGCATTCAGAATCAAATCGAAACCACCCTCGGCAACCACATCGGTCACTGCCGCGGCCAGTTCATCCTGCATGCTTTGCAGAAACTGTTGATTCATTTCCTGCAGCGCTTGCTGCACCCGTTCCTGAATGAGTTGCAATTGCACCTGCAGATCCTGCGCATTCGCATTCATTCGACGAATTTCTTCCTGCGTCATCACAGCTTCGTTCTGCTGGTACTCTTCCTGCAAAGCACGCAGTTGTTCATTCAACTGCGTGGCACGCGCTTCATCGGTAGCAAACTCTTGCTCAAGCTCTTCTTGCACGACTCTGGCTGCGTCAGAATTAAATAATGCCTGCAAAGGGTTCAAGACTCCAATCTTGGTATCTTGTGCTGTCGCGCTTTGCGCAACCAACATTACACTCATGCAAGCAAAAAACAGTCTTAATGTTCTCACTCTAAATTCTCCAACTAAAAATTCTTTCAATTCCAATAAATTCTTTCGGCTACTATCGGCTTCTATCACTCAATCGATAGTCTCACTCAATCGATAAACCCCTAGAAACCAGTTCCCACAGTGAAGTCAAATGTCTTCGTGTCGTCGCCGTCTTGTCCAAACGGTGCGGCAAGATACATTGTTAAAGGCCCGAATGGTGACAGGTACGTAACTGCGAATCCGGCAGAGTATCTGATTTCGTTAAAGTCGAAATTCGAACAATTTTTCAGCAATCGCCGCCTTTCCGTGCAACTCGACGAGAATACGTTTCCTGCATCGATGAAAAAGGACGACCGCACCTGATTCTGATTGGGCACAAAGGGAAGCGGGAATATCAGCTCCAATGTTGCCGTGGCCAGTATGTTACCACCGAAACTGTCAAAATCCTCGTCCAGAAAGAAATTTTGCACCGCCAGGGCCACGTCAGGATTGCCATTGGCATCCAGCACCGGGTTGCCATTGTCATCCAGCAGAATCGAGGTCTGGTAGCCAAATTCGCGCACAAAAGAGGCATTGCCGTTTTCGTCGGTGACGATGTTGCCGTTCTCGTCGCGCTCCAGCGTGATTGGCCCTTCGGTCAGGTAGCGTGCGCCCGCGGTACTCTCCGGGCCCAGCGAGTTTTCCTCGAAGCCGCGCACTCGACCACCGCCCTGGATCAGGCCTCCGGCGAAGAAGTTGTTAAAGAAGGGCAACTCATCGGAATCACCATAACCTATGCCATAGCCCAGGTTGGTGCTTAAACCGACAACCCAACCGCGATCCTGGGTAATGGGCCAGAAAATCTGGTTCTGGTAAGTGAGTCGCGCGTATTCCAGGTCACTGCCAGGCAAGGTGACTTCGAGCCCCAGACTGTGGAAAGAACCATCATTGGCCAGTTGCCCCCGATTCAGTCTGTTTGAAAACCAGTTACCGGTGATGGTGAAGTTGTCGAAGGTATCGCCAAACTTGTCCACGAAACCCGGATCAGGGTTCATTTGCAACTGTTCGGGTCGAAGATCCGCAACATTGCCGGTGATGGCATCACGGACCGGCCCTTCGAACGGGTTTGCGTTGGCAGGCTCGATCACATACTGGTCGATGCCATCAAGAAATCGCGGACTGGAAATGATCTCCTGTACTGATCCAATGCCGGTGCCCAACTCGGTATGGGTGTAGCCGATATCGAAGCCAAGAATCTGGGTTTCACTCAGCGGATAGCTGAAACTGACTGAGCCGCCGAAGGAAGCCGTGTTGAAATTAGAGACGTTAAAGGGCGAATCCACTTCACGGGCAAAGACGCTGAATCCGCGACTCACACCATCGGGCGTGTAATAGGGATCCACATACCTGAAGTTCAGGCCTTTCTGAAAGCGGCTACGGTTAATGCCAATACCGACTGTGCGACCGGTGCCGAGGAAATTCTGCGCCTGCAAACTGGAACTGATGAAGAAGTTACCACCGCCCCCGGTTCCCACCTGAAAACTGATGGCACCAAAGTTCTGTTCCACCACATCGTAATTCACATCGATCTGGTCTTCGGTTCCCGGCACTTCAACGGTGTCCACTTCGACAGTTTCAAAAAACCCCAATTGCTGCAGCCGCACTCTGGAGCGTTCTATCTGCAGGCTCGATGCGGGTGCGCTCTCCAGTTGGCGCATCTCCCGGCGCAACACATCGTCTGAAGTCGAGACATTGCCAGTAAAGTTAATGCGATTGACGTAAGTACGATTGCCCGGCTCCACGAAGAAGGTCACTTCTACAGTCTGGTCTTCATCATTGACTTCTGGGACACCTGTCACCTCGGCAAAGGCATAGCCCAGGTTACCAAGGAATTGCACCATGATCTCTTCGGTTCCGGTCACCAGGGCTTGAGAGTAGGTTTGCCCCGGCTGCACGAAGATGGCCGCCCTCAGCAATGCCTCGGCATCAACCAGGTCTCCCGCGAGATCGACATTACTGACTTCATATTGTTCGCCCTCCACCACATTGATGGTGATATAGACTTCCCTGCGGTCTGGAGTAATAGAGATAGGTGTGGAGTCGATACTGAATTCCACGTAGCCGTTATCGAGGTAGTAAGACTCCAGTCGCTCCAGGTCTCCGGAGAACTGTTCTCTCGAATAACGATCCTTGCGGCTGAGGATCATGTACCAGGGCTTGGTGCCCAACTCGAACAGATCCAGTAATTCTTCTTCTTCGAAGGCTTCGTTACCAACGATGTTGATATGGCGGATGCGTGATTCCTCACCCTCATTAATATCCAGGTTAATGGCCACCCGATTTCGTGGCAGGTCTTCAACGGTGACATCGACAGCAGCACCGTAACGACCACGGGAGGAATATACTTCTTGGATGCCCTGTTGAATTGCTTCAAGAGCAGCCCGGGTAAAAATCTGGCCTTCGGCGATGTCGGCACCAGCCATGTTATCGAGAATGTCTTCTGTTTCCAGAACGCTGTTGCCTTCAATGGTGATCTCTGCCACCGAAGGACGTTCCAGCACGGTAATCACGAGAACATTGTTCTCGCGGGAGACCTCTATCTCATCGAAGTATTCTGACTCAGCCAGGGCGCGAATAATTTCCGCAGGCGTGGATTCAGTGACTTCGTCACCGATGCCTACGGGCAACAGGTTATAAATAATGCCGGGCGAGATACGCTGATAACCATCGACAATGATGTCGGCGATAGTAAAAGATTGCGCATAAACGGTGGCAGATATTCCTACCCATACCAGCAACGCAATAGCCAGTTTTTTGAACAACACTACAAACTCACTCTATTGATTAGTCAGCGGCGGGAATTCTAGAAATTTATTATAACAATCGACTAACGTCGTTATAGATCGCAAGAACCATGATTCCGGAAATGATGAGCAAACCCAATTGCAGACCCCAGGCTTGCACTCGTTCCGGTACCGGGCGACGAATCACCCCTTCGATCAGGTAGTAAAGCAGATGACCCCCATCCAGTACCGGTATCGGCAACAAATTGAGCACCCCGAGGGAAATGCTTAACAGTGCCAGGAAACCCAAATACACATCGAGACCGTAAGTCGCTGTTTCCCCCGCTACCTGCGCTATGGTTATCGGCCCGTTAATATTCTTCACCGAGATCAGGCCAACGATCATCTTCTTGACCGAGTCCAGCACAAAGACCGATTTACTCCAGGTCTCTTGCACTGCTGGCTGGATGGCAGCGAGAGGACCATAGCGAATCTCGCGCTGATATTCAGCCGGTATGATTTCAGAAAGCCGCGTATCCTCGACATAGGCACCAATACTGCCAATAGTAGAGCCGTCTTCCTGAACGGCTGCCTCGGGCCGTATTTGCAGACCCGTTTGCAATTCACCCCGTTGGACTACAACATTTAGCGAGAGTTCCGGATTGGCCCGGATTACCTCCACCCAATGGGTCCAGCCACGAATCTGGCGGCCGTTGACACTTAATACCTCGTCGCCAGCCTGCAAGCCGCCCTGTTCTGCACTGCCACCGGGTATCACACCGGCAATGACGGCAGGGATTTCAAACTGAATGATTCCCAGGTTAGCCACCGGATTGGGGGCCGTGTCTCCCCCCATCCAGCCGTTAATAGGAATCGCAATGTCACGCTGGCTGGAGGAATTGGCGGGATCGACAGTGAGCACGAGATCTCCGGTCTCCCCCAGGCGGGAAAGCATTTGCAGGGTCACATGCTGCCAGATGATGGTCTCTTCACCATCTACGGCGACGATCTCGTCCCCTACCTGCAAACCGGCTTCGGCGGCCGGAGAGTCTTCGACCACACCATTGATCACCGGCGCAATGCCGCTGACACCATAGCTGACATTGATGATCCAGTAGACAAAGATCGCCAGCAGGAAGTTGGCAATGGGACCCGCCGCCACGATCGCCATACGCTGCCACAAGGGTTTGTAGGCGAAGGACATGTGACGCTGGCTGATGGGCACATCGCTGCTGTCTGCAACTGCGGTGTCTTCCTGGCCAAGCATCTTGACGTAACCGCCCAGTGGAATGGGTGCGATGACATATTCCACACCATCCTTGCCAGTCCAGGACTTGGCAGCCTTGCCAAAGCCGATAGAGAATCGCAGCACTTTGACACCACAGCGTCGCGCCACCCAGAAATGGCCAAACTCATGAATGGTGACTAGGATGCCCAGGGTAACGATCAGGGCGATGACGCTGATGAGAAATTCAAGCATTTAGCTGCATTAATCCTGTATTGCGGAGCACGATTCGATTACTCAAAACTGCTCACTTTATTCTTTATAAATCAGCTCTTTAGCCAATTTTCTTGTGCGTGTGTCTAGTTCCTGAATAATAGCGAGACTGGAAGCTGCTTCACAAGGTATTTTCGACAACGCCCGCTCGATAATGAGGGGAATGTCGGTAAATGCAATCGCCCCATCCAAAAACGCCTCAACGGCCACTTCATTGGCGGCATTGAGTACCACGGGTGCCGTGCCACCCTGTTCCGCCGCCGCCCTGCCCAGTTGCAGACACGGAAACCGCTCCAGATCCGGTGCCAGGAACTGCAGGTTGGCAATCTCGGCAAGATCGAGTGTGGTCGCACCCGATGCCATCCGCCGGGGAAATGCCAGCCCGTAAGCGATAGGAATACGCATATCCGGATTGGCAAGCTGGGCCAGTACGGAACCATCCGTATAGTAGACCATAGAATGCACAATACTCTGAGGGTGTATCAGTACATCGACTTTTTCTGGCGACAAAGCGAAGAGCAGGCAGGCTTCGATCAGTTCCAGCCCCTTGTTCATCATGGTGGCAGAATCCACTGAGATCTTCCGGCCCATATCCCAGCGTGGGTGTTTGCAAGCCTGCTCGGGAGTTACCGACGCCAACTGCTCCGCCGAGCTGTCCAGAAAAGGTCCACCGGAGGCAGTCAGGCAGATTTTGCTCACGGAGCTGTCCGCCACATGGGCCCGGGAATTGTCGGAGAGCGGCAGGCACTGGTAGACCGCGTTGTGTTCACTGTCGATGGGAATAATTTCCGCCCCCGATTGCCGGGCCGCTTGCATAAACAACTGACCCGACATCACCAGGGACTCTTTATTGGCCAACAGCAGTCTTTTGCCAGCATTGATGGCAGCGAGACTGGACGCGAGGCCCGCGGCCCCGACTATGGCTGCCATCACCATGTCGACTTCCGGTTCCGCGGCAATCTGTTCCAGCTTGTCACTGCCGATCAGTAATTCTGTTTTAGGAGCGCTTTTACTTAATCGCTCGGCCAGTTCTTCGCTGCCAGCAGAATCAGACAGGATGGCATAGGGCGGCTTGAATTTTTCACATTGCTCGGCCAGCAGTTGCACATTGCTGTGGGCACTGAGGGCGAATACCGCAATATCGTCTGAGCTCTCGACTACATCCAGAGTGCTGCAGCCCACCGAACCGGTAGAGCCAAGTATGACCAGGTTTTTTACACTCACCGCGGCTACTCCACCTCAAACAAGGTATACAGGATGGTGAGTACGTACACGGGTGTGGCCGCAATGAGCGCGTCAATTCTGTCCAACAGGCCACCGTGGCCAGGCAGGAGCTGACCACTGTCTTTTACCTGGGAATTTCGTTTCAGCATACTCTCGATCAGATCTCCCACCACGGAAAAACCCGTGGTGAAGATACACAGGGCAAGCAGCACCGCTACCTGAACCAGGTTGAGCGCCACCACGAACTGGTGCCAGCAATAAATCAGCCCGGCGCCAAGCAGCAGGCAGGTTGCCAGGCCACCCCACACTCCCTCCCAGGATTTGTTGGGGCTCAGCTGCGGAGCGAGTTTTTTCTGCCCAAAATAGGTACCGGCGAAATAGGCTCCCACATCGACAGCAGCCACCATCAGCACCAGCGAAATAACCAGATAGCCCTGGGGCTGAAGATACTTCAGCAGCACCACTCCGACCCAGGTGGGGATCAGAGCCAGAATGCCCATCAAGCCCATGCGCGACTTGTCACTCCATTGAACCACATTATCCGGATAGCCCAACAACAGGAAAAACGCGAGCAGCCACCACACCAGGCCCAACAGCATCACCATACTGGAGCGAAAACTGTCTACAACTACCGTGCCAGGTGTCACTTCCAACAGAAAGAAAGATCCAAGCAGCATTACCAAGACCGTAAGCAGGTACAGGAATTTCTGTTGTCCCGATTGCAAGCCGATGAGCGCAGACCATTCCCAGCTCGCCAGCAACACGATAATGGCAACAGCCACTGCGAACAGAAATGGGGACAGCAGCGTGGTGATGGCGATAAGACCCAGCATGAGAATAACCGCAGTCACGATGCGGAGCTGGAGACTTCTATTCATCGTGCTTTCCAAAGCGGCGCTGGCGCTGCATATAATCATCCAGCGCAGCCTGGAATGCGGCGTCGTTGAACTCCGGCCAATAGCAGTCGGCAAAGTGAAACTCCGTGTAGGCAAAGTTCCACAGCAGGAAATTACTGATGCGTTTTTCGCCACCGGTTCGAATGCAGAGATCCGGGTCCGGGAAATCACCAAGACAGGTGTTGCGGGTTATCGCGTTCACGTCGATATCTTCAGGCTGGATGTTTCCCTGTTTCACATCTGCTGCCAGTTTCTGTGCCGCCTTGGTGATATCCCAACGGCCGCCATAGTCGGCAGCAACGATCACTGTGGTACCGGTGTTATTCGCGGTGAGCCGTTCGGCGTCTTCCATACTCTGAAGAATTTTTGAGGAGAAATCTGTGCGCTTGCCAATGAATTTGAAGCGCACGTTGGCCCGGTGAAACTGATTGATCTCGCGCCTTTTCAGCACCATGAGGAACAAGGCCATCAGCGCGTTCACTTCACTGGCGGGTCGCATCCAGTTTTCGCTGCTGAAAGCAAACAGGGTGAGATAGGGAATTCCGCGACTGATACAGGAGTTAACGATATCCCGCGCCGCTTCGGCACCCTGCCGGTGACCGCTCTTGGTTGGCAGCCCTTGCGACCTTGCCCAGCGATTATTGCCATCCATGATAATAGCAATATGGCGCGGTAGAGCTGTGCTATCGGTTGTCATAGCTCAGAATGACAGCAGATCTTCTTCTTTCGCCTGAAAGGCGTCTTCAATTTGTGCGATGTATTTGTCGGTAAGTTTCTGGATCTGTTCTTCCGCGCGATGCTGGTCGTCTTCAGAGATTTCCTTCTCTTTCTCCAGATCCTTGAAGTCGGTATTGGCATCGCGGCGGATATTGCGAATGGCCACTCGCGCATTCTCGGCTTCATTCTTTGCCTGCTTGGTAAATTCCTTGCGGGTTTCTTCAGTGAGCGGTGGCATGGGTACGCGGATAGTGTTGCCATTGTTGGACGGGTTTAGCCCGAGGTCTGACTTGAGAATCGCCTTCTCGATATCGCCAATCATCTGTTTTTCCCAGGGCGAAATGACCAGAGACCGACCCTCTTCAACGGTGACGTTGGCCACCTGGCTCAGCGGTGTGTCGGCCCCATAGTAGGACACCACGACTCCGTCAAGTAAGCTGGGGTGGGCACGGCCTGTGCGGATTTTTTTGAACGCCTCATCAAGGGAAACCAGGCTCTTCTGCATGCGATCTTCGGCATCTGCAATTATTTCATCGATCATTTTCTTCGCCTCGTTTTGCGTGCTTCAAAATTTGGGAACCGAGAATACCATTGTTGTTGAATTATTCGATCAGGGTTCCATCCGGTTTGCCCATTACATTGTCCAGTAATGCGCCCGGCTTGTTCATATTAAAAACCTTGATAGGAATTTGGTGGTCACGACTCAGGCAGATTGCAGTCAGGTCCATGACGCCCAGCTTTTTCTCGATGACATCATCATAGGTAAGCCGGTCGAATTTTTTCGCATCCGGTGTGGTTTCAGGATCTGCCGAATACACACCATCAACCCGGGTTGCCTTCAGTATCAGTTCGGCATCGATCTCAATGCCACGCAAGCAAGCTGCAGAGTCGGTAGTGAAAAACGGATTGCCGGTGCCTGCCGAGAATATCACCACGTCCCCGGCATTGAGGTGCCGGATGGCGTTGCGTCGGTCGTAGTGCTCGACCACGCCACTCATTTGTATGGCTGACATGACACGAGTGGGAATACTGGCCCGCTCCAGGGCATCACGCATGGCCAGGGCGTTCATCACCGTGGCCAGCATACCCATATGGTCACCGGTGACCCGTTCCATTCCGGCCTCGTGCAGCAGGGCCCCGCGAAACAGGTTGCCACCGCCGATCACCATTCCAACCTGCACACCCAGTCCAACCAGCTGCCCGACTTCGACTGCCATGCGGTCGAGCACCTTGGGGTCAATACCGAAATCTGCCTCTCCGGTGAGTGCCTCACCGGAGAGTTTGAGCAGAATCCTGTTGTACTTGCGGTCTCGCTGAGGCATCGCAGATTTAAACTCCTGCTTGAGTGTTAACCAGCCAGTTGCGCGGCGACTTCTGCGGCGAAGTCATCGTCTTCTTTTTCGATACCCTCACCCACCTCAAAGCGGATAAAGCTGATCACATCGGCATCAGATTCCTTCAGCAGCGCACCGACTTTCTTGTCCGGGTCCTTGACGAAGCCCTGGTCCAGCAAGCTCACTTCTTCCTTGAACTTGCGCATACGACCCTCGATCATCTTGGCGACGATCTCTTCGGGCTTGCCGCTGTCTGCAGCCTGTGCCTTGTAAATTTCCGCTTCCTTGTCCAGCACGTCCTGTGGAATATCATCAGAACGAACCACCATGGGGCTGGCAGCGGCTACATGCATGGCAACATCGCGCGCCACTGACTCGTTGCCACCCTTGAGCGCAACCAGCACACCGATCTTGTTGTTGTGCACATAACTGTCGATGACGCCATTGGTCTCCCCGTCCAGGGCCACTCGGCCGACGCGTCGGAGATTGATGTTCTCACCAATTTTTTGTACCAGCGCCTGTCTGTCTGACTCCAGCCCGCCATCCAGGATTGCAGCCACATCGGCTTCCTGGTTCGCAAAGGCAGCGTCCAGTGCCTGTTCAGAAAATTGCAGGAAGTTGTCGTCACGGGCCACGAAGTCAGTTTCGCTGTTGACTTCAATAATGACTCCGTAATTGCCTTCTTCAGCGATCTTGATTAAGACAACGCCTTCGGATGCGACACGGCTCGCCTTCTTGGCAGCCTTCAGCCCACTGGCTTTACGCAGATCCTCAATTGCCTTTTCCATGTCACCATCGGCTTCCGCCAATGCTTTCTTGCAGTCCATCATGCCAAGACCAGTGCGCTCACGCAGTTCCTTGACCATGCTCGCAGTAATGTTCGCCATTGTTGTGCCTCTTAAATTTCTTTGAAGTGGTCTTGCCACTTCGTCATATTAGGAATTGATGCTGCCAGCATCGCTGAGGGTGGCAGCAATCCGGCCTGCACCTAAGGAGGGGCAAGCCATTTTAATTCACGCTGAAAACCGGGTAGACCAGTGCTCCCGGCTAATCTGACTATCCAGTCCAGGTCCAGCTTAGCGGGATAACCGGGTTGCACAGCAGCCCGGCTATGCCTGTCAGACCAGAACCTGAAAGGTCTAGTCTTCGCTGTCCTTTGCTGCAGCCTTTTTCTTGGCAGGCGCCTTCTTCTTGGCTGTAGTTTTCTTCTTGGCAGCTTTTTTCTTTGCCGGAGCCTTCTTGGCAGTTTTCTTGGCAGCCTTCTTCTTGGCCGGAGCTTTTTTCTTGGCAGCCTTCTTCTTGGCTGGTGCCTTTGCTTCGGCTGGTTCGGCTTCCTCTTCCGCGGCATCGGCCTTGGCTTCAGCTTTCTCTTCAGCTTCATCGCTCGCAGCGGCTTCTGGCTCGGCTTCTTCCTTGTCGCCCGACTCTTCAGCAGCTTTTTCTTCTACAGCTTTTTCTTCGGGCTCGGGAGCGGCAGCGGCTTTTTCTTCAGCGGGCTTGTCTTTCTCCCCGCCTTCTTCGTCTGCATTGCTGCTGGCGGTAACGGGCTCATCATCTATTTCGATGAACTCGCTGGCACCACCGTCAGGACCACTGCGCTTGTTACCTTCTACGCAGGCATCCGCCACGGCTTCCGAATACAACTGAATCGCGCGAATCGCGTCATCGTTGCCAGGAATCACATAATCCACACCGGCTGGATCACTGTTGGTATCGACCACACCAATCACCGGAATGCGAAGGCTATTGGCTTCGGTTACAGCAATTCTTTCGTGTTCCACATCAATCACGAACAGGGCATCGGGCAAACCGCCCATGTCCTTGATACCACCGATACTGCGTTCCAGTTTTTCCTTGGCTCGGCGCAGCATCAACGCTTCTTTCTTGGTGAGACGCTCAAAAGTACCATCCACTTCCTGGGTTTCCAGTTCTTTCAGGCGCTTAATCGAACCGCGAATAGTTTTGTAGTTGGTCAACATACCGCCCAGCCAACGATGGTTAACATAGGGCATGCCTGCGCGCTCCGCCTGCTCACGCACAATCTTAGCCGCAGCACGCTTGGTGCCGACAAACAGAATCTTTTTCTTCTTTTGCGCCAGGTCGGTGACCTGTTCCAGAGCGGAATTGAGAGCAGGAACGGTGTGTTCCAGATTGATGATATGAATCTTGTTTCTGGCGCCAAATATGAATGGCTCCATCTTCGGGTTCCAGTAGCGACACTGGTGCCCGAAATGCACTCCTGCACGGAGCATTTCTTTCATGCTTACAGTCATCTTTATACCTTTTGGGTTAGGCCTCCACACACCCCATGGTTCAACCCAATCCCGATGAAAAAATTGGGCACCCAGAACACACGTGTCGGTGTATGTGCGACGTTAAATAGTTAATTTACCCAGTATCACCCGGAATGGGTGCCTGAGCGGGGCGCTTTATACCATAATCTGCTGATTTTCGAAACAATTTCGCTTACTTAGGGTTTGTAAATTAAGCATTCCAGGTTGGATCTTCGAAGTTGGTCCACTAAGGTGACTATGAAGGGCTTTCCGGGCACGTTTTGGACTCTGGAAGTCCTGATTCTAGAACCGAGGATGGTCGGATTCGGCAGCGGGATTGCACTTTCCGGACACGCCGTAAACCCGGGCCCAGCCACCGATCACAGATCGGTGTCGTTCGCCTGTCGCTGCGAGCTGCGCTCGCAAAACGCTCGGGCTCACCCCTGGGGGCTCGGGAGCAGCATCCCTGCTGCTCACGGTCCGGAAAGTGCAATCCCGCTCCCAAATCCTGAGAGGGCCCGTGAACCTTTCATCCCGCCCCGCTCTCTCACGCTGCACTTGAACTCTGCGGAATTTAGGTGGTGTTATGTAGCTCACCTCTGGTGGTTATAAAAGAAGAGCTTCTCTATTGCTCAGGCTGGTGCTGATATCGATAGAAGCTCGAGAAGAAAGATGCGCAGGAGTTCGAGGATGAGGGTCAGAAGGCTTAGATTGGGACCGTGAGCAGCAGGGATGCTGCTCCCGAGCCCCCATGGATGGGTTCACGGCGTGTCCCACTCTAAGCCTTCTGACCCTCATCCCATCTGGCACTCCAGCAGTTTCAGGTTCAAACCCAACAAAACCAGGACCGAGCATCGCTGTAATCCAAGGGGTGACTGCTTTAAAATAGCCGCCTTTCGCAAACCGGGCCAAAGCCCCGTTGTAGTAGCTGATGAGTATTTCGATAAAAACCCCCGAAGATCTGGAAAAAATGCGCGTGGCCGGCCGGCTGGCTGCTGAAGTGCTGGAAATGATTGGTCCTCATGTGAAGCCAGGCGTCAGTACTGGCGAGCTGGACCGTATTTGCCATGACTATATAGTAGAAGAACAGAAGGCTATTCCAGCGCCGCTGAATTACAATGGATTCCCCAAATCCATTTGCACCTCAGTGAATCATGTGATTTGCCACGGCATTCCCAGTGACGGTAAGTTGCTGAAATCCGGGGATATTATCAATATTGATGTGACCGTGATTAAGGACGGTTTCCACGGCGACACCAGCAAGATGTTCTGCGTGGGCGAGGTGCCCGATCATGCCAAGCGCCTGATTCGGGTTACCCAGGAATGCCTTTATAAGGCTATTGGTATCGTCAAGCCCGGGGTCACCCTCGGCGACATCGGTCACGTGATTCAGCAGCATGGGGAGGCCAATAACTACTCTATAGTGCGTGAGTATTGCGGACATGGAATTGGACGGATCTTTCATGAAGAACCGCAGGTATTGCACTACGGTCGACCCAATACAGGACTCAAGATCAAGGAAGGCATGACTTTTACTATCGAACCCATGCTGAACGCCGGCAGCCGCTACACCAAGCTTTCCAAGAAAGACGGCTGGACGGTGACCACCAAAGACCGTCGCCTTTCCGCGCAGTGGGAGCACACCCTGGCGGTCACCGCCGAGGGCTGCGAAGTGCTGACCCGGCGCTCCGACGAAAGCCTGTGACTTTCGACAATCTTTCAATCTCTGAAGCTGCTGTTGAGGTTCCCGCCGACACCAGTGCGGAGCTGCTGGATGTCGCTGCGCTGAAAGATGCGCTGGCTGAGGCTGCCACGCCTGTACCGTTGCTGAAAGAGGCACTGGCAAGAACCAGCACTATTCTCGATGAGCGTTACCAGCAGAATCTGAATATCACTGACATCGTGCAGGGCCGGGCCTGGGTGATTGATGAGATTCTGAAAATTGCCTGGGAACGGCAGGACTGGCCAGATCAGGAGAACATCAGCCTGGTGGCTGTTGGCGGTTATGGGCGTGGTGAATTGCTGCCCCATTCGGATATCGACCTGCTCATTCTTACCCGCAAGGATCGTAACGCCAGTTACCGGGAGTATATCTCCGCCTTTTTGACCCTGCTTTGGGACATTGGCCTGGAAATCGGGCAAAGCGTGCGTTCGGTCAAGCAGTGCAAACAGGAAGCGATGAAAGATATCACTGTTGCCACTGCCTTGATGGAATCCAGAACCATTACTGGAGCAGCCGATCTGCACGAAAAGATGATGGACCTGACTTCTGGCAAGCGCGTGTGGCCAACCAAGAAGTTTCTCAGCGCCAAGCTGGAAGAGCAGAACCAGCGCCACCAGAAATATCACGACGTGGATTATGCACTGGAGCCCAATGTAAAAACCTCGCCCGGCGGCTTGCGTGATATTCAGACCATTGCCTGGGTGACACGCCGCCATTTCGGTGCCGTCTCTTTCAAGGACCTGGTCGAACTGGGTTTTCTCAAGCCCTCAGAAGAAGCCATGATCAGTAAGGGCCAGCAATTCCTGTGGAAATTGCGCTACGGGCTGCACATGCTGCAGGGGCGGTGTGAAGACCGCCTGCTGTTTGACAAGCAGCGGGAATTGGCACGTCTGTTTGGCTATGAAGATGACGAAAAGTCACTGGGCGTGGAAAAACTGATGAAGCAGTATTACCGGGCAGTGGCAAACCTTCGGGCGCTTAACGATGTGCTGCTGCAACACCTGGATGAAGCCATTCTCCGCGAAGGCGAGCGTGAGACGATCAAACCACTCAACTCCCGCTTCCAGATTCGCAACGACTACATTGAAGTAGTCAGCAATGACATGTTTGAGCGCTATCCTTTTGCGCTTTTGGAAATTTTTGTGCTGATGGCGCAGCACCCGGAAATCAAAGGCATTCGCGCCAGTACCATTCGGCTATTGAGGGACAACCGGCGCCTCGTTGACGATGAATACCGTAATGATATTCGCAATGTATCGCTGTTTATGGAATTGCTGCGTTCGCCACACATGGTCACCCTGCAGCTTCGACGCATGTCTCGATACGGCCTGCTGGGGCGGTATTTACCGGAATTTGGCCAGATCACCGGGCAGATGCAACACGATCTGTTTCATATTTATACGGTTGATGCGCACACACTTCAGGTGGTGGAGAATATGCGCCGCTTCTCCTATCCAGAAGCAGAATCCCAGTTTCCCGTAGCCGCCAAGATTGCACGCAATCTGCCCAAGCCTGAATTGTTGTATATCGCTGGTCTTTATCATGATATCGCCAAGGGACGTGGTGGTGACCATTCGGAACTGGGCAGACTGGATGCCGAGAATTTCTGCCGCAGGCACCGCCTCAGTGATTGGGATACCAAGCTGGTAGTGTGGCTGGTGGAAAAACACCTGATCATGTCCATGACCGCGCAGCGCAAGGACATCTCCGACCCGGAAGTGATCCGTGAGTTCGCCCAGAGCATGGGTGACAAGCTGCATCTGGATTACCTCTACGCCCTGACCGTAGCGGACATTCGCGCCACCAATCCTGAGCTGTGGAATAGCTGGCGGGCATCCCTGATGCGAGAGCTCTATCTGAACACCAGTGCTGCCTTTCGAGAGGGCCTGGAAAACACGGTAAACCGTAGCGAACGTATCGCGGACAAGCGGGACTCGGCGCGTGCCAGGTTGCTGGAGCGTGGTCTTACGGACACACAGATCGATGCGGTGTGGGAGAACGCTGCCGAGGAATATTTTGTTCGCGAATCTACGGCCAATATCGTTTGGCACACGGAAGCGATTGCGACATTCTCAGGGGAAGGACCACTCGTCTCAATCAAGGAAATGGAAGTTACCACATCCAAAGACACGGCTGATGAAGGCGCCACGCTGGTGTTTATCTATACCAAAAATGCCGACTTCCTGTTCGCCAACAGCACAGCCGCTTTCGAAAAGCTGAATCTCAATATTCATGGCGCAAGAATCTTCACTTCTTCCAATGACTACTGCATGGATACCTATACGGTGTTGGAAACCAACGGCAAACCTGTCGGTAACAACCTCAAGCGGCTGGAAGAAATTAAACGGGAACTGGAATCCAATCTGCAAATCGGGCATCGACCCGCGACTCCTGCTCGCCTGCGCCGCAGTCGTAAGGCGCAATATTTCAGTAATGCCGTGGATACGGTATTTCTGGATTCGGGCAACAAGCCCTACTCCACTATCAAGATCAATTGCCCGGACCAGCCAGGCATTCTGGCCTGCGTAGGTAAGGTGTTTGCCGAAAATAACATCAACCTGCAGGATGCCCGGATTACGACGCTGGGTGAACGAGTGGAAGACCTGTTCTTTATCACTGACCAACAAGGTAACCCGATCGAGGACGCAGAGCTGAAGAATCACCTGCAGGAAGAGATCAAATCAGAACTCGAAGACAGGCTCACAGCGTAAACAGGCATCCCTATCGTGATCGTTCTTTTCGGTATCAGCAACTGCGACACTATCAAGAAAACCAGGAGATGGCTGGATAGCCATAAGCTGGATTATGAGTTTCACGATTACAAAAAACAGGGCTGTAATACGAAACTTGCCAGGACGCTCACTGAGGTGTTCGAGCTGGACCGCCTGATCAACAAGCGTGGAACCACCTGGCGAAAACTGCCAGAGCAAGTCAAGAACTCGCTCACCACTGCAAAAGCCCGGGAGCTCATGACCGCCAACCCTTCGGTGATCAAGCGGCCAATCCTGAAGATAGGTGATGAATGGGCATTGGGCTATGCTGAAAAGTTATGGGAAGCATTGATCAAAAAGCAGTAAGCAAGCGAAAGTCACTGTTGAATACGATGGAAAAATGGAATGACTGAACAACCAATACATAGCGCTGCCATTGGGCTGGCTGGCAAGAACTCACAAGGTGAAATCATTGAGGTGTTTTACCCGCACCCGGAATTGGAGCCTGATCCCGCCATTGTGGAGTTAGCCTGCCAGGCAGCAGGTCTCTCCCCTGCCGAGAATGGCTATGGAGAATTGCCAGCGGACAAGCTCGACGGCCTGGCTGCTGAACTGGATCAGGCAGGGGCTGAGACATGGTCTCGCTGCCTGCGCGATTTGACTGACTGCAAGCAGACTGTGCTGTTTTGTTTACTCAGAACTGACCAGGCACCAGGCAGCATTCCCGAGGCCTATCTGAAATTGCAGCTCCTATCCCACAGATTATGCAAACCTCATGAAATCAATCTGGATGGCCTGTTTGGCGTGCTCAAAAACCTGGCCTGGACCAATGAAGGCGCCATCGATCTGCAGGACCTGCCAGCCAGGCAACTGCAGGCCAGAAAGCAGGGCCAGGTACTGGATGTGATGTCCGTGGACAAGTTTCCCAAGATGACCAGCTATGTGGTGCCAACTGGCGTTCGTATTGCCGACACGGCCCGGGTGCGACTGGGCGCCTATATTGGCGAAGGCACCACGGTGATGCATGAGGGGTTCGTGAATTTCAATGCGGGAACCCTGGGAACCGCCATGATCGAGGGCAGAATCAGCGCCGGTGTCGTGGTCGGTGACAACAGCGATCTCGGTGGCGGTTGCAGCACCATGGGGACTTTATCGGGCGGCGGTACGACCATCATCTCGGTGGGCAGAAACTGCCTGATCGGCGCCAATGCAGGTATTGGCTTCCCCTTACCCGACGGCTGCATTGTCGAAGCCGGTCTGTATGTGACCGGCGGTACCAAGGTGAATGTCCTGGACGAGAGTGGTAACAAGACTGGAACCAGCAAGGCCAATGAACTTGCCAATACGCCTAACCTGCTTTACCGCCGTAATTCATTGAGCGGCGCTGTGGAAGCCGTGCCAATCAAGAACAGCATCAGCCTCAACGAAGAATTACACAGCCACAACTAGGAAGCCTATCCAGGATTAGCATGTCAGAAACACTCGACCTGGCCACCCGGCTGATTGCCCTCCCGTCGGTTACACCCGACGACAATGGTTGCCAACAACTCATTGCCGAGCGTTTGAGCAAGCTCGGATTTAGCATCGAACACCTGCCCTTCGGGGAAGTCCACAACCTTTGGGCAACCCTGGGAGATTCTGGTCCGCTGCTGCTGTTTGCCGGCCACACCGACGTGGTGCCTCCCGGCCCACTGGATGCCTGGAGTTACGATCCTTTTACCCCGACACAGGTCGACGGACTGCTCTACGGGCGCGGCAGTGCCGACATGAAAGGCAGCCTGGCGGCAATGATCACAGCCGCTGAGCGATTACTTGCGGCTGGTCCCGCATTGAGTGGCAGACTGGGGTTTCTGATTACCAGTGATGAAGAAGGTGCCGCCATTGACGGCACCCGGGCCGTGGTTAATTTATTGCTTGAGCGCGGTGAACGCGTCGACTTTTGCGTCGTTGGCGAACCGAGCTGCAGCCAGGCGCTGGGCGATACCATTCGTATCGGTCGCAGAGGATCACTGAGTTGCAAACTTGTTGTGAAAGGAATCGAAGGCCACGTGGCCTATGCACAATTAGCCCGCAATCCCATCCACCAGTCACTGGCGGCGCTGGAGGAACTCAGCAGCAAGTCCTGGGATGAAGGCAACGAAGCCTTTCCTCCAACCAGCTTTCAAATTTCCAACATCCACGCGGGTGTCGGTGCCAATAATGTGATACCTGGAACTATGGAAGTCGACTTCAATATCAGGTACTGCACCGAGCAGACTGCCGAAGGGTTAGAACAAGCTGTAAATACCATACTCGAATCACACAATCTTGATTTCGAATGCCATTGGCATCTTTCCGGCGAACCCTTTGTTACCACAGAAAAAGGCTTTGTCGATCTGGTAGCGGCTGCGGTCAAGAACAACACCGGCGTGGATCCAGAGCGATCAACCGGCGGCGGCACATCCGATGGCAGGTTCATCACCTGGCTTGGTCCTGATATCGTCGAGTTCGGGCCCTGCAACGGGTCTATTCACAAGGTCGATGAACACGTGCGCATGGACGATCTGGACCGGATTTCCAGTATTTATCAGGACATCATGGAGCAGGTGCTGCGCTCAGCCTGAGCCTGTCAGATACACATCAAACCGGCTGCTGCTGCCTTTAAACTGGATATCCGGTTCTGGTCCGGGGACCAGTGGGGACAGCCTGGCTCTTTTCACGACCACGCGCCGCACAGCGATCTTCCGCGCCTTCTCGAGTAAACCTGCTTCCTCCTGCGCATCCTGATCTGAGACCAGCAATTGTTGCAGTACATACATAGGCTTTTTCGAACGAGCACTACGGGCGTCTGTGGGAAACATGGGGTCGAGATAGACCACATCATAATCTCCTGAAGGGGCGGGGAATTCCATAAAGTCAGTTTGTAACAGCTGCATCCGGCGCAACCCGTTCGTCAAGGCCGTTGCACTTGCTTCAGATTCTCTCTGTGCTGCCCTGTTCAATCCCCTGCTCAGTCCCCTGTCCAATCCATCTTGCAGCAGTGCTGCAACAATGGGTGAGCGCTCAAGCAGAGTAACCGAGCAACCTGCCATGGCCATCAAATAGGCATCGGCACCCAGGCCGGCGGTGGCATCCAGCACCCGGGGCGAAGGCAAGGTTTTTAAACCGATGGCTTTGCCCAGATTTTGTTTTTTCAGAGACTCGTCAGCTCGGCGGGCGAATTTGGGGTCACTGAAATCCACTCGCAGTGGCCCGGGAGAATCCTTTCCAGTAGCTCGAAGTTCCAGGGCATGATCATTGATCTGCAAGATGAAGTCAGCTTCAGGCCTGTCTGTCAGGGGCAAACCAAGCGATTTGGCCAAAGCAAGTTCAGAGTCTGTTGCGGCGGGTCCAGCCTGAAGCACTTCGATGGTGGGAGCCATAGCTGCCTCAGGCGAAACTGAGCCCAAACAGGGTGATGCCAAGGCAAACCCGGTAAACGACAAAGGGCAGAAATCCGATGCGCTCAATCAGGCGAAGAAAATAGTGAATACAGGCATAGGCCACTGCGGCAGCAACCAGGGCCCCATAGCCAATTGTAAACCATTGCGAAGATGCCACGCCCTCGTTAACGAGCTGGGTACCCTGGAGCAATCCACTGCCTGCGATGATCGGAATCGCCAGTAAAAATGAAAACCGCGCAGCAGACTCACGGGAAAAACCCAGGAACAAGGCAGCCATCATGGTGACGCCGGAACGAGAAGTGCCCGGTATCAATGCCAGCGCCTGAGCCAGACCAACGATTAATGCCTGTTGCCAGGACAGCCTTTGCAGTGAAACCGAGTTGCGACTGATCCTGTCTGCCCACCACAGCAGCAAGCCAAAGACAATTGAAGTTAAGGCAATAAGCTGCGCATTACGTGCGTAAGTGGCAATCATATCCCGACCCAGGTAGCCGGCCACTGCTGCCGGGATCGTGGCCAGAAGCAGCAGCCAGGCCAGCCGGGCATACTGTGCTGTCGAATACCTTTCACCAGCCGGGCTGGGGTCGCCGTTCGTTTCACTTTCGACTGGTTGATGGGAACCGGACAGGCTGCCAAACCAGGCGGTCAGCAACAGCCACAGCTCCTTGCGAAAATAGGTAATGACCGCCAGAAGACTACCCAGGTGTACCGCCACGTCAAAAGACAATCCCTGATCGGGCCAGGAAAGAATCTGTGACGGCAGGATGAGATGCGCGGAAGAAGATACAGGCAGGAATTCTGTCAGCCCCTGAATAATTGCCAGCACCGTGGACTGAAAGATCGAAGGCTCCATGGGATTTAGCCGCTCAGGAGTAGTCCATTTGTTCTTTTACATAATTGGGTAACACGAGTGTGTCCGTTAGTGCATGTGAATCGAATTCAATGGCCGCGAGTGAACAGGCGTCTTCGATACACCATTGGACAGTAGAAGTCAGTGCTGGTTCAAATTGTGCTCGCAGCAACGCGCCCTGCGGTTCAATTTCCCAGGCAGCACCTACCGCACCCCACTCCGTATGGCCTGCATTTCCGGCGGATTCCGGCAAGTGCAGGGACTCAACTTCGCCTACCTGCTCTCGACCGAGCAATTCGCATCCCCTTTCCGGGTAGGTGCGATAAGCTGCGAAGTAGACTTCCGGATCTCTCGCCTGAATCGCAACCAGCCATTCCCCGTGTTTCTCTGCATTACCCGCAGCCCAGGCATTAAGGGCCAGTGCTGATAAAGGCAGCAGGGGCTTGTCCAGCGCGGCACCGAGACCTTGGGCAGCACCGATACCGATGCGCAGCCCCGTGAAAGAGCCGGGGCCCGTCACCACTGAGATACCGTCAAGATCATTCAAATTGCACCCTGATTCCAGGAGCAGCTTGTCTATCAGAGGCAAGACTTCCTGCGCGGCCTGTCGCGATTTTTCGCCGCTTGCTGTGGTGATGTTGTTTCCCGCAACGATTCCAACAGAGGTATGGCTCTGCGAGGTATCAATACACAATAAGGTTTTCATCAGGTGTTTGCCGGGTCTGGGTGGCAGCAAAAAAGAATGTTGAAGTTTAACTCGATATGACGGCAGATTTTCATGAAACCCAATAAAAATCCCCCTTGATAGATATCAAGGGGGATTACTTGGGTGCGAGGGGTAGACCTCCACCTTCCGCAGCTTTGCTGCGGAAGGTGGATAAATGGCTTGGTCTGTTTCGCTTGCTAGTTTTCCTGGCCAATCAAGACCAGTTCTAGCTAGCGCTTCTTGCGACGTGCCGTTTTGCGTTTGGCCGTTTTGCGCTTGGCGGTTTTCCTTTTCGCCTTCTTGCGCGCTGGCTTACGCTTGGCTGTCTTCTTCTTGGCCTTCTTTTTAGCCTTCTTCTTCGCAGCTTTCTTTTTGCGAGCCGGCTTACGCTTGACTACTTTTTTCTTCGCCTTCTTTTTGCGTGCTGGCTTGCGCTTGGCGGTTTTCTTCTTCGCCTTGCGCTTCGCTGCTTTCTTCTTGCGAGCTGGCTTACGCTTGGCTGCCTTGCGCTTGGCTACTTTCTTCTTAGCCTTCTTCTTGGCTGCCTTCTTCTTGCGTGCCGGCTTGCGCTTGGCGGTTTTCTTCTTCGCCTTACGCTTGGCTACTTTCTTCTTGGCCTTCTTCTTGGTTGCTTTGCGCTTGGCTGTCTTCTTCTTAGCCTTCTTTTTAGTTGGCTTGCGCTTGGCAACTTTACGCTTCGCAGCTTTCTTGGCTGCTGCTCTGCGCTTCACAGACTTCCGCTTGGCAGTCTTCTTTTTGGCCTTCTTTTTGGCTTTTTTCTTGGCCTTCTTGCGACCAGGAGCCTTTTTCTTAGCCTTCTTGCGACCAGGCGCTTTCTTCTTCGCCTTACGCTTGGCTACTTTTTTCTTAGCCTTCTTTTTAGCCTTTTTCTTGGCCTTTTTCTTTCGGGCCGGCTTGCGCTTGGCGGTTTTTTTCTTCGCCTTACGCTTGGCTACTTTCTTTTTGGCTTTCTTCTTGGCCTTCTTCTTGGTGGCCTTACGCTTGGCAGTTTTCTTCTTCGCCTTACGCTTGGCTACCTTCTTTTTGGCCTTTTTCTTGGTTGCTTTGCGCTTGGCAGTCTTCTTCTTGGCCTTCTTCTTAGCCTTTTTCTTGACTGTCTTGCGCTTGGCAACTTTACGCTTCGCAGCTTTCTTCGCGGCCGCTCTGCGCTTCACTTTCTTCTTCGCTTTCTTTTTGGCTTTGCTGACCTTCTTCTTGGCTTTCTTTTTGGCCTTGCTAGCCTTCTTTTTCACTTTCTTTTTGGCCTTGCTGACCTTTTTCTTGGCCTTGCGAACCTTCTTCTTCACCTTTTTCTTGGCTTTGCCCGCTTTTTTCTTGGCCTTTTTCTTCGCCTTACTTACCTTCTTTTTGGCTTTTTTCTTGGCCTTACTGACCTTTTTCTTTGCGGCTTTCTTTTTGGCAGTGGCTTTACGCTTTACTGCCGCCTTTTTCTTGGCAACTTTCTTCTTCGCAGTCGTTGCTTTACGCTTCGCTGCTACCTTCTTCTTGGCAACCTTCTTCTTAGCTGCTGCCTTTTTCTTCGCAACTTTCTTTTTCGCTTTCTTAGCCATTTTTGACCTCGCTACCTAATGTCAAGTTACATTACAGAGTACTGCTAAATTTGCTCCCAACGGCGTTTGTCAGTGCTGCCTGACTTCCCTTTCCCAGCTGACGCCCTCCGCTTGGAGACACCCTTCTTTACAATCGCCTGCTTCCTGGCAAACGATTTCCTAACCGGTTTTCCTGCCCGCCCGCTTCTTACCCGCAGGGTTCTTACGCTTGGCTCGTTTTGTAGACGCCTTTTTGACTGGTTTCTTGCCACCCTTTTTGCCAGCAGCTTTCTTGCCAGCTTTCTTTGCAGCCTTTTTCGCAGCCTTTTCTACCTTGCGTTGCGCAGCTCTCCGAGCTGCCGCTTTCGCCTTTGTGGCTACTTTCCTGGCGTCTTCTTTCTCTTTCTTCTTTGCAGCGTTTTTTGCTGCAATTCTTGCCTTTAATGCGTCTTTTCGGGCTTGTCGGGCTGCTTTAGCTGCGTCTGCCTTGGCACGTTTCCGTTTCCACCTGGCAGTAAACGCGTCTATAGCACGCTGCAAGTCTTCTTCTGCTCTGGCTGCTTCAGCCTCTCTTCTTGCTTTTTCCTTTTCTGCGAGTTCTATTGCCCTCGCTTTAGCTTTGGCAGTTCGAATTCTTGCCTTTATCGCCGCCACCTTGGTGGCCGCTTTTAATTTTGCGTTTTTAGCACTCTGCGCTGCTCTTTTACTGGCAGCTGTTTTCTTTTTCGACGCAGCCTTCTTCGCAGCTGTCGCCTTCTTCCCGGCTGCAGTGAGTAATTTCTCCGCAGCCTCGGCCTTGTCTTCCAAACTGGCAACAGCAGCCCTGGCTTTTAATAGCGCCTTGCTGCTCGTTTTGTTACCACTTCTACGGCCCTTCTTCTTTTTAGTAGCAGCAGGTTTCTTTTTAGCTTTAACCATAAAATTGTCTGGTTATTTCAAAGTCGATGTTGCATGACATGATTTTAACGCAACATCAACCCACTGCTCGCGGGCAACATATCACAATTTTTATTTAGCAAACAACAAACTAACGCTTAAAACACACTAAATAAAAAAAACTTTTGTTTGGTTCACGCATGATGCCCACAGAATCATGGTATCAATCACTTATTTCGCTAGCTGAAGAGAAAACTTTAAGAAAACTGTGCGGGTATTGTTGTAATTACAATAAAACTGCACAAACTTTGTACAAAGTTGTGATGTTTCAGCACCTGAAAATGCTATTTAAAAGACTTAACAACCGTAGACAAAGAAAATGCACATGCGATTCGCGTAAATAAGTTAGCAATTTATCTGCCAACTTTACTGTTTTAATGTGTTGCAGCTAACAAATCGTTTAAAAAACTCACGCGCGACTAAAATTTGACGTCCAAAACGAAAAAGCCTGCTCCAATGTGAAGCAGGCTTTTTTCGAAGTGCACTTTGTTATTGTGGATAACTCAGCTCAGTGCTGTGGATATTTCATCTTTGATTGAATCTACCGAAGCAACACCATTGACCTTGATCACTTTAACGCCCGTGCCTTCCGCTTCCCGTTGCGCATAAAAGTCTACCAGGGGTTTGGTTTGTTCATGATAGACAGACAATCGCTCTCGAACCGTTTCCTCTTTATCATCTTCTCTTTGAATAAGCGGCTCGCCAGTTACATCGTCTACGCCCGGTTTCTCTGGGGGATTGAATTCAACATGGTAGACACGACCGGAATCCAGATGCACACGCCTGCCGCTTAAACGCTTTACGATCTCATCATCGGGCACATCGATCTCCAAAACCACGTCGATTGGCACTTCTGCCGCAACCAGTGCTTCCGCCTGGGGAATCGTGCGGGGAAAACCATCGAATAAAAATCCATTGGCGCAATCGGCTTGCTGTATACGATCTTTTACCAGCGCAACGATGATTTCGTCTGTCACCAATTGACCAGACGCCATCACTTGCTCTACCTGTTTACCCAGATCGGTTCCCGCCTTAACCGCAGCGCGAAGCATATCTCCCGTGGATATCTGGGGTATGTTGAGCTGTTCAGTGATGTACTGGGCCTGAGTCCCCTTTCCTGCACCCGGGGCGCCCAATAGGATAATCCTCATCTTGTTCTCCTTTGCTTGACAGATGTTGGCGCAAAATGCGCGGTTCTCATTAAGTTATTCTCGTTCATAGTCTGGCTGCTAATTCACAGCTGGTGTTTTTCGAATTACAGTCCCGCTTCCTTGGCCTGATCCCACAATGCATCGAGTTCCTGCAGCGATGCATTTTGCAGGCTGCCACCCTTGTCCTGCAATGTGGATTCGATCCAGCGAAAACGGCTCTCGAAACGTTCGTTGGCAGAACGCAGTGCTGATTCGGGTTCCTGGTCCAGATGGCGGGCCAAATTGACCACGCTGAATAACACATCTCCCAGCTCGTGTTTGATGCGATGGCTATCCGCAGCAGAAGCCTCATCAGCCAGAGCGTCTTCCAGTTCACGGATTTCTTCTTTCAGTTTCGCCAACACCGGCGCCGTATCGGTCCAGTCAAAACCATTGCTCGCCGCACGTTTCTGCAACTTCCTGGCGCGCTCAAGGGCTGGCAATGCTCGCGGCACATCATCGAGCACGCTGGCGAGTGATGGCTCATCCTGCTCACTGCCACGTTTGCTTCGTTTCTCAGCTCGTTCCTGTTCTTTTATGGCTTCCCAGTTAACCACGACCTGTTCCGGAGAGAGATCCTGCTCTTTGCCGAAATTTTCAACCTTACCGCCCGGAAAAACATGGGGATGACGTCGCAGCAGTTTGTTGCTGATGGCCCTGGCTACATCTGAGAAATCGAAAGCCTGCTGTTCATTTGCAAGCTGTGCGTAGAAAACAACCTGGAACAATAAATCCCCCAGTTCATCTTCCAGATCTACCAGGTCATCACGTTCGATGGCATCCACCACTTCATACACTTCTTCGATGGTGTAGGGAGCCAGCGACTGAATGGATTGCTCCAGATCCCAGGGGCAACCGTGTTCCGGGTTGCGCAATTTGGACATGATATCCAGCAAGTCTTCCATTGCGGATTGATTGTTGCCTGTTTGTTGTCCGTCGGATACGGAAGTCACAACTTCTCCAAGAGCGTGCTGCTCAACTGGCAGTAAACACTGCCATCGATTCAACGTGCGCGGTGTGAGGGAACATATCCATTACCCCTGCCGATTTCAATTGATAACCATGCTTGAGCAGCTCTGCGGTGTCCCGGGCCAGCGTTGCGGGATTGCAGGAAACGTACAGAATCTTTTGTGCTCCCCGTGACGCGATCAGGGGAATAATCTCAAGTGCACCTGAACGTGGAGGGTCCAGGAGTATCTTGTCGTAAGTTTGCATGGCCCAGGGCTGGTCCGGACGTGTCAGGTCGCCACTTGCAAAAGTGGCATTGTCAATCTGGTTCAATCTGGCGTTGTCTTCAGCCCGGACAACCATTTCCTCGCTACCCTCCACGCCCAGAACAGAGCCACAGGAACGGGCAATGGGCAGGGTGAAGTTTCCCAGACCACAAAACAAATCCAGCACATTGTCACTGGCTTGCAGATCGAGTATCTCAATGGCGCGATGAATGGCTTGGCGGTTAATGGATGCGTTTACCTGGGTAAAATCCTGAGGGTGAAACTGCATGGTCAGGTCAAATTCGGGAAGAAAATATTGCAGCCGCTCTGCGCCCGATGGATGGACCTTGTGCACTGTTTGTGGACCCGCAGGCTGCAGATACAACTCCACCGAATGCTCAGCAGCAAATGCCAGCAACAGTTTCATATCAGTCTCGGGTATGGCTTGCAGGTGACGAAACACCAAAGCCACCTGTCCGGGACTGTCCGGATCAGGGCCGGTTTCGCCGACTGCGACTTCGATCTGGGGAATCTGAGTTGAGACGCTTAAGCAGGTAATTAATTCACGCAGGATGGGAATCAGCCTGGCGACTTCTGCAGCCAGTACCTGGCAATTGTCCATGTCGGTGATGAATGTCGAATATTTTTCCCTGAATCCAACCAGGGCACCACCTTTCTTGGTCACCAGTCTCACCGCCAGCCGAGCCTTGCGTCGGTAGTGACTGGTATCACCGTGCATTCGCGGCAGCAGTGAAAAATCTTCTGGCGACAATCCTGCGGCGTGTTGCAGCTGTTCCAACAAGACCGATTCCTTGAACTGCAATTGCTTGTCACTGTGCAGGTGACGCAGGGAGCAGCCGCCACATTGCTGGGCAAATTCGCAACCCGGGTCAACACGTTCTGCCGCAGCCTGCTCGATTTCCACGGCTTTCAGCTCATCCAGCTGACTTCTTTTACGCACGTATTGGGCCAGGACACGCTCACCAGGCAGTGCGCCATCAACAAATGCCACCTTGCCTTCGATATGGCTGATGCCCCGACCTTCATGGCTCAACTTTTCGATTTCGAGGCTTACGGGTTCTGTGGGGAGTGGTCGGCGACGTCTTCGTCTTGCATTCATGGGCGAATAGCCAGGCTTTGAGTTGGCGGGTTTAACGGCTGGGACTGCTGAACAATGCAATCAATTTGCATTTAATTCGAATAAACCCCGGTAGACAGATAGCGATCGCCACGGTCGCAGATGATGGCAACGATGGTCGCGTTTTCCAGTTCCTGGTTGAGCTGTAGTGCAGCATGGATGGCACCACCGGATGACACACCGCAAAAAATGCCTTCCTGCCGGGCAAGGGCACGCATGGCGTCTTCGGCGTCTTGCTGATTGATATCGATTACCCGGTCGACGCGGCTGCGATCGAATATTTTTGGCAGATACTCTTCCGGCCAGCGACGTATTCCAGGTATACGGGAACCATCTGCCGGTTGCAGCCCGACGATTTGTACATCCGGGTTCTGTTCCTTCAAATAGCGTGACACACCCATAATGGTCCCGGTGGTTCCCATGGAGCTGATGAAGTGAGTCACCTTCCCCTTGGTGTCGCGCCAGATTTCCGGTCCGGTGTGGACATAGTGGGCGTTGGGATTGTCCTCGTTGGCAAATTGATCCAGAACCTTGCCCTTGCCTTCCTGCTGCATTCGTAGCGCCAGATCCCTGGCACCTTCCATGCCCTCTTCCTCGCTGACCAGGATTAAATCGGCTCCATATGCCAGCATGGACGCTTTTCTTTCATCACTGAGGTTGTCCGGCATGATCAAGGTCATGGCATAGCCCTTGATCGCTGCGACCATGGCCAGGGCAATACCCGTGTTGCCGCTGGTTGCCTCAATCAATTGATCGCCGGGTTTAATATCGCCGCGAAGTTCTGCCTGCAAAATCATATTGTGGGCAGGCCGGTCTTTCACTGAACCGGCCGGATTATCACCTTCGAGCTTGGCCAGAATCGTGTTGGAAGATTCTCCGGGCAGGCGCTGCAATTGCACCAAAGGCGTGTTGCCTATTTGTTTCTCGATGCTGGGGTAAGCCATGGCTGGGTGCCGGTCGCGGGAAAGCGCAAAATTCTACATGGTTTAACAAGACCGTAAAAGCTGCGCAGCAGGTTCAATCCCGGCAATTGGAGGCAAACCTGCTGGTTTTACTTGAACAGGTGGCGACTGTGGAGGGGTTTCTCGCCCAGATGAACAGACAGCGCCTGCCGAAGCAGACGCTTGGCGGAACTGGCTGCAGCCTGATCCTGCAGTTTTAAATCGCGCAACGCGATGAGATGCTCGCCGAGGTATTCGTCTGTAGCGGTTTCAGAGGCTGTTGGCGCCGCCGTCAATCGAAAACCGATATCGGGCGTGAACTGATAGCAGGCTTCGGCGCTGATGGCTTCATGTGACGCACAATCCACTTCAAGATTCAGGGCATAGCCCAACTCCGCCAGCAAATACAGCTCAAACTGACGCAAAATGGGTTCAATCTCTTTCTCACCTGCTTGCAAGCCCAACAGCGCGTCCTGGTAGTGCCGGTACAGCACTTTGTGTTCTTCCTGGTTATGCAACAGGCGAGACAGCAGTTCATTGAGATAGAGGCCACTGAATAGTCTGGAGCCCCGCAATTGAATGGCGGACAGATTGCATTCCAACCCGGTCAATGTTTTGACTTCGCTGCGGCCACTGAACGAAGCCAGCAAAGGCTGGAAAAGCTGAAGCAATGAACGAAATCTGGACTTCTCGCGCCGCGCGCCTTTGGCAACGGCACGTACCAGACCATAATCAAGGGTAAAGAAATCTACCAGCAGGCTGGTGTTTTGAAAGGCTCGACTATGCAGCACATAGGCCGGTTGTAGGGTGACACGAGAATCCATAGTTGCAGCGCAAGTTTAATCTGTGTAGCCAAGACTCTGTAACGCACGTTCGTCGTCGGCCCAGCCGGATTTTACCTTGACCCAGAGGTTGAGCATGACCTTGGTGGAAAACGCGGTCTCCATGTCTTCCCTGGCAGCGCTGCCGATCTGCTTCATACGTGATCCGTCTGCGCCAATCAGTATTTTCTTTTGCCCGGGCTTATCCACCAGAATCAAACCATGGATATGCAAAACTTTCTCTTCCTGTTCGAATTTTTCGATTTCGACCGTAACTTCATAGGGTAACTCATCACCCAGTTGCCTGGTCACTTTCTCCCTGATCAACTCAGCAGCAAGAAAGCGGGAGCTGCGATCGGTAACCTGGTCCTCGGGGAACAGGAACGGCCCCTCAGGCAGATACCCATGCACCAGTTGTTCCAGAGTCTCCAGGTTATGACCGCCCAGTGCAGAGATGGGCACCACTTCCGCGAAATCGTATCGCTTGGACAATTGTTCAATATGGGGCAGCAGCAGTTGTTTGTCTTTCAGTAAATCAACCTTGTTGATCACCAGAATCACCGGCACCCTGGATTGCTGGAGTTTACTCAAGACCAGTTCGTCGGTTTCATTGAATACAGTGCGCTCAACTACGAATACCACCACATCCACATCGCGCAAGGTGGTTAACACCGCCTCATTCATGATGCGATTGAGTTGCTTGCGCTGGTCCGAATGCAAACCTGGTGTGTCCACAAACAGGGTTTGATGACTACCCGTGGTGTTGATGCCCAGGATTCTATGCCGCGTGGTCTGTGGTTTGCGTGAGGTAATGCTGATCTTTTGCCTGAGCAAATGATTGAGCAAAGTAGACTTGCCCACATTGGGTCTGCCTACCAGCGCGACATAGCCACAAAAAGTTTTCTCAGTCATTCTCGTCCAGTGCGTCCAGTTGTTTCAGCATATTTTTCGCCGCTTCCTGTTCAGCCATGCGTTTGCTGCTGCCAGAGCCCTGTTGCGCCTGCCCGGAGAGAGTGGTCTCGCATGCCACCAGGAATTGTTGCGCGTGGGCTTTACCGCTTGTCTCCAGCACCTTGTAGCTGGGCAGTTCTTGTCCCTGGGACTGCAGCAACTCCTGTAATTGGGTCTTGTAGTCCTTGCGCCGTCGGCGTTTGGGATTCGCCAGCAGTTCGCTGGTGATTCTTGCGATGAATTCCTTGCAGCGGCCTATACCCGCATCCAGATAGACTGCGGCGACGATGGCTTCCAGCGTGTCCGCCAGGATGGATTGGCGCTGTTTGCCACCGCTGCTGGCCTCACCAGCGCCGAGATAGACTGCATCACCGACGCCCAGTTCAGCGGCGATTGTGGCCAATGCAGATTTATTGACAATGGCCGCGCGCATGCGAGTGAGTTCGCCTTCGCTGGCTTCTGGATAGGATTCAAAAAGCTGTTCGCCGATGACAAAATCCAGCAAGGCATCGCCCAGATATTCAAGGCGTTCGTTATTGGGTCTGCCGGCACTGCGGTGCGTCAGTGCCTGCCGCAGTAATCCCGAGTCTTTAAACTGATAGTCGAGGTTCTGTTGGAGTTGATCTTGCCCGGCTGCCATCTCACAAGTCGTTCTATTGCAGAACGGTGTCGAAGACGGCGACGATATCCAGATTGGCCACCAGTGGAAGGCGGCGTTCATAGGCCACCGTGATAATGGCGTTGCCGTTTTCCTTGCGCATGCGAATGTCCGAAAGATCAAAGCCGGACACGTTATTGATCCGCAGACTGGCCGAAACACGTTCCCTGACATCGTTGACTGTCATATTGGCCGCCTCGCCATTGTCGATCAATTCCTGACAGATGCCGGTGATCAGATTGTGATCCACATACAGGGGTCCTACTTTCAGACCCACCGTGAAAAACAGGGTGATGATGACAATAACCAGCATCAATCCTGATTTTGAAAATCCCCGTTGCCTGTCAAGTCTGCTATTGCTTACACGATTCATGGTCAATTTCCCTGCGTTCTCCGACAATGTATCGGCCTATGGCCCCAATATAACAGTAGATTTTGTGGCTGCTATTTTCTACCAAGCAGTTCACAGAATTGCTGTATTTCGATGCCCCTTACTCGGTATCCGGCGCTTGCTGGATAAACTTGTTTTGACTGAAAGTGGGCAGATTCAGACCTGGCTCCTTGTGCATCCACACAGCAATGGCCTTGCCCACGATGTTTTCCTCCGGCACGGTGCCCCAGTCGCGACTGTCGAAACTGTTGTCCCGGTTATCGCCCATCATGAAATAATGTCCATTGGGCACCACCCAGGTGGTACGCTCATTGTTATTTCTCAGATTGCTGATGAACTGCGTGTCGTGAGTAATACCGCCAATCGTCTCAGCATACAATTCACCGGGAAGTTCGCCGATCTGGGTATCCACCAGAATGTCCGCCACAAACTCTTTTTCAACCAGCTCACCGTTCACAAAGAGATCCCGGTTTTCATAACGGATGGTATCACCGGGCAAACCGATAACCCGCTTGATGTAATAGGTTTCTTCGATGGGTTGAATGAACACCATCACTTCACCCCGCTTCGGCTCATCCACATCGACCAGTTTCGTTCCCAACACCGGCAGACGCAAGCCATAGGCATATTTGTTCACCAGCACGAAGTCCCCCACCTGCAGGGTTGGAATCATGGATCCAGTAGGGATCTGGAATGGCTCTACCAGGAAGGACCGCAGCACCAGGACGATAAGCAACACCGGGAAAAAAGATTTGGCATATTCGATTACCACAGGCTCTCGCGCCAGCTCTTCCAGTTCTGTGCTTATTTGCTCGTCGCTTTTACCCTTGAACTCGCGTTTCTGATAGTCGGCAACAGCCTCCTCCCTGCCCTTTTTGAGCAGCAGATGATCGAGCAACCACAGCACACCACAGAACGCGACCAGGCATACCAGGACCAGGGCAAAATCGATATTCACAAGACACTCACCTTAAACTGACCAACTTCAACTGATCACCTTTACCTTTCTACCGTTAACTGTCGACCTTGAGCACAGCAAGAAAGGCTTCCTGGGGCACTTCAACATTGCCCACCTGCTTCATGCGCTTCTTGCCTGCTTTCTGTTTCTCCAGCAGCTTCTTCTTGCGCGTGATATCGCCACCGTAGCATTTGGCAGTGACATTCTTGCGTAGCGCCTTGACCGTGGAGCGCGCAATGATCTGGCCACCGATGGCAGCCTGAATCGCAACATCGTAAAGCTGCCGGGGAATCAGTTCTTTCATTTTTTCCACCAGCAATCGCCCCTTGGAATGGGCATGCTCACGAAACACAATCAGTGCAAGCGCATCGACGCGGTCGCCATTGATGAGCACATCCAGGCGAACCAGATCGGATGGTTCATAGCGATCGAATTGATAGTCCAGGGAAGCGTAGCCGCGACTCACTGATTTGAGGCGGTCAAAGAAGTCCATCACCACTTCGTTCATGGGCAGTGCGTAATTCAGGGAGACTTGTTTGCCGAGGAACTGCATGTCTTTTTGTACGCCCCGTTTCTCAACGCACAGGGTTATCACATTGCCCAGGTATTCCTGGGGCACCAGTATATTGGCAATTACAATGGGCTCGCGCATTTCGGCAATATTGTTCACCGGTGGCAGAGCGGAAGGACTGTCTACCTTGCGCACTTCACCATCTTCCATTACTACTTCGTAGACCACCGTTGGAGCTGTGGTAATGAGTGAAAGGTCATACTCCCGCTCCAGCCGCTCATGGATAATCTCCATGTGCAGCATGCCGAGAAAGCCGCAGCGAAAACCGAAACCCAGGGCATCAGAACTTTCGGGCTCGTAGTAAAGGGAAGCATCGTTGAGGGTGAGCTTCTCCAGGGCATCGCGAAAATCCTCAAAGTCATCTGAGGAGACCGGGAACAGTCCCGCATAGACCTGGGGTTGAATCTTGCGAAATCCGGCCAGCGCTTTGACATCGGGCGTCTTCGCCAGAGTCAGGGTGTCACCTACCGGCGCGCCGTGAATGTCCTTGATACCGGCTTCGATAAAACCCACTTCTCCGGCCCTGAGCCGATTGGTCAGGGTACGCTTGGGAGTGAACACACCGATGTTGTCTACCACATGCCCCTTGCCAATTGTCTTGGCGATGATCTTGTCGCCCTTGTTGAGTTCACCCTGCATCACCCGCACCAGGGAGACCACACCCAGGTAATTGTCAAACCACGAGTCAATGATAAGTGCCTGCAGATCGGCGTCGCTGTTACCTGTGGGAGGTGGCACCTTGGCGATGATCTGTTCGAGGATGTCTTCCACGCCCATACCGGTTTTGGCACTGGCTTCCACCGCTTCGGTGGCATCGATACCGATAATTTCTTCAATCTCCTGGCGCACCTGCTCCGGCTCCGCCTGGGGTAAATCCATTTTGTTCAACACCGGGATCACTTCCAGTCCCTGTTCGATGGCGGTGTAGCAGGTTGCCACCGACTGGGCCTCGACTCCCTGGCCGGCATCGACCACCAGTAACGCCCCTTCACAGGCCGCAAGGGAGCGGGAAACTTCATAGGTAAAATCCACATGGCCGGGCGTGTCGATGAAATTGAGCTGATACTTTTCACCATTTCTGGCCTGGTAATACAGCGTGACGCTTTGTGCCTTGATGGTGATGCCCCGTTCCCGTTCGATGTCCAGGTTGTCGAGAATCTGTTCTGCCATTTCCCGCTCGGCAAGTCCTCCACAATGCTGGATGAATCGATCGGCAAGGGTAGACTTGCCGTGATCAATATGGGCAATGATGGAAAAATTTCTAATGTGGCTAAGGTCTGTCACTTCGAGGCTTCTGGGATTGATTCGGTTCAATGGGCACACGTGCCATTTATCAGGCGCGCAAGTCTACTCCAATACAGCTTTACTTGGCAGCATGGCGCACCACAATGTTGTGGCAATACATTGGAGTCGGTTGGTGTTATTGGGCGAGTTCCAGTGCCAGCGTGGTGGCCTGCCCTTCCCGGACTATGCGAATGGGGACGAAACCACTGTCTGGTAATGCATTGGCGATTTCGGCGAATTCCTCGGCACTGCTTACTTCGCGCCGATTCAGCGCCACAATGACATCGCCTTCGCGCAAACCCGCTTCCCGGCCCGGACCTTCGTTTAGCTCGGCTATACGGACGCCGTTCAGGCCCGATACCTGTCGTGCTTCAGGGCTGAGTTCGGCCACCCGGAATCCGAGCGGATTGCCTCGATCCCGAACCACTGCCGGTGCCGTGTCCGCGACTATGTTGGTAGGCGAGCTGCCCAGGGTGACTGCACGGGTTAATAACTCACCGTTTCGATACAGCAGCACATCTGCTGTGGTGTCGGGTCGATACTGCCCCACATAAAATGGCAGATCGGTGTAGTACTCAATTTCGTGGCCGTTGAATTCAACGATGATGTCTTCGTTGCGAATCCCGCCAGTCTCTGCGGGAGAACCGGGTTGAACTTCATCGACGAAGGCACCTTTCGGCCGGTCCATGCCAAAAATTTCTGCCAGGGCATAATCCACTTCGCGCATTCTCACGCCGAGCAGACCCCGTTCCACTGCCCCGCTGTCGCGAAGCTGCTCCACCACATTCATGGCCACGTTGCTGGGTATGGAAAAGGAGATTCCGTTGGAGCCACCCGTCGAGCTGAGAATCTGGGAATTGATACCCACTACCTCACCGCTGAGATTGAACAGGGGACCACCGGAATTACCCTGGTTAATGGCCACATCAGTTTGAATGAACGACATGTAATTGTAGGCAGAGCGACCGGGCACCGAACGGCCTTTGGCGCTGACAATGCCGGCAGCGGCTGAAAATTCCAGACCAAAAGGTGAACCAATGGCCAGCACCCACTCACCTACCCGCAGGTCGTCGGAGTTACCGAATTCCACGTACGGAAGTTCGCTGGCATCAACCTTGAGCAAAGCCAGGTCGGAAGGCTCGTCGAGACCAACCACTTCTGCATCGAAAACCCGCCGGTCGTTGAGTGTGACCTGGATTTCGTCGGCACCGACAACCACATGGTTGTTGGTAATGACAAAACCATCGGAAGAAATCAGAAAACCAGAGCCCACTGCCGCTCGCTGGCGTTGTTCCGGGATACCTTCAATATTGAAATCCGGATCCCCGTTGGGATTGAGTCGACGGAGTAATTCTTCCAGCTCCTCGTCGGCAATGGGAGCACGCGCGGCGACTCTCCGGGTGGTGGAGATCTCCACGATAGTCGGAGCGTTTCTCTCAACCAGGGTGGCAAAATCAGGTAATTCCGCCGCTTGCGCCAGGCTGCCCATAAGCAGACTGGAGATGAGGCAAGCGCCGAGCGCTGTTAAGACTTGTCTTTGGCTAGTTTTCATGGGCGCTAATGTAGCATATTGCAGGCGCGATCTCACCGCTTGCTGCATTCGGCCGGGCAGGCGATTTCAGTCCTGCTGGAGGGAGTTTGGAGGCTGGTCGAAGCTCTGGTTCAGGGCCTGGTCTGGTACTCGTTGACCAGTCTGTACAGCGGTGAATCCTGCAGGTGCTCTATCCGTACGGGTTCTTCTGGATTGAAACGCATTGAGTCAAAGAACTGCCGGAAATACTCCGTTGTGACTTCAGGATCTACTTCAATTGCTGGACTATCTGCGATCAGTGCCGCAGGTTGTATCAGTTGTTCCTGGGCAACCGGCGCCGATTGCTGGACCACAGCAGGCGCATCAGGGCTGGTGACTTGCGGTTGCAGGGCGATAACGGCCACCACAGCGACACTGGCGGCGATAGCCACGCGGGTGAGCTGGGCTGTCCAGCGACGGGAGCCCGCGCGGACAACGGCTGGTTCCTGTTCGACGGCAGCAGCCACTTTTTCGGCCAGGGTATCAGCCACGGGAATGCCACGTTCATGCAGCACTGACTGTGCCAGATGGTAACGCTGCCAGCGCTGTGCGAGTTCGGGATCGCTTTCCATGGCTTTGAGCACACGGCGCAATTCCAGCTCGTCGGTCTCTCCGTCCATCAAGGCAGAGAGTGATTCCTGTTCGTATTGGTTCATTTAGCGGCCCCGCTAACTACTGATTAGTACCGATTCAATTCGTCTGTTGGCTGGCTGTGTCTTCACAACGCTTCCCTTTTTGAGGCAGCAAACAGCAGTTAAATCAAATCTCTTATCTTCTTGTCGATCGCTTCCCTTGCCCTGAAGATTCTCGATCGCACCGTGCCTACCGGACAATCCATGACTTCGGTAATGTCCTCGTAGCTTAATCCGGAAAATTCCCGCAGCGTAAACGCTGTTTTCAAATCTTCTGGCAAATCTTCTATCGCTTCCAGAATCGCCTGCTTTAGATTCTCTGTAGCCAGCGCGCCTTCCGGATCTTCTATGTCTCTGAGCACCGAACCGAACTCGGTCATTTCGGCCTCATCCACGTTGACATCACTGGCCGGTGGTCGCCGGCTCCGGGATACCAGGTGGTTCTTCGCCGTATTCACTGCAATTCGGTACAACCAGGTATAAAAAGCGCTGTCGCCCCGGAACAGGGGTAGAGCGCGATAGGCCTTAACGAAGGCCTCCTGGCTTACATCCTCTGCTTCTGCAGCATCGTGGACGAAGCGTCCTACCAGAGCAGCTACCCGGTGCTGATAACGCAGCACCAACAGGTTAAATGCGTTCTTTTCACCTGCCAGCACCCTGTCAACAAGCTGCTGATCGGTCGCTTCAGACATTTGTTCCAACTCCTAAATCCGTTTTTATCCCGATTCCCTAGCCTGAGATAACACAGAAACTGCCAGGAACAAATGCACCTGCTCGAGGAAGTAGACAGTAATTCAGGGCAAAAGTTCTCACGTCATAGAAAATTTTTGGTGGTGGCCCGCTTAGAAAGTAGCTCCGAACTACGAGGATGAGAGTCAGAGAGTGTAGTTTGGGACCGTGAGCAGCAGGGATGCTGCTCTCGAGCCCCCAGGGGTGAGACCGAGCGTTTTGCGAGCGAAGCTCGCAGCGACAGGCGAACGACGCCGATCTGCGATCGGCGGCTGGGCCGGGTTTACGGCGTGTCCCACACTACACTCTCTGACTCTCATCCAATCGGGCACTATGTTCTGAATCGGGTTGCCATCACCAACATGACTGCCAACTTTACAATATCCGGCAGGACAGCGATCATCCGCTGCTTGCCCATACTGGAATTCCTCCTGATTCAACCAAGCCGTAACCAAACCCCATGTGTAAAAGGTCTCTGCCAAAGGCGCATTCCTTTTATTTTTCATAGAGTTAGCACAACATCATGACATCTTCAGGCGCTGCCGCAGGCAGCGCAAGCGACATCCTCATTATTGGCAGTGGCGCAGCAGGTCTGACCCTGGCCCTGCGTTGTGCTGATTTTGCCAAGGTCACGGTGCTCAGCAAGGGCAACCTGGAGGAAGGTGCAACCTACTACGCCCAGGGGGGCATCGCCGCGGTTCTGGATGATGAGGACAGCATCGATTCCCACGTTGCCGACACGCTTACTGCAGGCGTAGGGCTCTGCCACCGGGATGTCGTCGAACACATGGTCAGCCAGAGCGCCGGCGTTGTTTCCTGGCTGGTGGATCAGGGCGTGCCGTTCACCACCAAATCCGGAAATCGTGCTGCTGGCGGTCCCAGCCAAGCCATCGACGCAGAGACGCTCAGTTCCCTGCATTTGACCCAGGAAGGTGGCCACAGTCACCGCCGTATCATCCATGCCACCGATGCTACGGGCAAGGCAGTGTTCGAAACCCTGCACAGACGCGCTGAGGAGCACCCTAACATCCGGTTGCTCGCCGGGTGTACCGCTGTGGATTTAGTGACACAAAGGCCTGACAACGGCTCTGAGCCCGTCTGCGTGGGCTTGTATGCCCTGAATCAGCAAACCAACAAGGTGGAAGCCCTGCGGGCACGCTTTGTGGTGCTGGCCACTGGCGGTGCCAGCAAGGCCTATCTTTATACCTCCAATCCCGACGGCGCCAGCGGTGATGGCATCGCCATGGCATGGAGGGCGGGTTGCCGGGTCGCCAACATGGAATTCAATCAATTCCATCCAACCTGCCTGTTCCACCCACACGCCAAGTCATTTCTCATCAGCGAGGCCTTGCGCGGTGAAGGGGCAACCCTGGAGCTGCCCGATGGCGAGCGATTCATGGGCCGGTTTGATCAACGGGAAGAACTCGCGCCGCGCGATATTGTGGCCAGGGCCATTGACCATGAAATGAAGCGCCTGGGTTGTGACTGCGTATTCCTGAATATCAGCCATAAACCTTCTGCATTTGTTCGCGAACACTTTCCTACAATCTACGATCGCTGTCTGAAGTTTGGCATCGATATCACCCAGGACCGCATCCCGGTTGTGCCCGCCGCTCACTATACCTGTGGCGGTGTGGTCATCGGTCGTGATGGCGAAACCGATATCAAAAACCTGTTCGCCGTGGGCGAAACCAGCTTCAGCGGCCTCCATGGTGCCAACCGCATGGCCAGCAACTCCTTGCTGGAATGTTTTGTGGTTGCTTTCGGTGCCGCTGAGCGCATCCGGGAAAACATGACGCAAACCGAGCTGGTGGAAACCATCGCCCAGTGGGATGAAAGCCGGGTTACCGACTCGGATGATGAAGTCCTGGTATCACACGACTGGGATGAAATTCGCCGCTTCATGTGGGATTTCGTCGGCATCGTACGGACCACGCGGCGCCTGGAGCGAGCCCATAGCCGCATTCAGTTGATTCGCGAAGAAGTGCGTGACTATTACATCAAACACCGGGTCACCAACGACAACCTGGAACTGCGTAATCTGGCGCTGGTTTCTGAACTGATCATCCGTTGTGCCTTGCAGAGAAAAGAAAGTCGCGGCCTGCATTACACACTGGACTACCCGGAACTGAGCGATCCACCTGTCGATACGATTCTCAGCCCCTAGCGCTGAAATCGCAGATAGCGCTGCAGGCGACAATAGTCGCTTCGGGAAAGCGTGTCGGGGAGCAGCAGAATTTTCCGGGAAGACTTTGCTGGCAGCTTTCCGAACAAGGGCTGCTCCACAAATTCCAACACGGTCAGATACTCACTGAGAAACAACAATCGGGGCAAATCACAGCGCAATGTGTCGCCTTCGGTTTCCACCAAGGCCAACTGTTGCGACAGCCGAATCCTGGTTATCCGCTCGTATGAATGCGGCCCGTACTCCCTGACAACTCGCAAGGCACTCCTGGAAACAGCAAGCAGCAACAACGCAATCAATTCTCCGGGCAACTGCAGGCACAGACTGGCCACTGCCGCTAACAGATGCAGCAAGGCCAGAAGGCCCAGGGTCATGGGCGAAAAACAAATATCGACAGACATGAGGCCCAGCTACCAGAATCAATTTCACTGGTACTTCCTCTGCCGTTCAATCTCTAGTCTAGTTGCGGGATGAGTTGTGCGCGAGAATCTTCGCGATTAGAGGCTTGAATGCCGGATTACCCGGTTCGACCCGTTCCAGCAAATAACTGAAAAGATCCTGGTCTTCCTCGGCCAGAAACTCCTGATATAACATTTGTTCTTGGTGCGGCAGTGTGGCAAACACTTCCGTTGCGAATGGTACCAGCAACAAATCCAGTTCCAGCATACCGCGGCGGCTGTGCCAGAAAATTTTATGGGGGTTAAGTTCGGACATGATTGGCTTGAGAGCTTACGGGTGAATTGCGTATAAATCCAATAAAGAGGTAGTGGCTCAACCAGAAAGTTGCGCTGAGCTACGAGGCTGGGAGTCCGGGCACAGTTTTACAATAAATCTAGAGCCACTATCCATCAGTCTACTTGCCCCTGTAGCTTTAACCTGTATCCTTCCATTTGCTTGATCATGGGGACTCAAGCTGGCAACACACTCGGAATCCAGCCCCTTGTTATTGCCGTTGTCACCCCCAAGTATTTCAGACAAACACAACCAATGTTCGTAACCAGTCCATGAATCCAGTTTTACTGTCAGACAAGAACTCCCACGATTACGTAAAAATTTCCGGTCCGGATTCCCGCAGCTTTTTGCAGGGACAGCTCACCTGCAACCTGGACCACCTCAGCAGTGAGCGCAGCCTGCGAGGTGCCCTGTGTAATCTGAAAGGCCGGGTGGTGGCAGATTTCCGACTGCTGCAGACGGAGCAGGAAGTGATCATGCTGCAATGCAGTTCGGGTATCGGGGAGAAAATTATCGACATCCTGTCCCGTTATGCGGTGTTTTCCAAAGTCGAGCTTGCCGTGGCCGAAGGCCCGGCTGCTGTGTGCGGGCTGATCGGCAGCACCCTGCCATCTGACCTGCAGGACCTGCTGCCTGCGTTGCCAGATAAAGTCGACGAGGTCAGCAGCAACGAATCCGCACTGATCGTGCGCGAACCGGGCACAAGTCCCCGCTATCAAATCTGGTGTCACCAGCGAGAGGTTGGCACTGCCTTGCAAAGTGAGGGATCAGGCGATGAAGCGGATTGGCTGCGTGGAGAAATACTGGCGGGGGTCGTGCATGTCACCACCGTGACCAGCGAAGTGTATACACCACAACTGCTCAACTACGATATTTCCGGTGCCGTTGATTTCAAGAAGGGCTGTTACACTGGCCAGGAAGTGGTGGCGCGGATGCATTACCGGGCGAAAGCCAAGAAGCGTTTGTATCGGTTGCAGTCAGCACAGGCACTTGCAGGGGATTCGATGATCGCAACACAGCAGGAGCCCGAGGTGCCCGTGGTGGAATTGCTGCTGGTGGCTCCAGCTAATGGGGATGAAGAACGCAATCTCGGATTGGGTATCGTCAGTACCGAATTGGCAGAATCTGCCAATCCCTTGATCTTGAACGGGAATCCAGAGCAGGTGGTGGAAGTGGTGCCGCTGGAATATTGCAGCGAAGCGCCCTAGCCTGTTGCGGTCAGAATCCTTTCCCGTCTGCGCCCGGGTGATGCAGCTAGGGGCGATTACTCCAGGTGAATGAGGCCCAAAGACTTTCCATCATGTGCTGATCGAGGTTTTCCAGCATCTGGATGATGTCGATATGCTTGGTGATGTCATCGTCGCTCAGTTCCTCTCGCTCGAGAATGCGCTTGTTCAGCCAGATGGCATCCTTGACGCTGATGAAATAAAGCAGCGCTTCGGGATCTGAGTTGATGCGGCGGGTTTGCAGGGATTCGACACCGTATCGCTTGATACAGTCGAGACAGGCCTGACGGTCTTGATTACCCACCGCAAATTCGACGGGCACCTGACTCTCTGCCACCAGGGACACTGGTTTGGAGTCTGCAGCTTCCCGATACTGGTTTAGCTGAACAACATCACCCATAGGACTTTCTAGCCTGATGCTAGCCTCTTGCGAGATACGAGCGCCGGATCCCACAAAATTTGCAGTGAATCGACGTACAGGTATTGTTGCTACACTGGGTTGCTGTGGTCAACTTATTGATTTTAAATAGAAAAAAATTTGTAAAATTGCATCCTCCAATAACTAATAACTAAAAAAACGCGCAATGTTTCAGATTTGAAATCCCCCGAAGTTGAAGATTTCAGTACCGGAATGCTGCTATTTCTCATCAGGGTTTCCAGCAGCAATAATTACTCATGAATTTTCAGCGAAATTCACCAAAATGGTGCAAATAGCAATTGTGGATTGTCGGCTAGATTAGGCTTTTAAAATGGGAAGCTGGCGCCCCCGGGCCGATTTGAACGGCCGACCAGCTCCCCCTGACAGTAGCTCTGTCTTTGGGGGATGGCGGCGCTTGGAATGGTGCTCTTGCTGGCACCAGTAGGAACCTTGGTGTCCCCGGGCCGATTTGAACGGCCGACCTAGCGCTTAGGAGGCGCTTGCTCTATCCAGCTGAGCTACGGGGACACGGGGCGCAAGTATATACTGTGGTCACTTTCACGACGAGAACCTGCCCTGCCCAGTCTTGTGCCCGGACAAAATCATGCTCAGCGTTGTATTGCCCACCTTTAATGAAAGCCGTTGTGACTGTCTGCAGGAGATCCTGCGCAATCTTCAACAGCTCGTTCAGGACAGCGACGCCCAGGTAATTATTGTGGACGGCAGCAGCACTGATTCCACCCTGGACCAGATTGCCCAACATCAATTTGAGCCACTGACCGAAGCTGGCTCTTCGCGGGCTGCCCGACTCAATCGCGGTCTCGAGGCAAGCACGGGTGAGCTGGTGTTACTGCATCACCCACGCAGTGTTGTGGAGCTGCCAACCCTGCTCAGCCTGGAATCCATGGCCGCCAGCCACGAGGCTGACTGGGGAAGTCTCACTCATCGGTTTGACCTGGACCACCCCCTGCTGAGATTTACTTCCTGGTACTCAAACAGGATTCGTGGCGATCTCCGTGGCATTTTCTATCTCGATCATTGTATTTTTCTGCATCGAAGATTGATCGATCAGGGTATTCGGGTCCCGGAAGTGCCCATCTTTGAAGACACCAGGTTGTCACGGTTGTTACGTAAACATGCAAAGCCGGTGCGCCTGCAGCAGCCATCGACGACTTCCGCGATTCGTTTTCAGCGTAATGGCATTTATCGCCAGGCTTTGCTGAACCAGCTGGTTAAAGTTGCGCACATGCTGAGAGTGCCGACACAAACAATTAATCGACTGTATGAGAAAGGCTTAAACCTGAATTGACGAACGAAACGCGGAGCGAAGGCTAGGACGAACAGCTACCGCCACCCAGTACGCAAAATTTTGCACAGTGAGGGTGATTCAGTTTTACGCTTTGCCATGATTGCTTGAGCGAGGTTCCCAAGTTAAAGCGCTGGTCATAGGGCAGCAAGGTACAGGCTTGCACCGACAGATGGTCGTCACCCTTGTGCTTAACCACCATGCGCGAGCTTGCACACATGATATCGGCTGGATCTACCTTGAGAATCCCCCAGCAAGCCGTGGTGATTTCTGGCACATCCACCGAGTCATCCATCTCGGGGAAGAGCACCAACTCCTCCGGATTGTTTGCATCCAGGCTGATATTTTCCCGGGCAAACATGTCCCCGTAACCGGTGCGCATACTGGCCTCGTCTTCTTCCCACATGGTGCGCCCGGCTACCGCAAAATCGATATCGGATCCACTCAACCACTGTAGTGATTCAATGGCGGGCTTCCAGGATCGCTTGCCACGCTCCAGTGCATGGGTTTCTTCAAGGTAGTGATCCAGTGAAATACGCAATCGCAGCAGACCGGGAAAGGCTGCCCTCAGTCGTTCCAGTTTGTCGCGTTCGCGCAGCAGCGTCTTCATGCCATTGGTCAGTATCAGGGTTTTAAAACCACCGCGGAGACAGAGCTCGATAATGGCAACCATGTCCGGATTGAGAAATGGCTCGCCCCCGGTGAAGGCGATTTCCTCGGTACCGAATTTCTCGGCTACGATTTCGTCGATTAACTGCTGCACTTCGTCAGCAGTAATATAGACAAGCCGGTCATTGGTAGGACTGGATTCTATATAACAGTTCTCACAGGTGAGATTACAGAGGCTGCCGGTATTGATCCAAAGAGTCTTGAGCCGGCGCGGATCTACGCTGGCACGGACTTCTCCATCCAGGGTGCGATCAGGATCGACAAACTTGCCCTGGCTGCGCGCCGAACTGTCGGTGATGTCCTGAATATTCAGTTTTTCATTCATGGGTAGTGCCGATTACCACTGTCGGGCTCTAACAGCAGGATGACGACCCTGAAGATCGATCGGCATCAGCCTGCTGCTGGTAAGGCATGTCTGTTCCACAGTCGGGAAAGATGCCGTAGTGGGTGGAAAAGTCGCCATAAAACTCAAAATATTGCTCAAAGCGAGTGTTCTGCAACATCATCAGGGTATTGCCACAGACAGGTGTGATCCTGCCTTTCTCGAACAGGTGGTGGTCATCCAGCTGGAAGAAATTCTCCTGCTCCTCTACTCCGCCCAGATACTTGATTGCCTGACCATAATCCTCACAAGCAGGTTCCAGCTCAGGCAGTTTGAAGAGCCGATAGGTGACGGAATAGAACTGATAAGCTTCCAGCCTGGCGGCCAGGGCGTCATTTTCAACACTGATACCATGGGATTCCACGATTCGTGGATCGTTGAAACCGCACTCTTTGGCCAGGTTTTGAAAATCATTCCAGTACAACGCGCCTCCAAGGCATTCGCCGTAGAGTTCCCGATCCTGGGCCAGCTCCGGCGGCAGACGGCGATTACAATACACATCGGAAAAATAGAATTCACCGCCCTCTTTCAACACCCTGAATGCTTCAGCCAATACAGCACGCTTGTCAGTGGCCAGGTTGACAACACAATTGGAAACGATGACATCGAACTGCGCGGATTCTATTCCTGCAGCACCCAGATCCTGAATATTGCCTTTCACGAACCTGACATTGGCCTGACTGAATCCGAATTTTTCCCGATGCCACTCCACATGCCGGTTGGCAATTTCCAGTTGCTCATCGGTCATGTCAATTCCGGTAACGGAGCCTTCTTCACCCACCAGTTGCGACAGGAGATAACAATCGCGCCCGGTGCCACTGCCCAAATCCAGCACATCAAGCCCTTGTATCGAGGTTGGAATAGTCAGGCCACAGCCGTAATAACGGGTTAGCACTTCTTCGTGGATATTGGCCAGCGCCTGCTTGATGCTTTGTGGATACTGGACTACCGTGCAGCAGACATTGGTTTTCAGATCCTCGCTACTTTGCAATTCCTTGCCATAGTAGTCACGCACCTCTGCTTCCACCTTGCTCATCTCATTCATTGCTGTTTCCTGTTCCTGCTCCCGCTTTCGCGCCTATGTTCTCATGCCTCGTTCCCGGGCGCACTTCAGAGGCTGCCAGGGACCCACAATTCCGAGTCTCGTCCCTCAGTAGACCCCAATACGGCAGATTTCCTTCAACGGCAATTTTCCGTGCCGGTTCCCAGACCTGCCCTACTCAACCAAGGCTACGGTTTAAGGTTATACTGGAGCAGGCAGGTACTGGCGGTTGATCCAACAACCCGCAGGATGCCAGTGGCGCTATTCCTTACTCGATATGACTGAAAACACCGAAACACTACTCGCACAGCTACAGCAAGCGAAGCAACAGCTCGAGGCTGGAGATTCCGCTGGAGCCACCTCTCTCTACACCGAAGTCGCCCAGCAGGCAGGAGATGACCTGCTGGTCAATCTGCACCTGGCACAGCTTTGTACCGCCATGGGTAACGCCAGCGCCGCTGAATCGCATCTGCAAACAATCATTGCGCAGGAAACAGATGACCTGGAACTGCTCGTTACAGCTGCAAAATGCCTGGGTGAAATTAACCTGCACGACAAGGGCATAAGCCTGGCAAGAAGAGCTGTTGCCATTGATCCGGAAAATCCCGACGCACTTTCAGCGCTGGGTAGCCTGCTGGTGGAAGCCGGAAAGACTGAAGAAGCCCAGGATCATCTTTTGCACATGATAGAAAAGCGCAAGAACCTGCGACTGGCATATACCAATCTGGCCCGCCTGAGAAAATTCACCTCCGAAGACAGCACCCTGATCGATCAGGCGGAAGCTGTCATTGCTGATGGCCTGCCTGCCCGGGAGCAACTGGCAGTCAACTTTGCCCTGGGAAAGATCTACGATGATTGCCGTGAGTTCCACAAGGCATTTCCCCATTTCCAGCAAGCCAACGAACTGCAAAAAGAAGCCCATGACCACAACAACGATTTAAACTGGTTTAAACAGATCAACACTGTTTTTACCGAAGGCACGATCGGCCGCCTTAGCGAAGGTGGCCACCAGTCCAGCCAACCGGTCTTTATCGTCGGCATGCCCCGCTCGGGCACCACACTTATGGAGCGGATAATCGCCAGTCATTCCCAGGGGGCAGGCGCTGGGGAATTGTTGGCAATGCCACGAATTGCCCATCAAATCATGCGGGAGAATGAGGTTAGGCCAGCAGAGCGAGCACAACGGAGAATGACGCCTGATCTCATGGCAGGTTACAGCAATTACTATTTGCAAACCCTGCGACTCGGGCAGCCACCGGCACAACGTATCGTCGACAAGCTGCCAGGCAATTACCAGAACCTGGGTTTGATTCACGCACTGTTTCCCAATGCCTCAATTGTTCATGCAGTCCGTCATCCACTGGATACCTGCCTGTCTTGCTATTTTCAGGCCTTCGCCGAAGTCCGTTGGTCCAACGACCTGAAAACCATTGCTGACACCTATAAGCTCTACCGGGAATATATGAAGTATTGGCAAAAAGTCCTGCCTCGCGGCAAGATTCTGGAGGTTCAGTATGAGGCGCTGGTCGAAAACCCGACCGAAGAAGGGCAGCGCATGTTGAACCATTGCGGCTTGAGCTGGGAAGCAGAAAGCCTGGAATATCACCAACAACAGGCAGTGGTGAGAACCGTAAGTCATGCCCAGGTCCGACAACCCATTTACCAAACTTCCAGAAAGCGCTGGATGAATTATGCCAAGCATATCCAGCCGCTGGTCGATGAACTCACTGAGTATCTGAAAGAAGACCAGGCAATGCTGGAAGAGAATGGCCTCAAGCTAAAAAAGAAGAAGCGATTCGGTCTTTTCTGAGCTTGAAATCATTGTCTAATCAAAGCAATCACTATCCAGAGCATTGCGAGAGCACTCATGAACTGGTCCTATAACAAGTTGTCTCTGGTGCTATTCGCGGGACTGGCGATACTGACTGCGGTCATTTACTGGCCCGGACTACACGGCGGTTTCATACTCGATGATTTTCCCAATCTGGCACTGCTTTCCATGCTGCCCGCGGATGCCAATGTTGCGCAAATACTGAACCTGTCCACCAATGGCATCGCCAGCGAGCTGGGCAGGCCATTGTCCCTGCTAAGCTTTCTCGTGCAAGCCTCATCCTGGCCTGATGATCCGTTCAGCTTCAAGCTGGTCAACCTGTTTATACACTTGCTCAATGCCGGGCTGTTGCTGTTGTTTTTTACGCTTCTCTTCCGGGCAAACCCCAGCCTGAAGATCAAGCCCCTCTACTTGTTGGCACTGCTTTCCTTTTGGCTGTTACACCCGATCAATGTTTCCAGCGTGCTCTATGTCGTGCAGCGAATGAACCTGCTTGCTTCCCTGTTTGTGCTGTCAGGCCTGGTCAGTTATTTATGGTGCCGGATTCGATTCCTGGAATCAGGTGGGCGTGGCTATTTTGCTGCGGCTGTCATTTCTCCGTCGATCATGTTCGTGCTCGGAGTATTGAGCAAGGAGAATGCTGCCCTGCTCTATCTGTATCTGGCGGTGATGGAAGTCACTTTGCTGGATGAAAGCCGAACAACTACCAAAGCTGGAAAGCTCAGCCAGTTGGCTGTGTTCCTCCCGCTCTTGCTGGGCATTTTGGCTTTTGTATTTTATGTGCCAGGGGTGCTGGAGGCGTATCAGCAGAAGCCATTCACATTGATCGAGCGCAGCCTGTCCCAGTTCGCCGTGCTACTAAGCTATTTGTCGAATATTCTGTTTCCGTTTCCTGACCGGTTCGGTTTGTTCCACGATGACTTCCCGGTTTACGGGTCAGTGGCTAACCTTGCTGTCGTTTTTTCGGTCGCTATTGTCCTGTTCTTGTTAGTCGCGGCCATCCGAAAGCGCAAATCACAGCCTGTGCTGAGTTTCGCGGTGTTGTGGTTTTTTGCTGGCCACGCGCTGGAATCTACCATTCTGCCGTTGGAACTGTATTTTGAGCATCGCAATTACTTGCCAGCGGTCGGCGTGCTATTCGCCTTGATCTGGCTGCTGCAAAAGGGAGAGACCCTTTTCACCGGCACTGAGAGAATCGTCACCCGCAGTTTTACTCTGATCTTTCTGTGCTGGTTTGCAACTATCACCGTGCTGGAATCATTTCTGTGGGGGGACTCGATGACACAGGCTTACGTGGAGGTGGAAAGGCACCCCGAATCTTACCGTGCCAGCACGCACCTGGTGCAAACCGTCACCAGCAGTGGTGATCCCCAATCAGGTTTTCAACTGCACAGGCAACTGATGGGCTCCGACAGCAATCGTGTTGGTGATTATCTTCGCTGGCTGGAGTTTGGCTGCATTTTGCAGAACCTCGAGTTGCCTGCCCAAAATGAACTGCAAGCAGTTGCCGCCAATGCCCCTATGGAATTCACCGCCATAGCACAACTCAATCGGCTGCTGCCTGCAGTGCTGAATGGTTCCTGCCCCGGCACGCTGCTACCCGGACTAATTGTCACGATCGAGGCTTTGCTGCAGAACGAAAATTTTGCTTTCTCAAGAGCAGATCTGCTGTATGCCCTCGCCACGGTCTATGACGCACAGGGAAATTTGAGCCGTGCAACGGAACTGGGGCAGCAGTCGTTCTCTCTCAGGCCCGGAATCAGCACCGGATTAGTGCTACTGAATTGGCTAATCGAATCGGATAACCTGGAAGCAGCCAGGGTCTTATTGCAGCAGTTTGAATCGGAGTTTGCCCTGGAGATTGCCAGCAGAGCAGGCTTGCGCAATCAGCTTGCAGCTATTGCCGAGCGGCTCGATTGAGCCGATGAGCCTGTCCTGAAATTCCAGCAACACCGCCCTCGTCACAGAAATTACCCTGAAATCAGGGGACATTCCCAGTGTTCTGGCTTAACTTATTGCCCGGACACAAGACAGCCTGGATAACTGCGTTACCTATGGATCAGCAAAAAAGTTTCATCAGCTACTCAACAGCCGCATTTTTCCTGTCCGGATGTTCGGCTCTCATCTTCGAAACAGTTTGGTTCCGGGCTGCCAGTGTCGCGCTTGGCACGACTGTCTGGAGTGCCGCAGTGGTGCTCATGGCTTTCATGACCGGATTGGGGCTCGGCAATGCAGTCGTCGCTTTCCAGGGGCACAAAATACACAGCCCCGTTCGATTCTATGTCCTGATCGAAATCCTTATTGGTATCAGCGGTCTGGCCGCGGTGTTTCTCCTGCCAGGAGTCTCTGGCTTTGCGGCTTCCATGCTGGCAGGCCTGACCGAAAACGGCCTGTTGCTTAATGCCGCGAGGTTTTTCATCGCCTTCCTTGTCCTTTTGGTTCCAGCGACCGCCATGGGAGCCACCTTACCGGTTCTGCACAAAGCCCTGCACCGCGTTGAACAATCCTTTTCATCTTCAATCGCCAGACTTTATGGCTGGAATACTCTGGGCGCTGTAGTCGGCACACTGGCGGCTGAATTTTTCCTGATTTATTGGTTGGGCCTGAACGCTGTAGGGGTAGTCGCCTGCCTGCTGAACCTGCTGGCAGCACTGCTGCTGTTTAATTTGTTTGGTGGTGAGTTTCCAAGCTTTGACAGCAATGGCAACGAACTAGGTAAAAAGTCTTTACCACAGGCATCATGGCTGCTGATACCACCGGCAGTGATCGGTATGTCCTTGCTGGCACTGGAGATCATCTGGTTCCGTTATCTGCTGCTTACCCAGAACGAGTCAAGCACGCTATTCGCCACTATGTTGGCCATTGTCCTGGTGGGCATCGCCATGGGCGGATTGCTGGTGTCTCGAATCCGCACCTTTGCTGACAGGCTGTCGGCTAGCCTGGCCATCATTCCCGTTGTCGCCGCAGCGAGCACGGTGGCTGGCCTTGTTGCCTTTCAGTTTCTGTATTCAAACTATCTTCCTCAACTGAGGGAAAGCTTTGGATTCTTTACGCTGGCGGCGATGGTGTTGATGCTGCCTACCAGCATCGCTTCCGGCATTCTCTTTCCACTGTATGGCGAGCGTTTCTACCAACATTACGGAGTAGACACCCAGGCCTCGGGCATGTTGACCGTGTCCAATACCCTGGGTGCAGCGCTGGGTTCCTCCCTGGCAACGCTGGTGCTGCTGCCATTACTTGGTATTGAACGCTCCCTATTGTTAATCGTCACGCTCTATTTGCTGGTAGCACTGCTGTCCATGACGCCAGCTATCACCACCGGGCTTGTGACTAAGTTCAAGGCAACGACAGTGATCGCATCAATACTGGTGCTGGCACTGTTTCCATTCGGATCCTTGCAACGCTCCTACCAAGTGTTTGACAGCTTTCTGCCTGACATGGAATTGGTAGCAGTGAATGAAAGCCTCTATTCGACTCTGCAATATTACGAAATTCGGCGGCTCGGTCAGATTGAGTCCTATCGGCTGGTGACCAATGGGTATTCCATGTCCGGCACCGATTTTTCGGGCGAGAGATACATGAAGCTTTTCGCCTATCTCCCGGCAATTCTGCACGGCAACCTCCAGGACATACTGCTGATCAGCTATGGAGTGGGGAATACAGCGGAAGCCGCAACAAACTTGTCCACCTTGCAATCACTCGACATTGTGGATGTCTCAGAAGAGATCGTTGAGATGAGCCGACCGTTTCACCAAGTGATTGGTTACGATCCGCTGGATGACCCCAGGACAGAAGTGCACATTGATGACGGTCGGTTTTTCCTCCAAACCACAGACAGAAAATATGACCTGATCACTGGCGAGCCTCCCCCACCCAAGGCACCGATGATTGTCAACCTGTACTCAAAAGAATTCTTCGAACTGACCTACGAGCATTTGAATCCGGGTGGCATGATCAGTTACTGGTTGCCCATCCACGATCTGCACGACAGTGACTCAATTGCCATCATCAAGGCGTTCTGCGAGGTTTACCGGGATTGCAGCCTGTGGAATGGCTACAATATGGATTGGATTTTATTAGGTAGCCGAGATGGCCTGCCTGCCATGGATGAACAGGTGCTGCAGGAAAATTGGGCGCGCTATGCAAACCAGGAACTGAGTGACATCGGCATTGAAACTCGAGGATTGCTCGGTGCCACATTCATGGCCGATGCGGCAGAACTCAATCGCCTGAGCCAGCGCTTTCTTCCCGTTACCGACAACTACCCGCAAAGGATCTCGCCCTCTACACAGGGTATGCTGGACCCGTCACCGCTGTACGCGCATTTACTCAATATAGACACCAGAAAACAGCGATTTCGTGAGAGCGATTACATCAATTTTCTGCTGCCGAACAGTTTTCGGCAAGAAGTGAACCAGGCCTTCGAATATGAACGCATTGCCAGTCTGGTAGCCCTAAACCCTCACATGGATTATACGCTTCCCTATTACTGGGATGGCTTGAGTCAGCTAATGGAGGATTCCCAATTGAGAGTTCTGCCGCTGCTGCTGTTGGGGAGTAATCCCAGAGAGCAATCGATTCGAGCGGGAATGCGGGATGGAACAGATCTGAATACTCGCGCTGCCTTGATTAAACATCTCCTGGTAGAGCGCGACTATGCAGCGCTGGAGCTTGAAGCCGAAAGATATTTGCGCATTGAAACCGATCAAAATACGCGACTTTTTATCAGCCAGATCCAGATGCTGGCAAAAGCTTTGCAGGGCACGCTGTCTGATTCGGATGTACAAAACTCTTTAGCAGCCAGCGATGCTCGATTCGTTGACTGGATCAAAGCCAAGTACTAGGGGGCAATTCTTCACATTCAGCCCGAGGTTGCTTCTTGCGAAAAACAGAATTGCCCACCTAGCACCAGCAAAATGTAGTCGGATTGAGCATATCGGAATCAGTGCAAACATCTAGCAAACCACAGGTGGACAAGCGGTTTACCGAAGTTTACTGCCCGGGGTTTAGCAAGCGATCTATGGAAAGGACCCTTCCAGATAAGCACTAACTCGTTGTTTCCCTTCATTTTGTGCTAAATTGCGGCGCTGCAGAGAAAATCAGCAATCTGCAAGGAACCCCCATGTCTCAACTCCACTGGGAATGCCGACGATTCAGCGAATTGTCCCTCGAACAACTCTATGCCCTGCTGCAACTGCGGGCCGAGGTGTTCGTGTTGGAGCAGCAATGCCCCTACCAGGATCCGGATGGTAATGACCAGGAGGCGCTGCATGTGCTGGGTGCGGCTGACGGGAAATTACTGGCCTATACCCGCTTGCTGCCCCCTGGTATCAGATATGAGGGCTGCTCCATTGGCCGTGTGGTGACAAGCCCGGAAATTCGTGGAGATGGAACAGGTCGGCAACTGATGGAGAAATCTATCCAGTATTGCCACGAGAACTGGGGCGAATCGGACATCACAATTTCTGCTCAGCAATACCTGGAAAAGTTCTATAATGGGCTGGGATTTGAAACAGAATCCGAGCCATACCAGGAAGACGGAATACCTCATGTCCAGATGCGACTCCCCGCCAGCAAACAGAGTGACTAGTCTTTGAGCCAGAATGAAGACAAGCTGGAATTCGATTTCGAGCGAATATCCATACTGTTTACCAACACAACCACAGGGTATGTAGGTATTGCCGCTGCCAGTTGCAGCATGGCTTTTCTTATAGCCATCATGGCGACACCTGAATATGCCATTGCCTGGTTGCTGGCCATGTTTCTTAGCTATGTTCCCAGGATACTTCTTTCTATCAGCTTTAAACGCAAACTGGCTACTGGTGAAATCGACAAGAACAATATCGGCGCTTGGGAAAACCACTTTTTCAATTTCAGTATCGTACCCTTTGTCTGCTTTGCCCTGGCCGTAATAATCCCCTACGGGCCGAATATCCTCACCAGCTTGTTGTTTTATGCCATTGCCATGATGGCGCTAGTTGCCGGCGGCATTCTGACCTACAGCACCTCGCTGCCTGCCATCATGTTGTTTCTCCACGTGGCCATGCTGCCACTGATCGGCAGAATTTTGTTTGTTGAAGGCATACTGGCCAATGCCTTGCTGGTGATCCTGATCATCAGCTACGTGATGTTGATCAGGCTTATCCCCAGGCAGAACCGGGTGTTGCTGGAAAACATTGCCCTGAAAATCGAAAACAGGTCACAGTCCCTTACCGACCCATTGACGAGGCTGGCGAACAGAAGACGTCTCTACCTTTTCATGGAAGACCTGGCACCTGTATCCGAACGCCAAAAAGATCCGTTTACCATCGTCTTGCTGGATGTGGATCATTTCAAGAAATACAACGACACCTACGGACACAGCGCGGGGGATGAGCTACTCATCAAACTGGCAAGAATCCTCACCGACTGCTCACGTGACCAGGACCTGGTTGTGCGCTACGGTGGAGAGGAATTTTTGTTGGTATTGCCCTCGACTAAACTGGAAGCAGCAAAAGTCGTCTGCAATCGTATAAGCGAAGCCGTCAAGCAACAAACAGACGTAACCATAAGCGGCGGACTCGCCATGCAATCCGAAGGGACGCCTTTCGAAGAGTTAATTGAACAGGCAGATGCCAAGCTCTATGAGGCGAAGGAAAGCGGGCGAGATGCGATTCTTGCCTAGCGTACTGCCTAGCCGAGGGCTGTCTTGACGCCGTCGAACTGGGAGAGCGCGGCTTCATCCTGCACCGGCCAGAACTTGCTCACTGCCACAATGGCCAGGGAAGCAAACAGAAAACCTGGCACGATTTCATAAAGGTCGAACAGGCCTCCACTCAGATTTGACCACAGCACCACGGTAACCGCTCCCAGCACCATTCCTATAATGGCTGAGTTGGCAGTCATCTCTCGCCATAGTAGAGAAAACAGGATTACCGGCCCGAAGGAAGCGCCGAATCCGGCCCAGGCATAGCTGACCAGATCCAGTACCCTGCTGTTGCGGTCACTGGCGATAAACAGTGCCAATAGTGCGATTACCAGTACGGCTATGCGGCTCACTCTCAGCAATTCTTTTTGCGAAGCGCCAGGTCTAACAAATACCCGATACACATCCTCGCTGATCACACTGGACGAAACCAGAAGTTGTGAATCGATGGTGGACATAATGGCTGACAGAATCGCCGCTGTAATGATTCCTGCAATCCAGGGATTGAACAAAGTCTGGCTGAGTGCGATAAACACGGTTTCCGGATTATCCAAAGGTGCATCGGCAAAGTAGGCTATGCCGGCCAGTCCAGTGGTAACCGAACCGAACAACACAAGCAGCATCCAACTCATGGCGATGCGCCGCGCAGGAACCAGCTTTTCAGCACTTTCAGCCGCCATGAATCGAGCCAGGATATGCGGTTGCCCCATGTAGCCCAGCCCCCAGGCAATCAGGGACACGAAACCGATCAAGCCCAGATCTCCCAACAGTTCAGTGCTGCGCGGATTAACGGCTTGCATTTGTTCCCACATGGGAGCGAACCCACCCGCGCTCTGAACAACGACCACCGGTGTAATCAGCAAAGCTGCCAGCATCAGCAATGCCTGGATCGCATCGGTCCAGGCCACGGCCAGAAAGCCGCCGAAAAAGGTGTAGGTCACGATCACCAGGCCACCCACCAGCAAGGCGGTTGAATAGTCGAGTCCGAAGCTGCTTTCAAAGAGTATGGCACCCCCAACCAGCCCGGAAGCGGTATAGAAGGTAAAGAACAGCAGGATGACAGCGGCGGACAGGCAGCGCAGCATTCGCGTCTTGTCCTGGAAGCGATTCTCGAAATAATCTGGCAAGGTCAGCGAGTTGCCGGCCTGCTGGCTATAGACGCGCAAAGGGCGAGCCACGAACAACCAGTTAAACCAGGCCCCCAGTGTGAGCCCTATGCCGATCCAGATTTCACTCAGCCCGCTGAGGTAGATGGCGCCTGGCAGACCCAGCAACAGCCAGCCGCTCATATCCGAGGCACCCACGCTCAGCGCCGTCACTGCGGAACCCAGTTTGCGCCCACCCAGAATATAGTCGCCCAGGTCGTGGGTACGGCGGTAAGCCTTGACCCCCAGATACAGAATCAGCAGCAAATAGGCGAGAAAGGTAACGAGGAGAGGCTGGTCAAATTCCATGCAAGCACACTTATCAGGGCATTACTGCTTCCGGACCCACACGGGCTGCCGGGCATCGCTAAAAGTGCGCCATTCTACAGTTTTCTGGCCCTGGCTGGGCAAATCCCTCCTCGGAAGTACCAATTCCGCCAGTTCGAAGGCCCAATGTGTCATATTGAGGCTTAATTACTATATTAAATAGTTTACAAATATCCATTATCTACAGATATATAAAGTAAATACTTTACTATTAATGCCGATAACACTGGAGAGGGTCAGGAGCTCACATGGAACTTCCCCAGAGCCAGCAAGCCATACTGCAGCGTCTCAAGGTGCGCGGGCCTCAGTCGGTTAAAATCCTTGCAAATCAACTGGCTATAACGACCATGGGGGTGCGCCAGCACATCGCAGAGCTGGAGACTCGTGGGTTCGTGGCCCAGACTGCGGAAACCCGGCAAACACGGGGCCGCCCGGTACACTACTGGCAACTCACTGCCCGTGGCCATCAGCAATTTCAGGATACCCATGACGAGTGCCTCACTGGCTTAATCTCGGCGATTGAGCTGGAACACGGTGAATCGGGCCTTGAACAACTGGTTGCCCGGCAATCCCAGTCCCTGGAACAACGCTATCGGGAAGAATTAGGCACCGCAGGCCCGGAGCTGGAAGTGAAACTGCAGCGCCTGGCTGAACTTCGTGACGCCGATGGCTTTATGGCTGAAATTCGTCTGCTCCCCGATGGCTGGATGTTGATAGAGAATCACTGCCCCATCATGAAAGCAGCCCAATCCTGCGGACAGTATTGTGCATCCGAACTGGACATGTTTCGTTCCCTGCTGGACAACGCGGCCAGCGTGGACCGGGTCGACCATGTCCTGGCCGGTGCCCGCCGCTGTGCCTACAAGATTTGCCAGCTCTAACCCGCTAACTCGTTGATTTCCTGTTATAGTGGCGCCCTGAATTTCCCTGCCCCAGGACCTGGGCGCAGCACCTCTTGAATATGAAGCATGAATAGACGCAGTCTCTTTCTATCCAGCATTGTCCTGATCACAGCCCTCGTGTTTGGGGTGGTCCCCAAGCTGATTGGCATGAATTTGCGCGAAGTCGCGATTGCCAACCTGTTTGCCTTGATTCCGCCTGAATACGCGCGACAGCTCCAGATCAACGAGACCCGGTTCGATTCTGGCTGGTTTGGCTCACAGGCCCGGTTCGATCTTGAATACAATGCATTGGGTCTGGCAGATCCACTGGTGTTGACCCTGGAATTTGACTTCGGTCACGGACCGCTACTCTTCACTGATGCTGGCCTGGCTATAGGTCTGGCCTACGCCCGAATCAACCCGACTTTTGATAGCAGAGAAATCACAGAAGCCTTCAGCGATGTGCCCTTCGACCTTCCCGAGCTGGAAATGAACCTGCTCAGCGAATTCGACCAGACACTGACGGTGCAATTGCTAATCGGACCCACCACTCACACTGAAGAGGGTGTATTGGTGACTTTTGGCGGACTCACTGGCACCCTGGTTGCCAACGCGGATCAGTCCGCTGAAATCACTGTTGAACTGGGTACTTTCAGTGCTGAGGAAGGTGCCAACGGGTTTACCTTGCAAGGTCTGACCGTGGACAGCCAGACCGAACAGCTCAGCGACCTTTTGGCACCGAGCTCTGCTGACCTGACGATTCCATCACTTTCGGCAACCGGCGTTGCCGCCTTTACCGCTGCGGATATCTCTGCCCAGTCCAGACTGATGGCAAACCCGGGGAGCAATGAGCAGATCGATATCACCCAGGTAATTGCCCTGGGCAAGCTGCTCAGCGATTACCCACTCGAATCCTTTACCTGGACGTCAGAGATCAGGGAACTGCGCAAGGAAGTGATTCGCAGCTACTACGAAATTTTGAATTCCGCCCAATCCGCAACTTCAGGTAATGCCGATCCGGATTTGGAAGCACTTGCGCAACAGATGTTGCTGGTAATGGCGCACAACAGTCTGATCTTCAATAATAATATTGAAGCCAATGTGTACGCAGGCGATCACTCCCTGGAATTATTGGTTAACTGGTTGGGGCTACCCCAGCTCGGCAGTGTCAGTGAATTGAGCGTGGAACAAATCATCTCTGCACTGGAGGTGGAGTTACAGTTGTCGCTGGACCTGGAAGCCATCGCTCGCAGCCCCTTTGCCAGCATGATCGACCCCTATGTACAGGAAGGATACATCACCCTGGACAATGGCCGGGTGCTGCTGGATGTCTCACTTATCAATGAACAACTCTTTATTAACGGTGAAGTGACCGAGCTTGGAAACTTTACCATCCGACAAAATCTATGAGCTCTGTATCTGCCGAAGCACGGCCTCGCTATGACGAGCAACCGCGTAAACTCTATGACTACCCCAGGTATTGGGCGGAGTGCTATGGCACTGCGCCCTATCTGCCCATGTCCCGTACAGAAATGGACGAACTGGGTTGGGACAGTTGCGACATCATAATCGTCACTGCCGATGCCTATGTGGACCATCCCAGCTTCGGCATGGCGGTGATAGGAAGGTTGCTCGAAGCCCAGGGCTACCGTGTGGGGATTATCGCTCAGCCTCAATGGGACTCTGCCGACCCGTTCAAGGTATTGGGCAAACCCAACCTGTTCTTCGGTGTCACCGGCGGCAATATGGATTCCCTCATCAATCGCTACACTGCGGATTTGAGAATGCGCAGCGATGACGCCTACACCCCGGACGGTGAGCCAGGCATGCGGCCGGACCGATCTGTCATCGTCTACAGTCAGCGCTGCCGGGAAGCCTATTACGACACGCCCATCGTGATTGGTGGTATCGAAGCCAGTCTGAGGAGAATCGCCCAGTACGATTACTGGAGCGACAAGGTCAGGCGCTCCATCCTGGTGGATTCAAACGCGGACATACTGCTGTATGGCAATGCAGAACGAGCCTTGGTGGAAGTTGCCGCGGAGCTGGCGGCAGGCAATCCCATCGAAACATGCTGGGACCTGCGTGGCACTGCCCATGTACGCAGTAGCACACCTGCTGGCTGGACAGAAATCGATTCCACCCGCATAGACTGGCCAGCGCAGATCGACAAGATTCCCAATCCCTATGACTACCATCAGCTCAACGAATCAAGCGCCGGGAATTCTGGCAATGGCGATGCAGCCCCGGGCAGTGATAAGTCACAGCCTGAAAGCGAGCAAGCCCAGGCGGTAAAAATTATCCCGCTTCCCCTGCAACGACAATCTGAATTTGAGAAAGAAACATCCTATATTCGACTTCCCGCGCTGAATAAAGTGACAAATGACCCGGTGCTTTATGCACACGCCTCGCGTGTGTTGCACCAGGAATCCAACCCCTATAACGCACGACCTCTGGTACAACGCCACGAGACCCAGGAAGTGTGGGTAAACCCACCCCCTATCCCGCTGGAAACCGAAGAGATGGACTGGGTTTTTGACCTGCCCTTTAAGCGCCGGCCACACCCCAGCTACGGCGACTCCAGAATTCCCGCCTATGACATGATCAAGACCTCGGTCAACATCATGCGTGGCTGTTTTGGCGGCTGCACATTCTGCTCCATTACCGAACACGAAGGCCGAATCATCCAGAGCCGTTCAGAAGAAAACATTCTTCGCGAGATCGAAAAGATCCGGGATCAGGTGCCTGGCTTCACCGGCACCATTTCTGACCTGGGCGGTCCGACGGCCAATATGTACAAACTCAATTGCAAGTCCGCTGATATACAGAAGCGCTGCAAGAGGCTGTCCTGTGTCTACCCCAATATCTGCAAGCACCTGAATACGGACCACAGTCCCACCACCCAGCTTTACCGCAAGGCCCGGGCCATACCCGGCGTCAAGCGCGTGGCTATCGCTTCAGGCCTGCGTTATGACCTGGCATTGAAAGATCCGGAATACGTCGAAGAGCTGGTCACTCATCATGTTGGCGGCTATCTGAAGATTGCGCCAGAGCACAGCGAAGATGAAACCCTGTCGAAAATGATGAAACCCAGCATTAACGCCTATGACGAATTCAAGAAGCTGTTTGACAAGTTTTCCAGGAAGGCGGGTAAGGAACAGTATCTCATCCCCTACTTCATCGCAGCGCATCCCGGCTGCACGGAAGAGGACATGCTCAACCTGAGCCTGTGGCTCAAGTCGCGAAATTTCAAGCCAGACCAGGTGCAGACTTTCTATCCGTCGCCAATGGCCCTGGCCACCGCCATGTATTATTCAGAGCGAAACCCCTTGCAGAAGCTGCGCTATAAAAGTGACAAGCTGAACGTCTGCAAGGACATTGATCAGCGCAGGCTGCAAAAAGCTTTCCTGCGCTATCACGACGAGAAGAACTGGCCCATGTTGCGGGAGGCGTTAAAGCGCTTGGGCAGAGAAGAGTTGATTGGCAACTCCGAAAAGAGTCTGGTTCCCCCGGCCAAGCCTCGCAGTAAACAGCGACGTCACCCGAAACGACGCTAGCGGATTTCCCCTAGGGGCGCACCCGCAGGTTGATTTCCTCGACTATCTTCCAGGCGCCCTCTTCTTCCAGCATCAGTAATTTCTTCTGAGTACTGTCACTGTAGTTGGGCGACTCATAGCGCAACCACAAGCGCACATCCTGCATGCCTTCCTCGACCCCCACATGCTCGAATTCACTGGGCGTTAATTTGATCGAGGCAGCTCCGCCAATTACTCGTTGGCGATTATTCCGCCACGCGGTGACGCTGTCGTGATAACGGGGCGTAAACCCGGAATGGTAACTGGCAAAGTATTCATCCAGGGACTGTGACTCCCAGGCAGTGAGCCATTGCTGTACTGCAGACTCCAACTGTTCAACAGGATCAGAGTCCGGGGTGCCAGCGGGGACGGTAACCGAAGGGGCAACATCCTCTGTTCTGACCACCGCAACCGCATTGGTAACTTCGATTTCTTCGGCTTCCTGAGGCTCCGGCTCAATCTCTTGTAACTGCGCTGGACTCACCTCCGCTGCGGGCACGTCGCTGACCGCAGTATCTTCATCGGCAACTGCCTCAGCAGACAGCGGTTCAAACTCCGGTTGCGAAATTGCGTCGTCCGCGACACCGATCTCCTCTGCTGTTACCAGTGCCAGACTCGAATCCGATACCGGCTCCGGAATGTCTGCTGGTATGGGCGGGATAGTCGACTGCATGGGTGGTTCACTGACTGGCTGGTCTTCCTCAACACTGGCCACTGCGGCAACATCCGGCGTGGCGTCTGCGGTGTCAAGCTGTTCAGTGTCCGGGTTTGCTGTGGCGAGATTACCGGAATCCTGTTCAAGCTGGCCTGGGCTTGATGGTGGTTCAACTGAGTTCTCCGCCGTCGCTTCCTCTCCAGCAGCAAACGGTGAAGGCATCGACTGCGTTTCTGCAGACTGAGAATCCCTGTCTGCATCGTCATTGCCAATCTGCTGATAGAGAAAACCGACAGACGCGACCATGACAACGGCGGCGATTGGCATTAAAGGTCGCAGGTTTTGCGAGTCACTCTTCAATCCGCCGGGCAATCCTGCCTGGGCATTGTTCTTTAAAAGCTGCGCCAGTTCAGATTTGGACACCGGCCTGATGTCCGTGCTCCCCTGGCGCGACTCTACCAATAGCCTGCACAGGGACAGCGCAGGGCCCGGATAACCCCGGCAGCTCTTGTACAGAATATTCATCGCCGCCGGCTCCAGCTGCAATCCTGGCACGCCACATTTTTCCACATAGCGATACAGAAACTGGCCCAGCGTTTCCCTGTCCATTGGTGTCAATTCGTAGCGATTGGAGACACTGAGCAGCATGGACTTGAATTCATGCTTGCCGAGCAGGCGTTTCTCCAGGCTTAATTCACCGCACAGCAAAATATTCAGCACCCGCTTCTTCTGCACCTGGACTTCTGCGAGCCGATAGATTTCCAATAAGGTGATGTCGGTAAGCAGGTGAGCATCATCGAAAATGAGCACGATTGGCTTGTCATCTTTAGTGACCAGCGTGTCCTCTATCATCCTCGCAAAATTCGAAGAAACCGGGAGCTTCAGATCCTGCGCCAGCATGGTTCTCAACATATCAGGCGATTCGACAGCGGCCTTAAAAAAGATGACCCGGAACCCTTTCCGGCGCATATATTGGGCAAGCTTCTCGCAGAGCGTGCTCTTCCCTGTTTGCGGATTGCCAAGCAGTTTTACGAAGGCTTCGGGGGCAGACAAGGCCGAGTGCAGGCCCTGCAGGGTTTGCAGATAGGGGCCTTCACCGAAATAGAATGCGTTATGCTGTTTCATAGATTTGTTGTCGACCTGAACGTGAAGCTATCGCTGTAGCTGTTTTCTATAGCTACAGGTAAAGGAAACAAAGCTATTCTGGCCTCTCTGACTCACCCCGGGCCACTGCGTGTTCAATATTACTCAGAATTCCACGCAATATGTTCATTTCCATCACATCGATGCGAATACGGCCAAACAGCCTGCGTAGTCTCTGCATTAGTTGGCGAGGATTCCTGGGATCATGGAAATCAATCTTGATCAGCGTGCGCTCCAGGTGATCATAAAAGTGTTCGACCTGTTCTCCGGTTGCCCATTGCTGGTCCCAGTTTTCATCGTCTGCCCTGCTGTCAGTGCCCGACACATTTAGCGCAGCCTTGAATAATTCATAACAAATCACCATCACAGCTGCCGCCAGGTTCAGCGAACTGTAGCCAGGGTTGGTGGGGATATGCACGTGGTAGTGGCATTGCTGAAGCTCATCGTTGTTGAGGCCGGAGTCTTCCCGACCAAATACCAACGCAACCTTGTTGGCAGGCGCCGCCTCGAGCACTTTCTGTGCACACTGCCCGGGATCTACCATGGGCCAGGGTATGCTGCGTATCCTGGCACTGGCACCGATAACCAGTCCACAGTCCGCCACAGCTTCCTCCAGAGTCGAAACCACCTGGGCCTGCTCCAGCACATCCAGTGCTGACGCCGCACGGCCTACTGCGACCCCACTGGGAAATTCTTCCGGCTGCACCAGGGCCAACTGCGCAAGCCCCATATTCTTCATTGCTCTTGCCGTGGCACCAATATTTCCGGGATGGGAGGTATTGACCAGCACGACTTTGACCTGCGTCTCCAGCAGCGCCGTAATATCCTGATTCACTTGTTGCTCTTCCATAGCCTGAGATTCCCCACTGTTCGCTGCAAAATTATAACAGGTAGGAAATCGGAAAAATGGGCCAGGTTAAAGGGGAGATAAATAGGGTCAGAGCAAAAATACCGCAGTTTTACCGCCAGCCCATTTCTCACAACTAATCCAAACTGCTGTATTTTTACTCTGACCCCATTTATGTCTGCTATCATGGCGCCGCCCAGATTTCTGGCAGAATCGCTCAATCCCAACAGAAGTTTCGAACTATGCACCCACTCGTCAATATCGCCTACCGAGCCGCCAAAGATTCGGCTGATGCTCTGGCGCACAAGACCGACCGACTCGACCGAATCAAGGTTCTCGACGAGGATGAACTTTCATTTCTGACTACCGCCGATCAGGACAGTGACCAGACCCTGATCTATCACATCCAGAAAACTTACCCGGACCACAATATCCTGTCCCGGGTCTCAGGAAAGCATGAAGGCAAAGCCGAGGAGCCTACCTGGCTTATCGACCCTCTGCTTGGCAACAAGAACTTCGCCAAGGGCTATCCTCGATTTGGAGTTGCCCTGGCAGTCAAGGTAAAAGACGTGGTGGAACACGCTGTGGTACTGGCTCCCATGCTGGGAGACGAGTTTATGGCCAGTCGCGGCCGGGGTGCCCAATTGAATTCACGACGCATCCGCGTGACCGGCAAGTCTGACCTGAAAAGCAGCCTGGTCGGACTGGACAGCACTGGACTGGATAGTCAGCTCTTTCTCGATGCGCAACATGCCCTGCTGCAAGCCAAGGCCAGCCCGCGAATTAGCGGTTGCGGTGCGCTGGATCTGTTGGACACCGCCTGCGGCCGTTTGCAGGCAGGGTGGTGTCGTCAGCCTGGTGATGCCAGCATGGCTGCTGTAAGTCTGATATTAAAAGAAGCGGGTGGCCTAATCGGTACCGAGGAAGGCAATCCCAAGCTGGACAAGGGAAGCGAGATGATTTTTGGAGAATCTGAAATCTTCAAGCAGCTCATCAAAATCCGTTCCCGGCTCAATGCCGGAAAAGCTCCAGAATAAGTACAGGATTGCAATTTAATGTGACGATTGCTGCCCCGGAAGGTGGATGCGGTATAGTGCTGCTTCAATCAGGGTCTGCAGTATTGGATCAGAACGAAATCAGCCGGAGTGGGCAACAGCCAGCATCACATCAGCAATGACGTCCAGAACCAATAGCCACAATCTTGTCGAGGGATCGATACAGCAAGCGCTGATCAGAATGACCCTGCCCATGATTATTGGCATGATCATGCTGTTTACCTTCAGCCTGGTGGACACCTGGTTTATCAGTTTCCTCGGCACTGAGGCACTCACTGCCATCAGCTTCACCTTTCCCGTCACCTTCACTGTCATGAGTCTTGCCATCGGCATGGGTATTGGCGCATCAGCAGTGGTCGCCAAGTACCTGGGTGGGTCGCTCTACGAAAAAGCCAAACAGGCAGCGACGGTAATCAATTATATCTCTCTGTCACTGGCCATCGTGATTGTGGGCCTGCTGTGGATGTTCATGGACCCCATTTTTATGCTGATGGGCGCAAGCGAGGACCTGTTGGGACCTATCAGGTCCTACATGGTGGTCTGGTTTCCAGGCAGTGTGCTGGTAGTCAGCATCATGACGGGCAACAGTATTTTGCGTGCCTGCGGCAATACCCGCACGCCCAGCATCCTGATGGCTTCAGCCGGCCTGATTAATGCTGTGCTGGATCCCATTCTCATATTCGGCTTGGGTCCGGTACCTGCCTTGGGAATTCAGGGTGCGGCCTGGGCTACTGTAATCGCCTGGTCCGCAGGATTTATCTATCTCTTCTACCTGCTGATCTTCAAACTGGAAATGGTCAGCCCGGTATTGCCAACCAAAGAGGTATTTAGAAACTCAGGCAGAGATATGCTTCGAATCGGCGTGCCTGCGGCTGGGGCCAATATGATGACACCGCTGGCTGCAGGGATCATGACCCGAATTGCGGCGGGCTTTGGTGACTCTGCGGTTGCGGCCTTCGGTGTAGGCGCAAGAATTGAACCCATGGCCACGCTATTGGTATTGGCTATCTCTTCCTCACTCCCGCCGCTAATTAGCCAGAATTTTGGCGCTGACCGAATGGACCGGGTGGAAGAAGCTTACCGCATAGCCACACGATTCATCATGGTGTGGCAATTGGGGGTGTATTTGTTGCTGGCGATTGGAGCCACTGTGATTGCCGGGATGTTTTCCAGTGACCCTGAGGTTGTCAGAGCCATCAGGCTGTTCATCTGGATCATGCCGGTTGGCTATGGATTGCAGGGCATCATAATCCTGACCAATTCCTCACTCAATGCCCTGCACAAACCCTTGTCGGCACTGTATCTGAGTATTGCCAGATTTTTTGTTTTCTATGTGCCCCTGGCCTATCTGGGCAGTATCCAGTTCGGCCTGTTCGGGTTTTTCGCGGGAGCGGTCTGCGGAAATTTTCTGATGGCGATCATTTCCTGGCGCACATTCAACCGTGCTTTGGGTGCGGAACAGGCACTACAACAAAACGCAGCCTAGTCGGGTCTGGAAACTATTCAGCTAGCCACGGGGATTACGCGAACAGTTTGATGAAGAATTGTTGATGTCTCTCGCCAAGCCCGCAAAGAGCGCCAAGGGAAAAGCCCGGCAAGACCGAAATTAGCGGCTAAAGAAATTCCGAACCGTCGTCATCAAACCCGCTTGCTTGACTCCAGCCGCAGGATCCATGACTTCCTCAATCGGTAATCCAGAGCCATCTTCCTGCTCTTCTCCGGAGAGGCTGAAGCTCTTGTCTTCAACGGTGGCCGCCTCTCCATCATCGGAGTAGGTCAAGCGGTTGTTGCGCTCCTGAAAAGCCAGCATTTCCTGACAAATCTCGTTGTATTCTTCCTGGGTCAGCAGCTCAGGCATCTCTTTCATGTTCAGAGTGAACTGCCTGTCGTTGGCGGCAGAGAGATAGTGCAGGTTCTTCTTGTGAGTAAGCAACAATCCCTCTTCTTCTGCAATCTTGTAAAGAGGAGTGCCGCGCAAGGGAATGTAGGGGAAGAAGAAGAAATGTTCTGGCTCGATTTGCTGGTTCAGCTTGAGTGTCTCGCGCATATTGTCTGCGGTTTCCAGCGGCATGCCGACGATATTGAAAGTAAGCCGGTTTATTCCCGCTTTCTTGCAGTTTTCAGCCGCTTCGATCACTTGCTGGTTTTTCATTTTCCGACCCAGCATACGACCCCGGTATTCTTCATCACCGCTTTCGATACCAAACCAGATCGTGTGACAACCAGCCTCCGCTGCAGTTTTGCAAAATTCCTCATTCATCACTTCGACACGGGAATTAATTGAAAACGGCAGGCGAATGCGTTCTTTGTAAATTTCAAAGAAGGCACGAACGAACTTCAGATTGGAAAGAAACAACTCGTCCCAGAACTCAAAATAACCGACATCGTAAAGGTCACGAAGCCGCTCCAATTCGTCGACCATTGCTTCGGGTTCGTATTTACGCAGAAAGGTTTTCTTGCTGCGCCAACCTTCCAGAATGGGAGTGTTGCAGCAATAGGTACAGCGATAAGGACAGCCGCGCCCGGTCATTACCGGCAAGACCAGTTTCCCTTTAGGGCCAAAAATAGATGAATTTACATCCTTGAACCCATCTTCCTTGGAAAAAATATCGTAGTCGGGAAATGGCAGGGATTGCAGATCACCAATCTGGTGTGGTTCGGACTTGTACACTTCTCCGTCGATCAGCTTTTCCCACAATCCATCAGCATGACCATCTTTGGTGCCACGCAGGTGTTGGACTATATTGCCGATGGCATATTCACCATCACCCACACAGATATAATCGATATTGGGATTTTCGATGGTCTGTTCCTGGGAGAGCATGGCCTGATAGCCGCCGATTACGATGGGCAAATCGGGCATCAGCTTTTTCAGCTCGGCGAAATAGGGCTCCATGGGAAACCAGTGCGGACTCATGATGGAGAATGCGATCACATCAGCATCGAGTGCTTCGATTTTCCGGGCATAGTTTTCCGGTGAATACTCTTCGGCATCACGCAATATCAGCACGGGCTCCAGCATCACTTCCACTTCCGGAAAATCTCGCTTGAGGTAGGCCGACATGCTGGCGATGGGCATGGCAATTTCGTTGCCATCGGGTGAGTAAAACGAGAAGACCAGGCGTAACTTCTCTCGTTTGACTGAACCGAAATAGCGGGATTTATGCTGAGGATAAACGGGCCGCTCTGTACTGGCAGCAATAACGTCAGCTTTGGAATTCATGCAAGTTCCCTGGGATCGTGAAAATTAGGTATTCGATTGTCGCCCGAAGCCGCCCTGCTCTGGAGGTTTAACGCAAATGGCGTAAGGGGCTGTGTCAATTGTATCGACCACGAAAGGCGAAAGTATATCACTATTGAGAAGCGGTATCATGAGCGGGAAATCACATAAATCCCTTGTAAATCGAGTGGTTACTCCCGCTATTCCGCTAATTATGCCGGCCGGATTTCACTTGTATGCCCCGGATGCTATATGCTCTGCTCCCTTGCTGACCGCGATACATCACGCTCTATGACCGCAACCCCAAACAGGAACAACACCGTGGATTTGCTTGAGGCCCTGCACAGCCGATCGTCTTCACCCAGGTTGACCGAGCCCGGCCCCTCTGCGGAGCAACTGCAGAACCTGTTTCACGCCGCCTCGCGCGCTGCAGACCATGGTCTGCTCAGGCCCTGGCGATTCCTGATGGTTCAGGGCGAGGCCAGGGAAAGATTGGGTGAACTATTCGTCAAAGCAGCCCTTGCCGATGAGGAAGAGATTAGCGATGCGAAACTGGAAAAAATTCGCAACAAGCCACTGCGTGCTCCCACTATTATTGTCACCATCTCGAGCCTGAAGGAACATCCCAAGGTTCCGGAGTTTGAGCAGGATCTGTCCGCCGCAGCCGCTACCCAAAATATGCTGCTGGCTGCACATGCACAGAATATTGGTGCCATGTGGCGCACCGGCTCTATGGCTTATCATCCGGTGGTTATGGAAGGACTGGGTCTGCAGGACGGGGAAAAAATCATCGGCTTTCTCTACCTGGGCACCAAGGCATGCCCGGACAAGCCAATCAGGAAAGTCGATCTCTCAGAATTTGTACAGGAGTGGTGACGGTGGGTAGCCGCAGCATGGACATGCAATGCTGGAAGTGCGGCACGGAGCTGAAAAACCTGCTGCTGCCTTTTTCCCGTTACGAAGAGTGCAGCACTTGCAAGGCTGATCTCCATGTTTGTCTCGCCTGCAGAAATTACAATCCGAATGTTGCCGATGCCTGCGAGGAAGACAGAGCCGACTTTATTCTGGATAAGGACAAGGCCAATTTCTGCGACTTCTTCAAGGCCAATCCAAGGGCCTACAAAAAACAGGACGACACGGCGGCAAAGGAAGCGCGAGCGAAACTGGCTGCGCTTTTCGGAGAAGAACTTCCCGAAGACGATGAAGAGAACGAGCAAACAGATTCGACCCCCGAAACTGAAGCTGACCGCGCCCTGGCCGAACTCAAGCGCCTGTTCGGTGACGAGTAGTCTGCTAAACCATGCGCACCACAGTCTTCTCTACCCCCCTGCTCACTCCACTGCTCCGGCTGATCTCTGTGGTGATCCTGAAGCTTATTGGCTGGAGAACCCGGGGCGAGCCGCTGCAACATCAACGCTGCGTACTGATTGGTGCACCTCATACCAGTAACTGGGATTTCCCATTGATGCTCATGGTGGTACTCAAACTCAAACTGCGAGTATTCTGGATGGGTAAGCACACCCTGTTTCCATTTGGTCTTGGCTGGTTCATGAAATGGTTGGGTGGCATTCCCATCGACAGAAGTGCCGCTCACAATGTGGTCGGCGAAACAGTCAGGCAATATACCGAGAACGATGAACTGATCGTGCTGATTCCACCCGAGGGCACAAGAAAAAAAGTCGATCGCTGGAAGACCGGTTTTTACCACATTGCCAACCTGGCGGCGGTACCGATATTGCTGGGTTATGTGGATGCGTCGAAAAAGGAGGCGGGTTTCGCTGACTTCTACTCACCCAGCGGAGACATCGAACGGGATATGGTTGAAATCAGGGCATTCTACGCTGAGAAACAGGGATTGAATCCGCAGAACACCTGAGGACCCGTGATTAACTCAGCTCTGCGGTGCTGCCGGGCTGTAGCTCAGGCAACGCAGGGCATTATCGATAATATAGGCAGCGTACTCTTCCATGCCAACTTCTTGTAGCCGAAATTTCCAGTGCTTGAGATGCCACTGTTGTAGTTGTGCGGTGATGGAAGACGCCAACAAAGCCGGCTTCTCACAGGAAAATTCTCCCTTGGCCACTCCCGCCTGAATCGCATCCACGAGGATAGAATCAAAGCGAAGTTCCAGATCCAGCGCTTGTTGTTGCTGTTCCTTGTCCAGCCCCTTGAGTTCCATATAACAAAAGTAATACCAGGGATTAAGCAACTGCATCATGAATATTTCACCGTAGACAATTGCTCGCAAGCGTTCTACCGGCTCAAGATCCTGATTAACAAGCTCCCCAATCACCTGATCGATATACTGCCGCAGCACTCCTTCTATAACTGAGGCAAGGTCGTTCTTGCTGCCAATATAGGCGTAAAGACCACCCATGCTGATTCCGGTTTCCCGGCTTAAATCTCGCAGACTCATGGCCTGAAAGCCCTTGCCATTGGCAAGCTTGAATGTTGCGGAGAAAATTTTTTCCAGATTGCCTATGGCGACTTTTGGATTCTTTATTTGAATCTTGTCCTTGTGCATGTCGAAGACACTGGTCCAGAAGGGTTCTCCCTCCAGTTTCCATGCGCGACGAAAAGCAGCAAGTGTTGTCTCTGTGGGCCAGTCAGCCATATCTCGGACTTATCAATGAATTCTGCGAGTGATGCTATTTATTTTGAGTTCTTCATTTTATACCAGACTCCAGCGTGATGTCGCCGCGGATGACGGACACTATCGATCAGCCTTGATCAGAACCAGTAGGAAGCCACGGCACTGGAACCTGCGACCAGACAAAGTAACAAGGAACCCCGGCGCAGATTCTGATGAGAGATCAGGTGCAGGCTACGCATGGCGACCCAGTAACCCGCCAGTGTTGCGGGCATCAAAGGCAGCGCCAGTTGCATTTCCTGCCAACCGAAGCGGCCGACGGTGGCCAGCATTGCCAGTGTCATGCAGGCACTGAAAATAAAGAATGCAGCCATATTGGCGCGGATGAAATCACTGGCCTGATGCTGCAACACCAGCGCCATGGGCGGCCCCCCTATAGACGAGCTGGTCCCCATGAAGCCGGACAGAAACCCGGCAGAAAACATGGCCTTGTTGGTGGGTTTGAGTACGATGTTGGTGAGACTCAAGCCCACTGCCACCAGCACTGACAAGCCCAACCAAAGCGCCAATGCACGTTGGTCAATCCATAACAGAAGCAGGCCGCCGATTACTGTGCCGGGCACCCTGCCAAAAATGGCAAATTTGAGCCCTTTCAAAGAAATGGAATGTCGATGTTTAAAGGCATTGGGTAGCGACAGGGTAAGCGCGGAGACGGTAATGGGCGCTGGCACGTAGAGCGGGTCGATGAAGAACAGCAACGGCGCGGCAATGATCGCCAGGCCAAAACCGATCGAGCTCTGCACGAAGGATCCAACAAATATCACCAGGAAGGCGATAGCTATATCCATATCCAGTGTTCCCTATTCCCGCTATCTCGCCGAGCTCTGAGTTGAAATCGAAGCAGTTTGAAGCCTATCGCCTGCGTCTGCAGTCGCCAGAGATTGATTGTATGAATAATTGGCGCTTACCGCACTCAATGACGTCACCCTTGCTCCGGAACCTGCAATGTCCATTGACTGACTTGGCGAATAATTACTGCTCTGGCTACAATGCGGGCACACCTCATCACCACCAGCCCAAGCAAAGGAATCAGCTATGAAAACGCGCGCCGCAGTCGCCCTCGAAGCAGGCAAACCACTGGAAATCGCCGAAGTCGATCTGGAAGGCCCCCGGGCCGGTGAAGTGCTGGTGGAGATTATGGCCACCGGCATCTGCCATACGGATGCTTTCACCCTCTCCGGCGATGACCCGGAAGGGGCATTTCCGGCCATTCTGGGCCATGAAGGAGCAGGTATCGTGCGCGAGGTTGGAGCAGATGTGAAATCGGTGCAGGTGGGAGATACGGTGATCCCCCTTTACACGCCTGAATGCAGGCAGTGCGACTTTTGCCTGCACCCGAAAACCAATCTGTGCCAGGCCATTCGATCAACCCAGGGCCAGGGCCTGATGCCTGACGGCAGTAGCCGGTTCTCACTGGATGGCAAACCCATTCTCCACTACATGGGTTGCTCGACATTCTCCAATTTCACTGTCCTGCCTGAGATCGCTGTGGCCAGAATCCGGGAGGACGCCCCTTTCGATAAGGTTTGCTACATCGGCTGTGGTGTCACCACCGGCGTGGGTGCCGTGGCATTCGACGCCAGGGTGGAACCAGGCAGCGTGGTGGCAGTCTTCGGCCTGGGGGGAATCGGACTGAATGTTATCCAGGGAGCACGTATGGTTGGGGCCGATCGCATCATCGGTGTGGATATTAATCCGGCACGGTCGGAGCTGGGCAAGCAGTTTGGTATGACCGACTTCATCAATCCCAATGAGGTCGACAATGTGACTGAAGCGATCATCGACCTTACCAATGGGGGTGTCGATTATTCGTTCGAATGCATCGGCAATGTGAATACCATGCGCCAGGCACTGGAATGCTGCCACAAGGGCTGGGGCGAGTCTTTTATTATCGGGGTCGCTGGAGCGGGGCAGGAAATTTCCACCCGGCCCTTTCAACTGGTCACGGGCCGGGCCTGGAAAGGCACTGCCTTTGGCGGGGCGCGCGGCCGAACCGATGTACCGCGCATTGTAGACTGGTATATGAATGGGAAGATTAAGATCGACCCGTTGATTACCCATACCATGCCATTGGAAGACATCAACAAGGCTTTTGACCTGATGCATGAAGGGGAAAGTATTCGCTCGGTGGTTGTGTTTTAGTCTCGCCCCGGATCTGGGATGGTTTGGCTAACGAATAACGATCTATACAGGAATCAGCAAACGATGAAGTATTTACATACGATGGTGCGGGTCAGTGATATCGACGACTCGCTGGATTTTTACTGTGACAAACTGGGCTTGAAAGAGGTGCGTCGTTACGAGAATGAGGAGGGTCGGTTTACGCTGGTCTTTCTGGCTGCGCCTGGGGACGAGGATGCCCAGGTGGAGCTTACCTACAATTGGGATCCGGAAGACTATGACGAAGGCAGGAACTTTGGTCATCTGGCTTATGAGGTTGAGGATATTTATGCGACTTGCCAGAAGCTGATGGATGGTGGGGTGACTATTAATCGGCCTCCTCGGGATGGGCGCATGGCGTTTGTGCGGTCGCCTGACAACATCTCTATTGAATTGCTGCAAAAAGGGGATGCCCTGGATAAGAAAGAGCCTTGGGCTAGTATGGAAAACAACGGGAGCTGGTAAGTAGATTATTGCGAGGCGTCCCGGGAAGAGACCTGGGTAGTGCATTTCGGACACGCCGTGAACCCATCCATGGGGGCTCGAGAGCGGCATCCCTGCCGCTCACGGTCCTTCAATGCACTACCCAGGTCTCTTCCCTCATTCGCAAATGCTTTTTAGCCTCTCAAACTATTCTTTTTTACAATGTAGAACCCCTCGTGGATCGCCTGATCTTGAGCCAATTGCCGTGCTCGTTTATGATACGGGCCCTTCCGGAAGCTCGATGTAACGCCAGTCTGACGTCGAGAGAATCAATATAGTCGCCAGGTAGAAACACGATGCAATTACTCGATGGAACCGCTTGTTCCCAACAAATTCGCCAGGAAATCGCTAAGCAGGTTGATGAGCTGAAAGCTGCGGGCAAGCGTGTGCCCCATCTTGCGGCCGTGCTGGTGGGTGATGATGGTGCCAGCCAGAATTATGTGGCCATGAAGGTGCGTGACTGTGAGGAAATCGGGTTTAACTCGACCCTGGTGAGGATGGAAGCGGATACTTCGGAGCAGACCTTGCTGGACAAGATTGATGAGCTCAATTCCGATGACGGTATCGATGGCTTTATTGTGCAGTTGCCTCTGCCTGCTCATATTGATGAGAACAAGGTGATCCTGGCTATTGATCCGCGTAAGGACGTGGATGGGTTTTGTCCTGAGAATGTGGGGAACCTGTGCCTGGGGTTGCCTACCTTTGTTTCGGCTACTCCCAATGGCATTATGGAATTACTGCGCCGCTACGAGATTGATACCGAGGGGAAACATTGTGTGGTGCTGGGGCGGAGCAATATTGTGGGCACGCCCATGGCTATACTCATGTCCCGCAACACCAGGCCGGGGAATGCCACGGTTACTGTCGCTCACAGTCGCACTAAAAATTTGCAAGAGCTTTGCAGCAGTGCGGACATATTGATTGTTGCTATTGGTAAAACAGAGTTTGTCACCGCCGATATGGTGAAAGAAGGAGCTGTGGTTATCGATGTGGGCCAGACCCGTGTGCCCGATGAATCACGCAAATCCGGTTTTCGTAATGTGGGCGACGTGGATTTTGAAAACGTTAAGGACAAATGCTCATACATTACTTATGTTACCGGCGGCGTAGGTCCTATGACCCGTGCCTCTTTGCTGCAAAACACACTTAAAGCCTACCAACGAAGATAGAGAACTCATCATGTTTCAAGCGCTCTCCCCCATACCCCCCGATCCCATACTGGGCCTCTCCGCAGCCTATCGTGCCGACACCAATCCAAAGAAGGTGGACCTCGGTGTGGGTGTTTACAAGGACGCCGCGGGTAATACGCCGGTGATGCGCTCGGTCAAGAAAGCCGAGGAGATTTTGTTCAAGGGGCAGCAGACCAAGGCTTACGTCGGTCCCACGGGAGCGGCAGACTTCAACCAGATTATTGCCAGTATGGTGCTGGGCAAAGAACTGTTTGATCAACTGGGTCAGCGCCGGGTAACGGTGCAAACGCCAGGCGGTTGTGGCGGATTGAGAATCGCTGCGGAGTTTATTCGTAAGGCCAATGCTGATGCCACCGTTTGGGTCAGTGATCCCACCTGGGCCAATCATGTGCCTTTGCTGGGCTCGGCCGGGCTGAAGATAGAGCAGTATCCCTACTACGATTATGAAAACCATTCGGTGCGTTTCGATGAGATGATGGAAACGCTGAAGAAGGTGCCGGCTGGAGATCTGGTTCTGTTGCATGGTTGCTGTCACAACCCCAGTGGCGCCGACCTGAATCGGGAACAGTGGCAGGCAGTCAAAGATCTGGCAGCGGCCCAGGGCTTTACCCCGTTTATCGATCTGGCCTATCAGGGGCTGGGGGATGGCCTGGAAGAGGATGTATTTGGTGTGCGCCTGATGGCGGAGTCCCTGCCGGAGTTGCTGGTGGTCAGTTCCTGTTCCAAGAACTTTGGCCTGTACCGGGAGCGCGTGGGTGCACTGACTCTGATCTGCGAGGGCGACAGTGCGGCTGCCACGACCTTGCTGGCTTCAGCGGCGAGAGCGAACTATTCCATGCCACCGGATCATGGTGCGGCCATCGTCGAGACGATCATGGGCGACAGTGAGTTACACAAGGATTGGGAATCAGAACTGTCTGATATGCGTGACCGCATTAATGGCCTGCGCTCGCAACTGGTGCAGCACCTGAAGCAGGCCGGTGTGGATCAGGATTTCAGCTTTATTGAGAACGAGAAAGGCATGTTCTCTTTTCTTGGTGTGAGCAAGGATCAGATTCAGACACTGATCAACGATTACAGTATCTATATCGTGAATTCCAGTCGCATCAATGTTGCCAGCATCAACGATGACAACATCGATTATCTGGTTGAGAGCATCGCAGCAGTAATTAAATAGCCGTAGCGGGCTTGATGGGAATCAAGCCCTGGCTTTCAGTGGCTCCCGTACGGCTTCTGCGAACTTACGCAAAGTCGTTTCCGTATCCTGCCAGCCGATACAGGCATCGGTAATGGAAACGCCTGGGCGGATCTCGTCCAGGTCATCGGGGATCGGTTGGTTACCTGCCTCCAGGTTACTTTCCAGCATTACGCCGATAATAGACTTGTTCCCCTGTTGAATCTGCTCCGCTACTGCGTCCAGCACATCAAGTTGCTTGTCCGGATTTTTCTGTGAATTGCCATGACTGCAATCGATCATGATGTTCTCGGTATGCCCGGCTTTTCTTAATGCCTCTTCACAATGGGCAACACTTTCGGCATCGTAATTGGGTGACTTGCCCCCTCTCAAAATGACATGGCAATGCGGATTGCCCTCGGTGCGGAACACGGCAACCCTGCCCTCATCAGTCACACTGATGAAGCTGTGGTTAGCCGATGCGGACCGGATCGCATTGGTGGCGACGGTAATATCTCCGTCCACGTTATTTTTGAAACCAATTGCTGACGAAATGCCACTGGCCAGCTTGCGATGAGTAGGCGACTCTGTTGTTCGGGCACCAATGGCGGTCCAGCTCACCAGGTCCTGTAAATACTGCGGAGAGATCAGGTCGAGCGCCTCAATGGCGATGGGAATGCCAATAGCCGCGATATCCAGCATCAGCTTACGACCGATGCGAATGCCCTGGTCGATTCGATGGCTGCCATCCAGATAGGGATCGTAGATAAGACCTTCCCAGCCCACGGACGTGCGCGGTTTTTCGAAGTAGACCCGCATCAGTATCAGCAGCTCATTGGCAAGCTCGTCAGCCAGGGGCTTGAGCTTCTGTGCATACTCAACGGCTTCTTCGGGATTATGAATTGAGCAGGGACCAACCACGACAATCAGTCTCGAATCTTCCCTGTCCAGAATGCCCTTGACCGACCGGTGTCCATTCTTGACAGTCTTGAGCGCTGTCCCTTCGAGCTTGAATTCTTTCTTCACCTCTTCCGGTGAAGGCAATAAATCATGCCCGGTGATATGTAGGTTGGAGATTTCCCTGGTGCCCTTACCCATTGATCTGTCCTTTTGCCGGCCTTTTTTCCAGGCCACCTGCTGTGCAGGTAAATTGAATTTTTGGAATGTGGATTATGGTTGAAAGCCTATTCTAACTCAAAGAGTGTCTGCCTGTTATTACCGGCTCAGTCTTGCGGATCTGAAGCTCTTTGGTTAAATTGTCGGCCCCGAATCAGCCAGTACCAGATTTATGCCCAAAGCCAGTGAACTGAAGAAAGGAATGATCGTCGATATCGAAGGCGTTCCGCACATTGTCAAACAGCTCGAATCGAAATCGCCTTCCTCCCGCGGAGCAGCAACGCTATACAAGGTGCGTTTTAACAACTTGCAAACCAACCAGAAACTGGACAGTTCATTCAAGGGTGATGACCTGCTCAAAGACGCCGACTGCAGTCGGGTGTCCGTGCAATACTCTTATAAAGATGGAGAGGTGCACTATTTCATGAACACTGAAGATTTCAGCCAGTATGAAATTCACCAGGAGCAAATTCAGGATCAGCTACCCTATCTGGTGGAGCAACAGGAAGACATCGTTGCTTTACTCATGGATGGCGTCCTGTTGGGAATCGAGCTACCACAATCGGTAACCCTGGAAATTACAGACACCCCTCCGGCTCTGAGCGGCTCATCAGCGACCAATCGAAGTAAATCGGCAACCCTATCGACAGGCCTGGAGATACAGGTGCCGGAGTATCTGTCACCCGGCGAACTGGTCAAGGTCAACACAATTACCGGAAAATTTATCTCACGCGCCTGATGACTAGTCAGACCATCGAGGATTGAACAATCTTCAGAAAAATATCCACAGCGTAAGTATAAACAAGCCTCCGCCTGCCAGCGCGCCCAGGAGCAGACTCAATCGTTCTTCATTGGAATGATAGGTGAAGGGCTGGCCCGGTTCCGCTTTGCCTTCGCCCAGAACTTTATCCAGTTGAGCAAATTCCTCCTCGCTCATGTCACCAGCACCCGGTTCTGAAACCGGACTGCCTTTGGGGGAGAAATTTTGGCTCGACGCATTGATTCCCCCAACCCGTCGGGCTGCCCGGCGACTCATTGTTGAATCGGTCGGCTTTGGTGCTTCTTTAACTTGCTTCCGACCTTTTCTTGTTTTTACCGACTGGGGATCCACCAATCCATGCTGCATCAAAATTTCCCTGCCGCGACGAAATGCCTTGGTCGTGATGGACAGGATGCGCCGCTGCGGATCTCTGGCTTTGGCAAACCCCAACAGGGTGAATCTGAGTCGGTGGTCTTTCAGCACAACCAGCAGCGACTGTTTAAACTCATCTTTGCTGATATATTCTGCCGCCAGCTCATACTGCTTGTCTGTTTCCACCTGACTCTCGGATATAGAATTCCAGCTGGCACCTTTTAGGTGTTGCAGTACGCTGAGCAAGAACCACCTGGCGAGTTCCAGCATGCTTTCCTGTCCCAGATGTTGCTCAATGCGTTTTATAAACTCGATATCGGTCTCTTGCCCCTGCTGCTCAAGCCCAAGATCGCGCGCAAAATCAAGCTGCTGCGCGCTTAGATCCTGCTGCGGTTGATCTGCAGCAAGGCTTGCCGTTGCGGCTGGCTCCGGGTGCACAGACTGATTGGAATCTGAATTAGGCATAGGCAAGGGCCGCTATTGGGGAATAAACTGGCCAGTCTTGAGAAAATGTATGGTGTTGTCGATCACGTCATTGTCGCGCATCATGATGGTATGTATCACCGGCAGCACCAGATGGTCTGTCATGTTCTCAACCCGGGTACTGGACACAGTCACGACGCTGTCATTGGGCTCGTCAAGAAGTATGGCAGCCAGGGGGTTTACATTGATATCGCCTGCAATCACCCCGAGCTCAAAATTCACCTCGGCCAGGTCAGGGATAATACTTTCAGCACCTGTACTGATTTCTTCCGCGCTTGGGCCCAAAAAGGAAAATCCCGGCCAGGCATCCAGGCGTTCTGCAATTACTGCTCCCTGATTCGGGGTGCCCAGCATCACTACTCTGCCCAACTCGGCCAAATGGTAATCCGTAAGATATTGCCTGACCAGAATACCGCCCAGGGAATGGGCCACAAAATGAATGGTTTCGGCATTTTCTTCCCTGCATTGTGCCACGCCTCTGCCTACCGCATCAGCAGCGAGGGTCTGCACAGAATACCGACGGGAGGGATAATGAATATTCTGCGCAATATAGCCAGCGCGCCCCAGCTTGGTTTCCAACTCAGACATGGAATTGGAAACCCGGGCCAGGCCATGAAGTAACACGACACAATCATCGGCCCAGGCGATTGGGCCACTGCACAACAGAACGAAAACCAACAGCAAGCGAGTCATAGACAATCAGAGAATCCGCTTTCCCTGGACAGACTTGTCATCCTGACAGTTCCAGCACAGGGCAAATGTGCCTTCCACGAGCTCTCCGCAATCCGGACAATGCCAATCCTGAAATTCTTCGCTGCTGCCTGATTCCAGTTCCTCTACCAACTTTTCCGCCAACCGATAATGCAACGGGTTTTTCACCCAGACCTCGGCCATACATTCGGTAACGGGCAACTCCCCTGCTATTGAATACAGCTTGTCATTCTTCATCTGCACAGGGATGTCATGTTGTTCCAGCATATTGCGAACATGCCAGGCCAAAGCGACGTTGTTGTTGGAATAGATTCTTTTCATGACTGTTAGTTGAGCTTTGCCTGGACTGTGTAGCAGTAGTGGCAGACTCCTTGGCCTGTCGTACTCATCTATTTGCAAGATTATACAGCCAATAGTGCGGCTATCAGCGATAAACGTGTCGCCACCTCAGCCCACTGATCCACAGGCAGATCATATAGAGCGCAATAGCAGCGAATACAAGAGTGAGTAAACGAATTGCCTGGCTGAACACCGGGAGGGTGAGCCAGGATTCCCAGGGACCTGAAAAATAGATAATGAACAACGACATTACAGAATTAGCCAGCAGCAATTGCAGGCTAAAGCGCCACCACCCTTTTTCCAGGCGATAGACCTTGTCTGCAAACAGGCCAGCCATCAACAGCCCCGCATTGACGAACGCCGCGATGCTGGTGGCCAGGGCCAGACCCACATGAGCCAGTCCATTGAGGTAGAAGATAATGTTCAGCGCCATGTTAACGCTCATGGCGACGATACCAATTCGCACCGGCGTGGAGGTGTTTTGCCTGGCGTAATAACCCGGAGCAAAAATCTTGATGGCCATAAACGCCAGCAACCCCAGGGAATAGGCTCTTAAACTGCCTGCCGCGTTGACCACGTCAGTTTCGGTGAAGTTGTCATTCTGGAACAGGGTCACCAGCAAGGGCTCGGCAACCAGGACCAATCCAAGGGTTGCCGGAATCGCGATCAGGCATACCAGGCGCAATGCCCAGTCGAGGGTTTCACTGAACTCCTGCATGGATGCCTCGGCGTGCTTTCTGGAAAGACTCGGCAGCACCACGATAGCAATGGCAATGCCAAAGGTGCCGAGGGGCAATTCCATCAGGCGATCAGAAAAATACAGCCATGACACACTGCCCGTGACCAGCAACGAGGCAATCATGGTATCCAGCAGCAGATTAATCTGACTGACGGAAACGCCAAACAGGGCTGGCAACATGAGCTTCTTGATGCGCGCCACACCCTCATGGTTTTTCGCCAGACGCGGCTTCGGCAATAATTGCATGCGAGCCAGAAACGGCAACTGAAAAAACAGTTGGGCCACACCGGCTATCAACACACCCCATGCCAGGGCGAGTTCGGGAACCCGCATATAGGGCACGAGCAGAAACGAACAGCCAATCAGGGATACATTGAGCAAGGCAGGCGTGATTGCCGGAATGGCAAATCGACCATAGCTGTTGAGGATGGCGCTGCACAATGCAGTCATGGAAATGAGTAGCAGATACGGAAATACAATGCGCAGCATCTCCACGAACAGGGCAAACTTGGCAGGCTCATCAGTAAAGCCATAGGCGATAGGCACGGCGATATAGGGCGCAGCCACCAGCACGATCAGGGTAACCAGCAATAAAAACCCGCCAAGGCTTCCGCTAACGGCGTTAATCAGCACCTGCACATCGGCCAGGCTTTTCCGGGATCGGTACTCGGAAAGCACGGGCACGAACGCTTGATTGAACGCCCCCTCGGCGAACAACCTGCGCATGAAATTTGGAATCTTGTTGGCCAGGAAGAAGGCGTCGGCCGCATCGGTCGTACCAAAGACCCGGGCAATCACGATATCCCGTACCAGGCCCAGCACCCGGGACACCATGGTCATTGAACCGGTGACTCCGCTGGCTTTGAGGAGACCCCGGTCGCCCGCTACAGTTTGCGCATCTCGCACAGGGTCAGTATCTAGTTGTTCACTCATGGCTTCCTGCTGGCAGGTCGCCAGACCCGGCCCTGGGCACACCCGCTGTCTATGCTATATCGACATACTATTGATTTCATTGAATTTTTCAGCGCGGCCAATGGCCAATTAGCGCTTGATTCTATTGACAACAATGGCTTTAGTCGGCATAGTGTCGCACCTTTAATTTCAGTGAAATTTACAAAAACGATTTAAGTAATAACCGCAGCCAACATTCTGGCACTCTTTTTCGACGACTCCGGCGACGGAATTGATATAAATAGCCTGAAAGCTGACAGCATTTAGTAAGTTTAAAACTTTAAGGAGCAACAATTGGCAAACTCTGCACAGGCACGCAAGCGAGCACGCCAGACTGAATCTCGCCGCCGCCAAAATGCATCATTTCGTTCCATGGTGCGTACCTATATCAAGAAAGTAGACGCAGCAATCGAAGGTGGCGATCACAAAGCCGCCACTGAGGCTTACAATGCCGCCGTCCCCGTTATCGATAGAATGGCTGACAAGGGCATCATTCACAAGAACAAGGCTGCCCGGCACAAGAGCCGGCTCAATGCAGCAGTGAAGGCGTTGCAGTAAGCTGCCCAACCCTGCCTGACGAAAAGTGGGCACGCTGCAAGAAAAAACCGGCCAGTGCCGGTTTTTTTGTGCCCAGGATTCCTGCAGTCGTCCGCTGCTATGGCGTCAGAATCAAATTGTCGCGATGGATAATTTCTTCTTCGCCCGCATAGCCCAGTAATTCTGCAATCCTGTCGCTACTCTGTCCCTGTAGCTTCTGCACTTCCTGATGATCATAGTTAACCAGGCCACGGGCGATCTCCTTACCCGCCTGGTCGGTGCAGGCGACCACTTCCCCGCGGCTGAATTTGCCGGAAACTCCGCGAATGCCCACCGCCAAGAGGCTCTTGCCGGACTGCTCCAGTACTCTGATGGCCCCATTGTCGAGAATCAGCGCACCGGCCACTTTCAGCTGCCCTGCCAGCCACTGCTTCCGAGCTGCCAACGGCTCACTGTCGGCTCGCAATCGAGTGCCAATCGATTCTCCGTTGGCCAGCTTGACCAGCACATCTTGGATCCGCCCATTGGCGATGACTGTATCGGTTCCCGACCTTGCGGCCAGGCGTGCCGCGGATAATTTGGTTTGCATACCGCCTCGGCCCAGGCTTGATCCCGCTCCAGCCATGGCCATCAACGCCAGATCATTGGCTGATGCAGTCTCAACCAGCTTCGCCTGCGGGTCTTTGCGCGGATCTGCCGAATACAGCCCGTCCTGGTCGGTGAGGATCACCATGAGATCGGCATTGATCAGATTCGCCACCAATCCTGCCAGCGTGTCATTGTCGCCCAGACACAATTCGGCTGTGGCCACGGTGTCATTTTCATTCACCACCGGCAGCGTGCCCAGGTCCAGCAAGGAAGTCAGGGTACTGCGTGCATTCAGATAGCGGGTGCGATCGGACAGGTCTTCGTGAGTGAGCAATATCTGTGCTGAGTGCACGCCGTGTTCCATGAAACAGCTTTCGTAAACCTGGATCAGCCCCATCTGGCCCACCGCGGCAGCGGCCTGTTGCAGATGGATTTCCCGGGGTCGTTGCTTCATGCCAAGACGGGCCACGCCTTCGGCGACGGCACCGCTGGACACCAATACCGGGCTGAATCCATCCTGCTGCAACTTCACCAGCTGTCTGGCCCAGTGGGCAATCGCCTCACGATCGAGACCCAGCCCATCATTGGTAACGAGCGAGCTCCCTACCTTGATAACCCAGCGTGTGGCTTTGCTGCTATTGTTATTCATTGGTCCTTTTACCAGCCTTTTGCCAGCCTAACACCAGTCTTGACAGCCTTGTCAGGATTCTTCTTCCCAGATAATTTCGGCTTCTTCTGCGAAGTCATCCTCTTTCTGCATTGCCGATTTTCGTGCGGCCCGGCTTGCCTCACTGCTGCGACGAATTTCAAAAGCCATGGCTGTTTCTTTCTCCTGCTCCTGCTGGCGATAGTCTTCGTCATCTTTTAATCGCTGGCGATGAGACTCAACCGTATTCATTAGTTCCGCGCAAAGTGCCTCACAGCCAGCACCCGACAGGGAAGAGATACAATGCAGCTCACCCTGCCACTGCAGCTCCTGCTTCAGCCGCGCGATCAGTTCCTGCTGTTGTTCGTCATCCAGCAAATCGATCTTGTTCAACACCAGCCAGCGCTCTTTCCTGGCGAGCGTTGTACTGAAGCGCTCCAGTTCAGTGATAATGCTTTGTGCGTTTTTGACCGGATCACTGCCATCTATCGGCAGCGCATCGACCAGATGCAGCAGCAAACTGGTTCGCGAAAGGTGCTTGAGAAAGCGAATACCCAGCCCGGCGCCTTCGGCCGCGCCTTCTATCAGGCCAGGGATATCCGCCATGACAAAATTTCTTTCCTGGTCTACCCGCACAACACCAAGGCTGGGAACCAGCGTGGTAAATGGGTAATCAGCTACCTTTGGCCGGGCGGCAGAAACCGTGCGAATCAGAGTCGACTTACCTGCATTGGGCAAGCCCAGCAGCCCCACGTCCGCAACCAGGCGCAACTGCAACTGCAGACGGCGCGCCTCCCCGGGCGACCCTTCCGTGGTCTTTCGCGGCGCGCGGTTGGTACTGGATTTGAAGCGGGTATTGCCCAGGCCGTGAAAACCACCCTGGGCAACCTTGACCGGCTGGCCCGGATCATCAAGATCCGCAATCAGCTCTTCGGTGTCGATGTCGATGACAGCGGTTCCTACCGGCACCTTGACGACGAGGTCCTCACCACTGCGTCCGGTGCAGTTCCTGCCCTGCCCCGGCTGGCCGGACTCGGCCCGATAGCGGGGTTGGAAGCGAAAATCCACCAGCGTGTTCAGTGCTGAGTCGGCCTGCAGAAAGACACTGCCACCATCTCCGCCGTCACCGCCGTCAGGTCCACCTTTTTCGATGTATTTTTCCCGCCGAAAACTCAGGCAACCATTACCGCCTTTACCAGCTTCGACTGTAATTTCTGCTTCATCAACGAATTTCATGAGAAACCTTTGTTGTTCTAAAAAGCGTTATTGCAGAATACGGAATTAGTGGCTTGCACAAATAAAAAAGCCCCGTCGAATGACGAGGCTTTTTCAGGAATTATTACCGATCAGGCCGATTCGACACTCACGAATTTCCGGCCGTGCGGACCTTTCTCGGTGAACTTCACCACGCCATCGGCTTTGGCGAAAAGGGTGTGGTCCTTGCCACAACCTACGTTGTCACCAGGGTGGAAGCGCGTGCCTCGCTGGCGCACAATAATACCACCTGCTCGTACTTGCTCACCGCCAAACAATTTGACGCCGAGTCGTTTCGATATGCTGTCGCGACCGTTATTAGTACTGCCGCCTGCTTTCTTATGTGCCATTGCTAGCTCCTGCTACTCAGCCCTTGATACCGGTGATCTTCACTTCGGTAAATTGCTGTCTGTGTCCTTGCTTTCTGTGGTAGTTCTTACGACGATTAAACTTGATGATAGTGACCTTGTCACCACGGCCTTGCTTCAGCACTTCGGCTTCAACCTGACCACCCTCAACATAGGGGGTACCAATCTTGACGGATTCGCCTTCGCCAACCATCAGGATTTTATCGAATTTGACCTTGTCACCGGCAGCCGCATCCAGCTTCTCCAGCTGCAGGATCTCACCTTCCGTGACCCTGTGTTGCTTGCCACCACTCTCTATAACCGCGTACATAACTGACTCCAGAACCTTAAGCCTGTAGTAAAGGCTGGGGTGAGACGCTCATTTCGCTGCACCCATATCTAAGGGGCGGGCATTTTACGGGATCGAATGCCCCTAAGCAAGTGAAAATCAAGGGGTTTAGACCGCCCGAGACAGGTAAACTTGCCCCCTGTTCCGGGCCAGCGCCGACTTGACAGCCCATAGCTGGCTCCATAGCATGCCGATTCGATTTGAGGCGCCCTATTTCGTGCACTCCAGGCCGTTCACCAACCTGATTACCCAGGCAGTACCACTGACACAGCTACCAAGCCAGATGGCCAGTCGCCAATGAACATGAAACTTCGATCAGTTGTCGAGTCCGACTTCCTCGCCGTCAATGATTTCATCGTGGATCAACTCTACTCGGAAGTTGACCTGGTGGAAAACATTGGCCATTACATCGTGGAAGCTGGCGGCAAGCGCATGCGCCCCCTGCTGGTATTGCTGGCCGCAAGAGCTTGCGGAATCAAATCCGACAAGCATATTGCCATGGCTGCGGTCATCGAGTTCATTCACACGGCTACCCTGCTGCACGATGACGTGGTGGATATGTCCAGCTTGCGGCGGGGCCGACCCACAGTGAATGCCGAATGGAACAATCCCTCCAGTGTTCTGGTCGGCGACTTTATCTACTCACGGTCTTTTCAGATCCTGGTTGCCATCGGTGATATGAAAATCATGGAAATCATTGCCGACACCACCAACAAGATCGCCGAGGGCGAAGTGTTGCAGCTACTGTCCAAATCCAACCCCGACTCCAGCGAAGCAGACTATATGCGCGTCATTGAAAACAAGACGGCCATCTTGTTTCAGGCCGCCGGGGAGTGTGGAGCGATCCTGGCCGGAGCAGATCAAGCCGTAGCCGAGGCACTACAAAAATTTGGCCGGCATCTGGGCATTGCCTTCCAGCTTATCGATGATGTGCTGGACTACGATGGGGATACTGATGAGTTGGGCAAGAATGTGGGGGACGATCTGGCTGAGGGCAAACCCACCCTGCCACTGGTGTATGCCATGCAACAGGCTAACCAGAGTGACCTGCAACTGATTCGCCGCAGCCTGCTGGCGGACAAAATTGACGAGCAGGACCTGCGTGATGTGATCCAGATCGTAGGCGACTCGGGCGCGCTGGATTACACTCGGGACCTGGCTGAAAAACAGGCAGAGATGGCCAGAGATTGCCTGCAAGCCATACCGGATTCCGAATATCGCCGGGCACTGTATGACATGGTAGATTTTTCCATCCATCGGTCCAGCTAGAATCCAGATACTTCACTCCAGGCCGATCCAGATACAAGCAGAGAATTTCATTAGTGGAGAACAACATGAATTCCAGAAACCTCACCGTAATGGCTTTGCTGCTGGTGCTGTTAAGCGCCTGTACGGCCACGGGCCTGACAGGAGGAAGTCCGGCAGAACGACGCCAGGCCATCCAGGACATGCGACAGGAAGTCCTTGCGGAACTGTATGCGTTAAAACCCGATACCCGGGTTCAGATCGGCAGTGCCGCAGGCTATGCCGTGTTCACCAATGCCAATGTGAACCTGATACTGGCCAGTTTTGGCGGTGGAGTGGGAGTTGTCCATGACAATGCAGCAAACGAAGACATTTACATGCGCATGGGCGAGGTCGGCATTGGCCTGGGCGCAGGAGTAAAAGATTTTCGTGCGGTTTTCGTCTTTCATGATGAAGATGCCCTCAATCGCTTTGTCGATGTCGGACTCTCTGTGGGCGGTCAGGCAGATGCTGCTGCCAAAGCCGGCGATCTCGGCGCAGCCGTCGGTGGAGAAGCGATCGTGGACAATGTCACCGTGTACCAACTCACCCAATCTGGGCTGGCACTGCAGGCCACCATCAAGGGCACACGTTACTGGCGTGACGGTGACCTGAACTAATAATCGAAAAGCCGTATGGAAAAGCTGCCCGGTTGCTACATAGCCGGGTAGTTCGGCCCGCCGCCACCTTCTGGTACAACCCAGCGAATATTTTGTGCAGGGTCTTTGATGTCGCAGGTTTTACAATGCACACAGTTTTGCGCATTGATTTGAAAACGCTTGCCACCCTCTGAATCCTCAATCACTTCATAGACTCCAGCAGGACAATAGCGCTGCGCCGGCTCGTCGTAGAGCGGCAAGTTCACATCAATGGGTACAGAGGGGTCGATCAACTGCAGATGACAGGGTTGATCTTCTTCGTGGTTGGTATTGGAAATAAACACCGAAGAGAGTTTATCGAAACTGATGACGCCATCCGGTTTTGGATAGTCGATCTTTGGAGACTCTGCTGCTGGTTTCAATTGGCAATGGTCTTTTGATTGGTCACGGAACGTAAATGGAAACCTTCCCATAAAAATATTGTGTTCAATGAAAACCAGGGCACTTCCCAGCCAGAATCCCAGCTTATGGAACCCGGCACTAAAATTTCTGGTCTTGTGAAGCTCAGTGTAGAGATCTGATTCTTTGAACCGGGTGGAAAATTCGGTGAGTTCTGCTGCAGGCGATTCACTTTGCAACGCCTCATACAGAGATTCTGCTGCAAGCAAGCCCGACTTCATGGCCGTGTGGCTACCCTTGATCTTGGCAGCATTGAGTGTGCCTGCATCGCAGCCGATGATCAGGCCGCCAGGGAAAGTCATCTTGGGCAGGGAATTCAGCCCGCCCTTGATGATCGCCCGCGCGCCATAGCTGATGCGCTTGCCACCTTCCAGGTATTGCTTGATGACGGGATGGTGTTTAAATCGCTGGAATTCGTCATAAGGGCTGATGTGCGGATTGCTGTAACCAAGATCCACAATCAAACCGAGTGACACCTGACTCCCTTCAACATGATAAAGAAAACCACCACTGGTCGACGCATAGGACGCGCCCGTCATGGGGTACCCGGCTGTGTGTACGACCAGACCTTCCTGGTGTTTTTCCGGCGCAATCTCCCAGACTTCCTTGATGCCGATGCCGTAGTGCTGGGGGTCGCTGTCCTTGTCCAGCTTGAACTTCTCAATCAATTCCTTGCCCAGGTGCCCCCGGCAGCCTTCTGCAAAAATGGTGTATTTGGCATGAAATTCGAAGCCAGGTTCAAATGAGGGTTTTTGTTCTCCCTTGCTGTCTACTCCCATGTCTCCGGTGGCGACACCTTTCACGCTGCCATCTTCATTGTAGAGCACTTCAGCGGCAGCAAACCCTGGAAACACTTCGGCACCCAACTCCATGGCCTGCTCCGCCAACCAGCCACAGAGTCTGCCCAGGGAAATAATATAGTTGCCGTGATTGTGCATGGGGCGCGGCACGAGGAAGCCTGGAAATTTAAAGCTGGATTCAGGTCCGGGCAGGTAATACACATCATCACCCGTTACCCGGGTATTGAGTGGCGCACCCCGTTCCTGCCAATCGGGAAACAACTCCTCTAGTGGCCCCGGCTCAAACACTGCACCAGAAAGAATATGCGCTCCCACTTCCGAGCCTTTTTCCAGTACACAAACCGAGATCTCCTGTTCGTTTTCCCGGGCGAGCTGCAGCAGCTTGCAGGCGGTAGTCAGGCCAGCAGGCCCGGCCCCGGCGATAACAACATCTACTTCCATCGATTCGCGCTGCATGCAAATTCCTCTGCGGTTGGTGAATGAATGCGATTGAGCGAGAGCCCTGAGTATCCTGACCGGAACGGGCTTCGCAAAGCATCCATTATCTCCTACTCACCTGAGCAGCGCAAAATGGCAGCTTGTGCGGTAATGGCTCTACTTGAAAATATCACTGACTTTATCAGGATGAGGAATCGGCTGGTCTGTTTCAGGACCGTGAGCAGCAGGGGCAGGAAATTGCTCCTGCATTTCCTGCATTCCCGCCATCCTTGGCGGTCATGCTGCTTTCGAGCCCCCAGGGGTGAGATCGAGCGTTTTGCAAGCGTGAGCTTGCAGCGACAATCGAACGCCACAGATCTATGATCTGTGGCTGGGCCCGGGTTTACGGCGTGTCCAGAAACAGACCAGGCGATTGCTCATCCGACCAACCTCGGTTTTCAATTTCAAACTGAGCCATTGCCGCCTGGCCGTTAAACCTGGGCTCTTGCTCAAACAAAGGGTTGAATCTTACCTGGAAGGGAAAACCAGCAAATCAGAATTCGAAGACAAGGCTGAACTACAGTGCCGCGATCCCGAATTGAATGAAGGGGGTGTGAAACACCGGGGCTGGCAGTGCAGACCCGCCAGCCTCTTTGTAGCGGTGAATCAGAACTGCACGTACAGAGCGATAGTCGTTGCCAGGACCAGCAATAAGCTGCCTTCGAGCAAGGCATAAAGCCTTCGCGCTCTGGGCGTCATTCTGGAAATCAGCCGGCTGGCTGGAGCGTGCAAGCTGCTGAATCTGTAAAGTCTCATGTTGTTTAACCCCATCAACGGCGGTATGGCCATGCGGTGTTTGATTAAGCTGTTTAACGTTCTTGACTAATAAGACGACCGAAGCAATAAAACGTTACAGAATCAGAGCGAAACCTGGCAAAGAGTGCCGCTGCCTCGCTGGAATTCAGTGCGTGGGGTCAATGATAGGGAGTTACTGTGACAAATCGATTACCTGTCGGGTAAGCAACCGTCGGGAGTGCTATTCGGGTTTGGTGAAAATCATCATGTGCTGCCAGGGCAGGAAATCCAGAGTGTCAGTCCATTCCAGCCCAAACACACTCATTTCTTTCACCGCCTGAACTTCAGTCATCTTGTGCAACGGGCGTATGGGCACACTGGCGTCTTCACCACGGTACTCCAGCAAGAAAATCCGGCCACCGGGTTTCAGGGCCCGGTTAATGCCATCGATCATCTCGAAAGGATGAGAAAACTCATGGTAGGCATCCACCATCAGGGCTGCATCAATAGATTCAGGAGGCAGGTTGGGATCATCCACCGCACCCAGAACCCGCTCAATATTGCTCACGTTTTCCGCTTCCATCCGCTCGGCGATTAGCTGCAGCATTTCCGGCTGGATGTCGACTGCCATTACCTTGCCCTGGGGAACCACCCTGGCAATGCGAAATGAGAAGTAGCCCGAACCCGCCCCAATATCCGCGACCACGGCGTCAGGTTCGAGATTCATATTGGCCACGACCTCATCGGGCATCTCTTCCTGGATACGACCCGGACGATTCAGCCATTCCGCCGCCTGGTGCCCCATGACAAAGGAGATTTCCCGACCCATGTAGAACTTGCCAATACCGGTGGTACGCCGCTGCGGGTCAACCTCATAACCCGGATGCTCAGCCGCAAAGACCAGGCCAGGCAGCAACAAGCAAGCAAACAGAACGAATTTAGTCAGAACACGCGCAGCAGAATTCATTGAAAGACCTTGATAGGTGGAGGAAACTGACTAACTAGCTTACACCCGGCACACCGAAAAGCAATAAAGCACCCGATAAGCCGCGGCCAAACTACGGCACAAGGTGGGGAAATACTCGAATAGAAATAGAAGCAGGGATGCTAGCAAGTGTTACAAAAGTCTGATCAGGCGCTGACCCGAACCTTTGCACTTGGGGCAGGTGCTGGTCTCAGTGATCTTGCCTTCACCCTTGCAGACGTTGCAGACATCCTGGTAAGGCTTTTTCAGTATGGACTGAAGTTCTGACAGAGCTTGTTTTGGTGGTTCTTTCTTAGCCGCAGACATCTGGCGCTGACTCCGATAATACATTCAAACCCAAAACGACCAATTCAAATTTCTTGAGTGGAAAATGGCGTCTTTGTGAAAAGCGTCTCATTTGCGGGCATTATGCTAAAGGGCTGACACTAAAGGCGTTAACTGCCTCACAAAACGCAATGGTATTGTACAATAATTAGGCAAATCCATTTTTATTAGCAATATTAATGGCTTATGTTACCATTCCCAGCCAATCTCGGCAGACTCCCGTGAAGCTCAGGGGAGAGAGTTGCAAACTTCAGCACAGCCAAGTAGGAATTCCCGCATATGAGCAAGATTCTTGACGGTGTTCGCGTCCTCGACTTCGGTCGTTATATCGCTGGTCCCTACTGCGCCACGCTGTTATCCGACCTGGGAGCCGACGTGATTCGAATTGAAAAAGTCGATGGCTCAGAGGACCGGTTCCTGTCACCGGTAACCGATGAAGGTGATGGAGCACTATTCCTGCAGCTGGCCAGGAACAAGAAAAGCCTGACGCTCAATCCCATGAAACCAGAAGGGAAGGAGATCGTGAAAAAACTGGTAGCTACCGCGGATGTGGTGGTTGCCAACCTGCCGCCGGACACTTTGCAAGCCATGGGTCTCGACTACGACAGCCTTGTCGCCATCAAGCCAGACATTATCCTCACCATGATCTCCGCATTTGGCAGCGGTGGCCCCTATGAAAACCGGGTTGGCTTCGACGGACTTGGCCAGGCCATGTCCGGGAATATGTATATGTCCGGCACTCCCGACCAACCGGTCAAGGCCTATGCGCCTTTTATTGATTTCGGCACCGCAAGCCTTTCCGCTTTTGGCACCATGGCGGCCCTGTTCGAACGGCAGAAAACCGGCAAAGGCCAGGTTGTCGAGGGTTCCCTGTTTAACACGGCGCTGACCATGATGAACGGAACGCTGATCGAGCAAGCCGCTATTCAGCGCAATCGCGTCGCGACCCTCAATCGTTCACAAACTTCAGCTCCGGCAGATACTTTCAAGACCTCCGATGGCTGGGTGCTGGTGCAATCTGTAGGTGGCCCTCTGTTCAAGCGTTGGGCCGATTTAATGGGAGAAGACCACTGGCTGGACGACCCGAGATTCCAGGACGACATCAGCCGTGGGGACCACGGTGAAGTCATCAGCGAGCGACTGGCCCAATGGTGCGCAGAACGCAGCACCGAGGAAGTACTCGAAGCCATGGAAGCAGCCCGCCTCCCCGCTGGCCCGGTGCTCTCTCCCCAGCAGGTCCTGGAAGACCCCCATATCGCGGCCAAGGGCCTGTTTCAGGAAACCGAATATCCGGGCCTTGATAAGCCCGCGCCGCTGATGAAGACTCCCGTTGAACTTTCCCATACCCCCGGCGAGATCAGGCACAGAGCTCCTATACTCGGAGAACACACTGGGCAAATTATGCAGGAGTTGGGCTATAGCGAGGCGCAAATTGAAGAGTTGAGAAAAATCCGGGTAGTCTGATTAAAAAGACATCTGGCGCTTGTTAATATCGTCAAGCACACCCTCCACCTGCCTCCCCACCCTGGTATGTCTGGCAAAAATATCAGTTCCCCTGTGCCACCAAATTCGGTTCCCTAGGGCAAGCGCTTCGGTTAGTCTTGGGCTTGAAAAACAATAAACAGCGGAGCCCTCAAGATGAAGATCACCCAAAGCCGCCGGGAATTCCTGAAACATTCAACTGCCATCCTGGCTGGATCGAGTTCGCTCCTGTCCACGCTCGCCAACGCCCAGGCCACGGGCGAGGATTATTGGCAAATGGTGCGTGCACAATTTTCTTTCAAGGAAAGCGCAGTTCCCATGAATGCTGCAAACCTCTGCCCTTCGTTTCGCGCAGTCAGCGAAGACGTGAGCCGATATACCGCAGACATCGACCAGGATTGCTCGTTTAACAATCGGGCAAAGTTTGGCGATCTGCTCGAGCAAAGCCGCTCGCTGGTTGCCTCACAGTTGAAGGTTAGCGCTGATGAAGTTGCCCTGGTGCGAAACACCAGCGAAGCCAACAACATCGTCAACAATGGCCTGGCGTTGCAGGCGGGCGACGAGGTGCTACTCTGGGATCAAAATCATCCCACCAATAATGTCGCCTGGGATGCAAGGGCTGCACGCTTCGGCATCTCTGTGAAACGCGTCAGCACCCCAATCAAGCCTGATTCCCAACAATCCCTGATCGACAGTTTCACAGCCAGCTTTTCCGACCGCACCCGGGTGCTGTCTATTACTCATGTGTCCAATGTCAGTGGACAAAAGCTTCCTGTGGCAGAACTGGTAAACGCAGCACATCAACGAGGAATTTACGTACACCTGGATGGCGCCCAATCCTGGGGAGCCCAGGATCTGAACCTGAATGAACTGGGAGTTGACTCCTACAGCGCCAGCGCACACAAATGGTATATGGGTCCGAAAGAAGTGGGTTTGCTGTATGTGAAGGGTGACAATATCGACCGCATCTGGGCCAGCACAATCGCCCCCGGCTGGGGTAACGATGCCGAGACGGATCTCATCGGTGCTCGCAAGTTTGAATCACTGGGCCAACGAGACGATGCAGCGCTTGCAGCCCTGGGGGTTGCTGCCCAGATCCACAATGAAATCGGCCCGCAACGCATCGAGCAAAGAATTCGTTATCTGGCCCAAAGGTTGAAGGATGGCATCGCGGAAGCTGGTCTGGAACTGCTGACTCCCCATGCCCCGGAACTCAGCCATGGTGTTTGCATCACTCGCGCCGAACCTGGCACGGGGGGCACGATCAGTAATCGTCTCTATACCGAGTTTGGTATTGCAGGGGCTGCCACCGGTGGCGTACGTCTATGCCCCACTATCTATAATACGGCAGCTCATGTTGATCGAGCTGTCGAGGGTTTGACAACTATCATGACCTGAGCAGGCAAGGATTCCCATGAAGACATCCACGCAAGAAAAAATAGCCGCAAGGCAGCTCCCACTAATATTACTGCTCGCTGCAATTTCATCCCTGTTCGCCATGCAAACGGTGCTGGCAGCAGAGTCGGGTTTCACCATGCCCGGCACCATGACAGAAAGCGACTTACCCGACGATATTTACGAGGATTCACTGGCACGACTCCCTGAAGTACAGCGAGCCGACCTTGACGAAGCGGGAAAGCGAGCATTCGACACTTATGTGAGTCCAGGTACAGGTTACGAGACTGGTCTGCGCGGACCGATCGGCATGTGGATGCACAGCCCGGAACTGGCCGAAGCAACTTTCGATTTGCGGCAACGAGTTCGCTACGGCACTGCCAAGGACCAGCGTCTCACCGAGTTGGCAATAATTTCCACTGCCCGGGAAATCGACAATCAATACGAATACAGCGCCCATGAACCGCTCGCTCGCACGGCCGGTCTGGAGCAGGAGATCATCGATGTGGTGCGGTTCCGCAAGGACTTGCAGACTCTGCCTCCAATCGAGGGCTTCGGTGCCACCGAGCAAACCATTGTGCAGTTCGCCCGGGAGGTGATCAGTGAAGAAAAAGTCAGCAGCGAAACTTTTGCCCAGGCACTGGAAATTTTTGGACCGGAAGGCGTTATGGATCTGGTCGGCCTGATTGGTTATTACAACTATGTGGCAATCACCCTGAAAGCTTTCGACGTGCAGCGGGCTCCCGGCACTGAGCTGCTATTGCCAATCAGGCAGGAATAACATGAGCTTCAGAGCTGCCTGAGAAACTCCAGTACCGCCAGATTGGTTTCCTCGGGTGCTTCCTGCTGCACCCAGTGACCAATGTCTGGAAGCAGCAGCACTTCGTGCAGATTGGGGACGACACGACTCATTGCATCCTGAAGCTGCTGATGGGTGGCATGGGCGATCACCATGTCTTTTTCCCCGGCGATAAACAGCGTAGGCACTTTGATGGTGGGGTCCAGATCTTCTGTGATCTCCCAATTGCGCTGCAGGTTACGATAATAGTTCACCCCTCCCCTGAAGCCAGAAGATTCAAATTGCTCCACCACGTAATCCAGATCCTGTTGCTGTAGCCAGTCCGGCAATCCTTTGGCCGCACCCAGCCGACCAATCCAGCCTCCGGCGCTGCGCTGCTTGTCGGTGATGAGCGGCGCTTCCCGGGGAGAATCAGGAGAGAGATACAGCCTGCTGAGAATGGCCCGGGGATCGCCATCGTATTCCGCTTCTGCCACGCCTCCTGGCTCATTGTGATAGAGCATATAGAAGAAATTGTCACCGAAGCGCTTGCGATAGCCGGCTATCAGGGATTCTTTGGGCCTGCCTGCATACGGCACACTCATGGCCACCAGTGCAGTGAATCGCTCCGGATGATAAAGCACTGCATGCCAGGCAACGATCGCACCCCAGTCATGGCCCATCAGGATGGCCTGCCTTTCTCCGAGTGCATCCAGTATGCCCACCATGTCATCACAGAGAGTTTTGATATCGTAGTCTTCGACTGCCTGCGGAGCTTCCGTTCCTCCATAGCCGCGCATATCAGGAGCCACGACTCGATAGCCATTGTTGCTGAGAAAAGTGATCTGATGACGCCAGCTATACCATGATTCCGGCCAGCCATGGGCTAGCAGGACCAGCGGACCTTCCTTGCCTGCCACAGCCAGGCGCATACGAATCCCGTTGGCCTGAATCGTTTCAAATTTGATTCCGGGAATCGGGGACTGCTCACGGCTGAGATCGGGCATGGTTCTATCACACACTCTACTGGTTGGTTGGTCCAGCACAGCCTAGCATGGAGGTCTGCGTAGGGAGTACTGATTCAACACGGGGTTCGGGTAAGGAGCCAGAACAGCAATTTTCTTCTGTTCCTGGGCAGAAATCGCTATGCTGGAAAGTCGCTCTACCCTTTTCGTTTCCAGAGAGGAAAAACAACAATGAAAACCCGACTCTCAATTGTGATGATTCTTTTTACTGCGCTGGGCACGCTGCTGGCCAGCTCCGCCTATGCCCAGAACTCCCGCATGTACAACACAGTCAAAACCAAGCTTGCCCAGGGCCAACAGGTGGTTGGAGGCACGGTGGATACCTCTGACCCGGATGTTTACTGCGCCATGGCCAATGCGGGCTTTGATTTTATCTGGATCGAGATGCAACACAGCCCCCTGAACTATACCGATGTAGCCCGAATGATCTGGGCCTGCCGCGATGCGCCTGCCGTTCCCTTTATCCGTATTCCAGATGCCACCGAAGGTGACTTGCAGAAAGCTACCGACATTGGCGCGCTGGGCATCATCGTGCCCATGGTCGATACCGCCGAGAAAATGGAAAACGCGGTGAAATTCGCCAAATATCCACCCCAGGGCAGACGCAGCCAGGGCGGTGGACAGTATGGGCGTCTGTGGGGCCGGGATTATCGCCAGACCTGGAACGATAATGTGATGATTATCGCCATGATCGAAACCCTCGAAGGCACCGCGGCGGCGGATGAAATTGCTGCGGTGGAAGGCGTCGATGGCGTATTCGTAGCCAGTGGTGATCTGGGTAGTTTCAGTGGCAAGAGACAGGGCGATGCAGAATACGAGGCCCTGGTTTCCCGCATCAAGTCGGAAACCGAATCAGCAAACAAGTTTGTTGGCGGTCCTTCTGCCTGGATGACATCAAGGGAGGGTTATCATTTCTTCCAGGCTCCCAGTGTGGGCAGCCTGATCAGAATCGGTGCACGAGTCACCCTGGAAGAAGCCGATCCCTGCCGTTTCCTGCCATCAGGCGCGACGCCGGTGGCCGGTGAAAACCCTTGCCCTTAAGCATGGGAATTTTCTTCCGGTAGCCAGAGCTAGAAAGCTACCCAACCGTAAAAGACCCTCTGGTCAGACGGTCGCAAGATGAGCAGGCGTGGAGATTCGATCTCGCCGGTTCGCTGGTTGATTGACATCGGCTGCACCCGATAGTCTGGGCTGAGGATTTCATCGGCCGTGGGAAACCACGCAATCTGGCCATTGCCGATATTGTCAGCGACAAAGCGGACGGCTGCGGCCAGTTCTCCTGACAGCTCATCGCCTCGCTGCGCGATTTGAAACAGGTTCAGCGCTCGCGGGCCTGGCTCCAGGGCGCTGGCTACAAAGCCGCGATCCACATCCCCGGACCAGTTTCCACTGCTGCTGTAACTGTCCAGCAGTTCCAGCCGGGCATCGTCAAGTAATTGCTGCACAAGCTGAAAATCAGCATGCTGCTCATCGATCTGTCCCTCCCCGGTTCTGGAGATCTGATACATCAGCAGGAGCAAGCAAGCAAAAACGATCAGCACAAACCAGCCAATTGCCCTGATACTTTGCCCAAACGATGAAGTCATGGCGGCATTCCTCACTCTTTGGTGAAATCCGAATTGTCGTCACAGACAAAGCCAAGTGCCCGATGTCTTTTTTAACTGTTTGTGACGAGCTGGAAATATTTAATTAATTCAACTACTAACGATACACAAATGGACAAATGCGCACTAATTCTATATGATTGCGCGCTTTCAAACGTCTCGTGAGAATAATCGCCAGCTGCTCGGGCCCCTGGCCGGAAAGGCACTATTCACGCGGTTTATGGAGGATTTATCCGCTCTTCGCGAAGAGCAAGCTGGTCAGTTTCGTCAATGTGGTTGCTCATTCTGGCAACCTCCGTAGCCCCCTGCGTATCCGCCAATTCCCTCGAAGTTGATACTCCCCTGTCCCGGGAAGGCTACTTTGTGCTCTCCTGGAGCTTCAGCAGTTCCCCGTCCAGCCCGGTCCTACAGCAGGCGAGTTCCCCCGACTTCAGAAATTCGATAGACCGTGAAATAGAAAGCGAAGGCAGTCTCACCATAACCGGGCAGGAAGATGGTCAGTACTATTTCCGCCTCGTTGACGGTCCAAATTCATTGACTGAACCGCTGCTGGTAACTGTCGAACATCACCAACTGTCCCGTGCCGGCTTTTTCTTCAGCCTTGGTCTGATCCTTTTCACCGTGCTGGTTGTCCTGATCCTGCAGGGATCCAAACGTGAGGGCACGGCGGATGTTTGATTACGCACTCTCTCCCACATTGGCTCTCATTATCCTGGCGATCTTTGGTGTCGCCTGGATTATTTTTGGTTATCTGTTGGGACGCAAGAACAAAGATCTCGACGATTACATGCTCGCCGGTCGAAACGTTGGTCTCGCCTTCGCCACGGCGACCGCCATGGCCACCTGGGTAACCAGCAACACCACCATGACCGCTCCCCAGGTCACCTATCAGTTGGGTATCTGGGGGATGGTCGGCTATTCCCTCGGCGCGGTCGGCTTACTGCTGTTTGCACCAATGGCCAAGCGCATCAAACAACTGCTACCCCACGGATTTACTTCTGGCGATTTCATCCGTCGACGTTATGGCAATTTCGCCTGGCGAGTATTTTTGATCATCTCGCTGTTTTACGCATTTGGTTGGCTGATTAGCCTCGGCATGGCTGGAGGAATCCTGGTCAATGCCCTCAGCGGAGTCCCCTACCTTATTGGCATGAGCGTCATCATGTTCGTCTGTGTGTCTTACACCTTGCTGGGCGGACTCAGGGCGGTCATCGCCACCGACTTCGTGCAAACCATTATAATTCTGGTGGGCATAATCATCATCGCCTATTTGGTGATCACCAATATTGGTTTCGAATCCCTGCACAGCACGGTCGAAGCCGAAAACCCGATGTTGCTAAGCCTGCTGTTCCCTGCAGCAATCATGTTCCTGTTCAATAACCTGCTTTTTGGTGTCGGTGAAATCTTTCATTCCAATGTCTGGTGGTCGCGGGCGTTTGCTTTCGGCCCAACCATCGGGGCAAAAGCTTATTTTATCGCTGGGCTATTCTGGTTACCGATCCCCATAGTCGCCGGGTTTATTGCCTTGGCAGCCCCAGCACTGGGTATCAATGTGCCTGCAGCAGACATGGTTGGGCCCATGGTTGCAGGCAGAATACTGGGGACAACTGGCGCGATCGTGGTGTTTATCGTTGTGTTCTCGGCACTGGCCTCCAGCCTGGACTCACTGCTTGCCGCCACCGCCGACCTGATCACCCAGGACATCTATCGCGGCCACATCAATCCAGGTGCCACTGACCAGCAATGCCTGAAAGCTGGCCGTTTCATCATCCTGGGACTCGGTGTAGTGACCTGGTTGATTTGTGTTCCACGGCTCACGACACTCGCTTCGCTGCTTTATTTTACCGGCGCTTTTGTAGCCAGCGCGATCTGGCCGATTGTGTTTGGTCTGTATCATTCCTGGGCCAGTGGACGAGCAGCCACTCTGGCCATGATCGCTGGCAGCTCACTGGGCCTGCTCGCCTATTTCCAGATTGGTTTCTATGTGGCGGCACTGGCATCGTGCGCAGTCTCACTGGCGACCATGGTGACTGTCAGCTATTTCGAACGCGACACATTTGATTTCAAATCATTGAGCAAACTCAGGGAGGCCTCATGATTTCCGTATCCGTGTTAACTGGACTGGTGATGTTGGCACTTCTGCTGACTTGCATGACACCTCTGATCCTGATCGCACTGGTGGTGCGAGACTGGAAACAAAAGAAACTCTGGTAATGAATAAAGAAAGGAATCCGACAATGGACACAACCGCTGCTGTGATCGTTTCGCGGGACAAGCCCGATGTGCAAGGCGACGCACACCCCAAAGCGTTGTTACGCACCATCGTAGAAGACGGCGATCACCTCCTGCCATTGGAAGACCAACACATTCTCAGGGCGGATCAGTTTGACGCCCAGACCCTGCTGCAATTGTTCCGGCTGGCCGCAAAATACGAGGCCAACCCGGACCGCTTCAGCAATCCGCTGCAGGGCAAAGTTCTGATCAGCGCTTTTTATGAGCCGAGCACCCGAACTCGCCTGTCATTCGAGAGCGCCTGGCATCGCCTGGGCGGCGACATCATGTCGATCACCGACCGCTCTACCACAGGAATCGCCAAAGGCGAGTCCCTCGCAGACGTTGGCGAGATGTTTAACAACTACGCCGATTGCGTGGTACTCAGGGACAACAAGGAAAAATCACTTAACGAAATGAAAGATGCACTCCGCATCCCGATCATTAATGCAGGCAACGGAATCGATGAACATCCTACCCAGGCCATGGCTGACCTGTACACCATCTTCAAGTGGCGCCCGGCGTTGATCAAAAAAGATGTCGCTGCCAGCCAACGCATCAAGGTTGGGGTGATCGGCATTCCGGAAAAGATGCGCACTGTGCGTAGTCTACTGAAGATATTTTCCATGTTCCCCCATGCGTTTTCCGAAGTCGTGCTGTTCAGCGACGAAGATCAAAAGAAAGACTCCAATCTTATCAGGGAACTGGAGAGCCGTGGACTCAATGTCACTCTGGGGGGAGCCAATTTTCCCGATATGGTTTCAGAACTGGATGTGATCTACATCAACGCCATCGCCTGGACCGGCGATGACTTCCAGACCTACGGCAAGGCGTTTTCGCTGGATACCAACACTCCTTTCAAGGAAGGCGCAATCATTCTTCACCCTCTGGCAAGAGGTGAAGAGCTCTCGCCCGACCTGGACCACACGCCGTTCAACTGGTATTTCTCCCAGGCACGTGGCGCTGTTTTTATACGTATGGCTCTCCTTACCTGCCTTGTACATCGCAAAGGCCGGGTACTGGATGTCGTTTAACTCACTAGAACAAGGACACTAACTTTTCCGATGTGTGGAATTGCTGGAATCTTGCACGCGCAAGAAAACAAATCGATTGATCCTCAGCTGCTGGTTAACCTGGCGGCCATTCAATACCATCGCGGCCCCGACGGCTTTGGCTACAAAATCATGCCTGATCGTGGAGTGGGCTTTAGTCATGCTCGCCTGTCTATTATCGATCTCGATGAAGACCGGGGCAGACAGCCCTTTATTAGCGCCGATGGCAATCTGATGCTCGCCCACAATGGCGAATTTTATGACTATCAGCGCATACGCGCGCGGCTCACAGCAGATGGCGCTCGCTTCGCGACCAAAAGCGATTCGGAAATCATATTGCACCTCTTCCCGCGAATGGGCATGAACGAAACCCTGAAGCAGTTACGCGGTGAGTTCGCCTTCTCTCTCTATGACAAGAGTGACGATAGTCTTTACCTGGTACGTGACCGATTCGGTATCAAACCCCTGTATTGGACCAGGACCGGCGATTCCATCGTGTTCGGTTCCGAGCTGAAAGTGCTTTTTGCTCATCCCGACGTGAATGCCGAGTTCACCGACCAGGGGCTGTACCACCAGCTCATGCAGACCATGGTACCTGGTACCACAGCCTTTAAGGATATTCATCAGGTCAAACCGGGTCATGTGGTACACATTAAACGTGAAAACGGAGAATTGAAGGTCAAGGAATGGAAGTACTGGGACCTGAATTTCCCCAAAATTTCCGAGCGCAAAGAGCTTTCGGAAGAAGACGCGATTAACCAGACCCGTGAGCATTTGCTTGAGGCTGTTGCGCTTCGGCTGGAGGCTGATGTGCCCGTCGGCAGTTACCTCTCCGGAGGCATCGATTCCTGCGCCATCATCGGCCTGGCATCTGCCTGCCGACAGGGACCGGTCAGGGCTTTTACCATAGGCTTCGATGACAAGAACTACGACGAAAGCCCCATTGCCACGGAAATGGCAGAAAGCTGCGGAGCCGAACAGGACATTATGCGCCTTTCCGGTAACGAGCTGTACGGTTACCTGGAAGAAACCCTTTGGCACACAGAACGAACAGTCTACAACACGCTCGCCGTGGCCAAACTGCTCATGAGCCGACATGTCAACAAGAGCAACTACAAGGTAGTGATGACCGGCGAAGGATCTGATGAGTTGTTTGGAGGCTATCCGGCCTTCCGCAGAGATATGTTTCTCCATGGCCTGGACACACTTTCCGCCGAAGAAAAAGCGAACTGGCAGTCTCTTCTCAATGAAAGTAATGCCCTGTTTAGTGGCGCCATGCTGTCGCAAAACACTGTCGATGATGCGGCGCTGCATTTTACCGTGGGTTTTACACCGAGCTGCCTGCAACCCTGGCTAGCCTGTGCCGACCTGGTGCCTGACCTGCTCTCTGCGGAAAAACGGGAGGCCTTGCGCGATTACAAACCGGGTGCCGCTATTGCTGACACGCTGGACACGGAACAACTGGAAGGCCGACATGCCCTGGATAAGGCGCAATATGTGTGGTGTAAAACCATGCTGGAAGGACAGATCCTGACCTGGGGTGGTGACCGGGTCGACATGGCCAATTCCATGGAAGCCAGGCCAGCCTTTCTGGATCATCATCTGGCAGAATTTGCCGTGCAGTTGCCACCGGAGCTGCGCATAAAAGGCAGGACGGAAAAATACGTGTTACGCGAAGCCATGAAAGGCATTCTCCCTGAAGTCCTTTATAAACGGGAAAAGTTCGCCTTTATGGCTCCGCCTGCACACACAGATGAAACAAAATGGAAGCAAATGAGGGAACTGGCCGATCAGCACCTGTCCAGGGAAAATGTTGAAGCAGCGGGACTGCTTTCATACGATGGCATTTGTGCCCTGTTTGACAGGCACGATGACCCGGAAACCACGGCAGCAGATAAAGTTCAGATCGACGCGGTGATCAATCACTTGCTGGGAGTACAAATATTACATAAACATTTTGTTCAGGCTGATGTGCCCGCATTGGCTGAGAACAAAGCCAAAGAATTGGGATGGGCCGCATGAGTCAAGCACAAGCAGTGGATGAGCTGGTCGCAATCAATATCGACCGGGTCAAACAGGATCTCTACACGCTGGGACGGTTTGGATACAACCCGGAAGACCAGGGCATTTACCGCCAGGGCTTCAGTGATGAAGACATGAAGGCCCGGCACTGGCTGATGGATCGAATGCAGGAGCTGAACCTGTCCGTGAAAATGGATGGCGCGGGCAACGTCATTGGCAGATATGGTCCCGAAAACGCCAGGACACTCTTGATTGGCTCTCACCTGGATTCGGTGCCCGCCGGCGGCATGTTCGATGGAGTGCTGGGAGTGATCGCAGGGCTGGAATGTATCCGCGTCATCCAGGAAGCGGAGATTCCACTGGAGCATGCCATCACAGTCATTGGCACCAGTGAAGAGGAAGGCCGCTTTGGCGGCATGCTCGGCGCCCAGGCACTAACTGGCAAACTGACACTCGACTGGCTGGAGCGAGCGAAGGATCACAATGGCGAGATGCTCAGGGATGCCATGGCGGCCTGCCAGCTTCCCTATCACCTGGCCGTTGAGGCCGCACTGGATCCGGCGGAAGTGGTTGGGTTTCTGGAACTACACATCGAACAGGGACCAGTACTGGAGCAAACAAAAAATACCATAGGCGTGGTTGAAGGCATCTCCGGTGTATTCAAATGGCTGATTAAATTTATTGGCAAGGCAGACCATGCGGGTACGGCTCCCATGAACCTGCGCAGCGATGCGTTTATGGGCGTGGCCGATTTTGCCCACGAAATCCACCGCATTATTGATGAGGAAGGTACCGACAAGAGTCGGTTGACTATCGGCAGTGTGGAATTGAAGCCCGGTTTTGCCCATACCGTGCCGGGTGAAGTGGATTTCACCCTGGTGGGCAGAGACATGTCAGAAGAAGTGATGCACGCGCTCGCCGATGCCTGCAGGAAAGTCTGTTCCTCGATCGCTCGTCGTCACAAACTGATGTTTGAATACGACCAGATGAGCTGGCTGGAACCGAAGCCCTGCTCCGAAGACATGATTGCCCTGCTCAAGAAGCACTCGGAAAACTTCGGTTACAAGACCCTGGTCATGCCCAGTGGCGCCGGACATGACGCACAGTTTTTCACCGACATCACCCCAACCGGACTGTTGTTTATTCCCAGTGTCGGTGGCGTCAGCCACGCACCTGATGAATGGAGCCACTGGCATGACGTTGAAAAAGGCTGCAATGTCTTACTGCAGTCGTCGCTGGAATTGATCGCCAGGTAAAACCGACTAGTCGGGAACCTGGTTTCCTGCGATATACACACTCTCGATAGTCTTGGTGTTGGCAATATCGGCAGCAGGATTGGCTGTCAGCACATTAAAATCGGCCCAGTTACCCGGTTCCAGCGTACCAATATCCCCGACCCCGATACATTCGGCAGCAACACCCGTTGATGCCCGAATCACATCCAGCGGCGACATGCCCGCGTCAGCCATCAACTGCATTTCCATGTGCTCAAAATAGCCCTGGAATCGCGCGGGAGGTCCAGTGTCCGTACCCATGGCAATGGGGATTCCCTCTGCATGCAAGGCACCCACATTGGCCAGGGCCACTTCCAGTCCTTCCTTGTAGGCTTGTGCCGAGCGGCTGTTGGCCATGCGTGACATACGTTCCGGCTGCTGCAGCTCAACCAGGATCGCTGGATCCACTTCCTTAAGGAAATAGGCGTCGGAAAAAAACTCGGGCACGTCTTCATAAACAAAAGTCGAAACCTCGCGGGTCAGAGTCGGGATGTAGCAGACACCCGCCTGCTCTGCCATCTGAATGAACTCGCTATCCACGGGCAAATCGCGAATGCTGTGGGCAATCAAATCGGCGTTGGCCTCAAGCATGTATTTTGCATCGTCCAGATAGAACAGATGCACGGCCACAGGCAGGCGGCGTTGATGGGCCTGGTCCACCAGGGCGTCGAACAGTGGCCGCGGCATTTTGGGGGTACTACCCAGATTGTCATCGATGCGGGTCTTGATGAAATTGGCGCCCATGTCGGCGTTGCGATTGACCTCATCCCGAATGGCCTGTTCACTGTTGCCACTTACCACAGACCCGGCCACAAAGATCCTGGCCCGATCAAGAGCCGGGTCGTACTGCTCATTGCGCAGTGCGAATCCCGCGTCTTCATCGCCACCCAGGCTGTTCACCGTGGTCACACCATAACGTGCATACAGACTGAGTTGCCTGAGCAAATTCTCACGTGTGTAGCCACCATTGGCATTCAAGCCGATAGTTGCCCCCACATGACCGTGGGCGTTGATCAGGCCAGGCATGATGTATTTGCCCGTCACATCAATAACATCGGCATCGGCCGGAATAGTCACCGCACTGCGCGGTCCAACCGTTCGCACCCTGCCATCGGTAATGACCAGTACGCCGTTTTGGAGGGGCTCGGCATCGGTGCCGTCGATGATGGTGGCTCCTACGAAGGCGATCGTGCCTTCATTGGCCAGGGATAGGGTGCTGACTAATACTGAGATCAGTAGTAACAGGATTTTATTGGTTATTGTCATAGTGGACTCCTCTGAGGGCTATTGGAGAGGATTTGGCGGGGATTTTCAACAGGGATTGGGGGAAGTGGCGTCTTTGCAGCTTTCAAACGGGGACGTGGAATCGGCCGGGTGTGACACACACAAAAAAGCCCGCTTGTTCGTGGCTTCGGCATAGCTTGTGGGGCGGATGGGGCACGATTAATTCGGAATTTGCGTGGGCGCAAATTCCTCACCCTGCGGGCGTCTCACTGCGCTCGACGTCTGCGCTGCTGCGCAGCTTTCGAACGGGCACGTGGAATCGGCCGGGTGTGACACACACAAAAACGCCCGCTTGTTCGTGGCTTCGACATAGCTTGTGGGTCGGAGGGGGCACGATTGATTCGGAATTTGCGTGGGCGCAAATTCCTCACCCTGCGGGCGTCTCGCTGCGCTCGACGTCTGCGCTGCTGCGCAGCTTTCGAACGGGCACGTGGAATCGGCCGGGTGTGACACACACAAAAACGCCCGCTAAAGCGGGCGTTTTTGTGTGTGGCGCACCCGGCACGATTCGAACGTGCGACCCCCTAGTTCGTAGCCAGGTACTCTATCCAGCTGAGCTACGGGTGCGTAATTGCTTGTATTTTGCCTAGATCCTTCGATTCAGGTCAGTGGACCCTGCACTTCACATCCAGCCCTAGGCGGCTCAATCGAGGGGCGGTATTATAGCGAAATCGCTGCAATTTCATAGTGATAAGCAGTTTTGAACCCGGGAATTTGTCTATGGAGTACCGCAATTCACTTTTCGCGCTGTTGTTAGTGTTCGGTGTGTCTAATGTAGCCCTTGCCGACTATGAAGAGGGTCTGGATGCGGTATTTCGTGGCGATTACCAGACTGCGTTTCGTGAATTCTCCGTTGCCGCGGAAAACGGGCTGGATCTGGCGCAATATAACCTGGCCATTCTCTATTTCACCGGACAGGGAGTGAAACAGGACCTTGAGCAGGCATTTAAATGGACCGAGGCCGCGGCTTTGCAGGGGCATCTGGCCGCCCAGGCCAATTTGGGCTCACTGTATATCGAGGGGTCCGGTGTCATTGAGGATGTGGAAACCGGCATTGCCTGGTTTAGCGCGGCCGGCCGCGGCGGGCATGCCAATTCCGCTTTTGCACTGGCCAATATGTATTTCGACGGTGATCCTGTGGAGCGGGACTATGCCATGGCCCATGCCTGGGCGAGTATGGCCCTGTTGCATGAACACCCGGAAGCGGAAGCGTTCCGCAATCGTGTGGAGCGCCGGCTGGACAGCGAGGAGTTGAGCGCAGCACGGCGAACCTATGCCAGATGGCAGATCGAACCTCCCAGACTGCCTGAAACGCCTTAGCAGCCTGGCCTGGCCCATTACCTTGCAGGTAATGGTTTTGACGAATCTCCTACCCTAGAATAAGCCGACTTATCGCTATTTGGGAGACTGTCATGCCTGCTGTCGGGCCCTTGCTCAGTGAGTACCGCAAACGTAATCGGCTGTCCCAGCTTGAATTGTCCCTGCTGGCCGATGTGTCGTCCCGACACATCAGCTTCATTGAAACCGGCCGCACCAATCCCAGCCGGGAGATGCTGCTGCGCCTAGCCGATGTCATGAACCTGCCCCTGAAAGACAGCAATCTGCTCTTGAACTCGGGTGGCTATGCGGCCGCCTATAGTGAGCTGGATCTGCAGAGTGAAGAAATGGAGGCTGTGCGTAACGCCCTGGACCTGATTCTCGACAACCACAATCCCTATCCGGCTCTGGTCATGGATGGCTGCTATAACCTGTTGATGGCGAACCAGGCGCAACAAAAACTGATGTCCCTGGCTTTGGGGAACCTGGAACAAATACCAACTCATAATCTGATGGAAGCGCTGTTTCGTGAGGATATGTTCCGGCCACTGGTTGCCAACTGGGAAGAAGTGTCCAGCCACCTGCTACGCAGACTACGCAAGCAGGTACTTGCCTATGGCAAACCGGCACACCAAAAGCTCTATGAAAAGCTGATTGAACTGGACCCGCCCGGGCACTGGCAACAACCGGAAGAGACTCCAGATGATGGACCCATGCTCACGGTGGATTTTAAACTGGGAGACTTGACTCTTAAAACTTTTACGACTGTCAGTCAGTTTGGCTCTGCCCTGGATATCGGCATGGAAGAACTATTGATAGAGAGTTATTTTCCGGCCGATGAACCCACCAGGGAATTTTTCCTGCGTAAGGACAACTAGAACGAATGGTTTAGTTGGCTGCTGCCTGCTCTGCTTCCAGCTTTTCCAGGCCGAGGGTGAGTCGCATGTCCAGAAACGCATCCCAGCTTTCCGGATCCACAAAGGGGTGGGGATCTCCATCTTCCCTTTGCTGCAACATTTCATAGCGTTCAAACAACTCACCCTGCTCCGGGTGATTGGTGATATTCACCTCGATATCTGAGATCTGCTGCATGCGTCTGACGCTATCCACATAGGCCTGTGCCAACTCGACTCCCTCGAAGTTCAGCCCGACTCCGCCAAACAGGAATGCGTTGTGAGGATAACCGTTGTCATAAACTGTAAACATGGTCGAAAGCACGCCCGGCGTATGACCAGGCGTAATCATGAATCGCAGCCGGGTGCGACCGAGGTTGAGCGTACTGCCATCGCTGACCGTCAGATGCCGGATTGGCTTGGGATAGTCACGATAGACCGCGGGTTGCTCTGTCATCGCCCAATCCGCCTCGGTCATCATGGTCACCGCGGCAAACTCCTGCTGGAATTTCAGGGCACCACCCACATGGTCATAGTGGGCGTGGGAAACAATCAGATAGCGGATGTCATTGGGGTCGAATCCCAGATCGCGAATGTTTTCAATGGCCAGGTCGGTGAGCCCTTCATACATGGCGTCAAAGACGATCAGGCCCTGATCCGTCACCAGCAACCATGAACCAACCCATTTGGCACCGATATAATAGAGGTTGTCGAATACCTGAAAGGGTTCGACCTTCTGAAACTCCGGATCATGATTGATGTCTTGAGCCGAAGCAGCCATGCCCACTGCAGTCAATGACAGTGACAGCGCAAGAGCGATAAATTGTTTCTTTAATTGTTGCTTCAGCATTGCTTACCTCTGGTTTGCTGTATGGAGCAGCTTTACGTTAGTAGATGATAACAGCCTGTCAGGTTTTTCGGGACATTAACCAGGTGTTTCATCCCTAGTATGAGCGGGGCAATCCCAATTCGTGCTCAGCCAGATAATTAAGAATCATTTCCTGAGAGATTGGCGCCAGTTTCATCAGTCGCGCCTCACGCCAGTATCTTTCCACATGAAATTCCCTGGCATAGCCAAAACCGCCATGGGTCTGCAGTGCCTGGTCGGCGGCGAAAAAACCGGCTTCGGCTGCCAGCCACTTGGCCATGTTGGCCTCCGCTCCGCAAGGCAGGTTCTGATCCAGTAGAGACGCGGCTTTGGCCACCATCAGCCGGGCGGCTTCCAGTTGTGTATGGGCTGTGGCCAACGGAAACGCGATGCCCTGGTTCTTGCCAATAGGCCGACCAAACACCTCCCTGTTATTGGCATAGTCAACTGCCCTGCGCAATGCGGCCCGTCCTATTCCAATCGCCTCGGCCGCAATCAGGATACGTTCGGCATTGAGTCCATCCAGTAAATATTTAAACCCTTCTCCTTCCTCGCCAACGCGATCTTCTACGAACACTTCCAGATCATCATAAACAACTTCGCAGGTTTGTACGGCATTGCGGCCCAGTTTGGGAATCGGGGATATGCTGACGCAGGGGTCGCGTAGTTTGGCCAGCAACAAACTCATACCCTGGGTTTTCTTTTCCACTTTGTCACGGGGCGTCGTACGCACCAGTAATAATACCCGCTCGGATTCCAGCGCCTTGGTGGTCCAGATTTTACGGCCTTTGACAAGATAGCGATCGCCTTCCAAACGTGCGCTGGTTTTGATTGCAGTGGTGTCACTACCCGCATCGGGTTCGGTGACGCCGAAAGCCACCTGCAGTTTGCCGGCAACCACATCAGGCAAGTATTTCTGCTTCATTGCTTCGCTGCCATGCTTCACTACCGGGTGCATACCGAACATGGACAGGTGTACGGCAGTCGCACCATTCATAGCGGCACCTGATGCTGCCACCTCTTCCAGTACCAGTGCCGCTTCACGAATGCCTTTGCCTGATCCACCATAGGCTTGGGGAATGGCCGTGCCTATCCACCCCGCCCTGGCCATGGCCTGAAAAAAATCTTCCGGGTAGGTTTGTTCGCGGTCATGCTGCTCCCAATAATCATCGGGAAAATCCGCACAAAGCCGGGCAACCGATTCCCTGATCAGGTTTTCTTCCTGGGTATCGGGCTCAGTCACTTTGATCAGCCGGTCTGGCCGGCGATTTGCGCAGCCAGGGCGAGAATACGACGGGCGCGGTTGAGGTGGGGGACGTCGACCATTTGCCCATTGAAAGAGAATGCCATTTTTCCCCTGGCGGAGTTTTCTTCGAATGCCGCGAGCAGAGCTTCTGCTTCATCGATGACCTGTTGCGTGGGCGTAAACGCATTGTTGATGACTTCAATCTGGTCGGGGTGGATGGATATCTTGCCGGTAAAACCCATGTTGGCAGCATCCCGGCATTCCTTTTCCAGGCCCTTGCTGTTCTTGAAATCGATATAAACCGCATCGATAGGTTGAACTTCGGCTGCAGCGGCGGCCAACAGACATTGTGCGCGTACGTAGCGAAAAACATCCAGGTAATTGCCCTGCTCGTCCCTGGTTGCCTGGGCACCCAGCACCCCAGACAGATCTTCCGCTCCCCAGGTCATGCCATCGACCCGTGAATTGGATGCCAGCTCATTGAGGTGAAACACGGCTTCCGGCAATTCGGTGGCGATAAGCAGTAAAGAGATGGCGCCGGCTGTTAATCCCGAATCCTTTTCTGCTGCAGAAACGATCTGGTCGATGGCATCCACATTGCTGCGTGTCACGACTTTTGGCAATACCAGCCCGTCTGGCCTGGCTGCCAGCACCGCATCCAGGTCGTCTCTTCCCCAGGCCGTATCCTGGGGATTGATGCGTACCAGGCATTCCTTGCCGCCGAACTCTGCCGATTCAATCCATTGGCAAACTGACTCTCGCGCTGCCGATTTATTGTCCGGTGGTACCGAATCTTCCAGATCCAGAATCAGGCTGTCGGCCGGTAGCTCCAGCGCCTTGGCAAACATGCGCTCATTGCCACCTGGCACAAAGTGCAGGGATCGCCTTAGCCCTTTTGCTCCGGGTGCAGGTGTTATGGCCACTCTTTGTGATCTCCTGATTTCGCCATTGAACTCGCCGGATTCATATTGACTGTTTCAACATCATTGCCTTGCGCAGACAATCGCAAACCACCTCATCGCGCTGATTCACAGCGAGATGCCTGAACCAAACCACGCCCCTGTCAGGCTTGGACTTCGATTCTTTCCTGTCTACGACTTCAGTGCTAAAGCTTAGCGTATCACCAATAAACACCGGGTTGGGAAACTCGGTGCTTTCCATACCCAGGTTTCCAAGGGTCGTACCCAGGGTTGTGTCTTCAACGGAGGCTCCTATGAGCAAGCCGAGGGTATAGAGGCTATTGATGATGATCTGGCCGTAAGGAGATTGCGCAGCAAATTCTGCATCCAGATGCAGCGGCTGGGGGTTGCGAGTCATCTGGCAAAAGCGTTCGTTGTCCGCTTGTTCGACCGTATGCGGCGGCTGATGAACAAATTTCAGTCCAGGCTCCAGTTGCTCAAAATACTTCCCTGCCAAAACAGATACCCTATGAATCGCCTTATACAATTGGCCTCACATTGTAGTGGCAAGTCCACTAGCCATCCATTACATTCCTTGGCTGAGGTATCCGGAATGTTTGCGTGAGTTACAGTCAGTTAGTTGCAGGAGATAGTTGCAGATGAATGAGTCGTCCCACAGGGATTGGATCGGCCGCTCTGAAACAGTAGAGGAACTGGTGACAGCCACACCACTGAAAGCGATGTTGGCTACCCTGGGCAGACAGACGGCTGAAAACCTGCCCCTGGAAAAAGTGCCACCTTTATGGCACTGGCTGTATTTCCTGGAACTGGCCAGCTGGCACAAACTGGCCGCCGACGGGCACCAGCAGCGCGGCGTCTTTCTTCCCCCAATCGACTTGCCCAGAAGAATGTGGGCAGGGAGCGAAGTTCAATTTTACTCCCCGCTATTGGTAAACACCGAATCCAGACGAGTATCCACAATCAGCAATATCGAGGAGAAACAGGGCCGATCAGGCAATCTAGCCTTCGTCACCGTTAAACATGAGATCCATTGTGAAGACCGCTTGGCTATCACCGAGACACAGACCATCGTCTACCGGGAGGCGGCAAGCAATGCCAGGCCAGCCGGAGGACAAGCCGCTCCGGTCGATCCAGACTTTACCCACACCATATCTCCCGATCCCCTGCTCTTGTTCCGCTATTCCGCACTCACCTTCAACGCCCACCGCATCCACTATGACCGACCCTATGCAACGGAAACCGAAGGCTACCCCGGTTTGGTGGTACACGGCCCACTGCTGGCGACGATGCTGATGGATTTGCTGCTGTCCCAGGATCCCCAGGCCAATATTGAGAGTTTTGAATTCCGAGCGGTCAAGCCGGTCTTCGACCTGGCACCCTTCCACGTCTGCGGCAACAAGCCCAACGAAGACGGCCTGTGCGAACTGTGGATAGCCGATGCTGACAACACCCTGTGTATGCGCGCTACAGCCAAATTGAAATCTAATGAGGGATGATGGGGCCTGCGAGCCTATGTTATTATGCGCCGCTCCGGAGAGATGGCCGAGTGGCTGAAGGCAAACCGGTGCCACTGCTATAGAATTGAGGTTAACGACCTCAACCCGTAAGTAGCAGGCTAAGTTCCCCTGCTAAGGGCGTATAGGTTAACACCTATCGAGGGTTCGAAAGGCGCGAAAGCGCCGCACACAGCGCGAAGCGCTGCCCGAAGGGTGAGGAATTTGGCTTAGCCAAATTTCGAATGAATCCCTCTCTCTGGCTTGCAACGCAAGCCTCGGGGTTTCAAGAAATTGATTTAAAATATAGCAACAGAAACAGTTTGGAGAGATGGCCGAGTGGCTGAAGGCGCGCCCCTGCTAAGGGCGTATAGGTTAACACCTATCGAGGGTTCGAATCCCTCTCTCTCCGCCATAAATAAACCCCGCTCTGCGGGGTTTTTTTATGGCGGAGAGAGAGGCAGAAGAGAACCCTCCGGTTCGAAAGCTGCGAAGCAGCGCAGACGTCGCACTTCGTGCGACGCCCGAAGGGCGAGGAATTTGCACCCACGCAAATTCCGAGTCACAAATTGCGCCAGCAATTTGGACAGCCGAAGGCTGCCCGCAGGGTGAGGATTTTGGCTTAGCCAAAATCCGAATCACAAATTGCGCCAGCAATTTGGACAGCCGAAGGCTGCCCGTAGGGCGAGAATTTGAGCTAAGCTCAAATTCGAGTCAATCCCTCTCTCCGGCGTGCGCAGCACGCCTGTTATCCATTCCTATTGCGAACCTCAGAAAAATATTCTGTCAAAGAATAGTGTCTCTAACTTTCCAGTTCGTCGCGAACAATAAAACTGAGCCCCAAACAAAAAACCCGGCCAAAGCCGGGTTCCATATTCTTCTCCAATCAAGAGAGCGTATCAATCACTCCCCTCACCAGACCCTTCACCAGACCCTTCACCACTCTTCTCTTTCTGAATCCGCTGGTAAATCTCTTCTCTGTGCACTGCCACTTCTTTCGGCGCATTCACACCGATTCTCACCTGGTTACCTTTGACTCCCAGCACGGTAACCGTGACATCATCCCCTATCATCAACGTCTCACCAATTCGGCGTGTCAGTATCAACATTGCCATTCTCCATTAATGGTTCCCTTGCGCTATCCTTGGCACAGCAGGCATTCCGGTCAACTTCTCTAAACAAAAACCCTTTTATATCAGAGAGTTAAAGTCCTCTGGAAGTGTGCTGATCGACGGAATCCGAGTGCAGCTGGCACATAGTATCTGCCTATACAAGCATCTTGCCAAGGACTTCCTCGGTGAATTGAGACCTATATCAGGCCTGTTCCGGGGCTTCGCTGCCCTGCTGGGCGGGATCGCCGAGTTCGAAAGCACTGTGCAGCGCTCTCACAGCCAGTTCCAGGTACTTCTCTTCGATCACCACGGAAATCTTGATCTCGGATGTGGTAATGATCTGAATATTGATATTTTCATCAGCCAGCGCCTTGAACATCTTGCTGGCTATCCCGGCGTGTGAACGCATGCCCACACCCACCAGGGACACTTTACAGACCTTCTTGTCCAGAACGATTTCCTTGGCCTGCAATGACGAGGACATTTTATCCAGGATTTCTTTGGCCCGGTCACTCTCTGCCCGCTTTACCGTAAACGTGATGTCGTTGGTACCATCGGCGGCTGCATTCTGCACGATAACATCAACCTCGATACCGGCTTCACTCACCGGTCCAATCACCTTATAAGCGATACCTGGCACGTCAGGAATTCCCGAAACCGTGAGTTTTGCTTCGTCTCGTTCGAAAGCGATACCTGCGATACTTGGATCTTCCATCGCTGAGTCTTCCTCTAAACTGATTAATGTTCCCGGCCCGTCTTCAAAAGTTGACAGCACACGCAGGGGCACCCGGTATTTTCCGGCAAACTCTACCGATCGAATCTGCAAGACTTTTGCACCCAGGCTGGCGAGTTCCAGCATCTCTTCAAAGGTAATGCTGGAAAGCAGGCGCGCATCCTCTACGACGCGGGGATCGGTGGTGTAGACGCCCTTGACGTCAGTATAGATCTGACATTCATCGGCTTCCAAAGCTGCTGCCAGGGCAACCGCGGAGGTATCGGACCCACCTCGCCCCAGCGTGGTGATGTTGCCGAGCACATCCACGCCCTGAAATCCCGCGACCACCACGACATTCTTCTGATCGAGCTGGGCCTGGATACGAGTGCTGTCGATTTCCCGAATCCTCGCCTTGGTGTGCGTGTCGTCGGTGAGAATGCGGACCTGGCCCCCGGTAAAGGAACGTGCACCGACTCCTCTCTTCTCCAGCGCCATGCACAGTAGCGCGATAGTGACCTGTTCGCCCGTGGAAAGCAGTACATCCATCTCCCGGGGAGTGGGATTGTCCATGATTTCCCTGGCCATGGCGGTGAGTCGATTGGTTTCTCCGCTCATGGCGGAAACCACCACGACGACATCATCACCCTGCTGTTGGAAGCGGGCGATTTTATCGGCAACCGCTTCAATCTTTTCTACACTTCCAACCGAAGTGCCACCGTATTTTTGAACGATCAATGCCATGACTGGAGTCTCTACAAACGTTCCTCAAGCCATGGTTTGACACTTTCCAGCGCCGCTGGCAGTGCTGCCGGATCGCTACCACCCGCCATCGCCATATCCGGTCTGCCACCGCCCTTTCCGCCAACCTGTTGTGCTACCAGGTTCACCAGATCTCCGGCTTTAACCTGATCGGTCACATCCTTGCTGACACCAGCCACCAGGCTGACCTTGTCGCCATTGACACTGGCCAGCAGTATTACTGAGCTACCCAGTTTGTTCTTCAACTGGTCTACAGTATCCCGCAGCGCTTTCGGGTTGAATGCCTCCAGCTTCGCAACCAAAACTTTCTTGCCATTCATGTCGACTGCCTGGCTACCCAAATCATCACCCGCGCTTGCAGCTAGTTTTGACTTCAGTTGCTCCAGTTGCTTTTCCAATGATTTGTTTTGCCCAAGCAAGGATTCAACCTTGGCTTCAATATCGCCCTCTTTGGCTTTGAGCATGCCCCGCAAATTATTCAGCGTGCGCTCCTGACGCTTCACCTGGTCCATGGCCACGCGCCCGGTAACCGCCTCGATTCTTCTGACACCCGCCGAGATTCCGGACTCACTGGTAATCTTGAACAGGCCAATATCACCGGTTCGATTGACATGGCAGCCGCCACAGAATTCCACGGAGTATTTGCCGCCCATGGTAACGACTCGAACCTGCTCACCGTATTTCTCACCAAACAAGGCCAGAGCCCCTTTTTCCTGTGCCTCGGCGATAGGCATGACTTCCTTGTTCACCGGCGAGTTGGCAAGGATTTGTTCATTGACCATGTCTTCAATTTTACCGAGCTCTTCTTCGCTGACTGGCGAAGAATGGGAAAAGTCGAAGCGCAACCTGTCGGCATCGACCAGGGAACCTTTTTGCTGCACGTGGGTACCCAGCACATTTCTCAGTGCCGAGTTCATCAGATGGGTTGCCGAATGATTCAGGGTAATGGCTGCTCGATCGTTGCCGGCAACCTGGGCACGCACAGTGTCGCCTATTTTCATTTTCCCTTCTTTCAAGGCCCCGCGATGCAGATGGACTTCACCCTGCTTCTGGGTGTCCGCCACGGCAAAGATTGCCGAATCGCTACTCAAGTTGCCCTGGTCTCCGATCTGGCCACCAGATTCTGCGTAGAAGGGAGTCCGGTCCAGAATAATCAGAACTTCAGCATCGGCTGGGACGATATCGAGTTTCTCTCCGGATGCCGAATAGATAGCGAGGATCTTGCCTTCGTCTTCGAGACTTTCATATCCGGTGAATTCACAGCGCAGGCTCGGGTCAATTTCCAGAGACTCTGCAGCGACAAAATTACTGGCAGCCCTGGCCTGGTCTTTCTGCACGGCCATGGCTTTTTCAAAGCCTTCCATATCCACTTGCAGGCCTTGCTCCCTGGCAATGTCTGCAGTGAGGTCAACCGGAAAACCGAAGGTATCGTACAAGCGAAAAACCGTATCGCCCGGGATGACTTTGTCCTCGAGAGAATCAATGGCTTTTTCCAGGATGGCCATGCCATTTTCCAGGGTGCGGGCGAATTGCTCTTCTTCCTCCCGCAAGACTTTCTCAACAAATTCCTGTTGCGCTACCAATTCGGGATAGGCTTCGCCCATGACCTTCACCAGAGACTGCACGATCTTGTAGAAGAAGATGTCTTCCACGCCCAGCCGGTAACCATGGCGGATCGCCCTACGAATAATGCGACGTAGTACGTAACCTCTTCCTTCATTCGATGGAAGCACTCCATCCACTACCAGGAAAGCACAGGAACGGATGTGATCTGCAATCACCTTGAGAGAATTGTTACCCAGGTCTGAACAGGCTGTGATCCCGGCAATATCTTTGATTAGCGTGGCAAAAAGGTCGATCTCATAGTTGCTGTGAACCTGCTGCATCACCGCGGCCACCCTTTCCAGGCCAGCACCGGTATCTACCGAGGGTTTCGGGAGCGGAGTCATTGAGCCATCGGCTTTCCGCTCGAACTGCATAAAGACCAGATTCCAGATTTCGATGTAGCGATCGCCGTCTTCATCCGGGCTGCCTGGTGGGCCACCTGGCACTTCTGGCCCGTGGTCATAGAAAATTTCAGAACAGGGTCCACATGGGCCTGTGTCTCCCATGGCCCAGAAATTGTCCTTTTCTCCCAGGCGTGAGAACCGGCCTGGATCAATCTTTATCTCATCGAGCCAGATGGAAGCCGCTTCGTCATCGTCAGTAAAGACTGTTACCCAGAGCTTTTCAGGAGGCAGGCCGAGTTCATCGGTGAGAAAATCCCAGGCGAACCGGATTGCATCCCGTTTGAAATAGTCACCAAAGGAGAAATTGCCCAGCATCTCAAAGAAAGTGTGATGCCTGGCGGTATAGCCTACATTCTCAAGGTCATTGTGTTTGCCACCAGCCCGCACACATCGCTGCGAGGACGTGGCCCGGGCGCTGTCCCTTTTCTCGGTGCCGAGAAAGACATCCTTGAATTGCACCATCCCTGCGTTGGTGAACAACAAGGTAGGGTCATTTGCAGGCACGAGCGGGCTGCTGGGCACGATCTCATGGTCTCGTGCCGCAAAGAAATTGAGAAATTTTTGCCTTATTTCCGCGCTCTTCATTTGTTTCGTACTTTCTGCCGGATATTGCCGTCTCGGAGTCAGCCCCGCTCAATTGGGTCAGCTCTCCAAAAAAGCTGGGGATTATAGCGCTTAATGCCGCGTGATTGCAGGGTTTTAGTCCTTGTCCACCGATTCCTTTGGGGAAGAACCCAATAACCCGGTATTGGCGCCGAAGTTGAATTGACCGAAGGTTTTGTCCACCGGAACTCGCAGCTTGCCATCACTGGATAGCAAGATGGCGATGGGGCGCGTTTGCGGGAAATGGCTGAGGATGATGGTGCCGATAATCAGGAATGGCACACACAGAAACATGCCCGGGATATCCCAGATATAGCCCCACAGAGCCAGATTGAGCAGAATCACGATCGGGCTGAGGTTGAATGAGGTACCCATGAGCCTCGGTTCAAGGATATTGCCAATACAGACCTGCAGTGCGCCGATGCCGATCAACACCAGGAAGAACAAGGTGTAACCATCCGACTGGGCCAGAGCAATGAGAGCAGGAAAAATCGTGGCGATGATTGAGCCGATGGTGGGTATAAAATTCAGTAAGAAGATAAGCAGCCCCCAGATCTGGGCAAAATCCACGCCCACGATGAGCAGGAAGATATAACTCAGAATACCTGTCAGGGAGCTGGTAAAGATTTTGATTCGGATGTATTTCTGCACATCGTCCCGAATGCGCCTGATGATTCGTTGCACCTCTTCTTCTTTCTCCGGATTTCTCACCAGCGCAGCAATCTTGTTGGTGAAATGTCCCTGTTCCAGAAACAGAAAACCTACGTAAATCAGAATTAAGCCGCCGCTGGCGAGAATTCCCGCGAGGGAGGACGCCATGGACGCCGCGTAGCTTGGTAAATCGATCCATTGGGTGATCAGTTGCGTCAGACTCTGATCTTCGATCGCAGCAATATCGATATACGGAATATTTTGCAATCGGCGGGTCAGGTTCTCCTGATACACCGGTGCCACTTCTAACACATCTTCCGCGTTGGAACTGAGTGTGTTGACCAGCATCCAGGTAATCAGGATGAAGGAAAGAAACGAGGCGATCAGGCAGAGGGGCATGGGAAAGCGGAAATCACCCAGATGAATCTGGTGAAACCCTCGCGCCAGGGTATTGATGAGATACCAAAGCGTAATGGCGATAACCAGGGGCAGCAGCAAGGATTTGCCAACGATCAACAGGTAGAACACCAACACTACAAGCAGTGCTGATGCCGCGTAGTTCATTACTTTCATAGGATATTTTCCTACGTGAGTCTTCCCTTGATATGCCCTGAAGCGGGCGGGAACAGCCGCCGGAGATACCCCAAACTTCGGGATATGTAAAAAAATTTTACAGTTGCCGCCCTGATTTGCGAAGAATATCACATTTTCAATAGCTTACCCTCTTTAGTCTAGGGCTAAGACCGCCACATCTCGCGGGCTGTGGCGATTTATTCAAGAGTAATCAGCAGTCAATTCTGCCGATCAATCGATCGGCTATTAAGGCGAAGGTTTCATGAAGTTAGAAGGCTATTCAAACCTGGTCAAAATTGGCGAAGGTGGCATGGCGCATGTTTACCGGGGAATCCAGGATTCCCTGAAGCGACCCGTCGCCATCAAATTGCTCATCAATGACCTGAGTTTTGACGATGAGGCACGAACCCGCTTCGAGCGAGAGTCGTTCATCATCGCCCGCCTCAACCACGCCAATATTATCCATGTCATCGATCGTGGTTTTACCCCGGATGAGATGCCCTACTTCGTCATGGAATTTATCGAAGGGGTTGAACTGGGCACAGCGCTGAAATCCAGAGACCTTTCCTACCACGAAAAAATCGACATAGTGGTGCAATTGCTGAAAGCCCTTTCCTATGCACACCGCAACAATGTCATTCACAGAGACATCAAGCCAGACAACATCCTGCTGGACGAAGAAGGCAATGTAAAAATACTGGACTTCGGTATTGCCCAGTTTTATGACGATCACAACAAGACTTACGATCGAACCTGTGCCGGCATGGTCATGGGGACTTTCAACTACATGTCCCCGGAGCAACGGGAATCCTCAGATAATGTTTCAGCCCAGAGTGACCTCTACTCTGTGGGCGTGGTCATGTACAACCTGTTCACGGGCAAACTGCCTACCGGCAGATTCGCTGATCCATCATCAATAAACCCGGAAGTCGGCAGTGCACTGAATGCACTTATCCTGAAGTGTCTCGAATCCGACCCCGCAGACCGACCTGTATCCGCCGAAGAACTGAAAACACAGCTTCTGGCGATCTCCCAGGGTGCACACATTGATGAAGCACAAAAATTGCGAGCCGAGCAAGGTATCACCACCATCAAATCCAGGTTCATGCTTCTTGACGTGTTGCGAGAAGACCAGTTTGGTGGCGTCTATCTCTACCAGCAGAAAGAGAAAGGCAATCTGCTCATCATCAAGAAAAAAATTCGCACCAGCACCGGCTATGAAGCCATGAGCCTGCTGTCGTCCCTGCAGCACCCCCATATCGTCGACACTCTGGGCAGCTACCGCAATGACGACTTCTTTATCCTAGTGCAGGAATACATGAGCGGTGGCACCTTGCAGGACAAACTCGCCTTCCAGCTGAACTGGCGGCAGACCCTGACCATCGCGCGACAGATCTGTGAAGCACTGATCTTTGCCCACAATAACCGCATCGTGCATGGACACTTACGCCCGACCAATATCCTTTTTACCGCCGACGGTGAAGTCAAAGTCACGGACTTTTCCCTGCAGGACGATATCAGCGATGTAGAAACCGCCCATTACTATTACCTGGACGGTGAAGACCGATCGCAGTTGGCTGATATCTATGCCATCGGTGTCCTGTTGTACCAACTGTTCACTGGATGCCTGCCACGTCGCCGCAATGAGACTGGATTCGTCGTTCGCAAGTTTTTTACCAAACTGCCTGAAGATATCCAGGAGTTGATTACCAATATGCTTTCCACCATACCGGACAACCGGAATCCGGAGAGCCTGGCCAGGGCAGTGGAAATCTTCGATCAGCACCTGGAGCGCAAATCCCACCAGTCATTTACTGAAAAGCCGCGCCGTGATAAAACCCGGAAGACAGGCAGACGCAAAGATGATCCCAGGTGGCTGCGCTTCGGCAAAAAGGAAGACAAAGAGAAAAATCAGAAAACAGAAGTAAAAGAGCTGGCGCCTGAAAATGTGGTGGCAGCGTCCGAATCTTCAAAACAATCAAGAAAGCTGACAAAAGTACTGTTTGCACTCTTGTGTCTTGTCTATGCTCAGTATTTATTTATCTTTGACGGGCAAGAAAAGATCAACAACACCATGCCCACTATCTATACTGCAGTGGTGAGCGAATTCGAGGGATTGATAGGCAAATCTGATGCCAGGGGATACAGTCAAAGTGAGAATAGCGGGCTGCACTGACACTGGCCTGCGTCGCCAGGTCAATGAAGATCATATTGGCTATGACCAGGAACTGGGTATAGCCGTCCTGGCTGATGGCATGGGAGGTCACCAATCTGGTGAGATTGCCTCCCATATGGCAGTGGAGTCGGTGCTGGAGCACCTTCAGGAACTGGTAAATCCTGAAACTGCAGGAGCGATAACTGGTTCTCAGTTACTGGAGCGAGTAAGTAATACTATTTCCTACAGTAATAGCCAGATTTTTAATGCGGCAGAGAAGCTGGATCAGCACAAAGGCATGGGCACTACGGTCGTAGCGCTGATCGTGAAGGAATCACAAATCTATGCCGGTCATGTGGGTGATTCCAGGCTCTACCTCTACCGGCAACAAGGACTGAAAAGAATTACCAAGGATCACAGCCTGGTCCAGGACTTGATAGATCGCGGATTCTATACGGAAGAAGAAGCGCGCAAGGCCAATGTAGGACACATTGTGACCCGGGCCCTGGGCACCAGGGAAGATGTTGAAGTCGATACGGTACAGCACGACCTGCAGCATGGAGACATTTTCCTGCTTTGCTCTGACGGTCTCTCTGACATGGTAGATGACTGGAAGATCGAAGAGATGCTCGGGGAAGGCAAGGGTGATTTACAGTCCACCGCAGAAGCACTGGTGGAAACAGCAAACAGGAATGGCGGCAAAGACAATATCTCTGTCATCCTGGTGCAAATTGTTAAACAGCCAGCAATGGCGTAATTGATGAGCTGAACTATGCCCGGCAAACTCGAATTTAGTTTCAATGGCAACAAGATTGACGAGTTTAATCTCGACAAGGAAGTTTTGACCATTGGCCGCAAGGAAGACAATGACATTCGCATCGATAACCTGGCAGTCAGCGGACACCATGCAAAACTGTTAACGATTTTCGATGATTCTTTCCTTGAAGACCTGGACAGCACCAATGGCACTTTCGTTAACGGCCAGCCCATCAAGAAGCATCCACTGAAGAACGGAGACACCATCACTATTGGGAAACACGAACTTCGTTATGTCAACGAAGTCATGGGTGCCAGTGACGATGGTGAAAAAACGGTTCTGATTCGGCCGAAGGCACAACAACCCTCCTACCCTAGCTCCGTGGCTTCCAACGAAATCGAATATGAACCCGGTGCCGGCAAGTCTGAGCAATTGGAGAATGCCAAACTACAGATACTCAATGGTTCAGGAGCCGGAAAAGAATTACCGCTGTTGAAGTCTTCGGTGAAGCTAGGCAAGGCTGGATCAGAAGTTGTTCAGATCAACCGACGCCCGGATGGCCACTTCATCGTCTGCCTGGACAGTCCCTCTGGTGCAAAACCACCCAGGGTCAATGGTGAAGACATCGGTGCCGGTGCGAGGAAGCTGGAAAACCACGACGTGATCGAGATTAACCGGCTGAAGATAGAATACTACCTGGCCAGCTAGACTTTTTGACTGGCTGTTGATTGTTCAAGGCGCAAGCAGTTCTGGCGCAACTCTACATTTCCCAGCACATATCCCACCGCTTTGCAGCTCAAACTCTGACTAGATTGATTCGAAAGCTTCTGTCACCGTGCCTGGCGTAAGAATCTGCGGCAGGATAACCGGCTCGCCTTCAGGATCGCCGGGATAGAGGACGTACAGTGGCACCGAAGGTCGATTAAAGGCTTCCAGGACGGCAGTGATTTCCGGATCCTCGTTGGTCCAGTCACCTTTCATATAGGTGATGTCATTGTCCGCCATCGCTTGCTTGACCCGGTCCGTACTCAGGGTAGTTTGCTCGTTAGCCAGGCAGGTAATACACCATGCCGCAGTCATATTGACAAACACTGGCCTGCCCTCGGCACGCAAACTGTCCAGTCGCTGACTGCTAAACACTTCGAAGTTCTGCCCGGCAACCAATTCGCCTTCTGCTGTATCTGCATTGGCCACGCCTGGAGCCAATGTTTGCATGAACGGTGATTGCATCAGGTATAGAGCCAGGGCAAGAGTTCCCAGCCCGGTGGCATAATTGGCTGTTCTCAATACGAAGCCCATGGAATGGCGTCGTTGATACAGCCATGCGGCGAAGGCGAACAGGATACAGGTGCCCAATACCAGCGACATACCCATGACACCCACCTGGTTACCCAGCACCCAGAGGAAGAACAAGGCTGAGGCATAGAGTGGGAAAGCCATGAACTGTTTAAAGGTTTCCATCCACGGCCCGGGCTTGGGCAGATACTTGAACAGTGCCGGCATAAAGCTGAGCAATAGAATAGGCAGAGCCATGCCCAAACCAAGAGACACAAACACAGCCATGGCCACGATCCAGGATTGAGTCAGGGCAAAGCCAATGGCCGGCCCCATAAAAGGCGCTGTGCATGGAGTCGCCACCGTGGTAGCCAGCACTCCGGTAAAGAAAGAACCTTTGTACCCACTCTGGTTCGCCAGGCCACCACCTGCACTCATGAGACTGGTACCAACCTCAAAGACTCCAGAAAGACTCAGGCCCATGAGGAAAAACAGATAAACGATGAACGCCAGGAACCAGGGCTGTTGAAACTGGAACGCCCAACCCACTGCCTCACCACCGGCGCGCAGTGCAATCAATACTGAAGCCAGGGCAACGAATGCCACCACCACACCCAGTGTATAAACCATGCCATCCATGCGTTGTTTCGATTGGGCTTCGCCAATGTTCTTGGTAAAGCTAAGCGCCTTGATTGAAAGCACGGGAAACACGCAAGGCATCAGGTTGAGAATCATGCCACCGAGGAACGCCAGCCCCATATACAGCAAGACACTTCCGCCTACAGCACCCCCACCCGATCCATTGTTAGCCAGGCCGGCCAGCGGCATGATTGTCGTGCTGTTGGCATCTGCAGCAGGGTCCACGAAGTCGTAAGCTGTCCGCTCACCCGCTTCGTTTTCCAACACCAGCACACCATAGACTTCGGAAAGGTCTTCCAGCATGCGGCGCGGCTGTTGGTGGGTAATCTGTAACAGGTTGGGTTGAATACTGACATCACGCAGTGGTCCGGGCTTGATTACCCTGCGCTGTTCCGGGAAAAACCAGGCATCGGTGAAGTCAGCGAATAAGGGGTCAGGTGAATCAAAACCCAGGCTCACTCTTTCGCCAGCCACAGCAATTAAGGACTGGATTGAATGGTCCGTAATAGGCAATTGTGATCGTGCGTTTTCGAAAGCCTGACTGTGGGTAGCATCCAGTTCAGCCACTTCGGCAACCGGCAAGCTAATGCTCAGTCGTTGCTCACCAGGAATGCAGATCTGGTCGCACACATTCCAGTAGGCCAGCGTGCTCAGCTCAACACGATCCCCCACATAATCTTCAGGAATCGTCACCGCAACAGGCAGCAACACTTCCTCTTCGTAACCGAAATTAACCAGGTCCGTTTCATAGAAAGGCAGCCAGTGCGGAGCGGGCCATTGTATCTCACCAATTTGCGTTCCTTCCGGAGCGTTCCACTCATTCAGGCTGGTGGGCTCGCCGCTGTCACCACCCATTTTCCAGTAGGTGTGCCAATGCTCTGCCGGATCCAGCCGCAGCCCCAGCCAGGTGGTTTCCCCGGGGACAATACTGGTGGTTTCGGCCACTAGCTCGACTTCGATGCTGTGGTCCCAGGCGATACTGGTGCGCTGTGCATTGATGTCGTAGGCGCGGCGTGTGCCATCGTCATCTACAAACGACAACAGGCCTGATAATTGACCCAGGTCTCCTTCGTAACGACGATGTTGTTCCGTGCTGATTTGTACACGATTACCGTCGAGCATGACCCTGCGATAAGGAGCGTAGCGCATGATTCGGCGTTCGGTCGGGAAGAACCAGGCCTCGTCCACTTCTTCAAATTCTTCACCGGGAGCTCTCACCATGACATTGATCTTGCCGTCATGGTCATTGAATCGGGCCAGCAAATTGTGTTCATCTGCCGCCACGGGTGTTAGCTCGCGCTCTCTGGCAAAACCTGCCTGCCAGCGAGAATCAATCTGCAGATTGTCAGCTACCGGCAGTGAAATTGAAAAATCTGCCTCGCCGGGAATACAGATTTCTTCGCAAACCTGCCATTCGATTGTGGTTGCGATATCGAGACTGTCGCCGCTGTAATCCGCCGGCACATCCAGGCGCATGGGTAAATAGACTTCACGCTCATAGGTGAAGGTCACCAGCTCACTACCCAGGAATGGCGTCCAGTCCGGGATCGGCCAGACGATATCTCCTACACTCACCCCTTCGGGTAGCTGCCAGTCGATGGCTCGGGTGGCTTCACCGCTGTCACCGCCGAACTTCCAATAAGTGTGCCAGTGCTCGATAGGATCCAGGCGGATGGCCAGCCAGGTCGATTCCCCGGGAACCACATTCGTAGTTTCCGAGATAAGCTCGACTTCGATCTGGTCAGTGCTGTGAACTTGCGCGCCCAGCACTGATGTCATCAGCAAAGAAGCCAACAATATCAATACTTTAGCTAAATAATGCGCCATGCCTGAATTCCTGGAATATGAGGGAAAACTATACCAGCCTGCGGTCCCACTGGTGTGCCAAAAGGTAACAAAACCGGCTCTTTCTGTCATGAATCAGTCGGCTGAAGCCAGGCTCTCTATACCTTGTTCTGCCAGGCTTTTGGCCATTCACCACAAGCCTTGCTGAGATAAGACCCGACTACGGGGAAAATCGTACAACAAAAGCCTTATCCTGACTGGATAATGTGTTCAACCATCAACTGCACGTTGCGTTGCCCACGAAATTCATTGATGTCCAGTCGGTATACCAGGTGCAGTTCCTGACAGTCAGGATCGGGCCAGTCTTCATCCGTCACGTTAAAAGCAATGGCATCAATCAGCATTTGTGGCGCTGAACCGGGGCTCAGGGTCATTTTCAGGTGCTTCTCCCCTACCCTTCGTTGCTGCCTGAGCAGGAAGTGATCATCGAACAAGGGTTCCGGGAATTCCTGCCCCCAGGGTCCGCCAAACTTGACCAATTGTGCCGCCTCGAGGGTCAGCTCATCAGCAGCAACCGATCCATCGCTCTCAACAACTGCCTGCAACTGTGCAGGAGACAATTGCCTGGCTGCCTCTTCCTGGAAACACTGCTCAAACAGGGGCAATTTGTCTTTTTCCAGGCTAAGCCCTGCCGCCATGGCATGACCACCAAACTTGACAATCAGACCAGGATGGCGAGTCGCGATCGCATCCAGGGCATCACGTATATGGAATCCCTTGATTGACCTCGCTGAGCCTTTCAATTCGCTGTCATCCTCACCATTGGCATTGGCAAAGGCGATGACCGGGCGATTGAAGTTCTCCTTGATTCGGGATGCAAGGATCCCTACCACGCCCTGATGCCAGCGAGCGTCGTAGACACAAAGCGCTGTAGGCAGATTGTCGGTATCGATATGCAGCTCTCCAAGAGCCCTGAAAGCCTGCTCTCTCATTTCGCTTTCGATTTGCCGACGGTCCCGGTTCATGGCGTCCAGTTCGAGCGCATATTGATAAGCAGTGCTTTCGCTGGAAGCTAGCAGGCATTCTATGCCTGTGGACATATCGTCCAGGCGCCCGGCAGCATTTAACCTGGGGCCCACACCAAATCCCAGGTCCAGTGAATTCAGCAAGTGCGGCTCTCGTTTTGCAACCTTGAGCAGTGCCATAATGCCGGGGCGACATTGACCTGCCCGGATTCTCTTCAGCCCCTCATTGACCAGAATGCGATTGTTACGATCGAGTGGCACCACATCTGCAACTGTGCCTAATGCGACAAGATCCAGCAACTCAGCCATGTTTGGCTCGCGTATTTCTTTTCTTTCGAACCAGCTCTGCTCTCGCAAGTGGCTGCGCAGTGCCGACATTACGTAAAAAATCACGCCTACACCGGCCATGGCCTTGCTGGGAAATTCACAGCCTGGCTGGTTTGGATTCACGATAGCGTCAGCCGCTGGCAATTGCTCCGGGGCCAGGTGATGATCGGTAACCAATACTTTCATACCTGCCTGACGGGCACTCGCAACACCTTCAACACTGGAAATCCCATTGTCGACAGTGATGAGAAGCTGGGGACTCCTGCTCTTCGCCAGCTCAACAATTTCCGGAGTGAGCCCATAACCATAATCGAAACGGTTCGGCACGATGTAGTCTACGTGCTCGGCACCCATTAGCCGCAGAGCAGACATTCCCAGGGCACAGCTGGTTGCGCCATCGGCATCAAAATCGGCAACAAACAGGATGCGCTGCTGGTTCTCCAGGGCATCGCTCAGCAACTCGATGGCTTCATTCAAACCAGTCAGGGAATTGGGGGGTTCCAGATTGGCCAGGCCCAGTCTTAACTCGTCTGCAGAATCTATATTGCGCTGCTTGTAGATACGCTGCAGAAGGGGAGGAATTTCGTCGGGAAGGTCGAGGGTGTCGTTGGAGCTTCGCCGTTGCAGCTTTTTCATTTCAGCAGGAGTCGGATCAGGTATTTCTCTTGATAAACTCGGTGACTGAATTCAAGGCTGCGGGCACCACTGTATATCGCTCTTCACGATCGAACAGATCCTGCATGTGTGGCGGAAGTTCAGGCACCGGCAGCCCTGCTGCCGTGATTGCATCGCTGAATTTCGCCGGATGTGCTGTAGCCAGGCAAACCATGGGCACACTATCCGAAACACCACATAGCCGGGCACACTGCACACCCACGGCTGTGTGTGGGTCCAGTAATATGCCGTTTTCACGCTGCACCTGGGCAATAACCTGGCAAGTTGTTTCGTCATCCACACTGGCACTGTCAAATTCTGCGCGCACTTGCTGCCACTGGGAATCACTCACGCGAAGAGACTGCTTGCCAAAGTTTTCCATAAACTCACCAAGCACAGAACCATCTCGACCGAACAGGTCGAACAGGTATCGTTCGAAGTTACTGGAAACCAGAATATCCATGCTTGGGGAATAGGTCTTGCTCAGGTCGGAAACCGAATAATCGTTGTTGCTGATAAAGCGATGCAGAATATCGTTTTTGTTGGTAGCAACAATCAAACGATCTACGGGCAAGCCCATATGCTTGGCCAGGTAACCGGCATAAATATCGCCGAAATTCCCTGTTGGCACAGAGAAGGAGACTTTTTGATCGGGTGCCCCCAGTTTCAACGCCGCAGAAAAATAATAAACAATCTGCATCATGATGCGGGCCCAGTTGATGGAGTTAACCGCTACCAGATGCCTGCCACCAGAGAGAAACGATTGATCGGCGAAAGCCGCCTTGACCAATCTCTGGCAGTCATCGAAGTTACCTTCCACAGCCAGGTTAAACACATTGCTGCCCGGCACCGTCGTCATCTGTCGGCGCTGTACTTCTGACACTCGCTGGTGGGGGTGAAGAATGACAATATCCACATGGTCAGAGTGACGACAACCTTCCAGAGCGGCCGAGCCAGTATCTCCAGACGTGGCCCCCAGGATAACGACCCGCTGATCGTGCTTGGTTAGAACATAGTCCAGTAACCGACCCAGCACCTGCAAGGCAAAATCCTTGAATGCCAGGGTCGGGCCATGGAAAAGCTCAAGTACATATTCGTTTTTGTTGAGCGGCACCAGGGGAGCAACCTCGGGATGTTCGAAGGTCTCATAGCTCTCGCGAATAATATCGCCTAATGCATCAGCAGGAATTTCATCGGCCACGAATGGCTGCACGATGCGCATGGCCAACTCGGCATAGCCAAGTCCCTGCCAGGAGGCAATTTCTGCTGCTGTGAATTGGGGCAGGGATTCCGGCACATACAGGCCACCATCAGGAGCCAGGCCTGTTAACAGAACCTGTTCGAAGGTTTGCGGTTCACCGCCGCCTCGAGTGCTGAGATATCTCACTTCAGAGCATTCCTGTTTCGTTTGTTTGCATGATCACGGTTCACCATGAAAGGGCTCGACGCGAATGCGGGTTATTTGTCCGGTTACTTCGGCGAGGGCCTCCAGAGCCGCTATCGCATGATCAAGCTTCTTTTCCACAATGCGGTGGGTCAACAGCACAATGGGCACACTTTCAGATACAGGTTCTTTCTGAATCACGGCTTCAATGCTGATCCCTTCTGCTTCAAGCACAGTGGAGATTTTTGCCATCACGCCTACTTTGTCTACCGCAGGAATACGCAAATAATACTCGGCCTCTATGTCAGCAATCGGCAACACGGGCAGCCCTTCGTGCATTGTCTGGTAACCCAATGCCGGGTAAACCGGTTTGCTGGCTCCGGACAACATTTGCCTGCAGATATCCACCACGTCTGCCACCACTGATGAGGCTGTGGCATCGGCTCCAGCTCCCGGGCCACAGTACAGGGTTGAACCCACCTTGTTGCCATGGACGAGAATCGCGTTGCCTACCCCGTTGACATTGGCGAGTAGCCTGCTCTTGGTCAGCAGCGTGGGATGGACCCGCATTTCAATTCCCTGGTCGGTTTTTCTGGCGATACCGAGATGCTTGATACAGTACCCTAACTCTGAGGCATAACTGATGTCTTCTGGCGTGATGTGACCGATGCCTTCGGTATAAGTGGCATCGAACTGCAAGGGAATACCAAATGCTATCGAAGCCATGATAGTGAGCTTGTGTGCAGCATCGATCCCTTCGACATCGAAGGTTGGATCCGCCTCGGCATAGCCCAGTTCCTGAGCCTGCTGCAACACATCGGCAAACTGGCGCTTTTTCTCCGCCATCTCGGTCATGATGAAATTGCCGGTGCCGTTGATAATGCCAGCCAGCCAGTCGATCTGATTCGCGGCCAGCCCCTCGCGCAGGGCCTTGATGATGGGAATACCGCCAGCAACGCTGGACTCGTAGGCAAGAACCACCTTGTTTTCTTCGGCCAACTGGATCAACTCATTGCCGCGCTCGGCGATCAGGGCCTTGTTGGCAGTTACAACATGTTTCCCATTGCCCAGTGCCTTACTGACAAGATCAAAAGCAAGATCGCAACCGCCTATAGTTTCCACCAGCAAGGACACTTCCGGGTCCTCGGCAACGGCGAAGGGATCGGTACCGATATTGGGTACATCTTTAAGTTGATCAGGTTTGAGAGTGCGTGTGGCAACATGGCTGACCACGATGTCGCAACCAAGACGCGCAGCGATTTCAGCGCCGTTGTCGCGCAACAGGTCCAGCGTACCCCCACCCACGGTTCCGAAACCGCAAATGCCGATCTTGAAAGACTGAAGATTAGAGACGCTCACTGTGGAACCCGGGCATGTGGAAAAACAAGCCGCGCATTATACTCGATAAAGACGGGCAAGCTGAATGGGAGACCTCCGGATTAGTGATATTAATCCGGAGCAGAAAATTGACTGGGGAAAATTCTTGTAGGTTTAGTTCAGGCTGAGCATGGCAGCAAGACGTTCGCTGTCCATATAGCCTGGAATAATACGCCCATCATCGAATACCAGCGCGGGAGTGCCACTGATTCCCAATTCATTACCCAGGGCATAATGCTCCAGAACGGGTGTGTCACAGGTGATCTCGGGTAGCGGCTCGTCGTTTTTGGCCAGGGTAAGTGATTCCTTGCGATCGGCGGAACACCACACGGCTATCATCTTGTTGAATGAACCTGCGGCCTCACCTCCGCGAGGATAGGCCAGGTACCTCACTTCGATACCCAGATCCAGCAGGGATTCCATGTCGCTGTGAAGCGCACGGCAATAAGTACAATCCACGTCGGTAAAGACAGTTATTCTCGCCTTCACTTCATCTGGTGAGAAAATGATCATTTCCTCTTCCGGGATTGAAGCAATTTTATCCAATGCCCGCTTTTGACGGGTGCCCGCAGACAGGTTCATCAGCCCGCCGGGGGTAGTGGCATACATGTCACCGGCGAACAGATAATCGCCGGACACGTCACTGTACAGAATCTCACCGGTATTGAGTTCTACTTCATAAATACTGGGCAATTCGGTCTGGGTAAGACCAATGATCTTCAGTTGATTCTGGGAAGCCACCTCGATCGCCTGTTCAAGCTTGCCCCGCAGGGATTGGTCACCTTGTGCCTGAGCCTGGGAGAACAACATGATGGCCAATGCAGGAACGATAAGGAACCTGGCCAGGCTGCCAGCCGTAGTCCCTGGAACAAAAGTCCCTGGAACAAATTTTCCTGAGTTGAATCTGCTGATGTTCAATTTACCGGATTTCATTGGCTACCTCCGATCTGGCTCTCTCGATGGCTGAGACTGATACCTTAACCAGTCTTTCTAAACTACTCGGGTCTGTATAAATAAAGACCGGATTCAGGGTCTTAGCTTACAGATTTATGTCGGCAGAAACAAAGATGGGAAGACCATCGCTGATCTTCCCATCCTGAGGAATCCACTACATAAGCAGCTTAATCCGCTGATTTTTTGTCCAGCTTTTCCGAAATTCGGGCTGCTCGACCGGTAAGTTCGCGCAAGTAGTACAGCTTTGCCTGTCGCACATCACCTCTCCGCTTCAGGGAGACACTGTCTACCTGCGGGCTATAGGCCTGAAAAGTCCTTTCCACACCCACACCGTGAGAAATCTTGCGGACCGTAAATGAGCTGTTCAGCCCACGGTTACGACGCCCAATCACGACGCCTTCGAAGGCCTGTAACCGCTCGCGCTCGCCTTCTTTGATTTTCACCTGAACCACAACTGTATCTCCCGGACCAAAGTCTGGAAGCTCCTTGTTCATCTGCTCGGTTTCAATCTTTTCGATAATCTTGTTCTTGCTCATTTTCCTTGCTCCTGAGTCGTCAATCACCTGACTGACTCAATACTTGTTACATATGGCACTTTCTAACAACCAGAATTTGCCTTATGTTCCGCCTTAAATTCTTCCAGCAATTGTTGCTGCTCTTTGTCTAAACTTGATTCCTGTAGCAGGTCTGGCCGCTTTAACCAGGTGCTGCCCAGACTCTGCTTCACTCGCCACTTCCGAATGGCCTCATGATCACCGCTGAGCAAAACATCCGGAACTGACTTGCCTTCAAATTGCTGCGGCCTTGTGTATTCGGGCCAGTGCAATAGTCCTGCGGCAAAGCTGTCCTCGTGCGCCGAATCGGCATCACCCAGTGCTCCGGGTTTTAGCCGGACCATGGCATCAATCAGCGCCATGGCTGCAAGCTCTCCCCCGCTCATCACGAAATCGCCCAGGGAAACTTCCTCATCGATTTCCGATTCAATCACTCTGCTATCGATTCCCTGATAGCGGCCACACACCAGGACCAGTCCTTCCAGTTGCGCCAGGTCTGCGACCTTGCGTTGATCCATCGTCTTGCCCTGGGGTGACAAATAGATCGTTCTTACCTGATTGGCAGATTTTTCAACTAACTTCCCTGTCAGCTGTTCCCGAGCCTGGCGAATCGCAGCCACCAGGGTGTCGGTCTTCATCAGCATGCCCGGGCCACCGCCGAATGGACGATCGTCTACAGTGCGATGCTTGTCTGTAGCGAAATCCCTGGGATTCCAGTACTCCAGATTGAGCAGCTCGTTCTTGATTGCGCGACCGCTGATTCCAAAATCACTAATCGCTGCAAACATTTCCGGGAAAAGAGTCACAACACCAACGTGCAATTTTCTATCCCCGCTGTCTTGAGATGCTAGCTCAAATAAGAAGCTTCCCAATCAACCTTGATCTGATTCGCCTCTTTATCTACTTCCTGCACAACCTTTTCCCTAAGGTAAGGAATTAGCCGCTCCCTGGTATCGATGCTGTCTTTCGTGGGCGCCACCACAAGCACATCATTGGCACCTGTTTCCAGCAGTGAATCTACCTTGCCCAACAATTCCTGTTGCTGGTTGACCACCAGCATGCCTTGAAGCTCGTGCCAGTAGTAACTGCCTGCTTCCAGAACTGGCAGTGCGGCTGCATCGACCCAAAGGTTTGCGCCGGTTAACTCCTGTGCAGTTTCCGGATCATCGATTCCATCAAAATGCACCAGAAGCTTGTTATTTTGCTGTTTACTCTGGTCGATTCGCACAGTCCGGGTGGTTTCACCCAGGCTGACTCCAAGCGACTCGTATTCGAGAATGTTTTCTGGTGGAGATGTGAAGGAGTTGATTCGTAACCAACCCTTTATGCCGTAAGTCTTGCCGATCTTACCCAGCACCACCTGCTCTGACTGATTCTTGCCACTGGTCATTGCCGCGGCATCAAGCGAGCACTAGGCTTCAGTTGTGGCCGCTTCGGCAGCATCCTTAGCCAGATTTGCGACACGCGGGCTCAACTGCGCGCCATGAGACTGCCAGTAAGCCATGCGATCAAGGTCCAGACGAAGGCGTTCTTCCTGCCCGGTAGCTCTTGGATTGTAGAATCCAATACGCTCGATGAATCGCCCATCACGAGCACGACGCCGGTCGCTGACAGTGATGTGGTAGAACGGCCGCTTCTTGGCGCCACCACGGGACAATCTGATCGTGACCATATAAATGTTCCTAATTTAAAAAATTCTGTATATTTCCCAAGGACTTAGCGAGTGAGAAGAGATTTCTCCCCCAGCCCCGGATAAAAAGGCGGGTATTCTATGTCAAATGGATTGGTATTGGAAGCGCTGAGCAGGCTGTCAGCCAGAGATTACGCGGCCAAAAGCTGCTCTGATCCGGGCCTTGTTGGCCACTAGAATCGGGGGAACTTTCCTCCGGGTGGCATACCAGGCATACCGCCACCACCGCCCTGCATGCCGCCCATACCCCGCATGAGGTTGGCCATATTTCCGCCCTTCATTTTTTTCATCATCTTCTGCATCTGTTTGTGTTGCTTGAGCAGCCGATTAAGGTCCTGGATCTGGGTGCCTGATCCCTGGGTGATCCGTCGCTTGCGAGATCCATTGAGCACATCCGGATTCAACCGCTCGCGCATGGTCATGGAATTGATAATGGCTTCCATGCGGCGAAACTGGGAATCGTTGACCATGTTGGCAGCTCCGGGAGGCAGCGATCCCATTCCCGGCAGCTTGTCCATGATATTGGCAACCCCGCCCATATTCTGCATTTGCTTGAGTTGCTCTTTGAAATCTTCCAGGTCGAAACCCTTGCCCTTCTTGATCTTGCGGGCCAGCTTCTCCGCCTGCTTTTTGTCGACCTTCTTTTCTGCTTCCTCAATTAGCGAGAGTACATCGCCCATGCCGAGAATACGGGAAGCAATTCGATCCGGGTAAAAGGGTTCCAGCGCATCCGGCTTCTCTCCCATACCAATAAATTTGATGGGCTTGCCGGTAATGTATTTAACCGAAAGTGCTGCACCGCCTCGGGCGTCACCATCCGCTTTGGTCAATACCACACCAGTCAGAGGCAAGGCATCGTTGAATGCGCGCGCAGTAACAGCGGCATCCTGGCCGGTCATGGCATCGACCACGAACAACGTTTCGACAGGATTCAGTGTTTCATGCAAGCTGCGGATTTCAGCCATCATCTCTTCGTCGATGGCCAGCCGGCCTGCGGTGTCCACCAGCAACACCTCTACAAATTTCCGGCGTGCCTCGGCGAGCGCTGCGGTGGCAATCTGTTGCGGGGACTGACTGGTATCGCTGGCAAAGAATTCCACATCCACCTCAGCTGCCAGGGTTTCCAGTTGTTTGATCGCAGCGGGACGATAAACGTCAGCACTTACCACCATCACAGATTTCTTCGCTTCCTGCTTCAACCAGCGAGACAATTTGGCGACCGTGGTGGTTTTACCAGCACCCTGCAATCCCGCCATAAGAATCACAGCAGGAGGCGTGGTTTTGAGATCGAGTTCAGCATTGACTGAACCCATGATCGCCTGCATCTCCGCCTGCACGACCTTGATGAAGGCCTGCCCCGGCGTCAGGCTTTTGGAGACTTCCTGACCCACCGCACGATTGCTGACCCGGTCGATGAACTCCTTGACTACCGAAAGTGCCACATCCGCTTCCAGTAAGGCGCGACGAACTTCACGCAGCGCATCCTGGATGTTGTTCTCAGTGAGAGTGGATTTGGCTGAGAGTTTGCGAAAGGTACCGCTTAGTCGTTCTGATAGGTTATCGAACACGATTACTGCCTGTGTCGCTGGTGCGAGGAAAGAGTGAAGGGATCGATTATAGCCAATTCGCGCAGTCGTGAAAAAGGACTACAACCATTATGGCACATGTGCGAAACTTTGCTCTCCTAAATCCAGCCAGAATCCAATGCAACTCACTCTAATTTCAGGCATTTTTGCTGTCCTGTTCTATCTCACCGGACTCGGTTTCCAGGTGATGAATTTCATGACAGACAAAAAAACCAGAAACTTTGTCTTCGGATTTGGTGGTCTTGCGGTACTGACTCACAGCATCTCTGCGACCAGTGTGATTCGCACACCCGAAGGATATCAGTTTGGTATGGTCGAGATCAGCACCATGATCGCGCTCGCCATGTCGGTTTTGGTCCTGGTGAGCAGTTTGCGAAAACCTCTGGATACGCTTTTCCTGGGTTTGTTCCCCATCGCAATCGTTACCATTATTGCCTCACTCACAGCAACGAGCACCGTGCCACCGACCAGCCTCAGTGCTGGCCTGGCCACCCATGTCTTGTTGTCGATTCTTGCTTACAGCTTTATCACTATTGCCGCCGTGCAGGCAGCGTTTCTCGCTTACCAGAATCACCAACTCAGGCATGGTCACGCTGGCGGATTTATCCGCAGGTTGCCGCCACTTCAGGACATGGAAACTTTCCTGTTCGAACTGGTTTGGGTGGGACAGCTCTTGTTATCACTGGGAATTATCGCCGGATTCCTGTTTGTGGATGACATCTTTGGTCGCGATGGGGTCATTCACAAAACATTCTTCTCAATTCTGGCGTGGCTCGTGTTTGCTGTCCTGCTATGGGGCCGTCATCAACTGGGTTGGCGTGGCAGTACCGCAATCCGTTGGACCTTGATTGGCTTTGCCTTACTGCTGGTTGGGTTTTACGGGACGAAATTTGCGCTGGAATTTATCCTGGCCTGATTCTTTATTGCCCTTTGGCCCTACGATCGATATCCCTCTCACAGCCATGTGCACCGTTCCTTTGCTAAATAATCATTGCAGTTAAAACTATGTCTGGCGAAGAACAATCCCTCTCCACATTATTATTCTGGTTTAGCATGCTGATCGTGGCCTCAGCCTATTTCTCCAGCAGCGAGACAGGCATGATGAGCCTGAATCGTTATCGAATGAACCATCTTAAACATCAGGGTCACGCTGGTGCATCACGGGCCAGCAAGTTGCTGGAAAAACCCGACAAACTTATTGGCGTCATACTGATCGGCAACAATTTCGTTAATTTTCTTGCCGCCTCCGTAGCATCAAGTATAGCCATCGTACTGCTCGGCAACCCGGCTCCCCTGACCACCGCTATTGTGTTGACACTTGTGGTTCTGGTTTTCGCAGAGGTCACGCCAAAAACCATTGCCGCACTGTATCCGGAGAAAGTGGCCTACCCTTCCAGCATCCTGCTGGGCTTGCTGCTGAAACTGCTGTATCCAGTGGTATGGATCATCAACCGCGTCTCCAATACCCTGGTCAGTATGCTGGGGTTTCACCCCCATGTAGACGACAGCCTGCAGCAATTGAATCCGGAAGAACTGCGCACCGTGGTGCACGAGTCCCGTGGCAGGCTGCCAAAAAAACGACAGGGCATGCTTATCAACATCCTTGATCTGGAAAAGGTCAGGGTGGACGACATCATGGTGCCAAGAAATGAAGTCGTCGGACTGGACATCGAAGAAGACATGGAATCGATTCTGGACCAGATCGCCAACGCACAACACACCCGCATTCCCGTTTTCCGCAGAAATATCGACAACATCATCGGTATCCTGCACATGCGATCCGTCGGCAAGCTGATGAAGTTCGAAACACTCAACAAAGCGATCCTGATTCAGGAAACAGTGGAACCTTACTTCATTCCCGAAAGCACCCCACTACACACCCAGCTATTCGCATTTCAGAACAAAAAGATGCGCCTCGCCATCATCGTCGATGAGTATGGCGCTCTGCGCGGCATTGTGACTCTTGAAGACATACTGGAAGAAATAGTGGGAGAATTCACCACTGACCGCGCTGCTAGCAATCGAGACATACACCTGCAGGAAGACGGTAGCTACCTGATCGACGGCAGCACCAATATTCGCGACCTCAATCGCATTCTGGACTGGAATATCGATGGCCAGGGAGCCAAGACCCTCAATGGCCTGTTAATGGAAATCCTGCAATCAATACCCGACGCCAATGTAGGCGTGAAGCTCAATGGCTATTGTGCCGAGGTTGTGCAAATTAAAGACAATATGTTTCGCACCATCAAGATGTGGCGGGAAATTGGAATCTCTTAGCTGCTACGAACGGGCTTCGTGTTGATTTCCTGATAACTTTGCAAGGACGTGCGTTGAAACGTTCGTAACTGATTTATCTGTTGCGACTCTTCCGGACAGCAAGCCAGGGCGAGACAGTAGTCGGTTCCGGCATGCAGTTGCCAGAATTGCCAACATGCCTCAGCCGGTTCTTCGGCCTGCTCAAACCAGAACTCCAGTTCGCTCTTACCAAGCTCGAATCCAAAACTCTGCAAGGATTGTTTTAAGCCAGTTCCCCTGGCCTTGATATAAGCTTCTTTCAAGGTCCAAAACTCATAAAACCGCAATAACTTTTCATCTTCCCCGAGGCTGGATAACTGTTCCAGCTCCGCTGAGGAAAAATGACGGACCGCAATCTGCTCGATTCTTCGCTTCGCTTTGATCGACTCGATATCCACGCCAGTCAATGCATGCCGGGATACTGCCAGAACCAAACGATCGCCACTGTGAGAAAGGTTGAAATGAATTGGCTCAGCCAACTCAGGCATAGCAATGAAAGGTTTGCCATTTTCGAACTGGGTCATTTCCCAATCAGAGGGCGCGGCATCAGCATACTCACTGAGCACAGTGCGAATTAACATCTGCCCGGCCAGGTATTCCTGCTTGCTACTGGCAAACTGGTAGCGCTGATAACGAAGCAGTTCCTTTTCCGACAGCCAGGGCAAACACTCTGCCTGCAACTGCTCTGCTGAATAATCAGCCTGGTCGGCCTGCCAAAGATGAATTGATGAATTATTCAGTCTCATAAAAACATTCAGCTGCCTGGCTTCAGCCCTGGCCTGGCAACTCTTGATTCCAGATGATGCACACAGTGCAGGGCTTTTCGCGAGATCCTGGTTTCACTGGGGTAGGCGAATGCATTATTCACATAGTTGATACCATCCAGTGTCATGTCCCTGTTCACGTGGCTGTGACCATAGATATGAATATCCGGTTCAAGCTGCTGAACCTGTTCACCCAGTTTGTCACTGCCCAGCACGGGATACACTTTCCGTCGCTTTTCTGGAATTGTTGCCGGCATCACATCGATTCTTGGCAGAAAGTGAGAGAAACTGATTATCAAGTCATTCTGAACATTGAGATTGATCTGATTCAATCGCAAGAAATGATCAGTAATTGCATGGACAGAATTGAGCTGGTCAGGCCAGACACAGGACCGGAAGTCCCTCCAGGCACGCCGCAGATATCTGTCTGGTTCTCCAAAAGTAAAATCGTACCAGCTGAACAGAGGCACGATACTGATATCTTCAATGTGCAGCGGTGAGGTATGCACTCCCACTTGCTCACAAAGGCGAATCACAGCATGGAATTTTTCCAGGGAGGATGAAAAGACACCCGCCTCTTCTTCCGCAACCCATAGCTCATGGTTGCCGGGTACAAAACAAACTTCGCGGAATGTGTGCTTGAGTGAAGACAGGACACGGCCCAACAAATCGAGTCGATCGCAGATATCTCCAGCAACGATCAGGATATCTTCACGAAACTCCTGAGGCGAAAGCTCAAGTACCCACTCAAGATTCTCGGGGTAGTCCACATGAAGATCAGAAACTGTCAGTACACGCATTAGTCAGACCTGATTCTTTCCCTATAATAGAAGCATGACTGATCCAGCCACATCAATCATTACCAGTGATATGTCGGCAAGGCTGCCTGCCTTACTGACTGAAATTCGGCAGTGCCGTCTCTGTGAGGAGCAAATTCCCGAACCCCGCCCCGTATTGCGAGCCAACTCCAGCGCAAAAATTCTGGTGATTGGCCAGGCTCCCGGAACCAAAGTCCATGCCAGCGGTGTTCCATGGGACGATGCCAGCGGCAAAAGACTGAGGCATTGGCTGAATCTGGATTCCGAGCAATTTTACGACGACTCCCTGGTCGCCATTGTACCGATGGGATTCTGTTATCCGGGCAAAGGGAAATCAGGTGATCTACCCCCGCGCCCGGAATGCGCCCAGGCCTGGCACAAGAAAGTCCTGCAATGCCTGCCTGCCATCCGCACTACCCTGCTCATTGGTATGTATGCGCAGCAGTATTATCTGCAGAGCCAAGAGAAAAGCCTGACTGAGCGCGTCCGTAAATGGCGAGATCACGCGCCGGAAAAATTTTTGCTGCCCCACCCTTCGCCGCGCAATCAGCTCTGGTTGAAAAGAAATTCGTGGTTTGAGGAGGAGGTCGTGCCGGCTCTAAGGGCGAGAGTGGAGTCTATTCTCGATTCTCCTTGATAAATTCTCCCAACAACAGATATTCATCACGACGCGGATCCGATTTGCGCCAGGCCATGCCGATTTGTCTGGACACACTCTCCGAGGAAAACTCCTTCAACAGTAAATGGGTGTCGCCGAGAATATCCGCCTTGACGGCGACTTCCGGCAACAGGGTGACACCCAGACCATTAGCGACCATCTGCACCAATGTGTGCAGACTGGTTCCCTGATAGACCACGTTGGTATCAGCACTTTCCAGCTTGCAGGCTTCCAGGGCATGATCTCGCAGACAATGGCCCTCCTCCAGCAGCAGGAGTTTTTCACCTCGCAGTTGTTGCTGGCGCACGTGCTCGACCTTCTCCAGTTTGTGTCCCGCTGGCAGGCAGAGTTGGAACTCATCGGTAAACAGCTTGGCCGTTTCCATCTCGGGTAGTGGATAGGGAAATGCCAGAATGATTAGATCCAGCAAGCCTTGCTGCAATTGCTGCAACAACTCGGCACTGAGCTCTTCCTTCAAATACAGTTTGAGCTTGGGATACTGCGCGCGCAAGTCTGCCAGTAAATGTGGCAACAGAAACGGTCCGATGGTAGGAATCACACCCAGCCTGATTTCACCCGACAATGCTTCCTCGTGGGATTTTGCCAGACTGACAAAATCCTCCACATCGCCAAGGATGGTCCTGGCCTGTTGCACCAGTTTCTCTCCCAGCGGCGTGATCAACACATTTTTTTTATTTCGCTCGAAGATAACCACACCCAACTGGGACTCCAGCTCCTGAATGGCAGCGCTGAGCGTGGATTGGGTCACGTGAGAGGCTTCTGCAGCCTTGCTGAAATGCTTGTATTCAGCGACGGCACAAATATAGCGGAGTTGTTTCAAAGACAAATTCACGACAGAATAGTAATCGATAAAACCGATGCAATCATCAATAAAATCTATTGGATTTGATGATTGAATCCCTCTAAATTGGTCCTATTATCGATACTGTCCGGGATTGTGCTCTTTCTGTACAACTTCCGAAACTGATGTAAATAATTACAGGACTTTAGAACCGCTGGAGAAATACTATGTCATTGAAAGGATCCAAGACCGAAGAAAACCTCAAAGCTGCATTTGCAGGCGAATCACAGGCAAATCGCCGCTATCTGTACTTCGCCCAGAAAGCGGATGTTGAAGGTTACAACGATGTCTCAGCTCTGTTCCGTTCCACTGCGGAAGGGGAAACTGGCCATGCCCATGGCCATCTGGAATATCTGGAAGAAGTTGGGGATCCGGCGACAGGCATGCCCATAGGCAGCACATCGGACAACCTCAAATCGGCCGTTGCCGGTGAGACTCACGAATACACCGACATGTATCCAGGCATGGCCAAAGACGCCCGGGACGAGGGCTTCGAAGAAATCGCCGACTGGATGGAAACCCTCGCCAAGGCCGAGCGATCTCACGCCAATCGCTTCCAGAAAGCCCTGGACGCCCTGGACGACTAAGCGCACTCATCCAGGCTGCCAGTCCTTACTCTGGCAGCCTGGAATCCCTCATCATTCTATTTTGGAGTCCTTTCATGGCTGACCAGGGCAGAGAAGGCGGATTAGACGCGCCTACGCGGCACCCCCTGAACCAGAACGACCCCGAATTCTGGGACGAAAACTCCTTGAATCAGGAACTGGAGCGCGTGTATGACATCTGTCATGGCTGTCGGCGCTGTGTGAGCCTGTGCAACGCCTTCCCTACCCTGTTTGACCTGGTTGATGAGAGTGAAACCATGGAAGTGGATGGGGTTGCCGTTGCCGATTACACCAAAGTTGTCGACCAGTGCTATCTCTGCGACCTTTGTTACCTGACCAAATGCCCCTATGTTCCACCTCATGAATGGAATGTGGACTTTCCACATCTGATGTTGCGGGCAAAAGCCATCAAATTCAAAAAAGGAGACACCCGGTTTCGCGACAAAATCATTACCAGTACGGATATGGTGGGCAAGCTGGCGTCAAAGCCAGTAATCAATTCACTGGTCAATGGTGGCAATAACAACCCGGCCATTCGCGGTATGCTCGATTCCAGTTTGGGTATCCACAAGGAAGCCAGGCTGCCGAAGTACTCCAGCCAACCAGCCAGGAGCAAGCACGCAGTCAGGGTTTACGACCCGGCAACAAAAGAGACAGCTTCTGAAAGTCCCGATTCCAGTGCCAACAAGGTTGCCCTGTTTACTACTTGCTACTGCAACTACAACGAGCCGGATATCACCGACAGTGTTATCAAGGTTTTCGAACACAATGATATTGAAGTGGTATTGCCAGTTCGTGAACACTGTTGCGGCATGCCGAAACTGGAGCTCGGAGATCTGGCCACCGTTGAGAAACTGAAAGACCAGAATATACCTGTGCTGCTCAAACTCGTGGAGGATGGATACAGCATCGTGGCTGCGGTGCCTTCCTGTGTATTGATGTTCAAACAAGAGTTACCGCTCATGTTTCCTGATGACGAAGCAATTAAAACAGTCGCTGCAGCTTTCTATGATCCATTCGAGTACTTACACAAATTGCACAAGGCCAAATCCCTGAAGACTGATTTCAAAAACAGCCTCGGAGATGTGAGTTATCACGTCGCCTGCCATCAGCGAGTGCAAAATATAGGCCCCAGAACCCGACAGATTCTGGAACTGATTGAGGGTACGACTGTTAAATCCATCGAGCGTTGTTCAGGGCACGATGGCACTTATGGTGTGAAGAAAGAGACACTGAAATTCGCCAACAAAATAGCACGGCCCATCGTACGTCAGCTCGAACAACAGAAACCAGATTATTACGGCAGTGACTGCCCGGTTGCTGGCCGCCACATAGAAAACAATTTAGGCGCAGACAAGGAAGCTATCCACCCCATCGATCTTCTTCGCATTGCATATGGACTTTAGGCAGTTCTCAATTTCTCACTGGTATCACATGACATTGAGGTAAGGAATCCAATGAAAAAACTCACCACAGACGACTTGCTCTCCATAGAGGCATATGAAGCGCAACGCCCGGCAATACGAAAAGCCATCATGGAGCACAAGAAAACACGCCGTGTTCCATTGGGCCCCAACGCCATGCTTCATTTTGAAGATTATATGGTGATGCGTTATCAGGTGCTGGAGCTGATCCGCGCGGAAAAAATCACCGACCCCGAAGAATTAGAAGGCGAATTGGAAGCCTATAACCCACTAATTCCAGACGGCAAGAACCTCAAGGTGACTTTCATGCTGGAATACCCAGCAGAGGCTGAAAGAAAAGAACGGTTGCAGCAACTGGTTGGGATAGAAGAGCTCATCTCCATTCAGATTGATGGCTTCGACCCCGTCTATCCGATCGCCAATGAAGACCTGCCACGGTCCACCGAGGAAAAAACCTCCTCAGTGCATTTTCTCCGCTTCGAATTCACCGACGAGATGATAGAAGCGGCAAAAAGAGGCGCGGCGTGGACCATTCAATGCGAGCATCTCAATTACCAGCACAAGACTGATCAACTGCCTGCAGAAATCACAGAGTCCCTGATCAGGGACTTTGAATAGCATCGCCCCGATACAGCTTACTCTCCCGCTGCCATTGAGGGGTTTCCCTGCATTGGTTAGTATGCTGCCATTCTCGTGATAAAAGCAGCACAGGCTGCCCAAGGAGCATCCATGAAATTGGCTCGTATCTGTACAAGTCTTGTTTTGCTGGCCTTCGTGGCCACTGGCGTGTACGCCGACGATCTCGGCACTGCGCACCACAGTTCCATCAAGATGATTCACCCTTCCAATTTCGGCATCGACCAGGCTGAGATCGATGCCATCAAGACACGTATGCAGGCGGCAGTGGACGGGGAGTTCATTCCCGGCGCATTGCTGCTGGTTGGCAACAGCGACGGCGTGGGTGTATTGGAAACAGTGGGCTATCAAACCGCAGAGGCCGTTACTCCTGTTAACAAGGACACAATCTTTCGCATTTACTCCATGACCAAACCCATTATCAGTGTTGCCGCAATGATTCTGGTGGAAGACGGACTGCTGGAGTTGGATGACCCGGTTGAGAAATACATCCCGGAATTTGCCAATTTGCAACTTATCGACCGGGAAACCGGTGAAATCAGTGCCGCCGAGAACACCATGACAGTGGAACATCTGCTGACCCACGAATCGGGGCTGGTGCAGGCAATATTCGCTGCCGACACCGAGTTGGGGCAAATGTATATGCGCGATTTTCCCGACTATTCTGACATTACGGCGCGCGATCTTGCCGGCAGAATTGGCAGATTACCGGTGTACTTTGAACCCGGCACAGCCTGGCACTACGGACACTCTACGGACGTGCTTGGCGCCGTGTTGGAAGTGGCAGCGGGGCAATCTCTGGACGCCCTGCTTGAGGAACGCATCTTTGCTCCACTGGGAATGGACGAAACAACTTTCTATGTACCCAAGAGCAAAGCCTACCGGATCGCTGAACCAATCCATGGCGATATGGCTGACAATACCGAGGTCAGGGCCATGCTCTCGGGTGGCGGGGGCTTGAATTCCACCACAGAAGACTATGTTCGCTTTGCCAGCATGCTGTTGAATGGTGGCAGCTACCGCGGTGTTCGCATCCTTGAGGAAAGCACCCTGGATCAGATGCGGGAGAAAAAGATTGGTGATGAGGTTTCACGGGAATTTTTCTTTTATGGCAACCGCGGAGACTGGGGGCTGGGTTTTCACTTGCAGCCAACCACTGAGGATCCCAATGGACCACATAACTTTGGCTGGCGGGGAATTGGCGGGACTATTGTTGTAGTGGATGAAGAAAACGATTTCTTCATGCTCTATATGGAACAAAAGCGCGGCGGACCCCGAGCACCTTTTAATAACAATGTGGCGCAGCAAATGGTCTACGATGCCATGCGTAACTAGCTTCGAGTAACTACTTGGCGCTCTTCGCGTGCTGGGCGAGATAAACCTGTGATATCGAAAGAAATGCTCTCTCGCAGAGAGCGCCAAGCTCGCCAAGAAACGCTGTTTTAAAGTGGATGCTGTCAGGGCAATTACGACAAGAGGTCGTATTTTCTTAAATAGCCCCGAAGCTGATGGTAGGAAAGATTCAGAAATTCTGCAGCCTTCTTCTGATTAAACTGAGACTGCTCCATGGCCTGGTTGAGCAAGTTAATCTCGAATGCCTGGACTTCTTCTTTGAAGTCGAATGAATCCCTGGCAGACAGATCGGGAATCGATGTAGTGGAACCGCTTTCTTCGCCACCCGAACCGGTATCAGCGCCAGCCCTGGCTTTGGGACGATAGGGAGATTCGAAGGGATTGAATACCAGGTGCTTGATGTGGCCATCTCCGTTTTGATAGACCGCACGTTCGATCACATTTTTCAGCTCACGAATATTGCCAGGCCAGCTGTAGCTCATCAGCGCCTTACCTACCTTGTCTGAAAACCCGGCGAAATACTCCCCGCCCAGCTCTTTCACCATACCCACGGCAAAGTGTTCGGCCAGCACAATGATGTCTTCTGCCCGCTCTCGCAAAGGCGGCAAGGTGATTACGTCGAATGCCAGCCTGTCCAACAGGTCTTCCCTGAATTTATTTTGCTTGGCCAGCTCAGGCAGATCTTCATTGGTGGCAGCGATGATACGGATATCAACATTGATGGTTTCGTTACCCCCCAGACGTTCAAATTCTCCGTACTCGATCACCCGCAGTATTTTTTCCTGAACCGACAGGTCCGTATTGGCCAGTTCGTCCAGGAACAGGGTGCCTCCATGGGCTCTTTCAAAGTAGCCCTTGCGCTGTTTGGTCGCTCCCGTGTAGGCACCAGCTTCATGACCGAACAGTTGCGCCTCAAGCAAGTTTTCACTCATGGCGGCACAGTTGATCTTGAGGAAGTTTTGTTCCCAGCGTCTGGACAGGAAGTGCAGGCGAGCAGCCACCAGCTCTTTGCCCGTCCCTCTTTCACCAACGATTAACACCGGTTTGTCCAGGGGGGCGACCACGGAGATATGTTCCTGCATTTCCAGGAAATTTGCCGATTCGCCAATCATTCGGGGAGCAGTTTTACGATCTTCCATTTCTTCTTGACTATCAAGGACTTAAATAGGGCTATCGAAACAGTGCAGCAGGACGATCTGCTTCCTGCTGAATCCAGTCTCAGGGCCATAAATTGTTAGTGAAAATTACCATTTGTTAAGCGATTTAGCCACGCAAGCACAAACCGGATTTCTGTCTCGTATTTTAACCTCTATATTTCAATAGCTTACAGGGCATAGATTGTTGGCACGGTATCTGCTGAATAGTGGTCAAGCCAATGGGAATTCAGCCCAGGTGGCTGAACATTAAGCATGAGGTATCAGCAATGAGCATTTTTTCGAGAATGTCTGACATCATCAATTCCAACATCAGCGCCCTGCTGGACAAGGCTGAGAATCCGGAAAAGATGATTCGCATGGTGATCCAGGAGATGGAAGAGACCCTGGTGGAAGTGCGTAGCGGGACCGCCAAGGTCATCGCCGAAAAGAAAACCCTGACCCGTCGGGCCGAGAAGTTGAAGAAGCAGGCCGCAGACTGGGAAGCGAAAGCAGAACTCGCTCTGTCCAAGGGTCGCGAAGACCTGGCCAAGGCGGCACTGCTGGAGAAATCCAATATCAACTCCAGTGTCGAGATTACCGAAAAGGACCTGGTCAAACTGGATGAAACCCTGGACAAACTCAGTGTGGAAATCGAGCAACTCCAGGCCAAGTTGAACGATGCAAGAGCGCGTCAGAAAACAATCGTAATGCGCACCAAAGCGACCAAGTCACGAGTGGATGTGAACCGCCATCTACAGAGCTACACTATTGACAACGCTATGGACAAATTTGAGTATTACGAGAAGAAGATCGACCAGATGGAAGGCCAGATGGACAGCGCCCATATCGAACAACGCGGCCTGCAAAGTGAATTCGACGAGCTTGAACGCGAAGAGTCTATCGACAAGGAACTGGCAGAGTTAAAGACCAGGCTCAACAAAGATCAGGACGACTAAAAGCAGGTTATAACCATGGGCGTATTTGAGTTCATCTTATCAATAGTAGCGATGGTGTTTGGCGCCATCACTATCTGGATTCTGCTGCTCAGAAAGGATCGCCGCCGTGAACATATCGTGCCACAAGGTAAGTACGATCTGAATGAGCTGGCTTCTATAGCCGAGTCTTTGCAAGAAAGAATCGACATTCTCGAATCCATTCTTGATGCGGAAGTTCCAGACTGGAGAGACCAGAATGAGAGCGGAGGCCAATAACTTGTACCTGGATTCGGAAAACAAAATCTGCCTTGGCGTCTGCGCTGGACTGGCAGATTGGCTAGATATCCCAGCGGCTGTAGTCAGAGTTATTTTTGTGCTCTGTGTGCTGGCCTGGCCGCCAATGCTGGTAGGTTATGTCATTCTTTATTTTTGTCTGGACAAGGAGTTTACTCCCGACAAGATGCGCGACTACTTCAGCAATTCCACAACTGCTGAGCATTTTCGCAAACTCAACTATCGCAAGCCGATTTACAAGAATCAGCGCGACAAACGAATCGCTGGTGTCTGTGCAGGTATCGCTGACTATCTCGAAGTAAGCCACTTCTCTGTAAGGCTTGTTACCATCCTTTCGCTTTTCGTGTTCGGGCCTTTTACCTTCTGGGCATACGTGGTCTGTTGGTTTGTGTTCGACCCTGACCCCTACATGGAGGATGGAGACCGTTACGAGAGGGTCATGGCGAGAAAGCAACGGCGGGCAGAGCGACGTAAAGCACGGCACCAACGCAGGGAAGCGAGAAGACAATCGAGAAAGCTGAAGAAAAGCTACCGTAACAAAGAATTTAATCCAGCGGATTCCGAATCGTTTGAATCGGATCTGGAGTCAGAAATTGAAGATGCGTTCGATGAAGTCGCTATCGAACTGAGAACAGAATTCGACAAGGCCAGGCAAGGAAGCGGCCAAGATTCGGCCACTAAACCGAGAATGAGCCGCGCCCAGTGTACGGAGCTGTTTGCCGAGCTGGAAATGCGCCTGCGGGAAATTGAAGCCTTCATGACTTCGAAAAAGTTTCGACTGCACTGCGAGATCAATCGCATCTAGTCCTTTCCCCATCACTGATTCCAGCAATTGTGGCTCCGCGACTCGCTCCTGAAAGTCGATTCAAGCCAACACCTCAACTCGCCTGCCCCTCCCATTCAAAGTAAACTATCGAACTACGACTCGATAGGAGCGAGCTTTGAAATTCTGCCATAACTGCGGTTCCAATACGGCCCAGAAAATCCCACCCGGAGACGACAGGGAACGACACTACTGTGAACAGTGCGATCTCGTGTTTTATCAGAACCCCAAAAATGTTGTTGGCACCATTCCTGTGTTTGAGCAAAAGGTATTACTCTGCAAGCGAGCAATCGAACCACGCCTGGGCAAATGGACACTACCCGCCGGATATCTGGAGAATGGGGAAACCAGTTTGACTGGAGCTATCAGGGAAACACGTGAAGAGGCCGGCGCTGAAGTTGAGGTGGCTGATGACTGCCTGTACACGCTATTCAATCTGCCTCGTATCAATCAGCTCTACATATTTTTCCGAGCCGACCTCCCCAATCCGGATTTTTCTGCCGGTTACGAGTCACTGGAAGTTGCGCTATTTGCGGAAAACGAAATCCCCTGGGATGAAATCGCCTTTCCTGTAGTTAAAAGCACACTGGAACATTTTTTCAGGGATCTTAAAAACCAGACATTTCCGGTGCGCATGTTTGATGTGATTCACAACGACGACAGGAGCATCACCACCAGACTGATCAGCCATGGCTAGGTGACCTGCTTCAACAACTTCTGAATCCTCCCTCAGGGACAGCGACACACATTTCAAAGTGCCAGCGTCAGCCCCGATTCAACACCAGTTATTGTCTGCTTTTTCACTCATCGATATCAGAACTGTATTCCTTGTCATTGTGTAGGATTATTTCCTACATCGTGTGCGAATTAACAGGATGAATTAACCCAATTGAATGTGCAGCCGAATTTGTTTAATGAAGCATTGGAATATTAAGTAATTAAACAATTTGAACTGCTTTTCATTTTCGCTTTCCAATTCCATGTTGACGCATGGATAATAAACCCACCAACAAGGGTTTGAAGTCCAACAGCAGGATACAGGGTACATTTATGAATATGACAGGTCGCTCGCGAATTGAATCGATAGGCTCTTATGTGCCTGAAGATGTAGTAACTTCAGAAGAGCTTATGGCTGAGATTCACGCTGAAGAGCGATTTGGTGTGCCGAATAGTTGGCTGGAAGAACTGACTGGAATACGAGCGAGAAGATTCGCCGGCCCTAACGCAAAACCATCAGACCTTGCAATTGAGGCTGGCAGAGCAGCGTTGGAGAAGTGCGGAATGGATCCAGCCAGTATAGGTATGGTCATCTACTGTGGCATCGATAGAGATTGGGTGGAACCCGCGACTTCACACAGGATTCAGCGCGAACTGGGCTGCAATAATGCTTCCTGCCTTGATGTAACTAATGCCTGTCATGGGTTTACTAACGGAATGTCGATAGGTGATGCCATGATAGCTACTGGTGCTACGGAAAATGTATTGGTAGTTACTGGTGAAGTTCCTAGCCATGTGGCTCTCGATTGCATCGCAGACATCAATAAAAACCCAACAAACGAAAATTTCAAAGGAAAAGTCGGCGGGTTGACTACCGGGGACGCCGGCGGAGCGGTGATACTGCAGAGAGCATCAAGTGAAAGCGGCGTTAAGTCTTACCGCTTTGCGAGCCAGGGAAGATACGCAGAACTTTGCTACTATAAATTTGATGAAGATGGAAAGTGGTGCGGCCAAATGCTGATGGACAAAATATCTGCTGCCGCACTTTACATGCACAAATCACTTATCTCAGAGACATACAAATCCCTAAGCTGGCAACCTTCTGATATTGACTATTTAATATGCCACCAAGCAGGTAGAAAACCCCATCAACGATTTGCTGAACTCGCGGAGGTAGATATCTCCAAGGCTCCCGTAACCTATGAAAATCTTGGAAACTTAACAAGTGCTTCGATTCCTGTTACCCTCGATTTAGCGGGCTCTGAGAAAGGGGACAGAGTCCTTATCCTAGGTACCGGGAGTGGTCTGTCAGTGAGCCAAATTGGACTTGTGATTTAGACTAGCGTGTAGGACACAATCCTACACAACAATTGTATACAGTTCACAGGGCTCTCGTTTCAATCCCATAGACTATCAGCGTAGCTTTCAGGCTTGGCTTTGGAGTAATGCTTTTTCTCAATGTTGGCCTGATTCCCAGCACATAACATCTTGGAATGTTGAATGCTGATTGACCGATGAACTAATGAGACCATAGAACTTGAGCCTGTTATTAGTACCTTCCTTTATTGCTATTTGCTTGAAGCTAGCAATCTTCTTTCGCTATCAGCAATCTCTGAGGCGAGAGAACTTTGCCCTATGCATGTTTTTCGGTTCGGTATTTATTTGGAATCTTATTGAGCTGATATTCCTAGATAGCAGCTATTCTGACCAAATAAATTTTCTCCTACTGATAGCCGCCTATTGCAGCATTATTTTTGTAATTCATGCATTCCTTTGTATCGCGATCGAATACTCTCAACTTAATTTGAAAATCCTGCCACAGATCAAAGCTGTTCTAAACATAGTGCTCGGGTATCTAGTAATCAGCCTGATTTTCGATCGAGAATTCATATCCGGCTTTGAGTTATCAGGCATTTCTCTTACTAAGATAGCAGGTGAGCGTTACTGGTTATTTCAAGTTTATTTTCTCGTAGGTATCGTCTCAGCGCTGGTTCTATTGGCCTGTGGAAAAATAAGGCTAAAAGACAATATTCAGAGCCAGCGTTGCCTAATACTTCTCTTAGCCACTGTTCCAGCCGCATCTGTTGGAGTCAGCGTGGTTATCTTTCAAGCACTTGAAATTCAAGCTACATCAACTGTTTTTCAATCGCTTGGATTCAGCATAATGCTTGGAATTATGGTCTACGCTGAAGAATCCTCCAGGCTGTTTAAGTTACTTACATTTATACCCTTTACAAAAGAACGAAAACTACACAAAAAAATTCTCAATCAAATCACTAATTGTGTTGCTATAAATGACGATCCCGCTAGGCAGCAACCAATTAACCTCAAGCTAATGATCAAAGAATTCGAAAGTCTTGTTGTTGATCACGTGTTGGACTATTACGACGGCAACCAAAAACTAGCTGCCAGTGCGCTAGGCGTTTCCGAGGCCACGATTTCACGCCGGGCTCGGGCGGCATCCAGGCAATCAAGCCCTGAGGGCGAGTCGGGGAACCTCGACGACGCCGATCAGATTCCTGTTCGTATAACGCAATAAGCCACTTCTTCATAGGGGTGCGCTGCCTTCATGGCGGCGATCACGTCCTCTGCGCAACTGAGCTCACTGACCATTTCAACCTTGTACTCGGCCACTTGCTCAATTTTGTCCTGCTCGCCCTGAAAAGGTGAACTGCCGGCCAGGGGCCTGTACTGGCCTTGTCCCAGGGTTTGCCAGGCGCAGGAATCGTAGTCACCAACCCGTCCGGCCCCGGCTGCAAACATGGCGCTCTTTACAGCATCGAGATGAGATTGTGGAACGTAAAATTCGATCTTGACCAGTTGTTCAGCCATCCCAGCAAATCCTAATCAAACCAGACACGAGCGTTGCGAAACAGGCGCATGGCAGGGGCATCTTCATCCCAATCTTTGGGATGCCAGGAATTTTGACAGGCGCGAAACACCCGTTCCGGGTGCGGCATCATCAATGTCACCCTGCCGTCGCTGGAAGTGACGCCGGTAATCCCTTGCGGCGAGCCATTGGGATTTGCAGGATACCGCTCTGTTGGGGCACCCCTTCCATCCACGTAGCGCAGGTTGACGCCTCCGCTGGACTCCAGCGCAAGCCGGGCATCTTCATTTGCAAACACCGCCCTGCCCTCACCATGGGCAACCGCCAGCGGAAACCTGGACCCGGCCATGCCCTGGGTAAAAATAGACGGGCTTTGTTCAACGGCGACCATGATCAATCGGCCTTCGAACTGCTCAGACCTGTTGTTTTTGAATTTGGGCCAGTGTTCTGCACCTGGAATTAGGTCGCTGAGCAGGGATATCATCTGACAGCCATTGCAGACACCCAGGGTCAGGGTGTTGGGATTGGCAAAAAACGTTTCGAATTGCTGACGCAACTCGTCTCTGAACAAGATCGACTTTGCCCAACCTCCTCCAGCACCAAGAACATCCCCATAGGAAAAACCGCCACAGGCTACGAGCGCATCAAACTCATCCAGTTTTACCTGACCACTAATCAGATCGGTCATATGTACATCGATGGCCGAGAAGCGAGCGCGATTGAATGCGGCTGCCATTTCTATCTGTCCATTGACTCCCTGTTCCCTCAATACAGCAATTCTAGGAGCCGAGGCAGCTCCGATATAGGGGGCGCAGATATCATCGTTGGCATCAAAACTTAGCTGGCAATGTAATCCCGGGTTATCAATATCCAGAATGTCATCATACTCTTCGAGTGCACATTCAGAATTATCCCTCAGGGCCTGCATGTGATAGCTCGTGGTCGACCAGATCCGCTGCAGCTCTGTTCTCGAATTGGTATAGAGCTGTTCTCCTTTTCTGCTGATGGAGATGGCATTGTCGGAGTGAGGACTGCCAATTCGTCGCAGTCTCTCCTGTAGTTCAAACTTGCTCGCCAGACCCTGAAGTTCCTGCCATCGCCTGGATTCAAACTGTACTACCACACCCAGCTCTTCATTAAACAGCAAGGGGATGATTTCAGTCTCTTCGGGGAACTCATCCAGACTGATTGCCGCGCCACAATGACTGGCGAAGCACATTTCAACGAGGGTAGTGAACAAGCCTCCATCGGATCGATCGTGATAGGCAAGCAAGAGTTCCGCCTTACGAGCTTCGGTAATGAAGCTGAAAAACTGTGTCATTACCCTGGCATCGTCCAGATCCGGGGTAGTTCCCGCCACCCGGTTGAACACCTGTGCCAGGGCCGACCCGCCGAGCCGATCTGTGCCCGAGCCAAGATCGAGCAAGGCCAGGGTGGTTTCTCCACGATCGAGTTGCAACTGGGGAGTCAGACTGGAGCGCACATCGGCAACTGGTGCGAAGGCAGAGACAATAAGGGACAGTGGTGCTGTATTGCTTTGCGGCTGACCATCTTCCTGCCACACGGTGCGCATGGACATGGAATCTTTGCCGACCGGTATGCAGATACCTAACTGGGGACACAGTTCCAGTGCTACCGCTTTCACGGTTTCATAAAGCTTGGCGTCTTCGGCACCGTGTCCGGCAGCAACCATCCAGTTGGCTGACAGCTTGATGTCGGCGAGGCTTTGCACATCCGCACTGGCAATGTTGGTAAATGCCTCGCCAATTGCCATGCGACCGGAGGCAGGCCCATCCAACAGAGCCAGGGGTGTACGTTCACCCATGGCCATGGCTTCACCGACATAGTCCTGGTAGGAACTGGTGGTGACTGCAGCATCAGCCACGGGCACTTGCCAGGGTCCAACCATCTGATCGCGGGAGACATGGCCGGTAATGGTACGATCACCTATGGTAATCAGAAAACTCTTGCTGGCCACCGTGGGCAAAGAAAGCACCCGGTGCACTGCCTCATCCAGTGCGATATCCGAAGTGTCTACAGCCGCTTTCTCAACTGAACCAGAACGAACGTCCCGATGCATTTTCGGTGGCTTGCCAAAAAGCACATCCATGGGTAAATCAATCGGGTAGTTTTCAAAGCGGGAATCCTGCAAACGAATTTGTTTTTCTTCCGTGGTGTGTCCAACCACGGCAAAGGGGCAGCGCTCTCGCTCGCAAATTGCCTCGAAATCCGACAACTGCGCTTCATCGACTGCCAGTACATAGCGTTCCTGGGCTTCATTGCACCAGATCTCAAGCGGTGTCATTTGCGAATCGGCAGAGGGAATGTCACGAAGCCTGAACTCTCCGCCGCGACCACCGTCCTTGACCAGCTCCGGCAAGGCATTGGAGAGCCCACCCGCTCCCACGTCATGAATGAAGTTAATCGGATTGTCGTCACCCAGTTGCCAGCAGCGATCAATCACTTCCTGACAGCGCCGTTCCATCTCTGCGTTTTCCCGCTGCACCGAGGCGAAATCCAGGTCTTCACTCCCACTGCCGGAAGTCATGGAAGACGCGGCACCTCCGCCCAGCCCAATTAACATGGCAGGTCCTCCCAGCACGATCAGGGCAGCTCCCACCGGAATCTCACCTTTGTGCACATGCTGTTCACGGATATTGCCAAGGCCGCCGGCAATCATGATGGGCTTGTGGTAGCCACGGTTCTCAGCCACGCCAGCCTCGTTGGGCACGCTGTCTTCAAATGTCCTGAAGTAGCCGCACAGATTGGGCCGGCCAAACTCATTGTTAAATGCGGCGCCGCCGATTGGTCCTTCCAACATAATGTCCAGAGGCGATGCGATATGTTGGGGCTTGGACTCTGCCGATTCCCAGGGCTGCGGTGATTGCGGCAACCTGAGGTTGGAAACGCTGAAGCCCGTCAGTCCGGCTTTCGGCTTGGCTCCCCTGCCGGTGGCACCTTCATCCCTGATTTCTCCGCCAGACCCGGTGGAAGCACCCGGGAACGGTGCGATAGCTGTTGGGTGGTTATGGGTTTCCACCTTCATCAACACATGAATAGGCTCCTGCTGATAGCCATACTCCCTGCTGTCTGGCTGAGGAAAGAAGCGATAGGACTCATGTCCTTTCATCACCGCAGCATTATCTGAATAGGCAGAGAGTACGTTCTGGGGAGACTGTTCATGGGTATGCCTGATCATGCCAAACAATGAATGCTCACGGGCTTCATCATCGATGGTCCAGCTGGCATTGAATATTTTGTGGCGGCAATGCTCCGAATTAGCCTGTGCAAACATCATCAGTTCGATGTCGTTAGGATTTCGCTTGAGCTGGCTAAAGCTGTCGAAAAGGTAATCGATCTCATCATCCGCCAGTGCCAGTCCCAGTTGTAAATTGGCATCCACCAGTGCTTTTTTGCCCTGCTGCAGAATGTCTATGGACTGCATGGGTTTGGGTTCAGCGCTTTGAAACAACACTTCCGCCTGTTCCATGGAATCCAGCACAACCTGCACCATGCGGTCATGGAGCAGACTGTCTATCCGGTCTTGCTCTGCTTGATCAGGCAGTTCACTAAAGCTGAGGGTGTAGGCGATTCCTCTCTCTATTCTAGAGAGATGGGACAAGCCACAGTTGTGCATGATATCGGTGGCTTTGCTGGACCAGGGGGAGATGGTACCGGGGCGGGGTACAACCAGGCGCAGTTTGCAGTCGCCGGATTCAGATTGCTGATAGCCATCCCCGTACTCCAGCAGAGAATCCAGCATGGTTCGCTGCTCGGTTGTGATCGGCTGATCGCTGTCGAGGAAATGTACAAACCGGGCATTCAGACTTTGAATCTTGGGGCAGGTGGCGCAGAGGGATTCTTGCAGCTTGTTGAGTTTGAATGCAGAAAGAGCCGCAGCTCCCAATAACGCTTGCATTGAATCCGGTTCCTGCAGAGGGCTAGTGTGCTGTCCCGCAAATCACTCTGTCTGCGGAGCCGCTATGATAAAGGAATTGCCAGTGAAATTCAGTGTTAAAACGAATCAGCCTGATTTGTTCCGGGAACATAACGTCCGGCTTCCCGCGAGACGATTTCGTTACCGTTGGAATCCACTACCCAGAAATCCACATGGGATAAGGTGGTGATGTCATGTCTCTCGGAAGTAAAGTGGGGTTCTGCCATCACCTGATAGGTCTCCCCTGCCCTGGCATTAAAGCGCAGGGTTCGTGACAGGGTCTCGCGGGTCGCGGCGTAACTGACCAGGGCGGGAGCCAGACCCCTCACGCTGCCCATGTCCCAATAGAAATAGACGGTAACATCGTGAAACCCGGGTTCTACTTCCAGTCGGTTGTAGGCAACGCTGTTGTCAATGGGCGTGTCGTCAACTCTGGAGAAACGAACGGCATCTACATAGCGGTTGAGCCAATCCTGTCGAAGGAACTGAGCTCCTTCAAGGGTAGACACCTGCATGGGGGACAGCGGCTCACCTTCATAGACCTGATACACAGACCCGGACAGACAGCCACCAAGCAGCAGTGCCAGGGCCAGCACCAGGAAAGCTTTTCGTTGTCGGTCAAACCTGTTCACAGTCGTTTCAATTTCCCGGCGTATTCTCTGCGGTAATACCCAAAATCGGAACCTGCACATCGCACCCATAGTAGCTGGCACTGCTGATCCGTAGTCTAGGCTTCTGCTCTTTTATCTCTGAAAAAATTCTGCATGATCGACGCACATTGATCCGCCAGAACCCCTTCAGTGTAGTCCACACGATGATTAAAGGCTTCGTGGTCCAGCAGACGTTGCTGGCTCAACACTGCACCGGCCCTTGGTTCGCGTGCGCCGAATACAAGTCGTTGAATCCGCGCATGAATCAGCGCCCCAACACACATTGTGCAAGGTTCAATTGTAACATACAGCGTAGTACCCGGCAGGCGGTAGTTCGCCTGGTTCTGTGATGCCTGTCGTAAAGCCAGGATTTCAGCATGAGCAGTTGTGTCATGGGTCGCAATCGGACAGTTATAGGCAACTCCCAGGGCTGTATCGCCTTTGACCAGGACCGCGCCTACGGGCACTTCACCGTGTTCCCGGGCTAATTCGGCCTGTTCCAGAGCCAGCGTCATCCAGCGCTCATCTTGCTCACGCTGACTGCCAGATTCTGCCGGTTTTTCTTGTCTGAGATCAGAGGGGGTCATGAGTCGCTCATTTGCTGTCTGCGGACAAGCTGCCAAATATTCCGGCAACCAGATAGAGGCCCAACGATACAGCCGGTCCAATACCCAAAGCAAACAACACCGTACCAATACCGACAGACCCGCCCAACAGCCAGCCGCTGACTACCGCAAGCAACTCCAGGCAGGTTCGCACCCAGGCTATAGGGAAGCCGGTGAGACGCTGAATTCCGGTCATCAACCCATCCCGGGGACCCGGGCCCAGTTTGGCGATGAGATAGATTCCACTGCCCAGCCCCACAGTCAATACTCCACCAGCCGCTTCCAGCAACTGCAAGCCAACATGCTCCGGCTGCGGCAAATAAGGCAGACTTACTTCGATTATCAGGGAAATCACCACCGCATTGAGCAAGGTGCCCAGTCCGGGTGTCTGGCGAAGCGGAATCCACAATATCAACACCGCTAGGCTGACCACAAAAGTAGCCCAGCCAATGGAGATTCCTGTTTGTACTCCCAGACCCTGGGCAAGAACCGTCCAGGGACTGACTCCCACTCCCGCAGCGATAAGCAGTGCCTCTCCCAGGCCAAAAATCACCAGACCGCACAGCAGAAAACACAAGGTATCTGCCGCCGGTTTGAAATTGAGGGGGTTCGTTGAACTCCAGGAAACCGTGGGTACGGCCCTGACCAGTAAGAATTTCATCGGAATATCTTCGTCAGTGGGTCGCGAGAGGCTCGCGTATTATTCCCATTCGATAGTAGCAGGTGGCTTGCTGGAAATGTCATAGCTCACGCGAGAAACATCCGGAATCTCATTCATGATGCGGTTGGAAACGGTCTCCAGCAGATCCGGATCGAGCCGCGCCCAGCGCGCCGTCATGAAATCGATGGTTTCCACTGCCCGCAGGGTAATTACGTAAGCGTAGCGCCTGGCATCGCCGACCACGCCAACCGATTTCACTGGCAGAAACACGGCAAAGGCCTGGCTCACCTTGTTGTAACAATCAGCCCGGTGCAACTCCTCGATGAAGATGGCATCAGCCTGGCGCAGGATATCGCAGTATTCCTTGCGCACTTCTCCCAACACCCGCACACCCAGACCGGGACCCGGAAAGGGATGGCGATAAACCATGTCATAGGGAAGCCCCAGCTCCAGACCGATTTTCCGCACCTCGTCCTTGAACAGTTCGCGCAGTGGTTCAACCAGCTTCATCTTCATGTCTTCCGGTAATCCGCCCACGTTGTGGTGGGACTTGATCACATGCGCCTTGCCGGTTTTCGAACCCGCCGATTCGATGACATCCGGATAGATGGTTCCCTGGGCCAGCCAGTCCACGTCCTTGAGTTTGGTGGCTTCCTGATCGAAAACCTCAATAAAGGTATTGCCGATAATCTTGCGCTTGGCCTCAGGTTCGTCGATTCCTGCCAGAGCGTTCAAAAACTGGTCTGCCGCATCGGCCCGAATAACCTTGATACCCATGTTTTTCGCGAAGGTGGCCATGACCTGATCGCCTTCATGCAAGCGCAACAAACCGTTGTCTACAAACACACAGGTGAGCTGGTCTCCGATTGCCTTGTGCAATAGCGCTGCGACAACAGAAGAGTCAACTCCTCCAGAAAGACCCAGCAACACTTTGTCCTTGCCAACCTGTTCGCGGATGGTGTTGATCGCATCCTCTATGATACTGGCCGGCGTCCACAAAACTTCACAGTCGCAGATATCATGGACGAATCTCTCGATGATTCGCATGCCCTGCAGTGTGTGGGTCACTTCGGGGTGAAACTGAATGCCAAACAGTTTTCTGTCACGGTGCTGCATGGCGGCAATGGGAGCGCTTTCGGTTGAGGCCACTAATTCGAAATCGGCAGGTACCTGAACCACTTTGTCACCATGGCTCATCCACACATCCAGCTGCGCGATGCCTTCATCAGTAAACCTGTCTTCTATACCATCGAGGAGCGCACAATCTTGCTGCACATTCACCTGGGCAAAACCAAACTCAGACTTGCTGGAGGCTTCTACCTTGCCGCCAAATTCCTCTGCCATGGTCTGCATGCCATAACAAATACCCAGAATGGGAACGCCATACTCATACAGAAAAGCTGGTGGCCGCGGCGACTCAGTGGTATTGGCAGATTCCGGACTGCCTGAGAAGATGATTCCCTGAGGCGCAAAGTCCTTAAAGTCATTCTCCGCAACTTCGTAATCCCAGATCTCGCAATAGACTCCTGCCTCGCGCACACGCCGTGCAATGAGCTGGGTGTATTGGGAGCCAAAATCCAGTATCAAAATTTTCTGACTGTGAATATTGGTTTTAGTCATTTTCTGAAAAAGGTAATCCTTTGAAGATGAGTAATCACTCAGCTTTCATGTTGAATTATTGCCATTTGAGATCTGTGATGAGTTCTGACTGGCGGCAAGCAGGGAAAACACAATGACAGCGGTGACATGCAACACAGGGTGTGCTCGTATGGCCACCGCCATTCAGTGCAAGACCAGTCAGTAACCCATCGCCTTAACTAACCCGATAGTTCGGTGCCTCTTTGGTAATCGACACGTCATGTACATGGGATTCGTTCATGCCGGCACCGGTGATGCGCACGAACTGGGTCTTGGTGCGCATTTCCTCGATGTCTCTACTGCCGGTATAGCCCATACTGGAGCGCAAGCCGCCCATGAGCTGATGCACGATGGCCGCCATCGGTCCTTTATAGGGCACCCTGCCCTCGATACCTTCTGGCACAAGTTTTTCAGTGCCCGACTCGATATCCTGGAAATAGCGATCGCTTGATCCTTGTGTGGCAGACATGGCACCCAGGCTACCCATTCCCCGGTAGGCCTTGTAACTGCGACCCTGATACAGCTCAACCTCACCCGGTGCTTCTTCGGAGCCAGCCAGCAAGCTGCCTATCATGACCACGTGAGCACCTGCGGCAATTACCTTGGCAATATCGCCGGAGAAACGAATCCCTCCATCTGAGATCACACACACATCGGTGTCTTTTAGCGCTTCAACCACATTAGCCACGGCAGTGATTTGGGGCACGCCGACACCAGTAACGATGCGAGTCGTACAGATCGAACCGGGACCGATGCCTACCTTGACCGCATCAGCTCCCACTTCTACCAGATCCCGGGCGGCATCTGCAGTGGCAATATTTCCACCGACCACAGATAGGTAAGAGTACTTGGACTTCACCCTGCGAACCTGATCGATTACTCCCTGTGAATGACCATGGGCAGTATCGACTACCAGTAAATCCACGCCTGCTTCTACCAGGGCATCGATGCGTTCATCGGAATCGCCTCCGGTACCCACTGCAGCGGCCGCGCGCAACCGGCCCAATTCGTCTTTACAGGCGATGGGAAAGTCTTCCGATTTCCTAATGTCCTTGAGAGTAATCAGGCCCTTGAGTTCGAAGTCATCGTTGACCACGAGAATTTTCTCGATTCGATGGCGATGCAGGAGCTCTTTCACCTCATCAAGACTGAAATCCTCCGCCACCGTCACCAGACGATCTTTCGGCGTCATGATTGATTTGACGCTGGCATCGAGGTTGGCCTCGAAGCGCACATCACGACTGGTCACGATTCCTACCAGTCCGTCGCCACCAACCACCGGCATCCCGGAGATATCATTTTCTTTAATCAATGCCACCAGATCACGAATGGTTGCATTTTCATCAATGGTTATAGGGTCTCTAACAACACCGCTTTCATACTTCTTCACCGCGCGCACAGCTCGAGCCTGTTTCTCAATGCTCATGCTTTTATGGATAACACCGAGACCTCCCTCCTGCGCCATGGCGATCGCCAGGCGAGACTCTGTCACTGTGTCCATGGCAGAGGACACCAGGGGAATATTCAGCGGAATCGCTGCAGTGATGCGCGATTGCAAATTGACTGAACGGGGAAGTACGGAGGAGTGTGCGGGCAGAAGCAGAACATCATCGAATGTTAGAGCTTCCTCAGCAATACGTAACATAAGATTTCCACTATCCGCAAAAACCGCATTATACAGATGGCCAAATTGCTTGTACAGAATTCGCCTGTGTTGGCGGCCTGTTGGGCTTCCTGCCAGCCGGGTTTCTTGACTGGATTGCCTTCACAGGGCTTTATACAATTCCCCCACTCAGCGCAGCAGCCTTGCGCGCCCAACTCAGGTTCCTCCTATGGTCGATAACAAGCCATCTGCTACCCAGGCAAACACCCTGCTGCGAGAACCCATGCTGCACTTTTTCCTGATTGCGCTGTTGATCTTTGGTTTTTATGCCCTGGCCAACCGATCCGCAGAGGACACGCTCGAAATCGACCAGCGTGAGATCGATGCGCGAATATTTATGCAGGAAATGGCAACCGGGGAAGCTTTAACCGAAGAACAGCGGCAGTTTGTCACCGCCAGCTTTATCGAGGAACAAATTCTGGTACAGGAAGCGCTGGCCCTGGGATTGGACAATGACGCCAGAATCCACGATATGCTGGCGCAGAAAATGCGCCATGTGCTCAGCGGCAATATCATCCAGCCCAGCAATGAAGAACTGCAGAACTACTACCAGGCCAATCTTGAACGCTACCGTACCTTGCCCAGTCTCGATGTAATGGAGCTGGTCGCCAATAGCAGGGAGGAATTGCCTGTAGCAGCACAACAACTGTTGGCAAACGGCGCACCGGCGGAGGAAGTATTGTCGGTGATTGAGGGCAACAGCGATCCCTTGCCGAATGTGAATCACCTGGATCTTGCCAATATATTTTCACCGGAGCTGGCTGACCAGGCTTTTGCCGCCAGCCCTGGAGATTGGGTTGGGCCATTCGTCAGCAATCGTGGACAGCACTGGTTGCAAATCCTCGACAGTACGCCCGCACAACTCCCTCCCCTGGCAGAAATCAGAGACCGGGTAAGACTGGAATGGATCAATGAAAAAGAAGAAGCACGGCTGAATGAGCAGATCGCCCAGCTCTGGGAAAAGTACACGGTTATCATTACCGAAGGCGCGAACGGGCAGGAATGAATAAGCTCGCCACCTCACTCATTTTTCGCCTCTGTATTCTGAGCTGTGTTGGTACCGGCGTAGCCCATGCCCACGATGTGGATGTCACAGGCGTCGCCCGGGTTTTCCTGGACGAAAGCAGCCAGGGAAACTATAGCGCCTCCATTGTAGACCAACAGGTACCGCCTCTATTCAATATAGAAAGAATCCTGCCTCAACGTTGCCGAGGCCAGGCGCCCGGTAATTTCAGTTATCGGTTTGTTTGCGAACCTGCGCTCAGCATCGACGACGCCCTGCGTTTTCCCTGGCCACTGGAGGGCATTGTCGTCGTTGCCCGGTGGAGTGACGGCAGTGATGTCTCTGGATATTTTCCTGGCGATGGCGCCGAGATTGAGGTGCCTCTGGCGGACCTGAAAGCGGGTGCCGGTTCACTTGGCAGCCTGGCATCTCGCTACCTGGTTTTAGGCGCGGAACATATCCTGTTTGGCATCGATCACCTGCTGTTTATCCTGGGGCTCTTGCTGCTATTGCACAGTGTCTGGAAGCTCATCCAGACGATTACCGCGTTTACCATCGCCCACAGCATCACCCTGGCATTTGCCGTGCTTGGCATATTCCCCGTTCCCAATGCCCCCATCGAAGTGCTGATTGCCCTGTCTATTCTGTTACTGGCCAGGGAAGTGGTAGAAGGCCAGCGCGGCAATCTGACCCTGGTGCACAGAAAACCCTGGATTGTCGCTTTCGTGTTCGGACTCTTTCATGGATTTGGTTTCGCTGGCGCGCTCGGCGAACTTGGCCTCGCGGATGCTGACATTCCCCTGGCACTGCTGTTTTTCAATTTGGGCGTGGAAGCAGGCCAGATCGCGTTCATCCTGGCTGCAGCTCTGCTGCATTTGGTGTTCAGGAAACTGTTTTCAGATCTGGTTGCCAGCACCCACAGAGGATTGGCCTATGGTCTTGGGGGTATCGCCTGCTTCTGGTTTCTGGAGCGATTGCCAGCGCTGGTGGCTGTGGCCTGAACAGCACTGCTGGCTAACGTTGCTGATATTGCTGATGGCAGGATTCGCACGGAGGATACAGCGCATTGTTTCCTGCAGCGGAGAGTGCCTCTTCGTCCCTGGCCGCGACTGCGACTAATACTTCCCGAGCTGCCGCAATCATTTGTTCATTGAACTGGCGCCATTGCGCCTGCTGGGCAAGTTCGGATTCGCCCGGGGCTGAACCCCCCAAGGCCATCAGGTTACCAGCAGCAATCACCGTCAGCGCTGCGTTCTCGATAGTCTGCCATTGCGCTTCCGTTTCAAGCTGATAAGCCCCCCAGATGGTGTTGGTCGCGGGAGTAATCATTGCATTCATGATTTGCTTCAAGGTGAGCTGTGGCGGTACCTGAGCCACGGCAACGCTTGCAATAAGCAGTGATATGGCTGCGATTGACCCGACTTTCAGCATGGATTTCATTACTGCCTCTCTGCCAGCCTGGTGTAGACAGGCCGCAATCTTCAAGAATCAACACTTAATCCGAAGAACTTAATTCCAAGTCCCGGACTAACCGCTGTGCTACTGTGGCTTACAGGAACTAAACTACACTTTAACATGCAGCGTATGATCCCTGCGACAGCCTGGCAATAATCCAGAATTTGTGCCGATCACCATGATCCGGTTAAACATCAGGGTGAAATCTGATTTAATCCTTCCCAATAATCAGACAACGAGCATCAGCATATGAAACAGTTATTGAAAGCAGCACTTCTTTGGTCTTCTCTCTTGCCGGGCCTGGCCCTGGCTGACGCTTGGAGCGAGGCTGAACATGGCTACGCAAACAGTAATGGCGTTCCCATACATTATGCGACCATGGGCGAAGGGCCACTGGTAGTGATGATCCATGGCTTTCCTGACTTCTGGTACAGCTGGCGGCACCAGATGGAAGGCCTCAGCGAAAACTTCAAGGTCGTCGCCATTGACCAGCGAGGCTACAATCAAAGTGGACAGCCCGAAGGCAATGCCAACTACTCGATGCAATATCTGGTTGGCGACGTTGCCGCAGTGATCCGCCACCTTGGTGAAGACAGCGCCACCATCGTAGGGCACGATTGGGGCGGAGCCGTGGCTTGGCAATTTGCCTTCGCCCTGCCACAGATGGTTGACCAACTCATTATTCTGAATTTACCCCATCCCAACGGCATGGGACGGGAATTGCAAACCAACGCTGAACAGCAGGCGAACAGCAATTACGCCCGGGTCTTCATTGAAGGCTCACCCACTGATCCGGACATCTTCTTCGGTGGCCCCATGAACCCCCAGTCACTCTCTGGCTGGGTGACAGACCCGGCTGCCCGTGAACACTATATCGAAGCATTTTCCCGATCGGACTTCGATGCCATGCTCGCTTACTACAAACAGAACTACCCAGGAGGAAATAGCAGCAGCGCGGCAGCTCCTGCGGCACCGCAGCTGGACGTACCGCTATTGATCTTTCATGGCCTCGAAGATACTGCCCTGCATTCTGACGGCCTGAACAACACCTGGGACTGGAACGATGGCACGACCACGATCGTGGCCGTTCCAGGCGCCAGTCATTTCGTGCAACAGGATGCGGCCGAAGTGGTAACCAGCACCATGAACTGGTGGCTGCTTAATCAACAAAAGTAGTGACGCACACGTTTGGGTGGCCATTCCTGAACGGGAACCACCAGATTCTTAAACAGCAAGTAAGGGAGGCCATGCCTCCCTTCGTATTTTGCAAAAACTATCCATGATAAAAAAATCGTTTTTCTCTTTATGCCTATGGGTCGTATGGTCTTCGAGCCAGCTGCAAGCGCAGCAACCACTGTGGCAGCTACAGTCTGAATCCGGATTGACCCTGTCTCTATTCAGCCAACTCGAACCCATAGAAATCAACCGCATCCACAGTTGGGAATTGTTAATCGAGGACTCTGCTGGCAATCCTGTTACCGCGGCCACAATCAATGTGGAAGGCGGCATGCCTGAGCATGATCATGGCCTGCCTACCAGCCCCCGAGTGACTTCGGAAATTGAAGCTGGCAGATATCTGCTGGAAGGTGTGCGATTCCATATGCAAGGACTCTGGCAAATCATTTTTACTATCGATACTGGGAACGCTGTCGAAGAGTTGATGCTGGATTTTGACTTGTGATGAGATTCATTGTCATAGCACTGCTGATTATCGGATCAGGTATCACTGCCTGGAACCTGCGACCGGCACCTGTTCCCGACTACTGGACCGAACAGGAGATTGCGTTAATCAAATCTTTATCGCTGTCGAATTTGCCGCCATTGCCAGCAGATCCCAGTAACCAATACGCAGACAATGAAAACGCTGCAAAGTTTGGCCAGCAGCTTTACTTTGATACTCGCCTGAGCGGTAGCGGCAATTTTTCCTGTGCCAGCTGCCACAAACCGGAGTTGAATTTCACCGATGGCCTGGAGCTGGCTGTTGCTGCAGGAGCAGGCACCCGACATACTCCCAGCCTGATTGGCCTCTCATACAGCCCCTGGTACTACTGGGATGGACGCAAGGACAGTCAATGGTCCCAGGCACTGGCGCCACTGGAAGCTATCAATGAACACGATACCAACCGGCTAGCCATCGCCAGGCTGATCGAGTCTGACCCGGCTTACCTGGAGACTTACCGGACGATATTCGGTGAGCTGCCTGAGCTGCCTGCCTTGAATGTCGGGGCCGCCCCTGTTGGTCGCAATGAGACCATGAGCAACTGGAACAAGCTCGACCCATCGGAGCAGGACGCGATCAACAGAGTGTTCAGCAATGTTGGCAAGGCACTGGCAGCCTATCAACGCCGCTTGATACCGGGGCGCGGCCGGTTCGATGATTACGCCGACTTGCTGGATACCTCAGATCCCCGTACCGATGTTGGCGAGCTTGAAGCAAACGAAATCGCCGGCCTGAATTTGTTTATAGGGCGTGCGCAATGCATCAATTGCCACAACGGACCATTGCTGACCAATCATGAGTTCCATAACAATGGTGTGCTGGTTGTGTCCGGACAATTGCCACCCATGGGCAGATATGACGGCGTGAGAATAGCTCGAGACGATCCTTTTAATTGTCTTGGCGAATACAGTGATGCCGAGGCCAGCGAGTGCGTAGAACTGAGATTTGCCCGAGACAGCAATGATCTCGTCGGTGCCCACAAGACCCCAACCCTGCGAAACATTGCCGAAACAGCGCCTTATATGCACGGCGGCCAGTTAGCTACGCTTGATGAGGTATTACGGCACTACAACGAGGCGCCGGTTTCCATGCTCAGCCACAATGAAGCCAAGCCCCTCGACTTGCGCCAGGCAGAACTGGATCAGCTAAAATCTTTTTTGCTCACCCTGAGTGCTCCCTTGGCTACCGATAGCCACTGGCTGCAGGCACCCCTGGTAACCCTCCCGGCCAATCAATAAGCCAAGACCCTCTGTTGATTCAGAGGATTCTTAACCCAGGTATCCGTGTTGAGCCAATTGCACGCGGACTCCATCGGGATCATCGAAATAAAGCTGATCGCCACCGCTTGTCCGGTTCGCCGGATTACGGTTCACATCAGCCTGAATGCCATGTTGCTCCAATCGCTCAGCCATTGCATCGGGATCATAGTTATCTACGCCGATGCACAGATGGTGCATGCTGCCGGGATTGGCAAATTCGTACAGGCCAAGAAAGCTCTCAGACCCCAGACCCATATTCAGGCCACCATTAGCCGGCCTGCTGATCACCTCCATACCCAGTACTCTGCTATAAAAGTCTGCCGAGCGTTGTACATCACTGACTGACAGAGAGACATGATTCATGGAACGCCCGATTGCCACAGGCTCGGCTCCCTGTGCTGATGCGCTGTTTGCTACCAGTCCCGCTCCGGTAGCCGCCAGCAGAGATGCAATGAGATCCCGGCGAGTAATGCGCTTCTTTTCAAATTGCTCTACAAGGTTTTCAATCTGACTCAATTGCCTGTCCATAACGGTCTCCTGACCAACTCTCAATTTTTGCCCAGTCTAGCATGGGCATACGGGGGCAAGGCCCACCAGCCAGGACCATGGCAGCCTGCAAAGGAGGGACAGTTCGGCAATTCTGCGGTAATATCGAGATCAAAGCTTGCCAAGAGCTGCACACAGATGCCACAGAGAACCCAATTCAATACGCGCAGAGCCAACACAGGCCTGCGACTGCTTGCCCTGAGCCTCTCAGCATTGTTGCCACTGGTCTCGGGATGGGCATTTTCCCAACAGATCGACCTGTCCAATCAAACCTGGTCCGCCGAGGTCATTCGAGACCGCGGTCAGCCGGTAATCCCATTGTTCGATGGCTGGTTTCCCAACGGTGATGGCAGCAACACCCTGTGTTTCGGCTATTTCAACATGAACCGCAAGCAGGCATTGGATGTCCCTAGAGGTGCCAGCAACTTTCTCAGCGATGACCGCTTCGATGCAGATCTGCCTACTCACTTCGATCCCCTGCCGCCTGCCTATCGACACGTGTTTTGCGCCTTCAGTATTACTGTGCCGGAAAGCTTCAGCCGTTCGGAGAAAATTTACTGGCACCTGACAAGCAATGGACAGGAATTGAAAGTTCCTGGCCACCTGATGCCTGCTTATATTCTCGATGAGCCACGGTCTGACGGTCGCGGCGACGTGGCGCCACTGGTTCGACTGGGAGAACAGAGTGCACGTGGCCGCAAGGGCATTCACTCTCCCCGGAAAATCAACGCCAGTATTGGAGAGCCTGTGTCATTATCCGCCACCGTGGAACATGAAGCCGAGGAAGTCTGGGTTGGCTGGTCTCACCACAGCGGACCGGGCGAGGTTTCCTTTGATAAAAAAGAATACATGGCGCCTTCAAATTCAACGACGGAAGTTTCTGCGACTTTTTCAGAGCCAGGAGACTATGTCGTGCGTATGCAGACTATCGATGATATTGCGGCTTTTGAGTTTTATTGCTGCCACACCAATGCCTACTTTCATGTCACTGTGGAAAACCGGTGACCAGGAGAACTCCATGAAGAGTGCAAAGACAATGCAAAAGCTTGCTACAGTATTGGGTAGTTTCATGTTCATCCTCAGCGGAGTCGCTGTGGCACAAGAAACACCAACTTATTCCAGGGACATCGCGCCAATATTGCAGGAGAAGTGTCAGACCTGCCATAACCCCGAAGGAATCGGACCCATGCCGCTGATGAATTTTGAGCAGGTGCGTCCCTTCGCCACCCTGATCAAAGATCGCACTGAAAAGCGCATCATGCCGCCATGGCATCTGGATCCAACGACTGGAATCCAGGCGTACAAGAACGATGCATCCCTCAGCGAGGAACAAATCGCCACCATTGGCGCCTGGGTTAATGCCGGCGCACCCGAAGGAAACCCTGCAGACTTGCCAGAGCCTGTTGAGCTGCCCTCCGGCGCTGACTGGCAACTGGCAGAACAACTCGGACCACCCGATCTCATCATCAAGTCATCACCCTACGACGTAATCGCCAACGGCCAGGACCAGTGGTGGGAGCCAAGAGTCCCTTTTAATGGCCTGGACAAGGAACGCTTTCTCAAAGCGGCTGAATTCAAGCCTTCCTACCCTCTGGGTAAAAAGGTCGTGCATCATGGACATGCCGTACTGGTACCTGAGGGTGGCGGTCGCTCGGTTGCACTGGCTCGTTACGGAGTTGGGAAATCCTGGGAGATCTTTCCGGAAGGCACTGGCATGAGAGTGCCCACGGATGGCCAGATCGCCTGGAACCTCCACTACTTTCCAGTCGGTGCCGAAGGGCCGGGAGATGTGGTTGAAGTGGGACTCTGGTTTTACCCGGAAGGCGAAACCCCCGAGTATGAAACCATCGGTGAAGCCATGTTCCGCGTCGATGGCCTCGACGGCATGGCGCGCGGTCAGGACATTGTGATCCCACCACATGGCTACCAGGTCCTGCAGGGAACGCACCGGCTGGACGCGCCTGCCATTCTGCACAGTTATCGGCCCCACCTGCATATGCGTGGCCGGGTGATGACCATGGAAGCGATTTTTCCTGATGGCAGAAAAGAAGTACTCAGCCAGGTGGATAAATACAATCACAACTGGCAGATATCCTATATCTACGATGATGACAGCAAACCCATTCTGCCTGAGGGAACCATTCTTCAGTTCACCTCGGTGTTCGATAACACGGCAAACAACCCAATCAATCCCGACCCGGAACAATGGGTCGTATTTGGCCGACGCGGCGTGGATGAGATGAGTCATGCCTGGGTGGGTATTACCTACATCAACGAGGAACAATATGCCCAGTCAGTGGCAGAAAGACGGGCACGACAGGAAACCCTGAGTCTGACCAGGTGAGCGGCTTGTTTACGCACCCCGGCAGGCTGAAAAGCCTGGTTCTCGCGCAAATTGCAGTTGCTTCGCTTGCATTGTGCAGCAGCATTACTGCTCAGGAGTTGGAACAGGCAAGCTATTCCACTAACCAGGCAACTGCCGGTGAACAGCTCTATCGTGACAATTGCGCGGTTTGCCATCTGAACAACCTGCAGGGCTCGTTTGAAGCGCCAGCGCTCAATGACAGCAACTTTCGCAGCAACTGGCGCAACCAGAGTGTTGCCGAACTGTTGGATCTGTTGAACAGAACCATGCCGCCACAGGCGCCTGGTTCTCTTAACGAACAGCAATACCTTCAGCTCATCGCTTATCTGCTCGCCGCCAATGATATCCCCGCAGGCACGGCACTGGAGCCTGGTGCCAGCAGTGTGGTTTTTCTTGGCCCCGGACAATCGGGCGACAATCCGGTCGCAGCGATCACACCCGTGCCAGGACGGGCTGGCAACACGCCCTCACCCGGTAGCCGCAATTCAGTGCCGGAAATTGCCACCATCTATCTCAGTGACCGGGCCCGCACGCGGAGCTTCAGGCCAGTCAATGGCTTCCAGAATGTCAGCAATGAGGTGCTGGCAAATCCGCCAGCCCAGGACTGGACTTACTGGCGTCGCACACCCCAGAGTCAGGGCTACAGTCCCCTTGACCAAATCAACAGGAACAACGTCAGGCAACTCAGCCTGGCCTGGGTATGGGGCATGGAATCCGGCAGGTCGCAACCCGCTCCCCTGGTGCGTAACGGCATCATCTACATCCCCAATTTCGGCAACGTAGTGCAGGCGCTGGATGGCCGTGACGGCACCCTGCTGTGGGAATACCGCCGACTTTTTCCCGAAGGCGGACGCCAGGGCGGTCACCTGCGCACCCTGGCCCTGTGGGAAGACATGGTTTACGTGGCCACCACCGATGCCCATCTGGTGGCATTGGATGCTCGTACTGGCGCCGTGCGCTGGGACGTGGAAATTGCCGATGAGAGCAAAGGCTATTCGAACACCTCCGGGCCCATCGTGGCCGATGGCAAGGTGATTAACGGCATCACCGGCTGCGGTCGCTTCTATGAGGACAGCTGCTTCATCACGGGCCATGATGCAGAAACCGGCGAAGAACTCTGGCGCACCTACACCGTTGCACAACCCGGCGAACCAGGGGATGAAACCTGGGGTGGATTGCCTGTGGAATTCCGCGGCGGTGGAGATGTGTGGCTGACCGGTAGCTGGGATCCTGAAATGAATCTGGTGTTCTTCGGTGTCGCCCAGGCCAAACCCTGGATGGCAGCGAGTCGTGGTCTCACTACGGAAGATGCGGCACTGTATTCAAATTCCACACTGGCGATCAATCCCGACGATGGCAGCATCGTCTGGCATCGACAACATGTACCCGGTGAATCCCTGGACATGGATGAGGCGTTTGAACAGGTGTTGGTCGATCTGTTTGACGAACCTTTCCTGCTCACCATCGGCAAGAGCGGCATCCTGTGGAAACTGGACCGTCGCACCGGTGCATTCCAGGGCCTGCAACAGACAGTGTTTCAGAATGTCTTCTCCGACATCAATCTTGAAACTGGCCAGGTCAGGTACCGTGAAGACATTCGAAATATGCAAATTGGTGAGTGGCTGTCGGTTTGCCCATCCACAGCAGGCGGCCACAACTGGCAAGCGACCAGCTATCACCCGCCGACCCAGCAGCTGGTAATTCCCCTCAGCCAGTCCTGTATGGAAATGTCCCCCAGAGAAGTGAGTTTTGAAGTGGGCTCGGGCGGCAACCAGGGTGATCGCATGTGGATGGAAATGCCGGGCACCGATGGACAGTTCGGCAAGCTCGCTGCCTATGACGTGGCGTCCATGGATGAATCCTGGAGTATTGAGCAGCGCGCGCCCTTCCTCACCGCTGCACTCAGCACGGCCGGTGGTCTGTTATTCATTGGTGACTACGACCGCTATGTGCACGCTTACGATGTCAACAATGGCGAAGAGCTATGGAAGACCAGGCTGGCCACTTCGGTTCAGGGTTTCCCGGTGACCTACGCCATCGACGGCGAGCAGTACATTGCCATTCCCGCCGGTCGGGAAGGAGGCAGTCCCTGGCGCATCGGAAACTTTCTCGCCCCGGAGCTCATCAGCCCCGACGGGCATAACTCCCTTTACGTCTTCAAGCTGAACTAGCACAGCGGGCAAACTACCTTCGGCGCTCTGACTGGGTTAGTCTTCTTTCATGCGTTCAATTGTCGATCCTTTCAAGCCGGATAACAATCCGGATAACCTGACCAAATCAGCCGACCCATCCAGGGATTCGGTGCTCTCTGTCAGCAGTCTGAACAAACTTGCGCGTTCGCTACTGGAATCAAATTTTCCCGCGGTGGCAGTGGAAGGCGAAATCTCAAACCTGGTGGTGCCAGCATCAGGACATATGTACCTGACGCTCAAGGACAAGAACGCGCAGATTCGTTGCGCCATGTTCAGAAACCGGAACCAAATGCTCCGATTCAGGCCGAAAGACGGCATGCAGGTCGTCGTACGCGGTCGACTGAGCATTTACGAAGGCCGCGGTGACTACCAGTTGATTGCCGACGCCATGGAAGAAGCCGGTGATGGCGCATTAAGACGTGCTTTCGAAGAACTCAAGGCCAAACTGAATGCAGAGGGGCTGTTTGACGAGGCGCACAAGCAGGAAGTCCACGACGGGTTCAGGCACATTGGCATAATCACTTCCCGCACTGGCGCTGCGATTCGGGACATGGTCAGCGTGTTTGGGAGGAGGTTTCCGTCCACGCGCCTTACCTTGTTTCCCGTTGCCGTGCAGGGAGCAGATGCCGCCAGCAGCATCGTTAACGCCATTGCACTGGCCAACAGGCTGAAAGCCAAGCTAGGGCTGGAAGCGCTGATCGTGGGACGAGGCGGAGGATCACTCGAGGATTTACAGGCTTTTAATGAAGAGGTTGTAGCGAGAGCAATCTTTGGGAGTGAGCTGCCTGTGACCACCGCAGTCGGCCATGAGATTGACTTCACCATCGCCGATTTCGTCGCCGATTTGCGCGCCCCCACACCTTCGGCCGCCGCCGAACTGATGAGCCCAGATATCGGGGACACTATCCAGCACCTTGACTCCTGCGCGCTTGAACTGAGACAACGGGTTTCTGGCAGAATTGCCGAAGCACAGAAAGACCTGAATTGGCTCAGGCGGCAACTCAAGCGCCCCGACCGGCGACTACAGGATCATGCGCAAACCCTGGATCGGCTCGACAATCAGCTGCAACGGGGGATTCGAAACGTAGTCAGCACAAGACTGGCTGAGCTCCTGCAAAGACACCGGGCATTAGTGGCGAGCTCGCCCAGCAACAGGCTGCTGAACACCAGGCAGAAGCTGCAGGGATTGTCGAAACAGTTACACCAGGGCACCAGCAATATCCTGCAACGCCGTAATGGTCGGCTGGGCGAACTGGCAAGGAGCCTGAATGCCGTGAGCCCACTGCAGGTGCTTGCCCGGGGATACAGCATTACAGCGACCGAGAGTGGTCAGATCCTGCGCTCAATAAGAACAATCAACGCTGGCGATAGAATCGTATCAACACTGGCCGATGGCAAAGTCACCGCCACGGTCGAGAAAACCGAGGGCAATTCCGGCTGACGGACCCGGCGAATTTCAATGCCGACCAGCATCCGCCGGGAATGAAGTGGCTTCGGCAACACGAAGCTCCCTCACCTCTTCTCTATGGGTATCTCTGGGCCGAGAACAGCCACCAGCCCTGACGTTTATTGTCACTAAGGAGCAAATGCGGACCATTTCCTGCCGATCGCGCAGTGTAGGTTTTTTTTACAAAATTCTTATTTTTCAGTATCTTACGTCGATTACCCTCAATTCTGGGGGTAAAAACGGGACAAGATGGCGCGATAGTGTGATGGAGCTAGCATTTTCCCATTAGACTTATCCGGGTTGGTACCGTTAGTGCTTAACATCAGGTCATCTAACGAAAAGGAAGGATTTACCCCACGCTAATCGCGTTATAGTAAATCCGCTGGATTCAAGGTACACCCGATGCTGTTTGCAGAAAATTTATTCATGTTGATCTTTGGCCATGCGCTTGCAGATTTTGTTTTGCAGCCGGATGCAATGGGGTATGGCAAAAATCGCAATGACAAGATTCATAGCAAGGAACACAGCCTTTTTCCTGTATGGTGGTACTGGCTAACCGCCCACTCACTTGTCCACGGCGGCGTGGTTTTCCTGATTACCAATTCCCTGCTTCTGGGCTTGTTGGAAACTGCCATCCACTGGATCACGGATTTTGCCAAGTGTGAAGGCTGGATCGGTATGCACCAGGATCAGGGTATCCACATCGGTTGCAAGGTTGGCTACGCATTCCTGATGTAGGCGCCCACGCCAAAGCACTCCTATCGCTCGACCAGGCGGCTTTCACTGGAGGTGGAGGCCTTGTTTTTTGTATAGTATCCCTCCTTCAGATCCCTCATTAGTCCCCAGGTCAATCTGGCAAAGGAATACAGGAAAGCCCGTATGAGCAAACGAGAAGAACAGCGCAAGCGGAAAGAAGAAAAGCAACGTGCAGCCAAACAAAGAGAGCAAACCAAACAGCTTATGCTCAAGGTGGGCATGTTCGTGGTCGCGCCAGTGCTGCTCCTGCTCGTACTCTATACGCTGTTTAGCCAGGGCCCTACTTACTCTCCCGTTGAGATAGCAGAGAACGATCATATTCGCGGCCAGGCTTCCAACCCGGTCAGCATTGTTGTCTATGCAGATTTCCAATGCCCGGCATGCGCGACAGAACATGACAATATGACCCAGGTATGGCCGCAAATCCGGGACAAGGCTTTTCTGGTCTTTCGCCATTTTCCCATCACCACCACGCATCCACATTCCTGGACTGCGTCACTTTATGCCGAGGCTGCCGGAAAACAGGGCAGATTCTGGGAGATGCATGATTTTTTGTTCGCCACCCAGAGTATCTGGTCCACCCTCCCCGATGTTGAGGGTGAATTCGACGCCTATGCACTGGAGCTGAATCTGGATCTCGACCAGCTACATGCAGACATCGAATCCGAGGATGTCATAGCCAAGGTGCGCAATGACCAGCGCGGTGGCAACGCTTCCGGTGTTCGGGGTACTCCAGCGGTATTCATCAACGGCCGTCAAATTGCCCGACCTACGCGAGAAAGAATTCAGGAAGTGGTAGAAGAAGAATATGCCGATGTGGGCGGAGACTAACTGCCCGCTTTTCTGGATTGAACGATATCCACGAATCGAAGCAACAGGCTGCTGGCGGCGTCTGATTCCTCTGTCGCCTCCAGCAGTTTATTCGGGTCCAATCCCTCTGTCGCAATATCTTCAGCTCGCTGTCTGATATAGGCGCGAGTTATCTCCGCGTTAAATTCCGGATGAAACTGCACACACCAGGTGGTTTCGCCAAGCCGAAATGCATGGTTCATCTCAAAGTCATTACACGCCAGCAAAACCGCTTGCTGTGGTCGGTCAATAACGGATTGTAAGTGGGACACCTGGGCCTTGAACCGGGAAGGAAGACCGGCAAACAGCGGATCTTGCGCTGCGGCCGCTGTGAGTTCAATCGGCACGGTGCCTATCTCCCTGCCTCCTGGATGAAAATCCACTGTCCCGCCAAATCCCCAGGCCAGTAATTGATGGCCATAGCAAACACCGAGAATCGGAATCCCGCGCTCATGTGCAGCACGCAGATAGTCTGCTCCAACCTGGTTCCAGGGTGCCAGGTCGGTTACGTAGGCTGGCGATCCGGTGATGACGATGCCGTCGATATCACCCAGTGCAGGCAACGGCTCTCCCTGGTAGAGATTACAAACCGGGGCTTGTGCGGCCGGCAGCCCCATTCCGCTTCGAAACCAGCATTCAAAATCCTGCCCATCCTGTAGCAGTGACTGTATTGTGGTGCCGGTTTTTATGATGAGAATTTGCAGTGCCAATCTGAAAATATCCTATAACTCATAGCTCTCTCGCCGATTTACTTAAGGACCCTCTGAATACATCAGCAGGTCCTTTACATAGTCGAGCATCTGGAGAGAACCATGTTATACCGATTGAATAACTTGTTGGGTCGTCTGACTGAAGCTATGCAGGATACGGCATGGTTGGTCTTTCGTATTCTCGTCGCCAGCATGTACGCGACCCACGGTTATGAAAAACTTCTGGGAGAAAACCCCCAGCAGTTTATAGGCAGCGGAATGACCACCTTACGCATAGGCGAGTGGCTTGCCTATCCGGTGCCTGGAGACATCAACCTGCTGTTCGTCGCGGGTGTGCTGGAACTGGCAGGTGGAGCGCTTCTGGTCTTTGGGTTGTGGACCCATCTTGTTGCGTTCATTTCCCTGCTTAATATGAGCTTTGCCTACCTGATTGCCCATCTGGCCTGGTTTCCGACGCTAAACAATGGCGAACTCGCCGCGCTGTACTGGTGCGCATTCCTGGCCCTGTTGACGTTTGGAGGGGGGCAACAGAGCCTGGATGCCTGGTTGACCGAGAGGCGCATGGAGAAGCGCAGAAAAAAGATGGATGCTCAGTCTGCAAAGGAATAGAAGGCCACAGCCGCGCGATACAAACTGTAGACATCGACTTTGGAACTCACCGCAAAAGGCGTGTGAATGGAAAGCAAAGGCACACCAAAATCGATAACTTCTATGTTCTGGCTTGAAAACTCGCCGCCAATCGTGCCACCACCAGCGCTTCCTACACGGTAAGTGATAGTCTGCCAGGGCACCTCATTGTCATCCAGCAGGGCCCGGGTCCAGGCTACGAATTCTGAATTGGCATTGTTGCCCTGTCCATAGAGCTTCAGGTTCACCCCGTAACCCAGCCGTGGCGCGTTGCCCAACTCCCAGGCACCCGGATTCATGGGATTCACTCCCGGGTTCACATCGATGGAGATAAAGCGGGTCGAGCGCATGGCCTGACGCAGCACCGGCTCCCGGTAGGATTCACCCAACTCGGAATACAACAATCGGGACAGCAGGTCGGCGAAATATTCCGAGCGGGCTCCGGTATTGTTACGGTTACCCACCTCTTCGTTGTCCACCAGATAGGCCATAGTGGTCAGTTGCGGGTTGTCTACTTCGACAATGGCTCGCATGGCAGCATACGCCGCCAGCCGGTCATCCTGTCCATAAGCGGCAATCAGGCCCCGATCGAATCCCATATCCCGGGGTCGGCCAGCGGGTACCAGCGCCAGTTCGGCAGACACCAGATCTGCCCGAGAGGCATCGTAAGTGGCATCCAGATATTGCAGCACTTGATCAACTACTGCACTGGATTCGCCATTAACAGGGATATGCCCCACCACAGGATCCAGGTCTTCAGGTTCAATGAACTCTCCCAGGGTGCGGCTATTGCGACCTCGATCCACATGGGGTGACAACTCCGGAATCATGAAGATGGGCTCATCATCGTTCAAGCCCACTGAGACTGGTACGGTGCTACCATCCTTGAGATCGATTCGGCCCATCAAGGCCAGCGGCAGGTTGGTCCATTGGTGATATTTCAACCCGCCATGATAATTGGTTTGGAACAGGGCAAACTCATTGTTCTGATACAGTGGCCTCGGCTTCAGGTCCAGTCGCGGAGAATCAATGTGTGCACCAATTACATGAAAACCGGACTGCAACGGCTCTTCTCCGATCACCATCAGGCTGATGGTTCGATCCCTGTTGACTTCGTAGATTCGGTCGCCAGGCTGTAAGTCATCGAACTCCTGAAGTGGCCGAAACCCATTGGCCTGGGCAAACTCGATTGCTTCGCTGACTAAACTCAATTCGGTTCGCGCCAGGTGAAGGAAATCCTTGTACTCTTCAGCGTAGGCAAAAACCTGCTCTCGTTGCGAGTTGCTCAGGTTGAGCCAGGATGAACTGCATTGCAGCGTTTCGCTGCATTCCACCGAAGATTGTGCCAGCGACAGTGATGCCCAACAGGTGAACAACATATTCACCAAAAAAGTCTGCATTTTCATAACAGGGTCCTGTGCAATTTAAAGATTGATTGATGCAGTAAAGCTACCCCGAATCATCCTGAGGTTCCACATCGCTGTGGAGCTTCATTGAAAGTTTTTATTGGAGAGACAGGTTCATGGCGAGGGATAGCGCTCAAGACAGGTATGCAAGGTTTCCGGGTCAATATTACCTCCGGACAAAATTATTGCGGCCTGGCTGCCAGTAACATCTATTTTTCCATGCAATAGTGCCGCCAGTGCCACCGCACCGCCTGGCTCCACTACCAGCTTGAGGTATCGCCAGGCAAAACTGACTGCCTGTTGTACTTCGTCTTCGGACACCAGCAGGAAGTCAGTCACCGTCTTGCTGTTGATTGACCAGGTTAATTCACCGGGTGTTGTCGCCATCAGTGCATCACAGAGCGTGGGCGCCGTACCATCTATCTTGACGCGAACTCCTGCCTGTCTGGAACGAAAATGGTCGTCAAATTGATCCGGCTCAACACCATACACTCGTATGTCGGAATCCAGTGCTGTGACGGCAGTAGACACCCCTGCCAGGAGCCCGCCGCCGCCACAAGGACTCAACAATACATTGGCGGTCTTGCCTTCGGCCTGTAGATCTTCCATCAGTTCCAGACCTACAGTCCCCTGCCCGCTAATGATGTGTGGATCGTCAAAGGCGGGCACCAGGGTTGCACCTGTTTTCTTCGCGTGATCTTCGGCAATCTGCTCCCGGGACTCATTGTGCCGGTCGTACAAGATAATTTCAGCGCCCAAAGACCTGGTGCTCTCCAGTTTTATTTTTGGGGCGTCCGTTGGCATGACTATGGTGGCTTGCATGCCCAGTAAGCGAGCCGCGTAAGCTACTCCCTGGGCATGATTGCCCGATGAGAATGCCACCACACCACGTGACTTTTCCTTGTCGTTTAACTGACAAAGCCGGTTATAGGCACCGCGAAATTTGAATGCACCGATATGCTGCAAGCATTCGGGCTTGATAATGACTTCGGCACCCGTGCGTTCATTGAGCACTGCCGACTGCAACAATGGCGTGCGAACTGCGACAGCTCGCAATCGTTCGGCTGCCTGCCGGATTTCATTGAGGCTGGTAATCATGGCTTCCTGCCCCGTCGAGCCGGCTTGCGATTCTTTTCGATGCGCCGCTTCCTCGCCACCTGGCGGGGAGTCAGGTTTTTTTCTTTCTTCACAAAGGGGTTCTCATCACTTTTCAGCTCGATGCGGATCGGTGTTCCTTCCATCTTCAATCGCTTGCGAAAAGATTTTTCCAGATAACGCACATAATGCGCGGGCAGTTTGTTGGTCTGCTTGCCGTGGATGACGATAGTGGGTGGGCAATGACCTCCCGCATGGGCATAGCGCAAACGAATTCTCCGACCATTGTGCATGGGCGGAGCATGTTCCAGCACCAGGTCCTCCAGCAAGGTAGTGAGCCTGTTGGTACTTAGCTCCATGGTTGCCGATTCATAGGCACGATCGATGGATTTATAAAGATCACCTACACCGGTGCCATGCAACGCGGAGATAAAATGGATTCGGGCAAAATCAACAAAGGTAAAGCGCCGGCGGATTTCTTCGCGGACACTGTCCTTTTCATCCTGCTCCATGCCATCCCATTTGTTAATGGCTATTACCAGTGCCCTGCCCGCATCCAGCGTATAGCCAAGCAGATGCAGATCCTGTTCCACGATTCCATCGCGAGCATCGACGATGAGTAACACAACATGGGAATCCTGGATTGCCTGCAGGGATTTAACCACGGAGAACTTTTCCACGGTCTCACGGGTCTTGCCACGACGACGTATGCCTGCTGTATCGATCAGAGTGTAGGCCTTGCCCCTGCGTTCGAACGGAATATACACACTGTCACGGGTGGTGCCGGGCTGGTCATAGACCACTACCCTGTCTTCTCCCAGTATTCTGTTCACCAGGGTCGACTTGCCCACATTGGGCCGGCCCGAGACCGCAATCTTGATCCCATGGGATTCCTGCTGATCTGCTTCGTCTGCTGCAGAATCCGCGAGCACCGATTCCAGAAGGCGGCGTACACCCCGTCCCTGGGTTGCGGTAATTGGATATAACTGTTCTACACCGAGGCTGTAAAACTCTGCGCTGGCCTGATCGGGGTCAAGACCATCTATCTTGTTGACCACCAGGGCATAGGGTTTTCCGGTTTTTCGCAGATGCTCGACGATCTTGTTGTCATCGGGAGCAAGTCCATGCTGTGCATCCACCAAGAGCAAACAGAAACTGGCTTCTTCGATGGCCAGCAGTGACTGGGCGGCCATTTCCGCATCGATCCCGTCTTCATGCCCGGTGATGCCCCCGGTATCGATCACAATAAAGCGCAGATCATCCAGCCTGCCCTCTCCATATTGGCGGTCACGGGTTAGGCCTGGCATGTTGGCCACGATCGCATCTCGACTGCGAGTGAGCCGATTGAACAGGGTTGACTTGCCCACATTCGGGCGGCCAACTAATGCGAGTACAGGTTTCATGCTGGAATGGTAATCCGAAAAGGAGTTAGGCTGATGTAACGGACAATTAAAACCGGGGGTTGACTGGCAATACCCGGCTCAGGTTATTGCAGTCTGTAGGCCACTAGCCTGCCGCTGTTGCCATAGGCAATCAGGCGGCCATTGGCAGCCAGTAACTTGGCGCGCACTCCGTCATTGTCCACTTGCGTGCGACCGACGATACGGCCATCGATTTGTGATATCAAATGGATATAACCTTCGAAGTCTGCCACCGCAATGTAGTTGGTTATAGCCGTGGGTGCAGTGATACTTCGGTACTGTAAATCTTCATTTTCCCAGGCAATGTCTTCGGTATTGTCGCGCACTGCGATAACGATGCTTTCATCATTGCAGTAATACAAATTGCCAAATCCCCGGGTCAGGCCATGGTAACTGGAAGCTCCTTCAAGGCCCCAGACGATACGACCACTGACCACATCCAGCGCGATGAGATTGCCCTGGTAGCTGGAGGCGATTACCCGGTTGCCGTCGAGCAATAAATCACCATCGACATCGATCACGCGATCAATATCGTAACGACCATCGGGAACGGCTACTCTTTCTTCCCAGCGCCAAACACCATCAGCGGCGGAAACGGAGACCAGGGTGCCATTGCTAAAGCCGGCGACCACGGTGCCCAGTGGTGTAATCAAGGGCGTGCTGGTCCCACGCAGGGTCAATGCCGGTTGGGTCGATTCATAAATCCAGCGACGACTGCCATCGCTGACTTCCAGCGCGGCTACTTTATCATCCACGGTCTGCACCACAATAATGTCGCCATTGCTAACGGGGGGTGCCACGACTTCAGAGGTCACTACCGAGGTCCAGACCAATTCACCAGAATCCTGGCTGAGTGCAATCACCTCCGCATCCCGTGAGCCGACCGCAACGAGACCTCCTCCTGCGCCCACACCACCTGTCAATTCCACGTCGTCGAGCCGATTGCGCCAAAGCACATTGCCCGAACTCAACTCCACCGCTACCACCGTACCATTCTCGCTGGCTGCGTAGATCACACCATCTTCGATAACAGGTGTCAGCTTGGTGTAGTTGTCTCCCTGGCCATTACCTACATTCACACTCCAGACCCGGCTCAGGCTAACTTCTTCGTCGATGCTCTCCAGCTCTTTCGGTGGATTGACCTCGTCGTCGGAAAACCAGTTCAATGGATTAAGATTCAGGTTGGAACAGGAAGAAAGTGCCAGAGCCAGAATTGGCCATAACACCATGCGGAAATTTTTCCGCTGAAAATCAAATGTAAGGGGCAAGTGCTGCCAAATAGACCGCATAAGTTTTATTTCGATTGATTAACTCTGGTCAGGTAAGTTGTCCAGCTTCATACGCAAGCCGTCGCTGGTGGATCCCGCCTGCTGTGCCGCTATGTACGCGTCACGGGCATCGACGATTCGATCCATGGCCAGATAGATATCGCCGCGCAGCTCGGAGAAGCCTGCCTCAAATGCCTGGGGGTCAATGCTGTTAACCAGTTCCAGTGCACGCTCTGCATCACCTTGCGCGAGTATTACCCTGCCCAGACGCAGACTGGTGGTGAGCAACAAGCCCTCATCCACTTCGGCAAACATACCCAGCTCCGGGTTATCCAGAATCCACTGTAGCTCTGCCTCCGCCTGTTGCAGATCGTTCTGCAACACAGCTTGCTGGGCGGAAAACAAGGCTGCATAGCGTGCATAAATTGAATTGCTGTAATCGGCGCGCAATTCGTCGGCAATTGCGGAAACGCGTGCTCTGTCAGCATCACTCAGCGGCTGGTCTGGGTCAGCCAGCACCAGGGTCAGCACTTCTTCATACAAATCTGAAGCGGCTGCTGCCTGATCTGCGGTAGAGTTTTGATACAGCAGCCAGCCGGTGTAGCCACCGAACACGACAATAAAAGCGGCTACGAGTGCCTTGCCGTTCTCTTGCCACCATCGTTTTACCGAATCCAGGGTTTCTTCTTCTGCCGCGTTTAAAGCCACGACTTACTCCTTAAGCAGTTCTTCATGTTTTGCCAGTAGTTCCTATTCGATTGTAGTTCGCGCAGTAAGTTCACTGGCCTGCGGACGCCAAAAGCGGACAATTTTACCTGTTTGCCGCCCGCGACACACGCGGCTCGTGGAAATTTAGAGGAATTCGGCGATTTTGCTGGAAACCGCTGATATATCAATGGTTTGAGATTCGACCGAATCATCCAGGCGACGCAATCTGACTGCAGTAACCGGTTCTTCCTGTCCGCGCTCCCGCTCCAGGACCACGGCCACGCGAGCACCAGCATTGAAAGCACGTTTAATCTGGGCGTTGTATTTACCACCCCCGCAGTGACTGACGATGCCCAAATGCGGATATTGCTGTCGTAAATCGGCAGCCAGTTGCAGGCTCTGGGGAGCAAGACCCTCACCCACCGACAGCACATACACATCGACGGGTTTGAGCGCTTCGGCGGGAATTTTATCCAGGGAATCGAGCATCAGCACCAGCCGTTCCTCACCGATGGCGAAGCCCGCTGCTGGCGTAGGTCGTCCTCCCAATTGCTTGACCAGGCCGTCGTAACGGCCACCGCCACACACTGCACTCTGGGCACCCAGTTGATCCGTGGTCCATTCGAATACACAGTTGTTGTAATAGTCGAGACCACGTACCAGTCGTGAGTTTTCAACGAAGTCTATATTCAGCGACCGGAGAATCTGGACCAATTCCTGAAAATGCGCTTTGCTCTCCTCATTCACATAGTCGGCGAGAACCGGTGCCCCTTGCAGCGCCGATTGCACTTCAGGATTTTTGCTATCCAGAACTCGCATGGGATTGCTGTGCATTCTTCGACGAGCGTCCTCATCCAATTGCTGCTCACGCTCTTGCAGGAATCCGGTCAGATCCGCACCAAAACGTTTTCGGTCTTCAGCACTGCCAATATTGTTTAGCTCGAGCTGCACGAATTCCGACAGGTCCAGTGCCTGCCACAAGGCTGCAGACAACTGAATTATTTCAGCATCGATATCAGGGCCAGGCATGCCAAAAGCTTCGACGCCAAACTGGTGAAACTGACGATAGCGCCCTTTCTGTGGACGTTCGTGTCGGAACATCGGCCCCTGGTACCAGAGTCGTTGTTGCTGATTGTAGAGTAAGCCATGTTGTTCGGCCGCACGTACGCAACCGGCCGTGCCTTCTGGGCGCAGGCTCAGGTTGTCACCATTGCGATCGTCGAAACTGTACATTTCTTTTTCAACGATATCGGTGACCTCACCGATGGAGCGCTTGAAGAGCTGGGTCTGCTCAACGATCGGAAACCGGATTTCCTGGTAACCAAAGCGGTGTACGACTTCCTGGAATCGAGATTCCAGAAATTGCCAGCTGAGAGAATGCCCCGGGAGAATGTCATTCATTCCCCTGATAGCCTGGAGTTTAGCCATAGGTTAAAAGTAGTTCTTCTTTTTATCCGGACGCGATCTTGTCTTTATCGGCGAGCTCTTTTGCGGCGACACGATCCCGAACCATGGATTCAAGTTCGTCGAGAAGTTTTTCGTTATTGATTTTGTGATGGGGCTTGCCGTCAATATAAGCCAGATTGTTGGGACTGGCCCCGGTTAATCCAATCTCGGCTACTTTGGCTTCTCCCGGCCCGTTCACGATACAGCCAATGACAGCAACATCGATTGGGGTAGTAATGTCTTCGAGTCGTGATTCCAGCTCATTCACTACTCCGATCACATCGAAGTTCTGTCGAGAACAACTTGGGCATGCGACGAGATTGACCCCTTTGTGCCGCAAACCGAGACTCTTGAGAATATCGAAACCAACTTTCACTTCCTCCACCGGATCTGCAGCAAGCGATATGCGGATAGTGTCCCCTATACCTTCCATCAACAGCGCACCCAATCCGATTGCGGACTTGACCGTACCGCTGCGTTGTCCGCCGGCTTCGGTGATGCCCAGGTGGAATGGATTGTCTATCTGGGTGGCCAGACCGCGATAGGCAGCCAGGGTCATGAAGATTTCTGAAGCCTTGAGGCTGATTTTGAAGTCCTGAAAATCCAGCTTGTCGAGAATTTCTATCTGCGTCAGAGCAGACTCAACCATGGCCTCGGCATTGGGCTCTTTGTATTTGCGCAGTAATGCTTTCCCCAGCGAGCCTGCATTAACACCAATTCTAAGGGGAATTGCCTTGTCCTTGGCACTGTCGATGACCGCTCGAATGCGGTCTTCACTGCCGATATTGCCCGGATTAATACGTAGACAGTCGACGCCGTATTCCAGAACTTTCAGCGCTATTTTGTAATCGAAATGTATATCGGCCACCAGTGGCAGCTTGACCCGGGACCGAATCAACTTGAACGCCTCTGCAGCCTCCATTGACGGCACAGAGACTCGCACAATATCGACGCCTGCGGCCTGCAAGCGACCGATCTGCTCCAGAGTCGCTTCTACATCAGTGGTCTCAGTGTTGGTCATGCTTTGCACTGAGATAGGCGCATCTCCGCCGACCGGCACATTGCCAACCATGATCTGGCGAGTCTTGCGACGATTGATAGGGCTACTGCTTAGCATTTTGTTTACAAGCCCACCGTGAGACGGGCCGAGTTGTCTATTCGGATACTGTCTGACACATCTATTTCAGCGCCATTGAGCGTCATGTGTGTGAGCGGCGCATCGCCCAGAAGCACATTGAATGGAGCGTTGGCGGTAATCTCGAGCACCTCACCACTGCCCAGAGTTCCGCGATAGATCCGGTTAGAATCTCTGTCACTCACCTGGATAAAGCTCTCGTCATCAAAACTGACTCGCAACACATCTTCGCCTTCCCCACTGACGCTGATCACAGTGACATCCGCGGTTTCGTCTTGCTCCGACAGAGCACTAATCGACTCGTTAATGGCAGCCTCGACAGGCGTCTGTTCGGCTTCCGCAGATGTTAAATCAGGTGGCGGGGTCACACTAGCCGCTGCATTGGCCGCCGCGGCATCGATCGGCCTGACCACGGCAGGCACCTGAGGGGCCGGCCTGGCCTGCACCACCGGCTCATTGGCTGTGGCAGACGCAGTCTGTTCAACAGCACTGGATTCGCTGCTGCCAGTGCTCTCTGCACCAATACTGCTTTCTGTAGTTACAGTCTCTTCCATAGAAAGCATATTCCACCCCCAAAGCCCGGCAAAAAATCCGGTGAAGAGGATTACAGAGGCGATAGCAAAGTTTCGGTTACGGGCCCGATGCTTGCGGGCATGAATTCTGGTGACTTCATTGCGCTGGTGCTGCTGGTCCTGTTGATGGGCATCAAACTCTGCGAGAACCTTGTCCTCGTCCAGCTCAAGGATTTCCGCATAACGTTTGATATAGCCCTTGGCAAACACAGTTCCGGGCAATTTTTCGAAGGCATCTTGCTCGATACTGCTCACGTAGTGAACGGTGATATGCAACTGGTCGGCTACTTCTTTCTGGCTGAGGTTACGTTCTTCACGCGCAGCAACAAGAAGTCGCCCGGGAGAGGCGACCGGCGCTTGTTGTTCGAGTTCGCTCGATTCGTCAGTTGACATCGCTCAACTCTAAAAAAGCTTCGTACTCGGGTGACTCTCTGTAGAGAGTGGTCAGGATGCGAGTGAAATCCCGTACCAGGTCCTGGTTCTGAAATCTGCTCTCGATACTGATCCCCGCGAGTAGTGCTCGGGGTGTGTGGGGAATATTGTAAAAGTCGGCGGTAGTGAGATAACGCTGAAAAGCGTTCCGGGCACCTGCCCAATCTTCACGATCAGCCCTGAGGATAGCAAGCTCGACCGCCGAAACATAAAGATTACCATTAAGCTGCAAGGCCCTCTGGAAAGCGAGTTCAGCTTCCAGGGTCTTGCCCAGGCGTATTGCACTGCGCCCCAGGTTTTCGAAAGCGATTGCCCGACCCTCATACATGGTATCTTCGGTGACAATCACCAGCTGCTCATAGGCTTCTTCAAACTTGCCCTGGCTGAACAGCAGCGCAGCATAATTGTTTCGTGCCCTGGAATTGCTCCGATCCAGGCGAATGGCCCGCTCGAAGTTTTCCTCAGCCAGCTCCAGATCGCCTTCCTGCTGAAAAATCAGTGCCAGCACATTGTAGATACTGGTATTGCGATCGTTGATTTGAATCGCGTTATTGATGTGGCGACGGGCTCCCGCCAGGTCTCCGGCATCAAAATACGCCACAGCGAGCTGGATATAATCTTCCTGGGCTTCCTCTTCCGAGGGCTCCACATTGAAACCACCCGTGGTCGTGGTAACGCAGGCACTCAACATGCCCGAAAGCAAGAGAATGAACAACAGACCGGTGTTTCTCATGATAAGCGACCTTCTCATCGTACTAATCGTGGAAATTACACGCATGACTCAGTCTTATCTGTCGGCCGGAACGGCCAAATTAGCAGTATTTAGCCCTGTTTTTACGGCATTTTCCAGATGGCGTCTGCTGCGCTGGGTGCGATCAGCAATATCGCCAACCAGCTGACCGCAGGCAGCACCAATATCATCGGCTCGGGTAGTGCGCACGGTGACGGTGAACCCTGCCTGCTGCAGGATTTGTCGGAAATTGCTCACGGAAGATCCGCTGGGGCGCTCATAGTTACTCAGAGCAAAAGGATTAAAGGGAATCAGGTTGATCTTGCAGGGAAAATCCTGCAGCAGTTGAGCCAGTTCACGTGCGTGCTGGCGATGATCGTTCACGCCCTTGATCAGAGTGTATTCGATTACCGGTACTCTGCGGTCCGGCAGGCTGGACATATATCCGCGCACCGAATCCAGCAACTCGGCAATGGGGTAGCGATTGTTGATCGGCATGATTTCACTGCGCAATTCATCATTGGGCGCATGCAGCGAAACCGCCAGGGAAGCATCCGTATAGTCCTTCATGCGATTGATGGCTGGCACCACGCCCGAAGTACTGATGGTCACCTTGCGCTTGGACAATCCATAAGCACAGTCGTCCATCATAATGTTGACCGCGTCCATGACATTGTCAAAATTGAGCAAGGGCTCGCCCATGCCCATCATCACCACATTACTGACCAGGCGTGGAGCGTCTTCTTTGAAAGTGCCCAGTTGTTTATTGGCCAGCCACAATTGCGCGACTATCTCGGCACTACTGAGGTTGCTGTCAAAACCTTGTTTGCCGGTCGCACAAAAACTGCAATCAAGCGAACAACCCGCCTGGGAAGAAACACAGAGTGTGCCCCGACCCGATTCGGGTATGTAGACCATCTCCACCCTGGATCCGGAAGCAACCTGGATGATCCACTTGCAGCTACCGTCTTCGGAAGGATATTCCGCTACTACTTCGGGAAGGCGGATTTCAGTTTCAACACTGAGTTTTTCGCGAAGCTTTTTACTGATATCAGACATGGCATCCAGATCCAGGACACCACGCTGATGTATCCACTTCATGATTTGTTCGGCACGAAAAGGCTTCTCTCCCATCTCGGTGAAGAGAGCCTTGAGTTTCGTTCTGCTCATTCCGAGCAGGTTTGGCTTTTTCGTTGCCGTCATCATGTCCGCGCTCCGTGGGGCGCTACTGCCTGCCTACTTTCTGCTACAAATTTCCTCAGGCTTGAAAAAATAACTGACTTCTCGTTCCGCTGATGTTGGTGAATCAGAACCATGTACCGCGTTGGCATCAATGGATTTGGCATAGTCCGCGCGAATCGTGCCTGGAGCTGCTTCAGCGGGATTCGTGGCTCCCATCAGCTCACGATTGAGCGCAACCGCGTTTTCTCCTTCCAGCACCTGCACCATGACCGGGCCAGACGTCATGAATTCAATGAGGTCAGCATAGAAGCCCTTGCCTTTGTGCTCCGCATAGAAGCCGCCAGCCGTGTCATCGTTGAGCTGCACAAGCTTTGCTGCTGCGATTTTCAGCCCGGCTTTTTCGAAGCGAGTGTAAATTTCACCAATGACATTCTTGGCCACGGCGTCTGGTTTTATGATTGAAAGCGTACGTTCGATCGCCATCGTCTCTCCCAAAAAATGAGGTTATGCAAAAGATCGCGCATTATACGTGTAAATGCGCCGGTTTTATATGACTTGAGAATCTGAAAAAAGCTGACTTTTCAGGGAATTAGCCGGATATGCCTGGGACGCCCGCTAGTCGGCATTTTCCTCGATCCAGGCTGCCTGAATGGCTTCCAGAATCTTCTCGCCGCTGCGTTCGGGATCGTCGTCGAATCCCTCCAACTCGCACACCCAGCGGTGTAAATCCACGAAATTCACATACTGCGGATCCACGTCAGGGTGCTGGTCGGCAAGATCCATGGCTATATCGTAAACATCTGACCATTTCATAATCGGGCCCTCATTGGTTTCCGGGTCAGTGCCCTTCGGAAACCATGTTGATAGTGTATTTGGGAATCTCCACCAGCAGGTCGTCTTCGGCAACTTTGGCCTGACAACTCAAGCGCGATTCCGGCTCCAGACCCCAGGCCTTGTCCAGGTAGTCTTCCTCGTTTTCACTGGCCTCGTCCAATCCGTAAAAACCCTCTTTCACAATCACATGGCAGGTTGTGCAGGCACAGGATTTTTCGCAGGCATGTTCGATCGGAATCTTGTTCCGCAATGCTGCATCCAGAATGCTCTCTCCGGTCTCGGCTTCAATTTCCGCACCGTCGGGACAAATAACTTCATGGGGTAAAAATTTGATCTTTGGCATTTACTTCACCGAATTCCTGTTCAGTCTTTGCTCATTTCCACTGCTTCAATTGATTCGCCACGCAGAGATCGAATATGTAAATCCATCCGGCGTGCTGCGAACCCGCTACTAACCTTATTTAACTTCTCTACTTTCTCGTGAATCAATGCCGGTCGCGAGCCTTCCATACTCTCACGCAGCTCGGCCATCACAGATTCAATTTTTGCCTTCTCATCTTGCTCCAGCAATTCACCATCCACTTTTAGCGCAGAGCCGATCGCGTCGATAATCTGCTCTCCTTCCAGCTTCGCCTCTCGAAGCATTCTGGCGTCCCGGTCTGCCTTGGCATGGTCGTGGGACGATTGCAGCATCTCTTCGATGGCACTGCTGTCCAGACCAAAGCTGGGCTTGATCTGGATCTCTGTTTTCTTGCCGGTGCTCATCTCTTCAGCAATAACACTGAGCAATCCATCGGCATCAATCTGGAAAGTCACCCGGATTTTTGCTGCTCCGGCAACCATGGGTGGAATGCCACGTAATTCGAATTTTGCCAGTGAACGGCAATCGCTCACCAGTTCCCGCTCTCCCTGCACCACATGCAATGACATCGCGGTTTGACCATCCTTGAAGGTGGTGAATTCCTGCGCCTTGGCAACGGGTATCGTGGTGTTCCGGGGAATAATTTTTTCCACCAGTTCACCCATGGTCTCAATACCCAGAGACAGAGGATTCACATCCAGCAACAAAAACTCATCTTTGGATTTGTTGCCAATCAACACATCGGCCTGAATGCCGGCACCAATGGCCACCGCCTTATCCGGGTCAATATCAGCCAGCGGTGTCTTGCCAAAAAAATCGGCTACCGCATCCCGCACTACGGGCATTCGGGTTGCCCCTCCTACCAATACGATATTGTCAACGTCGGCGGCTTCAATGCCTGCATCCCGAAGCACTCTGCGACAGGTAAGAATGGTACGATTCACCAGCGATCCGGTTGCTTCCGCAAATTCTTCGCGGCTGATTTCCCCGCGATAATCGCCCAGTTCAATCTCAGCGGTGTCAGATTCGGTCAGGCGATGTTTGAGTTCTATTGCATAGCGTCGCAGCTCGGCTTCCCGCCCTGCCTGCTTGGCCGTATCGACGCCGGTTTTTTGCCGCAGCAGTTTCACCATGGCCGCATCGAAATCGTCTCCGCCGAGATTGGTATCACCCCCGGTGGCGAGCACCTGGAACACGCCCTGACGCAGGCTCAGCAGCGAGACATCAAAGGTTCCTCCACCCAGGTCAAACACCACAACATCACCTTCATCGCGGCTGTCCAGGCCATAGGCGACTGCGGCAGCCGTAGGCTCATTCAGCAAGCGCAGCACATTGATGCCGGCCAGTTCTGCCGCATCCTTGGTTTGCTGACGCTGGGAGTCATTGAAGTAGGCAGGCACGGTTATCACGGCCCCTTCCAACTGGCCTTTCAGACAGGTCTCGGCCCGGCGCACCAGGGACTTCAGGATCTCGGCTGAAACTTCAATCGGATCTTTACTACCGGCAGCGGTCAATACCGCGGGTGCCTGCTCGTCCCTGCCGGGGTCAAACTGATATTGCGATGATTGTGCGGCGGCCTGAATTTCAGGCAGACTCTTGCCAAACCATCGTTTGACTGAGGAGACTGTATTGGCAGGATCGCTGATAGCATGGCTCTTTGCCTGCTCACCGACGATCACTTCGCCATTGGCAGCAAAATGCACCACAGAAGGCAGCAGATAGCTGCCATCCTCGTCAGGCAATATTTCTACCTTGCCGCCACAGCTGGCGGACACCAGGGAATTGGTTGTCCCCAGGTCGATGCCCACGGCAAGCCTGTGACTGGATTTCGCGGGTTTACCGCCTGGTTCAGAAATTTGCAGTAGTGCCATCAATAACCCAATCGCTGTTCTTCGCTCTGCTCAATTTCAATCTGCAGTTTTTGCAGGAACTGCATTTCGAAAAAGGTTTTCTTCGCAGCCTGCAAATCATTATCGCCAAACTGTTTGGCAAAAGTGGAATGGCTGCCATGTAATCTTTCTTTCACGTCCTGTTTCATTTTGTCCAGCTCGGCCAAAGCCGATTCACCGGCGGGAAGCTCGGTCAACTTCTCCCGGAGTTGCATCTGCTCCATCAGCAGATCCATGCCCAGGTCATTCTGGCTGGCCTGATCCGTGTCTATCCCGCGCAGTCCAAGCAAATAGCCTGCTCTTTTCAGCGGCGACCTCAGTGTGTCGTAGGCTTCATTAACCAGGCTGTTTTGCTGTACCGCCTGCATTCTTCTGGCTTCGTCTGCGCCACTGAAGCGGTCTGGATGAGTTTGGTTTTGCAGCTCCCGATAGCGCTCTCGGATCGCATCGGTATCAATATCAAAAGACTCTTCCAATTCGAAGAGTTCAAAGAAAGTATGTTCTGGGGATATCACGGCAGGATAGGAATCGTTTACTGGCGACACTGAAAAGCACTGGCTTGAGAGTATGGCGTTGTGGCTCAGACTCTGTGCGCAAGATTTGCCCTTACGCCGAAGCTCTTTACCTGGACGCTGACGTTCTCTACCTAGACGCTAAAGCTCTCTCCACATCCGCATTCGCCTTTGGCGTTAGGATTCCTGAATTCAAAGCCTTCGTTGACGCCCTGCTTGACGTAGTCCATTTCCGTGCCATCGATATAGACAAGACTTTTCGGGTCCACAACGATTTTTACACCGTGGTCTTCAAACACCTGGTCGCCCACATCCAGCTTGTCTACAAATTCCAGCACATAAGCCATGCCGGAGCATCCAGTGGTTTTCACACCGACCCGGATGCCCACTCCGCTCCCGCGGTTGGCCAGTTGATCTGCTACATGCTTGGCAGCTGTTTCTGAAATTGATATTGCCATGTGTCTTTTCGGTTCAAAGAGCTCGTACTAGTTTAATGGATTGCGCAAGATTCTGCTTACTGGCCACCGCGCTTCTTCTTCACATCTTCGATCGCCGCTTTAATCGCATCTTCAGCCAGCACCGAGCAGTGAATCTTCACCGGAGGCAATTCAAGCTCATCGGCGATATCCTGATTCTTGATTGTAGTTGCTTCTTCCAGTGAACGCCCTTTCACCCATTCGGTGAGGAGAGAACTGGAGGCAATCGCTGAGCCACAGCCATAGGTCTTGAACTTGGCATCTTCAATTACGCCTTCGTCATTGACCTTGATTTGCAGACGCATTACGTCTCCACAGGCCGGCGCTCCAACCATGCCGGTACCAACGCTGGCGTCATCGTCATCGAACTTGCCAACGTTCCTCGGGTTTTCATAGTGATCTATCACTTTATCTGAGTAAGCCATGTTTTCCTCTCGAGAGATTAAATGTTCAGAAACTTTCCTAGTGAGCCGCCCACTGAACCTGGTTCAGATCCACGCCGTCTTTGTACATATCCCACAGTGGAGACAGCTCGCGTAATTTTGCTACTGCCACGCGAATCTTCTCGACCGCGTAGTCTATTTCTTCCTCGGTAGTAAATCGTCCAATAGTGATCCGCAGGGAGCTGTGAGCCAGCTCGTCATTGAGCCCCAGTGCTCGCAACACATAGGAGGGCTCCAGGCTGGCCGAAGTACAGGCAGAGCCAGAAGAAATCGCCAGGTCCCGCAGCGCCATCATCAGGGATTCACCCTCGACGAAATTGAAGCTGATATTGAGATTACCTGCCACGCGGTGATCGAGGTCGCCATTTACATATACCTCCTCCACGTCACTCAGGCCTTCCAGCAATCTGTTACGCAGCGCCAGAACGCGTGCGTTTTCTTCATGCATTTCTTCCTTCGCGATGCGGAACGCTTCACCCATGCCTACGATTTGATGAGTAGGCAAGGTACCTGAACGCATTCCTCGCTCGTGACCGCCACCATGCATTTGTGGCTCTATCCGGACTCGAGGCTTGCGGCGGACATACAAGGCGCCGATTCCTTTTGGACCATAGATTTTGTGTGATGTAAAAGACATCAGATCCACTTGCATCTTTTGCAAGTCGATTTCAATTTTACCAGTGCTTTGTGCAGCATCGACATGAAACAACACACCTTTCTCACGAGTGAGTTTGCCAATGGCCTCAAGATCATTGATCACGCCAATCTCGTTATTGACATGCATCAGGGAAACCAGAATCGTTTCATCAGTCATGGCAGCAGCCACGGCTTCTGGAGTAATCAGGCCTTTACTATCGGGATCCAGATAAGTGACCTCAAAACCCTCGCGCTCGAGCTGGCGACAGCTATCCAGTACCGCCTTGTGTTCAATCTTGGAGGTAATGATGTGTTTGCCCTTTTTGCTGTAGAAATGAGCAGCCCCTTTTAAAGCAAGGTTGTCTGATTCTGTGGCACCAGATGTCCAGACAATTTCTCGAGGATCACAATTAACCAGATCAGCGACCTGACGACGCGCTGTTTCCACCGCTTCTTCCGCTTTCCAGCCCAGCATGTGCGAGCGGGATGCCGGGTTGCCGAAGTTTCCTTCCAGCGTCAGGCATTCCATCATTTTTTCCGCTACGCGCGGATCCACAGGAGTGGTTGATGAATAGTCTAGATATATAGGAACTTGCATTTTAACTTGAGGCCTCCACCTGCTGCTGTTTCGGTTGCTTGCGCAGCAATTTCAAAAGTTGTCTCGTTCGTCTCGGGTTACGCCTCACAGACTCGCTGCAGGCACTCGTAAATCGTTTACTTCCTTCAGTTCGATGTTTTCGCTGACCAGCATATGCTTTCGATCCTGGCTTTCGGCGATTTTCTTTACTTCACTCTTCGCCACCAGGTCGGCCAGGCTGATTCCTTCCAGGAAGGTATGAATCTGATCGCTCAGATCTTCCCAAAGGTAGTGAGTCAGGCAGGTTTCACCCCCCTGACAGTCGCCAGCTCCCTGGCACTTGGTGGTATCAACTGATTCATTCACCGCATCAATAATTTGTGCAATAAAGATGGCATCAGCAGAGCCCTGTAGTTCATATCCCCCGCCCGGACCTCGAACGCTGCTCACCAGCGCGCCCTTGCGCAGCTTGGCAAAAAGCTGCTCAAGATAAGACAGGGAGATGGCTTGCCGTTGGGAAATATCTGCAAGGGAGATAGGTCCCTGATCCTTATGCAGCGCCAAATCCAGCATCGCCGTTACCGCATAACGACCTTTTGTGGTTAAACGCATGAAATCGCTCGCTGAGTCGCTAAAACTCAGGGGATTATCAAATACCTAAGTAATTTAGTCAAGTATTAGCGTGGTGGCTAAAGAGGGGGCAGAGCAGTGTGTTAGTGGGATTCAGCTTGACTCATAGACTATGGTCGAAGCCGCCTTGCCAAAGTTTCCCTCCAGGGAATAGCCCAAATCCTGGGCAATCAGGCCAATGAGGGCGAGATGGTGGGTAGTGTGGGTCACCAGACCCATGAGCTCCCGGGATACAGTACTTTCAAGAACCACCTCCGGACTCAGATGATGAACCGATTCACGCACCATCAGGGCATCATCCCCGCTCCCCTGCACTTCCTGAATTCGCCGTGACACGGAAGCAACGGCGAAGCGGGCTGCTTCGAGGTTCGATGCTATGGACTGATCCCGGTCGCGGGCATCGTAGTCCACACAACCTTCACCCAGCCCGGTAAAGAAACACTGAAACCGGTCCAGTATATGGCGCATATGAGAGCCAATAGATGAGGCACCATCCTTGCTCGCAACATAGGATTCATCGGAAATTTGCTGCAGCAGGTAGTCGCACTGATCAATGGAATGGGCACAGCCCTTTAACAACTTTTCCAGTTGCGATGGGCCAGATTCAGCCGGATTGGCTGCGGTGGGATTATTCATGTAGTGATAGGTACCGTCTTGTTCCCGTAGTCGACCCCATGGGCCAGCCACGAGCAAAAATGAATATAGCATATTGCCAGAGCGCCTTCTAACAGGAACCGCTACAGGGCAGAACCTGCAAGGGGCAAGCCAATCGCCGACAATATCTGAGTCTCCAGTTAAGACCCTCTCAAGCCCGGCTTTATTGCAGTCAGATACAGGATCAGTAGCGGATAGATGCAGGACCCAGGCTCAGCTGCTAAGGTAGTCGCCCATTCCATGGACGATTCAGAGAATTCCCGCAGCGATGCAAGCTGACCTTCACTGCCATAGTTTCTATTCCGATGGGCAACACAGCCCACAGTTTCTGTATGAGCGCGCTATGGAAAATGGCATCTCTCACCTGGCCATTACCGATCATGATTTTATCACCTGGGAGAATACCGACCCGCAGCAGGCCCAGAACTTAAAGCTCATTCCTGGAGTGGAAATTTCCTGCGACTGGTCAGGCAGGGAGCTGCATGTTGTTGGATTGTTTATCGCGCCCGATGATCAGCCTTTGCAAAGCCTGTTGTCAGACCAGCGTGAAGCCCGCCGCAAACGCATGGTAGCGATGAGCGAAAAACTGGAAAAAGCAGGAATCACAGGACTGCTGGAATTCCTGAAGTCGCAACCTTGCCAGGCCTGGACGCGCAGTCACGTGGCACAGTTTCTGGTTGATAATGGGCATTGCAAAAACTGGGAAAAGGCTTTTTCCCGATTCCTTTCCCGCAAGGGAAAGATATACGTGCCAACCCATTGGTGCTCACTGGAACAGGCTATCCAAACGATAAAAAATGCCGGGGGAATTGCCGTGTTGGCGCATCCAAGCAGGTATGGCCTGACCAAAACCCGGCTCAATTTACTGCTTGAGGATTTTGTCGCTTGCGGGGGCGAAGCCATGGAGGGCAGCTATGGCAATATTGATAGCCCAACCCGAAAGTACTTATGCGAACTGGCTGCCAGCCACCAGTTGCTTGTTTCCACTGGCTCCGATTTCCACGACGCGAGTCGACACTGGACGGACATTGGCAAGTTCCCCGCCCTGGATTCACAGGCACAAAAAAATGCCATCTGGAATCATCCCAGATGGCATTTTTAAGACATTCTTTCGGCTCTTGGATTATCGCTGAGTATTTCTGTGCGTCAGCAAATATTGCCTGTTACTTGCGCCGCTTAATAGACGACACCACATCCCGGAAAATATCCAGCAAGGTTTCATGCTTGTAGTCGGTAAACTCTCCAGCATCCATGAACATGCCGTGTTCCTCACAGGCTTCATATTCCAGATGCTTCTGCTTGGGATCATTCAACTTTTTCATGGGCTTGCCACATCTGGGGCACTGGATGTCGCGCACTGTGTTGTAGGTTTTGCCTACTTCGGGGTCACCACTGTCGGCGAATTCTGCCATCCAGTCCCCTTTGAGCTGTTCTGCCTCACCGTCGTCGAACCACAACCCGTTGCAGCTATTGCACTTGTCAATAATTACCTGTCCATGCAAGGTCTCAATTTTCAGTTCTTGCATCTCTGAGTTGCATTTTGGGCAGTCCATTTCTATCTCCTTAGCCGCTTTCTTCTTTTTAGTGGGGTCCCATGAGGCACATCGAGTTGAGCTGAAGCCCCGTAACGCAGGCATTCTAAAGGATAAGTCAGCCCAAGACCAAGCCCGAATTGGAGACCTGGTGGAGGAGTGTCACTATTTCACCCAAATAAGTCCGGGTAGCCCTTAATAGGTGTAGGAAGTTGACTGGGCCTGCAGCCCTTCAGCGTCTAGCTCACCCCGGGCGCAAGCCAGAATCCGGGCCTTGGCGACGATATGAATCTGATCCGTGCGCCGGTTGTCTTCGCTGTCTTCGCCCAGCCCTTTCAGAATCACGGTGACACTCTCATTGTCGGGTAAATCCTCCAGTGTGGTGCCGTATTCGCAGAGCGTTTGATACAGGCTATCCCGGAACAGCGTCAGGTCTCTCTGCCAGGCCTGGGCATAATCGCGCTCGGCCTCGGCCGCCCTCTGCCTCAATTCCTCGGCCTTGGAGACGGCCTGGTCCTTGATGGGCTCCAGACTCTGTAGCACGGCATCCAGCCTGCTGCCCAGATCACTGTCGCTGGCAGGAGTGGCGGATTCATTTAACTGCGCCCGGATATCCTGCTCCAGGTCGCGCAGGCGGTCGAGGCTGGCTGCCAGCCCTTGCCGCAATTCAGCGATTTCAGCATTTATTTGCGCCATATCCGAGTCATCCACATTGCCCAGTGCTTGCAGCGCCCGGGCTGACTGGGTGGCTTGCTGCATGGCATTCTGCGCAGCAGCCGAGTAGTCAATGGCAGCGATTCGATCGAGAAGCTGTCTGTAGGCAGTGCTGCCCGCTTCAGCACCTGCCCCGGACTCAGCCGCCGTGGTGGAATCAGGTTCCGAAGACAGGCTCATGGCCTGGAAAGGGTTTTGTCTCAGCTGCAATGCCTGCATGGCAGAACTGAGGGATGCCAGCCCCATACGATTGCGCCTGTTGGCCAGAGGTGAGCGGATTTCGAACAGGGCACCCTGGCCTTGTAAATAAATCGATTCCACTCCTCCCAGACTCATGCCAAACAAACCCGTGGACTCGTTCAGGCGAAGAGATTCTTCCAGGATACCGGCGAAAATAGTGAGCTCTCGCTGCACGGAAGAAAGACTGGCCTGTTGAGCCATGGCCGCAAAGGACAGCGTCGCTGCCAGCAGACTGCAGCAGATTAGCCGCTTGATCATCTTCTGTCTCCTGCTTGCAAACTCACCGGGCATGCAGCCATCAAACTACTGAACCGAGCTCTGGAAACTCACGAACTGAGCCAGATCCTGAAGTGACTGAATGGTGGCGTAATCACTGTCTACCAGTTGCTGATAGCTTTGGCTGAGCAACTGCATATCCTGAATGCGCTGTTCTTCGAAATAGGCAAACAGGCGGTCCAGATTTTCCGCGGAACTTTGCTGGGTTTGAGTCATCACCGCCTGTATCAGTTGCAGGTTATTGGCATCCTGTCGCTCTTCAAAACGTGCCATCAGCGCATCAAATTCAGCTTCCTGCTCTGCTCTGAGACTGCTAACAACATCCTGTAAGTCGGCATCATTCACTTCCGCGCCAAATGAAAGCGTAAACCCCGACTCCGTCGTGGCAAAAGAAATATTCAGCATCAGAATGCCGAACATGGCCAGTGATGCCGCTGTAGGCACCCACTGCCAGGCAGAAAACCATCCACGAGGCTCTTTACTGATGCCGTTTTCCCGCTTGAACAGCTCAACACCACGATCCCAGTGTGGGGTCTTCTCATCCTGCCAGGTGCTGAGTTGGGTCTGTGTCAGCAGCAATGCTTCCAGCTCCTGACTGCAATGTTCACATTGCGCAAGATGGCGTTCGATTTCTTCTCCGGCAAGAGGTGCCAGGTCATCCGCAAAGTATTCCTGTAGTAAATGTTCGGTCTTAGGACAAGGCATGGTTTTCCTCCGACACAGTTTTCAACTTTCTCAGCGCTGTATAAAAGCGGGTCTTGGCTGTGTTTTCCGATATATCCTGCATTTGGGCAATTTCTTCAAAGGTGAGTGACTGAAATATTTTTAGCTCCACGATCAGGCGTTGTTCAAATGGAAGTTGCATCAACAATTCCATGGTGTTCTTGTTCTGCTCGAACTGGACCAGTCTGTTGTCCGGTTCGGACCTGGCATCAGTTGGCACTGAATCCAATGGGTCCTGATCGTCTTCGGCTCCACCTGATACGGTTCCAGCGAGGATTCTTTTACGCCGGTTCAAATCCACCGCCTTGTTATGGGCGATTCTGAATACCCAGCTACTGAATTTGGCATCCCCGCGAAATCGATGCAGATTACGATAAACACCGAGAAACACCTCCTGAACCAGATCCATGGCATCGGCAGGGTTACCCATCAGGCGTAATCCCTGGTTATAGACCCTGGATTCGTAACGTCGCACCAGTTTTTCCCAGGCAACAGCCGAACCGTTCAGAGCAGCCGCCGTTAGCGCCTCATCTTCATCGATTGAACTCATTGCCTTCCAGCCCTTGCCATTGCCATCAAAATGAAATATTCCGCCATCTTCAAACAGGGGTTCTTACCCTTGTTATCGGACAGCCGGCCAAGTATTCAACATGGCAGGATACTGATTCTAAAGATAAAGTCGCAACAATGCCGGAAATAGTTTGCCCAGAGACAGCTTATTCCGGATCGTAGGCATGTAGCTCGCTGTCCACCAGCGATCCCCAGGCGCGATTGAAAGGATGGACTTTCCGGGTTGTGCCGCCCTGATTTTGCAGCGGCATTCCCTTTTCAGCCCATTCGAAGATGGAGTGACGGAGGTTTCTGACGTTGGTATAGCCCAGCTCCTCCAGCCTCGCTGCCACCTCTGCGGAGCGGTAGCCAACCGAACAGTAGACAACGATGGGCGTTTCTTTTTCGGGCAACTGGCTGGCAATGGCATCACCGGTCTGCACATTAATCGCACCGGGCAAGTGGCTGACTGCAAACTCGTCCGATTCCCTGACATCGATGATGACCGGTGCTGCTGGCTTCGTCTGAATCTGTTGATTCAACTCCGCAGTGGACACGAAGCTAATGCCTGGAAACTCACGGTCAATTTTTTGATCCACAGATTCCCAGTCCACACCAAAAAGTCCAAAAAAGAATGACGATACTGAAGCGAAAAATAAGATCTTGATCATGGCACTCTATTGTAGCGGTTTTTTTGCCACATCTTTCCCGTGGGCCTACAGTAGAAGACAGGGTGGGTACGAAAACCTTTCATCATCAGAGAGTGAGTAAATGAATAAGCAACCGGGCTGGTCAGCCAATCCCCTTGGCAACCTCCTTTTGGGAGGTCATTCTGACTCAGCCCGGCATGCTGTTCGGTGAAGCGGGCACACGCGTGGTGAACTCTGCTTGTGAGACCTGTTGATGTGGCCTTCTGAAAACTGTCCCTAGGCCGCTGCCCGCTGCTCGGAAAGCATCTGACTGGCTGCACCCATGAAGGCATTGAGCGAGGAAGCAATGATGTCCTTGCTAATGGCAACGCCGGAATAGCGTCGGCCATTACACTTCAATTGAATATAGGTAACGGCTTCAGCATCAGCGCCCTGCCCCAGGGCATGCTCTCCATATTCCATAACCTGGAAATCAATCTGGATAGCTTGTTTGATGGCCTCAACAAAAGCATCGAGAACACCATCCCCCTCACCGCTGATTTCAAGATCCTTGCCAAAGTAGGTGAGTCTGGCGGCAAAAGTCTCGCGACCTTCGGCTTTCTCAATGGTGAAATTTTCCAGACTTAGCAATTTTTCATTGTTCAGATAATGCTTGTTAAACAGGTTCCAGATTTCATCGGGATGTATCTCCTGACCGGTGTCTTCAGTGACCTTTTGCACAACCTGGCTGAACTCAATCTGCAGCCATCGCGGTAGCTGAAAACCGAACTTGTTGGACAGCACATAGGCCACGCCACCCTTACCGGACTGACTGTTAACCCGGATCACATCCTGGTAGGTCCGACCAATGTCCCGTGGATCGATTGGCAGGTAGGCAATCTCCCAGGGCTCACCCTCTTTATACATGTCCAGGCACTTTTTGATCGCGTCCTGATGGGAGCCGGAGAAAGCGGTAAACACCAGATCACCGGAATAAGCCTGGCGGGGATGAACGTCGATCTGGGTACATTCACGAACCACGGAAACAATCTTGTCCATGTCGTGAAAATCCAGGGTCGGATCGATTCCCTGGCTGTAGAGATTCATAGCCATGATGACTATGTCCATGTTGCCGGTGCGTTCCCCGTTGCCCAACAGGGTTCCTTCGACTCGTTGCGCGCCAGCCATCACCGCCAACTCGGCAGCAGCAACAGCACAGGCACGGTCGTTATGGGTATGCAGACTTACGATGACAGAATCACGGTTCTTGATATTGCGGCAGAACCATTCAATCTGGTCTGCGTACACATTCGGAGTTGCCATCTCAACCGTTGCCGGCAGGTTGATGATCGATGGATTATCAGGTGTAGGCTGCCACACCTCGTTTACCGCATCGCAAACTTCTACTGCGAAATCCACTTCGGTTCCGGTAAAGCTTTCAGGGGAATACTGGAATACCCATTCAGTTTCCGGTGCCTGTTCTGCGCAGCGCTTGACTTCCGTGGCGCCAGTGACGGCAATATCGATAATTCCAGCCTTGTCAGTCTTGAAGACTTTCTCACGCTGCACTACCGAGGTTGAATTGTAGACATGCAATATCGCCCGGCGGGCACCCTTAAGCGATTCGAAGGTACGCCGGATCAACTCGGGCCTGGCCTGGGTGAGCACCTGGATGGTGACATCATCGGGCACCCGGTTTTCTTCGATCAGGCAACGTACAAAATCAAAGTCCGGCTGCGATGCAGCAGGAAATCCCACTTCAATTTCCTTGAATCCCACTTCCACCAGCAGAGCAAATAATTTCTTCTTTTGCTCCACTGACATGGGCTCAATCAGGGCTTGATTTCCATCACGCAGGTCGACGCTACACCAGGTAGGAGCCTGCTCGATTACCTGGTCCGGCCAGGTTCGATCACTCAAACCAATTGGCTTGAATGGCTTGTATTTCGTATGGTCAAAACGCTTGCTGGTCACCGGTTTTCTCCATTCACTTGTTCCAGCGAATCTCTGTTGTTCTGCCCTGGTCGGGCCGGAATCTCGTCAGCATCCTTTTGAGATGTCAGCTTCGGGCATTGATCTTGTGAATCAGGGCCCTGTCTCGAGAGGGGTAATCATAGTGAAATCACATTGGCATTTCTATGCATAGTTTCCACTAAAATGAGCTATTTAGGGCTATATAATCTATTTTATGGAAATATTTTGGTGATTATAGCCATTAAGCCTGATAATCTTGCCATTACTCCATTGTGAGGACTGTATTATGCAACTGGACCGACTGGATAAGCGCATACTCAATGAGCTGCAGCACAATGGCAGCATCACCAACCTGGAGCTGGCGGAGCGCATCGGACTTTCCCCCTCGCCCTGTGCCCGCCGGGTGAAGCAATTACAGGATGCGGGCATTATCAGGGGTCAGGCCACGTTGCTGGATCCATCCACCCTGGGCCTCAAACTCACCGCACTCATCCAGATCAGCATGGACCGGCACACGCCGGATCGCTTCGAGGAGTTTGAAAAAATAGTGCACAGTTATCCTGAAGTGGTGGAATGCCTGTTGATCACCGGCCAGTCGGCCGACTACCAGCTTAAGGTGCTGGTCCCGGACATGGAGTACTACCAGGAATTTTTGCTCAACAAGATCACCCGCATCGAAGGGGTCAGCGATGTGCATTCCAGTTTTATGCTCAGGGAAGTGATCAATACCACTGCTTTGCCACTGGACCACATCAGCTCGCGCTAAACTCAAGGTGCTTCTACCTGGTCGCCTGACCGCCAGGCAATTTTCGACAGTGCCAAGGAAACAGGATAAACCCTAGAAGAAGTGTTTAACCTTTTCCTTGTAGGAACGACTCATCTTAAGGGTAGAGCCACAGCTGAGAGTCAGGTGAAACTCGCCATTGATATGGGAAGACACTTTGTCCACTCTTTCCAGGTTCACAATGGTGGAACGATGCACACGCTGGAACATGGTCGGGTCGAGTCGCGCTTCCAGGTCTTTCATGGTGGTGCGCATGATGTGGGTTTCGCCCTTGGCATGAACACACATATAGTCACCTGCCGCATCGATCCAGTCGATGTCGTGTACCGGCACAAAGGTAATCGATGACCCGTCCTTGATTGCCAGGCGATCTACCTGTTCAACCAGCTCGTCACCACTTTCCAGAATCTCGCCGATGGCCGACCTGGATTTTCCAGAGAGCGACACCACCATGTCCAGCAGGCGCTGTTTTTCCTCATTGGCTGTGCGCTCTGATTTGCGCTGGGCACAGAGCTCCACAGCCTCTTCCAGGCGGTCCTGCTCGACCGGTTTGAGCAGGTAGTCCACTGCGTGGACCTTGAAGGCATCGATTGCGAATGCATCGTAGGCGGTGACGAAGATAATCATCGGCAAGACATCACCCTGAATCTCATTGATCAACTCGAACCCGGTCATTCCCGGCATCTGTATATCCAGGAAAACAATGTCTGGTTCGTGTTCGAGAATGGCCGCCTGCGCCTCCTTGCCATCACTGCACTCACACAGGACGGAAACAGTTTCGATTTCCTTCAGGCGCAACTGCAGCCCCTGCCGGGCGAGCGCCTCGTCATCCACCACGATCGCTGTCAGTGTTTCCGAATTATTTTCTGTCATAGGGAATAACCACCTTTACTGTAAGTCCTGTGGGCTCTGCATTCAGAAATTCCAGGCTGTGACGCTCGCCATAGATTTCCGTCAATCTGTTCCTGATGTTACTCAAACCTACACCGTCCGATAACATAACAGCGGCCTGGGTCATATCATCTCCAGACAAACCCGGCCCATTGTCTGTCACTGCAATAGCCAGGTCCTTTCCTTCTCTTCTCGCTGCAATGGAAATGGTTCCACCATTGTCAGTCTTGGAAATCCCATGCTTGATCGAATTTTCGATGATGGGCTGTAATAACATGGTGGGGACCAGAGCAGTTTCAACCTCTGCATCGATATCGATACTAATCTGCAAGCGGTTTCCAAATCTAACCTTTTCTATGTCCAGGTAGAGCTGTGATGACTCCAGCTCATGCGCCAGGCTGACCCGGTCCAGCGGCGAATGATCCAGAGAGTAGCGCAGAAACTTGCTGAGCTTGGTCACCATTTCATTGGCCTGATCGGTTGCCTGTTGCAGGATCAGGGTCGAAATGGCGTTCAGGGTGTTAAAGAGAAAATGCGGATTGAGCTGGTAACGCAGCATAAGCAGTTGTGCCTCGTGCGCCAGCGCTTCCGAGCGCAGGCTTTTCTCCTTTTCTGCCTGGAATAGCTGGTAATACTTGATAATAAAATACAGCCCGCTCCAGGTAATCAGGATGGGAAATGCGGAAGACAGAACCCCGTCAAACAAGTCCTCCATGACCAGGTTGGAGGCATCGAGTATTTCACCGAATGGTAAAAGTGCAATGGAGTTTCTAAAGGGTTGCCAGATGGCCGCCGCGGCCAGCGTACCGAACCAGGTCACCAGGAACCGGACCACGAAACCACGTTCCCAAACCTGACGATAAAGATAGCGCAAGCCAGAGGTGAGCAATACTCCTGCCAGAGCTGACAGGCTGAATACCAGTGCTCGAGGGAAAATGTACTCTGGCGGCACAAAGAACAGATCCCGCAACACCAGCATCAGCACCCAGGCACCCCAGCCCAGAAGCTGAAATATCCAGAATTGCCTTTGTCTCAGGATGCGGAATCTGTCTCTTTTCACCACTGGCAACCTAAGAACCTAGTGATTGATACAAATACCGGGCAATCAGGGCAGCAGCTCTGCTACTGCGTCTCTCTCTTCCTTGAGTTCCTGCTCGGTCTTGTTCATCAGGTCCTGGCTGAATTCGTTAACTTCCAGATCCTGCACAATGCGGTAGTTGCCGCCTTCGCAGACCACCGGGTAGGAGTAGATAAGACCTGACTCCACGCCGTAACTGCCGTCGCTGAGCACACCCATGCTGACGATCTTGCCATTGCTGCCCAGTGCCCAGTCACGCATATGTTCAATGGCGGCATTAGCTGCCGATGCAGCACTGGAAGCGCCTCGCGCGGCAATAATCGCTGCCCCGCGTTGCTGAACGGTGGGGATAAAATCGTCGGTCATCCAGGCCTGATCCACCAGGCTCATGGCGTCTTCGCCGGCAACCTTGCAGTGGTGAATATCCGGATACTGGGTTGCCGAATGGTTGCCCCAGATAATCATGCTCTCAACATCGGTACTGTGCTTGCCGGTTTTCGCAGCCAGCTGCGAAATGGCTCGGTTGTGATCGAGGCGAGTCATGGCTGTAAACTGTCCGGGATCCAGATCAGGTGCATTGCGGTAAGCAATCAGTGCGTTGGTATTGGCCGGGTTACCCACCACAAGAATTTTTACATCCTTACTGGCGTGGGCATTAAGCGCCGCACCCTGGGTTGAGAAAATTTCGGCATTGGCTTGCAGCAGATCTTTGCGCTCCATGCCAGGTCCACGGGGACGTGCCCCAACCAGCAGGCAATAATCCGCATCTTTGAATGCCACATTAGGGTCGTCTGACTGGACGATGCCAGCAACCAGTGGGAAGGCACAGTCTTCGATTTCCATCACCGTCCCCTTCAGGGCTTCCAATGCTGGAGTGATTTCCAGCAATTGCAAGATGACAGGTTGGTCCGGACCGAGCATTTCTCCGGCAGCGATTCTGAATAGAAGGGAATAACTGATCTGGCCTGCTGCTCCAGTTACAGCGACACGTACTGGCGATTTCATCGAAATAGACATCCTGTTGAGTGATTAAAGGGCCGCGAATTATAGCAGATTCGAGGCCTCAAGGTGAGTTCAGGCGATTTCTGCACCACCGCAGGGCAAGACCTATCCTTTATGGTAGAGCAACATGGCATCGCCGTAACTGAAAAATCGATAACCTTCTTCAATGGCTTCCTGATAAGCGTCAAGTAGCATCTTTTTTGATGCGAAGGCACTGACCAGCATCAGCAGCGTTGACTGGGGTAAATGGAAATTGGTGACCATGGCATCCACCACACGGAACTGGTAGCCCGGGTATATAAAGATGTCAGTTTCGCCCCGGTACGGCATTAGAGTGCCATGTTGTGCAGCAGTCTCCAGAGAGCGCACAGAAGTTGTGCCCACCGCGACGACTCGACCACCATTAGCCTTGCAGGCACTGACCGCTACACAGAGTTCTTCACTGACCTCGATCCACTCACTGTGCATCTGGTGATCTTGAACGTTGTCGACCCGAATAGGCTGAAAGGTTCCAGCACCTACATGCAGGGTTAAAAATGCCGACCCCACTCCCTTCTCCTCGATTGCAGAAAGCAGTGGCTCGTCGAAATGCAGGCCTGCGGTCGGCGCTGCCACTGCTCCTGACCTGCGTGCATAGACAGTCTGATAGCGCTCCCGGTCCAGCACTTCAGCTTCCCGTTTAATGTAGGGAGGCAGAGGCATGTGACCATATAGCTCCAGCAACTGGGCCAGGGATTGTCCCGATGCGGACGCAAGCACATAGAACGGCTCTTTCCTGCCAACCACCCGCAGTGCATGTTGCTCGGTGCCGGTGCTATCGGGGTCAGTGCTCAATAACAGCAGTGAATCAGCCTTCGGCGGTTTGTTGGCCCGAAGCTGCACCAGGGCTGTGTCGTCTTCCAGCACGCGCTCGATCAGGATTTCAACGCGACCCCCGGACACTTTGTGGCCGAACAATCGTGCCGGTATCACCCGGGTGTCATTGAAGACCAGCAGGTCACCAGGCCGCAGATAATTGAGTAAATCCGGGAACTTGCCGTGGGTGAGGCTGCCCGAGTCCACATCCAGCGCCAGCAACCGGCTGCCCGTCCGGTTTTCTGCCGGATGATTGGCGATCAGTGATTCGGGAAGCTCGAAGGAGAATTCATCGACTAACATTTTGAATCTATTTCCAGAAAACCTAGTTTAAAACTTTGCTAACGTGTTTTTACCAGCATTGGCGGCAACCACCAGCGCAATTGCTCCCAAAGGCCCTGATTGCGCCGCAAAGGGCAACTGGTATAATGAACCCGCCGGATTATGTGGCCTGTAACCGAGATTGCAAACGATTTACATCGGCTGGCAAGTAAAAGCAGGCAATAATAGGCGCAATGCCAGCGTGGTGAAATTGGTAGACACGATGGATTCAAAATCCATTGCCTTCACGGGCGTGGCGGTTCGAGTCCGCCCGCTGGTACCATCTATCCTTTCTATATATGCTTTAGATGAGAAAGGACTGGATGCATTAGCTTGAGGCTGGACGCGGTTGAAGCACTCACAATAATTGCCGATATCTCTATATGTCCAGCTCTGCGCTGGACAACGAGTCCTTGCAAAATGGCTCTCAATAAGAAAGGCCAATAAAAAGGAAAACACCATGAGCTTCGATGACGAAAACACAGACAGCTTCTCCGACTCAGAAAGCGGTTCTGGTGGCGGCAACAAGCCCAAGACTTTTTTTGGCATGGAACTCAGTGACGGCGTTGTCTATACCATTGTGATTATCCTGACGCTGATCTTTATCCGCCAGGTTGTGGTAGTGCTCCAGGCTCTCAACTAGCGCAAACCCGTTCTACTTCCTTTCCAGCTTCCCGCTTTCGATTTACCGACCTTCATACTGATATCGGCCCCTGTTCAGTCAGCGGGTCGCGTGCTAAATTACGCGCCTTCTTAAAACAGCCCAAATCACACAATTCGCGCTTTGCACAGAAGACAGAGGAAAGACAATGAGTCGTTACAAAATCGCACTCCTGGATGGCGATGGCATAGGCCCGGAAATCACTGCAGAAGCAGTCAAAATTTTAGAACTTGTCGCCCAACGCAACGACATTGAATTCGAACTGGAGCACGCGCCATTTGGTGCCGGTGCCTATTTCAGCCATGGTCACTCTTTCCCTGACGAAACCAAGGCACTGTGTGACAAAGCCGATGCCATTCTTAAAGGGCCGATCGGGCTGAGCCACGAAGAATCGAAAAAGATTCCGGTTGATATGCAGCCGGAACGAGGCGCCCTGCTCCCCCTGCGCCGCCGCTATGACACCTTCGCCAATTTCCGGCCGGTGTACCTGCCCGAAGGCATTGCGCATTTCTCACCGCTAAAACCCGAGATCATCGGCAATGGCATCGACTTTATTATTATTCGCGAACTGGTAGGCGGGCTGTATTTCGGCAATAAGGAAACTGGCGTCAACGACCAGGGCAAGCGTTTTGTGAATGAGAGTCTCGAGTATGACGAGGTTCAGATAGAACGCATTGCGCGCGTTGCTTTTGAAACTGCCCAGAAGCGCAAGAAAGTGCTGCACAGCATCCATAAGAGCAATGTGCTCAAGTCCAGTGTGCTGTGGAATGAAGTGATGGAAGAAGTGGGCAAGGATTTCCCCGATGTAGAAATTAAATACATCCTGGTGGATGCCGCGGCAACGTATCTCTGCCTGAACCCGGGACAGTTCGATGTCATGGTTATGGAGAACATGTTCGGGGACATTCTCAGTGACCAGGCCGGCGGCATTCTCGGCTCTCTCGGACTGATGCCATCAGCCTGCATGGGTCCGGAGAAGGCCTATTACGAACCCTCCCACGGCTCGGCGCCCGATATCGCAGGCCAGAATATTGCCAACCCCTATTCAATGATTGGTTCAGTGGCGATGATGCTGGAAATGAGTTTTGGTCTGGAGCAGGAAGCGAAAAATGTCTGGCACGCCATGCAAAGTGTGTTTGCCGCAGGCTATACCACACCGGATCTTAAATCACCAAACAGTGATGCGAAGATTATCAACACCGATGCCTTTGGTGATCTGGTCGCCGAATCGTTGAGCAAACTCTAGGCTGAACCCTGCTGTTGCACGGCCTTAGCGGTGTAACATCAGATTGATCATACGCAGGGTCGCCTTCACGGCGGCCAGAACCTGGTTGGCATCCACTCCTCGGGTTTTGAAATCCCGCTCTCCGGATTCCCAGGTGATAATACATTCCGTTAGCGCATCGGTATGGCCACCACGGGGGATATGCACCTCGTAGTCCACCAGTTGTGGCATGGTGAAATCCTGAGCTTCCAGAATCCGGGTGATGGCGTCCATGAAGGCATCGAAGCCGCCATTACCGGAACCGGAACCTTGATATTCCTTACCTTCGATTGCCACGCGAATGCTTGCGGTACTGTCCACATTGAGCCCGGTATTGATATAGCAGTTGAGCAGGGAAATATGATGGTATTCCTTGCTCTCCATGACATCGGCAATGATGAAAGGCAGGTCCTCTGAAGTGATCACATGCTTGGAATCACCCAACTGAACCACACGTTCCAGTACCCTCGCCTGCTCTTCTTCACTGAGTTCGATGCCCAGCTCTTCCAGATTGTTGATCAGCGACGCCTTGCCACTCATCTTGCCCAGGGCATAGGTACGCTTGCGCGCGAATCTTTCCGGACTCAGATTGGTCACGTACAGATCACCCTTGAGGTCACCGTCAGCGTGAATGCCGGCAGTTTGGGTGAACACATCTGCGCCGACTATTGGCGTGTTGGCGGCGATCCACTTGCCGGAAAAGTTTTCCACCATACGACTAAGCACAGCAATTCTTGATTCATCTATAGAGAGCTGCATTCCCATCTTGTCTTTTAGTGCCACGGCCACTTCCGCCAGGGATGCATTACCGGCCCGCTCACCCAGACAATTAACTGTGCAGTGCACGGTATTGATACCAGCTTCAACCGCCGCCAGCACATTGGCGGTTGCCAGCCCGTAATCGTTGTGTGGGTGAAAATCGAATTCCTGCTCAGGAAAGCTATTCATCATGTCGGTGAGGGAGTCTCTTACCTCAGCCGGCGACATTAAACCCAGGGTATCCGGAAGCAGGTAATGCCCAATACCCAGGTGTGCAGTTTTCTCCAGCAAGCCAAACACATAATCCTTGCTGTCCCTGTAGCCATTGGACCAGTCTTCCAGGTACATATTGACCTGCATGCCCTGCTCTTTGGCATATTCCACGGTGCGCTCGATATCTGCAGCATGGGACTCGAGATCCTTACCCAACTGTTCCCGACAGTGTTTCTCGCTGCCCTTGGCCAACAGGTTGATGACCTTCCCGCCTGCTTCCCGAATCCAGTCGGCGCTACGCTTGTAGTCAACAAAGCCCAGCACTTCCACCCGGTCCAGCAAACCAACCGAGTCCGCCCATTTGGTAATGGCAGCCACGGCTTCCTTCTCACCGTCGGAAACGCAGGCAGACGCAACCTCGATGCGGTCTACCTTGAGAGACTGCAGCAAGGCCCGGGCGATATTCATCTTCTCGTTGGCTGAGAACGATACTCCCTGGGTCTGTTCACCGTCCCGCAAGGTGGTATCCATCAACTGGATATGCCGGGCTTGTGGCTTACTGTTCATGAGCTGTCCTGATCCTGGACCCGAATTCACATCAATGGAATCGAGGCATTCTTTGGAAGGGCGGGGATTCTAACAAAAAGTCACTGCGACAAGGAAATAAACACTTGTTAATACGGCAGTTTCCGAATTTTGGCCCCAGCCCCAGCCAGTATATACTGCGCGCTCCACGCCATCCGGATAGAGGAATAACGAGCTGCTGGCCAGCTTCAGTCCATCTTGGAAGATTCAGAGAACACAACAGCGTATCCAAGGGCCGGCCTTTGGCGCCGACTCGCAGCCCTTCTCTATGATGGTTTCCTGGTGGCGGCAATCTGGATGTTGCTGGGCTATATCGTGCAGTTCATTTTCGGAGTCGACAGTAACCAGTTGGTAGACGGCCGAGTCCAGACCGACCCGGTTCAGGATGTGGTGTTGTTTACCCTGATGCTGGGTAGCGCTGCCGGTTTCTACTGCTACTTCTGGTTGCGCAGCGGCCAGACCCTGGGCATGTTGGCCTGGCGGCTACAGGTGCAGAACCGACAAGGGGGAAAGCTGTCTTTGCAACAGGCTCTGTTGAGATTCGTGCTGGCCTGGCCCGCTTTCCTTGTCGCGGGACTGGGCTACTTCTGGCTTTATCTGGACAGTAACAGGGATGCTTTGCACGACCGGCTGTCCGGCACGAAGGTCGTACTCGTCCCCCGCTCCCATCGGCCTTTCTAAAAGTTCGGGTTTAAGATCCGGCTAAGGATTCAGCTTGATGCCTAGGCGACTCTCTCGTTCTGTCGATCAAGCAGCGCGGTAAAAGCAGGCGGCACTTCCGCAATCTGGTGCTTGTCAAAATCAAAGAACACCACGCCAATCTTGGCCTGACAAACTATGGATTCCAGAGCGCTGTTAGTGACTTGCATGCAGATATCGAAACCGTAGCGATTGAAATCATCGACACCCACATCGACAATGAGCCGGTCCCCGGCAAAAGATTCGGAACGAAAATCCACTGCAAGATCTGCCACAACCACACCGAGACCAAAAACATTGGATTCATTGAATCCAAGGCTGGCGAAAAATTGCAGTCGGGTTTCTTGCAGGATACGCATCATCGCTGTGTTGTCGAGATGCTTGGCGTAGTTAAGGTCACTAATTCCTACATTGTGTTCCATGCTGAAGAGATAGTGTTCGGGACTGCTGACTTTAACGCGAGGCATGGTGGGCTCCTCTTCAGTTCTGCATTAATTCACGATGATGGTCTAGCTAACTCTGACAACAGCATTGGTTATAAGTTCGCAACCGATGTGTGGCAATATGCTGACTAAATTCTGACCAGTTCCAGCATTTTCCTGTGGTGTTTCCTGTCATGTTAGTGCGCAAGTTTGATTAAAAATTAATCAACCCAAAGTTCCTATCAGGAAACCAGACGCATCTTATAAAAAATAAATTTTGAAAAACAGACTTGACACTTCCAGAGTTTGATTTCTTGCTTAAGCTATTGAATATCTTTAGGATTGGCTGCTCCCGGTCGTGCCAAAACCCGCCAGACGGAGCGTTTTAGCCCATTCCAGCAGGCACCGGCACAAATCAAATTTTCTATCCGGACAAAAATTCAACTCATTCATTACAAGTCATTCAGCACAGGGAGCAAACAGAAAGCCCATGAAATACGCGATTAGAGGCGGATCCATAGAGAAACTCAGTACCGACTGTCTGGTCGTGCCAGTGTGGGCCAAAGGCACTCAAACCGAAGAAGCCAGGACCATTGATGGCGCCAGTAAAAAAGTCATCAGCAAATTATTAAAAGCTGGAGATTTTTCCGCCAAGGCGGGAGAAACCACCTTGCTTTACAGTCCTGATGGCGTAAGTGCCAGCAGGGTATTACTGGTGGGTGCCGGTGAGCGCAAGAAGTTTGACGCCAAGAACGCTGTCAAGCTGCTGGAGCATGCTGCCCGTGCGCTGTGCCAATCCAAAGCAGAGTCAGCCCATTTTGCCCTGGGCTCGCTTTCGCCTTCGGACCGGGATGCAGACTGGTTGGCCGCAAGGGCATCCCAGGAACTGGAAGTCGCCAGCTATCGATACGACACCACCAAGAGCAAGAAGAACAAGTCAGTTACGCTGCGCAGCATCGGCTGGAGCGCAGCCAAGGGCTCGGCTCGCAAAGCTTTGACCACTGCCCTCGCTCGCGGCAAGGCAATTGGTAACGGCATTAATCTCGCACGCCAGCTGGGCAACCTGCCAGGCAATGTGTGTACACCGGCATACCTGGCCAATGAAGCCCAGGCCCTGGCAACAGACAATAAATCCATTACCACTAAAATATTGTCCGAGAAGCAAATGGAGCGACTCGGCATGGGTTCCCTGCTGTCGGTGGCCGCTGGCTCTGCAGAAGAAGCCAAACTCATCATCATGCAGTACAAGGGCGCAAAACAAGACAGCAAACCACATGTCCTGGTGGGTAAAGGGATTACCTTCGACACCGGTGGTATCAGCATCAAGCCTTCACAGGCCATGGACGAGATGAAGTTCGACATGTGTGGTGCCGCCAGTGTGCTCGGGACCATGAGCGCTGTCGCCGACCTGGAATTGCCCATCAATGTAATTGGCATCGTTGCGGCCGCTGAAAACATGCCTGGCAGTCGTGCCACCAAACCCGGTGACGTGGTGACCAGCCTGGCCGGCAAGACTATTGAAATTCTTAACACTGATGCCGAAGGCAGGCTGGTGTTGTGTGACGCACTGACTTATGCCGAACGATACAAGCCTCGCAGTATTATTGATATCGCAACCCTTACCGGTGCTGCCGTAGCTACCTTCGGTTCCCATGTGAGTGCCCTGTTAAGCAATGACGACAAACTGGCTGATACTTTGCTGGACTGTGGTCAGCAGAGTCTGGACCGGGCCTGGCAACTGCCGCTGTGGGACGAATATCAATCCCTGTTGAACAGCAACTTTGCAGACATAGCCAATATTGGCGGCCCTCGCGCTGGTACCATCACCGCTGCCTGCTTTCTTGCCCGATTTACCGAGAAACAGAAATGGGCGCACCTGGATATTGCCGGCAGTGCCTGGGATTCCGGTAACAAGAAAGGCGCCACTGGCAGACCGGTAGGATTATTGGTGGAATACCTCAGCCGTCAGAAGCCGTGACCCAGGTCAATTTCTACACGCTGAGCAGCGAGGACAGCCAGAGTCGATATCAGTTTGCCTGTCGACTGGCAGAAAAAGCGGTGGCTCTGGGCCACCGTGTACTCATACAAACAGAATCTTCGGCAATTGCCAGGCAGCTGGATGATCTGCTCTGGCAATTCAAGCCCGCCAGCTTCCTTCCCCATGCCCAAATCAGCGCAGAAAGCGGACCAGTTACCGAGCCCGTGAGTATTGCCGCCGATCCCTCCGTGGTGAATGAAGGCGACGTGCTGATCAACCTGGGTGCGAAGGCCTGCCAGGTGCCGGAGCAGTTCAATCGGATCAACGAGATTCTCAGTTCAGATCCCGATGTACTCAAGGCAGGCCGGGCCAGCTATCGCTATTATCAATCCAAAGGCCTGCAACCTGAGACGCACAAACTGTAGCCTTCTGCACAGGCGAACCACTCGCCCTGTCCACTCCCTGATCTGCCCCGTCAAAACCCTCTCCAGCGAGGCCTGCGCTGAAAAACCAGACCATGAATCATGTATACTTGCGCCTTTTTGCGGCCAAGCCCTGTGCCGGCCCCCACAATCGACTAGTTTTAGAGCCTGATGGAAAAAACCTACCAACCACAACAACTGGAAGACCACTGGTACAAGATCTGGGAAGAGCGTGGCTACTTCAAGCCGCAGGGCTCCGGTGATCCTTACTGCATTGTCATACCGCCTCCCAATGTCACTGGCCGCTTGCACATGGGCCATGGATTCCAGCACGCCATCATGGATGCGCTAACACGCTACGAGCGCATGCGGGGACGCTGTGCACTATGGCAGGTGGGTACTGATCATGCCGGTATCGCGACCCAGATGGTGGTGGAGCGGAAACTGAACGCCGCGGGCAGCAGCAGGCAGGAAGTGGGTCGCGAAGACTTCGTCAAAAAGGTGTGGGACTGGAAAGAAGAATCCGGCGGCATTATTACCCAACAACTGCGCCGAATGGGATCCTCCCTGGATTGGTCGCGTGAACGCTTCACCATGGACGAGCAATTGTCCAAGGTGGTGGAAAAAGTCTTCATCGATCTCTATGACGAAGGCCTGATCTACCGGGGTAACCGCCTGGTGAACTGGGACCCGCAACTACACACGGCCATTTCCGATCTGGAAGTTATTTCCGAAGAAGAAGACGGTCATCTGTGGCATTTCAGCTATCCTATTGTTGGCGAAGACACAGTACTAACCATTGCCACCACTCGCCCGGAAACCATGCTGGGCGATACCGCCGTGGCCGTTCATCCCGAGGACGAGCGTTATAAGCATCTAATCGGCAAAGAAGTTGACCTGCCCCTTTGTGACCGGCGCATTCCCGTGATCGCAGATGACTACGTGGACATGGAGTTCGGCACCGGCTGCGTGAAGATCACACCTGCCCATGATTTCAATGACTATGAAATGGGCAAGCGTCATGAGCTGGAAGTCATCAATATTCTCACTGACGATGCCAGCATCAACGAAAACGCTCCCGAAGCCTATCAGGGTCTTGATCGCTTCGATGCGCGCAAGAAAATTGTCGCCGACCTGGACAGCCTGGGCCTGCTGGTGAAAATTGAGCCCCACAAGCTCAAGGTGCCAAGAGGTGACCGCAGCGGCGTGGTGATCGAACCGTACCTCACCCATCAATGGTACGTGGCGATTCAATCATTGGCCGAACCGGCTATCAAAGCCGTGGAAGACGGTGACATCGAGTTTGTGCCCAAGAATTGGGAAAACACCTATTTCGCCTGGATGCGCAATATCCAGGACTGGTGTATCAGCCGTCAGCTCTGGTGGGGGCACCGCATTCCCGCCTGGTACGACGAGGAAGGCAATGTCTATGTGGGCAGCGACGAATCCTCGGTACGGGAAAAATACTCCCTGGATGCCAATATTACGCTGCGCCAGGACGAAGATGTGCTGGATACCTGGTTTTCCTCGGGCTTGTGGACCTTCTCCACCCTGGGATGGCCCGATGACCGGGAATACTTCGACAAGTTTCATCCAACCGATGTGCTGGTTACCGGGTTCGACATCATTTTCTTCTGGGTTGCCCGGATGATTATGATGACGCTGAAATTTACCGGCGAGATTCCCTTCAAGAAAGTTTACATAACCGGCCTGGTGCGAGATGAGCATGGCCAGAAGATGTCCAAGTCCAAGGGCAACATCCTCGACCCGATCGACCTGATCGACGGCATCGCGCTGGAAGACCTGATCGAAAAGCGCACGGCCGACATGATGCAGACCCACATCAAGGAAAAGATCGAGAAGCACACCCGCGATTCCTTTCCTGAAGGCATTGTGGGATATGGCACCGATGCGCTGCGTTATACCTTCTATTCTTTGGCATCCACTGGTCGCGATATCAAGTTTGATATTGGCCGAATGGAAGGATTTCGCAATTTCTGCAACAAGATATGGAATGCGGCACGTTACGTATTGATGAATACCGAGGACAAGGCTGTGGCCAACAGCATTGACCTGAATCATTGCTCGATCGCAGATCGCTGGATCATGAGTCGATTCCAACACACTGCCCGGGCTATGGCCGAAGCGATGGCAGACTACCGATTCGATATCGCATCCCAGGCTTTGCACGAATTTGTCTGGAACGAATACTGTGACTGGTATGTGGAACTGTCCAAGCCGGTACTCTGGAACGAAGAAAAGAAACCGGAAGAAGCCGCAGCCAGCCGACGGGTCTTGCTCAGTGTGCTGGAGCAAAGTTTAAGATTGCTGCATCCCTTCATGCCTTTCATCACCGAGGAAGTCTGGCAGAAGGTCGCCCCGCAACTGGACATTGAAGGTGACAGCATCATGCTGCAACCCTATCCGGAATTTGATGCCGACAAGGTGGACACCGAAGCCGAAACGCATATTGAATGGCTGAAAGGAATTATTGTGGCTATAAGAACCATTCGCAGTGAAATGGATGTCTCGCCGGCCAAATCGATTAGTGTACTGATCCGTGGACTCAGCGACGAAGACCAGAATCGACTGGATAACTATGGTTTTTATTTACAAAAGCTGGCCAAACTGGAAAGCATTGAGGCACTTGGGGCTGGAGATGAGCCACCACCCGCCGCCACCGGACTGTTCGGCGACATTGAAATCCTCGTGCCAATGGCCGGGCTGATTGATGTAGAGGCTGAACGTGCCAGGCTGGAAAAGGAAATCTCCAAGCTACAGAACAACCTGAAGTCGGTTTCCGCAAAACTCGGCAACGAAAAATTCCTCAGCAACGCCCCCGAAGCGGTGGTCACGAAGGAAAAAGAAAAACAGGACAAGGCCAACAACGCCCTCAATGCCCTGCAGGCCAAGCTGACACAGCTGGAAGCGCTTTAAGATTCGTTTTACCAGAGAGTTATTGCGGCGCTTGCGGAGACCTTAGCTCACGGGGCATGGAAAACACGATGTTTTCTTCCACACCACTCACCTCTTCCGGAGTTTGAGCGGTCATGGATTGCAAATGCTGCACCACCTGTTGCACCAGCAACTCCGGTGCTGACGCCCCTGCAGTAATGCCGATGCGGGTCTTGTTGGCAAACCAGCCACCATCAATATCTTCCACGCTGTCGATCAGGTAGGCATCGCAACCCAGCCGTTCCGCCAGTTCCCGCAGTCGGTTTGAATTGGAACTGTTGGGAGAACCCACCACCAACATCAAGTCGCACTCCAGTGCCAATTGCTTGACCGCATCCTGGCGATTCTGGGTAGCGTAACAAATGTCATTCTTGCGCGGACCTTCGATGGAGGGAAATCTTTCGCGCAGGGCATCGATGATGAGTGAAGTGTCATCCATAGAGAGCGTGGTCTGGGTGACATAGGAAAGCTTGTCCGCATTTTTCACTTGCAAGCGGGCCACATCCTCTACCGACTCCACCAGGTACATATCACCACCCTGGCTGCGGTCGTACTGACCCATAGTCCCTTCCACTTCCGGGTGGTTCTGATGACCAATGAGTACACATTCCCTGCCTGAACGGCTGAACTTGACCACTTCAAGATGGACCTTGGTGACCAGCGGGCAGGTTGCATCGAATACTTTAAATCCTTTCTGTTCGGCGTCTTCTCTCACCTGCTGGGAAACACCATGGGCACTGAACACGACTATCGAGTCGCGTCCTTTCTCGTCTACTTCAGGAATTTCTGACAACTCTTCGACAAAAACAGCTCCGCGGTTGCGTAACAGATCCACCACGTACTTGTTATGTACCACTTCATGGCGAACATAGATCGGGGCACCAAAGATATCCAGCGCCCGATTAACAATGTCGATGGCACGATCCACGCCCGCGCAAAAACCCCTCGGGTTGGCGAGCTTGATGGCAGGTTCGACTGTGTTCTCTGTCTCTGTCATGGTTTGATTGATTCGGAAATCAGTTGCCGATGTTAAAGCTTGATTTCAACAGGCTTTTCATCCGGCGGCAGTATGGAAAGAATATGCGCCCGAAATACGATGTCTTTGCCTGCCAATGGATGATTAAAATCCACTTCCACGGTGCTGTCGTCGATACTCACGATGACACCAGGCAAATCGAAACCACCCGGATCACGAAACGAAACGACGCTACCGACTTCAGTGGGTACCAGATCATCTTCCAGCAAATGTTGAAACTTGGCAACAGCAAAGCGCTGAATGTTGGCTGGATTAGGCTCGCCGAATGCCTCTTGCGCCGGAATTGTCCGGGTGATTTCATCGCCAGGAGCCAGGCCTAACAGGGTCTTTTCAAACCCGGCCAGCATACTGCCATCGCCCAGGCGAAACTTCGCCGGTGACGCTTCGAAATTGGAATCGATAACTTCACCGCTAGCCAGTGCCAGGGAAAAATGCAGTTCCACGCCAGACCCTGGTTCCACTATTGCTACTTTGTTTTCAGCAACCATTGGTTCGCCTATCGATGCAGGAGTACTCAGGCAAACTGCCGCTGTTCACCGCTGGATTCGATGTTGCTGACACAGCGCTCGCACAGACCCGGATGGGAGTCGTTGCTGCCCACATCTGCACGGTGATGCCAGCAACGTTCGCACTTGCTGTGGGCAGACGCGCTTACCTTCAGTGACAGGCCAGTGATGTCTGTAGTTGTGGCATCTTCTGGAGCATCCTTGGCGTCCGCCACGCTGGCCCGGGAAACAATCAGCACAAAGCGTAATTCTTCACCCAGCTGGCTTAACAAACCCTGTAATCTCTCATCGCAATACAGATCGACCTCTGCACTCAGTCCAGAGCCCACCGTTTTGTCGGCACGTTTAACTTCCAGCTCTTTGTTGACCGCCGTCTTCACCACCATGACTTCGCTCCAGAAGGCATCCGAAAATTGTTCGGATTCCGGAAGCAGTGCTGTGCTGTCGGCAAAATTTGTAATAAACACCGACTCTACCCGCTCACCGGGAATGTTCTGCCAGATTTCATCCGCAGTGAAGCTGAGTATGGGTGCAATCATCCTGCTCAGCATTTCTAACACATGGTACATGGCTGTCTGGGTCGACCGACGGGCCAGGCTGTCGGCCTGGGTGGTGTACTGTCGATCCTTAATCACATCCAGGTAAAAGCCACCCAGTTCGACCACACAGAAATTGTGCACACGCTGGTACACATTGAGGAAATTGTAGTCATGGTAGTGCTTGATCACCTCGTCCTGGAGCAACTGGCACTTGCGCAGCATCCAGTAATCCAGTGCCAGCAATTCCTCGGCCGGCACGCTGTGGGACTCCGGTTCAAAGCCATTCAGATTCGACAGCATAAACCTGGCGGTGTTGCGGATGCGACGATAGGCGTCGGCCACCCGCTTGAAGATTTCTTCGGAAACCGTCATTTCACCACGGTAATCGGTTGCTGCGACCCAGAGCCGGAGAATGTCCGCACCGTATTGCTGGTAGATTTTCGCCGGTGCAACCGTGTTGCCCAGGGACTTGGACATCTTCTTGCCTTCCGCATCCACAAAGAAACCGTGGGTTAGCACTTCTTTGTAAGGCGCCATGCCGGTCATGGCGATGGATGTTTTCAGAGAGGAATTAAACCAGCCGCGATGCTGGTCGGAACCTTCCAGGTAAAGATCTGCCGGGAACTGCAGTTCTTCCCGCTTCTGCAGCACCGAATAATGAGTCACACCGGAGTCAAACCATACGTCCAGGGTGTCAGACACCTTCTCGTATTCATCGGCGGTCTCACCCAGCAATTCTTTGGCGTCCAGTTCGAACCAGGCATCGATGCCGCCTTGTTCTATCTTGCTGGCGACCTCTTCAAACAATTCTGCGGTGCGCGGATGCAGCTCCTGGGTTTCCTTGTGCACAAACAGGGTGATGGGCACGCCCCAGGTGCGCTGTCGGGACACACACCAGTCCGGACTGCCCTTGAGCATCAATTCAATTCGAGCCTGACCCCAGTCGGGAATCCACTTGATCCCCTTGACCGCTTCCAGCGCCGATTCCATCAGTCCTTTTTCGGTCATACTGATAAACCACTGTGGAGTCGCGCGGTAGATCAGGGGTGTTTTGGTACGCCAGCAATGGGCGTAACTGTGGGTGATGGTCTCTTCTGCCACCAGTGCCTTGTTGGCCTTGAGTGCCTCAATAATTTTTTCATCGACCTTATAGACATGGTCGCCGGCAAACTGACCGGCACCGGAGGTGAATACGCCGTTCTCATCCACCAGGTTCAAGGTGCCGATGTCGTACTTCTGCCCCACATAAAAATCGTCAAGGCCATGGTCCGGTGCCGTGTGTACCGCACCGGTACCGGCCTCGGTAGTCACATGCTCGCCGAGAATTAATGGCACACGCTTATCCACGAAGGGATGTTGCAGCTTGATGTTTTCGAACACTTCCCCTTTCGCAGTTGCCACAACCGAGTAGTCTGAAGCACCGAAGCGGGACATCACATCTTCCAGCATGTCTTCGGCCACCAGCAAACGTTCGCTGCCGGCTCCCAGGTCACAACTGACCAGCGAATACACCAGGTCTCCATGCAGACAAACCGCCTGATTGGAAGGCAAGGTCCATGGGGTAGTAGTCCAGATCACCACCGACAGCGGCTCATTGCTGTCGGTGAGGTCGGCATCAAAGGCCGCGAGAAATTCTGCTTTCTGTGCCACCGGAAAACGCACGTCAATGGCAAAAGACTGCTTGTCCTTGTACTCCACTTCCGCTTCCGCCAGCGCAGAGGCACCCACCACGCTCCAGTACACGGGCTTGTATCCCTTGACCAGGTGACCATTGGCAACGATCTTGCCCACCGAGCGCACGATGTCCGCCTCGGTTTCATAGTTCATGGTGAGATAAGGGTTGTCCCAATCCCCGAGCACACCAAGACGAATAAAGCCCTGCTTCTGAATCTCTACCTGTTTGGCGGCGTAGTCACGACAGGCCTGTCTGAATTCACTAAAGCTGATTTTTTGCCCAGCCTTACCCTTCTTCTTTTCTACATTATGCTCGATGGGCAAGCCATGACAGTCCCAACCGGGCACATAAGGCGCATCGAAACCACTGAGTTGTCGTGACTTCACCACAAAGTCTTTCAGCGCCTTGTTAATGGCATGACCGAGGTGCAACTCGCCGTTGGCATAGGGAGGACCATCGTGCAGGATAAATTTGGGCTTGCCGGCATTTTTTTCGCAGATACGCTGATACAGTGAAAGCTCATTCCACTTTTCCAGCATGACAGGTTCCCGTTGGGCCAGATTGGCCTTCATGGGGAATTCTGTGTGGGGCAAATTCAGGGTGCTTTTATAGTCGGTCATAGATAATCAGTCGTAATGTTCTAACAACAATTCCATTGTTGAATGGCAATCCTGTTCGGTGTCAGGCGATGGCACTCAATACTTTTCTGGTCTCTTCTACATCTTTGGCGATAGCCGTTTTCAGCGCTTCAAGGCCATCGAATTTGACCTCGTCGCGCAGCTTCTTCCGGTAGATAACCTCGATGGTTCTGCCATAAAGCTCTTCTGAAAAATCCAGAATGTGTGCTTCCAGCAGGGCTTCACCATTTTCAGTCACCGTCGGTCGATAACCAATATTCACTGCCGCCGGAAAATAGCGATCGACCAGCCGAACTTCGCAGGCGTACACACCGTGCAGGGGAATCCTGCGGCGATGGGGGTTAATATTGCAGGTAGGATAACCCAGGTCTGTACCCAGATGTTGCCCGTGCTGCACTTCCCCCTTCATAGAGTAAGGGCGCCCGAGCAACTGTTCCACCAGGTCGAAATCCGCTTCATCAAGCCGCTCCCGTATCACGGTGGAGCTGATTCTTTGCCCGTTGCGTTCATAGGCGGCTGTTTCCAGCACTTCAAAGTCGTACTCGCTGCCCATCTGCTGTAGCAGCTTGAAATTGCCCTTACGCTGATGCCCAAACTTGAAATCGTTGCCCACTATCAGGCAGCGAATCCCCAGACCCTCCACCAATATCTCTTTCACATAGTCTTCGGCAGATTTGGCACTGAGCTGCTGATTGAATTCCAGCTTGAATACAAAGTCCGCACCGAAGCTCTCCAGCAACTCCAGCTTTTCCCTCAGGGAACTGAGCCGTGCCGGGCAACTATCGGCGTCTTTGGCGAAAAATTCCTCAGGATGGGGCTCCAGCATAATGACCACTGCGGGCACATCCAGTTGCTCCGCCTTCTGCTTGAGCTGGTCCAGTATCAGTTGATGACCCAGGTGCACCCCATCGAACTTGCCAATGGTGGCGACGCAGTTTTCTGAGAACTGGGAAAACCGCTCGGGGTCGTCGAAGATGATCATGGAATTGCCCGGGAGCCGACTAAAAGCGCGAGATTATACTCCTGTGGGGCTGCCGCCTTCCAGCGCAGAACCCTCTGGATGGCCCGGAATGGCGCTTTAGTCCTGCTCCTGCCCGGAATCGGCCCCGGCATCGCCCGCGCGCAGTTGCTTGAGGCCCTTACGAAACAGGATATTGGCCAGTGCAGACAGACAGATAATGAGCACACCCTGCCCGATGATGGCGTTGACCACGGAAATGGTCTCCGGCCGGGTGGTGATAAAAACCAGGTTAACGAGGGTGAGGATCGCGAACAGGGCCAGAATGGCCGCGGCGAGGAGCTGAAGTATGGCGACGAACTTGTCCAAATCAGGCTGAATCCTGTAATTCATGAAACGACATAAAATGCTTGAATCCTTCGGCGCCCAGAAAGCGGGTCAGCGTCTTGGGATCGGTCTTGCGCGCATCCACAATGATAAGCCCCTCCAGGGAATTATTGAAATTGGGGTGGACATTGAAGCAGACCAGCTTGCCGTTAACCGACAGATAGTGCCTGAGCAAAACAGGCACTGCCTTGCCCGGGTCGCAGCGGCCAATTAATTTGCCCAGCATCTTCACATTGGCCAGTTCTGCCAGCATGACTTCGGTCCACACGCGGTTTTCGACCTTGTGCGGCGTAATTGGCTGCACCAGCGGCGCGAATTCCTTGGCCTTGTAGTTGGTGAGCAGCGTATCGGCAATCAGCGAACGTGCCAGATCGCTGTACTCCCTGGAGATACTTACCGAGCCAAATAAAGTGTGATACCTGGGCATTCTCACCAGAATCTGTCCGATGCCTCGCCACAGCAAATTCAGGGCCACCTGGCTGCGCTGGTAATCCAGGTGAATGAATGATCGGCCCATCTCCACGGCGGAACCCAGTTTTTTGATGAAGGCTTCGTCGTATTTGTACAGAGAACGACTGTAAAGACCTTTTACGCCATATTTGGCGACAATCTCGTCCACAAGTCCAACCCGGTAAGCGCCGGCAATTCGTTTTTGATGCTTGTCCCAAAGAAACAGATGCAGGTAATGGGGATCGAATTCATCGGAATCCTTGGACAAACCCGTGCCTTCACCCACCGCGCGAAAGGTAATTTCCCGGGCGATTGCGATTTGTTCCATGATCGGGCCAAGCCTGTCATAGGGCGCGCAGTAGACATCGAAATCCTCATGTTCCACATAACGACAGTCTTCCAGTCCGGCAATGGCGCGATCCACTTCCGAGGGGGATTGTGTGGGATCGAGCTCCGCAATATTTTCGCGGGACAAGTGATCGGCGTACTTGCCTGGCGACTGTCCTATGGCATCGGTACTCACTCGCAAATATTGCGTCACCGCCACCGGGCTCTGTAAAAGCCTGAGCTCGTTAGCCGGAACCGGTCGGCCAAATTTGAGTGACAGGGTGAAGCCCTGCTTGTTGGCCAGTTGCCGCGGTAACAACACAGTACGCAACCGAGGGTGAACCATGCCTGCGGCATAAAAATAGTTGCTGTTCTTGCCGCCTACATGCACAGGAATACAGGTGCACTGATATTTTTGCAGCAACTGCCCGGCCAGGCGGTTCCATTCCCTGTCCTGAATTCTGCCCTGGCCAAAATCATATGCCGAGACCATGCCTGCGGGAAAAAGCTGGATAGCTCCGCCCTGCTTGAGATGTTTGTGAACTTGTTTAATGCCACCCACATTCCCGGAAGCCGCGTTTTTGGAGAGTACGTTCACGCCAATAAAGATGGGCGCCAGTTCCGGTATGAGCCTCAACAGCTCGTTGGTGAGCACCTTCAAATCGGGCCGGACTGTTCCAATCACCTTGGCCAGTGCCATGCCCTCCAGACCACCCAGGGGATGATTGGCCACGATAAGCACCGGACCCGTCTTGGGGATGTCCTCCAGAAATTCCGGATTTTCGATGTCGATGGATACGCCAAGAGCATCAAGCGTGTGGTCGAGGAATTGGAAGGGGTCCAGCCCGCGCGGCGTTTCATCCCAGACTTTGCCCAGAGTATGCAGGCCAAGGATTCGCTCCACGAATGCAGCAAGAAATCGGGGCTTGATGGGTAGCCGGCAAGGGTTAGTCATTATGTGGATATTGCTTTACTAATTTCGATTCGTATTGCCAGGCTTTAATGAGTGCCATCAGCCCGGGTGGTTTATGCCCGCGCTTGCGATTGGCGGCACCCAGTTTAAACAGCGTATGGTATTGCTGCAACAGTGCCTTAATGGCCTGCCCCAGGCTGGCATTGCGATCCCAGATGTGGATGGACTCCGAACTGGCCCCATTGATCTCGATGATTTCAAAATCCCGACCTGCAATGAGCCCATCCAGATCGCGAAACTTGATGTCGAGACGGCCATAGTGATAACCAGGAATGTCTTCAAAGATGCGATCGAGAGTACGCACCAGCCGCTCATCGATAAACTCGCTACCGTCCCGGAACACGGCGCCACGGCAGTGGCTGGCAGAGAACACCAGCCGATAGGGTTCTGCCTCGGCAAGCACCCGATCCCAGTCTTCCTGGTGTCGCTCGGCATAAAGATGTTGCAGTTGACCGGCACGTGGGTCAGCGGCGACCAGTTCCCCCAGGGTGCTGGCTCCATCACCCAGCACATAGGGTGTGTATTTAAGCGTCAGCGAAGTAATCTCGCCACGCTCCGCATCCGGATGTCGAACATAGAACACTCCCGCCTCCGCATCCCACTGGCTCAAACGCTGGAACTGGATGCTTCCCCCCGCCGGGAAAACTTCAACATAGGCACGCAGCTCGTTGCTGTCATCGAGCAGTTTGACACCGGCGCCACGACAGCCAATATCGGGCTTGCCTACCAGGGGATAGTCGATACCCGCCCGGGCAAGTTGCCTTTCGATCTCCGGCACTTGTGTCTCGATATCAGCATCACTCACCTCATAAATAAACCAGGGCAAGATCCACTGACTGGCCTCCTCACCCGCCGCATCGAACACGGCCGATTTGGCCACCCCCACCATTCCTGACAGGGGCACTGCCGGACTGGCCACCAGGGGCAAACTCAGGCTTCGATACCGGATAGACAGCAATATCCATTGGATCACCACCGGGATATACATCAGCCACATGGGCCAGAATTCAAAATAGGAAGTGCTACGTCCACTGACATCAAGCGGCGGCATACCAGGTGGTACGTAAGGGGATTGTGGGGTTGTTGCCATAAAAACTTCAGATTTCCGCTTTTTTATCGACTGCTTTTATAGAGTGCGCCGCTTAATGGACCGGCAACCGGCTGGATTGCTTCAGTATTGAAGGCCCGATTATAGCCCATGCAGGTTATGCTTTATTGACCCAGTGACCTCATCGCACAATTCCATGGATTTTTAGAGCTGATTCCCGCGAATCAAGAGCCGGCGCTGTCTGCACCTACGCACAATGGCGCTCCCTATGCACCCTCAGGGCACACTGTTATTATCCGGGCTTGATCCCGCTAAGAACTCCAAGAGCCATGATCGGTAAGATTCTGTTAACCCTGGCTGTCATTGCCATCGCATACATCTATGTCCGCCAACGGCAGATAGCGGATGACAATGAGAAACCGAAGAGCAAGGCCAATTCAGCAGCGCAGAATGCCAGGGATGAGCTGAGCAAGGATTTACGCACCGGTGCCTATATGTTCCTCGTTCTTATGGTGGGTGTCGGCGCCGCCCTGTTCTATTTCGACTGGCGCGACGATCACTCCATTCTCACTGTAAACCTGCATCGCAACAACGGTGACCAGCCTGTGTCTTACCAGGTCTACAAATACCAGTTACAGGACAGATCCTTTACCACAATCGACGGTGTGCAGATCACCGTGGCCAGCAGCGAAAGAATGGAAGTACTGGGTCTCGATGAGTGATTCCAAAAAACAACGGGACCTGCCCGCAGCGGGCGGATTCAAGGCCATCAACTATGTGATGCGCGCCGCCAACAAGATTGGCTCACGCAAACTCGCCGCCGCAGTAAGATCCAGGAACACCTGTAAGGCCTGCGCCTTTGGTACCGGCGGGCAGCGCGGCGGCCTGCACAACGAATACAGCAAACGCATTGAGATCTGCAACAAGAACATCCAGGCCCAGCTCAGTGATATTCGTGACCCCATTCCCCTGGAAATTTTCGAACACAATTCCGTTGCCGAACTTAAAGCCCTGAGCGGTAAACAACTGGAAGACCTGGGCCGCCTCGCCCATCCCCTGTATAAGGCCAAAGGCGACACTCACTATCAGGCCATCAGCTACCAGGACGCACTGAATAAAATCTCTGACCGCCTGAAAGCCACCGACCCCCAACGTTGTTTCTTTTATGGCTCAGGCCGGTCCTCCAATGAAGCTGCTTTCGTGTTGCAACTGTTCGCCCGCCTCTACGGCTGCAATCACATCAACAACTGTTCCTATTACTGCCACCAGGCCTCAAGCGTTGGACTGAGTACCACCATCGGCACGGGGACGGCAACCATTCAGTACGCCGACCTGCACAAGGCCGACCTGATCTTCGTATTCGGCGCCAACCCCGCCTCCAACCATCCACGGTTCGTGAAAGTCCTGTTGGAATGTCGCCAGCGAGGCGGTCAGGTCATCGTGGTCAACCCGTCAAGAGAACCTGGTCTGGTGAAGTTCGCCTCGCCCAGTAATTTCAAATCCATGATCACCGGCGGCGGTGAAGTGGCTTCAGATTATGTGCAGCCCCATGTGGGGGGTGATGTGGCGTTTATCAGTGGCGTGGCCAAGTCGCTAATAGAACGCGACTTGATAGACCACACATTTATTCCAGAACACTGCGAGAACTTCGACGAGTATAAAAACTTCATAGGCAATCTCGACTGGGAAGTGATTAGTCGCGAAGCGGGCGTAGAAAGAGAAGAGATCGAGCATATCGCCACGCTTTATAGCGAGAGCAACAATGCCGTGTTCGCCTGGGGCATGGGCCTCACCCATCATCGCAACGGCACCGAGAACATCGAAGCCATCACTGCCCTCGCCCTGCTAAGAGGGATGATCGGAGGTGAAGGTAAAGGCTTGCTGCCCCTGCGTGGCCATTCCAACGTGCAAGGCGTCAGCTCCATGGGCCTGACACCGGCCCTGAAGCAGCATGTGTTCGACGCTATTGAAGCCGAGTTTGATGTCACGCTGCCAAACTATCAGGGCATGGACACACTCTCCTGTGTGCAAGCCGCAGCAAAAGGCGAGATCGACTGCGCACTGCTGCTGGGTGGTAACCTGTTCTCCGCCAACCCGGACAGCAAATTCGCCAAACAGGCTCTGGACAACATCCCCTTCAAGGTCATGATCAACTCCACCCTGAACCAGACCCATGTTAACGGAGTAGAAGGCGAAAACATCATCCTGCCTATTCGGGTACGCGATGAAGAAACCCAGGGCACCACCCAGGAGTCCATGTTCAATTATGTACGCCTCAGCGATGGCGGCTTCAACAGAATTCCCACCCTGCTATCTGAAACCGCAATCATCGGCAGCATCGCTGCAAATGTAATCGATGCCTCTCTGCTCGACTTCGCTCAATTCGAAGACCACGCTTCCATTCGCAAAGCCATCGCCAAACTGATTCCCGGTTTCGAAGAACTGAAAGACATCGACCGGAGCAAACAAGAGTTTCATATCGGGGGCCGACATCTGAACAAGCCCAGCTTTTCCACACCCTCCGGCCGCGCCAGATTCGTGGCACCCCAACTGACCAACTGGACTCGCAGGTTAAAAAATGAAGACGAATTCCTGTTAACCACCGTCCGCAGCGAAGGCCAGTTCAACACCATCATCTACAACGAAGAAGACGTCTATCGCGGACAGCAAGATCGCCAGGTCTTGTTCATGCACCCGGCAGACATGGAACAAAGAGGCTGGCAAGAAGGCGAGCTGGTAGAGGTGAGGAATGAAACCGGAACGATGCAAAACATGAGACTGGCGGCTTTCGCCATCAAACCAGGCAATGTCATGACCTATTTCCCGGAAGCGAATGTGCTGGTGCCCTGCGACACAGATGAGCGCAGCCGCACGCCTGGATTCAAGAGTGTTGGCGTTTCAGTGAAAAGGCAGTAGTTCTGATAAAGAACAGCCTGTAGCCATTGCGCTAAATCTCCAGTTCACGCCGGATGAAATTTCGATGCGCTTAATGCGTCTGCTCGAGAGCCCTGTTAATAGACTCAAAATTCGTGGGTAGATGCGTAACTGCTTGAATTTTCGAGCAAACGTGAGCCGAAGAATTGCCCTGTTATTGATTAAACAGGCTACCCGCTAATTTCATTGCAATTTTGTTAATGAAAAAGGCAAAATGACATCAGGTGATATTCATGGGCACTTGTGAACTAAATGGGGCAAAGTACTGATTTTAGGGAAATTAGCCTCTTGAAATCATTCGGCCCATATAATGAATTAACAACACAATTGCCCCTTATACAATCGTTATGTGTGCAGCCAGAGCTGAATTTGTAAAAAGATGATTTATCGGACACAACTAATTTACCTGAAAGAGGGATGCGAAGATCAATTTGACGATTTTGAATCGATAGCGATTCCTATAATCAGAAAGCACAATGGCGAATTAGTTTTGAGAGTTCGCCCTGGAGAAGACTCTCTGATTGAAGGAACCGCAGAATTGCCGTATGAAATTCATTTGGTCTCGTTCCCGACGCAGGAAGATTGCGATAGCTTCGCAGCGGATGAAGAACGAAAGAAGTATCTGCATCTAAAGGAAGCTTCAGTTAGAGACGCCACTTTGTTTCAAGGCGAAAAGGTCTAGAACAAGGTGTTAGCGACACATAACCAGCAAATCAATCAAGGACTCAGCACTGCGTGCTGAGCCTATTATCAAAGGCGTTATGTGCCT
>JAVJRC010000003.1:0-17418 GCA_040218615.1 Gammaproteobacteria bacterium
AAGGAAAAATTTGAAAGAAACAAAGTACACGTAAACGTAGGCACCATCGGTCACGTTGACCATGGCAAGACGACGTTGACGGCTGCGCTGACCAAGGTGTGCGCGGAAGCCTATGGTAGCGGTGAAGCCCGTGGGTTTGACCAGATCGATAATGCCCCTGAAGAGCGAGAGCGTGGTATTACCATTGCGACGTCGCACGTTGAATATGACTCCCCGAACCGTCACTACGCCCACGTAGACTGTCCGGGACACGCGGACTATGTAAAGAACATGATTACCGGTGCGGCGCAGATGGATGGCGCGATCCTGGTAGTGAGTGCAGCAGACGGCCCCATGCCCCAGACCCGAGAGCACATCCTGCTGTCCCGTCAGGTAGGCGTGCCTTATATCGTTGTGTTCATGAACAAGGCGGACATGGTCGACGATGAAGAGCTGCTGGAACTGGTAGAAATGGAAATCCGTGAGCTGCTGGATGCGTACGAGTTCCCGGGTGACGACACGCCAATCATCATCGGTTCTGCCCTGAAAGCCCTGGAAGGCGATGAGTCTGACATTGGCGCACCGGCGGTACAGAAGCTGGTTGAGACCCTGGATTCTTACATCCCCGAGCCTGAGCGTGATGTTGAAAAGCCCTTCCTGATGCCAATTGAGGATGTGTTCTCAATCTCTGGTCGCGGTACCGTGGTTACAGGTCGTGTGGCCCGTGGTGTGGTCAAGGTGGGTGAAGAGATCGAGATCGTGGGTATTCGTGACACCCAGAAGACTACCTGTACAGGTGTTGAGATGTTCCGCAAGCTGCTGGACGAAGGCCGTGCGGGTGAGAACGTGGGTGTTCTCTTGCGTGGTACCAAGCGTGAAGACGTAGAGCGTGGCCAGGTACTGGCTGCTCCTGGTTCAATTACGCCCCACACCAAGTTTGAGTGTGAAGTGTATATCCTGAGCAAGGAAGAGGGTGGTCGTCACACGCCTTTCTTCAAGGGTTATCGTCCGCAGTTTTACTTCGAAACCACTGACGTGACTGGAAACGTTGAGCTGCCGGAAGGCACCGAGATGGTTATGCCAGGCGACAACGTGAAGATGACAGCCGAGCTGATCGCCCCGATTGCGATGGAAGAAGGCCAGCGCTTCGCGATTCGTGAAGGTGGACGAACTGTTGGTGCAGGTGTCGTTTCAAAGATTATTGAATAAACACTGAGCGACTTTTTTTAGAGCCGAAACTCTCCGGAAGGGGGGTTTCGGCTTAGTCGTCTCTAGGAAAGTGCCTAAAGATGGGTGTTTTTCGAGGAAGTTTTAAGATCGGTGTAAGGCTAAAGATCGATTCTTTCGAGAGTGGTCCTCCGATTGGTAGCAGTAGTAGTTGAAGTTCTTTGGGGCTTCGGTTGGCAGAAATATCGGCATCTTTTCGGTCCTCTGCCGAACCAGTGAAAGGCTACTTTCGGAGTTGGTTCTCCGAAAAAGTTAGTATTAAGGAAGTGTAACAACGCTTCGATGGGCAAAAATATCGGCATCTTTTGAGTCCTCTGCCGAACCAGTGAAGGGCTCCGGAGTGCGATACGAGTACGTAGGCCAGTAGCTCAATTGGCAGAGCAGCGGTCTCCAAAACCGCAGGTTGGGGGTTCGATTCCCTCCTGGCCTGCCATTTATATGGCAGGGGTGGCGAAGAGATCGTCAGGCCGCCTTTGGGAACAGGCAGAAAGCAGATAAAAGATAGAGGCAATGGCAGAAAAAGCAGAAAACGATGTAGGTAAGTTGGACTGGGTAAAATGGGCTGCTGTTGCGGCCATTGTTGCCGCTGCAGTCTATGGCAATTCCTACTTTGCCGCTGAATCACTGTTAATCAGGACAATCGGTCTGCTGGTTGCAGCAGGCATAGCAGGATGGGTAGCAGCCCAGACAGTTAAGGGCCAGGCTTTCATCAATCTTTGTTTGGAAGCCAGGGTCGAGATCAGGAAGGTCGTTTGGCCAACCAGGCAAGAAACAACACAAACGACGATTGTAGTATTGATCGTAATCTTCATCGTGGCTTTGATCCTGTGGTTGCTGGATTGGGGTCTGAACGGTGTTGTTTCTTCAATAATTGGTTAGAGGAAGGGAATGGCTAAGCGCTGGTATGTAGTCCACGCATATTCGGGCTACGAGAAAAAAGTAATGCATGCGCTGAAAGAGCGGATTGCACTTTCCGGTATGGAAGACTACTTCGATGAAGTACTGGTTCCTACCGAGGAAGTACTGGAAATGCGTGCCGGGCAGAAGCGCAAAAGTGAGCGCAAATTTTTCCCGGGTTATGTGTTGGTTCATATGGACCTGAACGACGATACCTGGCACCTGGTGAAGGAAACGCCGCGGGTGATGGGTTTTATTGGCGGTACTGCTGAAAAGCCGGCGCCGATTACCGACAAGGAAGCCAACAAGATTCTTCAGCGAATGGAGGATAGTGAAGAGGCTCCGACTCACAAGATTGTTTATGAGCCAGGTGAAATGGTTCGTGTTACAGACGGTCCTTTTAACGACTTCACTGGAACAGTAGAAGAAGTTAACTACGAAAAGAGTCGCCTTCGTGTTGCAGTACTGATTTTTGGACGCTCTACTCCTGTCGAACTGGAATTCGGCCAGGTAGAGAAGAGCTAGTAAGTTCGATTGAGTAAGGGGGCAGAATTAATTCTGTTCCCGGTTTTAAAACGCCTAAGGGCGTAATTCGATCTCCAGGCATCTAGCCATGCCAGGAGTGGACGGGGAGCTGAGCTAAAGTTCAGCGTTCGAACCCAGGGAGAAATGACAATGGCTAAGAAAGTATTGGCTTATATTAAGCTGCAGGTTGGTGCGGGTCAGGCCAACCCAAGTCCGCCAGTAGGTCCTGCATTGGGCCAACACGGCGTCAATATCATGGAATTCTGTAAGGCGTTCAATGCCCAGACTCAGGGAACTGAGCCTGGTCTGCCTATTCCTGTTGTAATCACGGTCTATGCTGATCGCAGCTTTACCTTCATTACCAAGACGCCTCCTGCGGCAGTGTTGCTGCAAAAAGCGGCTGGCGTGAAGAAAGGCAGTGGCCGCCCCAACACTGAGAAAGTGGGCAAGGTGACACGTGCACAACTGGAAGAAATCGCCAATCAAAAGATGCCCGACCTGACTGCTGCTGATATGGATGCGGCTGTACGCACGCTGGCCGGTAGTGCCAGAAGTGCTGGTTTGGAAGTAGAGGGGGTAGAGTAATGGCCAAGCTATCCAAGAAAAGAAAGCTGATCGCCGAGAAACTGGAGCCAGGCAAGGCCTATCCAGTTGAGGAAGCCGTTTCACTGGTCGCCGAGTTTGCTTCATCCAAGTTTAAGGAATCGATCGATGTTTCCATTAACCTGGGTGTAGATCCTCGTAAATCTGATCAGGTGGTTCGCGGTTCTACCATTCTCCCGGCAGGAACGGGCAAAGACGTCCGCGTCGCAGTATTTGCTCAGGGAGCAAACGCTGACAAGGCAAAAGAAGCCGGTGCTGACATTGTGGGCTTCGAAGACCTGGCTGAGTCCGTCAAGGGCGGCAACATGGATTTCGACGTGGTTATCGCCACGCCCGATGCTATGCGCGTTGTTGGTCAACTGGGTCAAGTGCTTGGTCCCCGTGGCCTGATGCCAAACCCGAAAGTTGGCACCGTTACTCCTGATGTTGAATCAGCGGTTAAGAATGCCAAAGCCGGGCAGGTTCGATATCGCACAGACAAGAACGGTATCGTTCATGGCGGTATCGGCAAAGTGGATTTCGACAGCGCTGCTATCAAGTCCAACCTGGAAGCCTTGCTTGCTGACCTGAAGAAGGCCAAGCCTGCTTCGTCCAAGGGTGTCTATATCAAGAAGGTTGTGCTCTCGTCCACCATGGGCCCGGGCGTATTAGTCGACCAGTCTTCTTTGACAATTTAAGAATTACGCCCTGCCAGAAATGGCAGGGCAATGACTTTGGTTGCTTTCGTCAGTTTCTAACTGCACGAGATCATCAAAGACCGTAGGCGAGAAGGTCAGTAGTAAGGGCTTTCTCTTAATCTCCTACGCAGATGGTGAAACCAGAACCGGATGAACTCCAGTTCTTATCACCGAACTAAATGGCAGCGATTTCGTTGCCGCAAACGTGAATGCGTGAAACTCGAACTGTTGTTTTGACATTGAGGGTGCAGCGTATTTGAACTGAAGGAGTTAGCAAGTGGCTATTCGACTTGAAGACAAGCAACAAATAGTCTCGGAAGTCAATCAGGCTGCTAGTAGTGCTTTGTCTGCAGTGCTCGCCGATTATCGCGGCGTCACAGTAGAGGACATGACTGCGCTTCGAAAAAATGCACGTGACAATAAAGTATACCTGCGCGTAGTACGGAACACGCTATTAAAGCGTGCTGTCGCAGATACTGAATTCGAATGCATTCAGGAAGTATTGGTTGGTCCAACTATCGTTGCACTCTCACAGGAAGATCCCGGTGCCGCCGCGCGCGTACTGAATGATTTTGCGAAAGAGAACGACGAATTTCAGATCAAGGCACTATCTGTGGGTGGCAAGCTCATGGAAGCGAATCAGATCGATGTGTTGGCCAAGTTGCCAACCCTGGATGAGGCTCGCTCCATACTAATGAGCGTAATGTTGGCACCTGTAACCAAGCTGGCCAGAACCATGAATGAAGTGCCCTCGAAAGTTACTCGAGCGGTTGCTGCGGTTCGCGACCAGAAACAGGAAGCAGCCTAATTCCTTTTTGATTTTTCGATTATTAATTAAGAGCAGGAGATAAGAACCATGTCTCTATCACGAGAAGAAGTACTAGATGCAATTGCTGATATGTCAGTTATGGACGTTGTCCAGCTGGTTGAAGCGATGGAAGAAAAATTTGGCGTTTCAGCAGCAGCCGCTGTTGCCGCAGCACCCGCTGCTGCAGCTGGTGATGCAGCTCCAGCCGAAGAGAAGGACGATTTCGATATCGTTCTGACCGCAGCCGGAGACAAGAAAGTAAACGTCATTAAAGCTGTTCGCACAATTACAGGCCTTGGCCTGAAAGAAGCCAAAGAAATGGTTGATGGCGCACCTTCCACACTTAAGGAAGCTGCTCCCAAAGCTGAAGCCGAGGAAGCCAAGAAGGCCCTGGAAGAAGCTGGCGCAACCGTTGAGCTTAAGTAACAAGCGACAACTACCAGGCACACGCACACCGAACCTGATGTATTCAGGTTCGGTGTGCGCGCTTGTTTGCAGGATTTATTAAATAGGGACAGATTTATTTTTTTACTGAGTTGAAATTCGTATTGAACACGACTTTCCCAAGAAAATAAATCTGTCCCTATTTAAAGACGAAACAGAATTCACTACCAGGAACACAATAATGGCCTATTCTTTTACAGAGAAAAAGCGAATTCGAAAGTACTTTGGCAAATTGCCAAGTGCCATGGACATTCCGTACCTTTTGTCCATACAGATCGATTCTTATCGACAGTTTACCCAGGCGGGCACCCCTGCTGAGGAACTGGTCGACCAGGGCTTACACGCCGCGTTCAAATCTGTATTCCCAATTGTTAGCTATTCCGGGAAAGCAGTCCTGGAATATGTTAGTTACGAGCTCGGCAAGCCGGCATTCGATGTTAAGGAATGTCAGCTTCGCGGTTCTACTTATTCTGTTTCCTTGCGCGTCAAGGTGCGGTTGATTCTTTACGATAAGGAATCCACCACACAGACCATTAAGGATATTAAAGAGCAGGAAGTTTACATGGGCGAAATCCCGTTGATGACTGAGTCAGGTACTTTTGTCATCAATGGCACCGAGCGCGTGGTTGTTTCCCAATTGCATCGCTCTCCTGGAGTGTTCTTTGACCACGACCGTGGCAAGACTCACAGCTCAGGCAAGCTGCTCTACTCTGCACGAGTGATTCCCTACCGTGGCTCCTGGCTGGATTTCGAGTTTGATCCGAAGGATATGGTGTATGTGCGGATCGATCGTCGAAGGAAATTGCCGGCTACTGTCTTACTGCGCGCCTTAGGGTTTAGCTCCCAGGAAATCCTGGAAATGTTCTATGAGAACAACACTTTCAAGGTCAAGAAAGGCAAAGAGCCCAGCATCGCGCTTGAGCTCGTCGCCTCTCGCCTGAGAGGTGAAGTACTTACTTTTCCTATCCTGGACAAGAAAGGCAAGCTGATCGTTGAAGAAGGGCGTCGTATTACCAGTCGTCATATTCGTCAGATGGAAACCGCCAAGCTGACTGAACTGACTGTGCCTTCAGAATTCCTCGAGGGCAACTCCCTGGCCAGGGATGTTATCGACGAAGAGACCGGTGAAGTTCTGTTCCCCTGTAATGCAGAGATCACTGCCGAAATGGTGGAGCAATTCCTGGAGAAAGACATCAAGGAATTCCAGACCATTTTTACCAATGATCTGGATTGTGGACCCTTTGTTTCCGACACGCTGCGCATCGACACCACTACCTCTCAGCTAGAGGCCATGGTCGAGATTTATCGCATGATGCGTCCGGGCGAGCCCCCCACAAAAGAATCTGCAGAAAACCTTTTCTCGAACCTGTTCTTCTCGCAAGAGCGCTATGACCTGTCGGCTGTAGGCCGCATGAAGTTCAATCGCCGACTGGGTCGCCCCAGTGCAGAAGGCAATTCTGTTCTGGATACCGAAGACATAGTCGATGTGTTGAAAACACTGGTCGGAATCCGCAACGGTTTCGGTTCCGTGGACGATATCGATCACCTGGGTAACCGTCGTATCCGTTCCGTCGGTGAGATGGCCGAGAACCAGTTCCGCGTAGGACTGGTCCGGGTAGAGCGCGCAGTAAAAGAGCGCTTGAGCATGGCTGATTCTGAAGGCCTGATGCCTCAGGACATGATTAATGCCAAGCCGGTCGCTGCTGCAATCAAGGAATTCTTTGGCAGCAGTCAGTTGTCCCAGTTCATGGACCAGAACAACCCACTGTCAGAAGTCACCCACAAGCGTCGTGTTTCTGCTCTGGGCCCAGGCGGACTGACCCGCGAGCGCGCAGGCTTCGAAGTTCGAGACGTGCATCCGACTCACTACGGCAGAGTCTGTCCTATTGAGACACCAGAAGGTCCGAACATCGGATTGATTAACTCATTGGCGACCTATGCTCGTACCAACGACTACGGTTTCCTGGAGAGTCCTTATCGCCGGGTGAAGAACAACAAGGTGACTGATGAGATCGATTTTCTCTCAGCCATTGATGAAAGTGATTTTGTCATCGCACAAGCCAGTGCGCCTCTTGATAAGAAGCGTGGCTTCGTGGATGAGCTGGTCACCGTTCGTTACAAGGGCGAGACCACTCTCAAGCCTCGTGACGAGGTTGACTACATGGACGTGGCACCTCAACAGATGGTGTCTGTTGCGGCCGCGTTGATTCCTTTTCTGGAGCACGACGATGCCAACCGTGCATTGATGGGCTCCAACATGCAGCGTCAGGCTGTGCCTACTCTGAAAACAGAGAAGCCACTGGTCGGTACCGGCATGGAGCGAAACGTGGCCCGGGACTCCGGTGTCTGTGTTGTGGCCTTCCGTGGTGGTGTTATCGAGAGTGTGGATGCTGGGCGAATTATCGTTCGCGTGAATGATGATGAAACCGATGCCGGTGAAGCAGGTGTGGATATTTACAACCTCACCAAGTACACCCGTTCCAACCAGAATACCTGTATTTCGCAGAAGCCTCTGGTGAAAGAAGATGATGTTGTGGCCCGGGGCGATATTCTTGCCGATGGTCCTTCTATTGATATGGGTGAGCTGGCACTGGGCCAGAACATGCGTATCGCCTTCATGCCCTGGAATGGTTACAACTTCGAAGACTCAATTCTGATTTCAGAACGTGTAGTTAAAGAAGATCGCTTCACTTCTATTCATATCCAGGAGCTGACCTGTGTTGCTCGAGACACCAAGCTGGGATCTGAAGAGATCACTGCAGATATTCCCAATGTGGGTGAAGGTGCCCTGAGCAAGCTGGATGAATCCGGAATCGTGTACATCGGTGCTGAAGTGACTGCCGGAGATATCCTGGTGGGCAAGGTAACACCCAAAGGTGAGACCCAGCTGACTCCGGAAGAGAAACTGCTGCGCGCCATCTTCGGAGAGAAAGCTTCCGATGTGAAAGACACGTCTCTTCGCGTTCCAACCAGTGTGAAAGGTACTGTGATTGACGTTCAGGTCTTCACTCGTGATGGGCTTGAGAAAGACCAGCGTGCAATCGAAATTGAAGAAATGCAGTTGGCACAGGTACGCAAGGATATCGACGACGAGTATCGCATCGTTGAAGAAGCGACCTATGAGCGTTTGCAGAAAGCACTGGTCGGTAAAGTGGTAGCGGGTGGTCCCAAGTTGAAGAAGGGCCAGAAAGTTACCAACGACTACCTGAGCAACCTGCCGCGGGAAGACTGGTTCAAGCTGCGCATGTCCAATGAGGCCATGAACAAGCAGTTGGAACGAGCCGAAGCGCAGCTGGAAGAACGCCAGAAAGAACTGGATGAGCGCTTCGAAGACAAGAAGAACAAGCTCACCCAGGGCGATGATCTGGCGCCAGGTGTGTTGAAGATTGTCAAAGTTTACCTGGCGATCAAGCGAACCATTCAGCCAGGCGACAAGATGGCTGGCCGCCACGGTAACAAGGGTGTGATCTCTGTGGTCATGCCTGAAGAAGACATGCCCTACGATGAGAATGGTGTGCCAGTAGATATCGTGCTCAACCCGCTGGGTGTGCCGTCTCGAATGAACGTGGGCCAGATTCTGGAAACCCACCTGGGTGCAGCATCCAAAGGTCTGGGTCTCAAGATTGGCAAGCTGATGGATGCGCAGGCCAAGGTAACCGAGATGCGCAAGCTGTTGACCGATGTCTACAACAAGATTGGTGAGCGTACCGAAGACATCAAGTCGCTCAAGGAAGATGAGCTGTTTGAGCTGGCTGGTAACTTGCGTGCCGGTGTGCCCATGGCGACTCCCGTATTCGATGGTGCGGCGGAAACCGAAATCAAGGAAATGCTGTCGCTGGCTGACATGGATGACAGCGGTCAGGTCACCCTGTTCGATGGCCGCACAGGCGATGCCTTCGATCGACCAGTGACTGTAGGCATTATGTACATGCTCAAGCTCAACCACCTGGTGGATGACAAGATGCACGCCCGCTCGACTGGTTCCTATAGCCTGGTTACCCAGCAGCCGCTGGGTGGTAAGGCGCAGTTTGGTGGCCAGCGTTTTGGAGAAATGGAAGTGTGGGCGCTGGAAGCTTACGGCGCTGCTTACACCTTGCAGGAAATGCTGACCGTGAAGTCCGATGACGTGGCTGGCCGAACCAAGATGTACAAGAACATCGTGGACGGCGACCACCGTATGGAGCCAGGTATGCCCGAATCGTTCAACGTGTTGGTGAAGGAGATCCGTTCTCTTGGTATCGACATGGAACTGGATGTGAGTACTGAGTAGAGATTGCTCAATCACATTAGTGAGCTATTCGCGAAAGAGAATTATTGATTATCGAAGTCTGACCACGAATCCGTGGTCAGCGGAGGAAATAGAATGAAAGACCTTTTAGGGTTGTTGAAATCTCAATCACATACAGATGAGTTCGATTCTATTCGTATTGGCCTGGCATCGCCGGAGATGATCCGTGCATGGTCATTCGGTGAAGTAAAAAAGCCGGAAACCATTAACTACAGAACTTTCAAGCCTGAGCGGGATGGTTTGTTCTGCGCCAAGATTTTTGGGCCAGTCAAAGATTACGAATGTCTTTGTGGCAAGTACAAGCGCCTCAAGCATCGCGGTGTGATTTGCGAGAAGTGTGGCGTGGAAGTGGCGTTGTCGAAAGTACGCCGTGAGCGCATGGGTCACATCGAGCTGGCCAGCCCGGTTGCCCACATCTGGTTTCTGAAATCACTGCCCTCGCGCATTGGTTTGCTGCTGGATATGACGCTGCGCGACATTGAGCGCATCCTGTATTTCGAATCCTTTGTGGTAACTGATCCGGGTATGACTACCCTGGAACGCGGCCAGTTGCTCACCGACGAACAATATTACGAAGCCATGGAAGAGTGGAGTGATGAGTTCGAAGCCAAGATGGGTGCAGAAGCCGTTCAGGAATTAATGAACGACATGGATGTGGAAGCAGAAGCCACGCGCTTGCGCGAAGAAATTCCACAAACCAATTCCGAAACCAAACTGAAGAAGCTTTCCAAGCGCCTGAAGCTGCTGGAAGCCTTCGTGGATTCAGGCAACAAGCCGGAATGGATGGTCATGAGTGTGCTGCCCGTGCTGCCGCCGGATTTGCGTCCGCTGGTACCGCTGGATGGTGGCCGCTTTGCCACTTCCGACCTGAACGATCTGTATCGTCGCGTGATCAACCGTAACAACCGTCTCAAGCGACTGCTGGACCTGAACGCGCCTGACATTATTGTGCGCAACGAAAAGCGCATGCTGCAGGAAGCGGTGGATGCGTTGCTGGACAACGGCCGACGCGGTCGTGCCATTACCGGGTCCAACAAGCGCCCGCTAAAATCCCTGGCTGACATGATCAAGGGTAAGCAGGGTCGATTCCGTCAGAATCTGCTCGGTAAGCGTGTGGACTACTCCGGTCGATCCGTGATCGTGGTTGGTCCTACTCTGAAGCTGCACCAGTGCGGACTTCCCAAGAAGATGGCGTTGGAGCTGTTCAAGCCATTTATCTTTGGCAAGCTGGAGCGTCGTGGTCTTGCTACTACTATTAAGGCTGCAAAGAAGATGGTGGAACGGGAAACTGCCGAGGTCTGGGATATCCTGGCTGAGGTAATTCGCGAACACCCGGTTCTGCTGAACCGTGCTCCTACCTTGCACCGTCTGGGTATTCAGGCATTTGAGCCTGTACTGATTGAAGGTAAGGCGATTCAGCTACACCCGTTGGTATGTGCTGCCTACAACGCCGACTTCGACGGCGACCAGATGGCTGTGCACGTACCGCTGACACTGGAAGCCCAGTTGGAAGCGCGTACCCTGATGATGTCTACCAACAACATCCTGGCCCCTGCCAATGGAGAGCCGATTATCGTGCCTTCCCAGGACGTGGTACTGGGTTTGTATTACATGACTCGCGAGCGTGTTAACGCCAAGGGCGAGGGCATGATCTTTGCCGATGCCAAGGAAGTGCAACGTGCTTACGATTCCCAGCAAGTGCATCTGCAGGCGCGCATCAAGGCGCGTATCACCGATGTTACGAAGGATGAAGAAGGCGAGAAAGTCACCAAGACCGAACTGGTTGAAACCACAGTCGGGCGTGTTCTGTTGTTCAACATCGTACCGGAAGGCCTGCCTTTCGCCATGGTGAACCAGAAGATGTCGAAGAAGCCGATTTCCCAGATTCTCAACGCTTGCTATCGCAATGTGGGTCTGAAAGAAACAGTCATCTTTGCTGACCAGCTCATGTATACCGGGTACAAGTACTCCACCATGTCTGGTTCCTCAATCGGTGTAAATGATTTCGAAATTCCGGATGAGAAAGCCGAGATCATCGATCAGGCAAACTCTGAGGTTGTGGAAATTGAATCCCAGTTTGCTTCCGGCCTGGTAACCCAGGGTGAGAAGTACAACAAGGTGATCGATATCTGGTCCCGCGCCAACGATCTTGTGGCCAAATCCATGATGGAAGGTCTGTCTACGGAGCCGGTCATTAACAAGGATGGCGAAGAAGAGCTGCAGGAGTCTTTTAACTCCGTGTATGTCTATGCCGATTCCGGTGCCCGAGGTTCCCCCGCGCAGATTCGCCAGCTGGCTGGTATGCGTGGTCTGATGGCTCGTCCCGATGGCTCTATCATCGAAACGCCGATTACCGCGAATTTCCGTGAAGGTTTGAACGTATCCCAATACTTCACCTCAACACACGGTGCCCGAAAGGGTCTGGCCGACACGGCATTGAAGACAGCGAACTCCGGTTACCTTACCCGTCGCCTGGTGGATATTTCCCAGGACCTGGTTATCACCGAAGAAGATTGTGGTACCTCGGAAGGTCTGTTCATGGCGCCTATTATTGAAGGTGGCGACATCATCGCGCCGCTGGGCGATCGTGTACTGGGTCGTACCCTGGCAGCAGAAGTGCTGCATGAGGAAACCGGTGAATTGATTGCCGAAGCCGGCACGCTCATTAATGAGCGCATGGTCGAGAAACTGGAAACCCAGGGTGTTGACCAGGTTTACGTGCGGTCACCTATTACCTGCGAAACCCGTTTCGGTATCTGCAGCCAGTGCTATGGTCGCGACCTGGCCCGTGGCCACCTGGCCAATGTGGGCGAAGCAGTGGGTGTGATCGCAGCACAATCCATTGGTGAGCCCGGAACTCAGTTGACCATGCGTACCTTCCACATCGGTGGTGCGGCATCACGGGCAACGGCTTCCGACAGCGTACAGGTAAAGAACACCGGTACCATTCATCTCAACAATATGAAGACAGTTGAGAACATCAAGGGAGAGCTGGTGGTTGTTTCCCGCTCGGGCGAACTCATCGTGAACGACACCAATGGTCGCGAGAAAGAGCTTTATAAGTTGCCCTACGGTGCCACCATTACTGTCGGCACCAAGAAGGAAGTCGAGGCCGGCCAACTGGTCGCAACCTGGGATCCCCATACCCACCCTATCGTTTCTGAAGTGGCGGGCAAGGTGGCTTTCGAAGCCATGGAAGAGGGCATTACCGTGCGTGAGCAGACTGATGAGATCACTGGTCTCACCACATGGTCTGTGATCGATCCGGCAGAACGAGCTTCCTCCGCCAAGGAACTGCGTCCGGCTATCCGCGTCATCGACAAGAAGGGCAAGGATGTTTGTCTGCCAGGTACCAACGTACCGGCTCACTACTTCCTTCCGGCCAATGCCATCATCAGTCTTAAAGACGGTGCTGACCTTAATATCGGTGACGTGGTTGCACGTATACCGCAGGAAGGCTCGAAGACTCGTGACATCACCGGTGGTTTGCCACGTGTTGCTGACCTGTTTGAGGCACGTAAGCCGAAAGAACCAGCAATCCTCGCGGAGATTTCCGGTACGGTAAGCTTTGGTAAAGAAACCAAAGGCAAGCGCCGCCTGGTGATTACGCCGAAGGACGGTGTCAACCCGATCGATGGTTCCGATCATTACGAAACGTTGATTCCCAAGTGGCGCACCATGACTGTGTTCGAAGGTGAATACATCGAGAAGGGTGAGGTTGTGTCTGAAGGACCTCCCGCACCTCACGATATTCTTCGCCTCAAGGGTGTGGAAGCGCTGGCTCAGTACATCGTTAACGAAGTTCAGGATGTATACCGATTGCAGGGCGTGCGCATTAACGACAAGCACATCGAAGTAATCGTGCGTCAGATGCTGCGCAAGGTTGAAATTACCGCGCCAGGTGACTCCAACCTGATCAAGGGTGAGCAGATGACTTACACCCAGATTCTGGAAATCAACGACAACCTGGAATCTGAAGGCAAGGAACCCGCCAAGTTTGAGCGCATGCTGCTGGGTATCACCAAGGCTTCACTGGCAACTGATTCGTTCATCTCCGCGGCTTCCTTCCAGGAAACCACGCGAGTGCTGACCGAAGCAGCGGTCACCGGCAAGCGTGATTTCCTCCGCGGTCTGAAAGAGAACGTGGTGGTTGGACGACTGATTCCAGCCGGTACCGGTCTTGCCTATCACGAAGCCCGCAAAAAGCAGGCTGCCGAAGTGGCAGATGGCGAGGGTGTCAGTGCCAGTGATGTGGAAGCAGCCTTGAGCGAAGCTCTCAGCGGAGAAAGTGCCGAGAGCAGCGACAGTGCTGAAGCGGCTGCCGAGGAGTAGCCTGATTACTGCCTGCAGCCCTTGAAATACGGGGCCTGTGGCAGAATGCATGAAATACTGAAAGGTTGACTATGGGAGTCGGGATCATTAAACTCTCGCCTCCTTTGTCAACCTGGATGTCAGATTGGAGCTTTTTGCACGTCAAAAAGCCTGGAACGAGACAGATAAAGTGCTGAATTTAGGCGGAAAATCGTCTTATTCAAAGAGCACCGAGATTAACGACAAAGTAATTAAGGATTCTATAAACGACGATGGCCACAATTAACCAGCTAGTTCGCAAGCCGCGCAAGAAGAAGATGTCCAAGAGCGACGTGCCTGCACTGCAGCGTTCTCCGCAGAAGCGTGGAGTCTGTACGCGTGTGTATACCACGACGCCCAAAAAGCCAAATTCTGCACTGCGTAAGGTTTGTCGTGTGCGCCTGGTCAATGGCTACGAAGTCACTTCCTATATCGGTGGCGAAGGGCACAATTTACAGGAACACTCCGTGGTACTGATCCGCGGTGGTCGTGTAAAGGATCTGCCTGGTGTTCGCTATCACACCGTGCGCGGTAGCCTGGACACCTCCGGTGTTTCTGACCGCAAGCAGGGTCGCTCGAAGTATGGGGCTAAGCGCCCTAAGTAGCAGTAAACCTCTCGAGTTGAAGATGAAGTAAGTTAGCAGCACCGGTTTTTCGCTGCACAATTCTTATTCAAGAGCTAACCCACAAGCGCAAGGATTGCGCGGCTTGTCGCGGCTCATTAAACAATGCGGCGAGATTGAGTAAGGCCGGGTGCGCAAGAGCGTGATCCCGGGGAAACCTGAATAAACATAGAGGTCAACTATGCCTAGAAGAAGAGAAGTGGCAAAGCGCGAAGTTTTGCCTGATCCAAAATTCGGATCAAAAGTCTTAGCAAAATTCATGAACCATGTAATGGTCGACGGCAAGAAATCTGTTGCCGAGAAGATCGTCTATGGTGCCCTCGATATCGTTGCCGAAAAAAGCGGTGGCGATCCACTCGAAACCTTTGAGAAAGCACTGGACAGCATCGCGCCCATGGTTGAGGTGAAATCTCGCCGTGTCGGTGGTGCTACTTATCAGGTACCTGTTGAAGTCCGTGCCGAACGTCGCAATGCCCTGGCTATGCGCTGGCTGGTAGAGCATTCACGGGCACGTGGTGAGAAATCCATGGTACTGCGTCTGGCCGGTGAAATTAGTGACGCCGCAGAAGGGCGCGGCAGTGCCGTAAGAAAGCGTGAAGATGTACACCGCATGGCTGAGGCCAACCGGGCGTTCTCACACTATCGCTTCTAGATTTTTGAAATTACAAGTTAACTTATTAAATTGAGGGTAAAGCTGTGGCTAGAAAACACCCCCTGAGCCGTTATCGCAATATTGGAATCGCTGCCCACGTGGATGCGGGCAAGACTACCACTACCGAAAGAGTACTGTTCTATACCGGTATCTCGCACAAGATCGGTGAGGTACACGATGGTGCGGCCGTAATGGACTGGATGGAACAGGAACAAGAGCGCGGAATTACAATTACTTCCGCTGCGACTACCTGTTTCTGGAATGGAATGGACAGCCAGTACGAAGAGCATCGCATCAACATCATCGACACACCTGGACACGTTGACTTCACTATTGAAGTTGAGCGATCCCTGCGTGTGCTGGATGGCGCGGTCGTTGTGCTGTGTGCTTCTTCTGGTGTTCAGCCCCAGACTGAAACTGTATGGCGTCAGGCCAATCGCTACCAGGTTCCACGTATGGTGTTCGTCAACAAGATGGACAGAGCCGGTGCTGACTTCCTGAAAGTCGTTCAACAAATGAAAGACCGACTCGGTGCCAACGCGGTGCCTCTGCAACTGGCTATTGGCGCTGAAGATGAATTCCGGGGCGTAATCGACCTGGTTAAAATGAAGTCCATTATCTGGAACGAAGAAGACCAGGGTACTACTTTTGAGTATCAGGACATTCCCGAAGACATGCAGGCGCTTTGTGAAGAATGGCGTTCGCACATGGTGGAAGCAGCAGCCGAAGCCAACGAAGAAATCATGGACAAATACCTCGAAGGCAATGAACTGTCCGAAGAGGAAATCATGAAGGCTATTCGCCAGCGTACACTGGCCAACGAAATCGTTCCGGTGCTCTGTGGATCCGCTTTCAAGAACAAGGGCGTGCAAGCCGTACTGGATGCTGTTGTAGATTACATGCCATCGCCTACTGAAGTTAAAGCGATTGAAGGCGTGGATGAGTCTGGCGAAACAGTAACCTGTGAAGTGAAAGACGATGCCCCGTTTGCATCCCTGGCATTCAAGATCGCTACCGACCCTTATGTGGGTACGCTGACCTTCTTCCGGGTCTACTCGGGCAGCCTCAATTCAGGTGACACGGTATACAACCCCTTGAAGTCCAAGAAAGAGCGTGTTGGTCGTATGGTGCAGATGCACTCCAACTCTCGCGAAGAGATCAAGGAAGTACTGGCGGGCGATATTGCTGCAGCCATTGGTCTGAAGGATGTGACAACCGGTGAAACGCTTTGTGACCCCGACAACGTCGTCACTCTGGAGAAGATGGACTTCCCGGATCCGGTGATTTCGGTTGCGGTAGAGCCCAAGTCCAAAGCGGACCAGGAAAAGATGAGTATTGCCCTGCAGAAGCTGGCACAGGAAGATCCGTCTTTCCGTGTAGAGTCTGACGAAGAATCCGGGCAGACCATTATTTCCGGCATGGGTGAGTTGCACCTGGATGTTCTGGTAGACAGAATGCGTCGCGAGTTCTCGGTTGAAGCGAACATCGGTAAGCCACAGGTGGCCTATCGTGAAACCATTCGCAAGGTCGTGGAAGTCGAAGGCAAACACGTCAAGCAATCTGGTGGTCGTGGTCAGTATGGTCACGTGTGGTTGCGTCTCGAGCCGCTCGATCCCGATGCCGAATACGAATTCGTCAACGAGATTGTGGGTGGTGTCGTACCCAAGGAATACATTCCTGCGGTAGACAAGGGCGTGCAGGAGCAGATGCAAAATGGTTGTCTGGCTGGCTATCCGCTACTCGCCATGAAGGTGACCCTCTATGATGGTTCCTTCCACGATGTAGACTCCAGTGAGATGGCGTTCAAGATCGCTGGCTCCATGGCGCTGAAGAAAGGCGCACTGGAAGCCGATGCGGCCCTGTTGGAACCCATGATGGCGGTAGAAGTTGTTACGCCTGAGGAATATATGGGTGACGTGATGGGTGACCTTAACCGTCGACGCGGCATGGTAGGTGGCATGGAAGACCAGGCTGGTGGCAACAAAGTCATCAATGCTGAAGTGCCCCTGTCTGAAATGTTTGGTTATGCAACCGATTTGCGTTCAGCTACTCAGGGTCGTGCAACCTACACAATGGAATTTAAAAAATATGCAGAAGTGCCTAACAATATTGCAGAAAGCATTATTGACAGCACCGCTGCCTGAGTTTAGTTGGTATTGAAATTATAAGTATCGAGAATAATTGAGAGGACATAACAAGTGTCAAAGGAAAAATTTGAAAGAAACAAAGTACACGTAAACGTAGGCACCATCGGTCACGTTGACCATGGCAAGACGACGTTGACGGCTGCGCTGACCAAGGTGTGCGCGGAAGCCTATGGTAGCGGTGAAGCCCGTGGGTTTGAC
>JAVJRC010000015.1:0-583148 GCA_040218615.1 Gammaproteobacteria bacterium
CTAAAGGAAGCTTCAGTTAGAGACGCCACTTTGTTTCAAGGCGAAAAGGTCTAGAACAAGGTGTTAGCGACACATAACCAGCAAATCAATCAAGGACTCAGCACTGCGTGCTGAGCCTATTATCAAAGGCGTTATGTGCCTCGCACGAATCGAATTGAGTGCATTAATATGTTATGAAACTCGAAACTAGACAAATAGTAGAACTTATAAGCGTCATCGCAGTGGTTGCTTCGCTGTTATTCGTGGGTATGCAACTTATGCTTGACCGACAGGTGGCTATCGGTGAGCAATATCACAACAGATCTGAATCAAGCCTAGAAACCGCTCGAATTCAGTTTTCTAATGAAGCTTACATAGACCAACTAGTAAGACGTTTTAAGCGAGGTCATAGGCCTGCTGCATGGAATCCCGAAGTCGAGGCGGCTTGGAGCGGGCGATTTTCAGAAGAAGGCGACTTAGCTATTGCCGACTTTTACCGAGACCTTATCGATGCACGCATCATTTCACACCAACTCGATAATATTCATCGACAGTACGAACTTGGATTAATGGATGAAGAGTATTGGCAAGGTATTAGAAATCTACTAAAGATCCACTTAGCAGACCCTACTAAGAAAGCAAGTTTCCCTGTTTGGGTTGTGAGACCTTCATTCAATAGACTTACAGATGAGCTCCTTGAGGAAATAGCTAGTGAATCCGGCACATAACAAACAGTTCTATGGGCCAGCTTCACCACTCAGTGTTTGCGGATGGCCTTCGGCCATTTTATCCGCAAACACTGCGCGGCGAACCTTGCGCCTAAACATGGGCGTTATCTGTACCACCTGACATCGTGCCAGACTTGACTATAACTACATTGTAGTTACACTATATCCCATGGCTCATATAGCATTCGAATGGGATCCTAGAAAAGAGGCAGCAAATGTCGCGAAGCACGGCGTATCTTTCTCGGAAGCACAAACTGCCTTTACCGACGAATTTGCCCGACTTATACCTGATCCAGATCATTCGGATGATGAAGACCGGTTCATCCTCCTGGGGACTAGCATTAGCTCGCGCCTCTTAGTCGTGTGCCACTGCATAAGATCGGGAGACACCATTCGCATTATTTCTGCTCGCAAAGCTCAGAAGCAGGAAAGAAAGGTATATGAGGGTTTTAGAAATGCGTAAAAGTTATGATTTTTCAAAGTCCGTGAAGAATCCTTATTCGAGAAAGCTGAAGAAGCAAATTACAATTCGGCTTGATGAGGACACCATAGGATACTTTAAAGAACTCGCTGAAGAGAAAGGTATTCCCTATCAAAGCCTAATCAATCTTTATTTGAGAGATTGTGCCCAGGAACAACGTGACCTGAAACTTCAGTGGAACTGACAGATAACAAAGTGTGCAATGGTAGCGCCTCACCACATCTGGTTTGCGGATGGCTACGCCATCTTATCCGCAAACCAGATGCGGCGAGCCACAACCTTAACAACGGCGTTATGTCGCTCGAGAATTAAGCGATAGCCTTGGCGACTTCTTTGGGAGAGGCTCCGAGAGCAAGAAGTGATTTAACGAGCAAGTCTATGGATACTGAAGGGTCACCCGCTTCCATCTTAGCTACGCGAGATTGACTAGTTTTGACAATTTTAGCGACTTCTACCTGGCTCAACTTTTTCTTAGCGCGTCTTTCTTTAAGAGAATTGCTAAGCGAGAGCTTTAGTTCAATATACGCCATCTCTTCTGGCGTGAGGTCCAGGAAATCTTCGACTGAGCCAACTTTCCACCCTTTGGCTTCGAGTTTCTTTCGCTTAGTTGCTTTCATCGTCGTAATTCCTCAATCTCTTTTTACAGTTGTCTATTACATATTTGGGAGTTTTAGTGGTCTTCTTTTCAAATACTTCCGCAATAACAATCGCATCCGCATCGATTCTGTAGACAATTCTCCAAATCTTGTTTTCGTCTGTAATCCTCAATTCATGGCATTTGCGCCCTATGGATGGCATGGGACGGGAACGGGGCATAGAAACCAATTCCCCGCTCTGCAATACTCTCAACAAATAGCCAGCCTCGACCCTTGCCGCTGCGGTGAGCGGGGGCGATTTGACCTCTCCATGGAGCCAAACTAATGGCTTATCCTTTGGGCTCATGAGGAGTAGTTTATGTCATATCTGACATATAGGCAAGCATCAGTGCAAAAGCGACATAACAAAGTGTGCAATGGTAGCGCCTCACCACATCTGGTTTGCGGATGGCTACGCCATCTTATCCGCAAACCAGATGCGCCGAGCCACAACCTTAACAACGGCGTTATGTTCCTAGTATAAGAACCTGCAATCGGAAAAATTAGAAATGAATTGGGAAGCGATAGGAGCTATAGGTGAAGTTATCGGAGCATTGGCCGTCGTCGCATCTTTGATCTATCTTGCGGGACAAGTGCGACATAACAACCAACTAGCACGAAATGACAGCTTGCAGGCGGTACTCCAGTCTGAGATGAATTTTGCTGCAATTATCATAGACAATGCAGGAATATGGGACAGACTTATTGCTGGAGAAACTTTCACTGATCGCGAAGAGCGACGGCGAGCTACAATTTTGTACAATTTGTATCTAGTGGATTCGGCAAATCGGTTTAACCAGTTCAAATCTGGATTTTTAGAGAATCAGAATTGGGAGAGTAGACTTTTGACCTTGCACAACTTAGTGAAGTGGCCAATGTTTGAAGTGTGGAGGGAATCGCTGGGTGCGAAGGGCCATTCAAAAGATTTTCTCAAGTTAATAGATGAGATCAGAGCAGAAGAAACCGGTGCCAACGGAACATAACAAAGCTTGCAATGGTAGTGCCCCACCACACAGGGCTTTCGGATGGCCAGGCGGCCATCTTATCCGAAAGCCCTGCGCGGCGGACCACAACCTTAAAAGCGGCGTTATGTGTGCTCCGTTCGGATAAGTAGGATAAATGCTGATGAAGGGTAAATACATTCTTGGCTCTACATTTCTATTGGGAGCGATCCTACTGATTTCCGCGCTCACATTTTTCTCTTCACCAACTACATTCACTAGCGACTCTGAAACGACTGCAATCACAGACTCCAATGAAATCCAGAGTATTCAAACCGCTCCTGACACCAGGCCGACGCGTCAGAACGAAAATGCAAACGCCTCTTCAGAAATTACTCAAAGTCAGATCGAATCTGCTCTTGATGAGATAAGTACGCGTTTCGAGTTAGACCAATCTGAAGAAGCACTAAACGAGATAAATGGGTTGCTTGGTCGCTATGACAGTATGAGCCACTCTGAAAAGCGGGATTTGCTCGATGCTTACGCTAGATACTTCCGTGCTCAATCCCTTAACAGTGAAGCTATATTCTTCTACGAAGAGATTTTGAAACTCCCGGAACTGAAACAATCTAATCGACTGGCAATTTTACAGTTGCTGGCAATATTGGCCTCGAATTCAGAAGACTGGGATGGTTTTCTGGGATACTACGACCGTTATTTCGAGGCAGGTGGAGAATATAATTGGGTAATGACTAGATCACTAGCTGGTGCATATCAACGACTTGAAAACTATGACGCTGCTGGAGAATCTATGTTTCTTCATTTTCAAACCGGCATTCATCCTCGTTACGATGGCAGCTCTGAGCAATATCAGAGACTGTATACAAGGTATGAGTCTATCCCTCTAAATATGGCGAATGTTGAATCTGCATTCGCTCTTGCTCAATTGATGGTGGAAGAATTTGATATGCCTGGGAACTGGATGGTTCTATCGGAACTGTACCAATCTCTTGGCGACAATGCCGGTTACAGAAATACTATGGCTATCGCTCAAGAAAAGGGATACGTTGATTCTTCTGGTAACTGGTTGAACTAGTAAATGACAACATTTGTATGGGCTGTCCGACACATAACCAAGAAATCAATCAAGGACTGCGCTGTGCGCAGCCCATTATCCAAGGCGTTATGTGTGCTTTGTGCCATCCGTCAGATCAGGTAGAATCCATCTATGAATAATCAATATACAGCAGTCATAAAGCAGGACGGGGAATGGTGGATCGGCTGGATCGAAGAGGTTCCGGGCGTAAATTGCCAAGAGTCAAATAAAGACGCCCTTCTACAATCCCTTTCTATAACACTAAAAGAAGCACTCGAGTTAAATCGCGACGATGCTATTAGCGCGGCTGGCGATGGGTTCGAAGAGCTAAAAATTGCTCTATGAAACGTCGCGACCTGGTTCGACATCTCGAATCTTATGGTTGCGAACTACTCAGAGAAGGCGGTAGCCATTCCTGGTTCCACAACCCATCTCAGAACAAGCGCTCTGCTGTTCCTCGTCATCGTGAAGTCAACGATCATTAGCTCGGAAGATTTGTAAAGATCTTGGAGTGCCAGTAGCTTGACGACACATAACAATCTGTTCAATGGGTCGGCCTCACCACACAGCAAATGCGGATGGCCTCCGGCCATTTTATCCGCATTTGCTGCGCGGCGAGACCCACGCCTTAACAAGGGCGTTAATGAGCATAATTACGGTAGGCACAACTGTTAACCATAGTCACTGTTAACCATAGTTGACAATTCTAGAAGTGTGTACTAGAGTTCACACATGATAGAAGTCTACACGACCGAAGAATTCGACTCTTGGCTCGCAAAGCTAAGAGACAGAAAAGCCAGAGCCAGAATTCAGGCTCGCATTGATAGAGTTGAGCTTGGCAATTTCGGTGACGTTGCATCTGTAGGTGATGGAGTAAGTGAGCTCAGAATATTCTACGGGCCTGGTTACCGAATTTATTTCACCAAGCAATCTTCAGTAGTTGTAGTCCTTTTAGTCGGAGGAGATAAATCCTCGCAAAGCAGTGACATTGAAAAGGCCAAGAAACTGGCTGCGAACCTGGAGATTTGAGCTATGCCTACCAAAATCAAGAAATGGGACTCTGCAGAGTACCTTGGATCTGAAGAAGATATTCAGTCCTATTTAGATGCTGTGCTTGAAGAAGGCGGAGATGACCCAGCTTATGTGGTTCACGCTCTCGGAGTTATCGCGAGAGCCAAGAATATGAGCCAGCTCGCAAGGGATACCGGCCTCTCCCGAGAAGGCATCTATAAAGCCCTATCAGAAGAAGGCAACCCAACCTTCGCAACAGTTGCAAAGATCGCAAAGGCGTTAGGATTGCACATCAAGTTTGAGTCCGCTGCATAATGCTCATTAACAAGTGTGCAATGGTAGCACCCAACCACACCTGCTTGGCGGATGGCTGTGCCATTTTCTCCGCGAACCAGATGCGGCGAGCCACAACCTTAACAACGACGTTAGTGAGCATTAATAAGAGTCGGAGATGCCAAAAGTAAATGAAACGCACTTAGCAGAAATTAAGCTACACCCTGCGGCAATCGTATTGCCCTGCTTGGCTGTTACGGGAATAACCTTGAATTTCTGGCAACTTAATTTGGATACAGAAATTTTGAGGATTGCGAGATTCGCTGGTTTTAGTCTAACTGGAGCTGGCTTCATCATCTTATACCTGGCGTTCGGATCTATGCTCAGAGCTACCGCAACCATAAATCCATCTGAACATAGTAATAAGCTGGTGACTGGCGGTGTCTTCGCGTTATCGAGAAATCCGATTTATGTGGGATGGTTTCTATTTATACTCGGTATAGGTATCGCGAATGTCAGCATTCTAACAATCCTAGTAGCTACGGGAATGATTTTGACCCTCCACTTTGGAGTAATTCTCAAAGAGGAAGAGTATCTCGAGCGAAGATTTAGTGAAGAGTACTTAGATTATAAAAAAAGCGTCAGGCGCTGGTTATGATGCTAACTAACAAACAAATCAAAAAGAAAAAGTTAACTCCTGACCCATTATGGATAGTTAAACAACAACAGCAAGGACTTGAAAATGGCCAAAGCAAGCGATCATGATGCCTACATCGCGGCGGCACCAGAGCCGCTACGCCCGCTGCTGGAAAACCTGCGAGCCCAGCTTTCTCGCACCTTGCCTGATGCAGAGGAAATAATTGCCTATAACATGCCTGGCTTCAGGATAGATGAAACCATTGTTGCTGGCTATGCGGCTTTTAGTAAGCAGTGCGGCCTTTATGTATCTCCTGGTGCAATCAGTTCTCTTGCACAAGAACTTGCAGACACTGGACTCAAGCCGACCAAGACTGGCGTAACTTTTTCACCTGGCAAGCCGATTCCAGATAAGCTGGTAAAAAAGCTGGCACAGGCTTCGCGGAAAGATCATGGTATTTGACTGGTTTACTCGTCACATTTAAGCGGATGAAAACTCTCACCGCATATTAACCAACTGGTTACACTATGTCGGCGAATAGTGCCTGGCAAGGTGTTGAATAACAATTTGTTTCAATAGAGACCACGGATATGTCCATGTATGTAGATGGTTTTGTTCACCCTATTCCCCGTGACCGCCTGGATGAGTACAAGACTCTCGTTAAAGAAGTCGCTGCTGTCTGGAAGGAGCATGGTGCGCTCGACTATCGGGAATATGTTGGGGACGATCTGCATCTTGATGGAACGCGCTCATTCGTCGAACTGGTGGAGGCGAAGAACGACGAGGTCATCTTGTTTGGCTGGGTAGTATTCGCCTCACGCGAGGAGCGTGATCTGGCTAATGCAAAAGTTGCGGCTGATCCAAGAATGGAAAAACTCATGGGCGAATCAGACACCGGATTTGATGCCCAGAGAATGGCCTATGGTGGATTTCAATCATTGATATCGCCAGCCGGGTGAGCATGCTATGTCAGAACTTTTAACTACCTACCAACTAACAAGTTACTCCTGGGGTGCGCTCACCCTGTTGTTGATCCTCCAGATTCTTATTGCAGACCTGATCGGTATAAAGTCCAGGCATACCCCCGGCTCACCTGTTGAAACCAATCACAATAATCTGCTGTTTCGGGCAACGAGGACGGTCGCCAATACCAATGAGAGTATTGCGGTGTATGTGTTCGCTGTCCTGTTCTGCCTATTCCAGGGTGCAGATCCTGGTTACACGGCTGTCCTGTCCTGGGCTTACGTCGCAGGTCGAACTGCTTATGCTGTTTGCTATTACTTCAATCAGCAAACATTGCGCTCCATCAGCTTCGGTTTTTCCCTGCTTGTTCTCATTGCCTTGTTGATTAATGGGTTTGCATTCTAAATTGAATTAGCCTGGCTATTGCACTAGGATTTCAGCCTAACCAAGGAGAACTCTCTGTTGTGAAAACCATTCTTAATTCAATTCTCTGCACACTTGGGCTTGCATTGGTTACAACCCTGCCCTCAACCGCTGCGGCACAGGAGCTTACCCTCGAAGATGGCGTTTATACCGAAGCACAGGCTGAATCTGGTGAACAGGTTTATCAGGAGTTCTGTCTGGGCTGCCATAACGAGCGATTCTACCGGCAAGCCTGGTCGAAATGGGAAGACAGAACCGTTGAACAGTTCTGGTTTTACATCGTGGGTGAAATGCCGCAGGACAATCCTGGCTTCTTGTCTGACCAGGAATACACCGACGTGACTGCCTTTATCTTTTCCATACTCGGATTTCCAGCGGGCGACACAGCTCTGGACCCCTACGACGGTATGGACCAGATCAAAATCGTACTACCCTGAATTTGTAAGCCAGCACAGGGATCAATTGCCAACATGTCATCACCCAATCTCCAACCCACATTGGAAGGCCCTCGACTTACCATACGCCCGATTCAACATTCCGACTGGGAAGGCCTGTACGCCGCTGCCAGCGACCCCTTAGTGTGGGAACAGCATCCTGCAAAGGATCGCTACAAGGAAAACGAATTTCGCCTGTTCTTTGACGATGCCATTCGCTGCGGCTCCGCACTCACCTTTGTCCACCGCGAATCCGGCAAGCTGATTGGCTCCAGCCGTTATAACGAGTACGATGCCGACCGAAGCGAAATCGAGATCGGCTGGACCTTTCTCGGCCGTGACTATTGGGGAGGCAGCTACAACCGGGAAATCAAAAAGCTGATGCTGGAACATGCCTATACATTTGTAGACACGGTTTTGTTCTGGGTGGGCGATGACAATATGCGCTCACAAAAGGCGGTGGAAAAGATTGGTGGAGTCAAACGGGATGGTATGTTCAGCCGCAAGCACGGGGATGTGGATTTTCCCTACGTGGTATTTGAATTGAAAAAGACCAACTACAATCTTTAAGTCTGTCGCCCCACCTTTGCCGCCAGGCTTTTCAGAGACTGCCAGTTTTATCCGTCAAGTAGCTGTTTTTTATGGATATATAAGCTGAATCCCAGGCGCACATTAAGAGTGCAAAACGCCCTTGGGATGGTACACTAGCCCCAAACAACACTTCTCCAACACTACAACAACAGAGGAGCAAGTATGTGAGTATCAAGAAATCCTCAAGGCTTCCTGGCAACATTTCTGGCAATAATTGGCGCCTGGTATTGCCGCTCTGCAGCCTGGCCATCCTGTTTGCTGCAATCACTGTCCCACAAAGCTCCGCCGAAGACGGCGGCAATCTTTATAACACCCCGGTAGATGTCCGCCTGGGCCAACGCTATTTCGAGCGCCAGTGCTCCCGCTGTCATGGCTTTGATGCCAAAGGCAACGACGAAGCGGGTGCCCCGGACCTGACCGGCCAACTCCGCAACGCCAGCACCGATGTTGGCATATTCAATGTCATCCGCGAGGGAGTTCCCGGTACTGCCATGCTGCCGGTGGCCGAGAATGTGCCCGATGCCACAGTCTGGCAGTTAGTGGCCTACCTGGATTCACTACGCTATGACCCCTCTTCCGTTGTGCTGGAAGGCGACGCCAGTCGCGGGGCAGAACTATTCAGCGGGCGCGCCGACTGCAACAGTTGTCATATGGTTGATGGCGTCGGTGGCAGGCTTGGGCCCGATCTGTCACGTATTGGTGAGGACAACACACCTGAAGACCTGCTCCTGTCAATCACGAATCCACACGAGGAAGTGGCCCCGCGCTGGTGGACCATGCGGGTGACCGGCCCGGATGGCATTGCCAGAGAAGGGTTTCGCATGGGCGAAGACAGCTTTTCCCTCCGCATCATGGATGATGAAGAAAACCTGTGGTCATTCCGTAAAAGCCAGATTGAATCTTACGAACGCATCGAGGAATCCACGATGCCCAGTTATGAAGGCGAACTTAGCGATAGCGAACTGGACGACCTGGTTGCCTATCTGTTTTCACTTCGCCGCGAGGTACTCCCACAATGAAGAAAATAATTTGTTTAGCCATTAGCCTGCTGGCAAGCCATTCTCTGCTGGCCCAGGAAGATCAGTTCTCAACAGTGATTACACCCGCCTTTTCCCCCATCACCTGGGAACGCCTGGTCGACGCCCGTAACGAGCCAGAAAACTGGCTGATGTATTCCGGCACTTTGGATAGCCAGCGTTACAGCCTGCTGGACCAGATTAACGTGGACAACGTGGATCAACTGGAAATGAAGTGGGCATATCAGATCCCGGTTATCGATCGAGCGGAAACTGTACCTCTGGTCGTGGATGGCATCATGTTCATTACCGAGGCGCCCAGCAACGTGGTGGCAGTGGATGCCCTGACCGGACGAGAATACTGGCGCTATGACCATGAGATGCCCGATGACCTGCGAATCTGTTGTGGTCGCAATAATCGCGGCGTGGCCATTCTGGGCGAGACACTGTTCATGTCCACACTGGATGCCCACCTGGTAGCCATCGATGCGCGAACCGGCAATCTGCTGTGGGACAAGGAAGTAGCACGCCACGATGCCGGCTACAGCAAAACTGCGGCACCACTAATTGTGAAAGACAAAGTCGTAACCGGTATCGCCGGTGCTGAATTCGGGATTCGCGGTTTTATCGATGCCTACGACCCTGCCACCGGCGATCTGGTATGGCGTACTTACACCATTCCCGGACCTGGAGAGTTTGGTAACGACACCTGGTCTGATGATTCCTGGCGCACCGGAGGCTCTTCAACCTGGATCACCGGATCCTATGACCCCGACTTGAACCAGATCTACTGGGGCACAGGCAATCCCGGGCCAGACTGGAACGGCGATGTTCGCCTGGGTGACAACCTGTACTCTGACTCCGTGCTGTCACTGAATGGAGATACTGGTGAGATTGAATGGTATTTCCAGTTCACGCCCCACGATGTCCACGACTATGATGCTATTCAGGTTCCTATCCTGGCTGATCTGGAAATTGATGGCGAGGAAGTACCTGCCATGATGTGGGCCAACCGCAATGGCTTTTACTACACCCTGAACCGGGCCACCGGTGAATTCCTGTTCGGCAAGCCTTTCGCCACGGTGACCTGGGCAGAAGGACTGGATCCGGTCACCGGGGCTCCGATTCGGGTGCCGGGCATGGCACCTACATACGAAGGCATCATGGTATCGCCACCTATTGTTGGCGCCACCAACTGGTATTCACCGGGCTATAGTCAGGATACCGAGCTTTTTTATGTCACTTCCTTCGACGGTGAGCAGGAATTTTTCAAGCGTGATGAAGACTACGAAGAAGGCGAGAGGTTTACCGGCGGTGGCGGTCGCTACACGCAACCCATGGATGCTTTCCACAGTTCCATTCGTGCGATCAACCCCAAGACTGCCGAGATCGAATGGGAATTTCCCATCATGCCACGCTCATCTGCAGGTATAACCACTACCGCGGGTGGCTTGGTATTCACCGGCAGTGCCGATGGCTACTTTTTTGCGCTGGATGCGGAATCTGGTCGGGAGCTCTGGAATATCTCCCTGGGTGCCCGGGTCCATGCAGCACCGATGACTTTCGCCGTGGATGGACAGCAATACGTCACCATTGCTTCAGGTAATGTGGTCTATACTTTCGGCCTGCGCGACTAATGCGACGACTCTGATGTTGGGGGCAGATCTAGAGTCTGTCCCCACATTCGATGGTCAGTCGGCTAATTTGAAAGCGTACAGGTAATCTCCTCTATCCATCTGCAAATTGTCATGCCCGCCGACGGCCACAGCTATATACTGCACACCGCCCAACTCATAGCTCATAGGCGTTGCCATCGCCGCTGTCGGCAATTCAAAGCGCCAGATTTCCTCGCCAGTATTGATGTCGAAAATACGCAGCACATGTTCGGCGACTGCGCCGATGACAATCAAACCTGACTTGGTAATCAGTGGGCCACCCATACCCGGCACGCCCCATTCGTAGTTGGGCACAAAGCCCGGCGCCAGATCGCGGATAGTTCCCAAGGGCACTTCCCACAGAATTTCTTCGCTCGCCAGATCCACCGCCACCAGCTTATTCCAAGGAGGCCGTGTGCATGGCAGGCCAAGAGGCGAAAGAAATATCCGGCGTGCCATATAGTAAGGCGTACCAGTTTGCTCGGCGATCTCCCAGTTGTCCTGATCATACTCCTCCAGAAACGGTTCTGGATTATCACGAGGAATCAGCATCACCAGCGCAGGAATCTGATTGATATTGGCGATACCGATTTGCCGGTCCTGATCGATAGCAATGCCGCCCCAGTTGGAACCACCTGCATAACTCGGGCTCATCACAGTCCCTTCCAGGCCAGGCGGCGTAAAAATGCCTTCCGAGCGAAATCGGCGCAGGGTACGTACGCAACTTCGGCGATCAAACCAGGTCAAACCAAAAGCGTCATCCTCGGTCAGCGGACTCTGATCTGCCAGTGCCGGGAATGAAGAGAATGGTTGTGTCGGAGACAGTCGCTCGCCGGGCACGGTGGTGTCCGGAACAGTTTTTTCGATGAGATCATAAATAGGCTCACCACTATCGCGATGAAAGGCATAGAGCATTCCGGTTTTAGTGACCACTGCAACTGCTGGTTGCCTTTCACCGTTCTTTTCAATTTCTGTTAGCGTGGGTTGTGAGGGGATATCAAAATCCCAGACATCGTGATGCACCAACTGCTGATGCCAGGAGACAGTGCCTGTCGTCCCATTTAAAGCCACCAGAGAATTCGCGTAATTGTTGTCACCCAACCTCTCCCCGCCGTAGAAATCCGGGCTTGGTGAGCCGGTGGAAACAAAGACCAAATTGCGTTCCTCGTCCACACTGATCGGTGGCCACACGTTAGCAGCCCCTGTCCGTAGTGCGCTATCATTTTCCCAACTACCGTAACTGGCTTGGGCCGATGAAGTCGGAATAGGATCCCACAGCCACTCGATCTCTCCACTGCGAACATTGAGCGCCCGCACAACACCGCGCTCCAACAGGGCCGCACGATTGTCACCGATAGCCGAGCCGACAATTAACAGATCACCCAGCACAGCAGGTGGTGAAGTTATGCTGTAATCCCCGTAACTGACCTCACCGACCCCGGTGGCCATGTCGACCTTGCCGTTGTCGCCAAAGTCAAGACAGGGATCGCCAGTTTCCGCATCGAGAGCGAATAGCTCTCCTACGAGTGTGCCGACGAAAACCCGGCTTGAACAGATCGCACTGTCTCCATGCCAGAGGCTGACCCCACGAGACGCACTTTCAGAATAGCCGATTTCCTTTGGCAGTTGCGGATCGAAGCGCCATCGTTCCTCCCCGGTCCCGGCATCCACGGCAATCACCCAGTTGGCGCTAGTGCTGACATACATGACGCCATCCCACACCACAGGATTAACCTGCATGGAGTGCCTTTTGCGCTCAAACCCCTGATTCAAATCTCCGGTACGAAACCGCCAGGCCACTTCGAGGTTTTCGACATTTGCAGGTGTAATCTGGTCCAACTCAGTGTACTGACGACCGCCATCCCCGCCGTAGGATTCCCAGGATTGAGCGTAGACGGCCTGGCGTGGCAGCAGTAGCAATACACCGAGCAACACTATGTGAACAACAACTCGACTTCTTGGTGTTATTGCGCAATTCATTGCTTTAGCTCCGGAACTTGCCCTGATAATGCTTACTTGGCTGGAATCTATCAGTAGCGTCACCGAGCCACTGCTTTTTGTGCCGCGGGGGCGAATTCAGGGGCGAAACAGCCAAAACCAGGGGCGAATTAAAGATGGAATTCAGGGATTAGACGTTCAGAAGCTACTTTGGATTAACACTTCCCTGAGTTTAGGAAGGTATGTCTTACTCACAGGCACGGCCTCGCCGTTTTGCAGCTCCACTTCAGTCTCGCCCTTGTCCTGCAGACTGCTTACACGAGACAGATTGACAATTGCCGTGCGATGCACACGCTGAAACCGTTTCGGGTCCAGTTGCTCACTGAGACTCTTCAGAGTTTGTCGCATAGGGTAGCGGCGCTCACCGCAATTGAGCAACACATAATTGCCAGCGGACTGTATCCAATCGATATCATCTGTTTTTACCAGATATTCCCTGTCCAACATCTTAACCAGAAATTGACTTCTGTAGTGTTCCTGTTGCTGTCCCTCTGCGAGGTCGAGAAACTGAGCCTCCCCCTGCAGTCGATTGATAATAAACCTATAGCTGTAGAAGGCAGCCACAATCACCAGAAATGCCATGAAGTCTTTGCGCATTTCATAGACCAGGCCGAGCAGAATGGGATCGAAAGTGTAAGTGTCTCCGACGGCAGACCATAACAACTTTCTGAACAGTACAAATAGACCGATATGTGCCAGCGAGAAGGCCGCAAACAGGGGAATCAACCAGAGCACACGCCCGCGTAAACTGCGTGGCTCTAAATCCAGAAATTCCAACAACTTAAACAATATCGGTAGCAAAATTCCAGTGGCTGCAAGCGAAGTAGACTCGGTCGCCCAAGCTTCTATCCAGTCGGAACCCACTCCGGAACGCTCGTACTCAATCCCGATTGTGGTGGCGTTAACGACGACAATGAGCAAAAGAACCCCGACAACTGCAAGGACCTCAAATAGGCGCCGGTGAGCCAGGTAAAATTGCACATTCATATAAAGAACACAGTCAACGACGTGAGCTGCCTGTTTAGCTGCTGGTGTGTCTTAAGTCAATCAAAGTCCGAGTTGCGTTTCCAACTCTTGCCGTCTCGCTCCCGCGAGGATGCTGGACATCGCATAATTACCTTCGTGACAGCTGTATTCAAACAGGTGTTCGCCAGCGGGCCTGCGTACGATGTTTTTCTCCACTACAAAAGGCTCACTGTAGATACCGGGGTCTTCTACCTTCGCCCGATAAATCAGTTCGTTCGCATTCACCATGGTGATTCTCTCTTCGACCCTGAGTTGTTCACTCATGCGAAAAGCCCACCAGGACTGTTCCGGGCGGAACCCTGACGTCTCAATTACCAGGGTGTCTCCCTGCCAATACCCGGTAGAATGCCCCATCCACAGGGGAAACTCCCAACTCGGGCTCTTATCTGTCAGTGGAATAATGCGGGCGTCATGGGTCATTTCCGCGTGCAGCACCACATAGTCACGGGTCTGGTAGATTTGCATGTTTGCGTTATAGAACCAGCCGATTATTGGCGGCAATGGCCCTCCGGTGGGAGCAACACAGCGCTCACTGACTGAACGAATCTCGGGCCCATCGAAAGCCCCATGACCTTGTGACAACAAGGCCATGTAGAAATCCTGGTAGCCATCCCGGTAAGGGAACCGACCCGATTCTGGTTCGACTATTTGTGAAGTTCTTAACAGGCCATCTATGGTTACCAGATTGGTACGCATGGTGGCAAAGTTATGATCAGCCTCCTGGGCGATAGTTGCCCCGGTCTCGGGAGGCTGTCTCGAAGGATCCAGGGGCGCTGCTTTCCGGGATTGCGCTGCACTGAGATCAGCAATGAGCTGCTCTGACTCCTGCTCGGAATAGCTCATCTGATTACCCAGGGACAGTGGGCGCTCCATGGGGGTGGCACTGCCGTAATACCACACGCCTTGAAAATCGGGTTGTCCATATTCTGTACGTGGCACTACCCAGTTTTCAGCAGGGTACGCCCGGGTTGCTAGCAGTACAAGGAACAGCCCTGCCCACAAGGCCCTGCTACGTTTCTGACACAAGCCCATTAAACATTGGCCTCGTTATGATTCGATTGCTGATATGGCGCCGTCATTTCCTCACTCACCTGCCACAGCTTTTCTGCCGCTTCATCTGTCGCAAATTCTGCAACTCGCCTGTTGCGCCGGTCAAAAAAGTACTTGCCGTCAGCATTGAGCACTGCCTCGTCATTACTGCTCGCCAACCAAATAAAAGTGTCAGCCCCCTTCTCCACCGACCACATAAAGGGATACATGAGCACACCGATCATACGGGCCAGGAAGCCACCCTTGCTCCAGATTGCAGTACGAACGGCACCGGGATGAAACGAACTGCTAATCAGATTTTTGTCGCCATAGCGTTTGTGAATTTCACGAGCTGTTAGCAAATTCATCAATTTTGACCGGCCGTAAGCCTTCAAGGTGCTGTAGTTCTTGTCCAGATTAAGATCGTCGAAATCAATAGGGCTGTTCTTGTGACCCAGTGAGCTGGTGAACACAATTCGAGCTTCAGATTCTTCTGCCCTGGCAAGAAGCTGGGGCAACAACATCTTTGTTAGCAAAAAGCCACTGAGATGGTTGGTGACAAGCGTCAGCTCGAAACCCTCCTGTGTAAGCTGGCGGTTGCCGTTGGCACCGCCTGCGTTGTTACACAGCACATCGATACGCTCGTAACTCATTTGCAATCGCTCACCCAACTCGCGAACACTGTTCAGGGAACTGAAGTCGGCAAGCTCAAGCACCAGCTTCCCAGAGCCCGTGCTTTGTTCTATTTCTTTGACAGCAGCCAGGGCTTTACTCTCATCCCGGCACACCAGCACCACTTCGGCACCTCTTGATGCAAAGTTCTTTGCCGCTTCAAAGCCGATGCCGCTGTTGGCGCCGGTTACCACAAAAACTTTATCCTGGAGATCTTGCTCAATCATGTTATGCGCTCAACGTCCTTTTAATGCTGTTGGTGATATAGCAATATAAAGCAATAACGGGTCACTGTAACTTTGGCGAATCAGGCATGAATTGTAAATCCTTGCCTGACTTATACCGTTGATGACCCGACGAGCAGCAGAAGGAAATGCTGGTTCCTACCCCGTTTCGGAGCAATCAAACAATGAACGATTTCCCCATCAGCCAATTTCCCGTCGCCGAATTGAACGACCTCGAGACCGATATTCGAGAGCGTATTGAGGCTGTTCAGGAGAAAGCCGGGTTTGTGCCCAATATATTCCTGGCATTGGCCTACAAGCCTGATGAATTTCGGGCATTTTTCGCCTATCACGATGCGTTGATGGCCAAACCCAGTAGCCTTACTGCCGGAGAGAAAGAGATGATCGTGGTGGCTACTTCCGGGCTGAACCAGTGTTTGTATTGTGTGGTTGCCCATGGCGCAATCTTGCGAATACGGGAGAAAAATCCACAGATCTCAGAGCAGCTGGCAACCAATTACCGGAGAGCGGATATTACTGACAGGCAGCGGACCATGCTGGACTACGCGGTGAAGGTTTCGCGGAATTCTCACGAAATTGACGAGTCGGACCGCCAGACTATGCTCGATTCCGGCTTTTCTGAGGATGAAATCTGGGAAATTGGCGCGATTTCAGCGTTCTTTGCCATGTCGAACCGCCTGGCGAACCTCTCAGAGTTGAAACCCAACGCGGAATTTTATGCCATGGGGCGATAAATCCGGCGAATTTTCAGTAACTATCATCTTGAGAGCATAAAAATCTCACCATGTGAGGAGAATTTTGGAAAAAGTCGGGGGAAAAAGGGGGTAACAATTCGCCTAAGTTCACACAAATCACTTCCCCTTGATATCCACAGCCTATAATCTTGTCTTTACAGTGTCCTGCGCTGAATAAAAATAATTAAGAATCAAGGTTTAATGGCTATCAAGCACCCGGAATTCCCTGCAAGTGCCTACGTGGGCAATGCAACGTTGGTACAGCCCTGCCTAGGGTCACGTCTTTATGAAGACGACTTTGGCAGTATTCTTTTCGGCGCTCCTCCGGAAGTGCTCAAAGGCCTGCTCCTGCACGGCATTAATAAATTCGACACCATCGTACTGCCAGACGTGCGTGAGAAGGATGGTTCCCTCACCAATGCCCTGGAATTCCCACTCTACTTTTTCCTCTTTGTCAGCAAAGGACTGGAAGAAGGCCGAAAGCTGAATCTGGTGGGTCATGAGGATGCCCTGAGTCAGGCGCTGCGCCTGCTGCGCATCACCCTGCTGGGTCCAACCGAGGAGGAATTAGTCGACTGGCGGACTGAGCCGGAGTTACGCAAGGAATGGCTGGCCGCTGCCGATGAGTTGGCGCTCAAGAACAAGCAGGGAGAAACCATTCCGATTGAAGACTTCTTCAATCTGATTCCCTTCGATGATGATCAGGCAAAAATTGGCAAGCAGATCATCAAGCGCATTGGCACCGACCAATATGAAATCGAAGTGAACAACGATGTCACCCTGGTTGATCTCACTGAAGACACAGAATTGTCACCCCCCTATCAGGTCTCACCGGATTACGTACCCGGCGGGCTGACCAAAATGGGTGTTGAGGTATTGGGTGGTGCTTCCGGGTTTACTCCTTCCGAACCCTGCACGGGTCTGGCACTTTGCTATAACGGCGAATACATCCTGATCGACTGCATTCCCTTCCTGGATGAGCATCTGTTCGCTCGCGGTATTTCCAAGAACCAGATTGCCGCTGTATTTCTTACCCACCTGCATGACGATCATTCATCCCTGTTTCCCCTTATGATGATGCCGCAGCGGGTAGACCTGATCACGACTCGGGAAATATTCAACATGGCCATGGAAAAACTGGCCTGTGGAATTGGCTGGCGCCCGGAAGTCATTCGGGAACATTTTCGCCTGGTTGAAGTTCGCCCCGGGCAACGATTCAATTATTTTGGCTTGACCATTGAGCCGCACGTCACCGTGCACAGCATTCCCACCATCGGCGCGACCTTCTCGACTGTCCATCGCGGAATCGAACGGGAAATCTGTGTGGTTGGCGATAACCATACCATGTCTGCCATCGACGAAATGTCGAGGCGTGGACTGGTGCGCGAAAGTACTGCACGCAATCTGGAAAGGCTGTACAGCCAGCGTTTTTCCCTTCTGGTTGCCGACGGCGGTGCTGGCGCGATTCATGGGGATCCGGCTGACGCACTGCATTCGGCTGCTGATCGGGTGGTGTTTGTGCATGTGGAACAACTCACCAACGAATTCAATACCACTTTTTCACTGGCCAGCTCGGGCAAGCGCTATACGATTCTGGAAGGTGACCCTGCAATTTATACTTCCCAGATCAATCACTACCTCACGGTCTGGCTAGGACGCCCTTTCCCAAATCGCTGGATGCGCAGCCTGCTGGCGGAGGAAGAAATCCGTCGTTACAACACTGACGATGTGATCCTCGTTCAGGACAGTTCAACACGCGGCTATGTTTACCTGATTCTGACTGGCTATTGCGATGTGGTCCGTCACGATGGCAAAGAACTGCATCATGAGGCAAGCCTGCAGGCAGGTGACATCCTGGGCGAGATGGCTGTCATTACCGGCACTGGCACCCGCAATGCCAGCGTCGTTGCAACCACACCAGTGACACTCTGTGTGTTTTCCGAAGAAACCTTCAAGTCTTTTATTGTTGCCGAAGGCTTTCAGGAAAAATTGCTGGCCCAGTGGGCAATGCGGCCGGCTATCGCCAAGCAGCGTCAATTCAAATACCTGGGTTCAATCGTTCTGGAAAAACTGAGCCAGGTCGGACAGGTTAAAGAGCTGGGCCCGGGCGACAGTCTGGAGCTGACCGAGCAATTCTGGTGCCTGTTGGCTGAGGGTGAGGCCAAATTAAATGGCAAGTCCATGTTCTATGACGAGGACTATGGCGCACGGCCATTTGCCCCAGACAATACTGGCCCTATTACCACCAAAGACGGTTGCAAGTTATTGCTTTTCAGCAGCAAACGCCTGGAAAAACTGCGTCTGGAAACTCCGCAATTGAACTATCAACTGCGCAAAATACGAGAAGCCTCACCGGATCAGCTGGTGGACTGGAACCTCGGTGTGGTCGATATCATCAATTAACCCGGCGCCCCGGCCAGCGCGCATGAATAGCGCAAAGTATTCATTCGGATTCTCCGCGCCCCTGTTTACAGCGTATTCGACGAATCTGAGCCAGCGGAATACGGCTAAACTGTGATGCTGTGCTCATCGCTCTCCCCTGGTGAGCCCGGAACTTTCCCGAGAGAGACAATTTCTTGTATATTCCAGACAGGCAATCAGGACTAAACACTCCAATTCGCCAAGCACGGTAAATTTGAGCTATAACCCAGATTGCCTGACCGGAGCCTGAAGAAAAAGGAAACCAATATGCCTCTTGATATCACCTTCACACTCAGCGACAGAGACCTGGAACGATTCAAGACGATTGTCAGCAAGTCCAAGTCCGGCGCCACTGACAACCAGGGCCAGGCAGAAATCGAAAAAGCCGCCTACAAGATTGTCGATGTGGCCATGAATTCCGACCTTCCGGATTTTATTGCTGACCGTTTGCTGCAGCTCAAAGTGCTGCTGGAGATGATGCGTGACTCAGAATGGGATATGGAAGAAGAAGACCGGGCCAGAATCATCAGTGCCATGTCTTATTTTGCAGATCCGATTGACCTGATTCCTGACCACATTCCGGGCATTGGCTTTCTGGATGATGCCATGTTTGTAGAAATCGTCATCCGTGAACTGAATGCAGAAATTGAAGCCTACAATGAATTCTGCGAATTTCGTTCTGCCGAGGAAGCGCGATTGACTGAAGCCGGTGAAGATCCAGACGTCGATCGTGAGTCCTGGCTTGCGCCCAAGCGGGATGAATTGCATTCTCGAATCAATGAGAAACGGGGATCCTCCGACAGCGACGATTTTCTTTTCCACATTTTGTAAGTCACAGGCACTGCAAGACAGCTCTGATTTTTCCGGTGGGCTACTGGCCCAACAACTGTTCTTGACGCAGGTCGAGAGATGATCATTCGTCCTTACCAAGCTGAAAAAGACTTTGCCAATGTGCGTCGTATCTGGGAAGAAATTGCCTGGATCGATAGCGATGAGCACGATCATGCTCGTGCTCTCGAAAGCTTCCTTGGTTTATCCAGCAACCTGGTAGCAGAACTCAACGGAGAAGCCGAGTGCCTGGTTTCTGCTTGTGAGGGAAGTATCTGTCACCTGGAACATACCCTGCCCATGCAAATTATTGCGGCCGTCACCACGAGCCTGGTCGCCCGCAAGCACAAGCTTGCAAGCCGCACCACTGCGCAAGCCATTGCCGAGGGTGCCGAGGCAGGTATGCCGATATCGGTACTCGGTATGTTTGAACAGGGCTATTACACAAGGCTTGGTTTTGGTAACGGACCGTATGAAAAGACTGCCCGGTTTAATCCGGCGCTGTTGAATATCGATGCAGCACTACCTGTTCCAGTGCGCCTTAACGAAAAAGATTTCAAGGACATGCATCATGCCATGATGAACCGTTGGCGCAGTCATGGCAGCGTCCAGGTCATGCCCGCCGGGCATCTGCATGCCGAACTTCTCTGGACTGAGAAACCCGTAGGGCTGGGATTTCGTAACGACGATGGTGAGCTAACACATTTTATATGGGGATCAAACAAAGACGAGAACGGTCCCTTCAAGATTTCGACCATGGCCTACCAGAACCGGCAGCAACTGCTGGAATTACTGGCGCTGATCAAGAGCCTGGGCAACCAGCTCTATGTGGTGCAGCTTACTGAAACCCAACATATACAGATACAGGACTTGCTGCTGGAACCTTTCCGGTCCTTTAATAAGACTCAAGGCAGCAAGTTTCAGGAAGAAATCAAGGCGGAAGCCTGGTGGCAGCTTAGAATCAACGATCTAAAACGCTGTCTGGCATCGACACGACTTCCCGGTCGAAACGAACTCTCATTCAACCTGACGGTAGAAGAGCCAATTACTCGGTTTCTCGACAAGAAACGTAGCTGGCAGGGAATCGGAGGTGACTATACGATTCGCCTGGGGGAAGAATGTGAAGCGACTGATGGACACAGCGCCGGGCTGCCTCTGCTGAAAGCCTCTACTAACGGTATTAGCCGCCTGTGGTTGGGAGCAGCCAGTGCCAATCGACTGGCCACAGGCGGCGAAATTGATGGAGAGCAATCGCTGCTGGACGCGCTGGACCAGACATTGAGTCTGCCCCATCCGCACCCCGGTTGGGAGTTCTAATCCTGTTCGATTAATGAAGCTCTGATAGCTGCCCGGTCCTGTTCAATACCCTGCAAATAAACAGCATGGATACGGCGTGTGTTGCGGATATCCTGCAGGGGATTGCTATCCAGAATCAGCAGGTCCGCACTGAACCCTGGCTTGATTTGCCCCATGTCCGACAAACCCAGGTGACGGGCAGCGTTCGCTGTAGCCGCCACCAGCGCTTCCATTTCTGGCACACCCAGGCGAACGAAGATCTCCAATTCCCTGTGGCCGGTGTAGCCGAATGGATGATCTGGCACAGCGCCAGCATCGGTGCCCAATACCAGATCTACATCAGCAGCCAGCAGCCGCTGGAATCCAGCTTGTAATTCACGTTCCGTCGCAGCATTGCGGTTCGGCATGGCGGCGCGCTGTCCCCCGCTCAATCTTGCCGCGGTTTCTGTTGTCAACAAGGGTGCCAGGAAAGGATCAGAACCAATGGCTTCGCGTCGCAATTCTCCGAGCCCAAGATTGGGCACAATAAATACATCCTGCCTCGCCATGGTGGTGGCTATTTCAGTATCCAGGGCATCACCAATACGACCATGAAGAAATCCATCCACACCTGCTGCCAGTAAGTCCGGCATATCGGTTGCTGACTGCTGATGAATTACCACCGCGATATCCAGAGCCCGAGCTTGCTCTGCTACCGTTCGATATAAATCGGGGCTGAGCTTGGTTTGGCTGCCACCACGATCATCGACCCAGAGCTTGATGAATCTAATATCCTTGGCAGCCACGTCCCTCACCGCTTGTTGCGCCTGCTGCACGCTCTCAAGCCCTCGCAGGATTGTCATGCCTGTGTCCCGCTCGACCGCTGCTGTGTGAACCAGAAACTGGTTGTTAGGTCCCTCTCCGGGAGGCGCCATGCCCGCTGCAAATAGAAAACGCGGCACATTCAATTCTCCTGTATCTATTTGCTCACGTAACTGCAAAGCAAGATCGTCAGGGTCACTGCCCGCTGAAAACACAGCAGCGAAACCATAGTAAGCATATTGCTTAAGATTCAGGATCAGATTTTCCAATCCGTAGTACTCGGCTCCCCAACCGTTTCGACTCTGATAGCCCAGGTGAGCATGAGCATCAATCAATGCCGGCATGATTGTTTTTCCCGAAAGGTCTATTGCCCTGATGGGAACGCCATCGATGCTCGGTGACTCACCAATCTCGATGATTTCGTCACCCTGAACCAACACATCGGTTTCGGCAATCTCGGTTCCATCACCAACAATGACATGCACGTTTTGAAACAGTATTGCCTCATTAACCTGGGCAAGGGATGGCCCTGCCCACAGCATGGTTGCTGCCATGGCGGCAAGACAGAAGCGGTGAATAAAATCTGGGCTTTGGGCTGCAGTCATGGGTTTGGCCCGCCTTGGACTATTTTGTCGAATATTGAGTTGAATATGGGATCGAATAAGCAACAGTTTAGCAGAGCCATCCCCACCCACACGACCCCCCGCGCCCAGCCACCCGGACAACGAAATAGGCTCTCTTTTTCAGCCTTGGACTGGTAATCTAGTAGGCAACAAGTGATTCACCGGGCAAAGACAATTCAGGCCGCCCGCCTCCACCTACAGGCAGTACAGACAGAGTGAACGATATCCTGGCAAGCAGCATCTCAGACTCCGAGGCAATCGCACTGGCAACCGAGACCGACACGGCTGCCCTGGCTGTCCGAGCTCGAGAACTGCGCGACGAACATCACGGTGCGCTGATCACCTATTCTCGCAAGGTCTTCATTCCGCTGACCAAGTTGTGCCGCGATGTCTGCCACTATTGCACCTTTGCCCAAACACCGCGGCATATTCCCAGCCCATTCATGTCTGAAGACGAAGTCCTTCAGTTGTGTCGAAACGGCGCCGCTGCCGGGTGCCAGGAAGCCTTGTTTACCCTGGGTGAGAAACCGGAGCTCCGCTACCGGGCAGCCAGGGAAGCGCTGGCAGAACTGGGATTTGAAACCACACTCGATTATGTGACCCATATAGCCCGGCGGGTGCTGGAAGAAACGGGTCTGCTGCCACACATCAATGCAGGCAATATGACTGGGGAAGAAATTGCCCGGCTTCGTGAGGTGAGCGCATCCATGGGCATCATGCTGGAGTCAGCTTCTCACCGCCTTTGCGAAAAAGGGATGCCGCACCATGGGTCACCCGACAAAGATCCAGAAGTTCGCCTGCACACCCTGGCGCTGGCCGGCAAAGCCCGGGTTCCTTTCACGACCGGAATTCTTATTGGTATTGGTGAATCTCGGCTTGAACGCATCGAATCACTGCTGGCCATTCGTCGGCTCCATCAGCAGTACGGCCATATCCAGGAAGTCATCGTGCAAAACTTCCGGGCCAAACCGGATACCAAGATGGCCCAGGCTCCTGAGCCCGACCTGGCAGAGCTGGTTTGGACTCTCGCCGTGACCCGGATCATCTTCGGCCCCGCCATGAATATTCAGGCGCCGCCGAACCTCAGCCCAGGCGTGTTGCCACAACTGGTCGACGCGGGCATCAATGACTGGGGTGGTGTTTCCCCCTTGACGCCCGATCACGTCAATCCCGAGGCCCCCTGGCCTCATTTGGAAAACCTGGCCAGGGAAACGGGATCTGCTGGAAAATTTCTGGAACAAAGACTCACTATCTATCCAGAGTTTATCCAGCAAGCAGATACCTGGCTGGATGAAAAGGTCAAGCCGAGGGTATTGGAGCACTGCGACAGCGATGGCCTGGCAAAAAGGGACACCTGGAGCGCTGGTACTTCGAAAACAATACCCGAACTGGAATCTTCCTTACTACAAAAACAGTCACCACTGCCCAGTGCGGAAATCGAACGTATCGTAGCCAAGTGCCTGGACAAAGAGTCCGTCTCAATCGATGAAGTGGCTCGCCTGTTCAGGGCCAGGGGTGATGACTTTGCCTATGTGGCACAGCAGGCCAACCGGTTACGGCAGCAACTTAATGGCGATACGGTCAGCTACGTGGTCAATCGCAACATCAATTACACCAACGTGTGTTATTTCAAATGCCAGTTCTGTGCGTTTTCCAAAGGCAAGCTCAGCGAAAACCTTCGTGGACGGCCTTATGATATCTCTGCGGAAGAACTGGCCAGGCGCAGCCAGGAAGCTTGGGACCGAGGTGCCACAGAGGTGTGTATGCAGGGAGGCATCCATCCCGACTACACCGGGCAGACATACATAGATATCGTTCGCACGGTCAAGCAGGCGGTGCCTGATATGCATGTGCATGCCTTCTCCCCCTTGGAGATCTGGCAAGGCGCAGAAACACTTGGCGTCTCCATCACGGAATTTTTACAGCAACTGAGGGACGCGGGCCTTGGAACCCTGCCTGGTACCGCCGCAGAAATTCTGCAGGATGATGTGCGCGACATTATCTGCCCGGACAAACTGAACACGCAGCAGTGGTTGCAGGTTATGTCCGCTGCCCATAGCCTGGATTTCAATACCACTGCGACCATCATGTTTGGCCATGTGGACAGGCCCGAACACTGGGCAGCACACTTGCTGGCCATCAGGGAACTTCAGGCCGAAACCGGCGGCTTCACGGAATTCGTGCCGCTGCCCTATGTGGCCGCAGAGGCTCCCATGTATTTGAAAGGAAAATCCCGTCGCGGGCCGAGCTACCGGGAGGCGATACTGATGCACGCCGTACCCAGGCTGGTTTTTCATGGCCTGATCGACAACATCCAGACCTCCTGGGTCAAGATGGGGGCAACCGGCGCACGGCATGCGTTGATGGCGGGTGCCAATGATCTTGGCGGTACGTTGATGAATGAAAGTATCACCCGGGCAGCAGGAGCCGATCATGGCCAGGAATGGCCCACGGCAGATATCGAAGCGCAACTAGTTTCCTGGCAAAGAAAACCCCGCATGCGTACTACTCTCTACCAGGATGCACCTGAATCCCAGCGACAGAAAGCGCTATCGGCCCGCCCCCTGATCGCTGTGGAAAACCTGGGCGCTGGCAAGCAACAGCGCAGCAAAGTGCTTGCCGATCACCAACAGGAAAGCACTGCAACAGCCTGACAGTTTTGCAGGCATCTCGCCCACTGGCGCACTCGCTGGCACAAAGATAGGGACTGCTGCCAGAATGGGGTACAATCCTGCGCCATTCGAATTCTCTCCGCAGCAAGCAAGGACGAAACCATTTCATGAAAATCTGTATCACTGGTGCCAATAGCAGCGTTGGCCAGAATCTCCTGACCCACCTGATCAGTCACAGTGAGATAGAAATCATTGCTGGCGTACGCTCTGAAAAGGCATTCTCCAGCCTCCCCCAGTCGGAGCGTATTACGCCCACCACCATTTCCTATACTGACCAGGACAATCTGGAGCAGGCAATGTCAGGTGCCGACTGCGTGATTCATCTGGCCGGCATCCTTATCGAGACCAAGCATTCGAATTATGCCAGCGCCAACGTGGCAGCCACTGCCGCCGTGGCTTCAGCGGCCCGAAATCAAAACGTAGAGCACCTGATCTTTATCAGCGTGATCGGTGCCAGCCCCAATGCAAAAAATGCCTACTTCCGCTCCAAAGGCTCTGCCGAGGAACTGGTAAAACAATCCACACCGGCTGCCACCATATTGCGTACCCCCATTCTCATGGGGCCGGGCTCAGCCGGGGCAAACTCATTGCTGAATGCAGCCCGTGGACCCCAGGCCAAAGTGCTGGGTGGCGGCAGCTATACCATGCGACCACTGGATATCGACGATTTAAGTGCGGCACTGGTTAAACTGGCACTCGAACCCACCTCCGGAGTCAGGACCCTGGAACTGGTGGGGCCACAGCCGATACGGTACTGTGACCTGATCCAGCAAACAGCCGCAGCATTGGGCAAGCAGGTGGAAGTTGGAAGCATACCGATCTGGCTGGCCAAACTGGGTGCTGGAGTGACCAGCACTATTAAAGGCGGAGGTATCACACCTACCGTAATCGATGTGATCACCAGCGATGAGGTGGTCGACAACAATGCCGACACGGAAATCGGTATCCAGCTAACTCCCCTGGACCAGACCATCCAGAAAATGACAAGCAGCGAGTGAACCCATGACTGAACCCACCGACAATGCCGCTCCAGAAGAAGAACTGGCTGAACCCCTGGAGGCGGCGAAAGCCCCCCAGCGTAAACAGGGGCCGCTCGGCCGGGTCGTTTTTCTGGGTATTACCGCAGCCTGTTTCGTCTACCTCTATTATCGACTCGCTGGCGCTGCCAGCCGGGAAAATCTTACCCTGGTCGAGTACATGTCCCAGGTGTTTGCCAATGTGCAATGGTTGCCCTGGCTGGCCCTGATGATGTGCTATTCCCTGTTTTACTTTCTCATCGACACCCTGGTGGTTACCCGGGCGCTGAACTGGTTTCTGGCCAATATCAAATTCAAGGATATTCTTCCCATTCGGGCTTGCGCCTACATCATTTCCATTTTCAATGAGCAGATCGGAAAAGGTGCCATGGCTTACTATTTAAACAAGCGCGACCAGATACCAGGCTGGGAAGTAGGCTCGGTCATGTTGTTCATCATGTTCTGCGAAATATTCTATCTGCTGATCTGGGCTTCTGTGGGTTTTGTGTTCAGCGGCGCTGAACTACCTGACGTGTTCCAGATCATGCCCGCCATCAGTCTTGGCGCTACGATATTCCTGATAGTCTGGCTGCTCTATTTCAACGGAACTATCCTGCCGAATAACCAGTTTCGCGAGCGGCGTATCTTGCACGCCTTCCGAATCGCCAAACTCAAGCACTATGGCATGTTCTTCCTGCTGCGTTCGCCCGCCTTGCTGGCTGCGGTAGTGGTCTATACCACTGCATTGAACCTGTTCGGCGTGGAGGCTTCGTTTCTTACCTTGCTGCCTTACCTGCCGGTGATCTTCTTCGCTGCTGCAGTGCCCACACCCATGCGCGCCGCTGCAATTACATTCTGGGTCTTGTTGTTCCCCGAAAACGAAGGCCAGATGGCGGCATTCGGTTTTGTGCAGCACAATTTCTTCATCTTTTTTAATGCCATCATCGGCCTGGTATTCTGGCGTCGCGCCCAACGGGAACTGTTTGGCTAATCTGCTTACGGCAATTCGCTTGCTACTGGTATTGCCGGTAGCCTGGTCCATGGCAAGACCCGAGCTCTTGCCTGCATTGCTAACCCTGCTCTTGCTTGTGCTGGCGATCATCACCGACTACTACGACGGCATAGTCGCCCGTGCCAGCGGCACGGCTTCAGCCCGCGGCATGCTATTCGACCACGGCACAGATTTTGTTTTCGTCACCAGCGGGCTGGCAGGTGCGGCCTGGGCTGGACTGGTTCACTGGTTGCTACCGATAGCCATCGTGGTGGCATTTACCCAGTACGTGGTGGATTCCTATTTCTTGTATCGGGCGAAGCAACTGCGCATGAGTTTTCTGGGCAGGTGGAATGGCATTCTCTATTTCGTACCACTGATTGGTGTCGCACTGACGAGACTGTTACCTTCCGGGCCAGTTCAATCCGCTTTAATTCAGCTTGTGTACTGGCTGGGTCTCGCCTTGATTCTCTCCACCCTGGCTTCCATTTTCGATCGCGCCATCGCCAATTATCGAGAGCAACGCTAGCGGCAGACTCCAGCAGATCATTGAAGAAATGGCCGGAGCAGTGCAGTATATGGGCATCTTTGCCGAGACAGCACCAGGCGGCCAAGAGGCTGACACGATCTGGGCACACCAAGCAAGTAGCACGCACTGACTGTCTTAATACCTAAAACAAAAAAAGGGATACAGCAGCATGCCAATCGATATCACCATTACGCTTAGCGACGAAGATCTCGAAAAGTTTCAACAGAGTGTCGACAAGGGCAGGAAAGCCCTGACTGAGGAAAATGCTGCGCAACAAATTGAAGATGCGGCATCGAGGTTGATCGACCAGGCCAGGGAAATGGAATTACCCCAGTTTATTTCCGATCGCATTCTCAAACTGCAAATTCTCATCAATATGGTACGCGATGAGGAATGGAAGCTGACTGACAAGGAACGCGACAGCGTCCGCAGCGCGCTTTACTATTTCGTCGATCCTGAAGATGTCATCCCGGACCATATTCCTGGTATAGGCCTGATGGACGATGCCATGTATGCGGAAATCGTGATTCAGGAACTGGCCAACGAGATTCGAATGTACCAGGAATTCTGCCAGTTCCGCATCGCCGAAGAAAACCGGCGCCGAAACCGGGGGCTGGATCCCCATGTAGGCAGGGAAGACTGGATCGCAGACAAGCGGGCCCTGCTGCACTCACGCATGCGAGAACGTCGGGCACTGAGCAGCGGTGGTCGCGGCTGGCGTATGCGCTTATTGTAAAACCGAAAACCCCAAGGCAAGAACAATCATGAAAGCACTATTATTACTTGGCGCGTTCCTCGCGCTTGCTTGCAACCTGGTTTATGGCCAGACGCTCGAACCGGTTGTGCCAGTCGACTCCCCCACTGGCAACCAGTTTGAAGCGGTTCGTGCAGATGCGCGCGTTCAGCAAGCACTTGCCTTTATCGAGCAGCGGGAAGAACAGACCGTACAGGAACAACTGGATATCACGGAGATTCCTGCACCCCCCTTCCAGGAACAGCGACGTGCGGAAGACTATCTCCAACGAGTGCGGGCACTCGGCCTGGAAAATGCCACCATTGATAGAGAAGGCAATGTTGTAGCCATCAGAAATGGAAGTGGAGCTGGCCCCACCCTGCTGATCGCGGCGCACCTGGATACCGTGTTTCCTGAAACAGTGGACACCACTGTGGAGTTTCGCGAAGGCCGTTACTATGCGCCAGGCATCGGTGACGATACCCGTGGCCTGGCAGTATTGCTCGCCGTGATTGACGCCCTCGAAAGCTCAAACATCGAAACAGTGGGTGACATTATCTTCAGCGGCAATGTAGGCGAGGAAGGTCGCGGAGACCTGCGCGGCGTCAAGGCCCTGTTTCGTGATCTGCAACAGGTGGATGGATTTATTTCAGTCGATGGAGTGCGGCAGAGAAGAATTACTACCGGGGGTACGGGCAGTCGTCGCTTTGAGTTTATTTTTCGGGGCCCGGGGGGGCACTCTTTTGGCGCATTCGGTTTGCCTTCAGCGATTCATGCCATGGGCCGAGCCATCGCCCGTATTTCTGAGTTCCAGACTCCCCGATTTCCCAAGACCACTTTTACTGTGGGCACCGTATCGGGCGGCACATCGGTTAATTCCATCGCCGCCGAGGCGATATTCGCTCTGGATATGCGCTCCAATGACAGCGCTGCTTTGGCCATGCTGGAACAGGATGCCAAGCAAGCGGCACTGGAAGCCGTGGCCGAAGAAAATTCTCGCTGGAGCAGCGACCTGATCAGTGTGGAATTCAAGTTGATTGGCGATCGTCCGGTAGGCAGCACTCCCAGCACCAGCCCGATTGTTCAGGTTGCAGCACTGGCTTTCGCTGACCTGGGCATTGAAATCGATGGCCTGGGTATTTCCAGCACCGACTCCAATGTACCCATGTCCCTGGGAATACCCGCGATCACTATCGCCGGTGGTGGTGAAGGTGGCGGTGCCCACTCACCCGGCGAGTGGTTTTCTCCTATTGATTCTCATCTTGGGCCTCAGTCAGTGTTGCTTAATGTGCTAACGCTGGTTGGAATCGAGGGTGTCAGCGAACCGGTGTTAACTGAGCAAAACCGCAACTAGAATCTCCCGCTATCAATCAATTTCTGGAGCCTGAATATGGATGCCGTTCTATTTACTGCCACCGCCAATCCCCAATCCAGTCAGACCTTCTATGAGGGCATACTGGGTCTCACCCTGGTTTCGGATATGCCTCACTCCATGGTGTATGACATCAATGGCACCACACTTCGGGTGCAGAAAGTGGAGCAGGTGATCGTGCTGCCCTACACAGCGCTGGGTTTCGTGGTTGACGATATTGCCGAGCGTGTCCGCAGCCTCAGTGACAAAGGCGTGCATTTTGAGCAGTTCGAGTCACTGCAGCAGGATGAAGACGGTATTTGGACGACTCCGGACGGCGCGAAAATTGCCTGGTGCAAAGATCCCGATGGCAACCTGGTGTCGCTGACCCAGCGAAGCTGAATCTGACCCAGGAACGGATAACCAAATTACTGCAGCAATGTACTGGCAGGTGGTGAAAGGTTTGAGGTCTTGGTAAGTTCCCACTCGGCCTGGTCCACCACTCTTTCCACTATTTCAAAAATGGAATTAAACAGGTCCACAGACACTGCGATGCTGATGCCGCGACCGTCACCATCGTGCAGGCTCAGCTTGTGAATGCCTTTTCCGCTGGCGTCAGGCTGCAGATTGATGGTTTCCACGATCACGCCCTGCTCTCCCAGCGGAAAACTCTCGCCGGATTTAAAGCTGCTGCTGTAATCACTGGTGGCTGCAGTCGCTTTCTGCTCCAGGTCAGCCCGCAGCACCGCGTGTTCGGGATTGGAAGCTGGCGGGGATGCAGAACCCGTACCCTGGGTGATGCGATAGGAACTGGTGCGCGTCTTGAAGTCGGTGAGAAATGCCCGGCAGACACGACGGGTCAGCCAGAGTCGGTACTCTTCCGCTGACTTGTTGGTGATACGTAACAGAATACGGTCTTGTTGCGGGTTGTATCCCGCATCAAACTGCGCCATGGGTGTCATGACTAGATTGTATCCCGGTTGGCTCTAAAACTCAGGGGGTACTGTTGATACAGCCGGAAGAAATCCTGCAAACGAAACTCGTTAAGCACTTTCTGGCTGTAGCCGCGTTTGCGATTGCGGAATTCATCGAAGTTCTTGTAGCGCAGTTTGTGCAGGCAGTGTTTACAGACCACCATACCGTGGGACACGACGCTGACATCGCCTTCCGAGCGCAACTTCATCAGCTCGTAATCCTCGGCGATTCGAGTGGTAACGAGGAATTCCTGCTGGGGGTGCTCCCTGGCGATTTCATCCAGCGTGGAACATCGCGCCAGGTGGTAAGTGGGATATTCCCGCCGTTCCCGAAACCAGTTTTCGCTGGGAATGTAGATCAGCACCCGGCTGTTCTTGATTGCCAGGGTGTTGTCGGGCAACACTTTGACTTCTTCCAGCGGCAATAACAGACCATTGCCTTCCAGTTGTGAGCGTTCTTCTCCGGTGAGGTGGATGGCAGGGTCGAACAACTCGAAGTAGCCAAGCCGGTCGGTGCCCATCTTTTCCCGCAGCGCGTTGAACGCCTCGAATTCGGTGAAATCCAGCAACTCCATTAGCGAATCTCCTGCAGGATGGTGGATAGCCTGGTCTCGGCATCGGTGACCACGACAAACTCTACCCGTCGGGATCGATCCGGGTCTTCACCTCCGTCTTCAAGCACGATCAACTGGGAAGAGGACAATCCATTTGCAGTGAGGCGTTGTCGCAACCAGTCTTTTTCTTCATTCGCCGCGACCATGTCCATGACGTAACCCAGGGTCGAGCGGGTCCGTGCCTGGGACAGCTCCATGTTCCGCATATAAGCCTCGTCGCTGTCGGCAGCCTGGGACCAGGAGGAAGAGGTATGACCTTCAATGCGCACTTCCTGGATTTCATCGCGATAACGATCGGAGCTGAGTATGGAAAGGTAGCGAGGGAAAAAATTATTCAGGATGGCTGCAAATTCCGGTCGCAGGCTGGACTCACCCAACTCAAACAACAAATCCGTATCGGTGAATCGTAATCGCAGGTCTTCATCCAGTTGCGCGCCCCAGCGTGGCAGGTCGTCTTCAAACTCGGCAAGCAGGTCCTGATACAGCTCTTCACGCAAGTCCTCGTAAAGCACGACCACCCGCTCGATCTCCTGGTTTTTTTGTTCCACGATCACCAGGTACATAACCGAGATAAGCAGGAAGACGATCATCAGACCACTCATAAGATCGCTCACCGCGATCCAGTGTTCTTCGTTCTCCTGTTCGAATTCAGTTTCCAGCATCAGGATTGTTTGGACATTTGTTGTTCGGCGACGTTGAGTAATTCGCGCAGCCTGTCGGTCAGAGGCATATAGTCATTGACGAACTTTTCAGACAAGGCAGTGAGCTGATAGCCAAAAGTCTGCAAAGCCTGGGTGAGTTCTTTTTCCATGGACTCGTCCAGCATCTGCATCTGCGCACTGGTCTTGTTGGTCATGGCTTCAACATGCTGGGCCAAACCGCTGTGAGCCTGATTCACGGAATGGGCCAGGCCCTGGCTCACCTGCTCTACCGTAACATTGATATCGTTTGCCGCCTGGGTGAGCACCTGGGTAAGGCTTCTGTTGTTGGCCTCGATGCTCTCGCCCAGCTTTACTGTGAGTTCAGAGACATAGTCACTCAAGGCAGGCAGCCCTTCGGATGCCTGACCCACCAGACCAGACAGGCCAGAAAGATAACCTTCCAGATTACTGGTCTGCTGCTCCAGACCACTGAGCAACTCGCCAAGGGAAGCGGCCACCCGGTTAAACTCCCTGGAGTGGGCAATCATTTCCTCATAGGACTTGCTGGCGTGCTGAATCACATCCTTCGAGGATTCCTGGGCTTTGAGCATCACCGCCAGTTGTTCGGAGTAGTTCTGCTGCCACTCGAGCAAGCGCCCCAGTGATTCATTGAAGTGTTGAAAATTTTCGCCGTACTGAACTTCAATTTTGGAGTTGAAGTCACGCATTACTGTTGATATGGCCTCGGTGAGAGCCTCGGTATTGGCACCCACCATTTGCTCCTGGTAACGCTTGTTAGATTCCAGCAGGCTGGAGGTATCGGCCCTGCTTTCGGCGCGCAGTTCTTTAAGATTTTCGTTCAGGTTGCCGATGGCGGCATTGAGGTCAGCTACGGTTACCTGCTTCTCTGTTTCATTCTTGGCACCACGAATCAGCCCTACCGCGTAGCGAAGCCGGATACTCAGGGCGCCAAGTATCCCTATTACTGATGACCACACTGCCACACCGAGACCATCGATCATCAGGGGCACGCTGGCCTCGATGTTTGCGCTATCGAAACGCATCAGGCCAAAGGCTATTCCCAGGAATGTGCCAAAGATGCCAAAACTGGTGAGGATAGCGGGTGCCGTTTTGACGGTCTGCAGGGAAAAGCTGGGGCCATGGAAATACAGGATCAGGGCAGCCATCAGGACGATCAGGGTCCAGGTTACGACAGTCAGATCACTGAGCAGGTCCATGGCGCGGTAAACTCCCGGTAGTAGCTGTTTTCGGCGGTCTCTCCAGAGAGTAAAAACCCGCCGTGAGAAGCGGGTTTATACCACAGATAGAGGAATCCGGACGAGCCAGGGGTCGCACTTTCTGGTGATCACCCGAGCGCAGCTATGGCCAGCCGCGGGGGGTTCACACCCTTACTGGCACTTACTCTTCGGGCTGCTTGCGTAAATGTCCGTACAGCAGCTCTTCTGTAAATTCGACGCACTTGAACTCGAGTAGTTGCATGTTTTCATCGAGGCGTCGGTACAGCGGAAATTTGATGGTCCAGGGCCGCGTGTACACATTGGGATCTTCCAGTGTGGCTTCATACATAATGACGTTTGGCCCCATATGGGTGTAACGCTCGGTCACCCGTAGCGCTTCCGTATGATGATTGCCGGCGTGGTCGAACCAGGTGTCGGGTACCTGATCGGTGACTTCAATCACCAGGGTGTCTCCTTCGAAACGGGCCAGGTTATGGCCCATCCAGGAATAGATGGGTGCTTCGAATTCTGGCTGGTCCACGTAAACGATGCGGCTGGCACTGGCAAATTCATAGGCCATGATGATGTGATCGGTGGATTGCACAATCTGGAAAGGAAAGGGCAAGTAGTTGGCCCTTGGCACTCCCGGCATATAGCACTTCACCAGGGGGTCGTTGGCGAGCCAGTCAGACTTGTTTTCCTGTTGCTTCGCCCTGGCTTCCGCCGTGTAGGGAATCTCCCCGCCTTCCACGATGCCCAGACCCGCGGGTATGGCACCAATCGCCCCCATTTCCACCACCGGACTAAAATCTGCAGCATGAGGCTCGATGTCATAGTGGGCAGTATTGATGGCCTGCCAGATACCGTTGAAATCGGGTCGACCCTCGGCGGTTCTTGGAATATCCCCGTTCTCTGCAGCCCAGGTCAGATTCACTAACAACATTGAGAAAATGAACGTCAGGCTCTGCAAGCAGCGCGCAAGCAGAATTGAGTTACTGTGGGCTGGTGAGAAGTGCTTTGCCATACGATTCTCCGTTCTTGTTATTTGCTGGCATTAAGGAAATACTACCACAGGGTCCTGTTACGAAGGATAGTATTCTGAACTCCCTTGCCAGACTGGAAGAGACCAGTTTCAGCGTGCTGCTGAGAGAATCCGGTGTCGCTTTCTTTACCTCACTGACCTTGCATTCCCTGGCCATGGCCTTCGTGGTTGGTATCAACGTGTTACTCGCTTTGCGCTTGCTGGGAATGATGCCCCACATTGAGCCGAACAGGTTCCTGGCCTACCTGCCTCTGCACTGGTGGTTTACCGTACTGATCTTTGCCTCCGGCATCGCCCTGCTCCTGGCCTACCCGGCCAAGGCGCTCACCAATCCAGTGTTCTATCTAAAGCTCGCCGCGCTGGGTACGGGACTGGTACTCATGGCCAAACTACAGCGCTCACTTGCCCGCACCGGTTCTGTCTCAAGACCCCGGGTCTTCGCTGTGGCGATGCTGAGCTGCTGGGTAGTCACCCTGTTTGCGGGCAGATTTCTCGCCTACACCCATAGCATACTGCTGGCCTCAAGTTTTTTCTGAGTCGAGATCATGGAACAGGCACTTCTCAATTTTTCACACGGCACCGGCATATTCGATTTTATGCACACGCCCTGGGGCTGGCCCGTAATTGAGTCTCTGCATTTTCTCGGCTTGAGTTTGCTTATTGGCACAGTCGGATTATTTGACTTGCGCATGCTGGGACTTGGCAGGGGGATGTCCTTTATAGAGATGCACAAGCTCGTGCCTTTCGGTGTGGCAGGTTATTTTTTAAATGTGATAACCGGCACTATGTTTTTAAGTTCAGCTCCTGACCAGTATCTTTATAATCCTGCCTTCCAGAGCAAGCTCTGCTTCATGGCCATTGCCGGTATCAATATGCTGCTGTTTTATCGGGTGAGCATGCAGGAAGTTCGCAGCGCAAACGCCGAAAACTCGCTCAGGCCTGTGACCAGAACCTTTGCCGCGGTCTCTCTGGCCTGCTGGTGCCTGGTGATCGTGTGCGGGAGGCTGATTACCTATTATCGCCCGCCCTATCACTGGTGTTTCTGGTGTTGATCAGTGGCAGATTGCTGGTAGAGGGAGCAGAAAAAACGCAGTGCTTGTGAACTGCATGGGTGATCCATACGAATTAACAGGCATGCCGTTGGCACACGGGACTATCGCTGTCACAGTGACTTGAACTTGTGGTGAGGGTCAATTAGGCTGCTCGCCCCGCATTCTTGTGCAATTGAACCAATCATTAGCATGGCACTGAATATCGCACTACAAACCCGATTTTCCCTCGGCAAGCTCGAGGTCCGCTGGAACTGGCTGATCGCGGCCTGCGTGGTGGCCACTGTGCTTGGGCTGGGCCGATTGGGGGTCTGGCAAATGGATCGAGCGGCAGAGAAGATTGCCCTGGAGCAGGAACTGCTTCAGGAACAAGAGGCCAATGCCACTCCCATTGAAGACATTCCCCAGGGCCACCTGCACCCGGCCAATCCCGAGCTGCCCAATCGCCACGTGGCACTGGAAGGCGAATACCTCAATGACCGGACCATCCTGTTAATGGCTGAGTTTTTTGACAGTCAAATCGGCTATGGCGTGGTGACACCACTGAGGCTGGACAGCAATGGGCAACTGGTGCTGGTGCACCGGGGCTGGACCACTGGAATTTTGCCTCCCAATACCCCACCCATATTGCGACCTGTGGAAGGTCCGGTCAGTGTCAAAGCCCAGATCCATGTCCCACCCCAGGACGCCCGTGTTATTTCCAGTGAAGTGAATGCCGGAGAATGGCCACTGCGAATGCGCAGCCTGGAACTGGAAGTCATTGAAGAGATCCTGGGTGAACCGGTTTTCCCCTTCGAGGTCAGGCTGACTGCGGATCAGCCTGGTGTGCTGGTCCGCCATTGGCCGGCCGTGGCAGTGGACGTCAACCAGCACTTGTTCTACGCCCTGCAGTGGTTCCTGTTTGCCTCGCTGGTGGTGCTCATTGCGTTGCTGGCCAGCAGCAATCTCTGGCAGCTGCTCAAGGGCGATGATCCCACCGTGGCAGACAAAATCAGCAGCGATCACTGAGGCACATCTTGACAGTTTTCGAAATTCGACAAGATTTCAGAAACCAGTAACCGATTACCTAAGTTATCCGGAATGGCTAAACGCTAAGATGTTGATTTTACATGGTGATTTTTCACTTTAGCCATTCAATTCCAGCCCTTAAAGTGCTATGTTTCCGGAGATAAGTTAACAACGCTTCACTTATATCCCATCAGTCTTGAGGAGTAACAAATATGCGCAGCCTGTCTCTAGGTCAATCTATTGGTCGAACCTTGCTTGGCGCAGCAAGTTTCATGCTTATGTCTGCTGTATCGGGTTCCGCCCTGGCACAGTCCGATGAAGTCACTTTTCACAAGGACATCGAGCCCATTCTGCAGCGTAGCTGTCAGAACTGTCACCGTGATGGTGGCGCCGGCCCCATGCCGCTGGTCACATACGAGCAAGTGGCACCTTTCGCCGGTCTAATCGAATACAAGACCAGTCTGCGCGATCGCGCTGGCGCCATGCCGCCCTGGTATATGGAAAAGAACATCGGTATCCAGGAATACAAGGATGATCCTTCCCTGAGCGATGCCGAACTGGCCGCGATTTCCACCTGGGCGCGCTCCGGCACACCGAAAGGTGATCCGGCCGATGCGCCTGAGCCCCTGGTGTTTGACGACAGCGTCAAGTGGGGAGCCGGCGAGCCTGACCTGGTCGTCGTACTGGAAGACGTCACCAAACTGGCGGGTACGCCGGACTGGTGGGGTGAGATTCCATCTGTGCCTACCGGTTTGACTGAAGACCGCTATGTGAAGTCCGTTGAAGTCGTTGAAGTAAATGACGTTCCTTCAAGTGGTACCGGTCGTGAGACTGTTGGCGGCCGCTATATCTTCCACCACATGATCTGGGCTACTGCGCAGATGGACGAAAATGGCGAAAGAGTCCCTGGCCTTTCAATTCCCTGGCCGGTGCATGAAGTGGGTCGAAATGCAGACATTTTCGACGAAGATGCAGGTCGCCTGCTGAAAGCGGGTTCCTATATCGTTTCCGATTCCGTGCACCTGCACTCCAATGGTGTCGACACCACGGGTCACCTGGAAGTCGGTTTCCGCTTCCATGACAAAGACTACAAGCCCAAGTACCAGAACGCCTTTATCGGTCTGGGCAACGGCGTAGACATCAGCATCGCAGGTAACGAAACTGACCAGGAACTGCATGCCTACACGGTTCTTGACCAGCACACCAAGGTCATTACTTTTGAGCCGCACCTGCACGCTCCCGGCGAGCGTATGTGTCTGGAAGCGATCTGGGGCTATACCATCGAAACCCTGTCCTGTGTGGGCTATGACCACAACTGGGTGCGCGGTTATCCCTATGAAGACCACGCTGCTCCGCTGCTGCCCAAAGGCACTATCCTGCATATCGTTGGTTATATGAATAACACCGAGAGCAACCCCAATGTGCCCGACCCCCGCAACTGGCAGGGTTCCGGTAATCGCTCGGTAACCAACATGTTTATCGATCTCGGTATCCGGGTCACCATGACTGACGAGCAATTCCATGAAGCCATGGAAGAGCGTCGCCAGGCACTGAACCTGGGGCCAAACGATCACGTTATCGGATGCCCATTGTGTGGCGCACCGTTGGTAGCCCCTCTCGCTGACAACGATGAGTCTGGCGAAACTTCTGCCAGCGACGACGACTAATTACCAGGAAGTACCATGCAATACGATATTCGCTTTATCACCAAACCCGCGAGCCTGCTCGCGGGTCTGCTGACGCTGGCTGCAGTCCTGTCAGCCCCGCTGGCGAGCGCTCAGAGCTATCGCTCCGGCCAGCATGTCGAACCCGCCTATGAAGGTTGGCGGCCCAATCCGGATGGCACTTTCAATTTCATGTTTGGTTACATGAACGAGAACTGGGAGGAAACTCCTGATGTGCCCATTGGTGAGAACAACAACTTCTCTCCAGGTGAACCCGACCGGGGTCAGCCCACCCATTTTCTGCCCAGGCGTAATCGCTTCACCTTTGAAGTGACTGTGCCGGCAGACTGGGGCGACAAGGAACTAGTGTGGACACTCAATGTGAATGGCGTGGAGCGTAAAGCCTACGCCACCCTGAGACAGGATTACCTGGTAGATAACATGGTAATCGCTTCTGAAACAGGCTCACTGGGTGCGGGCACCAGCAGCCCGGAATCACGGGCCAATGTACCACCGGTACTCACCGTTCAGGGTGACCTGGTCCGAACCGCCAGAGTGGGCGAACCAGTCAGCCTTACCACCCATATCTGGGACGACGGCCTGCCGGAGCGGCGCAGGGAGCCGACAGTCAGCGAAGAAGACCTGTTGCGTGACATGATGAGGCGTCCTTCACAGGTCACCGTGGGCAAGGTCAACGGGCTGTTCCTGTCCTGGAACAAGTACCGCGGCCCGGGCAACGTCACTATTGATCCGCCGCTGCCCAAGCCCTGGGAAGACACGCGCACTTCTGCGAATTCTCCCTGGGGGCATCTGTGGCGACCACCGGAAATTCCTGAAGATGGTGTTTATGAAGTCAATGCCACTTTCGATGAACCGGGCACCTACGTGCTGTGGGCACGGGCCGATGATGGGGGCCTGTACCATGATGGCTATCTCACGGTGCATGTGAGCGAATAAGGCCAGTACTCAAGGCATAACAAAAAGGCCTTCGTTCCTGTCAGAACGAAGGCCTTTTCTTTTTCTGGCTCGACTCTTTCTGGGCCGGCTCCGATGCCGAGCTGATTTCAGCGTGTGTGAAACTTCCAGGCCCCATCCACTACCCGAAGGTAGGCATAGCCACCGGTATAGCGTGGCGCGGTATCCTCACCCATGGGCTGGCACCAGAAGATCCCGACAATGGCATCGGGCTTGACCGAAAGCCTTTCGCCCATGAGGCGATGCTGTTCGATGTTTTCGTCGTAACGCTCCTGATACATATATTTCACGCCCATGTTGTTCTGCGCCAGTTGTCTCACATTGGACATAAAGGCATACATATCCAGATAAGTGTCTTCATCGGTGACCAGTGTTTTTAACCACGCGTCATCGGCCACACTCACAGCCGCATAGGCGTCACGGAACAATGTGAGCTGGTCTCGAAACAAAGGCTCTACCGTGTCCTGATTCCAGTTATGGTATCGGGCGCAGAGTGAGCCCTCCACGTTTTCCAGTGGGGTGAAAATTGAATCGAACTCTTCGACCGGATTGAATTCCTGAGCCTGAGTGCTGGTGATGGTCGCGGCCAGCAAAGCACCGCTTAATAGTGAACAGACTGTATTGCGGAGATTTTGCATATTACTTCCAAGAATTGTTGATTGTTGTTGGCAGCAATGAATGCAGCTCAGGATTCCAGATCGATTCCCTGCCAGCCAAACTGGTTTACCAGAGCCTGGAGTTGGTCTGGTCGGTAACCGCTTTCGGCTTCATAGCGCTGTTTGACACTACTGTGAATTAAAGTGGGTTTACCGTCGATAAGCAGTGGCCGGTGCAGCGGCTTTTTCAGCCTGTAGACGTGATTACGGGATTGATGAATCTTGCCACGGCTGCCATCGGTCAGGGCGCTGGTGAGATGGGACTCCAGCTTGAGTCCCTCCGCCCTTGCCTCCTTGATCATCCATGCCAGGGGAGCATCGGACGCTCGCCGGCCAGTCCCGCGATCGGGTGCATAGGACCCACCAACGTCTGCATGCACGCCTGCAAACCAGACCTGTTTCAGATCGACCCCTGTGCGAGGTGTCCACACGGTCGGCTCAAAATCTTCCCGCTGCTCATCGATTGCCAGCGCATGCCGGGCAAACGAGACGTTTGAACCCATTTTGGTGTCGTAGAATTCGTCATGTCGTTCGAACAAACCCATGAATGAGAACGGTATTCCCAGCGCACCCACGGTGTCCCAAACCCCAACAAAATGCACCTTACGGGACTGGTGACTGTAATCGCTGCGAAACTTTTTCGCCGCCTTTCCATCGGGATGGTTTTTCCCTGCCGGGCTCTTGTACATCTGCCAGGCCTGGGAAATCAGGCGTGCATCGGGGCGCTTGAGAATACCGCAATTATTGATGAGCCCTGACAAGGCGCGCACGGTGTAGGCTCCCCTGCTGAACCCGAACAGGAAAATTTTGTCGCCCGCCGCATAGTTTTGCACGATATAGCGATACCCATCCATGATGTTCTTGTGAATACCCCGGCCAGTGGCACCAGCGGTCATACTGCTGTGATAGGAACCCAAACCCCAGTCATAGAACACATGTTGTTTCAGGTCGGAGTACGCTGGCGTGATGGCTCTGGCCAACATTAAAACATTGGTCGGGTGGTCTTTCTGGATATCTTCCTCGGGTCGATTCCAGGTGCCATCAGCGCAGATTACGATATTAGCCAAATTATGAACTCCACTTTAGGGGTAGTGATTTGCCGCCGGCCATTACTGCCCTATGGCGGCCCTGAATCCTTTCTGGTCCTGTGGCGAAACCAGCAAGGTCTTGCCGTTGTCATAATGGATAGCCAGGCGGTCAAGAGAAAGAGCGGGACTGGAACCTGGATTGCTGGTCGGCTGTACGCTGCTAATGGCAGTGAGTTGCACGCGCCAGCGAAACGGACCGCTGCGAACGATCAGGTCTTTATCAGTGACAATATAGTAGGTCGAAAGCAGCAACCAGGCCGGCAATCCGGCACCGATGACCAGCACGATAATCGCGGCGAGGAAGTTACCGGTCCGAAGTGATCCGAAGGCTGCCAATACACACACGACGATTGCCAGCAACAACACCAATAGCAACCAGAGGTCGATCTTGGAGCTGAATGTCTGCATGGGCAACCTACCTATGGATTCAGGGTGGAATCGAATCAGGCTCGTGCCAAGCCTGCTTGTTGATACAACCTACTGGTCGGGTTCCAGACGAATAGTAAACGGCGGATCATAATTGGGATCATCCTGGGGCAGGATAATCGTTGTCCTGGGCGGTGGCACATACTGGATTTCCGGATCTCCATAGCGAAGTTCCATCAATAGTCGTTCCGCTTCCATCTGTATGGAAGGTGGTTCCTTGTCAGCGCCAAAGGCGAAGCTGAAACTGCCCCGTATCAATTCGTCGCTTTCACCGAGGATAGCCCAATCCGCTGTGTAGTAATCTGCCTCGGGCAAGTCTGGAAGAACCAGTGCATATTGATCGTTGGGCCTGGGGTTGTAACGGAACTGGATATCCACCCAGTCTCTGGCCTGGTTTCTCAGCACCAGCTTCACCAGGCGCACCCGTGTGGGAAAGCTCAGGCTGATCTGATCGGGTGCTGCAGCCAGTACGGCATCGTCAAGGGGGGAAGTTTCTGTTTTGCTGAGGATTTCGGTACCATGCGCCGTCAGCCGCGGGGCATGATGACTCATGGGCTGTGCCCAGCTGATCTGGCTGACAGCCAATACTGCAACGGCAGCAATCAGGCTCAGTTTGCTGACAGTTGCGCTATGAGTATGTGGCAGGACTTCGGTGTTCATCATGTGGTCAGGCGGGACAATAAAGCCCCTTTTATCAATAGCTTGGCAGTATTACGTCGCTTGTATCACTAAGGATAGCATTAGTGACACGCGCGAAAAACCTCGGAATTTGACAGAGACAGAATTAGCAGCATGCAAGCTTCAAACCTGAATGAAATACTTACCACCCTGAAAGACAGTTCCGGCAATCTCACGGAATTCGATGAATCCTGGTCACAGGGCCGCTCTGCTTTTGGTGGGCTGTCGGCCGCTTTTGCGGTCACTGCCATGCGCAAGTTGGTCGCTGAAGACATTCCCCTTCGCTCACTCATGGTTTCCTTTACCGCACCGATTCCTCCGGGTGAGGTCACAGTCCAGACCCGGATTCAGAGAGAAGGCAAGAATGTCATGCAGCTTAACGCCGACGTAATCTCCGGAGGTGCCAGTTGTTTGCAGGCCATGGGAGTCTTTGGCAAAGCCCGGCCAGCGACAGCTGCTCCCCCCATAGACAGCGTCGATCCAAAACCCAGGGACCAGGGCATTGCCTTCAGTGAACACAGCAAACGATTGCCAGCGTTTTTAAAATATTTTGACGGTTGCTGGACTGGTGGTGGGCTGCCCTTGTCTGGCACCAAGGCAAGGGAGTTAAGTTTGTGGGCTCGCCACAATGGCAGCCTGGATGGTTTTGCAGCCGAATTGATTTGTATCATCGCCGACATCCCGCCGCCGGTCATGCTGTCACATTTTACTGAACCTACTCCGGCCAGCTCACTGACCTGGTCGCTGGAGTTTGTCATTCCTGCCGAAGAAATCGAAACTGAGTGGTTCTATCTGGACTTCACTCTCGAAGCAGCCGCCGATGGCTATACCCAACAGTCGGGTCGAATCTATACCGAGGACGGACAGTTGTGCGCCCTGTCCAGGCAGTGCATGGTTTATTTTGAGCAGTCAGGTCACAACAAAAAGTGAGACCTGACTACTTGCAACCAGCAATACTTAATCTCCCAAATACTATTTGAAGGTAAATCCTTTCTCAGCCAGGAAATCTCTCATGTGCGGCCTGGATTTCTCCGAGAGCAATGTCGAGACCTGCTCTGTCCAGCTAATGCCATGCCCACCGCCAGTGCGGGTACGATAATATTCCCGAATAGCCTCATCATAGGCTTCGATCGCTTCCTTATCGCCTTCCTCATTGTAGACATCCTGCTTGACGATCACCGACAGGGGTAAGCGCGGTTTGATTTCAGGATCCTGGTCAGGATAGCCCAGGCACAAACCAAAGACCGGATAGACCCCCTTTGGTAACTCCAGAATCTCAGACACCGGTCCGGGATTATTGCGTATCCCACCGATATAACAGATGCCCAATCCTTCCGACTCGGCTGCTGTTACTAGGCTCTGGGCCATGAGCGCCACATCCACCGTGGCAATAATAAAGTGTTCGGTGTAGTCGCCTTCGAAGGGTTTGCCATAGGCTTCACAGTAGTTCCCCGGGCGTTTGAGGTCCGCGCAGAACACCATGAATTCGGCTGCTGTTTCCACATACTTCTGGTTGCCCGCCAACTCGGCAATGCGGGCACGGTTTTCCTTGTTGGTCACCCGCACGATGGTGGCACCCTGCAGAAAACTTGAAGTGGCAGTGGATTGCCCGGCCTCGAACAGCTCTTGCAGAAGTTCCGGTTTAATCTGCTGGTCGGTGAACTTGCGGATACTGCGATGGGATTTCAGTAATTCGATTACTGAGCTCATGTAAAATTCCTTTTGATAACTTGTCGCGGAGAGATAAACAGGAGACTTTCAGCCAGTGTCTGGCAGTCGATGTTTCCTGCGAAGACTAGCGGGTGCCCAGCAGATGGTCAAAAAATTCCGGGACCACTTCATTGGCCGCATTGGATTCGGCATTGAACATCAGCACCATGCCGATATTGGCATCTGGCGAAAATGCCATCTCTGACCGATAGCCACGTACGCCCCCACCGTGATGCACTACCCGCAGTCCCCTGAAATCGAATACCCGCCATCCAATCGCATAGTAGGCCTTCTCCAGACCTGACCAGCGGTTGAAATAACTGCCATAGGGCGTTTCGATGACCGGTTCGTGTAGCTGGGAAAGAAAGTCATGGCCCAGCACTTCCGGAAACGCCCCCAGATTGGCTCGCAGCCACATGGTCATGTCGAAGATGCTGGCATTGATGCCCGCAGCCGGAGCAGCCGTGTAGTAAGCAGGGTTGGTATTGGTAGTGCGCCAGCGGCCACGGGCCAGCCGATGGGGAAAGGTGGCTTCCGGGTGGTTGATGTATGGTTCGTAGCCTATGCTCGCGGAGGCCATGCCCAATGGCCTGAATATTTCCTGCTCAAGGAAACGTTCATAGCTGTCGCCCGTGCTCTCTTCCACCACATCAGCGATGAGGGAGAACACCACGTTCTGGTAACCATAACAGCGACCGGGGCGGCACACCGCCGGAATATCATCGAAACGATTCTTGATACGATCGTAGGCGACCCCGTCATCCAGCAGGTTGGAGTAGGAATGCGGCATCAGGCCGGTAGAGTGACTGGCCACATGTCGCAGGGTAATTCTGCTGGCACTGGCACCGTTACCAAGGCGCAGGTCTGGAAACAGATCCATGATTGGCGTATCCCAGGACTGCAATTCCTGGTCCACCAGCAATGTCGCTGCAGCGCCTGCAAAGGTCTTCGACATGGAAGCGATTCGAAAGATTGAGTCAGTGGTGACTGGCTGACGCTTGTCTACCTGCCGTACACCCCAGGTCTGCAGGTGCATGATGCCTTCACGGGAAACAATGGCAAAAGCCGCACCAGGGATTCGCTTCTCCTCAATGAGATCCTCCAGCCAATCAACATATTCAGCGAAATCATAATTATAGGGCAGCGGAGCGGGCGCGTTTTCCGCCTGGCTGAAACCGCCACAGACCAGGAGCACGGCGAACAACAGTCCGCGGCTGACACTCACTAGTCCACTGTTAGGTGATGTTGGGGACACAGAATAAGCTTCTTTGAGGGGAAGGGTTGGTCGATGAGAGGGTTTTCACAAGCGGTACAACTTTCCTTGTTGGCTATTTTATAGGAACTTGTTAAGGCTGATAAGTTCCTTCTATTGATCCGGCCGTCAGGGCCATACAAGTCCTTGATCCTGCTCAGCTTCTGCTATCAGAGGCCCTATCGAAAAAAAGCGCCGGGCAAACCCTGCAGTCCCTGAACTGGCGGTCCCATAAAAAAGGCCGACTCATCTAAAGATTAGTCGGCCAACAGGGGGCACTTTTTAGCTTACTGAGTCAGAGCTTGTTCAGTGCTTTGAGGAGTCCTCAGGGAGTGCGGGCCCACCGATCAAGGCACTATCCAGGGCTCTATCATGGCACTAACAGCAATGCCCGCCCTTCGTTCCTGACCACTGTGATGGCGGTAAATCGGCCGCTGTCTCCCACCACCTCATTGAACTGCTGCAAGTTTTCCACTGGCTGCCGGTTCACTTCCACAATGACATCTCCGGGTCGCAAGCCAGCCGCTGCCGCCCTGCTCTGGGGATTAACCGAGTCGACTACGATACCGGAATCCACTGGATAGTCATCGGCATTTTGCATATTGCGCAACAAGGCTCCACGGAAACTGCTGTCCTGGGCCGGGCTGTCACCACCAACGGCTGCAATACCATTGGCATCACCTATGATGGCGTTGACAGACAGGGATTCGCCTTCACGCAGCAAGGCCAGTTCTACCTCCTGGTTGCGGCTCAGCAGACCCACGTGGTTACGCAGATCCCGACCACTTTCTACCGGCTCACCGTCAATGGCAACAATCACGTCCGAGATCTGGATGCCTGCCTTTTCGGCGGCGCTACCTGGCAACACACTGGTGACCAATGCTCCTTTGTCGACCTCTACGTTCAGTGCTTCCTTGACACTGGGAGTGACCGAAGTGATGGTTACACCCAACATGCCGCGGCGCACTTCACCATCTCTTTGCAGGTGGTCGACCACGGCCGCCACCATGTCCACGGGCACGGCAAACCCGATGCCGTTATTGCCACCATCACCGCTGATAATTGCGGTGTTGATACCAATCAGTCGGCCTTCCATGTCGATGAGCGCTCCACCAGAATTTCCCACATTGATGGCAGCATCGGTTTGAATAAAGTCCTCGTAGTTGTCGTTGTTCAACCCGGTGCGACCCAACGCACTGACAATGCCTGAGGTGACTGTCTGGCCTATGCCAAAGGGGTTGCCAATTGCCACCACGAAATCACCGACGCGAACCGAGTCAATATCAGCAAGTTCCACATCCACCAGGTCGTCTGCGGATACCTGGAGCAGGGCAACATCGGTGCTGGCATCGCTGCCCAACAGCTCTGCATCCAGAACCCTGCCATCAGCCAGTTGTACAGAGATCTCACTGGCATCGTTCACCACATGGTGGTTGGTGACCACATAGCCGGCTGTTGAATCGATAATGACGCCCGAGCCGGCACCCACTGAGTAATTCTGTTCGCCTCGATTGAAGAAGTCAGGCGCATCTGGCAAGAAGCGACGCAACTCATTGGGTATTTCTTCACCGCGGAAAAAATAACGACCGGTGGTGGGCACAGCCTTGGTTACACGAATATTGACGACTGCCGGGGTAACCGTTTCCAGCATTGGCGCCAGGGATTGCTGTCCCTGCCATGGTGCAGCGGCCGCGCCGCTGCTCAATTGCAGGCTCAGCAACACCGAGGCAAGTATCAGTACAGTTCTATTCAAGCGATTCATAATTCCTCCAAAAATTCAGTCAATCCTTGTTCACTCGCTAGTGGCCAGCTGGGCAGGTGAACCGCCAGTGGCGCGATATGCATGGGAATCTATGGGCGGAGAGGACCGATAACCTGAAAAAGAACTGAACTTTTTATCCAGAAAAGCTGATTACGAGCATCAGCTGTTCAGCCCCTGGCAGGGATTGGCTAGTATTAACCAAGAGAATTTGCTGGCTTGCAGGTAAAAATACGATAAATGGCAGATTTGCCAGACGAAATACCGCCTTCAAGCCATTGATTCTGTAACAAATTGGCCCTATTACCAGTCTAATAGTCAAGACTTTTATCCGGCCGCAGGCTTAACAAAACAACATGCCGAGTTCGGCCTGAAAAACAAGAATCCGCAGCCTTACCGCTGCCTGAAGAATCAACCGGGGGATCAGATGCAACTCGAGACAGCACCCGAAACAGCGAGATTGAAGCAGGATACTTCTGCACAGAGCCAGCAGTTCGACCCGTTCTCCCAGCCATTTATCATTGGCGACTGGCAGGTCGATCCCACGCTCAACCAACTGCAGCAGACAGATGGTTCACTTTCGCGGCACCTGGAACCACGACTGGCCAAGCTGCTGTGTTATCTGGCGGCCCATGAGCTAGAAGTGGTGGAGAGGGACACGCTGGTCAGTGTGCTCTGGCCCCGGGTAATCGTAAATGAGAATTCACTGACGCGCGCAGTTTCTGAACTGCGCAAGTTACTCACGCTGGAATCCGCACCGAATCTCGTGTACATCGAAACCATTCCCAAGCGAGGCTACCGGCTCTGCATGCCTGTAAGAGCATTGTCGCGGGATAAAAGGCATCAGGCAGATTCTACTGAATTGCCGTGGCAAGCCTCCCTGCCCTCTGCAGTGATTGCCGGGGCTGGATTCGCGGGCAAGCTCAGGGAGTCAGCAGTGGCGGCTTTTTGCCTGGCGCTGACCATCGGGGTCATGTTGCAGTTCGGTCGCGGGACTGATTCGGATAATCTCGCCATGCCCAGCTATCAGGATCAACTGGTGTACTCATCAGCCCAGGAAAAACTTCGCGATGAAATCGTGCTGAGTTCTGTCGATCAGGAGAATATGGAAGCCGGCAACAGCACCGAGCCGGTGCTGGCCCAGGATGAGAATCGTTTCGCCTATATCCGCTACGATCACACCGGTTCAACTATTTTTCTGGGAGAGGTCGAAGGCGAATATGAGCCCGTCCCCGTGTTCAATTCCAGGGACATTCTGTACAACCTGGGTTGGTCACCGCTGGAAAATTCCCTGCTATTTGCCAGCAAGCCGGCATTGACCACAACCGCTCTGTTCGACAGAGACATGGCAGAACAGGCAAAACTCTACTCGTTCGACCTGGAGTCTTTTCGCCTCAGCCAGCTGGTAGAGAAAGCGCCTACCACGCAAGCGCTCACCGATGCCGAACTCAGCCTGACCTGATTGTCATCCAGTAGAAGCGGGCCTGACTGGCCCGCATCTACCCCTCTCTCCCCCAATCTCCCCTAATCTCTCCCTTCTCATTGATCCCAAAGATCACATGGAGTGATCCATGGGCCCTACCAGGGTCGACAGGTAAGCTGTCACCAATAAAATCACGGTAGCCAGGCCTATTGCCATCCTGACGGATTTCCTGAACCGGTTGGCGTTCCTGGGATCTGTCATTTTCGGTACCAACACCAGCCTGTTGCGGGCGGCAATCCCGAGCAAGAACAGGACCAGCAACAGCTTCAGGGAAAGGATCCGTCCATACCCGGTCTGCACCATCTCCGCAAACGAATGCACCAGGCCCAGCGCCATCAGCAATCCTGAAATGGCCAGCAATGACACGAACACGATGGCATGGTCACCAAATCGCTTTAAACTCAATCGCAGACCATCGACATCATCGGCTCCGGCAATCCTGTACAAGGGATACAGTGAGCCAATCCAAAAGGCAAAAGCCACCAGGTGAATCGCCAGTGCGAGTTTTTCCACAGCACCAAGTACGGATACGTGACCACCGAAGCGGTAACTGTAAACGAACAACAGAAATCCCAGCATGCAGAGTGAAAAATTTCGCTGGTAAAAAAAGCTGTCCGGCGCACTGCTTAGAACGCGACACCGCTGCAGAAAGAATGCCGAAGAAAGCACGATGACAATAAAGCCCAGCGAGCGGAACAGACCGAGATCACCGGCGGGCGTATCCAGCAGAATTTGCGCCATGTCCCAGTCGAATGCCCCGGCGAGTCCGGAGTCGTTAATCATCCCCACTTGCACCAGGAAACCAAGAATGACGCCCTGGAACCCGAACAAGCCACCAATGAGCTGGTAACTGAGTATGCCTGTCGCTGAGTGACGACTGCCGTCCCTGTACAACAGCAGACAGACGCCGCCTCCCAATGCAGAGGCAGCACCGAAATAAATCAGAAGTTTACTGACAAGACTGGCCAACTCCCAAGCGCTGGGAACCGTCATCACGTCCATGATTGCTTTCCCTCAGGAATACGGCCTGGCCTGCTTGTATCAGGGAGCAGAATTACTGGCGGCAGGGTCCACGGTAAAGCTGAATGAGTTGGAAACAGTGTGGCCGTCCGCACCGATGGCAGCCCAATTCACCGTAAACTCACCGGGATGCATACCGGGTGTCTCCAACACATAAGTGGCAACGGCATCACCACCTGGTTTGAACGATGTGGGCATCTCGTGGCCGACGCCCATTAACTCCAGTTTGACCAGTCGTACCGGGCCATTGAAGACCAGGGTAATTTCACTGGGTGCCGCGGTGATGATAGCTTCATTGGCCGGAGTCGATTCTTTCAAGGCAGTATGCGCCTGGGCTATGCCTGAAAGCAGCATCACAGCCAGTATGGATATCAGATATCTTGTTGTTTTCATTGAAATTTCTCTTGGGTTACTGAAATTCAGTTGCACTGTTGATTATCTCAACCTGAAGCAATCCTGCATAGGGCTATAGTGATACCGGATTGCGACATTTCGTCACAGGGACTGCTGCATTCTCCCAGCTATTTTTTCTGCCACACTCTCTTTTGCGGGGTCAGATTGATCTCATCTACCACCGTTCCAGCACGCATGTGCAGGATATTAAACACCAGGTTTGCCACTTCTTCGGGTTCGATGGCATTTTCAGATTCCGGCCCGGGCTCATAGTGCAGCTCGCTAAAGAAGTCCGTGCGGACCGCACCGGGGTTGATCAGGGAGACTCTGACTGATGAACTGGCGCATTCTTCACGCAGGGACTGGGCAAAACCGCGCAGGGCAAACTTCGAGGCACAGTAGACGCTACCCTGCTGCGAACCTTTGAGCGCAGCTTCAGAACCGATAAAAATAATGTCCGCCAATGAGTTTAGGGTTTTCAATCGCGGCAGCACTGCTTTTGTGACGACGGCATGAGAGAGAAAATTGGTATTCATACTTGTTTGTATGTCAGAAAGGGACAACTGTTCCAGGTGTCCCATTTTCCCAACCCCCGCATTATTGACTACTGCCCGTATGGGACCTTCGATGGTTTCCAGGATACCGGGCAATTTTTCGCTCAGTTGTTCCGGCTGAGAGTAGTCGGCCGAAAATACTCTGAATCCGGGGTGCTCAATTCCGCTCTTTGAAAAGTCCCGGGCCAATCCGACTACTTCAAAACCTTCCTGCAAAAATTTTTGGCTGCAGGCCAGGCCTATGCCTGACGACGCACCGGAGATAATGATGGTTCCTTTTTCTGCTGCCACTTGGCTGCTCCCGCCTTTTAGATTCCGAATGCACAACTCATTATGCACAGCGATAATAGCCTTCCTCATTAATATAATGAAACAGCAATTCCTCAAGTGCCTGTAACGAAAAGCTCTGCTGGGTAGCCAGGCTGATCATACCTTCGCTGCGAACAGTTTCTCTGGCTAACAGTGGTTCATGGGGATAGAGCTTCACCATACGCTTGTAGTAGTCCACGGGAAGTCGAAACTCACCCAGGCTGCTCGAGTGCAAGCTGGAAGGATCGATTGTGCGAAAAATTTGTTCAAACAGGGTTTTGTAGTCGGCCAACGTGTCTTCGCTGGCGATTACTGGCTCAAAACGCAAGGCGACTGGCCATCCCGCCTGTTGTAATCGACCCAGGGCATCGATGCGCTTTTGCACAGCGGGCACCTTGTGTTCCATGGCCCTGGCTACTGCTTCCGGAGAAAAACTCATGGCGATCACACAATTGGGCATGGGCTCTCTCTCCAGAAAGGACCTGACCTGGGTACTCTTGGTGCGAATCTCCAGCACTGATTTGGGTAGCCTGGCAAACACAGGAAGAAAGTAATCACAAAATCCGCTTATGGGTTCCAGGGCCAGACTGTCGCAGTCATAGCCGCTGTAAAAAACACTCCCAGAGTTGTCAGCTTTGGCTATTATCTCCGCGGTGAAATCTTCAAAGTTGGTATACAGGACATAGTTTGCCGACCGGTACATTCCCTGGAGAAAGCAATACCGGCAATCGTAGACACAGTTGAGCATATGGGAGAAGTAATAACCCTGCCTGTCCTGTTCCGGATCCGGCTGCTGACCGGACTCCAGCAAATGTTCGAAGCCATAGCCCGGTGGCGTGGGCAATACCTTGTTGCCATGTTTTTGCGCCAGAATCAGCGCCGGCTTTTGTTTCTGCAAGCGAAAGTTCTGGTTACTGCGATTAAAAATTTCACCATATTGCTCAATCTCAATGACAGGCAACAGTGGCAGCTTTTGCAAGATGGACTGCGCTCGCGCACAGTCTTTTGCTGCCTTTTCTATATAGATGGCTGAAAACAAGGAGCCTATGCTCCGGCCGCACGCAAGGTCGTTTCCATGCGCTGCACCAGTTCTCGCCCGCTGATACCATTAGCTTGCAACAAGTCATCAAGCTGATCTTGCAGGCCAAATGCCTGGTACCTCTGCAACAGGCGTTTGACCTGGGCCTGTTGCGTGGCCGTGAGATGCACATTGACAAGCAGTTTTTGCAACTGCTCTGGTGCGGCGGTAAATTCGGCATAACTGGACTGCAAATCCAGCATAGCCTCTACCAACTGCTTGATCGTTTTCAAGTTGTCAGCCAAAAGTTGCTTCACAGACTCTGCCGATACCAGATCGGCGTTCTGGGCCTTGTTGTCAGAAACGATCTTGAAACATTGCACCAGTTCCATGGTGGTGTATTGAGTGGCCTCTGAAAAAAAGCCGGCGGCCTCCATGTCATAAGCCACATCATCGGGATAGTCATACTCCGGTTTATCAACCGTGTGCAATTCATCTGCGCCGAAGTCATGAAAAAGGGGTACAGGATAGTAGCGCTCGCCACTTGCCCTGTGGACAATCTTGTTCGCCAGCAGTGAATCTCCAATGTTCCGGGATTGGTGCCCGGCGATACCAATATTGAGCCAGGCTGTGTTCGAGTCTTCGCCCTGCTCTCCAGCCAGATACTTTACTGCAGACCGGGCAGCGGGAACTCCCTCGCCACCCACTATTAGTTGCAAACCTTTTTCATGTGCATACACCAGCGGGGATGCGGAGCGCTGCTGCAACCCAAACTGCGCAATCAGAGGCGCGGCTTCAAGCTTGTGTGCCAACACCAGGTTAAGACGCGGCGGCATGATCCGATCCTGTTGAGGCGATCCCAAATTTATCCAGCAAGGTCTGACATTCCTCTAGCAGGTCCTGGTTGCCCCGTTTTCTGGCACCCATCATTAGAATGCCGCACTTCTCATGCAACACAGTGAGGGTCTGTCTGTGTTTTTCCGGTTTCGATTGCAACACGCCCGAGTCCAGCAGTTTAGCCAGCGCACGAACCCTGAACCGATCCAGTCCCCAATACTTTTTGGACAACTGATCTTCATGCCCTCCGTATTTTTTCAACAAGGGGGTATCAATATAGGTCACCGGGTAGCGTGCACAAACCCTCAGCCACAAGTCATAGTCTTCGCAGGCAGGGAATTCAGGGTCAAACCCTCCCATCTGGTCAAAAAGATCGCGGCGCAAAACAGCCGCCGATGGAGAAATAGCACACAGGTTCAGGCATTGGCCAAAGATATCGCCTCCGGACTTCTTGTGTTTATTCATGGGATTTACCCGGCGACCGTTACGAATCCATATTTCATCACAATGGACAAGCCTGGTATCGGGATGGTCCGACGCAGCCTGTAGCTGAATTTCCAGTTTTTGCGGCAGCCATTCATCATCGGAATCCAGGAATGCTAACCAACGGGCGTTGGTATTCCTTACCCCAAGGTTACGTGCAGCGCTAACGCCGGCGTTGCCCTGGACAAGATAGGTAAGCTGAGGATAATGCCTGGCGATCAGTGCGGCAGTGTCGTCGGTGGAACCGTCGTCTACGACACAGATCTGCTCGGGCTGAATAGTTTGTGCCAGAACCGAATCCAGTGCCCGCGGCAGGACGGCACTGCGATTGAAAGTGGGGACAATGACGGCAACTGAATCCTCCATGATTTCAATCCGTACAGCCACTCATATGAAGAGCTGTTTTGAGCAGACGTCTTGCAACAACTGCATGGTGCCCGATCATGCCTGATATTTGGCCAGCTCTTTTCTCGCGATGACCCGACGATGTACTGCGTCTGGCCCGTCTGCCAGGCGCAGGGTTCTTTGACTGGTCCACAGGGACGCCAGCGGAAAATCCTGCGACACACCCGCAGCACCATGTAACTGTATTGCGTGATCAATTACCTTTAGCGCCATATTGGGCACTGCCACCTTGATCTGGGAAATCGAGTCTCGTGCTGCCTTGTTGCCAATGGTGTCCATCAGGTACGCGGTTTTCAAAACCAGCAATCGACACATTTCGATTTCGATACGGCAGTCGGCGATGATGTCGTAATTGGCGCCCAATTCCGCCAGGGGCTTGCCAAACGCTTCCCGATCCAGCGCCCTGCGGCACATCAGGTCAAGTGCTTTTTCGGCGGCTCCGATGGAACGCATGCAGTGATGAATGCGACCTGGCCCCAATCGGCCTTGAGAGATTTCAAATCCCCGGCCGCGGCCGAGAATGATATTGCTTTCCGGGACACGCACATTGTGAAACTTGATGTGCATGTGCCCATGAGGCGCATCATCCCGGCCAAACACTTCCATGGGGCGAACCACTTCTACGCCTTCTGTATCCATGGGCACAAGAATCTGGGACTGCCGATTGTGTTTGGGCGCATCCGGATCGGTCACCACCATGACAATCATGATCTTGCAGCGTGCATCACCGGCACCGGAGATGTAAAACTTCTCGCCACTAATTACCCATTCATCGCCATCGAGTACGGCACTGGTTGAAATATTGGTGGCGTCTGAAGAGGCTACATTGGGCTCGGTCATGGCGAATGCAGAACGGATTTCCCCAGCCAATAAGGGTTCCAACCAGGTTTTCTTATGCTCCTCCGAGCCATAACGTTCCAGCACTTCCATGTTGCCAGTATCTGGCGCGCTACAGTTGAAAGCCTCGGAAGCGAGACGACTGCGCCCCATGATCTCGGCAAGGTGGGCATATTCCAAATTACTGATGCCAGCCCCACCCTGGCTCTTGGGCAGGAAAAAATTCCACATACCCATGGCACGGGCTTCGTCTTTGAGAGAATTGAGGATTTCATCCTGGCGTGGTGTATGCGACCAGCGATCACCGACACCCACTTCATGGTGGTATTCTGCCTCTACGGGCTCGACTTTGTTTTCTACGAAGTCACGGATCTTCTCCCGAATTTCCACCATTTCGTCTGACAATCCAAGATTCATCATCGTGCTTGTTCCTTCCTTTATTAGGCTTGGGGAACCTCTGATTAATTCAGCGGGCCCCTACTAGCCTGTGATTGTACCACCGCCATCGATAACGAAGGTTTGACCTGTGGTAAAGCTGCCCGCGTCCGAAGCCAGAAATACCGCCGCTCCAGCTATCTCATCCGGCTCACCGATCCGGCGCAGCGGATATTTTGACACTGTGGCTTTGTAGATCTCCGGGTTTTCCCAGAGGGCGCGGGCGAAGTCAGTGCGAATCAATCCTGGCGCGATGCAGTTGACCCGAACGTTTTTGGGGCCCCATTCGACGGCGAGATTGCGGGCGATCTGCATATCGGCGGCCTTGGAGATGGCATAGGCACCCAGTGACTCTGTGCCTTTCAAACCTCCAATCGAAGACACGATAATGACTGCACCTCCGCCTGCCTCGGCCATGCCAGGGATCACCAACTGACAGAGTCTGTGCACGCTACCGATATTGGCATGCATGACCTTGTCGAATGCTTCGTCGGGAATATCCTGTGAGGGTCCAAAATAGGGGTTCAATGCTGCATTACAGACCAGGATATCGATCTTGCCATAGTGCTTTTTGGTTTCTTCAGCCAGATTGGCCAATTGCTCCACATAATTAATATTGCAGGCAATCGCCAGCGCCTCACCGCCTGCATCCTTGATTTCCTTTGCTACTTCATCACAGGCATCCTGGTTGCGGCTGGAGATGACCACTTTCGCACCCTGCTCTGCCATGCGCACGGCAATCGCCTTGCCGATGCCTTTGGTGGAACCTGTGATCAAGGCAACCCGATCATTCAGACTAAATAAACTCATGCACCATTCCCCACTATTCGCTGCGCCGTTGTTCCAGCACGGCACCCTCACTTAACAATTTCTCTATCTCGGCATCAGCAAACCCGAACTCTGCAAGAATTTGCTTGCTGTGCTCTCCATATTTTGGTGGTAGATACTGAATCGCACCCGGTGTTCGCGACAATTTGATCGGCGTACCGGCCATTCGATACCAGTCTTTCTCCACACTCATATTGCGATGATGGGTGTGAGGATGATCTACCACTTGTTGAGTGTTATGAATTGGGCCAGCCGCCAGGCCTGCCTTGGCGAGTGTAATTGAGATCTCTTCGCCATCCCATTTAACCAGATGACTTTCCAGTTCCCGTTTCAGTGCATCCCGATTATTTACCCTGTCGATATTGTTAGAGAACCGTGAATCATCTGCCAGTTCCGGGCACTCCAGGGTCTTGCACAGTTTGGCAAAGGCCCGATTGTTGCCGGCACCGATAAAAATATCCACGGTGGCCGTTCTGAAGGTGTCGTAAGGGCTGATATTGGGATGGGCATTTCCGGTGGCCTGGGGAATGCTGCCCGAGTAATTGTAGTTTGGAATATGGGGATGCATCAGGGAAACGGCACAGTCGTAGAGTGCCATATCCAGATACTGGCCCTTGCCGGAATTCTCCCGCTCGGCAAGCGCCATTAATATAGCAATGGCACTGTACAGACCGGTGCCCATATCGACTGCTGCCAGGCCCAATCGAGTTGGTTCACTGTCGGCCTCACCGTTGATGCTGAACCACCCGGCCATGGCCTGAATAATGGCATCGTATCCCGGAAAACCGCCCCAGGGGCCATCACTGCCAAATCCGCTGATTCGGCAATGGATAAGCGAGGGGAATTTCTCCTGCAGCACTTCTTCGTAGCCCAGACCCCAGGATTCCATGGTGCCTGGCTTGTAGTTTTCCAGCAGGATATCGGCATTTTCCAGCAGCCGCAGCAAGACTTCTCGCCCGGATTCGGTGGTCAGGTCCAGTCCCATTGAGCGCTTGTTGCGGTTAACCCCGATGAAGTAGGCAGAATCATTCTCGTGGAAAGGAGGCCCCCAATCCCGGGTCTCATCCCCACGGGGTGGCTCTATCTTGATGATTTCGGCGCCATGGTCGCCCAGAATTTGAGAACAATAGGGACCACCCAGCACGCGACTGAGGTCTATGACTAACTTGCCATGGAGAGCACTGGCAGTGGATTGGCTGCTCATGAAACGAGACTTTCCTTAGCGGACCTTAACGGAACCCTGATTGAAACCCTTTCTGGAACCAGGTCCCAGTGGGAAAGCCTGAATTCTGAGCGGGAAGATTGACGGGCGATGAGAATAAAGCAGCGCCAGACAGTCTTCAAGTGCAGCACTGCTGCGGTTTCAATTCCGCAGCACCAATTGTTGCACAACTCCCTCCTTGCCCATAATCGACTTGAGCTTTTTCAGCGCATCGATCTGAATCTGGCGCACCCGCTCGCGGGTCAGCCCTATCTCCTTGCCCACATTCTCCAGTGTTTCACAGTGATAGCCTCTCAGCCCGAAGCGTCGCGCCAGGACTTCCTGCTGTTTTTCAGTCAACTCGCTCATCCAGCGATCCAGGTTCCGCCTGGCTTCATGCTGGTTAAACAGGGTATCGGGTTCGCGATCCGGTTCGGCGCACAGGGTTTGGATGACCGTCAGTGATGAGTCAGTTCGCACTGGCGCATCCAGGGCAACTTCTTTCCTGTCCAGCCTTTTCAGCTCCCGCACCTCGGCCAGCAGTTGTTCCACTGCGGTTGTCAATTGATCCCTGCCCGCAGCCCTGCTGCGCTGCATTTTCAGTTTCCGCTCTTTCTGTTTTCCCCGGTACAGGGCTTTTTCTATATGCACAGGCAGGCGAACGCAGCGGACCTGGTTCATCAAGGCCCTTTCGATGCTTTGCCGGATCCACCAGATTGCGTAGGTGGAAAATCGAAAACCCCGTTCGGGATCAAATTTCTCCACTGCGTGGATCAGGCCCAGATTGCCCTCCTCCACCAGATCAAGAAAATTCAGCCCGCGATTACGATAGCGGCGCGCAACCTTGACCACCAGGCGCAGATTGGCCTCTATCATCCTCGCTCGACAGTCCGCGTCGCCAGCGAGGGCACGTCGGGCCAGGTCTACTTCCTGATCGGCGCTCAACAGCGGCACATAGCCGATTTCCTGCAAATAGAGCTGGGTAGGATCGATTGATGGCTCGGAACTGAATGCTGTGTGGTCTTGCTGCAGTGTAGCGCTGGCACTGGATGCTCTGTCCATAATCCAACCTCCTTGTCAGATGCCATGGGTAGAGAGACTGATGCCTGGTTACACTGGAAAGGAAAACTGCCAGGACCGTGATACCAGGCTAATCTGAGTATAGTGCAAGGGAACTGAAAAACCAGTCAGTGAATCGAGGTTATTCAGACTGTAGCTGTTGCACATAGTGTGGCGTGAAAAATTCTGCCACCATGATGGGTTTGCTGAAAAGATAAAACACGCTGCGACGGCCCCACAACCCGTTTGCTGCAGCAGTGAACTGCAAGTTTGCCCGAATCAATTCTGGCTTGGTGAACAGATACCTGCCAAGGGGTTGATCACCCAGTTGCAAGACTTGTTGCAACTCGCTGCAACAGGAGTGTTCCGGCATGATGGTATGGGCCAGGACCCAGGGCTGGCCCAATCCTGACAGCAATACCTTGCGGGACCAGAAGCGGTGGGACTCTTGAATAGGACCGAATTCCCGCCGCAGGGACAGCTCTGACAACACGCACCACTCTTCCTCCAGCCTCTGCACCTGAAAACTGGAGCCTGCCCTGGCAACCAGCTGTTCCGTAAGAGAGTCACTGTCCAGAAGCGCAGACACCACGGCAGTGGGCGGCGCAGGATCAAGCCGCTCTACCTTGGACCAGCACAGAGCGGTATTGAAGATTCCTGGGAATTGTTGCGAGGACTGCAATGAATCAGCTTCGCACGACACCTCGTGCCCGGCCATTCAACCTCCTGATGACCTGTCCCGCGAACTCCCAAAGTTTCAGAGTCGCGGGCCAGGATGCTGCGAACAATCAGCTGCGCTTAGCGCCGCTCAAAGGTTTGCAGCGATTGGATAATAACGGTAATCACCCGACGATTCTGGGCACGTCCGGCGTCAGTTTCATTGCTGGCGACAGGTTGGCTTTCACCAAAACCTCTCGCTGTAATGCGGCCTGGGCTGATGCCAAAGCGGTCAACCATCACCTGTCGAACAGCATTGGCTCTGCGCTGTGAAAGGCCCAGGTTGTATTGCTCCGAACCTCTGGAATCTGTATGCCCTTCCAGTTCAATGACTACATCCGGATTTTGTTCCATGAAATCTGTGATTTCCTGAATTTCACTGAAATACTCGGGCTTGACTTCAGAGCGGTCAAAATCAAAATTCACCAGCAACTCGATTCGTGCCGTGCCATCCACGGGAATCGGACAGCCGCGATTGTCCACGGCGTAGTTCATTGGCGTGTCTGCACAGGCATCGCCGGAATCGGGCACGCCATCACGGTCTGAATCTCTTACCACGGGTTCGCTTGGCGTCGAGGTTCTGGGAGGCGTAGCCGCAGGAGTCGATGGGCGAGGCTCACTTCTTGCTACGGCGGGTGTGCTGGATCTGCGCTCATTACCCAGACCAAAGTACAACACCAGAGCAGAGTCTATGCCGTAATCGATGTCTTCCAGGTCTCGACCAAGATACTGAAAGCGGCGGATGGCAGTTCGCCATTCCAGATTGTCGCTTAGCTGCAGCTTGAGGCCGGCACCGAAATTCAGAATCGAATCATTGTCGCCATCAAATTTGGTGTTACCCAGACCGGCCACGACAAAAGGTTGCCAGGCGCCCAGGGTATTGCCGATATCATAAATACCATCGACACGGTAATGGTCCAGGTCTATCTCGCCGCCTGTCTGTTGTTCCGGGTCGAGATCGAAAGTGCCCAGTTCCACACTGAATCGTTCGGTCATCTGGAATCCCAGGCCGGCCGAGAAGCCCCAATCCTTGTCCAGCATGGTGCCGTCGTCGAAGTTCATCCACTGGACTCCAGGCGCCAGGTAAAATTGCCCCGGGTCTGCGTGACTGACTGTGCTGATGGTGCTGGTTAAAGTCAAAATCGCGTAGGCGATTCTGCGTATTGCGATGTTCATAAAGGTTTCCTGATAGAGCAGCGACATCGCTGCGGTGGCGGATTATACGCGCCCTCTCGAGCCCGGACAAAGTAATTCGGAGCGAGCTTTACGCTGATGCCACCATGAATTCAATTGCCCGTTCCTTTACAATGCCTTTATTAGGGTAACATGCGACGCAACGAGCTCAAGCCGGCACCGGCCTGGGTCTTCTGACAAGGAGTGATTCGCTTGTACAACTGGCGCAGTGAAATCAGGCGATATCTGAGCTTACTCGTGGTAGTCAGTTTGCTGGGCTACTGGCTGGACGTTCTATTACCGGCACTGCTGCTATATTTTGCCACCCTGGTCATCATCGACATGGTGCAACTGAATCGGCTGCACAAGTGGTTGGCCAAGGATCACACCGCTGACAAATCCGCCCCACCCGAGAGTTTCGGCATTTGGGGCACTATATTCGATGGCATCTACCGACTGCAGAAGCAGGAACGGAGGGCCAGCGCCTACCTGGAAAAAATCCTGCACAAGGCACAGGAATCATCTGCTGCACTGGAAATTGCAGTCATCATGATCAACCGGCACAACAACCTCGACTGGTGGAACCGCGCAAGCGAGGATCTGTTGGGACTGCATTATCCGCAGGACCGGGGGCAATCTATTACCAACCTCGTTCGTGATCCGAAATTTTCTGAGTACTTTAACAGTGAAAACTACGATGTGCCGCTAAAGATCAGTGCCCCGGGAGATGCCTCCCAGGTTCTGGAATTCCAGATTGCGGTATTCGGCAAACACGAGCGCCTGATGATTGTTCGCGACATTACCCAGCTTCACCGTCTGGAACTCATGCGCAAGGATTTTGTCGGCAATGTTTCCCACGAATTGGGCACACCGATCACCGTGATCAAGGGCTACCTGGAAGCTATCACTGACAATATGCACGACCTGGACAAGAAATGGCAGAAGCCTATTGAGCAGATGCACCAGCAGTCGCAGCGTATGGAAAATATTGTCAAAGACCTGCTCATGCTGTCGTCCCTGGAAACCAAACTCAAACCCAAACAGCAGGATCGCTTCAGCCTTGCCCAGCTTCTCTCCGAAGTGCGCAGCGACACCATGCAAATATACAAAGACAAGTCCCAAAAGTTTAGTGTGAGCTGCCCGGATGCAATCCGGTTCCTGGGCGAACGCAGCGAAATTTACTCTGCCCTGTCTAACCTGATCGTAAACGCCGCCAAATACACGCCCGCCAATGGCGAAATCAGCGTGTCCGTGGAACATGATGAGGAGCGCCTTGCCATCGCCATCAAAGACAATGGCCTGGGTATAGAACCACAACATATTCCTCGCCTGACTGAGCGCTTCTATCGCATAGATGTCAGCCGATCGACTCAAACTGGTGGCACGGGCCTGGGACTGGCCATTGTCAAACACATCGTGGTCCGACACGACGGTGAGTTAAAAATCGAGAGCGAACCCGGGAAAGGCAGCTGCTTCACCTGCCAGTTTCCTGCCAGCCGATTCCAGTTGGAAGCAAGCGAAGAGGCTACTGTCGATCCAACTGAGCAGAAATTGGCTACCGCGCCACAGGAGTGATTGTTACAGGAAAATGACATTTTGATCGCAAGGTTTGCGGTGTTATGCTCCTTCTCCCGCAGCCAATATGATTCAGCATCACTGAATCAGGCTTTCGCGGTTTCAATCCACCAGACGTCCCTGAATACATTAGAATATCGAATTCCGTGGAAGACCAAGCCCACAAAACAACGCTGTCCCTGGTCGCCAAGACCGAGGCTGACCCAGAGCAGGAGTCTTCCTCTGCCTCCCCTGGACAACAAGCAATCGACCTGGACAACCACGATCTCTACGAGAATCGGGAACTGTCACACCTGAAATTTAATCTCAGGGTGCTGAGCCAGGCACGCAACCCAGCCAATCCACTGCTGGAAAGATTGATGTTTCTGCTCATCTTCAGCTCCAACCTGGATGAATTTTTTGAGATACGCGTATCCGGACTGAAGAAACAGCTGGATTTCGGCAGGCAGCGCCCGGGCCCAGACGGGAAATATCCTGAACAGGTGCTCAAGCAGATTCACGAAGAAGTGCATGCAGCACTAGACGAGCAATACCGAATTCTCAATGAAGAACTGTTCCCTTCCCTGGCCAGGGAAAACATTCGTTTCCTGCAACGCAGCGAGTGGAGCAAACCCCTGTTGAAATGGACCAGGACCTATTTTTACGACGAAGTGTTGCCGGTAATCAGTCCCCTCGGTCTTGATCCAGCTCATCCGATTCCGCGTCTGGTCAACAAGAGCCTAAATTTCATCCTGTCTCTGAAGGGCAAGGATGCATTTGGCAGGGAAAGCGGACTGGCCATCGTGCCAGCGCCCAGGTCCTTGCCCCGCCTCATTAAAGTGCCTGGTGACATTGAACCCGAGGGCGACAATTTCGTCTTTCTCTCCTCAATTATTCATGCCCACGTAGACGAGTTTTTTCCGGGCATGACGGTGGAAGAATGTCATCAGTTTCGCGTGACACGAAACTCGGACCTGGAAATGTCCAACGTGGAAGTGGAAGACGTGGCCAGCGCACTGCAGGGCGAGTTGCATTCCCGTCGTTTCGGAGCCGCAACCAAGCTGGAAGTCAGCCTGGGGTGCCCGAAAGAATTAACGGATTTCCTGCTGGAACATTTCAATTTATCCGAAGAAGAATTGTTTCGGCTTGATGGACCAGTAAACCTTCAACGCCTTACCGCATTACTTGAAATGGTGGACCGTCCGGATTTGCGCTTTCCCAAGTTCTCTCCCGGGACACCGCTAGCTTTGGATGAAGACCACGACATCTTTGCCGCAGTGGAAAAAGAGGACCAGCTTCTGCTGCATCCCTATCAGTCTTTCCTGCCAATCATTGACTGGCTCAGGCAGGCCGCCAAAGACCCCACTGTGCTGTCTATTAAACAGACACTGTATCGAACCAATGAATCTTCAGAACTGGTAGAGGCGCTGGCTGAGGCAGCTCGTAACGGCAAAGAAGTCACTGTGGTGATCGAATTACGTGCCCGATTCGATGAAGAAGAAAACATTGCCTTCGCCAGCATCCTTCAGGAAGCCGGCGCGGTTGTTGTCTATGGTGTTATGGGATACAAGACTCACGCCAAGATGTTGCTGATCGTGCGCAGGGTGGGCAACAAACTCAAACGCTATGCACACCTGGGAACCGGTAACTATCACCGTAAAACTTCGCTGGTCTACACTGACTACGGTTTACTCACCGCCAACAAGACCATATGTGCCGATGTGCACAAGGTGTTCCAGCAAATCACCGGCATGGGCAAGAAAATTCACCCCAAGCTGCTGATTCATGCCCCGTTTAACTTGCGCAAATCTACATTGAAAATGATCGAAGCAGAAGCTGAGGCCGCTGCGAACGGGAAGCCAGCGCGTATTATCGCCAAAGTGAACGGCTTAACCGACCAGGCTGTAATCAAGGCGCTGTATCAGGCCTCCCAGGCTGGCGTACAGGTTGAGCTAATCGTGCGCGGAATTTGTTGTTTGAAGCCAGGCATCCCCGGGGTCAGTGAAAATATCAGGGTGATTTCTGTGGTGGGACGCTTCCTGGAACATTCGCGGGTATTCTATTTCGAAAACGCTGACCACCAGGTTTACTGCGCCAGTGCTGACTGGATGGAACGTAATCTGTCACATCGAATTGAAGTCTGTTTTCCGATTATCCGAAAGAAGCTTGCCAATCGCATCATGGAAGAGCTTGAGCTCTACCTAAACGATTCTGTCCAGTCCTGGGAACTGCAGGCAGATGGCAACTACCTGCCACCCCCCGAATCGGGTCTTCAAACTGAAACCGAAAATATTGGTGTGCAAACGCTGCTACTGAAAAAGCTCACGCGCATTTGATCCGAAAAGCAGCAGGTCTCTTTTTTATTTCTGGGTTATGTCGCGGGGTTTTATTGCGGGGTTTACTTCAATGTTTTGCCAGACTGACATCGGGCAGGTTTGATCGGGTCATGGCATCAAGAGTCTTTTCGTTCTTCACCATGAAGTCCAGCATACCCTCTCGCAAGGCTGTGGCGCTGAAGCGCAATCTATCCACCTGATAGGCTTCCATCAGCCCGGACAACACACTCCAGCCCGGCAACAACAAATCTCTTCGCGCCTCTTTCAAGCCTTCCAGGCTATTTCCTTCTATGATGGTCTCGATCGCAGTGTTCTGAATACCGTGCAATGCCTCTTGCGAAATCTCACCAGCAGGGAAACCCTGACCCTGGCAAATATTGGCCAGCATTTTCACTGTTCCAGAGGATGCGTGAGCCTCCTGCCATCCAGCCCGCCCCACCCCAGCAGCGACGCGACCGAAATCCTCCCGGGCGCGCTCCTTTGCCATGTTCATAGCCGAAAGCAAATGATCCGGATCCGACGCGACTTCAGCGAAGAACTTGTCTCGCCAGGCAACGCTGCCCACCGCCAGAGATTCAGTCAGCAGCCGATCATGGTGGCAGCCCACAATGACTTCTGTACTGCCACCGCCTATATCGATCACCAGGCGATGAGCTTCGCTCAATGGAAGATCGCTAATGACCCCGGCGTAGATAAGTACCGCTTCCTGCACACCTGAAATTACCGAAATATCGATACCGATTTCTTTGGCGGCAGCAAGGAACTGTGGGGTGTTGGATGCGATGCGGAAGGTATTGGTGCCCAGTGCCCAGTACTGCTCCAGCGGATACTGTCGCATGAGCAGCTTGAAGCGGCGCAGGCAATTGACGCCTCTGATGAAGGCTGCCTCGGAGATTTCGCCAGTCTTGCCGACGTTTTCGCCAAGCTGCACTTTTTCACTGAGGCGCTCGACGATCTGGATTTTGCCATCATCCCACTCCCCGATGAGCAGGTGAAAGCTGTTGGAACCTAAGTCGATACAAGCATGCATAAATTCGGTGTGTGCCACTGGCAGGTCGCCAGTTCATCGGCTGAATATTGCGACCTCTCTCTGCTTATCGACTGGCCAGGAAACAAAATGAATGTTACCGCCCACGAGCCGACGGGGACAGGGAATTTTATGGAGATTGGCCGAGGTCGGCGTTTGAAGGGAACAGACCTGGTATGCCAGCGCGATGGGCAGACCTGTTCCCTTTCAAGCAATGGAGTGCTTGCAGGATTATGAGCAGTCGTGGGCCGCCCTGCCAGGCCGCCACAGTGCTTCCGACGGCCCCTACATCATGGATTGCTGGTAGTTCTCCAGACCAATCCGGTCTATCAGGGACAACTGGGTTTCAAGCCAGTCTACGTGCTCTTCTTCACTATCCAGAATACTGCTCAGCAAGTCGCGGCTGACGTAGTCGCCAACGGACTCACAGTGGGCAATGCCTTCCTTGAGATCAGGACAGGCCTTTAACTCCAGCTTCAGATCACATTCAAGCATTTCGCGGGTATTTTCGCCGATCAGCAGTTTGCCGAGATTTTGCAGGTTTGGCAGGCCTTCGAGAAAGAGGATTCTCTGGGTCAGTTCATCGGCATGCTTCATCTCATCGATGGACTCTTCGTATTCCTTTTCCGCCAGTTTGCTCAGTCCCCAATCCTGATACATTCTGGAGTGGAGAAAATACTGATTAATGGCGACCAGTTCGTTGGCCAGAGCCTGATTCAAATGCTTGATGACGGTGGCATCGGCTTGCATGGAAGTTCCCTCTAAAGTTGGTTTGCACAAGCATGAATTCCAGGCAGGGAAATGTCAAGCAGAAGCGCAGGTAAGCTATTGAATTTATTGGTAAATTCTAATGAGAAGCAATCCCATTTTCATTTAATGGCAAAGCCTGGTGCTGACCAGGACAATCATCTGATGCAAGACTGGCGTTCGGGCAAAGCCAGTTTCCGGAGAAGAGGTTGAAGTAGCGGAAATGAGGGAGTGGAGCGAGTGCTGGACCTATCCAGCATTCACATAAGGAGTTGTGCGCGCATATTCCTTGACGATGCTCTGGGCCAGATTGCTGCACTTGCCGCAGACAGAGGCAACACCAAGGCGATCCCGCAAATCAGTCACAGAACTTACGCCATCACGGCACATGTCTTTGATCTGGTTGTCAGTGATTTGGCGGCAAATGCATACGTACATGGCTATTCCTCAGTAGATTGGGGGTAATTTAAATCTAAATGAGAATGATTGTCAACAAGATTTGAATCTGTTAATTTAGCCTCCCTGAGACGGTCTCTCCCCTCTCGATCAGTCCCCGGTAAGTAACTGATAATTCAATACTAATCTTGAAAATGGACGCTATGGTCAATACCAGTTTGTCTGCAGCCAAACGCGGCGATCGCTGTGTGGTGCTGGATATCGCGGAAAAACCTGCCGAATTACGCAGCCGCCTCTATGCCCTGGGCGTCATTCCTGGCTCAGCGCTGGAAGTACTCCGTTATGCCCCCCTGGGCGACCCCATGCAGATCAAGGTGGGTGGAAGCTTTGTCAGCATCCGCAGGGCTGAAGCTGAAATCATCTCCGTGGAGATTCAGTAAACCCATGTCTGAAAACCGCAGGCAATCCATCGCCCTGATCGGCAATCCCAACAGTGGCAAGACCACCTTATTCAACCTGCTTACCGGTGCGCGCCAGAAAGTAGGCAACTGGCCTGGGGTCACTGTGGAGAAGAAATTTGGCTTCTGCCAATTGTCCGGACACGAGCTGGAAATCGTGGACCTGCCAGGGATCTATTCGCTGGAACAGGAATACAGCGGTGTAGACGAGAAGATCGCTTACGACTATCTCCAACAGGGCCACATCGATCTCATCATCAACATTATCGACGCCACCAATCTGGAACGCAGTCTCGTATTAACTCAGCAACTTCAGGATATGGGCATCCCTATTGTGGTCGTGCTCAACATGCTCGATGTTGCCGGGCAACAGGGGATATCAGTTACACCTGGCACTCTCTCGAAAAACCTCGGGCTTCCTGTTGTCAGTATGATTGCCTCTCGCCGGGAAGGTGTGAGCAATCTTGCAGACACCATAGTTCAGCATCTTGAGCAGGGACAACCGACAGCAGAAAAACTGGATGCGCCAGAAGATTCCGAAGCCGATCCCGTATTACGTCGATACCACCAGTCCCGGCGGCTGGTTAACGGCGTGGTTGAAATGATACCGGGCAGTCATAGCCTGTCTGAGCGCCTGGACAATGTGGTGCTTAACAGGTGGCTTGGGGTGCCTATCTTCCTGTTAATGATTTATCTGATGTTTACTTTTGCAGTCAACCTGGGCGCCGTATTCATCGATTTCTTTGACATTTTGTTCGCAGCAGTGCTGGTGGACGGTACTACCTGGCTGCTGGAGCAAATCTCGGCACCAGACGTGATTATCACGCTGCTTGCCCAGGGCGTTGGTGGTGGTATTACCCTGGTTGCCACGTTTATTCCGGTTATCGGATTTCTCTATCTTTGCCTCTCGGTCCTGGAAGATTCGGGCTATATGTCCCGTGCTGCATTTGTCATCGATCGACTGATGAGTGGTATTGGTTTACCCGGCAATGCCTTTGTTCCCTTGATTGTTGGTTTCGGCTGCAATGTCCCTGCTGTTATGGCCACCCGATCACTGGGCAGGGACAGTGACCGGCTCATGACTATCGCCATGGCGCCTTTTATGAGTTGTGGCGCAAGGCTTACAGTCTATGCATTGTTTGCGGCAGCTTTTTTCCAGCAAAACGGGCAGAACATCGTCTTTGGTCTTTACCTGCTAGGCATTGCCCTGGCCATATTTACTGGCTGGGTGTTTCGCAAACAGTTGTTCACCGGCGAGATTACACCCTCTTTTCAGGAAATGCCGGCCTATCATGTGCCGGTACTGCGTAACATCCTGCTGACCACCTGGTTCCGGCTGAAAGGATTTATTTTCCGCGCCGGCAAAACCATCGTGGTAGTAGTGATTGCACTCAGCTTTTTGAACTCCATCGGTACAGATGGCAGTTTTGGTAATGAAGATTCCAATGAATCCGTGCTTAGCGCTATCGGCAGGTCCATCACTCCGGCTTTCTCACCGATGGGAGTGCAGCAGGACAACTGGCCAGCAACCGTCGGTTTGTTCACCGGCATGTTTGCCAAAGAAGCCATCGTGGGAACACTGGATGCGCTCTACAGCGAACCCGAGTCGGGTGAGGACGATGGTTCACCTCCTGATCTGGTCGCCGCAGGCACCGAGGCTATTGCCTCCATCGGCTCCGAACTGGTCGGGCTTACAGGCGCACTGGCAGATCCACTGGGAATCTCCATCGGCGATGTGACTGACGTTGAAGCCGTGGCCGAAGAGCAGGAAGTACAGGGCACCACGCTCACCAATATGGCGGCCCTGTTCGCCAGTCCATTTGCCGCCTTCTGCTATCTGGTATTTGTGCTGCTGTACGCACCCTGCGTGGCAGTGCTCGGCGCGGTTAACAAGGAAGCAGGCTGGCGCTGGACTTTGCTGGTATTCAGCTGGAGTACCGGGCTTGCCTATATTACAGCCACAGTGACTTACCAGATTGGCACTTTTGCCAACAACCCCGTATTCTCGTCAGTCTGGATTGTGGTCTCGCTTGCCATTCTGGCTTCGTTCATTGCCAGCCTGAAGCGTCTTTCCAGCAAGATGGTGCCTAACAACCTGATTCAGGTGGTTCAAGTCTAGGGAGCCTGCACAGTGCAAAAAGAAACTACCCGGGAACGTTCCATACTGGGTTGGTTTATCCCTGCTTTTCTTCTCGTTCTCTGCATCAAAATCTATCTCGCCATTGTGCTCGATCTGTACAGTGACGAGATATTCTATTGGTGGGCATCGACACGCCTGGCCCTGGCTTATAGTGACCTGCCTTTCATGACCGCCCTGCTCGCCGGACTGGGTAGCGGATTTGAACCGGCGGGCAGTTTACAGGTGCGTAGCTGGTTTCTGCTGCTGGGAAGCAGCATTCCCTTCCTCGTTTACTGGCTGGCAAAACCTGTAAGCGGTCATCGCCAGGCACTGGAGTCATCGCTGTTAACGCTCTGCTTACCGCTGGGTGGATTCCTGGGTCTGCTGGCAGTGCCGGATGTCCCACTTATATTCTTCGGCCTGCTCGCCATAGGCAGTTTCGAGCGGGCCCTGCGCACGGATGCCTGGCGATACTGGCTGGCGACGGGATTGTTTGTAGCGCTGGGCCTTAGTACACATTATCGCTTCTTTCTCTATCCTCTCGCCGCGGTCTTGTTTCTGTTGCTGTTTAAAGCCGAACACAGGCAATGGCGCAACACTCGTTTTTGGTGCTCAGTTGCACTGGCGTCTTTGGGACTGATTCCCATACTCTGGTTTAATCTCAGTAACCAATTGAGCAGCGCCAGTTTTTACCTGGTAGAACGCCATCCCTGGGAGTTTCAACCTGCCGGCCTGTTACACCTGTTTAAACAGGCCGCCCTGGTGACGCCCCCTTTGTATCTGGTATTTCTGTACACGCTTTGGTGCCTGCTCAAACAAAGCCAGGCCGGGGAAAGACAGGCCGCACTTTTGCTGGCTTTTGCCATCACCAATCTCAGCGTCTATTGGCTGCTCGCTCCCTGGACCGATGCCAACAGCACCTCAATTCACTGGCCCCTGTCCGGCTATTTCCCTTTACTGGTTGCGGTGCCAGCGGCACTTCGCAGTCTCTACCAATCAATACAGTCGGCACGGAGCAAACAATATGCCCGAAATATCGTGCTGGCCATTCCTGCTATCGGCTTTGCTGGCACCATGATTGCGTTCATTGGCGTTGGCTCGCAGGCGTTTCAGCTACAACTACAAACGATTCTGGGCACCGGGGTCTTGTCCAACAAGATGGCTGGCTGGAAAGAATTTGCTGCTCACACCGAACCTTTGCTTGGTAATTACTTCCAGACACAAAGCCGTCTACTGCTAACCGATAATTACTACACAGCAGCACAGGCCGAGTTTGCCGACATCACCGATACAGTATTCACCCTGGATACAGACAAAGCCGTGCGCGACGGACGCATCACCCAGATCCGCCTCTGGGCCAAGGACATATCCGGACTCGCTCAATTCCAGGGCCAGCCCGCACTTTTTGTCAAAGAAGACAGCAGCCTGAATATTGATGATAAAGATGCACTCATGCACACAGTTTGCAATCTCAGTGAGTCCGTCACCAAAGTGTCAGACCTGTCGCTTTTCAACGGTGACAAGGCCTTCTCATACTACTTTCTGGATCAAATTCAGATTCCTGATGGCGACAGCAAGGTCGAGCCTGCCTCCCCCTGCCCGTTTCCCACTCACGCGTGGATAGACAGCCCCGTCGCCGGGCAGACCCTGACCGGGCAGGTTGCCGTCAATGGCTGGGCGTACAACGAAGACATTGGCGTGGCGATGATCGAACTGCTAATCGATGGCGAAGCTGTGGCAACAATCGATTACGGCATACCCAGACCTGATGTGGTTGCGGTGAGAAACGTACAGAGCGATCCTCAGGCACCCAACCTGGGCTTTGATTTTCAGTTTGATACCACCAGCCTGGAGAATGGTCGCTATGAGCTGGCCTTGCACCTGGTCAACCAGCAAGGCCACAGTACGATTTATGGCAGCAGAGACGTGGTGATAGACAACCAGGGATTCTCTGACTAATTCAGAGGGACTTTAACCAGACATTGGCCGCAGGACTTCAACGGCGATCCGCCACTCGTTGGCGTTGTTCAGTCGCCACAAGCGCAGATAATTGGTGCGAAAACCCACCTGTACCTCTTCAAGATTGGTAGACATCACCCCGTAGGTATAGCCCATTTCCTTCGATTCACTGAGATAGCCACCCATGTGCTCCAGGTTCAGCGGGGTGGTGGTCTCCAGTTGAGCATCAAGAAACGCGCCGTAGACCGAACTGGCCACGTCGGCACCGACTGCGGGACCCATACCTGGAAGATACACCCGAATATTTTCCAGACCATAACGCAACAGGGCTCGCTGGCCACCCCGTATATTGATGGAACGGCCGAAGGTGTTGTCAGCATCGATTAAACTCTGCAGGCTGTTGTCACCGGAGTTTGCCATCACCGGGTGAGCAGTCTCGTCGAACACGGGCTGGGTATCGGAAAAGGAAGGTTCCACTTCCAGGCTGAGAAAGCCCGGAATCAGGACGGCCATGTCTGCGGCCAGTTTCCATTCGTCATTTTGTTTTTTCCAAACAGAGATGAGGTGCCCAAATAAATTGGGATCATTATCATCGCCGGAATCTATAATGGCCATCGGACCCGCGGACAAGCCAAGGTCTCCCGCACGCGACACATCGATGTAGTGTGCTTCCCAGGTCAGGTCGTTGCCCGAGAAGGTAGGTGAAGAGTAAAGCGCCAGCGCATCTACCGGGCCGTCCCTGAAAACCACAGACCCCTCTCCAAGAAACTCGAGGAAGGCCTGGGTTCTGCCTACTTCCAATGCCCGGTCTGCGTAGCGTTGGTCAGCCGCTGCCAATTCCAGCCAGTATTGATACTGGTCACGCTCCTGGGCGTTAGGCTGGAGGCTCAGTGACAGGCAGCACAGCAGCAAGCCAATCTGATGCAATCGCGAGAAAAAACCGGAAATCTGAATGTTGAGTGCTTTATTCATTGTTCGATGGTAATCGGAATTGCCCGGCGAATGTAGTTCTGCCGCGGATTTTATTGAATATTTCGTGCTATCTACCTGAAATTATTGATCAAATTAGCTGACATGTCGTTGTTCTTGCCTCGGTGAGGCTATAGAATTCCCCAATCAATCCAATTGCTTACTTCACCAGTCTCGCTCGCGGAGAGCCTATCCCTTATATCGTGGCCAAATCCTGCACATCCAATCGGCCTGCAGACCGGACATTGGTACATCGCCTCCTGGTGAGGCTGGCACAAATGTGCGGCCTGGCCCTGCTTTGTTCCCTCGCCACTGCCCAATCCATTGAGGTGAGCCCGGATACCGGGACTGTTGCCGTTACCAACTATATTGAGTACTACGAGGACAACACCGAACAACTCAACATAGACGATGTTCTCAGCGCCAACTTCAATGTCAATTTTATTCCCTATAACAGGGACCTGCTGAATTTCGGGCTTACCAGTTCTGCCTACTGGATACGTTTTTCCCTGGACTGGTCCAACATGGAACCGGGCGCCCAGAAAATACTGGAGTTTGGACCACCCAAACTGGTCGCAGGAATCACGCGCGGCGGTATAGAACTCTATAGTCTGAATCCCAATGGCCAGGTTGATTCCGAATATATCCTGGGCACGCTGGAAGATCCTCGAGAGATCAAGACCCTGAATCGCGGGTTCGCGCTGGTAGTCGATGAGAGCTACGGTAGCGAGTTCTATGCCCGGGTAACCAGCGCCCGGCCGCTGCGTCTGCCAATCAAGCTTTGGGATGAAACCAGCTTCCAACAGCAAAGTGTGCGCTCTGATACCTTGCTCGGACTGCAGTACGGCATATTGCTGGCAATGATTTTTTATAACCTGTTCCTGTTTGCCACCATCCGGGAATCCAGTTATCTGTTTTACGTGTTGGCGATCGCAACTCAAACTGCCTTCATTTTTCTCGACTCAAAACACCTGCGTTATCTGACTGATGAATTTTATCGGGGCAGTTTTCTGGTTGATTTTTCCGAGCGCATTATCTACCCAATGATGGTGATTACCGCATTATTGTTCCAGAGATCGCTACTGCGTATATGGGAGACCAATACCAAGCTCGACAATATCGTTAAGTTATTTATTGCCGGCTTCGTAGTGGTAATACTGCTTACCCTGCTTCCCAATGAAAAAATCTTTCAATACCAGTTCATATTCCTGCTGGTGCTGGCTATTCCCCTGGTGTTTTACACTAATGTGGATGCCATTCGCCGGGGTAATGTCACTGCCGTCGTGCATATGGCAGCGATCAGTGTCTTTTTGCTGGGCACCATCATCCTGATGTTGCTGCAAATGTGGCCGGCTTTTCCCAACAACCAGCTGACCACCAATGCCTACGATGTTGGCCTGATCGCCCAGGCTTTGCTGCTCTCACTCAGTCTTTCCTATCGCTACAACCAGATCAAGCAGGAAAAAGAAGATGCGCAACTGCTCGCCATCAACAACCTGGTCAAATCAGAACAGATCAAGGACGACCTGCTGGCCAATGTGTCCCACGAGTTGCGCACTCCCCTGTTTGGCATCAACGGTCTGGCAGAGACAGCGCTGTCGGAATTTGAAAAAAAATCCCAGGACACTGAGCTGATCACCAGAAACCTGGAACTCATCCGGGCCAGTGGCGACCGCCTCACCAAGCTGGTTAATGATCTCCTGGATTTTTCGGCTGCCAAGGAAGAAGCCACCTATGTGCGGTTTCGCCCGGTCGACCTCAACAGCTTGCTTACCCTGGTAATCGCTGTGTGCAAGCCGCTTATTGGCGACAAGAAAATTGACCTGCGCACAGAAGTGGATTCAGACCTGCCCCTGGTGGCCGGAGATGAAGACCGACTGCAACAGATTCTTGTTAACCTGACTTCCAATGCCATCAAGTTTACTTACTCTGGAGAAGTGGTAATCTCCGCCACCCTCACATCCGACTACAATGTCACTGTCACTGTGCGGGATACCGGCATCGGTATCCACAAGACTGACCACGAAACGATCTTCAAGACTTTCGAAAAGCTGCCTTCCCAGCAGATGAATGCCAGTGGTATTGGGCTGGGTCTGCCCCTGGCCAAGCGCATGGTTGAGATGCATCGAAGCAAGCTCAAGGTTGAGAGTGAACTCGACCTGGGCTCGAAGTTCAGCTTTGATTTGCGAGTCTCACTGGATCAGACTCGAGCGGTCAAGTCGCCCAACATCCAGAAGCAGATGATTCGCCGGGCAGACTATCTGGAGCAAGCGAACAAGGTCGACGACACACCCAAACTTCGAAGCGAGCAGGACATCACCATTCTGGTAGTCGATGACGATGAGATTAATCGCGTGGTCATGGGTCAACAGCTGGAAGATTACACGGTAGTGAAGTGCTCCAACGGTCTCGATGCACTCAACGTGGTGGACAAGAAAAAACCGGATCTGGTGTTACTGGATCTGATGATGCCAGGCCTTAATGGCTATGAGGTTTGCCAGAAGCTACGGCAAAAATACAGCCAGATAGAACTGCCGATCATTCTGGTGACTGCTAAAAATCACCTTGAGGACCTGACCCAGGGATTTAAAACGGGGGCCAACGACTACCTGGCCAAACCCTTTCACAATGAAGAGTTGAGATCCCGCGTAGAGAACCAGCTGCGGTTGAGCATGCTGCACCGGGTACACGAGGACAATGTAAAACTACGAGCCCAGATCGAGCAATACGCCGAGGCAGATGCAGAACTGCGCAGCTCAAGACTACGGCTGCAACAGGTCCTGGAATCCATCGAGGCCGGTTTTATCGCCTTTGAGCTGCCGGGCAGAATATTCAGCCTCAACCTGCGGGCAGCAGAATTGCTGGATGCTGATCGAGCCTCATTGCTGGAGCAGGATATCCATGCCCTGTTTACCGATTCCGAAGTCAATGAAGCGGCGAAGACGCTGCTGAATCAATGGGAAGAAGGTGATGATAACAGCACCGAAGCTGCTGGCGCTGCGACCAGCCACAGCGTTGAAATCGAGGTCGAGGTTCCGTTCAACAACAGCAATGCCAGTGCCGCAAAAACTGTTCGCTTCAACAGCAAGCTCAACCTGTTCGGTAGCGACGAGGGCACCGGAGTATTATTCCTGGAAGACACCGAGCCCCTGCCAAAGGTGACCAGTTCGGAACTGGCCAAGGATACTGTAGAGCTGGTTAGCTTCCTGGGTCAGGCTCAACAAAACATACGTCGAATCGGCACGCGTCTGAGCGTGCTGACACCCGATGAGATTTCCAAATATCCGGCCTTGCTGGACAAACTCACTGGCATTGATGAACTGGTCAGTTTTATCGATCAACAACTGCCCGAAGTGGGCAGTGAGAGCGAATACCGTCAGCAGCTGGTGACCTTGATGCGCTCAGCACTGCATACCTGGGAGGTCACCACCCAGAAATCAAAAATCGAGTTGGCAGAGGAAAGCAACATCTGGGCAGTCAGTATCGACGATGGGCGACTTCGCACCCGGACATTCGACCGTTACCTGCGACTGGAGCAATTGCCCAAAGTGCCACGCTGGCGGGAAGTTGTGCGTACTGCCTATTTCGTGCTGTCCAATCCTTCCATCGAGCCTGAAACCCGCGCTTCGCTGGAATCAGAACTTGAGAAAACCAAATCCATTCTCAAGAAAGCCGCAATTAACTAACTACCGGCCGATGGCGACAGACCCTATTCAGCACGCGCAGGAATATTGAGCAGACAAATATGTACTTACAACATTTTGGACTTGCACAGTATCCCTTTTCGCTGACACCGAACACTCGCTATTTCCTGAAATTGCCCAGCCATCAGATGGCATTCGATTCCTTGATTCGGGCAATGGGGGAACCAGGTGCTTTCAGCCTGATAACCGGGGAAGTCGGCACTGGAAAAACCCTGCTTTGCCGCAAAGTACTCAATGCACTCAGCCTGCACCCGCGCCGGTTCAGCACTGCTTTTATTCCGCACCCAATCCTGAACGAAGAAGCGACCATGCAACATATCGCAGAAGAACTGCATCTCGATTTCAGCAAGAGCAAGGATTACCGTTCGCTGCTGAAACAAATCACTGCTGCGATACTCGCTGACGCTAAAGAGAAACGCCAGGTCATTCTTTTTGTCGATGAAGCACAGGCGATGCCTGAAGAATCCCTCCGCGCGATTCACTTGCTTACCCAGGTCCGGTACGAGGATAGATGGCCGTTGAAAGTGGTATTGTTTGGTCAGCCTGAGCTGCATTCCTTGCTGGATCGGCCTGGCCTGCATCAGGTCAAAGAGGATGTCGGCCTGACCTTCATCCTGCCTGAACTGGACAGGGAGGGCCTGGAAGCTTACGTCGAGTTTCGACTGGCCAAGGCTGGCTACAGTGGTCGCCATATGTTCACCAGCAGCGCACTGAGCAGCCTGCTTGAGTACAGTGGTGGCGTGCCGCGAATGATCAATATTCTCTGTCATAAATCCATGCTGGTAGCATTCGGCAAGGGTGAACGGCTAATCGACGAGCCGCATGTTATGCGAGCTGTTGAGGATACTTTTCCGGAAAAATCTCCGGGCTCCTGGCTCAGCCGGATATTCCCAGGCAAGTCCTAGCATGCCGCAGGCTTCCATGGGCAAACTTGTATCGGCTGAAGCAGGCCTTATAATGCCCTGCTCTCACCGCGACCTCAGCGAGCACTCGCTATGAAAACCGAGATCTGGGAACAACTCAGAACTGAAGCAGAGCAGGTCATCAAGAATGAACCGTTACTGGCGAGCTACGTATACGCGTGCGTTCTGAATCACAGCAGCCTGGCCTCCTCGCTGGGATTTATCCTGGCCAATAAACTCTCCGATGGCGTCATGCCAGCAGTGACTGTGCAGGAGTTGTATGAATCAGCTTCTTCAGCCTCCGCAGAAATCATTGAAAAAGCCGAGGCAGATATCGTTGCCGTATACGAGCGCGACGCCGCTACCTGTTCCTACTTGCCAGTCATACTTTACCTGAAAGGTTTTCAATCGATTCAAGTCCATCGACTGGCACACTACCTGTGGCTGACTGGCCGTAAAGAACTGGCCATGTTTTTCCAAAGTCGAAATTCTGAAGTGTTTGGAGTCGATATCCATCCTGCCTGTGTTATGGGCAAAGGCATCATGTTCGACCATGCCACTGGCATCGTTATCGGTGAGACCTCGGTTATCGATGACAATGTGTCCATCCTGCAGCAAGTCACCCTGGGTGGAACTGGCAATGAACAGGGAGATCGTCATCCAAAGATCAAGTCTGGAGTTCTGATTTCCGCCGGCGCCAAAGTGCTCGGCAATATCACTATTGGCGAAAGTGCCAAGATTGGTGCCGGCAGTGTGGTGCTACAGGATGTAGCACCACACTGCACGGTGGTGGGAATTCCTGCGCGCGTGGTTGGCGAGCCATGCAAGGAAAGCCCGGCCCAGACCATGAACCAGAACTTCCCGGAAGACGAATAACCGTCAACGCCAGCCTGGCTCGTCAATCACCCGCCTAGAGATTCTCCTCGGCAAAAGCGGCCAACACCGACCTGGGTACTCCCTGAAGCAGGATGTTGCCACCCTGCTCGAAGGCTTTAAATCGCTCGGTCAGGTAAGTGAGACCAGAGCTGATGGGCGTCAGGTACGGCGTGTCGATCTGCGCCAGATTACCCAGGCAAATGACCTTGGAACCATTGCCGGCACGGGTCACAATTGTCTTGATCTGGTGAGGCGTCAGATTCTGCGATTCATCGATAATTATCAGGCTGCTCTGAAATGACCGGCCCCGAATATAGTTCAGAGACTTGAACATCAACGGTACTTTGCCGAGCACATATTCAACACTGCTCGTGCAATTCTCATCTTCCCAGTGCAGTGCTTCCAGGTTATCCGTGATAGCACCCAGCCAGGGTTCCATTTTTTCTTCTTCAGTACCTGGCAGGAATCCAATGTCTTCATCAAGACCCTGGGTACTTCGGGTCACGATAATACGACGGTAGAGCTTATTGGGAACTGTCTGCTCGATGGCGGCCGCCAGGGCAAGAATGGTTTTACCGGAACCGGCTGAGCCGGTGAGATTAACCAGGTGCACATCCGGATCCAGCAGCAGGTTCATCGCCATGGCCTGGTAAATGTCTCTGGGCTTCAATCCCCAGGCCTCACACTCCATCATATGTGTCGAATTGAGGTGTAGCAGGGTGGTTTCGTCTGCAGTAACAGAAAGTATTCTGGCGATGAATCCTGCCTCGTCGAAGATAAACTGGTTTGGATAAACTTCCTGGCCAAACACCGAGCGGGATACCCGGTGGAGTGTCCTGCCCTGCTCCTGGGTGGTTTCCACATCTGCAACCAGATCCCAGAATGAGCCGGGAAATTCGAGATATCCTTTGTTCAGTTGTTCGATATCAGAAAGTAACTGGTCGCTGTGGTAGTCCTGGGATTCGATTCCACAACCACGCGCCTTGAGCCGCACGTTGATATCTTTAGTGACCAGCACGACTTTGCGGTCAGGAAATTGCTGTTTCAGGTAACCGACATCATTGAGAATCTTGTTGTCGTTGAGATGAGTGGGCAGCATCACCAGATTTTCTGGAGTCTCCATCATCATCACCGAGAGCACACCACCGCGCTCGTCACCTTCGCAGCGTTGAATGGAGACTCCTGACTCCACCTCAACCGGATTGGCCCGGCCAAGCTGTTTATCCAATTCCCGAATCGCCTGCCGGCAATCAGCGGCAATGGCCTGTCGTCCGCTCTTGAGCGAGTCGAGTTCTTCAAGGACTGTGATAGGAATGACGACATGGTGTTCGTCAAAGTTTAGGATGGAGGTTGGATCGTGGATCAGGACGTTGGTATCGAGAATATAAAATACAGGTTGGGAGGATGTACTGCTGTCAATTGAGCTGTTGACAAGATTCACTTCGCTCATAATATTCGAACCTCTTCTGAATCGAATGTTGCTGATTGTGTGCTGGTATTTTTACTATGACTCCTCCTCTTGTTGACGAATTGAATGCCCTATAAGTACCATCGGCCACAACCTGCAAGGGCTTTAGCCAAGCCGACCAAGGATGCTGAGCACAGCCCAGAAACAGATTTAATAGTGGGTCACGAGGAAAAGAAAGGCTACTCGCCACGTGAAGACAGGTCTGGCGGATCCGATGGGAACCCGCTCAGAGACCCACCAGCTGTGGCGCAGGTGCCGGTTGATACAGCAGGGTTGTGGAGGTCTGTTCAGGCTGTCCATCCACGAGCCGGGGGCGGAACTCCAGCCATTCGAGGCGCTCGCGCAGCTCCTGGCGGGGTGGGCCTGCACTGGGGGCTTCCAGCAAGGTGGCATCCAGCAGCTCTCCAAACTGGGTCACTGTGCGCGGGCTCAACCATCGGGAAATTTCCGTCAATCCGGACAGATTCAGAGAGAACAGGGCAAAGCCACTCTCAAGCTGCTTGCCATTTTGCTGGCGGTAAGGCGACCTGACGTACGGGAATGATGCGCTCCACTCGGCGAAATACAGGGCAGAGCCACGCCCTGCTTCATCATTCGCAGCAATCGATGGATGTGCTGCCCTGGCCGTCAGGGCGCTGTCGAGAGAAGAATAAAATTCGCTTTCTGGCAACAGCGAAGGACTGGCAAAATAGTTGTTCAGCGATTCTGCTGCAACGTCTGCAGCCAGCAGCCCGTCATAGGCCATTTTGTAGGATTCCAGGGCCAGGGCGTCCCGGGAAAACAAGGCCTGCCAATCGGCCTTATATAAACGGGTCATAGCCTGCGCTTCGACATCGACGGCTTCCGGGTTGGCAAAAATGTCGTCCAGCTGATTGAAAATGCGCATGCCGGTGTCGTAGTAATAGGTGCGCATTTCGGAGCGCTCACGAATCCAGTCGGTTCCGGGTACGATTTGACGGAGCTCGTAACCTGCGCGGCCACCCTGGGCAACGGCAACCGCTTGCAGGTGATACTGCTTGACCAGGTTGTAGAGCATGGGCACCAAACGCCTATCGGTGCGGCTCCAGAGCCGTTCTCCCGCCCCCACCGCAATCCAGTTAGCCGAGAGGGCACGACGAAAATGGTAAGACTGGTATTCCAGGCTATCTTCAGAAATTCCGCGCAAGTGAAAATGGGAAACATCCATCAAGTCTGTCAGTAGCTGCTCATCGATCAACCGGGTCTTGGTGCGATGCAACCACATCAAGTGTTCAAGCAGTGTTCTCGCCTCTTCCCATTCGCCCCAGTCGGCGTAGTTTTCAATTTTCTTTTCCAGGTAGGGTAGTTGTTCGCTGGCATAGAGGCCGTGATTGACGCGAATAATCTGCATGCCACGGTCCAGCGCCGCATGGGCATCGGCGAAGCGACCGTCGGCCCGATACTCCTCGGCGATCTGCAGCAAGGGCTCGGCAAGCTGGATATCCATATTGCCGCGGCCTTCTTCCAGCCTGCTAAGCTGATTCAGCGCCTGCAACAGGCTGTCTTGCTCGGCGGCCACAGAGGCCAGACCTGGCAGCAGGAACAGGCTGATGAGTATCAGGGAACTCGTTGATTTCAGTGCGTTTTTAATCATTCTACAAGCGTCTCTACTACCCTACATTAGCACCATTTTATTCAACACTTCCAGCACCTGTGTCCTACATTGGTCGCTTTCAGCATTCGAATTGAAGCGTCTGCTTGATTATACTGACCTACCAAAACCCCAACCCATTCCAGGAGAAGCTTGTGAAGCAGTTAACTAAAATAACGGGAATATCACTCATTTCGATCACTCTGGGCTTTACAGCAGGCAGCCTGCTAAGTGTTTCAGCACAAGGTGAGAAGGTCTTCGAACTGCGGACCTATACTGCCACACCAGGCAATCTCGATAACTTGCACGCCCGGTTTCGTGACCATACCACCCGAATTTTCGCCAAACACGGCATGAGAGTGGTTGGCTACTGGACTCCCACAGATGAAGAGAAAGCTGACGACACCCTCATTTACATACTGGAACACGACAGTATGGAAGCGGCTGGCGCTTCTTGGCGGGCATTTGGCCAGGACCCTGAATGGCAACAGGTAGCCGAAGCCTCCAATGCCAACGGGCAGATTTTGGGCGGAATCGAAAGAGAATATATGGTGGCGACTGACTACTCGCCGATGCGTTGATTTAATGCGCCCGCGTCGCGGGCGATCGCATCCATGCCTCAGCTAAAGCAGTTATCCGAGCCGGGTAAAGAATGGAATGGTAACTGTGTTTTCGTTTAAATAGCGCTGATTATCCGTAGGCGAGTTCCAATAACTCACGTACTGATTCCAGTTGCAGAAACCAGTAGATCGCAGAGAAGATGATGAAAGTTTGCGCCACAATCAGGGCGGCGGTTTCATCATCTTTTCTTTTTGTTTTTTCGTCTTTCACTTCGGTTGATTCATTCATTAATCAGTTTCTCCTAATCCATCCCTGATGCTAGCCGCTGAATCCTATCCAGCGGCCGGTGGCAGCTACCATAAACCAGACCAGTATCGATGATATGGCAACCAGACGGGTCACCACGGGATTCAGATCTTCCAGGTCATGCTGCAGCAGTGGATTGCGAATCTTGTAGTGGAACAGGATTCCGGCCACCAGGGCCAGCATCTTGAACCAGTACACGGGCAGATAATAAATCTTCGTCGCCACTCCACAAGCCATAAAGATACCTGTGGAAAGCAGCACGACCAGGGCCCAGAAAAAGAGTTTGTTGGTGCGCTCGAATACTGTTTTCGCCGGAACATCGGTGAGCACCAGACCCAACAGACGCCCGTCACTGGCGATTACGCAACCACCCAGCAGCGCAAGTCCCAACAGATGGATAGCCTCCACGAAAGCGAAAGCTGCTCCCCAGGTTTTACCAACGTATCCAAAAGGAGTGGTCTCCAGCCATTCAAAGAATCCCAGCAGATCGGGATAAATAGCAGTCCCGGGGCCTCCATAGAATGCGTAGACAGCCAGCAGAATGACCGCGGCAGCAGACAGGGTTCTTGGGTAGGCCGAGAAAAATGAAACAGGCATTTTTAGGTTCCTCTCGTTTAGGTTCTTCTCAGCAAATTAAAAACGGGTCTGACCGGGAACACAGCCGGAAATCGTGGCGATAAATCCTGACGAATTTGGACCACAATCAAACCAGTCGTAGGCAATGAAACGGCCGCAGACCACGACAATAGACCAGAATACCAGGGACATGATCGCACCCTGCCTGATGCGGCTGGGTGCCCGCGGCTCGTTATCCCAACTGGCCACAGACTCGTTCATGCGCTTATGGAACAAGTAGGCATTTATGGCGCAGGCAACAAGCAAAACCATCTTGATGCGAAACCACAGGCTCTGCGCACTGCGCACAGGCACCGCGTAGAAAAGCAGAATCCCGGTAATGAACATGACCGTAAACCCGATCAACATGGGCACGTTTAATCTTTCAGCGATCTTGCTGGCTGGCACATCAGGCAAGGCATAACCGAGCATGCGCAAATCGATAAGGAAGAGCATGCCAAGACTCACCATGAGTGTCAGCACATGAGTCGATTCAACCCAGTTGTACATATAGTATGACTCGTGAAGCATGGTGCTCCATCGAGTATCGTCAAACCATATGGCAATGTTGTAGACGAGTTCGTTCAACTTATGCCCTCCCCCTGAATTCTTCTAGTCTGGTCTGGCTGCTTGGTTTGCAGCTTTTGTTATTACTGTTTCGGCAGATACGCTTTGTTTATTGACCGCCTTATCGCTTGCGGGATTTGCGCAGGATCATCATGAACAATCCTCAATAGAAATTATTGAGCTTGATCAACGATCAAGCGATCCCAGTCCAATTCAACGACAGCTCCGAGGACGCTTTATGAAAGTCACCTCTGGCTGCATGGGCGCAGCGCAAGAATACCCCAACGACACTGGGTAATAAAGAATTCAGTGAGACCCGGCAGGCGGGTCAGGGCAGATTCTGTTTGCGGTATTCCGAAGGGGTTACGCCCATGATTTGGCGAAAGGCATTGTTAAATGGAGTAATGGACTGATAGCCGACGGAGAGTGCGATAGTCAGGACGGGAACGTTTTGGTTTTCCGGATCAGCGAGCGCCCTGCTCGCATCCTCGATTCTGTACTGGTGCAACATGGCATTGAAGTTTCGATAACCAAGCTGCTTGTGGATAAACGAGCGCAGGCGATATTCCGGCATGTTCAGCTTCTTGGCCAGCATTGCAATAGTAAGACCCGCTTCACGGTAAAGATGGCCTCCCTTGAACACCTGATTGAATCCATCTACATCAAAAGTCTTGATTCCTTCTTCGACCTTTTCTTCGGTGAGTTCCGCGACTTTTCTGATTACATTGCTGAGGGAAACAAAATCGAATCGCATGGCGACCAATAGCATTCCCAGAGTAAGTATGGCGATTGCGTAGACGATGACTGCCTGTTCCGTAGCGTTATTGGGCGAGCCGCCGGGCAACATGAAGTTTTCTACAAAGACGATAGTGAAAATCAGCACGCCCTGCACGCCAATAATGAACCATCGAAATACCCGGCGGTCATCCACCAGGTCTGCCCGCCATCCTTTCAGCGTCCAGTACATGGCGAATCCCACGAACACCAGCTGCAACACGTCCATGGATGTGGCAAGCAAATTTGCGCTTTCGGCCTCTGCCGATTCCGCAGAGCCGTCCAATAGCACCAGCAGAAAATCCAGCGCGACCTGCAAAGCAAATGCCGCACTAAGAGTGACAGGAAATTTTTCATGCTCCTGGAAAACCAGGAAACAATAGATCATGAACAGGCCGCATATTGCGTTGGTTCCTGTAACAACAAGCAAATTGATCGAACTAAGATCAATACGAAAGGCGGGTTCGATATTGGGCCCGGTCATGCCATTGAGCAGATAGAACACAACAAACACGGCAATGATTGCAAATACCCTGGCACTCGCGGCTTTTGGATCAGTTTTCAGAAAGCCGGCAGCCAGCAGCAACACCGACATGATGGCAACTATCTGTGCACTGAAGAGTAATAGAGGATTTGGCACGTGCTAGGTCCGAAGAAAGTATCGCAACACGGAGTCCGACAATACCGGAACGCCGTTAAAATTACAAAAATGGTGGGAACCGAAACCAAAAAGAGCTCGATCCCCGGTTTCGCACAAAATTAAAACAATTCTCCGACACCCTTCCCCGATTACTTCTGTTCCTTCAACTTACTCTCCACTTTCCGGACTATACCATCAATGGAATTTTCTCCTGCCTCAGTCTCATCATGCTGATTAAACAGATTGATCGCTACTTCAGATCGCCGCCCCAGATGCAACAGCTTTTCAAACAGGCTGTGCTCATGCTTTAGCTGGAAAATGAAGTCGAGCAGGAATGCGATCAGGGCAATACCACTGAGAAAAACATCTCGAATCGCTTCGACATAGAGCTTGAGCTGAAACACGAAGAACCGGCGCAGCTGACTCCAACTCCCCGGCTCTGCCAAATGATCTGGTCCATTGTTGTCCATGAAATGCCGTCGCCTTTGTGATGATTGAGATGCGTAGATGACCAGTTTACTTTCCGGCAATGCCTTTTGGATAGCCACATCAGTCACGCCAGATTTTCCTCTCAATCAGCAAAAAAGGATTCGGCTACGGATCCCGGGGATGAGACCCGCAACCGAAACCAAGCGCAAAAACCTGAACCATGGGCAATGCCCGTCTCAGGTTCATGTATACGACGCACCGGCAGCCAATACAGTTACAACAGTTGTCGCAAACCGATACCCGGCAGACCCAGGCAATACAAATTGATATTCACAGATCGTGCCAATCCACAAACAGTTGAATTACCGAGACTTTTTAGGAGGTGTGCTGATTGCCCGGACAGCCGGACAGTGAAAATGACCAGAATTTGGGTGGAACAGCGAACGCCGAGCCTCAGGAGGTGCGCCGGTCAATCAGCTTGAAGCAAGCGAAGTCAGGTTCAGGATTCTGGTTCTGGCTGCCCAGTAACTGCTTCTTCATGATAATCCAGCACTTCGAAGCTGAATCCTGCATGAGACTGCAAGCGGCGCAGCAGATCTTCCCCGAAGATGGAGGCGGGCGTCCAAAAGCCGCCGGGTTTCGCATGCTTGTCTACTGCACGGTGCAGACTGATAGCCGCCTGTGCCAGCATCTTCGCTGTTGACCCATAACCTGGGTCGCGATCACCTGCCACCTTGACCCGGATCCAGCTGCCGTTGTCGGTGCGGCCATGAAACCGCAGATCGAAGAACCCTTCCTGCTGTTGCTGCGGGGTGGGTCCTTCTCCAGGCTTGGGCAGAAAAAATCTACTTGCCAACCACCGCAAAGGAGGTGCCGCCATTACCAGCATGGCCATGCGTGAGCCCGCAGCCAGTTTTTTGGCTCGTTTCTCGCCCTTTTTGTCTTCGCCGGCCAGAGTGGCTTCATCGTAATAAAAAGGCAGGCCGTAGCTGTTATTGCTCAACGCATTGCTCCGCAGCACGACTCGCGTATTGACCCCGGCCATAATGAAGGGGCCAATCCAGGCCTGGAAATCTTCATCGTATTCGGCTCCGTTGACCGAATGTTGCTTAGCTTCATTGCCATGATTCCTGGGACAGATGGAATAGAGATCTTTGAGCTCCTCGCGCAATTCAGGGTCTTTGGCTGCCTGCTTGTAGACATTGATGCCGCTGGCGATAGTGCCGCCGGAAGCGCCACCTTTGGTCGCCTTGACCCGCATCTTTACCTGCTTGCATGGAGTTCCAAACCGGGCCACTGCCTCATCCTGCAGGAATTTCACTCCCAGGTCCGAGGGAATGGAGTCAAAGCCACAGCAATTTACGATGCGCGCTCCGCTGGCCCGAGCCGCTTCCTCGTACCTGGTGATCATCTGCCGTACCCAATGAGTCTCACCAGTAATGTCACAGTAGTCTGTCCCGGTTTCGGCACAGGCTTTGACCAGGAGCTCTCCGTAGAGCGCATAAGGGCCGACTGTGGAGACGATAACCTCGGTGCGCCCGCACAGGTCTTGAAGAGCTTCTTCATCCATAGAGTCTGCGATAAGACTGGGAATATTGACTGCTTCTGCTCCCAGGGAGTCTTTCAACGCCTGCAATCTGGATTCGGATCGAGCCGCCATGGCCCAGGTGAAATTGGGCTCCCTGTGTTCGTCGCAAAGGTATCGGCACAATATCTGCCCGACAAAACTGGTTGCACCGTACACAATTAGATCGAATTCCCTGTTCTTCATCCGGATTCCCTCCCTGCTCTAGCTCATGGGGTATTGCAGGCCAATTCAGCCTGGTAAACCGCAATCCTAGCATTTTTAGCGGGCATCCTTTTATCCGAACCTCTTTCTTGTCTGGCACCCTTTCGGCTTGCAATCCCTACCACTGACCGAGCAGAGAAACCGAAGACACCCGGACACTACAATTCAAAGTTATACTGCTGGCTCGGGTTCTCAGCGGAGGTTCCTCATGTCGCCAAAATTTCATACTGCCTGCAGCCCCATCATTGCTGCATTGCTCCTGCTCGGTTGCTCTGAACAGAGTACAGCACCGGAGCAGATCCCGGACCAGGAATCTGGTAACGAGGCGGTTGCAGCCGAAGCCAGCGCGATTTCCGGCAACGTACGCAGTAGTGCGGGAGCCGAAGCGGGAGTGTGGGTTATTGCCGAGACCGGTGAGTTCGATACCTTTTTTGCCCGTATAGTCGCCACCGACGACAACGGCGCATTCCTCATTCCTGATCTACCCGAAGCAGACTACCAGGTGTGGGTGCGGGGGTATGGCCTGGCGGACTCCGCCAGGTACAGTGCCAATCCTGGCGAAGTTTTACAGCTCGAAGCGGTACTCGCCGCCAATGAGGCAGAAGCTGCCCAGGTTTATCCGGCAGCCTACTGGTATTCCATGATGGATTTGCCTGAAGAGAGCGAGCTGGAGAACATTGAGGGTGGCCTCAATGCCTATTTAACCTGGATGAAAAACATGGGTTGCGTCGGCTGTCACCAGTTGGGTCAATTATCTACGCGCACAATCCCCGAATTTTTTGGCGATTTCGAAACCCATGAACAGGCATGGATGCGCAGAGTGCTGTCGGGCCAGGCAGGTCAGGGTATGTTTAACCAACTCAGTGGGCGTCTCGATGGCGTACCGTTCAAATACCTGGGTGACTGGACCCAGCGCATCGCGGATGGCGAACTACCCTTTGCCCAACCGCAAAGACCAGAAGGTATTGAACGCAATGTCGTCGTGACCGTCCGCGACTGGTCCAATCCCAAAGCCTATATGCATGACCTTTCCGGGACCGACCGCCGTGATCCGACGGTCAATGCCTATGGACCGTTATATGGTGCACCGGAACTCAGTACGGATGAATTTCCCGTGCTGGATCCGGTGGCCAACACCAGTTGGGTGATCGATGTGCCGGTGCGAGATGCCGATACACCGACCACCGCATCAACACAACCTGCTGCACCTTCAGCCTACTGGGGAGACGAAGTCATTTGGGACAGCCAGGCGAATGCCCACAACCCAATGCTAGATCAGGACGGCAGGGTCTGGTACACGGCCCGTATTCGCGGTCCGGATAACCCGGATTTCTGCAGGCAAGGCAGCAATCATCCTTCAGCGCAATTGTTCCCTACCGAAAGGGCCGGGCGTCAACTCTCGGTTTATGACCCGGAAACGGAAGAATATACCTTTGTCGATACTTGCTTCAGCACTCACCATTTGCAGTTCGCCTATGACGAGGACAACACCTTGTGGACCAGTGGCGGTGGTGATGTCGTGGGATGGCTGAATACCCGTGAATTCCTGGAAACCTCCGATGCAGCGGCGGCACAGGGCTGGTCACCACTGATTCTCGATACCAATGGCAACGGCCGGGTAGACGAATGGACTGAACCGGGTGAACCGGTAGACCCCAACAAAGACATGCGAGTCAGGGCTGGATTCTACGCGGTGATGCCGAACCCGGCCGATGGCTCGGTCTGGGGATCCAACGCCTTTGGCTATCCGGGTGCCATTGTTCGTTTCGACCCTGCCACCGGCCTGGGTGAGAAATACAATGTCCCACTGCCGGGTTTCGGCTCGCGTGGTGCCGACATCGACAAGAACGGTGTGGTCTGGGTGTCACTGGGTAGTGGCCATCTCGGTGAGTTTGACCGGCGCAAATGCCAGGGCCCTCTCAATGGTCCCCAGGCTACTGGCGATCATTGCCCGGAAGGCTGGACGTTTCACAGGTTGCCAGGCCCTGGCTTTCGGGAACTACCCGAATTCAGTGTGGAATCCAGCTATTACACCTGGGTAGACCAGCACAACAGCCTGGGTCTGGGAGAAAATGTGCCAATTGTCACCGGCAATCTGTTCGACGGGGTACACGCCTTCGTGGATGGAGAATTTCACACCTTGCGCGTGCCCTACCCACTCGGCTTTTACACCAAAGGATTTGAGGGGCGAATCGATGACCCGGAAGCTGGCTGGAAGGGTCGGGGAATTTGGGTGCCCAGTGGTGACAGGACACCCTGGTTAAAAGAAGGTGGCCAGGGAACTAAACCGCTGGTAGTGCATTTTCAGGTGAGACCTGACCCGTTGACTCCCTAACCTTGACCATGGAGCTGTCACGGGAATGTCGATAGCTCATCCAGATCAGGAACTGCAGCCCAAACAACAAGGTGGCGGCAAGCAAGTGCAGCGGTTGTACCAGGGCGGGCATCCCCAAATGTCCCAGCGTGGCACCCGAGATCACTGCGACACCGATCACCGCGATCATGGCAAAGGTGAGCCGGGTCAAGGTATGCAGCCAGCCAAGGGAATTGATGAGCAAATAGGCCAGCCACAGGTTGGCGAACAGCACCAGCGCAGAAAAACTGCGGTGTACATAGAAGAACCAGGGCATGGCTTCGATCCACAGCGAACGTAGCTCTTCTCCCTGGCTCTCGCGAATGATGTCGGTCATTTCCCGCACCTGGGTTCCCATGGCCACTTGCAGGACCGTCATGCCCAGCACGATGCCAAGCCATTTGGGGAAGCGTGGATCAATACCTGTCACTGGCTGCTCCGCCATCAATTGACGGCGGCTCTGGGCCAGGGCGTACAGCAAGGTAGCGACAATGGCCAGCGCCATGAGCATATGCAGCGTGATCATGCCTGGTTGCAGGTTGGAACTGACCACCTTGGCTCCCAGCCAGCCCTGAAAACCCACCATGAGAAACGCGGCCACCGAGGCGAGCATCAGGGAACGGCTGAAATGTCGTAATGGCCAGGACAACAAGGCCGTGGCAAATATCAACAGCCCGATGGTTACACCGACCAGGCGATTCATATACTCGGTCCAGGTTTTGACGACATTGAAGCGGGTATCTGAGTAACCCAGTTCCGCGTAAATTTCCTGATAGTTGGCTGGCAGTTGGGATTCAGAGGTCGGTGGCACCCATTGGCCGAAACAGGTTGGCCAGTCAGGACAACCCATGCCGGCGCCGGAGGCTCTAACGCTGGCACCCACGAGAATAAGAAAATACACCGCGCCCAGGGTGATTATGGCAATGCGTCGGTAACGCAGCAGGGCACGATCAGAATGAGATGTCTGGTTCATAACAATTGAAACGCGGTTTTGTGTTAGTCGCGCAGGGATTCCAGGAGAGCGAGCGATGCATAACCGTCCATGGGCATGTTCCTGCTCTGTTGATACGCTCGAATCGCACTTCTGGTTTGCCGACCTACCCTGCCATCTGGCTCACCGGAGTCGAAACCATTGGCATTGAGCAATTCCTGCAGTTCGCGCACATCGGCAACACTGAGCGCCTCTTCGTTCTCAGGCATATGTTGAATGGGTTGACCACCGGTGTAGCGGTCTGCCAGGTGGCCCACGGTGAGCGCATAGAAGGTAGACGGGTTGTATCCCATAGTTGCCCTGAAATTGGCATAGGCCAGAAACGCGGGGCCCTGTGCCCCGGCCGGCAGGATCACCGAGGCTTCCATATCATCAACCACGGGAATTGGCTCGCCATTTAACTGGGTGATTCCAGTGTCTCGCCACTCCCGCAAGGATTTGCGTGTGCTGGTACCCACCTGGCTGAAATCGAAGCCTTCAGGCAGCAAGACTTCGCGGCCCCAGCGTTCGTCACCTTGCCAACCAAGATTGGTGAGAAAATTGGCTGCCGAGTGAAAAATATCCGGCAAGCTGTTCCAGATATCGATACGGCCATCGCCGTCACCGTCCACACCGTACTGATAGAAAACACTGGGCAGAAATTGCAATTGCCCCATGGCACCGGCCCAGGAACCACTCATGCGCTCGGGCTGAATGTGTCCCTCATCGATAATACGCAGGGCTGTGAGTAATTCCCGGCGGAAAAAATCGGCGCGACGCGGATCGAAGGCCAGTGTTGCCAGTGCCTCAAGCACGGAAAAGCCTCCGGTCGCCCTGCCGTAATTACTTTCTACTGCCCAGAAAGCCACCAGGTAGTGGGGCTGCACTCCGTAACGTCGGCGCACTTCATCCAGCAAGGGTGCGTGTTGCTGCAACAGCTCCTGGCCGAGACTCACCTGGCGAGGAGTGACCCTGAGCCCCAGATAGCGGGTAAACGTTTGCACAAATTCCGGCTGACTATTGTCCAGCTCGATAACACGTTCCAGCGGCTCAACATTGTCGAGTGCCGCCAGGGTACTCTCACTGATCCCCAGAGTTTCCGCTTCGGCCCTGAGCTCTGCCAGCCAGGCGGCAAAGTCCCGCTCCTGCTCCTGAGCAAAGCCAGAACCAGAACAGAGAATCAGGAAGAAAACACTTATAAGAGTTGGGCGCATGCATCCTATGATAAAGGATACGCTACCGAATGAAAATTCAGCTCAACCCGATCCAGCGCAAACTGGCGGGGTCTGCAGGCCAGAGTCAGACTACCGCCAGATTTTAGCTCGGATTTTGTCGGACTCTGGCCGGAATTGATGTCAGGCCGCAGCGGCCTCGTCGATGAAATCCAGTACACGCTCTTCGTCCGCCTCAGCGAGGGAGACGAACCGCAGTCCCAGATGATACTTGTCCTGGCTCAGCCGGCGGCAATAGGAAACATTGCAAATAGATTTGATGGCTTGCCCCTTGCCGTTCTCCAACTTGAATTGCAGCTCAAAATTTGGAAATAACCCGGCGTCTGACTTGAACCCCGACAGATGCTCAATCAATTGATGGCGGCATTCGACCTGTAGACCTGAAGGTGAAATGTCCATCAGATCCGCACTACGGATAATGCCCGCTATCTGCAGACTGACCTCGCCCTGAAGAGGAACTCGTGGAAACTTTCTTCTCCCTTGACTCGTTGCGATTTCGTTCATTTCTCCACACCTTCTATCTCTGACTGTCTCTGATCATGCGATGACTGCTGCTACTCGGTTGCCGTGTCTGGCCGGTTATAGCCGAGCCTTGCTGACAGGTCTCTAATATTGGCTAGATTAGCGCCGTAAATACTTGATCTATTGCACATTTCTGGAAGTCTACAGAAGCTGGCCCCCGCTCTTTAGTGGGCTAACGGGCCTGTATCCCACCGGTACCGCGCTTGTTAGCCCTGAATCGATTGGATACAGTTTCTCCATGGGCGAGAAGCGAGAAGCAGTTCACATTCTGTGGCCAGTGCTGTTACTGGCCCTGCTGCTTGCCAGTAGCAGCCAGGCGCAGACTATCGCTGTCAAACGTGAATACAGAGAAGTGGAAGAGCGGCTCCGATACGAAGAACTGCTGGCGGCCTATGGCAACAATAAGGAACTGCCGCCGGGATTCGAGCTGCAGGCACTGCTGGCGTTGAGCCACTATCCAGCGCTAAGAGACGTGCGTATTCGCTTCGTGGTGGACGATGTGGATATTCCACTTTCGTCACGACCCCACTGGGCGTCCATGCTGCGTTCCGCAAAGAACCGTACCTATCTGGTGGTGATCGACAGTCAGCGGGAAAGTGGACGTCAGGCATTGATCCTGGCGAATCAACCGTTTAACGCCCAGGTGGGCATTATCGGCCATGAATTGGCGCACACGGTGTATTACCTGAACAGATCTTTCTTCGGCATCGTCGGCGATGCCTTGTGCCAGCTTGGCGATTGCCGGGTGGCATTTGAGCGTGCTACTGATAAACGCCTGGTTGAGTACGGGTTGGGTTGGCAACGCTTCGACCATGCCATGTACGTGCGAGGTCAGCTCAGCGGAGCCAACCCGGACCTGATTATGAACAGTCAGGGTGGTGGCGGTGCCTATATGAGCCCTGCAGAGTTACTGTCTCTGATCGAGAACAATGAACACTATTGAGGACCACCAGCTTAATTCAGAAGGCCCTTAAGCGAACAGGTTCACAAAACTCTCACTGATACCAAACTGACTGTTCAGGCTCGGAGTTACCCCCGCCATCTGGCGCAAAGCCACGTGAATGTGTTCGGGAGTTAACGTGATGCCACCGGGATCCACTGCCAGGGAAGTCGGATTGATTTTTAAGGCTTCAACATGGTCATCGGTGCCACCAATTACCCTGTTGCCGCGAACCCCTGCTCCCATTGCCATTAATGAGGTCACATTCCAGTGGTCCTTGCCCCGGCCATCGTTGTAGAAAGGAGTACGACCAAAATCCGAACCCACGATGACGGTGACTTTATCTGCCAGGTTGTTGGCTTCAATCTGGTTCCACAGGTGATCGATTCCTGAGAGCAATTGATCCAGGCGATTGGCGTGGTTCTGGTCGTGATTGCCGTGGGTATCGAAACCACCCATGTGCATATTGGCACAAACTGCGATACCACTGTCGAACGCAGCCACCGCCACTTCCGCCTGGCCTTCCAACCCGCTGGAGATATCGTCCGGCAATCGACTCACCAGCCGATTCAGGTTGTTATCACCTACCCGTGCCATGACTAACTCATTGAGTTGCTGTCTTTGCAAAGGCAGCGTTGCAGAATTGATTAGCCGGTCCAGTCTCGCTTGTCTGGCTCGCTCGATTTCAGCATAGATGGGATCCGGAAAATAGGGCGACTTGTCGTCCCCGTCCTCCCAGGGCCGCCCCGCATTGGGATGGGCCAGGAGCTGAAACACATCACCTTCGCCAATTCGTGCTGGCGCGACTAGGGAGGCAGTATTGTCATAGCCGCCATTACTGATGAAGGCAAGAGGCTCGGTAGGCGCCACCGATGCCGCAGCCAAAGCGCCGATACTGGGGTAGCCCTCCTCTATCTTGCCGCTCCATACATAACGCGAGCCAGCATCGTGATTGTTGGTCTGGGTATCGATACCATTAATCACCAGCAAGCGGTTCGCATGCCGCGGAAAGAAGTTGGCAAAATGACCCGGCGAATTTGCATCCGGTGGATCAATATCGGTGGGGTAACTCGAGGGAAAGCGAATGTTTCCGGCAGCGGTGATCGCATTCACCGAGTAATTATTAACCGGGCCTCGACCATCAAGGCGCGCACGATTGCCCTTCGGGTCGATAAAGTAAGTCGGGTCCCAACCACCGCCAGCATTGACCAGCACAAAAAATCTTTGCGGTTCGGCAGCGAAACTTTGTGTGCCCAACAGAGGCATGGTCAATCCAAGCCCACTGCCTGCGAGGTACTTCAGAAATCGTCTTCTCTGCATGATTAAACTCCCGCTGATCGAATCTAGCCGTAAAGAAATCGGTAATCGGCAAGCAGATAAGCCACTACTGCCATCCATGCCCTGATGACGAACTGATTGTCTTTTTGCAGGCTGAGATCCTGCCCGTTCACGTCCTTCAGGTCGACGCCATTGAAATCCTTGGTGCGATCGCACATGCTCGGCAAACGCACTGCCCACCATTCGCCAGCATTGTTCAGCAAGTATTGCCGACCCTGATTCAGTACAGTCATATAGAGATCGAGAGTGATACTCACTTCACTCGATTCAAGCGCCAAGGGCTCACCGAGAATATATTCATGCAGGAAGCGGATGTTTTGCCTGATTCTTGCTACGGCGGCGGAATCCAGATTGCCCTGTTCATCATAGGGATTCACTTCCTTGTCAACGTACAGAAACAGGCGCCGCTGATCTTCTGGTAGCCAGAAATCATGAGGCACTGCATAGCAGGCCAACTCATTGGCCATACGCAATTGCATGGCACCCATCAACCCGTTTGGCGACTTCAATCGGGTGGTCACACTGTCTGAATCGATACCTCCGTAAATCTGGTGAAAGGTTCTTTCCAGTTTCGAGGCCCAGGACTTGTTATGGTCCTTGTAGTATTGGTCCAGTGAGTTACGCCAGTCGAATCCAAACAAGGAGAGGATTTTGCGATCAAGCTGCTCTGGAGAAAGCAGATAGCTCGATCCCGTATTCTGATGAATTGGCAAGCCATTGGCATCACTAATGCCTGCAGCTCGCCAGTAAGGGCTCATCATGATTTCCCGAACCAGGGTTTTCAGATTGTAATTGTCAGCCACAAAACTGGCCTGCAAATCATTCAACAGGGAACGCTCTGCGGTGTAGGCATCCATTTCTGCCTGGGTCGCGTCATCGCCAGTTGGGGCTTGCAGCGGTTCCTTGCCCGTCAAACCGTTTACGATAATACGGGTGACAGCTCTGGGGAATTTGGGATCTGCAGCGATCTCATGGGCGAGCCAGCGCACTGAACTGTCCACGTTGCCAGCCAGGGGCATCACCTGCCCGTTGAAACCCCGGGGCTCCATATCCGTATACCAACCACCTTTCTTTTCCCGCGACGGACGATAACGTCCCTTGTAGTCCCAGTTTTGAAAGACCGATGCCACCGGATCCAGCACCGAATGACACTTGGAACACTGGGGATTGTTGATGGTGGGAATGGGCGTGGTGATATCCACTGCATTTCCCGGTCGCACCCCTTCTATGGCAAGAATGTCGGTGTCGAGGAACAGGTCGAACACTACCCGGGCTCGTCCCCGGTTTCGGTTGGTGCTGGTGGTGGGATATCGATTCAAGAACATGGGCGAGGTCAAAATACCTGCATGGGGTATACCCTCGAGGCGACCCGGCCGAAATTCGTTGGCGTCATTCGGGTTGGTAAAAGGGATACCTGACACGCCAAAGCTACGCGCAGACATGGGTGTCATCATCATATAGTCTGCCGTCAGGATCTCGGTAAACGGCAGATCGTTCTTGACCACATGATTGATCAGGGCTAGCGGCTCCCTGGCAATACCATCATTGGTCTGCCTGCGCACCGTACTGTAATTGTCGTCGCGGTTGTCCTTGCCCGGATCGAACCAGCGCCGGGAAGGAAAATCGTCACTGCTGAGCAAACTGATCGCCGCTTCGGAGCCATTGCGCGAGTGGTACTTGTCGGTCAGTAAATAGTCGTTGAATATCTCTGACAGTCGGCGATAGAAAGCCTCCTCTTCCATCATCTGGTCAATAGCCTGGCGCAGCCCCGCATTGCCATCGGCGGCAACCAACCTGAACTCATCAAGTGTCGGCAGCCGGCTCAGTAGTTGCTCGGAGGCTTTGCGCAAGGTGACACCGTTGCCCAACAGCTCAATAAATCCGACCGTATCCGCCACTACCGCCTCATTGCTGGAATTAATCGTTGTCTGGATGTACTGGGCAAGTGCCGCAGAACAGTCAGCGTCGCAGGCATCTGGCTGCCCCAGAGGCATGGTATTGGCTATGGTGTTAAGCAAGGTGGAATAACTGGAACAACTGGCACAGGCGATTAATGACGGTGCAATAGCTGTCCCGGCACCGTCGCCGCCATGGCAACTGGCACATTGCTGATTAAACAGGGTTGATGACGCCGAGGCCGGTTGTTGCGGGCCCGGGTTTGATTGGGTATTGCCCGGAGTGGTGCCCGGCGCAGTAATTTCTGTTGCTGCAACGATCCCGAACAGCAATTCTGTTTCGTGAGCAAGCTGCTCGATTTCGACAGAGTAGGTTCTGCCTCCTTCGACAACCTCAACCTCGTCCAGGGAAATGCTGTTGCTTGAGCTGTCATACACACCGGAGTTTTCGGTGGTTTCACTGGCACTTTCTGCAGACTCGAGCAAGAACCGGTATTCCGAATCGAACACCACACGAAAGACCAGCTCCAGGGCACCGTAGTTTTCAACATCCACTCGAGGAACGTACAAATAACCGTTTTCTACGGTGGATTTGCCAGCCGCCGCATACTGCGACACGGTGATCAACAGGCCTAATGCAACAAGGCGCAAAATTCGGCCAAATCCATATGTGTCCATCTCGATTCCCCCCGTGACCACTTCGCACGTAAATCAACAAGATGGAATCGATACTAGTATGCTCCCTGCGCGGATAAGCGTATCCAAATCACACTCCGGCTGTGATAAATGGGCAAAAAAGCAAACCACTTCACAGCCCGCTTACCACACAGGGAAAACCGCCTCACAATGGGAAAAACGTGAACTGGAACAGGGATTTATGAAGTAGTGAGACCAGCGGCGGCATATGGCCCGGCAGAATCAGAGAGATCGGGTGCGGAATTCAGGTATTCGCTAATAATGACAGTTACCAGGCCTGTTATGCTGCGCGCAACTTGCCGATGACAGTTTCCATAGCGCGCTCTATCAGTGGTGCTTCACTAATAACTTTCACCGTGCCTGCCTTCAACTCTCGTGCCAGGCCCATTCGTGATTTCTCGATCACCTTTACACCCTGGGAATTCACGAATACGTATTTGTCGATGGTGTCGATCCTGGCAGCCAGGGTGCAGCGCACTGACTTGTCACCTTCCGTTTGAAATTCCATCCAGATGCCGATCGGAAGATTATTTACCCGTTGCAGGTGTTCGTCAGACTCCGGGAGCGGTGGTAATTTCGATTCGGTGACCGGTTTGGCTTTGGCCATCCATTCGGAAAAATCTCCTGCCTCACCAGCATCGTCTTCTGCCTCTTCAGGCTTGAAGCTGTTTTCCTGCACTTTCTGCAACTTGCGCAGTGCTTCCATGGCTTCATCTTTCGGGACTTCGGCCACGTCCAGGGCTTTGCTCAGATTAATGAGCAACCGTGTCTTGAGCTTTAAAAACCGCTTCAGGTCATCGGCATTGCGTTCCGGGCTGACTGTCCAGAGCAATACATCAATAGTATTCATGATCGGTTTCCAGCTCACACCACCCGGCCCTTCGCGCAGGATGACTTTCACCAGGAATTTGTGAAACAGGTTCTCCAGGAAATTTCGGGCGAAGTCAGGCGTTGCCGGGTCCAGGATTCGTTCACGAATTTTCTCCCTTGCATACTGCTTGACCTCTTCGAGTCGTTCTTCACGCTCATCGGCGTCAAGCAACTTGTGTTCGGGTTCCAGACTGGTTAACAGTTGACGACGTTTAAAGTAACTGAACTCTTCAATTAATTTTTCGATGTAGGCACTACTTCCCTCATACTCATTGACCAGGCTGGCGACGGTCTTTTTCATCTGCTGGTAAACCGGATCATCAGCGATCTCTGCAGACTCGGTCCAGCTAATTCCTGCTGTGGCCAATTCGTTGATTAACACTCGCATGGGATGGCTGTCACTGTCGAAAAATTCAGGTTCCTGAAGGGCCAACTTCAGAGCGGTTATCTGGGTTCTGCCAATGAGATCCTTGACGGGAATGGGCACCGAGACATCCTCCCAGATGGCTTCATAAAGCAGATTGATCAGATTGATCACATCAGTGCTGGGCCCATCAACTGCCTGAATGACATCGCCATCACTCAGCGCCTCCAGCTCGCTGCCAATGGACTTGCTGATATCTGCGGGACCTCCATCCTCTTCCAGTGATGACTGATCCAGTTTCTCCAGCAAATTCACCAATCGATCCGTGGCCATGAGTTCAACCTTGCGGCCGCCGACCAGCATGCCAGGTTTCAGCGGTGCGGCACCCAGACTCAAGCCTTGGGGAGCAGACTCACCCGGACCGCCGGCCTGCGATGCGGGGGCCGTGCCAGAGTCGCCTGGCCCGGCATTGCCCATACGATGCAGCAAGCTCTGCATCACCGAGAACAATTGTTTTGAACCCACTTCGTTACTGCCGCCCGACCAGGCGTCTTCGCCGCTGAAGGCTCGCTCTGTGGGATCAACCTTGGCCCTGGGTTGGCCGCGCTTACCTTTGATCGCCTCCTTTTGCCTCGCTGCAATATCGAGATCTGGCAGCACATCATTGGCGATCAGGATTTCGTTGGCCTTCTGCAGCACTTCTTCCAGTTGGTGGAAGACCTTGCTGTTGAACTGCCGATACACCATCAACAGTCCATTTGGCTGCAGACCCAATGACACTAATGCATCCTTGAACGCATCACCGATCTGCTCCGGGTCCATCGGGCTATTGGACTCGTCTATGCGGGTGCCAAAGAAAATGGCATCCAGCCTGGTGTTGAAGCACAAATACTGCTGGATGTCGCAGTTTCTGGCGTGAGCAATCATACCTTCCATGGCGATCATTGCCTCCAGGTCACCTTCCTGCACCAGGCTCAAGCTGCTGTAGTCCACGCTCCGCTTCTGCTCTGACTTATCGATAACGAGGCTGTCAAAGTTGGCTTCCAGGAGTTCTTTGAAACGCTGCTCTACGCTTTGCTTGGCATCAAACAGTTTTTGCCCATCCAATGAGGTGGAGGTCTGGTTACGCATAGCTACAGCAGCGTCTTGCAGAGCTTCCCGAACCAGCAGGCATAACTCTGCGCTCATCGCATCGCGTATGTCGAGTATCAGTTGTTTGGTTTCAGCCACTATTTATTAATCCTGGAATTCCAGCAGCAAATTGTCTTGCCGCAAGGTGGGCAAGCCTACAAGCATTATTGAGGAGCAGCACTGCAACCCTCGGGCAAATTGACACAGCTAATATCCGGCACGCTGTGACCGTTGATCAGCTCGTTTACCCAATCAACAAATCTGACCCCTTCAACGGAATAGTCGTAAAAATAGTCGCTGCGCAAAATCGTGTGAGTATTCCCACCAGCAGTATAGGTATAGAAGTTGTCCACCGCAGATTCAATTTTCTGATAATTGTTGAGTATTCGTTGCGGCAAGGAAAATGTGCCAGGCGGATCACCGATAAGATAGGTAAAGTTTTTCTGCACTTCATCTTCGGCCGCATTGTATTGGGCAATGGTCAGATTGGGATTACGTAACGCGCTGGCGATATAAAAATCCTCAAAGGTGAGAGTTTGATTGGACTCTCCCTCATACTCTGCCCAGTCTGGCAACACAGAGGCAGTGTCCCAGGCCTCATGAACCACCGGCAGGTTTGGCGAACCGTAGCCACCGGCTGCATCCGCTATCAATACCACGGGAGTATCCGGATAGTGTTCCGCCACCAGACCGGAGAAAAAGGAACTGCCAATAGCTCCAGCGCTGCTGCCGCTGACCACTACTGAAGTCGGTGCCGGAAAATTCTCGTAAACCCATTGCAGCGCCGTCTGACTGTTGGCGTAACCGGTGTGATAGATGGTGACCTCAACGGTTTCGCCTGCCGGGTTCTGATACTGGTAGTTCCTTACTGTACCCCCGATATGGACATCACCGTTACAGTAGGGAATGAACACGGCCGCATGATTAGCCAAAGGGTTCTGTGGATTGTCGTAGGCGAAGATGCCGTCTGCCAGTGCAGGGTTATTCTGTTGCATGTCGGCGAATGGCGAATGCACATTGGGCTCCGCATTCAGATCACAGGCCTCACCGAACCAACAGGCACCTCCCCCATTAAAATAGACCAGCACATCGCTGTTATCGGCGGAGGGACGAACATAAAACTGGTAGGGAGTACCAGCCGAACATACACCATCAGTTGCAATAGTGTTCCAACCCTCATCCAGGCTCGCTAACTCGGGCAGCCCGGATTGGGCACAGGCAGCGCCGCCAGCCACAAGTGAAATAATAAAGATGAAAGATTTCATTCTGACTCCTCCGTCGAAGCAGTGAATGCTACTCTCTTGGCAAGGGTTCTGTCGAATCTGCTAGAGCTGTGATGTGTTGTTACCATTGAATTTCTCCTCGAATCGCAGTCCAATCACTTATCTGCGCGCGAACCGGGAAATGTTTATGCAATATTACAGTTCAATCCTCAGCTCATCCGTTCAGCCACGGTTCTCAAAACGAGTGCAATCCCTCTCAATCCCGGTTCTGCTGGCCTGCTACTTGTCAGCAACTGGCAACATCGCCCTTGCCCAATCGCTGGTCGGGAATATCCATACAACAGCGCGGGGGGTCGATGGAAGTTATATAAGCTGGAAGGAACATATAATCGACGACCCCCTCAGCGCTGGCTTCAATCTCAGCGGCAGCGATGGTCTGGTGGTCACGGATCTGGACCTGGATGGTTTCGAAGACATCATTTCTGTGCATGAATTCGACTCCAGCTATGACTCAGCCTCCCATGAACCGGATTTCGTCGCGCCCGCAGATGGCCATGTAAGAATTGCTTTCGGTTCGGCGGATCCCCAGAGCTGGGTCAATATCACCGTAGCAGAAGGCGTCGAGGCGCCCGCGCCGGAAGACGTGGATTTCGGTGATCTTAACGGTGATGGCTATCCGGATCTGGTGGTGGCAGCGGAATTGTCTCACCTCATCTACCTGCAGAACCCGGGAAGTGAGGCCAGAACACAGCCCTGGCCACGGCTGATCTTGCCTATGACCCAGGGCAAGGGATCCTATATCCGGGTATTCATGGCTGACCTCAATGACGATGGCACCCTGGAAGTACTGGCTCCCAACAAAGGCGCACAGAGGCCAGGGCCTGAAGATTTTGCTCGTTCTACACCTGTGTCCATCTTTTGGCTGAACGGAAACCCGCTCGAGGGCAGCAGCTGGCGTGAGCAGGTCATCGGAAACTACAGCGTTCCACAAAACAGCGAGCCTGTCGATCTGGACGCTGATGGTGACCTGGACATCGTCGTCGGTACCCGAGGTGAGAACCGATTACTGTGGTTCGAAAATGAACAAGACTCTTCGAACGACACCGGAATGTCTCTTCGTGAGAGAGCAATCGGTATCGTTGGTGGAAGCATGGGTGGCTTTAATCTCGAATATGCCGACCTTAGCGGAGACGGTCTGCCTGACATCATTGGCCGGGTCAATGGCGGACTGGGTTGGATCGAACAACCTGCCCGCAAGGGAGATGCCTGGAACGCCTTTGCCATTGGTACATTCCTGCCGGACAGCATCACCGGCCTGGAACTCGCAGACATCGATGGCGATGGTGATATGGATGTCATGGCGGGCAGCTATAGTCGGGGGCCGCGCACTGGCGACGGTGATGTAGATCGGGATGATGCACTGGGCAGGATCGGTTGGTTCGAAAACCCGGGTGATGCCAGGCAGCCATGGACCCGGCATGACATTTCCAGACGCAAGCGCGGCATGTTCGATAAATTCATTGCCCGTGACCTGGATAATGATGGCGACACAGACTTTATCGGCACCCGGGGAAATAGCGCGCCCTACGATGGAGTGTTCTGGCTTGAGCAGGTACGTACTGCTGCGCCTGTCGCTGCTTTTCAGCGAGCGCGGGAAGAAGACAGTGAAGAGATGCCATTGCCTGAATAGCGCTCGACAAAGCGTCTCAGCATTTCTCTCGGATAGGGCGCATCTTCTTTGCTGATTCGTGCGATCAATTCATCCGCAGTATCGGCAGCAAAGTATCCGTGGTTTTTGTAGGCGTGTATCCGTACTATAAACCCTTCGGCGTCTGCCTCCGGGTGGAATTGAGTGGCATAAACGTTTTGCCCAAGGCGAAACATCTGCACCGGACAGGCTTCACCAGTGACCAACAGGGTTGCGTCGGTGGGGACGCTGTCACAAGCTTCCTTGTGGCCTAACATGACTCTTATGGTTTGAGGCATTCCTTGTAGCAAAGGGTCCGCCATGCCTGCTTCAGTGATGGTTACATCGACGCCGCTGACAGGTTCAGCATAGCGGCGGGAAATCGGTACCCCACAATAACTCCCCAATAAACCGTTGCCCGAACAACAGCCGAGAAAAGGAAAATCCCTTGGAATGACCTGGTCAAACAGGCGATGAAATCCCGCTTCAATATCTAATTGCTCGGCAGACTTTTCATCATGCGGTGTGGAGATATCGAAGGGGCTGCCACCGACGATTATGCCCGCATAGCGATCCAGGTCTATCGCGGGCAGGCCCTTCCGCTCCGCACGGAGCCGTTCAGTATTGTTGAAGCCCAGGCCACCATACTGCTTGATCTTGGCAAACTCATTGTCCGCGGTTTCGTCTTCAGGTCGGAGCTGAATAATCAGAAATGGCTTGTCCACAGCGTCCCTTCTGTTGGCTTAACTCACCGGTTGGGCAGTCGATAAGCGACCAGGGCACCCGGGAAGTCTGTCCGCGAGCTGCCGATCTGCACGACGATATACTGTTGACCCTCGTGCATATAGGTCATCATGCCATATTGACCTGGCGCAGGTAGCGGCACCTGACCCAGCAATTCACCGGTATATTTGTCCCTGGCATTGAGAGTAAGAGGTGCATCTGGCTCCATTTGTGCCATACCTTCACTGAGTGCCCGGGTCTGAATGAGCAGGTCACCCGAGACCATCTGAATAGACCAGCCAACGCCGCCGATATTGGGCACTTCGACCCCCTCCAGCAGCGGATGGTTCTTGATTGAATCTGGCGTTTCCCCGACTGGAGTGGACCAGATTTTTTCCCCGCTGTTCATATTGTAAGCGGTAAGCTGGTTATTCATTTGTTTGTACAAGGGCAAGCCATCAATCGTAGGCAGGCCACCACCGCCACCTGGCAGCCACTCCGCTACCGTGACACCGGTAGTGGGCGTGCTGTTGGGTGTTGCTCCGCCTTCCCCCGGCTCAGGGTAGTTGGGATTGTCGCGGTCAACACCATTGGTCGGGCGCATGAAGCCGGGTGCAAAGCAGTTTCGACGATGGGAATTGAACATAAGCCCCGTGCTGGGGTCGGCAACCGGCGGATGGGGAATGATATTACCGCCGCCGAGACAACCGACATTATTGATGTATTCGCCTTCGTAGGTATTAGGTAGTGCGGGAACATAGAGCCCGCCGATCCTGAAGCCATTGAGAATCGTCAGCGCTTGTTCTTTCAATTCCGGCGTGTAGTCGATGACAAACTCTTCGGTAATGCCATCGAGTACAATGGGATCCACTGGCTCCGGCCAGGTAGGATAAGGCTGCGTGGGGCTGGTGTAATTGCCCGGCACTTCGGTCTGAATAACTGGCCGATCCTCGATTGGCCAGATCGGTTCGCCGGTTTCCCGATTGAAAGCAAAGACCAGCCCCTGCTTGGTATTCTGAATAACTGCCGGGATGCGCTGGCCGTCTACAGTCAGGTCCATGAGCATGGGGGGAGTCGGCAGGTCGTAATTCCACTGATCACTGCGATGTATCTGAAAGTGCCAGCGCCGTTCACCAGTGGCCACATCCAGGGCCAGCAGGCTGCCACCGAACAGATTGTCGCCAGGGCGATGTCCCGCATAAGCCTGCACGGTTGAGGCATTGGTCACCATATAGACCAGTCCCAGCTCCGGGTCAGCCGATGCCGGCGCCCAGGTAGACATATCGCCGGAGAATCTCCAGGCATCGTTGTGCCAGGTCTCGTGACCAACCTCTCCCGGACGCGGAATCACATGAAACTTCCACAACCTTTCTCCGGTTTCCGCATCGAAGCCCATGATGTCGCCGGGCACATTTTCAATCCGGGTCTGGCCGTAACTGGGCTGATGGCCCACTAACACCACGACCACACCATTGACCACGATGGGAGGCGCAGAGGCAGTGACCATGCCCAACTCACGGGGAATACCATAGTCCGGGTCATACTCTCCACCGGCAACCACGTAATCTTCCCAGGGACCCCAGCCTTCAACAAGATGGGGAATCAGATCAATTACGCCGGTCTCCGGAAATTGCCCAACCGGAAACTCGCTACCCCAGTTTTCAATTGGCCTGCCGGTCTTGGCATCCAGTGCCCAGAGAAAAAATCCAGGAGTGGTGATGTAAATGACTCCTCGACCATTGACCTCGGCATACGCGACACCCTTGCCATAGGCTTGTCGGGGAGAACGTTGATGCCGGATGGTTTCCGGTTCACGGAAAGTCCACAGGTTTTCGCCGGTGCGTGGATCAATGGCGATGACCTGGCGCCTTGGGGTGGCGACTGTGTAGAGCATGCCGTCTACATAGATTGGCGTAGAGCGGGAAAAATAATCCAGGTTGGGACCAAAGTTATCACTGCGCCAGATCCAGGCCTGTTCCAGTTCTTCGAAGTTTTCCGCATTTATCTGGTCCAGTGGAGAGTACCGCGTATGCCCGGCATCACCACCCAGATAGCGCCATTCGCCATTTTCTGTGCCAGGCAAGGATTGCGCTGAAGAATTCGCAGCCAGCAGCCACAGAAGCAATGCCCAGGACTGCACGGACAGGCGGGAAAGAACTCTAAGAAACAAGCTTGTAGTCATCATTTTATTGCTCCCCGGATAGTACGGAAACGCGTTGCGCGAACAGTACACAGAGTAAAAGGGATTGCTATGGATGTCTATTGCTTGCCACGTTCTGTCGATTGCGCAGGCGCAACAGGATGCTCTGCTCTGGCAGCAGTGTGACCTGGGCTCTGGGGGCGACTATTCGATCCTCTGCCAGCTCAAACTCAAAGCGCTGGCCGATGCAGGCGAGAATCAGGGTTGACTCCAATATGGAGAAACGGCTGCCGATACAAATATGCTTGCCCATACCAAATGGCAGGAATGCCTCTTCTGGCCAATCTTCTGCAAATCGGTCGGGCCTGAACTGTTCAGGGTCTTGCCAGTAAAGTCCGGATCTTTGAATCCCATAAATAGAGAGCACCAGCGAAGCAGCAGCCGGCAGGTGGTAGCCTTCCACCACCTCGTCCTCCAGGCTGGTCCGCGTAAGGCCATAGGCGGGTGGATAAAGGCGCAAGCCCTCCATCACGATCTGCTCGGTTTTTGGCAGACTGCCCATGTCCTCCCACACTGGGGCACGATCTCCCAGCACGCCATCCAGTTCCTGTCGCCACGATTCAGTGACCTCGGGGTGTTTGGCCAGCAAGTAGATTGTCCAGGCCAGAGACGTCGCTGTAGTTTCGAATCCTGCAACCAGCAAGGTGCGAATCTCGTCGTAGATTTGTTGCCGTCCCAGCTCCCCTTCATTCTCGGCCTGCAGGAAATGGTCTGCAATGTCCTCAGTCCCTTCACCTGCTACGGCCTCCTTGTCGGCCAGGCGCTGGTCAATAAATGCATCCATTACATGGCGAGTGTGGGCAAGCTTTCGATTCAGGGGTGTAGGTATCCAGTCAGGGAAAGAGAGTGGTGAGGTGTGCCGGGTAAACATCAGGTGGTTAGCATCGACAATCGCTGAATACAGCTCCTGGTTGCTTTCCAGGTCCAGATCGACAGAGAACAGTGCCCTGACGATAACGGCCAGGGTCATCTTGCGGGTTTCTTCTACGACATCTACGAATTCTCCTGAGTCGGCCTTTTCTGCCCAGCTATCCAGCAAACTGCTCACCAGCCTGCTATTTTGATTCAGTGAGTATTGTAAGAAGTCAGACCTGAATGCCTGGGCTACAACACGTCGGTGGTGTTTCCATAACTTCCCTTCCTGGGTGATGAGCCCTAAACCCAATACCGATTCCAGCGCCTTGCGCTGATTACCACGGGGATAGTTTTGACTGTTCGTCTTAAATAAATGCTGCGCAACGGAAGGAGAAGTAATGGCAATCATCTTTTTGTGCAGCAAGCGGAACTGCACAAGACCCTCCCCGAATTGCGCTGCTGACGCCAGAAACTCATGGGGGGCGCGTTTGAAATCGACAAGGCTACCCAATAACCAGTGCCCGGGGACTTTTGGAATTTCCTTGCCTTTATGTTCTGGTGCCTGCATTGAGCCACCATATAACTAAATTGGTGGGCTGTAAATTCCCGCCGAGTTCTGGCAGGCTAAGCGCACTCTCCTGCACAGCGGATACCTGCAATGAAAGCCATCCTCTGGACTCGCTACGGCCCGCCCGAAGCCTTGCAGCTCGTGGAACGGGACACGCCCAAATTCTCCAGCACGGAAGTCCTCATCAAAATTGTGGCCAGCAATATCTTTACTGGTGATACCGAGATGCGGCAATTCAAGATGCATCCCAGCCTTTGGTTACCCATTCGTCTGTTTATGGGACTGTTCAGGCCACGCATCCCGGTGCTCGGACAAGAGTTTTCCGGAATTGTGGTGGATAAAGGCAGCGAGGTGGACGAGTTCCAGCCTGGGGATGAAATCTTCGGCAGCACAGGAACGAGGTTTGGCTCGTATGCAGAATATATCGCCCTCCCCGGCAGCTATCCGATGATCCATAAACCGGAAAAACTGAGCCACCGCGATGCCAGCACTGTCACTGTCGGAGGCCAACATGCACTGCACTTTCTTCGGCTGGCAAAATTACAGGCGGGAGAACATATACTGATCTTCGGTGCCTGTGGCTGTATAGGCACCTATGCCATTCAACTGGCGAAACTGTGGGGAGCGGAAGTCACTGCAGTGGACAGTGCCGACAAATTAGCGGTGCTGGCCGAATGCGGTGCCGATCACTTGATCGATTACCGCCAACAGGACTTCACGCAGACCGACAACAACTATGACGTGATCTTCGACGTGGTAGGCCACAGCCCCTACGAGGCAAGCCTTGCCCGCTTAAACGCCGGAGGCAGATACATCCTGGCCAACGTAGGGCTCAGTTCGATGTTGCGGGCTGCATGGACCAATCGTAGTAGCAACAAAAAAATTATTACCAAACTGGCCAAGGTCACACGAGATGACCTGAAGGTGTTCAGCCAGCTCATGGCAGACGGCAATATCAAGGCAATCGTGGACAGAACCTATCCTTTGCAACAGGCTGCCGATGCACATCGCTATATCGATGAGGGCAATAAAAAAGGTCACGTGGTCCTGCAAATACAGGACCAGTAATGTGCGCCTCTATCGCCGAGCGCGCACCCGATCAGGCAATTCAAGATTCAGCGTAAAATTCACCGGCACCGACACTGGCAGATAGCAGATTGCATCATCGCAGGCCTGATACTCGAGGGTACCGCTTAAGCTAAGGGCATCCAGGTCAGCCATGATCTCTTCGGCGTCTTCTGATGCATCCATGACAACTTCCTGCAGCAGCGTAAATCGCTCCTGGTAGACAGGCACATGTTCATCCAACGGCTCGAAATGGTAGATCTCCGATTGCGGATACTGCACCGGCTCAAAGCGTGCCAGCTCAGTGGGAGCCAGATTAAAGCCAATGACCCGATACCCCATGTCGTCAGCACCCGGCGCATAAACATGCATTTCCGGCCCGGGCTCTACTTCCAGGGCCAGGGAGAAGCGCGTGCCCACGGTGACCGTGGAGTTGCTGGGATAAGCGGTAAACTTCAGGTGGGGCGTTTGTCCCTGCACCGCTTCAATGGGTGACAAACCGATACCCATTTTCAACATCACATTGGAAGTCGTATTGCGCTCACGGTAGAACTCTTCGAAGAACCGTGAGCTCACCTCACCACTGCTGTTGACCATAAAGGTTCCCGGGTAAGGCGTGCCGACGATAATCTGGCTGGCCCCGAATACGGAAACATAACGGGCTACGGCTTCGTCCAGTGAGGGATCTTCGCCACTGGCATTCATGGCCTGTTCGGCAACGGTATTGAGAATGCCGTATTCGGTGATGACCGCGGAATCTGCATCGGAGAGCAGAGGAAAGGTAATTCCGCGACGCTGAGCAAAATCCTCCAGGGTTTCCCGGGAGTCGTAGCTTATGGCGGCCAGGCCGATGCCGGCTTCAGCCAGTTCTGGTAGTCGCTCTTGCAGCTCCACGAGCTGCGCTTTGCAGTAGGGTCACCAATCGGCAGAGCGATGAAACAGCAGCATGGCTCCGTTTGGGCCCATGACCGAATCCAGTGTATGCAGCACACCATTTTGATCCTGCAATTGAAAATCGGGTACCTGTTCACCAACCTGAGGCCCCAGGGATGCCACGTCAACCAGGCCATTGTCTGATTCTGCAGCCTGTATTGACGCCGCAGTAAGCACTGCGGAGACGGCGAGTGTGGCGGCAATACGATTAATCATGACTACCCCTCTTTGCTCATTCGAAGCGTCTCGCTCCAGCATAGACAAGAAAAACGATAACTTCTATTCTGGAGACCAGCGCTCCCGGAGAATCGTCATGATAACAATAAAATCCCTCGCCACCACAGCTTCCGCCATCCTGATTGCTGCCTCTGTCGCCCAATCATCGGCCCAAACCACCGGAGCGCCTGCGGCAATCTACAAAACCGACCAGGAAATCATGGCCGAACTGGATGAGGCGGCGCGCAACTCCACCTCGGCTGCTGGAGTTTCGGTGACTGTGTCACCGGGTATTTCCATTCGTCGCCGCATGAGTGGAGTTTTACAGTACGCGGTAATGCATCCCTACAGTGTAGAAATTTATCGCATTGTGGAAGGCAGTGGCACGCTGGTCACTGGAGGCTTACTGGTTTTACCTTTGGCCGACTCTCCCAGTGAAGATGTGGTGCGTACCCAGCACGGAATAGAGGGAGGCCTGGCACGTCAGGTTAAAGCAGGTGACGTGCTGGTATTGCAACCGGGCACGCCACACTGGTTCAGCAGAATTGACGGAGACGCAATCACTTATATGGAATCGCGAGTTCGGGTAAGCACGGCTCCCATTCAATTCCAGTAAGGCAGCAACTGCTGCAGACTATTGTACGTCTGCAGCAATGCCTTCCAGCGTGCTGGCCAGTTCGGTCAGACGCTTGGCGGTTTGGCCGCTGCGAGACTGTCCCTGGGCAGCAAAATCCGCAGCCAGTTCACGCAACTCTCTCGCGGTATTGGGATTGCTGTCATTCCTGTCCAGCAATTGCTCTGCGCGGTTGAGAGCCCGGGTGAGGTCATTGGCCACCGCGTTGCTCATTTCGTTTTCCCGCACCAGCTGATCCTGGTAAGCGCGAGCCACTACGGGCACGGCAGGCCAGACCACCTTTTCCTGGGTCTGCGCATTTACAGTGCCCTTTAACTCGGGCAAGGACGCAGCGGCAATCTCGTTATCAGTGAGGTAATCGCTGGGCTGCATTTCAAACACATCCAGTCCGCGGGAGATTTCGGTGCCGTAAATTCGGCCGTTGTACCAGTAGGTAGACCAGTAGCCCGCCGTGATCAACTCTTCCGTATCGATGGGACCGCGATCAAAGTAGGCAATCTCCACCGGATTGGAGGAATCGGTGAAATCGACAACAGAAACGCCACCCTGATACCAGGCCTGAACAAAAATGTCGCGACCGGGAACAGGAATCAATGAGCCGTTGTGGGCCACACAGTTCTCTGTTTCGGTCTGTGGCGCAGACATCTTGTAGTGGCTGCGGAACTGCAACTTGCCATCGACAATGTCATAGAAGGCATCGGCGCCCCAGGTCAATGGGTCCTGGGCACGACAGCGAGGACGACCACCGCCACCCCATTCGTCGGTAAAGATGACCTTGGTACCGTCGTTGTTGAATGTTGCCGAATGCCAGTAAGCGAATCCGGGGTCGATCACCTGGTCCAGTCTTTGCGGATCAGCCGGGTCTGAAATATCCAGCAGGATGCCATTGCCGGAGCAAGCTCCTGCTGCCAGTCCGATTTCCGGAAACGTAGTGATGTCATGACACTGGTTGGTCTCACTGGTGGTCTGGGTGCCTTCCCCATGATCGCCGCCGTCCCACAAACCTGCCAGGGTGCCGGAGTCCGGGTCGGCGAAGATAAATGGACGGCTCACGATCTGCGCAGCGGCTGGATTGTCCGCCGGTATTTCTATCACCTCGATGCGGAACAATGCCGAGTTGGGATCTTCGAAAGGCGAATCGTCTGAACAGCCAGCCAACTCCTCGTCATTGCGCACGCGGCTGGTGCCGGAAACATACACATAAATATTGCCATTGACGCTGGCATCCTGCACCACGGTGTGGGTGTGGGAACCGCGGCAGGTCTGCACCGCAGCTACCTGAACGGGATTGGTGAAATCGCTGACATCGAAAACGCGAATACCCTGCACTCTTTCCTGGCTCACGGGCTCACCGACACCTTCCAGCCCGCAGTCCAGTCGACCGCGTACTTCCTGCACAGACATGATGAGCAGGCCATCTACCAGGGAAACGTCACCCTGCCCGCCTGGACAAACCACCGAAGCCACGTGCACTGGATAGGAAGGATCGCTGATGTCATAGGTATTGAAACCGTGATAGTTGCCGGCTACGAGATAGTCGCCCGAGAACAACAAGTCTGTGTTGGAGAAGCTCAACAGCGCCGGGCGCGGATCGGCGTTCTCATCTTCCTCTTCATCTTCCGTGGGTGTTTCAGGCGCATTGCCATCAGCCGCCTCGGCTTCGATTTCTTCGAGGCGTCGGGCAGACAGACCAGACGGACGATCCGGATCGAAAAATCCTGCTGGTTTGGGCAGGGATGCCACCAGTTGCATATTCAGTGAAGCCTCACCGGCATCACGAAAGCCTGCTGCCAGACCAACCCGGGGGTCGGGATTGAAGCTGGCCAACAAGGTGTCCATGCGTTCAATTTCCGAAGTCTGGTCGGAGGTGACATCGGAGGTGAACTCATACAACAGGGGGTCCTGTGCAGAGCCCCGCGTATCCAGCAACATTTCCACCATGTCCAGAGCGCCCTGGTGGTGATCGATCATGAATTCCAGATACAGGCGATCAAATTCAGGACCAGAAGCAGCGCGCAGCTGCGCCATGTCATCTTCGCTGAGCATACCGGGCATGAGTTCGAAATCATCGTCGTGATGAGCATCTTCCGGGGTGACTTCCAGGCCCTGATTACGTAACCAGTCCTGCATCATGCCTATCTCATCATCCTGGGAAAGCGTAATGCGCTCCGCCACCGCGAGCACGCCTTCATTGTTGGTTCGGCCCTCAGCCAGTGCCGACATTTCCTTGGCCTGGGCATGATGAGGAATCATGCCCTGCAGAAAACGGATATCGGCATCGGAATATTCCAGGTTTGCCAGATCGGAAGCTTCTTCGGCGGTAATCACCCGCCCCTGCTGTCCTGGCGGACCAGGTTGAATGATGGGCACCTGCCCGACTGCAGCGCCGGTAAAGAGCACGAAAACTGCAGCGATGACTGCATGGTTGAAAAATGACGATGGGGAGTAAAAACGCATTTCTGGAGCCTCCACAGGGCTAATAGCGGCTAAATCAGCGATCATTGTACCTAGTTTGAATGGCTTGTGAATGGGGTTCACAGCGAAACTAGCGGCACTGGCGCCGGTTTCATCGACTCGCATTGTTTTGGCGGGAAGCTTGCATTAAGCTCGGAATCCGATTTTTACCAACTTTTCGCTCTCAGAATCACGGTGACAGGCGCATGGTCGCAGACTGTATTCTACGAGCAGTTGAGTAGCCCGAAACGGAGCGCAGTCAGGCAATCAGACAATGATAATGAAAGAATCAAGCAGCAGTTTCTTATCCCGGCTCGGCACAGTCTTGATCGCTGCCGCCTTGTCGCTGCTGACAGGTTCAGTGGCAGCCCAGACCCCTGGATTATCACCAGATGATGATCACTATGCTGCAACGATAAACCGGCTGGCGCAGCAACCCGCCGTGCAGGCGGCCCTTGAGCATATCGAGGACCTGGATTCGGAGTTGCTGCGAGACCTTATTGAAATCACCGAAATCCCTGCTCCCCCCTTTGCTGAAGGTCGCCGAGCCGAGCACTATGGGGAAATGCTGCGAGAAGCCGGCCTGACTGATGTCGCCATCGATGAGGTGGGCAATGTGATCGGGCGCCGCCCAGGCAGTCGGGGCGAGCGTGTCATAGCTTATAGCGCTCATCTGGATACGGTTTTTCCTGAAGACACTGACCTGACTGTGCGCCAGGAAGGCAATCGACTGTACGCCCCTGGTATTGGCGACAACAGTCGTGGGCTGGTTTCAGTGCTTGCCGTATTGCGCGCCCTGGAATTTGCTGACATCCAAACCGAAGCCGATTTGCTCTTTATCGGCAATGTTGGCGAGGAAGGCCTGGGTGATTTGAGAGGCATGAAACATTTATTCAGGGAAGAAGCTGAAACCATAGACACCCTGATCGCAGTGGATGGTGGCAGCACCAGTCGAATCGTGAATGGAGGGGTCGGGTCGCACAGATACAGGGTTACATTCACGGGCCCCGGCGGCCATTCCTGGGGAGCTTTTGGCATGGCCAACCCCCAACATGCACTGGGCCGCGCCATTGCACTGTTTGATCAGAATGCCCTGCCTATCACCAGAGAAGGACCCAAGACCACTTATAATGTAGGCCGTATGGGTGGAGGCACGTCTATCAATTCCATTCCCTTCGAGGCCTGGATGGAAGTGGACATGCGCTCCGGCAGCCAGGACAAGCTGAATGAAATAGACCGCGTATTCAGGCAAGCCGTTGCCATGGCCCTGGAGATGGAAAACTTCGAGAGACAGAGCGGTCCACAACTGGAAGTGGACATCGAGCGAGTAGGCACCCGGCCTGCCGCTGAAGGCGACGACTCCATGCCACTGGTCAAACACGCCGTTGCGGCAACCCGCCACTTCGGCATCGAAGCGGATCTGCAAATCTCCTCCACCGACGCCAACCTGCCACTGTCACTGGGCGTCCCTGCAATCACCATGAGCCGAGGTGGCATTGGCGGCAATTCCCACTCTCCAGACGAGTGGTGGGAGAATGTGGACGGACACATCAGCATACAGATTGGCTTGCTGACCTTGCTGGCGGAAGCGGGCTTGTCAGACCACTCTGCTTCCGACGACTAACTTATGACGGGACACAGATAAGCTGGTGACTCCAGCCGCCGCGTTCAGGAAAGAACGCTTGCTGGTAAACCGAATTTACCAGGATGTCAGTGTCCCTACTCAGGATCTAAATGGAAAAAATTAATCGCGACAATTTGCGCCCGGTGCGCACGCTGAACCTGCTTTCATCGCGGGAGATTCATGGGCTGATTTCATCGGAGGACCAGGTCCACAAACTGTTCCGCCAATGCGCCCTGGCTGTGCTCAATGCTGGCAGCGACAAGGACGATGTGGAAAGCCTCATGCGGGAATATGCCGACTTTGAAATTACGGTAATCCCCCAGTCCAGAGGACCCATTCTTTCGGTACACAATGCCCCTCCCACTGCTTTCGTCGATGGCAACATGATTCGAGCAGTGCAGGAACACCTGTTCTCAGTGCTTCGCGATGTGGTCTATGTCAATCATTCACTGACCGGCACCTATGACCTGGACAGCAGGCGAGGCATCACCGATGCCGTGTTCGACATCCTGCGTAATGCAGATATCGTGCGACCAAACCTGCGTCCGGACCTCACGGTTTGCTGGGGCGGCCACTCCATCAGTCGCCACGAATATGACTTCACTAAAGAGGTGGGCTACCAGTTGGGGTTGAGGGGATTGAATATCGCCACTGGCTGTGGGCCTGGCGCCATGAAGGGCCCCATGAAAGGTGCCGCCATTGGACATTCCAAACAGCTCCAGGACCTGCGGCGGTATATAGGCATTACCGAGCCAGGCATTATTGCAGCAGAAGCCCCCAACCCGATTGTGAATGAGCTAGTCATCCTCCCGGATATCGAAAAACGACTGGAAGCCTTTGTCAGACTCGCCCATTGCATCATTGTCTTTCCTGGCGGCGCTGGAACCGCAGAAGAGTTGCTTTATTTGCTCAGCATTTTGATGCATGAGCGCAATGCAGAGTTACCCTTCGGCATTATCCTGGCCGCTTCGGAAGAAAGCCGGGAGTACTTCGAGGTCATGGATAATTTTGTACGGGAAACCCTTGGCGACGAAGCAACCCAGCAGTACGAGATCATCATAGGTGACGAAGCGGAAGTGGCACGACGGGCAAAACATCACATCATCGCCTGCCGCAAACAAAGAATGAAGACAGGGGCCGCCTATGGATTCAATTGGGAGCTGTATATTCCCACCGAACTGCAACAACCCTTTGAGCCAACCCACGAGAACATGGCAGCCCTGCAACTGGACAGCTCAGTCACACCGTTTCAACTGGCTTCCAACTTGCGCAAGGCGTTTTCCGGCATTGTCGCTGGTAATGTCAAACCCTTCGGCATCGAACAAATAAAGCGACATGGCCCCTATTTGATGCAAGGGGAACCACGCATTATGGAGCTGCTGCAAGGCCTGCTCGATTCATTCGTCGCCCAACGGCGTATGAAGATAGATTACGAGAACTACGAGGCTTGCTGGAAAATTCAGTAGCAGCCTTTTTAACTTCTCAACCACGCACAGAATCTATCCAGCGATCTATCTTCGCTTCCAGCGCTTCCATCGGCAGGGGGCCCGACCCTAATACCGTATCGTGAAACTCACGGATGTCGAAGCTGTCACCCAACGCGTTCTCGGCCTTGCGGCGGTACTCGAGAATCTTCAGCATGCCGATCTTGTAAGCGGTAGCCTGCCCCGGGTTGTTGAAATAGCGACGTACTTCGGAGCGCACTGACGCTTCCGGGCGCGGTGAATTTTCCAGTGCATACTGCACTGCTTCCTGTTCGCTCCAGCCAAAGGCGTGGATCCCCGTGTCTACCACGAGCCTGACCGCTCGCCAGATTTCCCCGGACAGCCGCCCCATGTCTGCATAGGGATCGTTATAGCCACCCATTTCCTTGCCCAGCAACTCGGCATAGAGTCCCCACCCCTCGCTGAATGCCGTATAGCCTCGGTTGGCACGAAATCGGGGGATATCTTCCAGTTCCTGCTGGATGGAGATCTGCATGTGATGACCTGGCACGCCCTCGTGGTAGGAAAGATTTTCCAGGCGATTAACCGCCACGGCGCGCATGTCGGCCAGGTGCACGTAGAACGTGCCGGGGCGTGAACCATCGGCAGTGCCTCTGGCATAGTGTGCCGCTCCACCCGGCGTCTCCCGAAACTCCTCCACCCTGCGCACCTGTAAGCCTGCCTGGGGAAGGATGCCGAAATAGTCGGGCAGCCTGGTATACATTTCACTAAGAATTTCATCCGCCAATGCCAGATAGTCGGCACGACCCTGGTCAGTATTGGGAAAATAAAACTGGTCGTCTTCGCGAAGGAAATTGAAAAACTCCTGCAAGGAACCGTTAAACCCGACTGCTTGCCGAATACCCTGCATCTCTTCCTGGATACGCGCCACTTCCGCCAGTCCCAGTTCATGCACTTCCCGTGCTGTCATGGGCAATGTGGTCATGGCCTGCAAGCGCTGGGCATAGTAGGCATCACCGTTAGGTAATTCACTGGCGCCGGTAGCCTGATCGGGCACATTGACCCGATCTTCCTGCAGCCAGGCGAGAATCTCATCGTATGCAGGCTTGAAGCTCTCCAGTAATGCCTGCTCGGCCTGGTTCCTCAATTCTTCCGCCTGATCCGCTGAAGCCATTCCGTTTTCTACGAGAGCATCGATCTTGCCAGTGATATCGGCCCAGATCGCCGAATCCCCTTGCCCGGCAGTGGCGCTGAATGGAGCGCCAGTTGTCACACGCTCGATCTCGCTCATGGCCTGGTCGTAATCGAAGTAAGGCGCACGGATGCCATCGGCTACCGAAGCCTGTGCGCGCTCCAGATATTGCAACATATAGCGATTGGATTGATTGAGGCGCGAGATATAGGCCTGCATGTCTGCAACGCTGTCCACGTTGTGGTAGTTGATGAGCCCATTGGGCAACCCTGTTTGCGGCCCATTACGACCAAAGATGTAGCGGTGGCGCCGAAATGGCAGTGCCCGTTCGGCAGCATCAAGCTGGTACTCCCACAAATCCCAGCTCAGTTTGCCCTCATCGCTGAGCGCCTCATAATCAAACTCGGCCTGCATACGTGCCACACTGCCCCGGCGCCAGTTCAGTTCCCTGTCCAGCGCGGCTTCCGAAACATCGTCCAGCTCGCCATAGTCACTCTTGTCACCGAGGCGGGTCTTCGCCAGGGGACTGAAATCCAGCTCGGTGGCAAATTCCTCATCCAGCCAGGTGGTGAGCCGGTCGGTTTCATTGATGGCCGGAGGGGACGGCTCACTGCCACCCGATTGGGGCGATGACGCGGGATTGTCACCGCAGGCCAGCAGTAGCATGGAAACGAATATCAGAGACAGTGGTTTCATGGCAACACCAAAAGTAGAAGACCTGGAGAGTGTAGCAAAATCGAGGAATGTGTTTCGAATCAGGCGCTTGGGCCTAAACAGAAGCCGAATTCTTGCCAGTTGGAGCTAGATGCGTATAATACGCCGCCTTGATTGCTTCGGCGATCACGGGCATTGATTGGGTCTGTAGCTAAGCTGGTTAGAGCGCACCCCTCGCCATAAACAGGGGGTGAGGTCATCAGACCGGTCAAGCACGAGAAAACGGCACAATATTGATTGGGTCTGTAGCTCAGTTGGTTAGAGCGCACCCCTCGCCATAAACAGGGGGTGAGGTTATCAGACCGGTCAAGCACGAGAAAACGGCACAATTTTGATTGGGTCTGTAGCTCAGTTGGTTAGAGCGCACCCCTGATAAGGGTGAGGTCGGTGGTTCAAATCCACCCAGACCCACCAATCAATCTACAAGCCATCCCTGGCGCGACTTCGTGATTCTTTACTGACCCCAGCCCGGCCATCCATGGCCGGTCGTTCGACGTCGCTGAAAGCTACGCTTTCAAAACGCTCTGTCTCACCCACCCAGACCCACCAATCAATCGAGTCCAGTGCATTCCCAGAAATCCCTCCGGCCGCCAATCATAGATTGGCGTCGTTCAGCTCGCGCAAAGCTGCGCTTTGCTTTATTCCACTACAACCGAACTATAGTCTGCAGATAGTAGTAGTGGCTGTCCCCCTTGTTCACCAGATCCATATATGGCCCTGCATCGAGCCAGACATAGCCCCCATCGATGGTCAGCTTGTTGTCCATCAGGTGCCAGCGCACCCGGGTTTCCAGCTGTGTAGCCACATGGTCTTCACCCAGGCTTCCAGGATGTCTGTATCGAGTAGTGCTCCACCCCTGGGCTTCCTCTGCCAGTGAAAAATCCTGCAGCCTGATATAGGCATCCACGTTGCTGGCGGGTTGCAGATTAAGCATCAGGCCCGGGGATTTGACATTGAATCGCTGAAAGGCCCGGTAGAGGCCAGTGGGACCGAAATCCGGGCGTGGCACGCCGTAGAAATGATCGAAATTGTTGGATTCATCGTCGAGGGGGTCCTCGTCACCAGCCGCGTAGTGGTAAATAAAGCTGAGACGGGGCTGCCAGGCAGCCGCAAAGCTGTAGCCCAGGTTTAAATAGAAATAGCGTGATTCATGATCCCTCAGCTCGCCATCCACATCCAGCGCTGGCGCATCTCCAAACTGATACAAGGCCTCCGTTTCATAATGCCACTGGGTGGGCGCTGGACTTCGATAAAAGCGAACGCCAGCACCGAAAATGTCGAAGCGCTGGTTTGCGGCTCGCTTTCTGTTCTCATCGAGGCCATACAGATAGGTCTCGACCCGGTCCCGCTGCGCGCTCAACTGGGTTTCGTATCGGGCTCCCCAGAAGATCTTGTCACTGGATTCCTTGTCCAGACGTGGCTTGTTTTCCGAGAAGTCGCCGGACACACGCCGGATGGTTGGCTGGGTGTAGAAAACCTCCACCGCTGAATTGCCATTCTCCAGTCTGGCCTGAACGCCACCAAAGGCGTTAATGGTGTTTCGATAGCGGTTGCGGGCAGTGAAGCGTCGACTGCCCTGATCCATGGTGAAGCGACCGACCTTGATGAAACCCTGGTCGCTGGAACTGAATACACCGGAAAGCGGGAAGCTGACATTGGCCTGCAGAATATCCAGGGGATTGTTGGTGAGACTGTCCAGTGGAGTATCGCTGTCATCGAAAAAAGTTCGCATATCGGCGATTTCAGTCTGCACCGAGAAGCCGTCAAAGTTCCCCTCGACAGTGAGCGCGTTACGCCACTCAAATGCCTGGTCATCACCATCGAGACCAGCCCTGAATTGCCCATCCAGAACCTGCATGCGGCTCTGCTGCTCAAAGCTCATCGACAACCAGTCTGGCAGACTGCCAGAACCATCCTGCGCCATAGCAGGAGTGAGAGCAGACATCAGGCAAAAGAGACTGGTTGTGAGGATGGCTGTGTTGCGACCCACAGATTGCGAAGGCTTGTGGTACGACTTAAATAACATAGTGTTGAATTCTTTATTGATTTATTTCAGACCGAAGAAAAGTATCCAGGGTCACCAGAGTGATTTTGGGAATAGGGAATTATCGGACATTGACCAGCCAAATTGAACCGTTGCGTATCGTGGCAACAGAATTAATTATAGAAGTGATATTTGTCCCCTCTTTCGGACTAGCTGGCTCGACGTGTACGGCGAGCGACATAATGATAAAACCTGAAGCCAAGCAACAGCGCCAGAATGGCGCCATAGAAAATCGCTTCACTGATATCCGTGCGCAGAATCCACAACAGATGAACAATAGCCAGCACCGCCGCCAGATACACCAGACGATGTAACGGTTTCCAGCGCTTGCCCATTTTTCGCACCATGGCTTTGGGTGAAGTGACTCCGAGCGCAATCAAGATGAGAAAAGCGGCGAAACCAACAGTGATAAATGGCCGCTCCACCAGTTCTTCGGCAATGGCAAACCACCGAAACCCCAGCAAAAAACTCATCCATACCAGAAAGTGCACAGTGGCGTAAAACAGGGCAAAGAGTCCGATCATGCGGCGCAATCTAACGAACTCAGGTCGACCGGAGATTTGACGTAGTGGCGTCAGCGTGAGGGTGAGCAGCAGAAACCGCAAGGTCCACTCCCCGGTTTCCTTGGCCAGTTCCTGCGCCGGATCCGGACCCAGATCGTTTTGGATCACTCGCAATACGAGCAGAAAAAAGGGAAGCAGGGCCGTCAAAAAGACAGCCGGCTTCAGAAGTTTACTCATACCGGAAACTTGGAATTAGAGATCTACGCCCGACTCCAGCCTAGTAGTAGACCGACAAGTCCATGCCCTCGTAGAGATGGGCGACCTGATCGGCATAACCATTGAACAGGCGCGTCTCAATATACTGTCGACTGAACAGCGTCTGGGGCAGTCTTCGCTCCATGTCCTGCCGCCAGCGAGGATGATGCACGTTCGGGTTTACATTCGCGTAGAAACCATACTCGTTCGCCTGCAGGTCATTCCAGGTGGTATTGGGCTGGGTTTCGCGGAAGTTAATGCGCACGATGGACTTGATACTCTTGAACCCGTATTTCCAGGGAACTACCAAACGAAGCGGCGCACCATTTTGTGCTGGCAGGTAATTTCCATAAAGACCTACCGCAATAAAGGCCAGCGGATTCATCGCCTCATCCATGCGCAGCCCTTCCCGGTATGGCCAGTCAACAATCGCAAAGCGCGAGGTCACGCCAGGCATAGTCTCCGGATCAACCAGGGTTTCGAATTCCACATACTGAGCGTTGGAGTTAGGCTCAAATCGCTTGATCAGGTCAGCCAGTGGAAAACCAATCCAGGGGATCACCATGGACCAGGCTTCGACACAGCGTAGCCGGTAGATACGCTCCTCCAGGTCAACAGGCTTGAGAATATCTTCCAGTTGGTAAGTACCAGGCTTTGCCACTTCACCGCTGATTTCCACGGACCAGGGGTCCACTTTATATTCATCAGATCGGCGGGACGGGTCTGACTTGTCCATGCCAAACTCGTAAAAATTATTGTAGGTGGTCACGTCCCGGTAAGGGGTGAGTGCTTCCCCGGTGAAAAAGGGTTCCGAGTCAGGCGCGGGCTTGATGTTGTCGAATTTGTCTTCCCACCAGTCGGCAGGTGCGGAGCGTTGCAGTGATGCCGGTGCTCTCGCCTTGAGTGCATCACCGCTTTGGGCCAGGGCACTTCCGGCCAGTGAGGAGGCCGCAACACCTGCAATCAGAGATCCGGAGTCTTTCATGAACTGGCGCCGATTTCGATAAACACTTTCCGGCGTAATTTCGGATGGTTTGATGTCGGCTGGTTTCTTGATCAACATAATTTTGGTCTCTATTCGATACGAATGACTTTCTGAATTTCTATCTCAGCTTTCTCAGCTTACTCAGCTGTTTTGCTGCTTTCGATTGCTCTCAACCACTACCCCTAACATACAAGACAGGATGAGCAGCTATTGTCTTACAAATTATTTTGCGGTTTCTCGCTGCTTCTTCTTGCTACTACGTTTCTTCACAGCTTTTGGACTATCCACTTTGGCACTGTTATCCCCCGCTTTATCTGTCACCCCCTTCCCGTCTGCTTTTCGCTTATTGAACTGACGACGGTAGACCCAGGTGACGGGTCCGGAAAATGCGTACACCACACACATGGTGAGCAAGACCTCATGGGGATTTTGGGCAATAACCACCAGTAATATTACCGCAAACAAAAACACCATATAAGGAACGGTGCCCTTGAAGTGGAGCTCCTTGAAGCTGAAATACTTGTAATTGGACACCATCAGCAAACCGGCAAACACGGTGAGCGCTGCGGCAAGCCATGACACCAGCGGAGTCACAGCCACCCCATATTTAAAGGCAACCCAGGGTACGAAGGTCACCAACCCCGCTGCCAGGGGACTCGCCAGCCCCACGAAGAAGCGCTTGTCCACGGTACCCAGCTGCACGTTGAACCTGGCCAGTCGCAGTGCTGCACAGGACATATAAATGAAGCTTGCCGCCCAGCCCACATTGCCCAGGGACCCAAAAGCCCAGCTAAACATGATCAGCGCTGGCGCCACACCGAATGACACCATATCGGACAGGGAATCGAACTCGGCACCAAAGGCACTCTGGGAATTCGTCAACCGGGCGATGCGACCGTCCAGGCCGTCACAGATTCCAGCGATCAGAATAGCCCAGCCGGCTTCATTAAAGTTTCCGGCCATGCCGGCAATCACCGCATAGAAGCCAGCAAACAGGGCACCCAGTGTGAGCAGGTTGGGCAACAGGTAGATGCCACGGCGGCGAATCTGTTTGCCGCCCTCGGAGATGAATTCCTCGTGCTCATCGATCGGGAGCAAAGATTCCTCCTGATCTTCCAGCTCATCTTCCAGGTCTCTGTCCGGATCTGTGGTCTTGTCTTTCAACTGCTCTTCCACCTGCGTTTTGTTGCCCATGGATGCCCGTGGGGTTGATTTGCCCGCTAATTTAGCGGGAATTTGCTCAGTCCACCCATTATACAGGCCAGAGCAGCGCTCGCAGTGTCCGCCGGAACATTTTACGAGCATATTGAGATGCTATATGATGCGCGCCTTTCCGCTAATTCACACAATGTGGCAGCACCGCTGCCTGCTTGAGCCAACGAGCGATCCGGAGCGACTCGATGAACTACTTCAATACCCTGCCCCTCAGACTACAACTAGAACAGCTCGGCAAGTGCCGTTTCATGGACCGTAGCGAATTCAGCGACGGCGTGGAAAAACTCAAGGGCAAGAAAGTGGTGATTGTGGGCTGCGGTGCCCAGGGCCTGAACCAGGGCCTGAACATGCGGGACAGTGGGCTCGACGTATCCTATGCCTTGCGCGATGAAGCGATCAGCGAAAAACGCCCCTCCTGGAAAAACGCCACCGAAAACGGCTTTACCGTCGGCACCTATGATGAATTGCTCCCGGATGCCGACCTGGTATTGAACCTGACCCCGGACAAGCAGCACAGCCCGGTAGTCGAGCAGGTGATGCCACTAATGAAGCAGGGTTCCTGCCTGGCCTACTCCCACGGTTTCAATATCGTCGAGGAAGGCATGCAGATACGTGATGACATCACCGTAGTGATGGTTGCACCCAAATGTCCCGGCACGGAAGTGCGGGAAGAATACAAGCGCGGTTTCGGAGTTCCTACCCTGATTGCCGTTCACGCCGAGAATGATCCCAACGGAGATGGCCTGGAAATCGCCAAGGCTTACGCGGCGGCTACGGGCGGTCACCGGGCCGGAGTGCTGGAGTCTTCTTTCATCGCCGAGGTGAAATCCGACCTCATGGGCGAGCAGACCATTCTCTGTGGCATGCTGCAAACCGGTTCCCTGCTCTGCTATGACAAGATGATCGAAAAAGGCATGGACGAAGGCTATGCCTCCAAGCTGGTCCAGCATGGCTGGGAAGTGATCGCAGAAGGACTCAAGCACGGTGGCATCACCAATATGATGGATCGCCTGTCCAATCCGGCCAAGATTGCCGCCAATGAGTTATCCAGTGAACTGAAAGAGCTGATGGCTCCGCTCTATCAAAAGCACATGGACGATATTATTACCGGCGATTTCTCTGCCGGCATGATGGAAGACTGGGCCAATGACGATGCCAAACTTTTAGGCTGGCGTGAAGCGACGGCAGAATCTTCATTTGAGAAATCCACCGCTGGAGATATGGATATCAGCGAGCAGGAATACTACGACCACGGCATCCTGATGGTCGCCATGATCAAGGCCGGTGTTGAACTGGCGTTCGAAACCATGACCGACAGCGGCATTATCGAAGAATCCGCCTACTACGAGTCACTCCATGAAGTGCCACTGATCGCGAACCTGATAGGCCGCAAGAAACTGTATGAGATGAACAAGGTGATTTCCGACACCGCCGAATACGGTTGCTACCTGTTCTCCCACGAATGTGTGCCCCTGCTGGCAGACTTCATGAAGAAGATCGACACCGATGTCATCGGCAAGGGCCTGCAGGTTTCAGACAACAACGTGGACAATGCAGAATTGATCGCCGTCAACGACAGCATCCGATCTCACCCCATCGAAGTGGTTGGCAAGAAGCTGCGTTCTTATATGACTGCGATGAAAAAGGTTATTTAGAAAGCCACTACTCTAGTGGTGTCAGACACGTGTCTGACACCACTAGAGCACATTGACTGACTGCCGCAGCCGCAAAAAGACACTGAACCAATAGTTAACTAACTTAGAGGGCGAGCGTTTTCTCGCCGCGGGCAATTCCTGACACACCTGTGCGTGCCACCTCTAACACAACATTGTCACCAAGTGCGGCAATAAAAGCATCCAGCTTTTCTCCCGCACCAGTGAGCTGAATGGTGAAGACATTATGGGTCAGATCCACAATCTGACCGCGAAAGATATCCGCCGCACGCTTGATCTCTGAACGCTGCGCACCAGTAGCACGCACTTTAATCAGCATCAGCTCGCGTTCAATATGCGCCCCTTCAGTCAGGTCTACCAGCTTCACCACATCCACAATCTTGTTCAAATGCTTGGTGATCTGCTCGATGCGCGCGTCATCTCCACTGGTGGTCAGGGTCAGTCGCGACAGGGACTGATCTTCAGTAGGCGCAACGGTGAGTGAATCGATGTTGTAATTGCGCTGGGAGAACAAACCGACTACGCGAGACAGAGCACCTGGTTCATTTTCCATAAGTACAGAAATTATATGTCTCATATCAGGTTCGCTCCGTCTTGCTTAGTACCATGTCTTTCATGGCGCCACCCTTGATCGCCATGGGGTATACGTGCTCGTTGGGATCAACCAGCACATCCACAAACACCAGCTTGTCTTTCATGGCGAAGGCCTCTTCCAGCTTGCTGTGCAACTCTTCCGGTTTCTCGATGCGAATGCCCACATGACCATAAGATTCGGCCAGCTTGATGAAATCCGGCAAAGATTCGGAATAAGTACTGTGGGAATGGCGTCCACCGTACTGCATGTCCTGCCATTGCTTGACCATGCCCAGCGCCTCATTATTCAAACAAATAATCTTGATGGGCAAACCGTATTGCATGCAGGTGGCAAATTCCTGCTGGTTCATCATGAAACTGCCCTCCCCGGTAATGCAGACTGAGATCGCATCAGGGAAAGCAAGCTGTACGCCCATGGCCGCAGGAAAACCGAAACCCATGGTTCCCAGCCCCCCGGAATTAATCCAGCGGCGAGGTTTGTCAAAACCATAATACTGGGCAGCAAACATCTGGTGCTGGCCTACATCGGATGACACATAGGCATCACCCTTGGTCACTTCGAAGACAGCCTTAACCGCGTCCTGCGGTTTGATGTAACCCTCTGGTGAAGGCGTAACTGCCAGGCAGTCTTTCTCACGCCACTGCTCAATCTGCTTCCACCAGATTTCCAACGCTTTCTCATCCACCTTTTGTTTGGACGCTTTCAGTTGATCCATCATTTCCTTGAGCACCGCTTTAACCGGCCCAACGATGGGCACATCAGCTGTTACCGTCTTGGAGATGGAAGCCGGGTCCACGTCTACATGGAGAATGGTTGCATCGGGACAGAATTTACTGGTATCCGAATTGGTTACCCGGTCATCAAAGCGGGCTCCGATCGCCAGCAACACATCACAATAGTGCATGGCCATATTGGCCTCATAGGTGCCATGCATCCCCAACATGCCCAAAAACTGCTTGTCGGATGCCGGATACGCCCCCAGACCCATCAGCGTGTTGGTGATCGGGAATCCGAGCGTGCGGGTGAGTTCAATCAGTTCCGCCGATCCTTCCCCCTGGATCACACCGCCTCCGGTATAGATCATCGGCCGCTTGGCATTCAGCAGCGCTTCGACTGCTTTCTTGATCTGACCGGAATGCCCCTTGGCCGGCACCTGGTAGGAACGCAGCTTGATGTCCTTCGGATATTCATAAGGAAACTTCACCGCAGGATCTGTCGCATCCTTGGGAATATCGATCACCACGGGGCCAGGTCGCCCGGTTGTGGCAATATGAAAAGCCTTCTTAACGATGACTGGAATTTCTGCCGCGTTCTGCACCATAAAACTGTGCTTCACCACAGGTCTGGAGACACCCACCATGTCGGTCTCCTGAAAACCGTCCGAACCAATCAGGCGACTCTCAACCTGACCGGAAATCACCACCATGGGGATAGAATCCATGTAGGCAGTAGCCAGACCGGTTATGGCATTAGTCGCCCCGGGTCCGGATGTCACCAGCACAACGCCTGGTTTCCCGGTCGCACGCGCATAACCATCAGCCGCATGAGTTGCGGCCTGTTCGTGGCGCACCAGAATGTGTTCCACTTTGTCCTGATGAAAGATTGCGTCGTAAATGTGCAGCACAGCACCGCCCGGATAACCGAACAGGATTTCTACGCCCTCATCGTGCAGGGCACGGATGAGCATTTCTCCACCAGATAATTGTTCCACTTTTTGCCTCTCTTCAGCCTCTGTTACCAGGCATCTACTGACTTTATTGGGCCGCTCCCGGCCACGATGTCGTTATCAATCTATATCGTCAAATTACTCGGGATTCTGCAAATTAAGCGCAGAAACAACGAATGCCGCCAAGGCAGCCGTTGTCTAATCCTAACAATTATGAATGTTTTGACGAGCCGCAAGAATACAGGCGCTTCGGCCTGTTTTTGCTGTTCCTGCAACTTGTCGGCTTCGAACGGGATATCGTGATAGATACCGGAGCTGAAGCCCGGGCTGGATGTTGTCCTAAACCTGGATTGCAGCCTGCATCGATGCCAGGTCATGGCGGGTGCAAACTGCAGCGACAGGGCGGGATTTACCGCTCAATGCCGCGAAATCAGGGCGATTCTGCCATTTTAACTAGGAAAGTCAAGCTCTTAACAAGAGTGGGGCTGCATTCCTTCTGCATACCTACTGAATTCCTTCTCCATGCTTGCAGCCTTCACTGAAGTGAGAGGGTCGGCAGCTGGTGTGTTGCTTCAGGACCGTGAGCAGCAGGGATGCTGCTCTCGAGCCCCCATGGATGGGTTCACGGCGTGTCCAGAAGCAACATACCAGGTGCCGGGCCTCGGGAAAGATGCGCCAATTGTCGAGTAAGGGGGTTTAGTGCCTGGGACAGGTCCGGGGGCAGATACCAGTTTTCCGGACCCGCCGTAAACCCATCCATGGGGGCTCGGGCTCGGCATCCCGGCCTCGCACGGTCCTGAAAACTGGTATCTGCCCCCGGACCTTTGACATCAGTGTTCTAAATGAGCTCACCTTACCCCTAGCTGGCTAAGGTTCAAGTCACGCTACTGCCTGTTCAGGGTCTGCTGCTGCTTTGGTAAAAGTGAATTCACCATCGCTGCCCACATCTACGGCAATGCTGTCACCCGGCCCATAGGCACCTTCCAGCACGTGCTGTGCTAATGGGTTTTCGATCCAGTTCTGGATCGCCCGCTTTAATGGGCGAGCACCATAGACCGGGTCGTAGCCCAGGGAAGCCAGTTGATCCAGCACCTTGTCGCTGATGGTGATGGCCAGTTCACTGTTAGCCAGACGAGCATTGAGCAGCGCGATCTGAATGCTGGCGATGCCACGAATCTGATCTTGCTGTAATGGATGAAAGACCACAGTCTCGTCGATACGGTTTACAAACTCTGGTGAGAAGTGTTTCACCACCGTATCGAGAACGACTTTCTTCACCCGCTCGTACTGACTGTCACTCACGTAGTCGCCTTCCATCATTTCCTGGATTCGGTCTGAACCCAGGTTTGAAGTCATTACGATTACCGTGTTGCGAAAATCCACGGTTCGGCCGTGACCGTCAGTGAGACGACCATCGTCAAGCACCTGTAGCAGGATGTTGAAGACATCCGGGTGCGCCTTCTCGACTTCGTCGAGCAACAGTACCGAATAGGGACGACGCCTTACTGCTTCGGTCAGGTAGCCTCCTTCTTCATAACCGACGTAACCTGGAGGTGCACCGATCAGGCGAGCCACAGAGTGTTGTTCCATGAACTCGGACATATCGATGCGTACCATGGCCTCTTCGGTGTCGAAAAGGAATTCGGCGAGGGCCTTACACAATTCTGTTTTACCCACACCAGTGGGGCCAAGAAACAGGAAAGAACCGTTGGGGCGATTGGGATCAGACAAACCGGACCGGGATCGGCGCACCGCATTGGACACGGCGGTTATGGCTTCATTCTGGCCAACCACTCGCTTGTGCAGCGCGTCTTCCATTTCCAACAGGCGTTGCTTGTCGCCCTGTAACATTTTGCTGACCGGGATGCCGGTAGAGCGGGACACCACGTCTGCAATCTCTTCTTCGGTAACGCGGTTACGCAACAGTTTCTTTTCCGATGCTTCAGCTTCTGCGGCCATTTCCAGTTTCTTTTCCAGACCGGGAATCACGCCATACTGAATTTCGGACATACGTGCCAGGTCGCCGTCACGACGGGCGGCTTCCATATCCTGGCGGGCCTTTTCCAGGCTGCTCTTGATGGTTGCTGCGCCTTGCAGGGATGCCTTCTCTGCTTTCCAGATTTCTTCCAGGTCAGCGTACTCACGTTCCAGCTCGGCGATATCCTCTTCCAGCTTTTCCTTGCGTTTGATGGAGGCGGCATCTTCGTCTTTCTTTAGTGCTTCCCGCTCGATCTTGAGCTGAATCAATCGCCGTTCCAGCTTGTCCATCTCTTCCGGCTTGGAATCGATTTCCATCCGAATCAGACTGGCCGCTTCATCTACCAGGTCGATGGCCTTGTCGGGCAACTGTCGATCGGTGATGTATCGCTGGGACAGTTTCGCCGACGCGATGATGGCCGAGTCGGAGATGTCTACCCCATGGTGAACCTCGTAGCGTTCTTTCAAACCTCGCAGAATCGCAATGGTGTCTTCTTCGGTTGGCTCTTCCACTAACACTTTCTGGAAACGTCGTTCCAGCGCGGCATCTTTTTCAATGTATTGGCGATACTCATCCAGGGTGGTGGCACCCACGCAGTGAAGCTCACCGCGCGCCAGTGCTGGCTTGAGCATATTGCCCGCATCCATGGCACCTTCGGCCTTACCGGCACCGACCATGGTGTGTAGCTCATCAATGAAAAGAATGATGGAACCTTCCTGCTTGGACAGTTCTTTCAGTACGCCCTTGAGGCGCTCTTCAAACTCGCCGCGGAATTTTGCGCCCGCAATTAACGAACCCATGTCCAGCGCCAGTATTTTTTTTTCGCGCAGCCCTTCCGGCACTTCGCCATTGACAATGCGCTGGGCAAGCCCTTCCACGATCGCAGTCTTGCCCACACCGGGCTCGCCGATGAGTACGGGATTGTTTTTGGTTCGACGCTGTAGTACTTGCACGGTGCGTCGGATTTCCGCATCCCTGCCAATCACTGGATCCAGCTCACCATTGACCGCCCTTTCGGTGAGATCAATACAATACTTGCTCAGGGCCTGCCAGGATTCTTCCGCTTCCGGGTCATCCACGTTTTCGCCACCGCGCAGGTTTGCCACGGCATTTTCAAGTGCCTGGGCAGAGACGCCAAAACTGTTGAGCAGCTTGCCCACTTCGCCTTTGTCCTGCATAGCGGCCAACAAAACCGTTTCACTGGAGATAAAGCTGTCACCTTTTTGCTGCGCCAGTTTGTCGGATTGATTCAACAACTTGCCCAGTTCAGGACTGACTGAAATCTGGCCATCGGAATCGGGCATTTGAGGCAGGTCGTCGACCACTTTTTGCAGCTTGCTGCGAAGTTCCGGCACGTTAAAACCGGTCTGGGACAGCAGCGGCCGCACAGAACCACCCTTCTGGTCGATCAGGGCCAGCAGAAGGTGTGCGGGATGGATCAGGTTGTGGTCTTTACCCACGGCCAGCGACTGGGCATCGGCCAGGGCGGACTGCAATTTACTGGTTAATTTATCGAGACGCATAGTGGTTACCTGCGAAATAAGGGCCTACCTTCGAGGAAAACCCTGTAAATAGTGTGTTCTGCTTCTATTTATTGGGTTTGGGCGGCCGGAATTCAATGCACGGTAACAAATTGTCAGAACTGCGGGTGGGGCCAGGTGAGATGCAGGTGCTGCGAGCGAGATAGGTGATGAGAAAGATGAGAAAGATGAGAAAGACAAGAGTCCAGCGGTCCGCAGAGTGCTGTTCAGCCCAGATAGATAGCGCTCAGCATACGCCCACTTTCTCCATCCCGGCGATAAGAGAAAAAGCGAGTGGCATCACAGTGGGTACAGAAGTTGCCGCCGTAAACCCTGTCGACACCGGCAATGCTTAACTGCTGCCTGGCAATGCCGTACAGATTGGCCAGAAACTTGTTGTTTCCCAGTGCTTCAAACTGCGACTGCATGGCGGAAGAGTCGTCGCTGTTGAGGAATGCTTCGCGAACCTCGGCCCCTACTTCGAAATGACAGGGACCAATAGCCGGCCCCAGCCATGCCATCAGCTCTGTTGGGGGAGACTCAAATGCAGCAACCGTATTGTGCAGAATGCCTGCAGCCAGGCCACGCCAACCACCATGCGCAGCACCCACTTCTGTCCCGTCCTGATTACAAATCAGTACTGGCAGGCAGTCGGCAGTCAGGATGCAGCAGGCGATTCTTTCAGAGTCCGTGACAACGCCGTCACCTGTCAGCTCATCGCTGACTGATTGAACGCGGTGCACCTGCTGACCATGCACCTGATTCAGCCATTGCCAGTACTCTATGTCGGGAAATCGGGACTGCAACAAGCCGCGGTTTTTGCCCACACTGGTTTGAGAGTCACCCACATGGCGGGCGAGGTTCAGACTGTCATAAGGCGCCCCGCTATGCCCTCCTGTGCGGGTCGTGACCACACAGTGCACGGACGCTGGTGCTGGCCACTGAGGTTGAACTAATTCCAGCTCACTCATTCGTACTCCTCCCCTGCCAACGTATCTTGCTCCAGCGCCTGCAACAAGTCGTGCATATCTTCTGGTAAGGGCGCTTCCCAACTTTGCACTTCCTGAGTTGTTGGAGAAACTAGCGTCAATCTTCTGGCGTGCAGAGCCTGACGATTGAAATTCTGCAGTTGTTTTTCCAGCGGTTCGGAACAGTCTGCTGGTATCTGCTTTCTGCCGCCATAGGTCGGATCCCCAACCAGGGCATGACCAATATGCGCCATGTGTACCCGAATCTGATGAGTGCGACCCGTTTCCAGCTGCACATGCACATAAGTGTGCGACCGGAAACGTTTCTCAACACGGTAGTGTGTGACGGCTTCTTGCCCGGACTTGACGACGGCGCGTTTCTTTCGGTTTACCGGGTGCCTGTCCAGAGGCGCATCCACCGTCCCACCGCCAGTGAGCACACCCTGCAGCACTGCCGCATATTCCCGCTTCACGGCTCGGTCATGGAGTTGTTTCACGAGACTGGTATGGGCTGGCAATGTCTTGGCCACCACCATCAGTCCGGTAGTGTCCTTATCGAGACGATGCACGATGCCAGCCCGTGGCAGGTTCTCCAGTGAGGGGCAATGGCCGAGCAAACCATTGAGCAATGTCCCATCCCGATGCCCGGCCGCCGGATGCACGACGGTGTTGGTAGCCTTGTTGATCACCAGCAAATGCTCATCCTCGAATACGATATCCAGTGGCAAGGATTCTGCTGTCCAACTCTCTGCCGGAAGCAGCTCGGCGCTAATACTGATGGCTGCACCAGACTCCACCGGATCTTTGGGGCGCTTCTGCTCCCCGTTGACCAGCAATTCACCGGAACGAATCCAGGCCTGCAATCTGGCCCTTGAATAATCCGGAAACATTTTGGCCACTGCCTGGTCTAAGCGATGACCAGCATATTGGTCAGGCACTGCGGCAGCGAGTTCGATCTGGTCTTTGGACTGGGTCACTGGGTAATGATACTTGATTAGAGGCAACCCCACAGTCATGACAGAGGCTGTAGTGGCCCATGTAGAAACTAGATCTGTGCCTGAACGGCTGGGAGTCAGATAGGACAGTATGGGACACGCCGTAAACCCATCCATGGGGGCTCGAGAGCAGCATCCCTGCTGCTCACGGTCCCACACTGTCCTATCTGACTCCCAGCCTCGTAGTGCAGTGAAACTTTCCAGGCGAGCCACTACGTATAAAGTGCAGCTCTTTGGGCTTAGTTCGCCCGCTATGGTTTAATACGGTTTCGACAAAGGTAGTAGCACCAAGACATGGTTTTAATTACGAGAGCAACAATACTCCTGCTGACACTGACTCTGCTCAGTAGCTGCGGACTGTTCAGTCGTGGCGATCGGGATGAGTTCGCCGGCCTCAGCACCGAAGAGCAGTTCTACAGGCGAGCCCTGGATCAGCTGAATAGCCAGAATTTTGCCGGCGCCATTGCGACCTACCAGGCCCTGGAGGCCCGGTTTCCATTCGGTCGTTATGCTGCCCAGGCCCAGATTGAAATCGTTTATGCCTATTACCGCAATGGTGACGAGGAAGCCGCTCGTGCTGCCGCCGATCGCTTCATCCGCCTGCACCCGGAAAACGAGAATATCGACTACGCCTACTATATGAAGGGGCTCGCCTCCTTCGAAGATGGCGGGGGATTTTTCAGCCGAATCGTTCCCGTAGACCACACCAAGCGGGACCCAGGCCTGGCGCGGGAATCCTTCAGTGACTTTTCCCAACTGCTCGCACTGTATCCCGACAGCCCCTACGCCGCCGATGCCCGGGCCCGAATGGTGTACCTGCGTAATAACCTGGCTGTCTACGAGATTCATGTGGCCAATTACTACCTGGAACGCCGGGCCTATATTGCAGCCCTGCGCCGGGCGCAATACGTAGTGGAGAATTTCCAGGGTACGCCGGCGGTCGCTGATGGTGTTGCCATTATGGTGGAGTGTTACCTGCGATTGGGCCTTAACGAGCTCGCCGACACCTCCCTGGCCTTGCTCAGGGAAAACTATCCGGATCACGCCGCTATCGATGACGATGGGGATTTTATTGTGCGCACGGAAGTGACAGACCCTTCGTTGCTGTACACCGTCACCTTCGGCCTGTTTGGGGATAACCGCGGCAATCCGCCGCTGGCGCCGACCCAAAGACCCATTACCTCGGGAAGCCAGCAGATCATCAACCAGCAGGCCGACCCGGAAGAAGACCGCTCACTACTGAGCATCCTCACATTTGGCATCTTCGACTAAGTCACCGCCCTGAAACCCGCTTTTTTAGTGGGTTTTCACTCCCGTTTTTTGCCACGATTCCTGTAAACCCTTTGCCCACTGCTGCGTTTTAACAGTTGGGAAAGCGTAAGTTTGGGGTATAGATAGCCGATATAGTGCTCGAAAGCGGACAATGAACCAGCCATCCATTCTTACGGTTTATCCACGAGGGAGCGCAGCCCTGAACAAGTCAACGCTGCTGGACAATTTTCTGAAATCGGTGCAGAGCCGGGCTTTTCGGATCGCGCAAATTGCCACGGGCAACCCGGAGGATGCCCTGGACCTGGTTCAGGACGCCATGTTTAAACTGGTGGAAAAGTACAGTGACAAGACCGAGAGCGAATGGACGCCGCTTTTTTACCGGATTTTGACGAGCCGAATCAATGACTGGTATCGGCGCAGTGGGGTACGCAACCGGCACCGTACTTTTCTTTATGCCGATGAAGACAGCAATGAGGATCCTATACAGACTGCGCCTGACCAGTTCGGCAAGCGCCCGGACAAGGATTCAGAAACCGACGAAAGCATGATGAAACTGCAACAAGCCCTGGAACAACTCCCGCCCAGACAGCAACAGGCCTTTCTGCTGCGTGCCTGGGAGGGGCTGGACGTGAAGCAAACTGCCGCAGCCATGTCATGCGCTGAAGGCAGTGTCAAAACACACTATTCCCGGGCTATTCACACATTGCGCGATGCCCTGGGCGAACATTGGTCATGAATATTTCTGACGACAAACTGACAGAACTGATTTGCCAGCATCTGGATCGCAGCACGCAGGATCTGGATGCGGAGGTCGTCGCTCGCCTGGATGCGCTGCGCATGCAAGCCCTGCAGCGCACTGGGACTGATATCGATTCGGTAGACGAAGCGCTACTGGTCGATGCGGTACTCACCGGTCTGGAAGAACAGCCGCTACCCGTTTCCGTCTCCAGCCGCCTCGACGCCATGCGCGCACAGGCAGTAGACAAATACACTGCGCCTGCAGCAAAACCCGCGAAGCCACGGCTTCAGACCTGGTTACAGACCTGGTTTGGCGAGAAGTTGGCATTCTCGGCCAGCATGGTTGCCACCGCTTGTGTACTGGTGACAGTGGTGTCTCTGGTGTATGTGCGAGAAGGTTCAGAAGGCAATTTAACACTGAACGATGAATTGACGCTGATTGCCTCGGCAGAAGATCTGGAACTGTACGAGAATTTGGATTTTTATCTTTGGCTGGATGAGAATGGATTTGCCAATTAATGATGGATCACAATTTCAAGGCAGGCTGGTTGCAAGAATGTGCTGGCTACTTTTGCTCGGACACTTTAATTGCGCCCAGGCTGCTGAAGATAGCCAGGCTATTGAATTGCCAGATATTGAACTGCTGGAGTTTCTGGGTTCATTTCAAACGGATCAGGGAGAATGGATCGAACCGGAGAGTCTGCTGACCGGAGAATTTGCAGAGCTGCTTAACATAGCCGCACGTATGGATGCGGTCACAGAATCGGCTGCTGAAGACAACGAGCAAGATGACAATGACCAGAACTAGGCAGCTCGGCAACAGAGAGAACTTGAGATACAGAGTATCAATTCAGAGAATCAAGTCATGAAGTTTAACCTGAGACTTTTACATATTGTGTTGTTCAGCGGCATGCTTGCCACCAGCACTCTGGCCTGGGGACAGGAGAAAATCCCCTGGACTGATTTGTCACTGGAAGAACGCCAGATATTGCAGCAACTGGAAGAGCAGTGGGATGAACTGACTCCTGAGCGGCAACAACGCCTGCGTCGCGGCGCCAATCGCTGGGAGCGACTGCAACCCCAACAAAGACAGCAGGCTATCAACCAGCAGCAACGGTTTCAGAATTTGTCACCGCAGCAAAAAACGATTATTAACCAGAGATTTCAGCGTTTTAACAGTCTTTCCAACGAACAGCAGCGCCGCCTGCGCACTATACAAAGACGCTTCCAAAACCTGAATGAAGAGCAGCGAAGGGAATTACGGCAACGCTATAACCAGCAAATAGAAGCGCTACAGAGAGAACAACAGATTCAGCGTGAGGCGGCTCGGGAGTTACGGGAATCGCGACAGCGAGTGCAGGAAATCATGCGCCAGAACAGGCAGCAACGACAACCAAACCAGTAGTTTTGACAGCCGCCCTATTCTCCCATACGCCATGCATTGGTGATTGGGTAGCGCCGATCACGCCCGAAACCCCGTTGCGTCAATCTCACCCCCACGGGGGCCTGCCGGCGTTTGTATTCATTAAGATCCACCAGACGCAATACTCGATTGACATCCTGTTCGGAAAACCCCTGCTTGACGATTGCCGCAGCACTAAGGTCCTGCTCAACATATAACTCGAGTATTTTATCCAGAGTGTCATAGTCCGGGAGTGAATCCTGATCCAGTTGGCCCGGCGCCAACTCGGCGGAGGGCGGCCGATCGATCACGTCTACGGGAATAATTTCTGCGTCACCGTTTTCGAGGCTGTTGCGATAGCGGGCCAGACGATAGACCAGAGTCTTGGAAACGTCTTTGAGTGCATTAAACCCTCCCGCCATGTCTCCATACAAAGTCGAGTAGCCAACAGCAATTTCACTCTTGTTTCCTGTGGTGAGTACCAGGAGTCCCTTTTTATTGGATATGGCCATCAGAATGACGCCACGGGCGCGAGCCTGCAGGTTCTGTTCGCTTACATCTTCCGCTTTGCCAGCAAATTCATCTTTAAGTGCTTCCATGAAGCTTTCATAAACACTATTGATGGCAATCACCTTGTACTCCACACCCAGACTCTGAGCCTGCACTTGTGCACAATCAAGGCTGAGCTGAGAGGTATATTCGAATGGCATCATGACTGCCTCCACCCGCTCCTTACCGAGCGCATCAACAGCGATGGCCAGAGTCAGTGCCGAGTCGATTCCCCCGGAGAGGCCAAGCACCACTCCCTTGAAATTGTTTTTGTTCACGTAGTCCTTCACTCCCAGAACCAGGGCCTGGTATACATGCGCTTCGACGCTGTCCTGCGGTGAGTGTTCCGGAGCATCGAGCTGGTAGTGCCCGTCCTTGTCTGCAGACAGTTCAACCGGATAGAGACCTTCCTCAAACAGTGGAGCAACCAGTTTGCAGTCGCCTTCAGGCATGGCGATCATCGAACCGCCGTCGAATATCAATTCATCCTGACCACCGACGAGATTGACATAGAGAATCGGCACTTCCCCCTGGCTACTTCTCTCTCGCAGCACGTTCTTGCGTAGCTCCAATTTGCCGATATGAAAGGGCGAAGCGTTGATATTAATCAGCAGTTCAGCGCCTGCTTCTTTCACCTGGGTAACCGGGCCTGATTCCCAAATATCCTCACAGACAGTAAAAGCCACTTTAATGCCCTCGATATCCAGCACACAGGGTTCGCTCCCGGACTCGAAATAGCGCCGCTCATCGAATACCTGATAATTAGGTAAGGACTGCTTGTGATAGGTAGCCAGAACCTTGCGCCCACGCAGGACTCCCAGCGCATTATAGAGCTTGCCATTGGTCGAATCCGGATAGCCTACGACGCAGGTGATGGGTAAATCAGCAACCAGAATTCTTTGTAGCGCTTTTTCGATGCGCAATTGCAGGCTGGGTCTCAGCAATAAATCTTCCGGAGGGTAGGATGTGAGTGTCAGTTCCGGAAATACGATGATGTCGGCGGCGTGCTTCGCAATCCCTTCCCGGGCGCACTGGATAACCCGTTCTGTATTTCCCTCAATATCGCCCACCAACAGATTGAGCTGGGCCATGACTATTGAAAGCTTCCCTGACATGAACTTTTCCTGGAACTAACTATGAAGCGATATTGTACGATAAATTGTAGAGGGAAAGCCGCTATCCTTTGGGCCTGGGCACTGAATCCATATGTTTGAAAGAATTACACAGTATGACGACCAGATCGCGAACGTCTCTGTCGTCTATAACGTCTACCGCATAGTCTTACCGCTGGTGCTGCTGGTGACCTATATCAGCAGCCCGGAGACGTCCCTGCTTGGCGCCCTCGATCCCACCCTGTTCGTACAAATCAACATCGTCTATGCAATTCTCGGCGTGCTGATTACCTTTTTCACTCCCGTCGCAAGGAGCCTGATGCGCAGTCAGCCGGTGCTCACAGGCATGCTGATCGGGGACATACTGGTTATCAGCCTGCTCAACTATACCAGTGGCGGTATTGCAAGCGGCCTGGGATTGTTCATGATTGTCACCATTGCCTCCGGCAGCATCATGATTCGGGGCCGAATCAGCACATTCCTCGCCGCTGTCGCCACGCTGTCCCTCATTTATATCGAGTTATACCTCGCCCTGGCGCTGGAAGATCCTCCCAGCCAGTTTGTGCAAACAGGTATCCTGGGAATTATTCTCTTTGCCACTTCCCTCTATATTCAGACTGTTACCGACAGAATCTACCGGGCGGCAGAACTGGCTGCCAAGCAAGCCAGTGACATTGTTGACCTGGAAAAACTCAACAATGAGATTATTCAGCGCATGCGCACCGGTGTGCTGGTGGTAGATTCTGATTGCAAGATCGTCAGCATGAACTCTGCAGCAAGGTCTACCCTGCTCCAGTTTGCAGAATATGCGGATATGGACAATGAAGAAACCGACCTGTATTTGTCAGAAACCATAGAAGAGCAGCTTAAACTATGGAAGATCAACCCAAAGCGGCAGCCACAACCCATCAACGTTCCTCAATCCAATAAACAAGTGCAACTTAATTTTGCCTTCCTCGACCCCGATACCGATTCGAATATTCTTATTTTTCTGGAAGACAACCGGCAAATCGTGCAAAGAGTAAGACAGATGAAGCTGGCGTCTTTGGGCCGGTTGACTGCGAGCATTGCCCACGAGGTCAGAAACCCACTGGGGGCGATCAGTCACGCCAGTCAATTACTGCGGGAATCAGAATCAGTAAACAATGATGACAAGCGTATGGTGGAGATTATTCTTGACCACTGTGATCGCATAAACCTGATCATTGAAGATGTGCTCGATGCCTCACGTCATGACGATACCTCCGCTAAACGAATCAGCCTCAACGAATGGTTACCGAGATTTGTGCAAAATTACGAATCCACCCATGAAGTGTGTGATGACATCAAAGTTGAGATAGAAGACAAGGACGTTCAGGTAAATGTGATAACGGGTCAGTTGGAACAGGTATTGAATAACCTTTTCGACAATGGGCTTCGGTACAGCAAAAAGAAAACGGGCGCGGCAACATTAGTGGTCCAGGCCGGCGTCGAATCCATCGAAGATGACTCGCAACCCTTCATACACATTATTGACGATGGCCCCGGTATTGACGAAGATGCAGAAGCCCTGCTTTTTGAACCGTTTCACACTACTGAATCAACTGGCACCGGACTTGGGCTTTATATCTCAAAAGAACTGTGCGAAGCTAACCAGTCAAATTTGGTGTACCGTAAAACTGAAGACAACAAGAGCTGTTTCAGCATCTATTTCAGCCACCCTGATCGCAGCATGTCATGAGCCAGAGACTGTTCCTGCCAGCAATATCCGGTCAGCACTTCTCCCCAATATTTAAGTCTGAGCTAACTTAACCCATGAGCGCCAGAGTTTTAATCGTAGACGACGAACCCGATATTCGAGAACTGCTCGAAATCACTCTCGGCCGTATGTCACTCAGCACAGCAAGCGCGGCCGACCTGAGTTCCGCCCGCAAGCTGCTGCAAAGTGATGAATTCAACCTCTGTCTCACCGATATGCGCTTGCCTGACGGTGACGGCATAGAACTGGTGGAACACATTCAAAAGGATTTCAATCAGCTTCCCGTTGCAGTGATTACGGCCCACGGTAGTACTGAAACGGCAATCAAGGCCTTGAAAGCGGGCGCCTTCGACTTCGTTTCCAAACCGGTGGATTTGCAGAAATTACGCAACCTGGTGGAGTCTGCCCTGAGACTGACGGAAGAGCCTGAGACTCCCTCTTCCGAAGAATCCAGCGTATCTACCGGCAGAGCAACCATTACCGGGCATTCAGAAAAGATCACTGCCCTGCGGGAACAGATTAGCAAGCTTGCGCGCAGTCAGGCACCAATCTACATCAGTGGCGAATCAGGCGCTGGCAAGGAACTCGCAGCACGGGCTATTCACGAACAAAGCTCAAGACGTCAGTCACCATTCATTGCAGTCAACTGTGGAGCGATTCCTGAGGAACTGATGGAAAGCGAATTGTTCGGCCACCTCAAGGGCAGTTTTACCGGCGCCGACCAGGACAAACAGGGACTGTTCCAGGCAGCCAGCGGTGGCACCCTGTTTCTCGATGAAGTTGCGGATTTGCCCCTGCACACGCAGGTAAAACTGCTCAGGGTCATACAGGAAAAAGCGGTGCGCGCGGTCGGGTCGCAGAAAGAGGAACCGGTCGATGTACGTTTGCTCAGTGCAACCCATAAGAATTTGGCCAAAGAAGTAGAACAGGGCCGGTTACGGCAAGACCTTTACTTCAGGATCAATGTGATCGAACTGGCAGTACCGCCCTTGCGTGAGCGTCGAGACGATATGCCGGAACTCACCGAGGCATTGCTGCATAAAATTGCCGGAGAAAACGACACTGAACTATGCAAAGTGAGTGACGATGCCATGGCAGTGCTGCTGGACTATTCCTTTCCAGGCAACGTCAGGGAATTGGAGAATATTTTACAACGCGCTGCTGCGTTGTGTGAAAACAATACGATCACCGCAGAGAACCTGGAATTTATTACCATCACGGCATCGCAAAGGCCTGAGCCACAGACCGAGGAAACTGCTGAGTCAGCAACTGAAGTTGAAGGCGAAAAAACGACTCCCCATATGGACGACGACTTCTCCCTGGAAAAGCATCTGGAAGCGATTGAAATCAAGGCGATCGAAAAAGCGCTGGAAGAAACTAGATGGAACAAGACAGCAGCCGCCAAGAAGCTGGGCATGTCTTTTCGATCCCTGCGTTATCGCCTCAAGAAGCTGGGACTGGATTAGACCGAGACGCCCTATAGTCTGGGCTAGTCAGTGCGCCAGGCCTGTAAGGCTGCGGATCCAGTATCGGTTCTCTTCCCAGAATTAAATCCGCCAGTAACCTCGAAGAAGCCGGGGCAAGCACCAGCCCATTTCGGTACTGGCCCGCACTGATAAACAGATTGTCAGCAGCTTCAATCGGCCCAATCAAGGGTATTCCCTGTGGAGAACCCGGACGCAGCCCCGCCCAATGCCCAACCGGATTCATGGTTGCCAGACTCGACAACATAGCAGCGGCTGATGTCGAGAGACTCTGTCTTGCCACATCAGTTGCTTTCTTATCGAAGCCCACGTGCTCCAAAGTACTTCCAACCAGAACATGACCATCCTTGCGCGGGATAAGATAGCGCCCTTCGTGTAACAGGATTGAACTGATCGGTGGCTGCGGAAACCTGTACAGCAACATCTGCCCTTTTACGGGTGCAACTGGCAACCCTGGACTGAGTTCGCGCAGTAAATGCTGACTCCAGGCGCCTGCCGTAATGACCACCTGATCTGCTCGCACCTGGGTTGGCGATGCTGTTGAGGACCCTGTCACAGTCAGGGAGGCAATGCGGCTGCCATCCCTCTCGAACGTCAGCACTTCGCTGTCCTGCCAGATTTCCACCTGGTCAGCATAGTCGAGGCTTCGCTGTAAGGCCTGTAGCAGCCTGGGATTGCGCACATTGGCAATGTCAGGCATCCATAGTGCATGTTCGAACTGCGGGTTGATGGCTGGCTCTCTGGTCATGATCTCTGCAGACCCGAGCTTTTCCATGGATCGCTGGTGAGAAGTTGCCCAGTCGAAAGCCTCGTCAGCATCCTGTGCATCCAGCATCAACAGCCCGCTGGGACAAAATTCCACATCGATTCCGGTTTCGTCCTCCAGTTCCCTGGCGAGTTGCGGATAGAAGGCCTGTGCCCAATTCGCCAATGCGGTGACAGCTCCGCTGTATCGCCAGGGGTAAAGAGGCGACACGATGCCACCACCGGCCCAGGATGCTTCCCGGCCCACCTTGCCACGCTCGAGCAGGAGCACCCTGGCTCCAGCACTGCCCAGCTCTCTCGCCAGTAGCAAACCGTTAATTCCGGCACCAATGATTGCAAAGTCATACATAGAGGAAATTTGGTATCAGCCAGCCGCTTCAACTACCTTGAACAGGGCACGCAAAGAGTTTTGATATCGCCAAGGTCTGACAAGGAGGTCACGATGGCTGCGAGAATAATACACGCTTCAGACTCAGCAATCAGTTCCGGATTCACTTTGCTGGAACTACTCATCACCCTGTTGATGCTATCTTTGTTACTGGGAATCGCACTGCCTGATTTCCATGAACTGGTTCAACAGAAGCAAAGTGACATCACCATCAGAACCCTGACAACCGCCCTGGAATTGGCACGGACCTCGGCAATCACCGACAACAGTCTGAGCACGCTTTGTCGTAGCAGCGATGGCAGCGAGTGCGGCGGCAACTGGGAGGATGGCATCCTGGTGTTCACCGACCACAATGGCAATCGCAAAATAGACACTGAAGACAGGCTAATCCGCCATTTTCCCTCTCCCGGTTCCACAGGCAAGCTCTATTGGCGGGCATTCCAGAACCGACAATATTTGCAATTCACACCACAGGGCTTTACCCGCTACCAGAACGGAAATTTTACTTTCTGCCCCCATTCGAAGGACCTGAGTCTGGCGCGCCAGATTATCCTGAACCGAAGCGCGCGCATTCGGCATGCCCAGGATAGCGATGGTGATGGTATTAGAGAGGACAGCCGCGGTCGGCCAATTCGATGTGACTAGCCTGACTAAGAGTTAAGCCGGCTTGCGGCCAGTTTGGATGGGTAGTTGCCCTAGCGGCCCCAGCACTCATCAACTGTGGAGCCAGTGGCTCCCCTGGCGCCGGTGCTAGACAGGGTCAACGTAGTGCAAACATCAGCGGTCTGGTTGCCCTGAGGGGTGGCTGTGGCGATAAAGCTGGTAGCAATGGAACCGGTGCCGCCGGCCGCGACCGCAATCTGATAAAACCCGTTCTCAGTTGTGCGAGTCGTGCCGTCTGTTGTGATCAGGGGAGTTGCATCCGTGTTGTAGGTATTATTGCTGGAGAAAAAACGTTCCTGATCTGCGGCGACTATCAGTAATTCGGACTTGGCTTCTGCCCGGTTGCTTCTGATCACGCTGTTCTCGTATGCAGGAAGCGCAATGGCGGCAAGTACGCCGAGAATTGCTACCACGATAAGAATTTCAATCAGGGTAAATCCGCTGGCCGGCGCGCTTGCTCTCTGTAAGGTCTTGCCGCTCTTTCTATTCAAGGTCCCACCCCATGGTGTAGTCACACTTCTTATGATTGTGGATGCTGTTGTTTAATTCTCATTATCAATTTCGATGAGGAAAACCTCAATGAGCCAACTGCAAGGGCATTCGCTCCATGTTAGATCAATGGCTGTTGAAGTTCTCTATCAGATTGTTTGGTCCCAGTATCTGCACTTGCGCCAGAATATCATCTTCTATGGTGAAGCGTACAACCATGCCAATTTCCAGGTCCGCATCACTCACCTCTTCACCTTTCAAGGTGAATTCAGTGATCTCACTGTCATAGGTGTAAACTCGCCCCGAGATTGTCAACTCTCCCGGGCCATTGCCGACAAGATCCTGAATTACTCCTGTCTGCGACTGCGCGAATACACCCTGAGCCGAGGCGGGCAATGAAAATTGCAGCATAAACACCAGGGCGAGGCTACACAGCGCGGTGAGCCGGCCCATGGGTAATAAATCAATACTAGTCTTCATAATATTTGTCCTGTAAGTCCGCAAAGAGAGTATTTCTCTCGGCTTGCTACTCCAGTTGCCGCCAGGATTGACGACCATAAGACTGGTCGCCGACACTGATCTGAATTACGTCAATATCACCAGACGCTCCCGAACCAAATGCAACGTCCTGTGCATCATCAGCCAGAATACTTACTGTCGGCATGATACCCACATCGGACGCCCGGCCGGAGGCATCGGTGTCATCTGCGTCGTATTCACCATCACCATTGAGGTCAAAAGCGGGGAATTCAAGCGCACCGCCGTCCCTGAAATCCAGTTCCATCAGAAAGCTGGTACCACCAAATTCGCACTCTACTTCCGAAGGGATCAGGGTGGTAAAGATTACCCGACCCGCACGCACGATGGCGTTACTCACCTGGCGCTCTCCGAAGTTGGCAACATTGGGAGATCCTTCGATATTGGTTGGCAGCAAATCGATATACCAACCCTGATGGGTATCCCAGTCGATTTCGTTATCGGAGACGTTGCGTAGCAGGAAGGTCTCGTCGTCAATACCATCGTCATTGGTGTCGAAATCCTGGGAGAACTGATTGGTTATTTCCTGCTGCAACAGATCCCCAAGTGCGATATCCGGGTCGGTGGTATTGTCGTTTACATCCCAAATACCATAGAAAGTCTGTGTATCCTGACCACTGCCCAGGTTATCGTCTTCTTCCAGATATTGCCCGGTGCCGAAGTAGATCATGAATCCACCCAGGTTATCCGGATGCAGGGTTGCCTGCGGCTGAGAAGTAATCGGTTGTCCTGTTTGCGTATCAAACAGCGGTACCGGTGTGCCACCGGAATCCCAGGCCACATCCCAGTTAGAGACTGAGGGATCGGACACATCAAACTTCCACATATTGCCAAGCATGTCACCAGCGTAGATGTAGTCGACGATATCGTCCCCATCGGGATCGATCATCAACGGTGTCGCCAGACCATTTGGTGTACCGGCAGCGCCGGCTTCGGTATCTATCTTCTTGATCAACGCACCGGTCTCAACATTAACAATGTAGAGTACAGCGTGGCCTGTCGAGCTGGCATTGCCATCGGCTTCGGTATTGTTATAACCGTTGCCGAATACCGCAGCCCAGTCGCCGTTTTGCATTTTGGCCAGCTGGGGTTTGCCGTAGGTGTAACCCAGATCGGCATCGTCGGCATCGGTAAATTCCCACAGCACGATATCATCTGCGATAGACTCGTCATAACTGGAAGGGTTGGTTACATCCAGCGCAAAGATACCCTGGCCCCCACCACTGAGTCCGCTCGCCAGCACAGTTCTCCACAAACCTGTACCACCGCTGCCGTCATTCATATTAGCCATGAACACATCAATAATGTTAGGACCTCCATCCACGTAGTAGCGATGGATGTAGTCTCCAGTTGCCAGTTCTGCGAGGTTTTCATACACAGGACTAGGCACGTAAGCTAGTACTTCATCGCCAGTGTCTGAGTTAAATCCGTGCAACATGCCGTCATTGGCGCCTACATAAACCACCCCTTGACGGGCAGAGTTTGCGGTTATGAAAGCGTTGTAGGATTTGGACTCCATGCCATCGTCGTAGCGAAAATTAGGCACATCAACGAAGTTCGGGTCAGAGTTTACGATGTCGCCCAACACGCTGTTACGCAAGCGGAAGTTCTGCCCGGACAGCTCATTGGTTTCATCACCCCGGAAGTAATTCACGATATCTGTTCCGAAGGTCTGATTGGAATTGATTTCGCTAGGGTCTGAAGTGGAAACATCGAAAGGTGCATTGACCATCAAGTCTTCGATCTGGTCTGAAGTCAACTCGGTGGTAGCATTGGGGCTGGTATAGTCAGCCGGAAAACGGAACGGGATACCGGCACTTGCGGAGGGATTGTAGGTAATAATTTCCCTTCCGGTGTCGTAATGCTGATCATTAATCCGGTCACCCGCATCCCATGCCGGGGTGCTGTCGATGGAACCGTCGAGATTAATGTTGAAAGCCAACAACTGACCCTTCCAGTCGGAACTGTCGAATCGGGCCTGGAACAGTTTACTGCCCGCATTCAGTGAACCGGTATTGGTAGCAACCGAGGCCGCAGAACCTACCCGGTCAGCAATCTCCAGCAATGCTTCTCCAATGGCCTGGGCTACATCGTTGGGTGATTGGGCTGAAACGAAGTAGGCCTTGCTATTGAAGGCTGCGTGCCACAGATCGTCAATTTTCTCCGGATTGGTATTCGGGTAACCGTTATACCAGGCGTCATCTTCGGCAAGCTCGGGATTGGGATAGCCGTCATCATCGGTATCAACCAGGTTACCTTCCACACCAAATGCCACGGTGAAGGACACCATGTGTTGGTGGTCTGCTGGATCGATCGGCGTCGTTGGCACCTCGTCATCCAGTGGGCTCAGGTCCTTGGTATAGAAGTAATGAGCCACATCGGCGAGGGTATCGCTCTGTCCGTCACCGTCTTCGTCTCCAATCTCGTCGGTGTAAGGATTGCCGCCACCCCAGTATCCGTCCGTAAAGAGTACGGAATAATTCTGCTGACACTCGGAGACGATTGGATCGTCGTAGGCGCCGTAATAGTTATCAAAATAGCGACCCGCTACCTCGAGACCTCTTCGCAGCGGCGTGCCCTGTCCCTGCCATTCCCAACTCACCATTTCGTCAACCAGCGCGGCGTTGTGGGCGCTGTAGTCATCCAGGGCAATATCCGGGACTTCTACGAACTGTGTGCTGTAGTCATTGATCTGGGAAAAGCCGAAACGAAAGTTCGGGTTGGAGTTCACCACCAGGGCTACAGCTCCCTTTGAGACATAGTGGCGCTTGCGGCCATAGGAATACCAGTTGGCAATATTCTGCTTCTCTTCGGAAAGTGTCCGGCCCCAGGGATTGATGTCAGTGCTGGCATAGGATCCGGTTGTTTTGGTAGTGCCAAAACAGTCCTTATAAGGCGGATCATCGTCCACATCGCTGTCACCACAATTACCGTCGGTAAAACCGGTTCCTGCAGCAGGGACATCACGAGTCTCCCAGTCCAGGGTGGTGCTATTGACTGTGTACTCGATGAAGGAATCCCAAAGGTCGACTATATCGTTAGGAATGTCGTTTGCCGTAGTCGGACCTTCGACTTCTCCATCGCTATCAAGGTCGGCGCCATGATCATCCGTCCACACATTAAAACGGAAGCCTTCCAGATTCCTGGTTTCATTATAGCCATCGGTATCATTATCCGGGTTGCTGCGCGCGGAGGTAAAGGTGGCATCAGGGTAGCCAATCCACGGACTGTAGTTCACCGTCGGATCGTAATACATGATATTGAAATCTGCCGACCCTACCCGCCAGTCATTATCAAAAGAACGTGGCTGATCTTCGATCGCTTCACGGTCGCATGTTGTGTCATACGTGTTATCGGGATTGTCGAAAATATAGTAATAGGTGCGGGTTCCGGTGCAACTGCCGTTGTCGGATCGGGTAATCAGGTTGCCATCGTTGCGCAATCCGTAGGTACTGCTGGAAGACCAGTAGTCAGAAAACGGATGGTAGTCAACGGTAAGAATCTCCCAGTCCATGGAACCGGAATCATCCATCATGAAGAAGACATTGGGGTCAATCTGTGTACCCAGGAACAACGGGCTTTCCGCCAGCGCCATTTCGGCGGCCTGGCTGGAAGTGCCCAGCGCCAGAAAAAATACTGACGCCAGCCATGACATTAAAATTCGAAGTTCTTGCTTGATGCTCATTGTTGCCTCCAAGGTTTTTACACCCTGATTCAACTGGCGTAATTCGCCTAGTTATACCGTTGCACGAATGTTGCCTGCACGGTGGAGGAAGTCGTGTTGGCGACGCCCCAGCCCCTGGCAGTGATTCGATGGAATGTTCTGGATATTGGTTGTTCACCGCTACCCTGTGAAATGGATTCGCCAGAATCCACTGTCTTGAATTCTTCAATAAGATAGCGCGGCTGTGTCGATACCAATGGCACCGTGCCGGGCGCATCACCATTAGCTGTCCACCAGGCAGCAGTCATGTTGGCGTGATCCCACCAGTACATGCCGTCATCAGATGGATCGCCACTGGGCGTCGGGTCCATGGAGTCTTCCACCCATACGGTGGTAGAGCCATCGGTGCTGGTGATTGGTAACACGTCCTGGGTTACCAGCCAGGCCTCAGCAGCCTGCAGCGCTGTTTCCGCTGCATTGAATGAACGTTCGTGATCAACCATATTGGCCGACATGCGCTCTTCCAGTGTGGTGGATTCCATACCGGAGACTCCCATCATGGTGAGCACTGTCAGGAAAATCAGACAGAACACCAGAATCGCGCCTTGTTGGCGCTGGCCTGCCATATGTCTTGATTGTTGGTTTAATTTTTTCATCGTGGTGATTATTTACTCAATTCTCTGGTTGATTCTGTGAACCGACTCAAATTACTGTCAGCATTGCCAATCAGGTGCCCAGGGCCCGATTACGCAAGCTAACCGTAGTTTGAAACACTCTCCGCACCCGATCATCGGCAGGCAGAGCGCCATTACCTCCACCGGCACCATCATAGGTCACTCCATTGAAGGTATAGGCTTGAGGTGAAGGCACCGTGCCATCTTCCACCGATTGCATCAGCAGGTTCAGCCGGATAGCGATGACTTCATCCCAGTCAAATACATTGTCCGCTGTGACCCAGGCATCTACGGTCGCGCGGACGTCCTGGTCGGTATTCACGCCATACAGCAACTGCATGGATTCCACGCCTTCGATCAACTCCTCGGGCGCCGCAATGGTGCCATCGGTATCGAGTACAGCGCGAAACAACGCGGGAGGATTGTTGGCATCGTCGTCGCGCTTGCCAACATAAAACAGTGTGCCTTCCAGGCGAATCAGCTCGGCCGTGGCACCGGATGCCGTGCTGGCGGCTGAAGTCACCACTGCGCTGGCCTCATTGCCCATGGGGCAGCCAGTAGAAAGGGTAATCGTGGTGGTCACACCCGCATCTACCACTCCACAAGCCTGGACGAAGTCTGCCTGTTCGCAGTCGCTGATAATCAGAAAATCATTAACCTCGACACCGGCGTCGGTGGTGGTGGTGATGACCGGATCTGTTCCGCTGTTGTCTATATCAGTGACCACAGACGCATTACCTACGCCACCCCACAAACGCAAAATGTCTGAATTGGGTACAGCCTGAACCGTAGGAATATTGAAGCCCGCAAATTCGCTGCCTGTCCATTCGGCATTGGTCGAGGCGATGGTAGCCACGTTGTTGACGCTATTGGCCACGTCTCCTGGTGCAGTGCCTGCCGCTTCCCAACCTTGTACACCAAAACCTGGCTGCATGGTGGAATTCACTGGATGATTCAGGGTGTCATTGGCTGAATTGCCTTCCATGGAGCCAAGGCAACCCAGATAGCCTGCCATACGAATTTCGTTGGCCAGAAAATTGAGCGCGAAGCGGCCGTTTTCCTGAATGCGCAGTCTGGCGTCCTGGCTGCGCTCGGTGGTGGATGTACCCACATAGATCTGGATCACTCCGGTTGCCAGAGTCAGCCCCAGCACCATGGCTATCAGCAGCTCCACCAGGGAAAGCCCCCACATCTGCCGTGGCAGCCTGGCGTGTCTATTGTTCAATTGCTTGTTTTGCATAGTGTTCTTCATTTACCAATCGCCAGTCGCTTACAGTGGTCGCCAGGTCGTGATCAGGGACAGGTTTGCCGTGCCGTCCCGATTGTCATCCCAGAAAATTTTCACCGCATAAATATTGCCGTTGCCATCACAGGCGGGTGCGGCAGCGGTCCCGTCGTTGCCCGTGGCATCCAGACAAACCACCCCCACTCCTCCAGGCAGAGCGGCAGCAACCGCCGCATTCCAATCGAGGATATCCTGGGCTGCCATTTGATCCGAAGTGCATCCAGCGGCAGTAAAACAGGCTGCGGTCGCTGCACCTGCCACATCATCATAGGCGTCATTGTCCACGCCAGTTTTATTGCCGCGCATGCGTTCGATAATTTCCGAGGTCAACATGGTTGCCTGGGTGCGATACAGGGCGGCCTGGTTGTTGCGCAGGCTCACCGATTGCACACTGGCGATTCCCAGCATTCCTCCAGACAGCACCAGTAGTGATACCAGTACTTCCATAAGGGTAGTACCGAATTCCAGATTCAGCTTCGCCCGGAAACTCTTTCTTGGAAATGTGTGCTTTCTAGTCATCTTCGATATAAATCCAGTTTCTAATTTCTCGTTGGTATCAGGGGCAGGCCAGGCCATTTTCGATGCGCCGGCCTCGACCGGAAGGACCTATTTCAATAGACCGCGCATTCGCTGCGTTATTACTGGCAGGACAGATCAAGAATGTCTGAACGCCAGCGGTAGAGCTGAATCCCAGACTGTTGTAGGACAACAAATCCGCAGTCATGGTGGCAGTACTGCCAGCCCCCAGGGTGTCGAATACGCGGATTACTACATCGCCACCATCTACCGAGCCTGCTGTGCCGTCGGCATCGCCATTGTTGTCCACGAAGACTATCCAGCCATCAGCCCAGGCATCTTCATCACAATCAGCGCCATCTTCACTGGCGCAGACAGAAACATCGGTTCCACGCTTGATCGCCTCACTTCGAGCCAGGTTCAGGGTGGTGAGCATGACCTTGACCTGGGAATTGGTATTGGCGGCCTCTATGGTGTCACTGAAATTGGGCAGAGCCAGCGCCAGCAAGGCACCAAGAATGGCTACTACAAAAAGCAGCTCGATCAAAGTCATCCCTTTGATTTTTCTCGTATTTATTGGCATTAGCTCGCTCTGTTTCCCACAATTTTGCGATTTCTGGCTGTCTCAACAGCCTGTTGGCAGATGGCCGGACCCCTCGCGAAATCTGGCGTTCTGCCTAATTTGTCGGACCCGCAGCCAGGAATTCAATGCTTTTCTCGCTGCAGTGGGGTCAAATTTACTCTTTAGGCACAGAGATACCGTGAAATGGGGCTTAAATTGAGGATTTCGTGGGCAATAAATACCCGGTTTGTGATGGGATTCACACTGCTCCAGGCAAAACCTCCAGGCCCTGCGGAAATCTCCGCCTGATGCTGAAAATAGTAGCCTTTACAAAGGCTTTGGGAAAGTTTCTTCAGCGATTTTTTTGTTCGTCAGATCGTCTTATTTGGTAAGCTGCAGCGCCCAATGGAATGAATTGAAAATGGAACTGGACCTCACTGCCTTCGCACTGCTGACTGTGACGGGTTTTCTTGCAGGGGGCATCAATACCCTCGCTGGCGGCGGCTCCAACCTGACTCTGCCCGCCTTGATGATGCTGGGTCTCCCCGCCGATGTGGCCAACGCCACCAACCGTGTCGCCGTGCTGATGCAATGTATTGTGGGGGTCAGGGGCTTTGACCAGCATGATTCCCTGGATCGGCCAGCCATCAGACCGATTCTGGTACCAACCATCCTGGGCGGCGGAGTGGGCGCCGTCGCAGCGGCATTGATGCCCAATCTCTACCTCAAACCTGTCCTGCTCATCACTATCCTGACCATGTCAGTCATCATCCTGGTGCGGCCCAATATTATTGCTCCGCCACCTGGAACTCCGACATTGTCCCCTGCCGAACACCGGGGTGCCTGGTGGGGCCTGTTTGCCGCAGGAATTTACGGTGGCTTCGTTCAGGCCGGGGTCGGTTTCATCTTGCTTTCAGCCCTTGCCGGGGGCTTGCGTTACGACCTGGTGCGAGCCAATGCGCTAAAGATGACCTGCGCTCTCGCCTTCACCCTGATCGCCCTGGCTATCTTCGTTGCATTCGGCCAGGTTCGCTGGATTCCGGGCTTCATCGTTGCCCTTGGCACCATGGCAGGCGCGCATCTGGCGGTAAAATTTGCTATTCGCGCCAGGCCTGAGACGATCAAATGGTTTTTATTCCTTATGACCTTGTGCGCGGTTGCCGGCGGCTTTCTGCTTTAGGCGGATTGAAGGAAATTCGAATTGCAGCCCCGCCAAGATCGCTTTCACCAACGCTGATCTCGCCATCGTAGCTGGCAACAATGTCGGTCACCACGGCAAGGCCTATACCCTGACCAGATGCTAAAGTGTCAGCCCTGGCGCCTCTTTGCAAAACGTACTCTCTCTGATTGGCTGCGATTCCTTCGCCATCATCTTCAATCTCGATAATAGTTCCACCGTTATCAGCTTCACCAACTGTTATCCTGATGCGGGATGTTCCATATTTGAATGCATTGTCTAAAACATTGCCCAGCAATTCCAGCAAGTCGCGCTCATCGCCCATGAACAAGGTGTGAGCAGCCAGCCTGGTGACTACTTCGAAGTTCTTGTCCGCATAGACTTTCTGCAAAGCCTTCAATACCTTGTCCAGTACCCGCGCAATCTCCACATGACGCGCCAGGGTGCTGGCCTGGTTTGACTGTACGGCCCTCTGCAACTGATAAGTAATGATCTGATTCATACGTTCCAATTGCTCGGAAACCGTTTCAAGTTTGGGGTTAACCGCATCGGACTGATCGCCGGATTGGCCACGCTGCAGATCCGCCAGCAGCCCCGAAACAACGGCGAGCGGTGTTTTTAAACTGTGCGCCAGATCTCCCAATGTCGTGCGGTAACGTTCCTGTTGTTTGCGCTCACTTTCAATCAACAGATTCAGGTTGTCGGTGACACCCTGCAACTCCTGCGGATAACTGCCCTGCAACATATCGCTCTCGCCGGTTTCGATCCGCTTCAGACTTTCAGCCATGCGGCTCAAGGGAGAAAGCCCCCAGCGCAACAGAAAAAGCTGAATCAACAGCAGCAGTACGGCAACGCCACCTAACCAGAACCACAAGTCATTGCGAAAATTACTGATCTCGGAGTAGTAAGGTTCTGCATCCTCAATCACGGTAAAGCTCCACTCGCTAATACCGTCTTCCCACAGAATGCCGTAACTGAGACGAAAATAGTCCACCTCGTCGCTGCTCATCACCTCGAAAATGGTTTCCCCCACTGCGACACGTTCACGGAGAAAATCACTATTGGGAGGAGTAAATGTGCGAGCCGATGGACTTCGCCACATTTCTCCCGTGCTGGAGCTACTGATAAAACCGTAGAGCCCGGAATTCAGAATTCCGAATCGATCTTCCTGCAGATCTTCCAGGAAATAGAACTCACCGTCCTGGTACTCAGCCGCCGCAAGCAACAGATAGATCTGAACCTGCAGTCGTTCAGCGGCACCTGCCTCCACGCTGGCCACGAAAGCACGATCCAGCACCACGCCGGTGAACCCGAGAAAGACAAACAATAAAATACTGAAAGCAAGTAACAGCCGGGATTTGAGTGAGTAACTTGGGACCCTGGCGGTGGGCTGCATGGTGTTATCCGAATGCGGCGATGATTCAGGTTTCGCTGAGACTGAATCGATAACCTTGACCCCTGACTGTTTCGATAGGTTTCAGCGTCTGCTCCGGGTCAAGTTTTTGACGTAACCTCCTGACGAACACCTCCAGTACATTACTGTCACGATCATAGTCCTGGGCATAGAGATGCTCCGTCAGCTCGGTCTTTGAAATGACCTGGCCCGGATGCAACATTAGGTATTCGAGCATCTTGTATTCATAAGCCGTGAGGTCCACGACGTCCCCCGCGACTGTCAGCCGCTTGGCGGTTGTGTCCAGTTGCAGGGGCCCAAATTCGAGGGTGGGTTTGGAAAAGCCGGCTGCGCGGCGCAACAAGGCATTGAGCCGGGCAATAATTTCTTCCAGTTGAAAGGGCTTGACCACGTAGTCATCGGCTCCGGCATCGAGGCCGGCAACCTTGTCTTGCCAGTCGCCGCGAGCGGTGAGTATGAGGATGGGAAATTGCTTGTCGGCAGCACGCACCTGCTCAATCAGGGAGATGCCGTCAATCTCCGGCAAACCCAGGTCAATGATTGCGGCATCGTAGTCATATTCGCTGGCGTAATACAGGCCTGCCTTGCCGTCCTCCGCACCGTCGACAACATAACCGGCTCCAGTTAATCCCTGTTCCAGTTGTTGCCTTAACAGGCTTTCATCTTCAACAACGAGCAAGCGCATATTGACTCAATCCCTGGTCACAAACTGGTGCTTAACTGCCACCGCTTACTTCGCCAGTGATTGCGTGCACAAAGACTGTGAACACCTTGCCGCGATTTTCCATACGGATCTGGTAGCGTTGGTTGGGCCCTTCTCCAATGAGGGAGATGCGCAGGATGTTTCCTGCAAAGCGCTGGCGAGCGAGGCTCACAGCCCGGCGCTCACTGATACGAGGATTTGCCTGGGGATTGTTACGAATATCACGGATAGGATTGGCACGGTCCAGTTGATTCTGTTCCACCTGGGCGGGCAATACCTGAGCGCACGCTGTGGACGCAAGGCCCAGGCAGACCAGAGCAGTGCTAAATATTGCCGCCAACTTATTCAAACTAAACCTCGGTTTCTGTGAATCATTGCCCCAAACATCGAGCGCGCATTTAGAGAACGGGCTGCACGCTTACGCGCAAGCGAATGCGGTCACCTGGATCTGAATCGGTACGCAGTGAGCGCTCTTCACCATCGTAGACGTAGGTGACTCGATAGCCCACCAGGCGCTCTTCTTCGCGTTGCTCGTAAGCAGTTTCGCAACGCTGCACGACTTCGTAGTCTCGAATTTGTGATCGGCGCTCGTTTCGCACTATATCACGACCAATAGAGTGGCCCAAAACAGCACCGACCACCGCTCCCACCCGCTTGTTGCTCTTGCCGTTACCCACAGCATTACCCAGTGCACCTCCAAGAATGGTGCTGATTACTACGGGTGTATTGGATGCACGGCGGGACGGATAGCGATCGATAGCGATCTCTTCTTCCCAGCACTGCTCAAAAGGCTCAGAGACTTCGACCAACTGGTAGATTGGCCGCGCCTCGATGACATCGGCATACACATAGCTGGTTTCAGCCGACAGGCTGGTACTCAAAAACAAAGCTGCAGTGGCAATCAGTGCTATTGGCTTGTTCATTTTCTTCCTCTACTTCACTCTAGTGGCCAAGAACAAATGTCTGTAATGGCGCTGATCTGGTCTACGGAATTGCGACCGCGGATAGCAACGCATTTATCCATTACAGGTAGCCAACTTAGCAAAGGCAAGCTTAATCGAAACTGAAGGAAATACAGGTATTTTCTGATGTTTTCGCCTATTAGGGGCAGGACAAAGCTGACCCCCACCGAACCCTCGGTTCAGACCGGCTGCAGGGCGGCACATTGAGGTCGGTTGTACATTGAAGTCACCTGCAAACTGAAATCAATAGTGCGGCGGCTTCTCGTCGGCTGGCCCAGGTTCAGCTGAAGAAGCCGACTCTCGCAGCTCCAGAAGTTGGTCGTGCAGATATTTTAATTGCCTGGATTGTTCGTCCAGCTGCTTTTGTTGAGCTATGACGGTTTCATTGAGTTTCTGCAGTAAATCCTCCTGATAACTGTAGCGTGTCTCCAGGTCCACCAGTTTCTCGTCCATGCTCTCTATCCTCATTATTCAATGGGTGTCATCCGACTCCGGGCCACAGACTTCTGTCATCCCGGTATTTCTGCCGTTGGCTAGCCCTCATTTTAGGTTAAACTAGGGACCCTGAAGTGATTCACAGTCTACAACGGGAAGCAGTATCTCATGGAAAAAGCGCCTATCAACTGGACCAACATGCTGTTGTTCAGCATCACGCCTGCTGCAGCGATCACGCTCGTTCCGCTTTACGGCTATTTCTACGGCTACGATGGATTCGAGTGGATGGTATTTATCGTCATGATGGCGTTTTGCGGGCTGTCAATAACTGCCGGCTACCATCGTATGTGGTCCCACAAAGCTTATAAGGGACACCCTCTATTGCGTATCGTGTTTGCCCTTGGTGGGGCCTGCGCTCTGCAAAACGATATCCTGCACTGGGCATCCGGACACCGCCGTCACCACCAGTTCGTGGATAATGACGAGCACGACCCCTATTCCGCCAGCCGTGGTTTCTGGTTCTCACATATTGGCTGGATCGTGCGCGAGTACAAGAGTGGTCGTGAGGACTTCTCCAACGTCAAGGATTTACAGCAAGACCCGGTCGCGGTATGGCAGCACAGGCATTATTTGACCTTAGTACTGCTCACCAATATTGGCGTACCTGCACTCATTGGCTATCTACATGGCGATATTATTGCCAGCCTGCTGTTGGCAGGATTACTGCGGTTGGTGCTTAGTCAGCATGTCACCTATCTGATCAATTCTATTGCCCACATGTGGGGTAAGCAAACCTACAGCGACAAGAGTTCGGCCAGAGACAATCCTGTGCTGGCACTGATCACCTATGGCGAGGGCTATCATAATTTCCACCACACCTTTCAATGGGATTATCGCAATGGCGTGAGGTGGTGGCATTTCGATCCAACCAAGTGGTTGATTAAAAGCCTGTCCTGGGTCGGTCTTACCAAAGACCTGAAAAAAACCACCCCTGCCCAGATAGAAACGGCGCGATTGAAAATGCAATACCAGTCGGCGGCAGCCAAACTGCAGGAACGTAATATTCCGGAACAGTGGCGCCAGAAACTCGAACAGGAATACGAGCAGTTCTTGCAATTACTACAGCAATGGAATGAACACCGGGCTGCGTGGTTAGAAGCCAGAGAGAAAACCATCCAGGAGACTCTGGCGCACTGGGAGAAGCTGGAACTGCGGGATCGGTACCGGGAGCTGCAATACAGGCTCAAGGTACAGAAACGTCGTTGGCATGAAATGCTGCACAGTCTCAGCGACCCCATGCTGCTTCCGAGCTAAGACTGAGAGCAGTTGACCCGAATCAGCCTCGTAGACGTACGGAATTAGCCTAAGTTATAGTGTTAATCGAATCTACTGATAAAGACCAGCCAAACAAGGAACTTCAGCCCATGACAGCACAACGCGCCCTGCTCACCCTGTGCAGCCTTATTACCTGTTTAACCATGAGTAGCGCCATGGCGGTGGAAGAAGGCGATCCTGCGCCGAATTTCTCGATTCCCTCGATCTATGCCGGTCAGGATCCCATTAGCCTGGCTTCGCTGGAAGGCAAGACAATCTACGTGGATTTCTGGGCCTCCTGGTGTGCGCCCTGCCTAGTCTCCTTGCCGCTCTATAACGATCTGTACCACAAGTACAAGGATCGGGGACTGGAAGTAGTGGCGATCACCGTGGACAACCCCATTGAGGATGGTCTGGATTTTCTGGAGGACACACCTCTGGATTTTCTCATTCCCGCTGACCCGGAAGGCGATGCCGCGGAATTATTCGGAGTCATCGGCATGCCCACCTCTTACCTGATCGGTCCAGACGGTGAAGTGAAGCTTGTGCACATGGGATTTCGCGACGGCGATCTGGAAGCCATAGAAGCGGCCATCGTAGAAAATCTGCCGGAATAACACCGCTCAAACCCCACTCTTTGACAGGGAGAGGATCGAAGGCAACTCTCCCTGTTCATCCGCTCAATCTAATTCTCTGCTACTGAATTAATCGCAGCGGTGGTTCATCCAAAGCTGACATCTGCTCTTTGAGTTCCAGAATGTGTTCTGCCCAATAGCGTTCGGTATTGAACCAGGGAAAATTCATGGGGAATGCCGGATCTTTCCAGCGCCTGGCCAGCCAGGCACTGTAATGCATCACACGAAGTGTTCGTAGTGCTTCGATCAGTGCCAGTTCTCTCACTTTGAAGTCATGAAATTCGTTGTAGCCTTCTACCAGCTCCAGCAATTGAGCCTGGCGCTGATTCCTGTCTCCAGACAGCATCATCCATAAATCCTGGATGGCTGGCCCGGTCATGGTGTCGTCGAAATCGACGAAATTCGGTGTTTCATCCTTCCAGAGCACGTTCCCGGGATGGCAGTCACCATGAATGCGCAAGCTTGTCACTTCGCCCGTTTCTTCGAAGATTGCACTGACCCGCTCTATCAGCTGCCGACTTAACGGTTCATAGGCCGGGATCAATTCCTTCGGAATAAAATCCTGCTCCAGCAAATAACTGCTGCTGGTAATCGCAAAGCGTTCAATGCTCAGAGATTCACGGGCCTTGAAAGTGCCCTGGGCACCCACCGCGTGAATTCTCCCCACAAAGCGTCCCATGATGAGCAAGTTGTCCAGATTATCCAACTCTGGCGGGCGACCAATCAGTTGTGGAAAGACCGCCAGCATAAATCCGTCATACTCGGTAATCGTGCCCTGACTACCGAATTCCATGGGCGGTACAACCGGGATTTCCAGATCCGCCAGTTCCCGGGCGAAAGCATGCTCTTCTTCTATCTGTTCCCGGCTCCAGCGCTGGGGCCGGTAAAATTTCACCACCAGTGATGGCCCGTCTTCGATGCCAACCTGGTAGACGCGGTTCTCGTAGCTGTTTAAAGGATAGATTCGGGCGTCTGGCTCAAAGCCCAGCGCCTCAACCGCGGAGAGTACTGCATCCGGAGTCAGTTTTGCGTAAGGATGGTTAGGGTCGCTCAAATGCAATCCAGCAGTGCGGTAACGTATAGATACGTTCGCAACCGGGCTCAGGTTTCCTGGGTATCAATCTTGCCCGCGCCAGTGAGATTAACGGGGAAAGGCGTGATGTTGTCACCACTGCTGATCTTGGCTACCCCTGATTTCTCCACCTCATCGATGCGGATAATCGCCTGCATGGGGATGAAACTTCGGCGCACATCTGCAAATTCATTCTTGAGCTTCTCTTCGCTGGGATCTACCACCACTTGTGAGCGCTCATCGAACACAAATTCTTCGATCTCGATGAAGCCGTAGAGTTCGCTCTGGTAGACCTGCCTGACAAAAACCTCATAGACCTTGCCTTTATTGAGAAAGCTGATTTTGTAGATTTCGGAGGGATTTGCCATGAATATCAATCTCTTACGGGTAAAATTTCGGTGCCTTGTGTAAGCCGGCGAGCGACCTGAACAAGAGCGGCTAGCCTACCTTTAATATCAGTGCAAAAGAAGGAATTTCAAGCGCAAATCACTGAATCCATTAACAATCAGCAGTTTGAGAATAGGTTGTACTACGCCTACTTGCTATAATGCGCGCCCTTTGCCGTTGTCAAAACCACAGTGCAGACCTGAAATGACTGTTGAAGCACCCTTACAAACCGGGCAATCTGGACAATCCGGATCGCAGAGTGAACAGAAAGATCTCCCATCCGGCGGGCCACGACGGGTCTTTATCAAGACCCACGGTTGCCAGATGAATGAGTATGACTCTGCGCGCATCCTGGATTTACTCAGGGAGTCGGAACAGGCGGTATTGGTGGATTCTGCCGACCAGGCAGATATTCTGCTGCTCAACACCTGCTCAATCAGAGAAAAAGCCCAGGAAAAAGTTTTTCACCAGCTAGGTCGCTGGCGGGCACTCAAGGAATCCAATCCGGACCTGAAAATAGCGGTGGGTGGCTGCGTCGCCAGCCAGGAGGGAGCTGCAATTGGCAAGAGAGCGCCCTATGTGGATGTGATTTTCGGTCCCCAAACCCTGCACAAGCTGCCAGACATGCTCAACGCCTCTTCCGGCACAGACCCGGTTGTTGATATCAGTTTCCCGGAGATCGAAAAATTTGATCGCCTGCCTGAGCCCGAAGTTGATTCCTGCCAGGCATTTCTCACCATCATGGAAGGCTGCAGCAAGTATTGCAGCTTCTGCGTTGTGCCCTATACGCGCGGGGAAGAAGTCAGTCGCCCACTGGATGATGTCCTTGCCGAAGCCGTACACCTGGCCGACCAGGGCGTTCGCGAGATCAATCTTCTGGGTCAGAATGTAAATGCTTATCGTGGCCTCAACCACGATGGCAATCTGGTTGACCTGGCACTTTTAATTAATTACATCGCCAGCATCGACGGCATTGAGCGCATCAGGTTTACCACATCGCACCCGGTTGAATTTAACCAGAACCTGGTCACCGCCTTTGCTACGGTGCCTGAACTGGTCTCGCATTTGCACCTTCCGGTCCAGAGCGGTTCAGATCGAGTGCTGGCAGCAATGAAACGAGGGCATACCGCACTGGAATACAAATCTTTAATCAGGAAAATCAAACAGGCACGCCCGGGTATCAGCCTGTCCTCTGACTTCATCATCGGATTTCCTGGCGAAACCAATGCCGATTTTGAAGACACCATGGACCTGATCATTGAAGTTGGCTTCGATACTTCTTTCAGCTTTATCTATAGTGCTCGACCGGGGACACCGGCTGCCGAGCTGGAAGACAAAACACCGGAGCAGGAAAAGAAACATCGGCTGGCGACTCTGCAATCTCAGATCAGCAAACAGGCTGCAGCCATTAGCCAGTCCATGGTCGGCAGCGAACAGCAAATCCTGGTCACCGGCGTTTCACGTAAGGATCCCGGCGCATTACAAGGCCGGACCGAGAACAATCGTGTCGTTAATTTCCGCAGTGACGACAGGAGCCTCATTGGCCAGCTAATTCCGGTTACTGTTACCGACGCGCTGCCAAATTCCCTGTTGGGTACCCTGTAGGTTCTTCACAACCTTGATACTCTTTTATTGATTACCAGCTATCACACCATACCAGGACTTTATGACTGAACACTCCCGAAACCTCACCCTGCTTCCAGACGACTCGCAACGACTGGCCAGCCTCTGCGGACGACTCAACGAACACATCGAACAGATCGAATCGGGCCTCGAGCTGAAGATTCGACACCGTGGGAACGTGTTCCAGTTATCTGGCAGCGAGAGCGCAGTCGATGATGGTTCCCAACTGCTCGAATCCCTTTATGAGGCAACCCGGAGCGGCCAACTGCTCAGTCCAAACCAGGTGCATCTGGCCCTGCGCGAAGTACAGGATATTGAATCTTCCGAGGGGGAGCCCGCGGTAGCCGGTCAGGGCGCATTGATCAAGACCCCGAAAGGCAGCATCAAACCCCGAAGCAGTCACCAGCGCCAATACGTGCACAGTATTCGCACCCATGACATCAATTTCGGCATCGGCCCCGCCGGAACGGGAAAGACATACCTGGCGGTGGCCTGCGCTGTCGAGGCTCTGGTTAAGGAAAGAGTGCAGCGTCTGTTGCTGGTCAGACCAGCGGTAGAAGCGGGTGAAAAGCTCGGATTCCTTCCCGGCGACCTGACCCAGAAAATTGACCCGTACTTACGCCCCTTGTACGACGCACTGTATGAAATGCTGGGCTTCGAAAAGGTCGGTCGGCTGATCGAAAAGAGCGTGATTGAGGTTGCGCCACTGGCTTACATGCGCGGACGCACACTGAATAATGCTTTTATTATTCTCGACGAAAGCCAGAACACCACTTCGGCACAGATGAAGATGTTTCTGACCAGAATTGGCTTTGGTTCCACTGCAGTGATCACCGGGGATGTTACCCAGATCGATTTGCCCAAAGGCACCCGCTCTGGCCTGGTCCATGTGAACAAGGTTTTAAAAGATATCGACGGCATAGGATTCACCTACTTCAATGCCAAAGATGTGGTCAGGCACAGACTGGTACAGCGTATTGTCGAGGCTTACGATGCCCATGACCGGGAGTCTGTTGCAACGTTGGCCAATAGTGATTCCACGTCAGGCCAAAGCACAAGCCAGCGCAATGACAGCGACAATTGATATCGATAATCAATGTCCCAACCAATGGTGCCCCGATCAGCCCTCCTGTGAAGACTGGGTCAATCAAACCCTGGCTACACTGGGCAATGATGGCGATACGAATCTGAGCCTGCGCTTCGTCGATGCAGCAGAATCCGGACGACTCAACCAGCAATACCGGGAGAAAACAGGGCCAACCAACGTGCTTTCCTTTCCCAGCGATGTCCCGGAAGAAATCGCCACAGTCATCGGCTTCCAGCCCATGGGCGATATCGTGATTTGCCCGGAAGTGTTGGCAGCAGAGGCAGAGGCCCAGAACAAGTCACTGGAATCTCACTGGGCCCATATCGTGGTACACGGCCTGCTGCATCTCTGCGGCTTCCAGCACGAGAGCGAGGAGCAGGCGGAAACTATGGAAAACCTGGAAATCGAGATTCTTAAAACCCTTGGAATACCCAACCCTTATTTGGTAGGGTGAGACTTCAACCAGAGCGGGAGGCCGAAACAAGCCAGTTCATGACTGACGACCAATCTAGCATCGATCCAAGGCCCAAGTCCTGGATCGATAAAATCGCGCAAGTTTTCTCTGACGAACCCACCGACACCAAAAGCCTGCTGGAATTGCTCCGCAACGCGGCACAGGATCAGGTACTTGAAGCTGATGCCCTGAGCATTATCGAGGGCGCTCTACAGGTATCCAGCATGCAGGTGCGGGATATCATGATTCCCCGCTCACAAGTGGTCACCGTACCCTCGGACCTGAGCCTGACGGAAATCGTCCAGCTCGTATCCAAAGCATCTCACTCAAGATTCCCTGTCATCGGTGAAAACGTGGACAATGTGATGGGCATCTTGCTGGCCAAGGATCTGTTGCCACTGCTTGCCAGTGACAGCCAGGACAAGTTCGAAATCAAGGATATTGTTCGCCCAGCCACCTTTGTCCCTGAGAGCAAACCCCTGAACGTGCTTCTGAAGGAATTCAGGGAGACACGTCAGCACATGGCCGTTGTTATTGACGAGTATGGCAGCGTTTGTGGTGTGGTCACCATTGAAGATGTGTTAGAGCAGATCGTAGGTGAGATCGAAGATGAATACGATGTCGATGATGAGAGTCACATCAAGAAGTTTGATGAGGACAACTACATCGTCAAGGCGCTCACGCCAGTGGATGAATTCAACGAGTATTTCGAAACCGAATACAGCGATCAGGAGTTTACTACCATCGGTGGCCTGGTGCTTCAGCATTTTGGCCATATTCCCGAACGTGGGGAGGCAGTAGGCATCGGACCTTTTCTCATTACCGTGCTCAACGCCGACAGCCGCCAGATCAAGCTGCTCAAGGTTTCACTGGAAGCGACTGACATTAACGACGAACCCTCCCCCTGAGGTAAACTTACCCCACCAAGGATTGAAGGCAGTGGAAAACTCTACTGCTGCAGGAAAGCTCATGCACGACAAAACATCCAATCAGTACAACCCCAAAGAAGTAGAAGAACTCGCTCAGAGCTATTGGCAAGAGCACGATAGTTTCAAGGTCGTGGAAGACCCCGACAGGGAGAAGTTCTTCTGCCTCTCCATGCTGCCCTACCCCAGCGGCCATTTGCACATGGGGCACGTGCGTAATTACAGCATCGGCGATGCAATCTCACGATTCCAGCGTATGCAGGGCAAGAATGTGCTGCAACCCATGGGTTGGGACGCCTTCGGGCTGCCGGCTGAAAACGCTGCCATGCAGAACAAGGTGCCACCGGCAAAATGGACCTACAGCAATATCGATTACATGCGAGAGCAGCTTCAGCGTCTGGGCTATGCCTACGACTGGTCAAGGGAAGTGGCCACCTGCCATCCCGACTATTACCGCTGGGAGCAATGGTTTTTCGTCCGCCTGTTTGAGAAAGGCCTGGTCTACAAAAAAGAAGCTGAGGTCAATTGGGACCCCGTTGACCAGACTGTGCTGGCGAATGAACAGGTGGTAGACGGCAAGGGCTGGCGTTCCGGAGCACCTGTCGAGCGCCGCAGTATCCCCCAGTGGTTCTTCAAGATCACGGCTTTCGGCCAGGAGCTTCTGGATGATCTGGAAAAACTGGAGGGTTGGCCCGAAAAAGTTCGCACCATGCAGGCAAACTGGATCGGTCGTTCAGAGGGGCTGAATCTTGATTTTACCGTCGCCGGTGAAACTGACCCGGATCTGCAAACACTCTCAGTTTACACCACCCGCCCGGATACCCTGATGGGAGTCACCTATGTTGCGGTGGCGCCACAACATCCGCTGGCGGAAAAAGCGGCTCAATCCAATGCTGAGCTGGCCAATTTCATCGAAGAGCAGAACAACATCAAGGTCGCCGAAGCAGACATGGCTACCATGGAAAAGCTGGGCATGGACACCGGGCTCAAGGCAATTCACCCGATCACGGCCGAGGAAGTGCCGATTTATACAGCGAACTTTGTGTTGATGAGCTACGGATCCGGCGCTGTGATGGCGGTTCCTGGGCACGATCAGCGAGACTGGGAGTTTGCCAGCAAATATGGCCTGGACATCAGGCAGGTGATTGAGCCAGCAGATGACAAGCTTAGCTGCGATCTGAAGGTCGAGGCCTTTGTTGAGAAAGGCCGGCTGGTAAATTCGGGTGAGTTTGACGGCATGGATTTCGACCAGGCCTTCAAGGCCATCGCCGATCATCTCGGCAAACTGGGCAAAGGCGAAAGAACCATCAATTATCGCCTGCGAGACTGGGGCGTATCACGACAGCGCTATTGGGGAGCGCCTATCCCCATGATCAATTGTGAGGATTGCGGTTCGGTCCCTGTGCCCGAAGAAGAATTACCTGTGCTGCTACCGGAAGACGTCGAGTTCACCGAGAGCGGCTCTCCCCTGAACAAGATGCCTGAATTCTACGAGGCAGACTGCCCGGTCTGCGGCAAGCCGGCCCGCAGGGAAACCGATACCTTCGATACTTTCATGGAATCGTCCTGGTACTACGCCCGATATACCTGTAAAGACCAGAATGAAGCCATGCTCGATGACCGGGCCAACTACTGGCTTCCGGTCGACCAATATATTGGTGGCATAGAACATGCCATCCTGCACCTACTGTATGCCCGCTTTTATCACAAGCTGATGCGTGACGAGGGCCTGGTGAGTAGTGACGAGCCATTCAGTCGACTGCTCACCCAAGGCATGGTGCTGAAAGATGGCGCCAAGATGTCAAAGTCCAAAGGCAATACCGTTGACCCCATGTCGCTGATCGATAGCTATGGGGCCGATACGGTGCGCATGTTTACCTTATTCGCCTCGGCACCGGACCAATCACTGGACTGGTCCGACAGCGGCGTGGAAGGTTGTTTTCGATTCCTTAAACGCTTGTGGAAAACTGTTGCATCCCACGAGGCAGTGGAACTCGACCTGCCAAAAAATGCTGACCTGAATGATGAGCAAAAAAAGCTGCGCCTGAAGACACATCAGACGGTGGAAAAAGTCACCGACGATTTCGCCCGCCGCCAGCAGTTCAACACTGCCATCGCCGCAGTGATGGAGTTGCTCAATTCCCTGACTAAATTCAGTGAAGAAAATACACAGGCATTGGATCAGCAAATTATCCAGGAAACGCTTGAAGCAAGTGTGTTGATGCTGGCTCCTCTCGTCCCCCATTTTTGTCACGCTGCCTGGCAGCACCTGGGTCATGAAGGTGCCGTGATGGATGCCAGCTGGCCGCAGGTTGACAAGTCTGCCCTGCAGGAAGACTCGATGTTGATTGTGCTCCAGGTCAATGGCAAATTGAGAGGCAAGGTTGAAGTGCCCAAAGACATCGACAAGGCAGAGCTTGAAAAGCTCGCCCTGGAAGATGAATCCGTAACCCGGTTTACTGACGGCGCCACTGTAAGAAAAGTGATCGTGGTTCCTGGTCGACTGGTTAATATTGTGGCGAACTAGTGGGGTACAGGGCTTCTGCATTGGCCTCCTACTTGCGCCCTGGAAATTGCCCACTCGGGGGCTGAACACTGATGACTCGCCATTTGTTGTTGCGCTGCACACTTTTGCTTCTGCTGCCCTCACTGACGCTGGGCTGTGGTTTCGCCCTGCGAGGCAGCAACACTGTCAGCTCCAGCTACGATGAACTGGTTCTCGATCTCGAACAACCCAACAGCGATTTTGCCCGCCTGCTGCAGCGCAGCCTGGATGTGGCGAATGTGGAAACCAGCACATCGGCTGAGCGCAGCAATCAGGTAGTGCTGTCTGTCAGCAGTGAGACGGTGGCCAACCGTATTGTCACCGTTAATCCCAGAGCCCGCGCTTCCCAATACGAATTAAGACTCTCTGTGGATATTGCCCTCAATCAGGCCGATGAGATATTGCTGGCGCCTGAGACACTGATGGTTGAGCGCATCATCTTCGAAGACATCGCCAATCTCGCGGGCTCAAGAGGCGAAGTACAACTCATCCTGAGCGAAATGCGCCGCGACCTGGTTGATCAACTGATGCGTCGGCTTGAGGCGAGCAACTCATGAAACTGAAGGCGGAGCAGCTCGCCCGCAACCTCAAGCAGGAAACCAGGTCTCTCTACTGGGTAAGTGGCGACGAACCCCTGTTGATGCAGGAATGTGCTGACCAAATTCGCAATCATTTGCGGCAATCGGGTTTCGCCGACCGGGAAGTTTTCAATACAGATCGTAGCTTCGACTGGAACTCATTCGAGCAGGCAGTGAGCAACCTGTCACTATTCGCAGAACGCAAGCTCATTGAATTGCGCCTGAGCAGCAGCAAGCTGGATGACCAGGGCAAGGCGGCGATGCAAAATTTCGTCACCAACACTCCGCCGGATGTGGTCGTGCTCATATCCAGTCCGCGACTCGAAGCCGGCACCATGAATACCAAATGGTTCAAGGCGCTGGAAAGTGAAGCAGTGGTTGTACAAATCTGGCCGGTTAATCGTGACGGTCTGGGAACCTGGCTGGAACAGAGACTGCTGCGGGAAGGCATTCAGGCTGAACCGGAAGCCCTGCAGCTACTGATGGACAAGGTAGAAGGCAATCTGCTGGCTGCCATGCAGGAGATTGAGAAGTTGAAACTCCTTGCGCCGGCGGATGCCACAACTTCCGTACGGCTTGATGTCGTTACTGTCATGCAGGTCGTGGCTGACAGCTCCCGTTATAACGCTTTTCAGCTGGTGGATGCAGCTCTGCTGGGTGACATCGTACGCACCCAGAAAATCCTCGACGGGCTCAAGGCAGAGGATACTTTCCCACTGGTAATTCTCGGTGCAATAACAAAAGAGCTGCGCGCACTGCTGCCCATGGTGGAGAAGCGGCAATCGGGCCAGGCAGTGAATGCCATTCTGCAATCGGCGCGTGTGTGGTTTAACCGCAAACAGGCGGTTGGCAAAGCCCTCAATCGCCTGACCACCGAGGACATCAGAAGCATGCTGGGCCAGGCCAGGCTGGTGGACCAGGCAATCAAGGGCATGTCCCTGGCAAACCCATGGGACGAGCTGAGTATTCTTTTAATTCAGCTAGCTGGTGTACAAACGGCAACCTCCCATCAGAGCAAGGCTGCCGCATCCCGGGCCTGAACGAAGCGCTGCCACCGGTGCCGCGCCTGAAAAGCTCTAGTTCAAGCCACGCCGCAGTAGCAAGGGTTCGATCTCGGCATCCCTGCCCCTGAAGTCCCGGAACAGAGTCATGGCCTCTTCACTGCCCCCCTGGGAAAGCAGTGTGCGCCGGAAATGATCGCCGTTTTCCCTGCGCAAACCTCCGTTTTCCTTAAACCATTCAACCGTATCTGCATCCAGAACCTCGCTCCAGATGTAGGAGTAGTAGCCAGCCGAATAGCCTCCCATGATGTGCGAAAAATAAGTGGCACGGTAACGGGGTGGAACCTCAGGCATGGCGGCCCCTGCCTGTGCCAACGCCTGTGCCTCAAATTCCATGATTTCGTCTGCAGAGGGCACTTCTTCAGGCGTCAGTTGATGCAAGGCCTGGTCAATGATGGAAGCCGCCAGATACTCTGTAGTGGCGAAGCCCTGGTTGAAGGTTTGTGTAGAAAGCACTTTATCCAGCAAGTCCCTGGGCATGGACTCACCCGTTTGATAGTGGACTGCGTAATTTTCCAGCACCTCGGGCCAGGTCGCCCACATTTCGTTCACCTGACTGGGATATTCGACGAAATCCCGGGGCACCGAAGTACCGGAAAAGTACGGATACTCCACACTCGAGAACATACCATGCAAGGCATGTCCAAACTCATGAAACATGGTGGTGACTTCGTCAAAAGTCAGCAAGGTCGGCTCGCCTTCGGGTGGTTCGGTGATGTTCAGGTGATTGGCGACAATGGGCTGGGTGTTCATCAGGTCTGATTGGGAGACATAGGAGTTCATCCACGCTCCGCCCCGCTTGCTGGGCCGCGCATAAAAATCGGCAAGAAACAGAGCCAGGGTGGTGCCACTGGCATCGAAGACCTCAAACACCCGCACATCTTCCTGGTAGACAGGCAGGTCGGTACGCTCTTCAAATCGTATCCCGTAGAGCTGCTCTGCGGCAAAAAACACACCTCGTTGTAGCACGTTGTTGAGCTCAAAATAGGGTCTGAGCTGGCTGGCATCGAAATCGAATCTGGCTGCTCTGAGTTTTTCCGTATAGAAAGCCCAGTCCCATGCTGCCAGCTCGAAATCTTCTTCTGAGTCGTAAATCATTTCCTGCAAATCGCGCGCTTCCGCCTGGGCATTGGCAACAGCGGGTTCAGTCAATTCTTCCAGTCTTTGGTTTACTGCCTGCACGGTTTGCGCGGTCTGGTTTTCCAGAATGTAATGGGCGTGATTGTCATAGCCCAACAGTTGCGCTCGTTCCGCCCTTAATTGCAGAACCCTGGACAACACTGCGGTGTTGTCGAACTCTCCTCCCCGATGACCTCTGGAAAGCGAAGTCTTCAGGATCCGCTCGCGCAAGTCTCTGTTTTGCAAACTGGACAGTACCGGCTGACCACTGGTGTTCAACAGGGGAATCACAAACTGGCCATTCAGACCGCGCTCTTCAGCTTCTTCGCTGGCGGCCTGGATCGTTGCTTCGTCGAGCCCGGTCAGTTCTTCTCTGCTATCGACCACGATAGCGAGCGCGTTCACTTCACTCAAAACATTCTGGCTGAATTCGGTTTGTAACACCGCGATTTCCGCATTGATCTCGCGCATTCTCTCCTGCTGCTCATCAGAGAGAGCTGCCCCTGCACGAACAAAATCGATGTAGTAGCGCTCAAGCAGTCGTCTGGACTCACTATCCAGCCCCAGTTCATCTTTACGCTCATGCAGGCTGCGCAGTCGGGCAAACAAGTCCTGATCGAGCAGGATGGAATCCTGATGGGCGGCAAGCTCGGGCGCGAGCTCCTGTTGCAGAGCACGAATGGCATCGTTGGTGTGGGCACTTGCCATACTGAAAAACACCCTGGATACCCGGTTGAGCAGTTGGCCTGACAATTCCAGCGCCACGACGGTGTTCTCAAAATCGGGCTCTGCTGTCTGGCTGCCGATCGCTTCGATCTCGGCAATCTGTTCGGCCATCCCCTGTCGAAAAGCCGGCAAATAATGCTCCTCAGAAATTTGGTCGAAAGGCGGATAGTTGAGGTAGAGCGGGCTTTCCTGCAGGAAGGGGTTATTTGACGCTGTTTCGGCACTGGTCATGGTAGAGGGCTCAGTATCATTGCTTATAGGAGTAGTAGTTGTCACCTCCCTGTTCTCGGAACAAGCCAGCAAGGCACAGCTCAGTAGTGTTAATACGGCAATTCGGATATTCATATTGAAATCTCTCTTCAAGACCCTCATGCAGATTGGGGAAAATGTCACACGCCTGACGGGTTTAGTCAACTTCATACGAATTTTGCCCTTTTCTTGCCCTCGGGAAAGAGAATTTCGAGATCGATGTCTTATAATGTCAGCATTCGATAATCAGGGATTCTCTGCACTTGGTTCAGTCCGCCTCGTCTTCACAGTTGGGTTATGCTCGCTCAAGGCTCATCATCGCTTTCATTCTGCTCTGTCATCTGCTGATTGGCAGTGCAGCCAATGCTGCCGAACTCAACGTCTCGAGAAATCAGCTACCGGTCAATCTTGGCCAATACCTTGATTATTTTGAAGAACCAGCCGAAGGCCTGACTATCAATCAGGTAATGACAGAAGATCATTCCTGGCAGCGCTCGACCCAGGCCATTCCTACCCTCGGACTGTCGTCATCCAGCTACTGGTTTTCACTGGTACTGACGAGCGAAGACCTGGCCGGAGAAAGCCTGATGCTGGTGCTGGAAGCGCCAACACTGGATTTGATTGAATTCTACATCGCTCATGACAACCAAATTGTCTGGCAGGAAGCAACTGGCGATACAGTTTCCTACAACGATATCTCGCAACCCTTTCGCGTTCCCCTGTTGCCATTCGATATGGCAGATGCACAAAGTGAAACGCGTATCTACTTTCGGGTCTCATCCCAGGCAGGAATAGAAGTTCCACTGGTACTCACGACCGCCGCTTTGCTGGCGGAGGAAAGCCAATCAATACTCGCGTTCTTTGGCGGTTTCTTTACCTTCTTTCTACTGTGTTTTCTGCTCTGTGCAACGCTCTACTACGTCATGCGCGAAAAACAATTTATCGGCTTCACTTTGTTTTTTGGCAGCCTGATCCTGTTCTTCCTGGCCCTGACCGGAATGGGCAGAGTCTGGTTCTGGGGAGACATGCCAGAAGCGAATAACCGAATTGCCTATCTTGCGGCTGCCGCACTAATCGCCAGTTTCAGCCTGATCGGTCAATCGCTGAACCTGGTACATCCTGTCCGCGACCAGGCTGTGGTCGTACTAAGATTCCTGGCACTGGCGATGATTCCGGCAGCCATGTACTTCCTCTTTATACCGTTTGACCAGATTTCTGTTGGCAACGTGCAAACCATGATGGCCGTGGGACTTATCGTCGCCATCACAGTATTTGTCATGACACTATTCGCGGCCCTGCAAGGATCGAGATCCGCAGTTTATCTGGTGTGTTCCTGGCTGTTTATCGTGCTGGCCTATCTCTCCCTGCTGGTCTACAAGCTCGAGTTTGTGGAACGCAGTGCGATTTCCGCGATTTTTGGAGAAGCGCTGGTTGTTCTTGCAGCGACCATGGTGCTGTTCTCATTGACGGAGTTTGTGCGCGGGAAGAACGAAGAATTTATGGAAGCCAGGATGGAAACCAAGGCCAAGGGTGATTTCCTGAAGAATGTCTCCCGGGAATTCCTCACCCCAGTGCACCTGATTCTCGCCAATTCAAAAAGGCTGCTGGCAACACAATCCAACACCCTCGACGACGCTACCCGACAGCACATGGCGACGGTGATCAAGCAAAGCGACCATCTGCATAACCTGATCAACGACTTGTTGGAAATGGCGGAAATCGAATCTGAAAACTTCGAGCCGGAGATTGAACTGGTTGAGATGTCTCATTTTCTCAATGAAGTGCGCGACATGATTTTGCCTTCTGCACTGGAGAAAGGCCTGGATTTTTCAACAGATTTTGCGTCAACCAACCTGTTGGTACAGACAGACAAGTCCAGGCTTCAGCACGCCTTGCTCAATATACTCACCAACGCGATCAAGTTTACTGAAGAAGGTAGCATCCTACTGGGCTACAAAGCGGTGTATTTCAAGCGCCGACTCGGTATTGAACTATTTATTCGCGACACGGGCCGTGGCATGAGTGAGGAATTCCAGCAACGCATGTTCCAGGAATTTGCCAAGGAAGATCCGGGTTCAGAAAAAGAGCCCCAGGGGACCGGTCTGGGCATGGTGATCGTAAAACGCATGATCGAGCGGCTGGGTGGTGAAATCAGCTTTGAATCCAGCAAGGACACAGGCAGTGAGTTTTTCGTTCGGTTACCACTGCGGGAACAGCATAATTAGCCAACTGCCTTAAGAGACAGACAACGAATTCCACAGCTTGTGGCGCTAACTCTCGGCAGGCCCCTGCTGTTCCAGTTCATAAACCAGTTCAGCAACCTCATCCAGCTTTTTCTCGGTAGCCTGCAAGGCGTCTGCCAGGCCCTGATTGTAATAGCGCCAGGCGATGTTCTCGGAAAAGAAATCCAGCAAAAACTGTAACTGGAAAGAACCCAGCTCCACATCGAGTTCCTCCAGCAAGTATTGCTGTAGCTTGCTAATCGCCTCTTCGCGATCAGATTCTGAAAGATCAATCACTTCAGCGCTCAGGCTCCCAACTGTCGTGCCAGGTCGAGAAAGTCCTCTGCGGTATAGTCAAAGTCACCCTCAGGATTTCGATCCACTGGTCTGCCCGGACCGCGCTCGAGCGGCCTGATCACATAAGCTGTGCGTAGCCCGGTGCGGGCAGCCGCTCTGAGGTCGCCCGGATGTGCAGCCACCATCATCACCTGGTTTGGCTCCAGACTTAACAAATCGGCAGCTTTCAAATAAGCCTCCGGGTCCGGCTTGTAATGACCTGCGAGTTCGGCTGAAAGAACTGCATCCCAGGGCAAGCCCGCATTCTTGGCCATATTGGTCAACAGGGAAACATTGCCGTTAGACAAGGTGGCGATAACATATTTGGTCTTCAAGCGGTTCAGCCCGGCAACCGTATCGGGCCAGGGGCTTAAGCGATGCCAGGCCTTGTTGAAATGATCCAGCTCCGCTTCCGACATGCCTTCTAATCCGTACTCAACGACCAGGTCGTCGAGGATCATGCGGTGCAAATCATCAATCTTGGTCCACGGCAGTTGCCCGGTTCTGACCTGATTCATGGCTGGACCGTACCCGGATCGCCAGCTGTCGGCAAATGCGGCCCAGTCCACATCAAACCCCTTTCTTGCGCTGAGTAATTGCCCTTCCCGTATTATGGATGCTCGCCAATCGACCACCGTGCCAAACACATCGAACACCAGTGCCTGGACCGAGTCCGCCACTGAGCTCTGGGCAAAGGCTGACTTGCCCGGCAGGTTCAGCAACATCGGAGCCATGGTGATGACACCCAGGCGCTGGAGAAATTTGCGCCGTTCCGGGCTGGTGGTTGAATTTTCGCTGGATTCAGGAGTGTCTGCTTGGAAACGTAGGCTGGTCATGATGAAAGCTCCGCGGGACAGATCGTTGTTATTGATATTCTCTGCAATCACCTGCACAAATCGGCTCAGCAAACTGATTGCAATGGATCAGGTTTACCCGGTGATTGCTGGCACGTTAGCATAGCTGCCTGTTAATATCACCCGCCTCGCTCAAGCTTTATTTTCCCAGTAACCAGTACCTTAAACATGATTGATGTAGCCAAAGTCCGGGCCGACACACCAGCCTGTGAGAACGTTCTTCATTTTAATAATGCCGGTTGTGCACTGTCACCAATACAAGTCCAGCAGGCAGTGATCGAGCATTTGAAGCTGGAGCAGGAAATCGGTGGCTATGAGGCCGCCGATCAGGCAGCACAGAAGATCGAAGGCTTCTATTCCAGCTTCGCCAGCCTGCTCAACTGCACTCCCGGCGAAATAGCCTATCTGGAGAATGCCACTAAAGCCTGGCATGCCGCATTTCATGCCCTGGGACTGCAACGAGGTGATCACGTGCTTACCGGTGATATGGAATACGCCAGCAACTATCTTGATCTGTTGCACTACGCAAAACTGAAGGGAATTGAAATCACTGTAAGCCCGTCAAATGACAAAGGATTGCTGGACCTGGAACGTCTCGAGTCGGCAATCAAGCCGAATACCAAACTCATCTGCCTCACCCATGTAGCCAGTCAAAGGGGCGATATCCAGCCCGCAGAAGCAGTTGGCAAGCTGGCTAAAGACAAGGGCCTGTTTTTCCTTCTGGATGCCTGCCAGTCCGCAGGGCAAGTATCACTGGATGTAGAAGAAATTCGCTGTGATTTCCTCTGTGGTACCGGGCGTAAATATCTGAGAGGCCCACGGGGAACCGGTTTCCTTTATGCCCGCGAGTCGACTCTGGATAACACGGTGCCCGATGTGATTGACCTGCACGCGGCACAATGGACAGAGACCAACGGGTATCAGTTACAAGCCAGCGCCAGACGATTCGAAAACTGGGAACGTAACGTGGCGGCTTGTATCGGTCTCGCTACCGCGGTTGACTACACGCTTGAGCAAGGCGTTGAAGAAATCCAGCAGCGCATAAGCAGGCTGGCGGCGAGACTGCATCAGCAGCTGGAAATCCAACCGGATGTAGAAGTGCTGGAAAAGTCTGAACAGTTGTCTGGTATCGTGACTTTTTACAAACACGGGGAACAGGCCGAAATTTTGCAGCAACGTTTACAGGCAGAAAAAATCAACAGCTCAGTATCCCGTGTTGGTAATGCCCGACTTGACCTGCGACAGGACGTCAACCGAGCGTCCCTACATTACTACAACACCGAAGACGAGATCGATCGCTTCGTCGAGGCAGTACTTACGGACCAGGACGCGCGCGACAGCTAGCTACTGGAAGTAAACCACCAGAATTGCTACAGGACAGATAAACTTCACATACACCGGCCAGATCTTCCAGAATAGTCCGGATTCTGCGTCGGGGCAGCCTTGTTTTATTTCTTCCAGAATGTCATTCCGGCGCCAGATCCAGGCGACGAAAATACAAAATGAAAATCCCAGCAGTGGCTGGCTCACTTCCGTGGTATAGGTCACAACCAGGTCGAACAAGGGGTCGAAATTAAAAACGATTACCAGGGAAACCAGTGTTACCAGAGAACCAATCACTATAGCTGCCTTGCGGCGTTCCAGCCCATGATGTTCCACTCCATAGGCAACCGGCACTTCGAGCATGGAAATGGAAGACGTCAATGAGGCAATCGTCATCAGCGCAAAGAATGCAATGGCGACAAAGACACCGATTGCTCCCATGGTCGTAAACAACGCAGGCAAGACGGAGACAATCAGGCCCGGCCCTGCGATCAGGCCACCATTGTCATCAAAAATCTGCACGCCACTGTTCAGCGCCACATACATCGCTGGCAATATCAACATTCCAGCCAACACTGCAATACCCACATCCAGCAAGGCCACGAGACTGCCAATAGTTGGCAGGTTTTCGCTCTTGCTGATATAGGAACCATATATAAGCATGGTGCCTACGCCCAAAGACAAGGAGAAGAAGGCCTGTCCCATGGCATCAACCAGTAGCGCCGGATCGGATATGCGACTGAAGTCTGGAATCAGGTAAGCCTTGAGCCCATCGGTAGCACCCGGCAACGTTAACACATAGAGAATCAACAGCAGCAAGATCACCACCAGTGAGGGCATCAGCCGGGAAGCCCATTTCTCAATGCCATCCTTGACGCCGGCACTGATGATGGTCACGGTCAGCACCATAAACAGCACAACGAACAGGCTGTTCCGTAGCACAGCGTCAGTAGTGAGCCACAGGGAAAGACTGTCCATTCCCAGCAGCCGCGCCAGCGGATCAAAGAAGAAGGCCATCATCCAGCCACTGACGATGGCGTAAAAACTGAGAATAAAACTCACGGTGACAATACCGGTGAACCCAACTCCTAATGCCAGCAAGCGAGTGTTTCGCCCCGGTGAGATGGATCGCAGCGCAGTAACCGCATTGGCTCGCGCATGACGGCCGATGATCAGTTCCGCCATAAGGGCAGGATAAGCCAGGGCAAACGCCAGAATAAGATAGGTAAACAGAAACGCTGCACCGCCATTGCTGGCGGCATTGGTGGGAAAGCCCCAGATATTACCCAGGCCAACGGCCGAGCCTGAAGCCGCCATAAGAAATCCAAACCGGGAGCTGAACTCACCTCGGGGTGCTGCCATGATGATCCCTTGATTCGCCTTATTATTATTGATTCAAGGCCTGTAGCTAAGGCCGCAGCAAGAGTACCCCAATGTGGCCGAACGGTAAACTGAACCGGGGATGGCGGATTTGCAGTGCCCAGTGAGTACTACTGTTCGTAGGATTCCACAGTGAACTGGGCGAGTTCCGGATTTGAAAGCACGAACACCACGTTATGCAAAAGGAATATGCTGCCATTCTGGTTCACTTCCAGGGTAGGAATACGCAGGCGATTGTCTGCGGTGGAGTAAGTGGCTATTCCTTCAAAGCTGTCCCGGCGGGGAATGATCGAATTCAAGTCGGCCTGAATCACCAGGTCACCGGTATGGGGCACCGCATTGAAATTGAGGCTGATAATTTCTTCACCGGAGTTGTAATTCACTGAAGTAATTAGTTTCCCGAGCCGTGTCTCAAAAACATGGGGTGCTTCACTGAATCTATCCACAACTTCGGTATTGATGTAAACGAAATCCAGCCCATTGCGAAATTCTTCAGTCCAGTACGGCGCATCGGATGCTTTGGCACCGAGATTTACCACGGGCAGATCATCAATAGCATCCAGCACGGTCATGCCGCTACCCAACACATTACCGAATACGGTAAAGCCGCCGTTATTGCCATCGAGATTTTCGTTGTCATTGAGGTTAACAAACCACTGGTTTGTTGCGCTGTCGGGGTTTCCTTCCAGCTTGGCCATGGCAACCGTACCCCGTGTATTGGATACACCAAATTCATTGACCACAGGTGGGCCTTGGGGAACATCTATCGGCCCGACAAACAGCTGAAAACGGTAGCCTCCACCCTGCACCACGAAATCGTTTACCACGCGATGGAGGTAAGTGCCGTTGTAATCATCTCTATTCACATAGCCAAGAAAATTTTGCACGGTTGCCGGCGCCAGCTCGTCCAGCAACTCGATTGAATAATCGCCCAATGTGGTGCTCACACGCACAATCGTGCCTGCCCAAAGCTGCGACATTGGCGCCATGAATAAGAAGGCTATGAGAAAAAGACTTCGGGGGGTGCTCCTGCCTCTGTGTGGCAGGCTTACTGCTTGCATAACTGCTCCGGAATCAGGGAATTGAATATGCTATGACCGGGGGAGGATAGGTTAAGTTCCTGCAAACTTCAATAAAGGCTGCCTGTTGATAGTGGGTCAAGTTTGATTGTAAAACTGTGCCCGGGCGGATGGGAGCGAGGTAGTCTAGTGTGGGACACGCCGTGAACCCATCCATAGGGGCTCGGGAGCAGCATCCCTGCTGCTCACGGTCCCAAACTAGACTACCTCGCTCCCATCCTCGTACTCCGGAGCATCTTTCCGAGTGAGCCACTTTCTACTGCCTGCATCGATGAACCTCACTCGGGAGGTAGTGTAGAATACGCGGGCCTGACACCTGGGTCCTGCATTGAATTATCTAGGAAAATAATTGAACAACCCGAATACAGACAATGGCCCTTCTCGCATTGGGATCGGCATCGACTTTGGTACCAGCAATTCTGCTGCTGCCCTGTTTGATGGCGAGAAAGTGCATATGGTCCCGCTGGAAGAGTCGTCACCGGTGATGCCGTCTGCCACTTACATCGACCGGGAATTCAAGATGAAGACCGGGCAGACTGCGATTGATGCCTATATTGCTGCCAATACGGGACGCACTGTAGAACTGAGCGCGGAAGTGCTGGGAGAAGGCAGAACCAGTACAGGACAGATCGGCGATCGGGGCCTCCCGGAAGAAGCGTCTACCGAAAAGATCTACGGCCAGTCTTTTGTCGATGGTGGCGAAAAGGGGCGATTGTTTCGTGGCGTGAAACGGTTGTTAGGCAATGCCAGTGCACCACGACTCATGGTCTTCGACCGCCCTTTCCGGCTGGTTGCCCTTATCACTCCCTTGCTTATTCGCATTCACAACTGCCTGTTGCAATTACAAAGCAGGCTTGGAATCGATCCGGTTGATGCCAATCATGGATGTATCGGCCATCCCGTGCATTTCGAAGGCGGGGCAAGCAACAGGAATACGACCGCCCTGACTTTGCTTGCGGAAGCCTACGGGCACGCCGAATTCAACGAGCAGAGTTTTTATCCTGAGCCAATCGCTGCAGCATTAAGTTATTTACATGCCAACCCGGATTCCAGGGCTGAAACCGTGCTGGCAGTCGATTTTGGTGGCGGCACACTGGATTTGTGCGTGTTAAAACGGGAAGCGCAGGATTTTACGGTGATTGCTACCCATGGCATTGGCCTGGGTGGAGATCACATCGATCAACTGATGTTCCGCAAACTCTTGTTCCCCCTGCTGGGCAAGGGAGAGCGCTGGCGCCGCAAAGGGGAAGATAGAGAGATTGAAACGCTTTTCCCCTTCGAAGATTATGAAGACTTGCTGCTCAACTGGGCGGTGAGTTACATGCTGAATCAGAATCGCTATACCACCCCGCTAATGAAGCGTATCGAAGAAGGCGATGAGTCATCGGCAAAATTTCGCCGTCTGTACGATCTGATCAAAAACAATTACAGCTATCTTGTTTTTCAGTCTCTGAAGGAACTTAAAGCGTCGCTATCGAGCAATGAAATTGCCAGACTCGATATTCCCGAACTGGATATCGAGCTGGAAGTGAGTAGAGATGAGTTCGAACTGATCATCGCTGATCTGTTGAAACTATTTGAACATGCGGTTAAACAAGTACTTGAATTAGCTAATCTTGCCTACCAGGACATCGACCTGGTGATCAGAACCGGAGGTTCTTCGCTGATTCCGGCTATCAAGAAGATTCTGGATGATCTCTTTCCAGGGAAAGTCATAGAGCATGATCCCTTCACCAGCGTAGCGGCAGGACTTGCCATCGCGGAATATAAAGGATTGAGCAGTCAGGTGCTTAATGAATCAGCCACGAGCATCAATCACCAGAACAATCAGCAGTCCGGTTAATGGCTATTAGAAGCCGTCTACTGGAAATTCTTCGATGAGATTTCCGTTGACCGGATCTCTGATTTCGAAATTCGCCGCGTCTGCGGAATTCAACGCATCGCGAAAATTCGCTCCCTCATCAAGATTACTGATTATGAAGACGATCCGCCCTTCTACGGAATCACCGGGCGGCAATTGCAGCGGATTGAACAGGTAACCATCGTTTCTGCTCAGCATGCCCTGAACTGAACTTTCCACGCTCAGGCTGTTGCCAGGCACCCTGGCTCTTACTGCCCGATACAGTGTTGGGTCTCCGTCTGAGTCGGTGATTCTCAAAAACAGGCTGACCTGGCGCGTGTACAGACCCTGGTTCAGTATTCTCACCGTCGGCGTATAGATTGGATAGGCGAAACCCACTTCCACGATGGCATTGCTTGAGCCGTCAGTGATCAAATCGCTTCGCAGTTGCTCAGCCATTAGCCCGCCATCAGTCTGTTGGGGCATCAGCACAAGGAAGTAGACAATGGCCGGGATCAGCGCAGGCAGGCAAACCACTAGCGCATAGGTACCGGGGCGTTGGCGAAAGACCGGGTAGAAGGGATAGACAGCCACCAATGCCGCAAGCACGGCTATATCGAGAATCAGGGCTCTGACCAGAAGGGGCAGTTCCCCAATGACGGCGGGATTTCGATCGAATCCAATTACCGTGACGATTGCGACAAGCAGGGCACTGCAGCTGATGAGTATTTGTCCGAGACTAATCTTCATGACCGATTGACTCAGGACACATTCTCTCCATGTGCCTGTTTGTCTGCGTGGTATGAAGATCGCACCAGAGGGCCGCTGGCGACTTGCTGAAATCCCAGTTGTTCAGCGAATAGTTTCAGCTCTGCAAATTCATCTGGATGGACGAATCTTTCGACTTTTAAATGGTCTCGACTGGGTTGCAGGTATTGTCCGAGAGTGACCATGTCCACATCGTGAGCATGAAGGTCTTCAAGGACTTCCTTCACTTCCTCGAATGTCTCTCCAAGGCCCAGCATCAATCCGGATTTTGTGGTCACCTGCGGGCATCTGGCCTTGTAGGCCTGCAGCAAATCGAGAGACCACTGGTAATCTGCACCGGGTCGGGCCTGGCGATAAAGCCTTGGTACAGTTTCCAGATTGTGGTTGAACACATCAGGGGGTGTCTGTTCCAGAATATCCAGCGCGATTTCCATGCGCCCACGGAAGTCCGGAACCAACACTTCCACTTTAATTGCCGGATTGTGCTCCCGGGTTTGCGTTATGCAGTCAGCAAAATGCTGGGCACCACTGTCTTTTAAATCGTCACGGTCTACGGAGGTGATGACCACATACTGCAGACCCATTTCATTGATTGCCTGCGCCAGTTCCCGCGGCTCATTCTGGTCCAGCGGTTTTGGTTTGCCATGGGCAACATCACAAAAAGGACAGCGCCGGGTGCAGATCTCACCCATGATCATGAAGGTCGCTGTACCATTGCTGAAACATTCGCCAATATTCGGGCAGGATGCCTCTTCACAAACAGAAGCGAGTTTATGCTGCCGCAGTTTTTGCTTGATATGTGAAACCCGTGGCGAGGTCGGAATCTTGACTCGAATCCAATCAGGTTTGGCGGGTAATTCGGTGGTGGGAATTACCTTGACAGGAATTCGGCGCACCTTGTCTGCGCCGCGAAGCTTCTCGCCCTCCACCAGCACATTGCGTCGTTTGCGTTCTGCCATAACTTTTTCCAATCAAGCCTGTTGTTCGTAGTGCCTGGCATAGCCGAGCTTGGCCAGGAGATTATCTGTCAGTATTCGGCTGCATTGCTGCAACAACTGCTGCTCAGGGGCAACAAAGTCACTGATCTGTGTGACTGCGAGTTTTTCAAATCCACAAGGATTAATATTGGCAAAGGGACCCAGATCCATGTTCACGTTCAGACTCAGGCCGTGGTAACTCATGCCATTCTTGATACGCAAACCCAATGCAGCGATTTTAGCATCTTTCACGTACACACCGGGAGCGCCTGCCCTGCCCTGGGCTTCAATATCGTAACTTTTCAGGGTGGAAATCACTGAAGCTTCGATCAGATCGACCAAATGCCTGACGCCAAAGCGTCTCCTGCGGACATCAATAAGCAAATAGGCCACTAGCTGGCCGGGACCGTGGTAGGTTACCTGGCCACCCCGATCCACCTGAACCACCGGTATGTTGCCTGGATTGAGTATGTGTTCCGGATCTCCCGCCTGCCCCTGGGTGTAGACGGGCTTGTGGCTCAGCAGCCAGATTTCATCGGCCCGGTCAGGTTTCGGGTGTTCTGCGCGATAGCGCATGGACTTGAAAATTGGCTCATAGTCCTGCAGGCCAAGGCGCCTGACAACCAGGGGAGGAGTATTGGAACCATCGCCAAGGGGTTTGGCGCTGAACCATTTGTAGTCGCTAAGCAGCACTTTGGATTCAACTATAAATAGCAGCTAGTAAATAGCAACTACAGGACAAGCTTCACGCTCTCGATAGTTTTCAGGTCAGTGAATATATTGCGCAGCTGCTCTTCTCCGGTTGCGGCAATGGTCACGGTGACAGAAACGTAATTTTCCTGTTTGCTGGATTGAGACTTGACCAGTGATCGGTCGATATCTCCCGTGTGTCGCTCGACCACTGCTATTACCCGAGATTGAAAATCGGGACCGGCCTTGCCTATGATTTTGATCGGGTAAAGGCAGGGAAACTCAATTCGGGGTGGCGATGATTCATCGGAATCAATCTCGTCGTTCATGATATTGACCTGAGCAGACCACTATTCAGTGAACATCAGGCTTATCCAGTCGACAAACCGCTTCAACATGCCACCTTCTGCAACAGAATGCATGGCCACGACGTCTCCACTGTAAATCAATTCATCTTCCAACATGACATTGACCGTACCCATCAGTTGGCGCTCCTGAATGGGTGCCTGAATCAGTTCCGCCACATCTACGGACGCGGTCATGGTTTCAGCCTGCCCTCTGGGGATGGTAACAAACACCTCTTCCTCGATACCCAGATCCAGATTGTCGATTTCCCCGGAATACACCGGCACCGAAGCCAACACCTGGTCGGCATCATAAAGTTTGTGCGTTTCGAAATAACGAAAGCCATAGGTGAGCAACTTTTGTGTCTCAATGGCGCGTGCTTCTTCGCTGGCAGTTCCCATCACCACGGAGATCAGGCGCATGCCGTCTCTTTCAGCCGAGGCAACCAGGCAGAATCCTGCTGCATCTGTCCAGCCAGTCTTGAGCCCGTCTACGTTGCGATCCCGAAACAGCAATGAGTTGCGATTGCTCTGGCGGATGTTGTTGTAGGTGAATTCACGCTCCGCATACATAGGATAAAAATCCTTGTGTCGCGTGATGGTCGCTTCCGCCAGCTTGGCCAGGTCTCTGGCCGACATGGTGTTGTAGTATTCTTCGGTGTCGTAGCCGTGGGCGTTCATGAAGAAGGTTTGCTCCATTCCCAGAACTTCGGCGTACTGGTTCATCATGTCCGCGAACGCGTCTTCACTGCCTGCTATGTGTTCGGCAATCGCCACACTGGCATCGTTGCCAGACTGGATAATAATGCCACGCAGCAAATCTTCTACGCTCACTTGGGTGCCCACCTCGATCCACATTTTTGAGCCATCCGAGCAACAAGCGTGGCGCCAGGCTTTTTCGCTGACATGTACCATATCGTTGTGTGAGAGATTGCCACTAAGAATTTCTTCAACTGCGATATAGGCTGTCATGATCTTGGTGAGGCTGGCCGGGGGTAATGCCTCATCCGCGTTTTCTTCGACAATCACATGGCCGGTAGCCGCGTCCATCAGGATATAACTGGTAGCAGCAATATCAGGCGCGCGGGGAATAATGGCTTGTGCATGCGCCAACTGGCTGAGCAGCAATGATCCAGCCAGCGCGAGGATTGAAGAGAGATTAATGAGTAATTTCTTTACCAACATGAAAAACACCGTTTTAAACGAAACCGGAGAGTTGCTACCGAATGGGAATGAACGCAGAGTTGAGGTTCGTGAACTGACCGAACTACTCCGTCACAGTGTACGGACTTCCCAATTGAGCAGCAACCACACGCCGGGTTAACTGTCTGATTTCTCCCGCATCTTGCAGCGGGCCAATACGTACGCGGTGCAGGACACCGTTATTCTGGCGCGGCACCGACTGGATAAAAACAGGCTGACTGGTCATGGATCGCAGCCGGTTGGACAGGCGCCGGGCACTGGTAAGGCTGGAAAAAGCTCCAACCTGCAAATACTGATCGCCTCCACTCACCGGGGCCAACACTTCATTAGACACATCATTGCGGGCAAGAGTTCTGCTTCCGAACTCTCCATTCTCCCCTTTGACCACAATGGCATCCAGTTGCACCCTGGCAGTGCCCCGGTCCGCATAGCCCAGTTTCAGGGCAGCGGCGTAAGACAAATCGATGAGGCGGTTGCCGTGGAATGGGCCACGATCATTCACTCTCACTACGATACTGCGGTTATTGTCCAGATTGGTTACCCGCAGGAAACTGGGGATGGGCAAGGATTTGTGGGCGGCAGTGGCCTGGTACATATCGAACACTTCACCATTGGAGGTCTTGTGGCCATGAAACTTCTCGCCATACCAGGAAGCGATACCTCTTTCGCTGTAGCCCTCTTCTGTGGGCAACACGGTATAGGATTTACCCAGCACCGAATAGGGGCTGCGATTGCCGGCCCGGGTGCGCTTGACGGGTTCGGGAATCACCTCGGGAATGGCCGCAATATCCACATCACGATTGGGTGCACGGTCCTGGGAGATACTGTAACGGCCAGCGTTAGGATTGCCTGGCTCAGGAGCCGGGGTGGAGCCACAGGCAATCAGCAGCAGACACAGCAGGCCCGGCACGACAGCTCGTAGCTGACTTCGCCCGGGAGGAATTGCCGCGTATTTAGTGTTCAGGTTCATATGTTGACGCCCTGTGAAACCAAGCCTTGCGTGATCCTTAGGTGAACTCTAGTTTTAGCGTCCGAATTAAGGAATATTTTAACCAAAATCAGGTAGTTAGCAGAGATTTGTAGAGCAAGGACTGAAGCTGGATCGGGCCAGTGCCAGACGCCTCTCCATAAATTCTATAGATATCAATAGCTTATGCTGGACGAACCCGCTTGTGGGTCTGAATCGACATCAGCAGGCCAAATCCAATGAACAGGGTGACAATAGAGGTTCCTCCCCTGCTGATCAGCGGCAGCGGCAGACCGATCACCGGGACCAGCCCCGAGACCATGGCCATATTGATAAATACGTAGAAGAAAAACGTGAGCGTGACTGCACCGGCAAGTAGCCGGCTGAACATATCGGTAGCGGTGAAGGCAATATAAAACCCACGCACCAGCACGAACAGGTACAGGCTGATCAGAAACAGCACACCCAGCAGGCCAAATTCTTCGGCCAGCACCGCCAGGATAAAGTCGGTGTTGCTCTCCGGTATGAAATCCAGGTGGGACTGGGCACCATTGCCATAGCCCTTGCCGTAAATACCACCGGAGCCGATGGCAATCTGCGACTGAATAATATTGTAGCCGGCACCGGTTGGATCACGGTAAGGATCCAGGAAGGTCAATATGCGGTTCTTCTGGTGTTCCTGGGCAAGAAACAGATACCAGGCCGGAGAGACCAGCAACAGGGCAAGGAAGCCACCAAATACGATGCGCCACCTGATACCCGCCAGCAGTATCACAAAGACTCCGGACATAAAAACCATGATGGCCGTGCCCGTATCATTTTGCAGCACGATGAGTGCTGCCGGAATGATGATCATCAGCGCAGCCCAGAACAGGTGTTTGAAGCGGGGTGGCAATGGTCTGCTGGCGAGATACCAGGCCAGCAGCATGGGTACAACAAACTTCATGATCTCTGAAGGCTGAAAGCTGGGTAAGCCTGGCAAGTCGATCCAGCTTTTGGCACCGTTGTCTTCCACGCCGATGGCCAACACCAGACCCAAAAGACCCAGCCCTGCTAAATACATGGATGGCGCCCAGCGCCGAAAAAAATGCACACTAAACTGGGCAACGATAAACATCACCAGCATACCCACGACCATGATCATGGCCTGTCGACGCACCATCGCCTCGTCACCACCGCTGGCGCTGTAGAGCACAAACAATCCAAAGGAGCAGAGCAGTAGCAGCCCGACCAACAAGGGTGGGTCAGTGTGTAACATCCGCCAGATGGTGCGGCCGCGACTCAGGGGTCGGTAGAACCCGGTGGACTGCCTGACGAAATCCTGGTTAATCATCAGCCTGACTGATTAATTGTTGCGCGGCCTCGGCTTCAGCCTGGGCATCCAGGGCGGCGAAGTCGATCTGTCGGATATTGAGCAGGTACTCATCGATAATCTGCTTGGCAATGGGACCTGCAACGCCGCTGCCGGATTCACCATTTTCTACAAATACGGCCAGCGCGATCTGTGGTTCGATTTGATCATGCATGGAAGGCGCGAATGAAACGAACCAGGCATGGTCCTTGTTCAGATCTGAGACCTCGATGTCGTCGCTGTTCAACACGCTCTGGTCGATGGCCACGACCTGGGCTGTTCCGGTTTTGCCTGCCATCTTGTAGGGCATGTCCCGGTCAAGGTCGGCTATGGTGAGATAGGCTCCACCGTAGTCCCGAAATTCGGTGGTCGGCGCTCTGTGCACCACCATGGTCATGGCTTCGTGAATGAAACGCCAGTAGTCCTCATCGGCAACTTCCACGTCAGGAACAGCATCTTCAGCGATCAGATCCACGGGCTCATCTTCGATGGCTTTCAGCATTCGCGGCTGCACCACTCTGCCCTTGTTCGCCATGATCGCAGTTGCCGTCGCCAGTTGCAGCGGTGTGGTCCACATATACCCCTGGCCAATTGAGGAATTAATCGTGTCGCCTGGATACCAGGGTTCTCCCCGGCTCTCCCTCTTCCAGTCTCTGGAAGGCAGGACGCCGGTTCTGGCATAACCAACATCCAGGGCAAAATTCTGGCCAAAACCAAACTGCGACATGAAGCCGTGGATCGTGTCGATGCCCATTCGATGGCCAAGATCATAAAAGAAGGTATCGCAGGATTGAAAAATCGCCCGCTGCAAATTGGTGCGGCCGTGACCACCACCGATGGCTGTTCGCAAGGTCCAGTCTCCCCAGCGGTAGGAGACTCCCGGTAATCTGAAGTAACCCGGATCCTGGATGCTGTAGTCATAGTCAACGTATTCGTGGTGAAGTCCAGCGAGACCGAGAAAAGGCTTTACTGTAGAACCCGGCGGATAAGGATTGGTCGAACGATCAAACAGCGGCGTGTTAATAACATCACTCACCAGCCCCGAATAGTCCCTGCTGCTGATGCCGGTGACAAACAGATTGGGATCAAAGCCAGGCTTGCTCACCATGGCAAGAATGCCACCCGTCGAGGGTTCAATGGCGACAACTGCGCCACGAAAATCACCCAGGGCTTTTTCCGCAGCGATTTGCAATTGCGCATCCAGGTGCAGGGTCAAATTTTTACCGGCCACGGGATCAGTGCGATCCAGTCTGCGCATCACCTGACCACGGTTATTCTTCTCTACCGTCTCGTAGCCGACTTCCCCATGGAGCAACGCTTCATAGGTTCGCTCTATGCCAGTCTTGCCGATGTGGTTGGTCCCACCGTAATTCTCTCGTTCTTCTTCGGAAAGCCTGTCCAGTTCATCACGATTGATTTCCGACACATAACCAACAGAATGGGCGGTCAGTTCGCCCAAGGGATAGCTGCGGACAAATTGCGGCTCAATGGCAATGCCCGTCAACAGATGACTGTTAACTGCAATACGGGACTTTTCTTCATCGCTGAGAACGTAACGCAGGGGCACCGAGGTATACGGCACGCGATTTCGTCGCAGGCGATTGCGAAATCCCTCGATGTCTTCGTCGGTGAGCCGAATCAGCGTGCTGAGATAATCCAGCGTGGCATCGAGGTCCTCAACCTGTTCGCGAACAATGGTGAGGTTGTAAATGGGTTGATTATCAGCCAGCAGGCTGCCATGGCGGTCAAAGATCAATCCACGGGCTGGGGGGACATATTGTGAATGCAGGCGATTGCCATCGGCTCGAGCAGAAAAATACTCATACTGGCTGACCTGCAAATTCACCAACTTGAGCACCAGCGCCACGAACAAGGCGACCACCACGGCAGCAGCGGCAGTGAGTCGCGCCTTGAACAGGCGTTGTTCTGCTTCGTGATCCTTGAGTTGCCACTTACCTGCCATAGAAAGAGTTATTTACCGTAAGAAGTTTCTACCCTGGATTGACTTGGAATGGGTACCAGATGGCCCACATATTCCTTCGAATACCGTTCTTTGAATATCAACACTGCAGCTCAAAGTCCGCTCTTTGCGCGGCTGTCAGCCCTGGCCCTGGCCTTAACCATTTGTCGGCTAAGCTCACCGGGGCTTGAAAACGACGGACTGGGTTTTAGACCACGCAGTACGCAAATAGTTTTCGCTTCCAGATACCTGATTTTAACGTGTTTTGCGGGTATTTTTCACGCTGCAGCACCGGGCCCCATGATCAAGCCCGGTGATAAGGGTGGCCCTGCAGGATTGAATTGGCACGATACAGCTGTTCTACCACCATTATCCGGGCAATTGTATGGGGCAGCGTCAGTGCCGAGAGCGACCAGCTCTCGTTAGCCCTTTCGCTACAGGACTGGTCGAGCCCATCGGGTCCACCGATGATCAGGCTCAGGTTCTTTCCCTGGGACTTTAAATCTTGCAATCGCCTGGCCAGTTTCTCGGTGCTGAGCTGTCGGCCCTGAACATCCAGCGTCACCACAAACTCATCGGGTTTGATTTTGGCTAGAATGCCTTTGGCTTCTTTAGCTCGATATCGGTCGGCGCTGCCTGACTTGCCGCGCGTGGCCAGGGGGATTTCGATCAGCTTGAAGCCCAGCTCTCCACGTATCCGCTTGCTGTACTCTTCAGTTCCTTGCTGAACCCATGGGGGCATTCGACTGCCGACTGTGACCAGCGTTATGCGCATCAGGAAATCTGCTTCATGGGCCAGTTAAAAATTACTAGTCAGCGGAGTGGGATTTCTTGCTCGCCTTCGCTTCATTGTTGAAATTCCACAAGTCTTCGAGATTGTAGAGCGCCCTGACCGCCGCCAGCATAATGTGGACAACCACGTCACCAGTATCCACCAACACCCATTCGGATTGGATCTTGCCTTCTACTCCGACGACTGTAATGCCAACGTCTTTCACTTTGCTCACCACCTCATCGGCCAGTGCCTTGATATGGGTGCTGGATCGCCCGGTTACGATGATCATATAGTCCGTGATTTCGGTGAGTTCGCGTACATCAATACTGGTAATGGACTCACCTTTGAGGTCATCCAATACACCCTCTACATAGTGTGCGAGCTCTTTGCCGGTCAATTTGGCTTTCTTGTCAGATGCCTGCATTACTTATTCCTGTAGCCCGTGCATCATAAAGTTGGTTCTCATGAATATAATTAATAACGGTTGAGTCCAGTAAATCCTCGAGATCAGCATTACCTTCGATACTGCTGCGTACCTGGGTAGATGAAGAATCGAAATGAAACTGTTGGTCGATATAAATTCTACCCGCCACGGAATCAAAAAGTTGTTGCGGCTGCTCTACTCGACGGGTTTCGAGTTGGACAGCCTGGGACACTTCCGCATCGACAGCAACATTATCCCTCGGCAACACTAAAAGGTCGCAAAAATCGAGCAAGGTTTCCCATTGATGCCAGCGATTCAAGGTATTAAAGGCATCGACACCCAACACGAACACCAGATGCTCTGCCACCCGGGATTGACGAAACTGTTCCAGAGTTTCCACCGCGTAGGAAACGCCTCCGCGCTGAATCTCAATGCTGTCTACTTCTATGTCTGGATAGTCCGCTACCGCTAACTTGAGCATCTGCACCCGGTGAGCCGCAGTTGCATGAGCTTCTGACCTGTGGTTAGGCTGGTTACAGGGCACAAGCTTGATGCGATCCAGTCGCAGCAACTCCTGCGCATAGAGTGCTGCATTGATGTGACCGAGATGCACCGGATCGAACATGCCACCAAAGACGCCCAGGCGAGAAATCATTGCCTGATATGGCCGTCACCGAGCACGATGAATTTTTGCGAGGTTAAGCCTTCGAGCCCAACCGGGCCACGAGCATGCAGCTTGTCAGTGGAAATTCCGATCTCAGCACCGAGACCATACTCGAATCCGTCTGCAAATCGGGTCGAAGCATTCACCATTACCGAACTGGAATCCACTTCACGCAGAAACCGCTGCGCTCGATTAATGTCTTCTGTCATGATGGAATCAGTGTGTTGCGAACTATAACGATTGATATGCGTAATAGCTTCATCCAGCCCCGCCACCACTTTCATGGAAACAACAGGCGCCAGGTACTCCATTTCCCAATCTTCTTCAGTGGCCGCAATGGCATCTTCCAGCAGTCCGCAGACTTGCTCACAACCACGCATTTCCACTTTATGCTGCCTGAATTTTTCAGCCAGCATCGGTAATACTTCCTGGGCCACTGCCTGGTCAATCAATACGGATTCCAGAGTACAACAGGTGCCGTAGCGCTGGGTCTTGGCATTTTCCACCACGGAAACAGATTTGACCAGGTCTGCCTTGCCATCAATGTACACATGACAGTTCCCATCCAGATGCTTGATCACAGGAACCCGGGCATCCTTGCTGATTCGTTCAATCAATCCCTTACCACCCCTGGGGACAATCACATCCACAAATTCTGGCATGGTGATGAGTTTACCCACTGCATCGCGATCGGTTCTGTCCAAAATTTGCACCACATGGGGACTCAGCCCGACCCGCTCCAGTGCGGCACCGATGCAGGCGGCAATAGCCTGATTGGAATGGATGGCCTCAGAGCCGCCACGAAGGATTGTGGCATTACCCGATTTGAGGCAGAGGCTGGCAGCTTCGCAAGTCACATTCGGCCTGGATTCGTAAATAATGCCGATTACGCCAAGAGGTACCCGCATGCGACCCACCTGAATACCGCTGGGGCGAAATTTCAGGTCAGATATCTCACCAACAGGGTCCGGCAATGCAGCCACCTGACGCAAGCCTTCGATCATGGTATCGATTCGTGACTGGTTGAGCTCCAGCCGATCCATCAAGGCATCAGCAAGACCTTTGCTCTTGCCTGCTTCAAGATCGAGCAGATTGGCGGCGAGCAACTCATCCCGTCGCTTGTCGATTTCCTCAGCCATAGCCAGCAGCGCCGCATTCTTCTGAGCCGTTGTGGCCTTGTTGATATCCTGGGCGGCCGATCTCGCCTGGGTTCCCAGTTTCACCATATAGGCTTCGATATCGGTCATGTAGCTTTCCGCGCTATTCATGTTGCATTGCTCGTCAATCTATTCACACCGCCTATTCACACCGCCTATTCACACGGCACTGTTCACGCCGCAGCGGTGTTGCCAGAGGATTGCCGGAATCGGGATCCTGGGCGCTATCTGCTTGAAAACGAGCAGATTATACCCTAATCGCCATTAGACAGGCAGCCGGCAATGCCGCTATGCTCTGGGAAATCCATCGAGGCTTTTGATGCGGGTATATGACAGATTCATTGAATGAAGCAGGCTCATCAGTAAGACCAACAATCCTGCAGGCACTGACTCCGGTTGCCGTGCTTGTCACCCTGCTGTCATTGTCTGTGTATCTTTTTGGTGAAGATGCCAGCTATGGCCCCAACCAGATTGCCCTTTGCATAGGCGCGGTGTTTGCCGCAATGATTGGCTGGAAGAATGGGCAGTCCTGGGAGGAAATTGAAGCCAGTATTATCAAGGGTATTTCGGTTGCCCTGAAACCTTGCCTGATCCTGTTCAGTGTTGGCTTACTGATCGGTACCTGGATCATGTCGGGGACTGTTCCGACCATGATCTATTACAGCCTGCTCATCCTGGATCCCAGTATCTTCTATGTTGCCAGCTGTCTGATTTGCGCGTTCATTGCCCTCAGTATTGGCTCGTCCTGGACTGTCGCCGGAACCGTGGGTATCGCTTTGATTGGAGCCGCGGGCGGACTGGGCCTTTCTGTTGAGATAACCGCTGGTGCAATTATCTCTGGCGCATATTTCGGCGACAAGATGTCACCACTGTCCGAAACAACCAATCTGGCACCGGCAGTTGCAGGAACCGATCTATTTACTCACATTGGTCATATGGTATGGACAACATTTCCATCGATCATCATCGCGCTCATCCTGTTTACCATTATTGGTTTTAATATCGATACCCAGGCGAGCGCTGATGACCTCGAGGTCACCCTGCGCCTGATTACAGAAAACTTCACCATCAATATTTTCATGTTGATTCCAGTAATCGTGCTACTGGTGATGGCAAACAAGAAGTTTCCACCCATCCCGACTATTCTCAGTGGCGCACTGATCGCCATAATCCTCGCCTTGTTTTTCCAGCGACCGGCCATCTTGGCACTGCCCGGGGATGCACCCAATGCCGCCATGGCGCTGCTCAGGGGAACCTGGTTGACCATGTTTGACGGTTTTATCCTGAACAGCGGCAATGGTACGCTGGATGACTTGATGACACGGGGCGGCATGAGTTCCATGCTGAATACTGTCTGGCTGATTCTGTGCGCGATGGTGTTCGGCGCGGTGATGGATCACACTGGCCTTTTGCGCTGCCTGGTCAATTATGCCCTGTCCTTTGTACACAGCACTGGCAGTCTGATCGCTACCACTATTGCCACCTGCATCGGCGCCAACATCATCACATCTGACCAGTACATCTCTCTGGTATTACCCGGACGCATGTACAAACTGGAATATCAGAACAGAAACCTGGACATGAAGAACCTGAGCCGAACGCTGGAAGACTCAGGGACTATCACCTCCCCATTGATTCCATGGAATACCTGCGGCGCGTATATGGCTGGCACGCTTGGCGTAGCCACATTCGCCTACCTGCCCTATTGCTTTTTTAATCTGATCAACCCGATTGTTGCATTGATCTACGGCTTTATTGGATTCAAAATCACACCGGCCGAAGAAGCAATTGGCGAAGATACCGGTAAAAAGAGCGCCGCCGCCACAATATAACAGCTAGTTGATGGAGTCCTCGATCTCAAACTTGAGTTCGACAACATTGCCTTCCGGATCCTTGATGTAAACCGAACGACCATGGCCCTGGGCACCGTATCGCTCAGCGAATTCTGACTGTTCGATTCCCCTGTCAGCCAGGAACTGACTGAGTGCCGACTCTTCCACCTTGCTGATGCAGAGGCAGACATGGTCCATATTGGGCCCGTCTGAACGTGGCGGCCCGCCTCCTGCCCTGCCCAATTCGCTATCCACGGGCACGAGGTCTATCAATCCGGTCCCGGCCCGTAACTGCACCAGACCCAGATCGGGCAGCTCTCGCTCCACTGGACAATCCAGAATATCGCGATAGAAATGGAGCATGCTCTCCAGGTTTTCCGTTCGTAACACCACATGGTCTATTGCCAGTACTTTAATCATTGTTCTTCCACATACGCATATCTTAGATAGAGTTCTGCAAACACAGTTCTGCTGGATAGGGATTCATATACCAGGAATTGGAAATATAGTCGTTGGGGTGTTTTCTAAAAAAGTGATTGAGCAAGGTGATTGGTACAATGAGGGGTAACAGTCCGTTACGATAATTTTCAATAGTCTGTACCAGTTCCTGCTTGTCATCCCCATCCAGGGAGTTCTTCAGATAGCCTTGAATGTGCTGCAACACATTGACATGATTTTTTCGGGTGGCACGTATCTTCAATGCTTCCATCAATTCCAGCAAGTATTGTTGGCCATTTTTTTCCAGATTGTCTTTATCCGTTGACGCCACCAATCGGCCCAATTCACGATAACGATTCTGGTCATGGCTCATGATGATCAGCTTGTGCCGGGCATGGAAGTCCACCAACCCGCCCACGCTAAAACCACTCTGCTGCAGTTCGTGCCAACGCTGCATGACGAAGACCCGTTGCACGAAATTTTCCCGAAGCACAGAATCGCCCAGGCGCCCTTCTTCCTCGACGGGCAGGTAAGGGAAATTTTCCATCATGCGACCCGCATAAATACCCACACCTTCACGAATGGGCATGTCCTTACCCCAGATCTTCACTCTCTCCATGCCACAGCTGGGTGAATCCTTTTTCAGAATATATCCACACAGAGCTTGCTGCCATGGTTGCTGTGCGTCCGCGCACTCCTGCAATGGTGCGGTGTATTCTTTTTCCTGGTTGTCTATCTCGACACAACGTATTGCTGACCCCTTTTCCCTGACCAGCCGAATAGGTTTCCTTGGTATCCCCAGCCCTATCGCCAATTCCGGGCAGAATGGCTTGAATTCGAAATATTCTCCCAGCGTGCCCATGATGTAGGAGTGACCTTTGTGACCGCCATCGAAGCGAACTTTTTCACCCAGCAGGCAACTGCTGATGCCCACCGGTATCTTGTCAAAACTTGAGTATTCAGGTTGCTTGTCAGACATGGATTACATTTGCTCCAGCAGTGCTGTCAGGTTTATTTTCCCGGCCACCAATTGTTCTTTATCGGCTTTGGCCAAACTCTTGATTCTATACTCCAGCCTGCTGGCAACAGATCTGTTTTCCACCTCCTGAGCCAGCACCAGATTCAGCGGACCGCGACCCTTCAGGTATTTGGCCCCCTTGGCGGTACCGTCAACACCCCGGTGTTCCCGCAGGCGTCGGTCCACGTCCGTTGCGATACCCGTATACAGGCTGCCATCCCCACAACGGAGCATGTACACAAACCATGCGGATGAGGTTTCAGTCATGGCGCCTTGGAACCGTTAGCGGTTCATGCTCCAGATTTCATCAACGCATCCAGCACGTTCCTCCCGTTGCAGCTTGTACAGGTGAGCCAGCAAGGTGCGCTTTGCCCACGGGATCAGATGCTCCGGCACATCGTCGTAGGCCGGGATTACAAGTTCGTCCAGGCTCGCCTGCCCCAGACTTGCCAGACAGTCCACGATCTTCTGCTCCCGGCCAAGCCGGTGACTGATCAGGTTGGCAATCTCTTTTTGCGGATCTGTCATCAGCGTTCCATGCCCAGGCGCCAGATAGCGCAAGTCCCTTTGCTGAAGAATCTCGAGAGAGTGCAGGTAGTCTGCCATATCGCCGTCAGGAGGCAGAATGACCGGTGTTGTACCCTGCAACACATGATCACCCGTAAACAGCAGCTTTTCCTCTTTCAACAAATAACACAGATGGTTGGATACGTGGCCGGGGGTATGGATCAGTTCCAGGGAATACTCACCCAGGTCAAGCAGGTCGCCATGCTTCCATTGCTGTGCAGGCTTGAAGCTGTGGTCCTGACCTGGAGCATCTGGCGCAGGCAGTCCGATTACCTTCGCGCCAGTCCTGGCGGCGAGCGGGCCTGCACCAGGCGAATGATCGCCGTGAGTGTGGGTAAGCAGGATATAGACCAAGTCATGCCCGCCGATCGCCTCCAGGAAGCTTTGTAGTTGCTGCTCATCCGCCGGGCCCGGGTCCAGCAGACACAGGCGCTCGTTGCCCATAAGATAGCTGTTGGTGCCAGGCCCGGTCATCGGACCGGGGTTTCGACCCAGGATGCGGCGCACGGGAATGTTCGTGTCACCTACCCGCTCAGCTTTTCCCGGTATGAACCCTTCTTTCACCTGCTGCTCCTGTCATTTGCCAGTCAGAATACCGGCCATGATAACGTGAATCCGGGCAGTCTGTTTTCCCACGCCTGAGGCTGAAATCGCTGCCAAATTGCGTCTGGAGTTTCCTCACGATTCACGACATAATTGCCCGCCTGAAATTTCAGCGGCGAGCTATTCAGCTTGCCAACATTTATTGAGAGAGCTCCTGGCCAAAAACAAATTTGCGACCCACGAGTCAGCAAACTCTTCCGCTATTGCTCGCCGCACCAATCCGAAGGATAAACATGCACAGAATTCAGACATTTAACGCTATTTCTGACAAAGGGCTCACTCGCTTCCCGGCCAATTCCTATGAAGTGGGCGCCGACGTGTCCAGCCCGGATGCGATTTTGTTGCGCAGCCACAAACTGGACCCGGCTGCCATCAGCGACGAACTGAAAGCCATAGCGAGAGCTGGAGCTGGCGTGAATAACGTGCCAGTTGCACAATGCACTGAACAGGGAGTCGTGGTATTCAACACCCCGGGTGCCAACGCCAATGCGGTGAAGGAACTGGTGCTGTGCGGTCTGTTGCTGGCTTCAAGGGGCATCATGCCTGGAATCAGCTGGGCCAATTCTCAACAGGAAGTCAGCGATTATGCTGAGTTGTCCACCCTCATGGAGCAGAACAAGAAGCGCTTTGCCGGCAATGAAATTGCTGGCAAGACCCTGGGTGTTGTCGGTCTGGGGGCGATCGGATCACTGGTCGCCGAAATGGCCATCAGCCTGGGCATGAATGTACAGGGTTTTGATCCTGCTCTTTCCGTAGATGCCGCCTGGAGACTGCCCAGTCAGGTCAAGCGTATCGAGAACCTCAACGCCCTGGTGGCAACTTCCGATTTCATCACCTTGCATCTTCCGGTGCTGGATTCGACTCGAAACCTGATCGATGCGGCTATGTTCGCTGCCATGACCCCGGACACCTGCCTGCTCAATTTTGCCCGGGATGAAATCATCGATCCCGAGGCGCTGGTCGCTGCGCTGGATGCGCAAAAATTGCGCTGCTATGTTTCCGACTTTCCCCGCCCGGAATTAATCGGTAAGGACAACGTCATTGCCATGCCGCATATAGGCGCCAGCACTGCTGAGGCCGAAGAAAATTGCGCAGTCATGGCGGCCGACCAACTCATGGATTTTCTGGAAAACGGAAACATCAAAAATTCCGTGAATTTCCCAGCCCTGGCCCTGGACCGGGCCGAAAATTCAGAGAAAGGCACACGGCTGGCCATAACCAACAAGAATGTACCCAAGATGCTTGGACAGATTCTCTCCATCCTGGCCGATCAGAACATCAACGTCATCGACATGTTAAACAAGAGCCGCGATGAGGTGGCCTACAACCTGATCGATCTGGAATCGAAACCATCGGAATCTGCACTGAAGGCAATCGCCTCCATCGACGATGTAATCAAAGTCACCGTACTTTAGTATCTCTTTCGGTATCACTTTAGGCATCGCCAGCAACTATCAGACTTTTACTCTCAGGAATAGACTATGAAGCGCGTATACAATTTTGGGGCCGGCCCCGCCATGTTGCCATTGGAAGTAATGGAAAAGGCTCAGGCAGAATTTCTCAACTACCGGGATATGGGTGCGGGTGTTATTGAGATCAGCCATCGCTCTGCCGAGTTCGATGAGATCATCAATCGCAGCGATGAGCTATTAACCAAACTGGCAGGCATTCCTGATAACTACAAGATTCTCTATGTTCATGGCGGCGCGCAAATGCAATTCTCGGCCGTGCCCCTCAACCTGATCGCAAGAAACAGTGCGCGCAAAGCCAGCTTTGTGCTCACCGGCAACTGGGCAGTCAAGGCCAGCAAGGAAGCGGCACGCTACGGCACCTCTCTCGACGTGGCCAGCAGCGAAGACAAGAACTTCAACTATATCCCTGAAGTAAGAGCATCGGACTTCGATCCCGACAGCTCCTACGTGCACATCACCAGCAACAACACCCTGTTCGGTACCCGCTGGCATCAGTTTCCCGACACCGGTGACATTCCGCTGGTGGCGGACATGACTTCTGAATTCCTGTCTCGCAAGCTCAACATCAATGATTTCGGAATTATATTCGCCGGGCTGCAAAAGAATCTTGGGCCTGCAGGTCTCGCCCTGGTCATCATACGCGAAGATCTGCTGGAATATGCCCTGCCTGAAACTCCGGGCTTGCTTAACTACAAGACTTACGCGGACCAGCATTCACTGGCTAACACCAACAACACCTTTGCCATCTACATGATGTCGCTGGTGCTGGAATGGCTTGAGGAAAAAGGTGGCGTGGAAGTCATGGAGTCGCAGAATGAAGCCAAGGCCAAATTGCTGTATGACTACATCGATGGTAGCGGGTTCTACCGCGGCACTGCCGATCCGGCTCACCGCTCGATCATGAATGTGACTTTTAACCTGAACCAGGAAGACCTGTTGGATGACTTCCTCAAGCAGGCTGAAGCAAAAGGACTCTACGCACTGAAGGGTCACCGCGCAGTTGGCGGCGCCCGGGCTTCCATCTATAACGCCATGCCGGTTGCAGGTGTTCAGGCGCTGGTCGACTTCATGTCAGAGTTTGAATCCAGCAGCAGCTAACAAGTCAAAAAACCTGACAAGCACCACCCTGTAAGGCCTATCGCGGCACCCGGGTTCAATCTGGACTCGGTTGCCGCAGATTCGCTGTCCACAAGCTTTGTCGCCTGAAAATTCCCCGTCGCTAAAATCCCCAATATTGCAGGCTGCAATTATGGAAAAGGGCGATAAAATATTGTCTATGGTCAGTTCCCGCAAAATCGTCCACTGCGACTGTGACTGCTTCTATGCTTCCATAGAAATGCGGGATAACCCCGAACTCATTGACAAGCCTGTGGCGGTGGGCGGCTCACCGGAACGGCGCGGCGTGGTTGCCACCTGCAATTATGAAGCCCGAAAATACGGCATCCATTCAGCCATGGCCTCAGCGACAGCGCGTAAACGATGCCCCCAACTCATCATTATCAAGCCCGATATGGAGAAGTACCGGCAAGCGTCCCAGGCGATCCACGAAATCTTCCGCCAATACACTGACCTGATTGAACCTCTTTCCCTCGATGAAGCTTATCTTGACGTTTCAGATTGCAATGAATTCGATGGCAGTGCCACCCTCATCGCCCAGGCCATCAGGAGCAAAGTGAAAGAATCTATTGGTATTACAATATCAGCCGGCATTGCTCCCAATAAATTTCTGGCAAAGATAGCCAGCGACTGGAATAAACCGGACGGCCAATTCGTGATTACACCGGAACAGGTGGAAAGCTTTGTGGCTGAACTCCCAGTCAAGAAGCTTCATGGTGTGGGCAAGGTAACGGCCGCCAAAATGCATCGGCTGGGTATCAAGACTTGTGGCGATATTCGCACCCTTAAAGACCAGGAGTTGAAAAAGTACTTTGGCAGTTTTGGCGAGAGGCTCAGGCAACTCAGCAGGGGAATTGATGAAAGAGCCGTACAGGTAGAAAGAGTTCGAAAATCTGTCAGCGTAGAGAATACCTATGCCACCGATTTGGAATCGCTTGAATCCTGCCTGGAGCAGTTGCCGAATTTGCAGGCACAGTTGGAAAGAAGGCTGAAAAAACTGGAAGGCAAGTACAGAATACAAAAACAGTTTGTCAAAATTAAATTTCACGATTTTGTACAAACCACCGTGGAAACCCTCTCTTCTGATCTGCAACCGGCAAACTTTGAGAAATTGTGTCAGGATGGGTTCGCTCGAGGCAACAGACCAGTCAGGCTGCTGGGTCTTGGTGTGAGAGTGCTTCCTGCGCTGCAAGAGACAGTGGCAGAAAAACCAGAGCCCGACGATTCTGAGCAGTTGGCTCTATCACTGGACTAGTCGGTTTCACAGCATGAGCAGATACAGACCCCCAGGCAAGGCAGGCGCCAAGTACATCACCCCTGCTGGAGAAAAAGCGCTCAAGGCAGAGCTGCATCAACTGTGGAAAGTAGAGCGGCCCGAAGTCACCCAGTCTGTGTCTGATGCAGCCGCACTGGGTGATCGCTCGGAAAATGCGGAATACATCTACGGAAAAAAGCGCCTGCGGGAAATCGATCGCAGAGTTCGATACCTGAGCAAGCGCCTGGAAGAGATCACCGTTGTCTCCAGCGCGCCTGATGACACGGGAAAGGTTTTTTTTGGCGCGTATGTGTCCCTGGAAGATGCCTCAGGCGAGGAATTTCGCTATCGGCTGGTTGGCCCGGACGAACTCAACCAAGGCCTGGGCTATATCAGCATCGACTCTCCCATGGCCCGCGCCTTGTTGGGAAAAAGAGTCGACGACGAGATCACCGTGGAAACACAATCGGGCGAAAACACTTACTGCATAGTGGATATCAGTTACGAGCCTGAAGAATAGCGCATGAAACATATTTCGATCATCGCCATACCAAGGGCGCTTGGCTCCTCCATTACCATTCCCCTGGAAATGCTCACTGCTGCCAATGACCTGGCAAAAGCCAAACGAAAGCTGGACAGTGTCATCGAGATAGAACTGATCGGCGTCGACGATCCAACCCCTTCCCTGGTGGGGGATCTGAATATTCACTGTCATAGACTGATTGAGGAAGTGGCGAGCACAGACCTGATATTCGTTCCAGGCGTGTGGCGCAAACCCATGCAGGCGGCCAAAGACAACCAGCAATTGATTGAATGGATAAGCCGGCAATACAGAGCCGGTGCGACTGTTTGTGCCGCGACAACAGGCGCCTATTTTTTGGCCCAGGCAGGGTTGCTTGACGACAAGCCAGCCACTACACACTGGCGTTACTTCCGGGACTTCTCCCGAAACTTTCCCCAGATCAAACTGCAGCGTAAGCGCTTCACCACCAGTGCCGACAGGGCCTACTGTACCGGATCAGTTAACGCGATTCGGGATATCATGTTGCATTTCATTGCCAAGCTGTATGGCTCTGCCATTGCGAACGAAGTCGCGCAGCACTTTACCCACGAACTCAAACCATCATTTGAATCGGAAATTCTGGGTAAGGATCAGCACAACACACATCATGATGAAGTCATTATTGCGATACAGGAGTGGCTGCAGAATAATTTTCGGGACGATATTCAGTTTTCGACAGTTGCCGACAAGTTTGGCTTGAGCGTGCGCTCGCTGAATCGTCGATTCAAGTTGGCGACCAATACAACGCCGCTTCAATATTTGCAATCCCTGAGGCTGGTGCACGCCAAGTCATTGCTGAAGCACAGTAACCTGGTGATTGCAGAGGTCGCGGATACAGTAGGCTATCAGGACTGCAGTTACTTCACCGAATTGTTCAAGAAGACCAATTCCATGACGCCGAATCAGTATCGGGAACTGGTGAGGAACAAAATGTTTTCTGCAGAAAGCAAACAGCCGGACCCTTGAGCCCGGCTGTTTGTTGGTTTTTCCTGACTAGGATTTTTGCTTGGCTTCGAAAGCCTGCAACTGTTCGGGCGTTGCCTCTTGCTGATATTTTGCCTTCCATTCAGCGTAGGGCATACCATAGACAATCACTCTGGCCATATCATAGTCGACTTCATGGCCTCGCTCATCGGCTGCCGCGCTGTACCATTTGGAAAGGCAGTTGCGACAGAAGTTGGCAAGATTCATCAAGTCTATGTTCTGAACCTCTTTGTGATTATCCAGGTGCTCCAGCAAGCGCCGGAACGTCGCAGCCTCCACTGCAATGCGATCTTTGTCATCCATGTTGATTAAGCCTCCGCAGACTCCGTCCGCTGACTAGACTACGACTTCATCGAAGCCTGGTTTATCCAGCTTGTTGACTCGATGACTCTTGTCTATTGATTTTAATTGCCGCTCAGCCGCATTAAAGGCATCACGGATAGCCACGTAAAGATCCTCGTGGGCATGATTGTCATGTTGTTCCTGGTTTACGATGACTTCTTTTGTGGGAGTATGAATCTCAAGCCCAACCGAATAGACTTTCCCCTTATGGTGGTTGTTATGGGGAGAATCTAATACGACTCGACCAGTGATAATCTGATCACAATAGCGCTCCAATTTACTGATCCGCTTTTGCACGGCCTCATTGATTGCATCGGATTGATCCAGATTGTGAAAAACAACTTGAAATTCATTTGTCATAGACTTCTATCTCCTTAATTTCATTGTTTGTCTGTGCGCGATGTCTTGTCTTGCTTTTTACCTCCTATTGTTGAGCGCTTCTTTTGGATGAGCGCAGATAAACTCCGACATCTCTCCAGCCATCCCAGCCATCCCAGCCATCGAGAAAACAATACTGAACAGTCATGCACGCAGACCGGCACGACGACAGCAGTGATGATTTTTTGGATTGAGTTGATTTGTAATCCGCTGAGCGGTCGCTCAGGGATTGAAAAGACGGACGTGAATATCCGTTCACATTGAGGAAACCCGCTGGAGGCTCCTGCGGCGGTATGGACGCCAGGCTTGGATTCGCCGGCATTCTCCCTCCTTTTGCTAACTACCTTTTTAGATTACCCCTTTGAGAAAGATTTGTCTAAGACTACCGAGGGCTTTTTACACCCGGATTATTGATCACTGGCTGCGAAGCACCAGTGCCACGGCTCATAGCAGATTCCCAGCTGGTTACCCCTGGGGTAACTCATGGCAAACCCGTATTCCGAAGCATGCTCTACAAGCCAGGCAAAGGCATCTGTCTGCTCAAACTCCTCTTCCAGCGCCGGGCAATTCAGGGTACCCAGATCCACGGCGCGACCTGTGTGATGCTCGCTGAATCCTGGCGCTGCGTTCACTGACAGGATCTGCTCTATCTGCTCCCCCGCCTCCAGTTTGCGCTTGAGCAACTCGAACTGATAGCGGAACCCCCGGAAAGCTGATATCAGGTGGATAACCACTTCCTCCGCTGCGGCTGCGTCGCGCATCGCCTGCCAGGCCTCGCAAGCCTCTGGTACCAACTGCTGGGGACGGCCATAGTAGTCAGGCTCGGTATCAACGAGAACACTGGGCTCCGCACAGAAAGGCAGGCGGCATTTTTTTGCGTAATCATCGGAGATTCCCAGAGCCTGATGATAGGAACGTAATTCTGGGTTCAATGGGTCGGCACCCCCGGGTGTACTTGTCTCTGGTACGGACACTTCAGTTTTGCTTGCTCATCAGGTTTGTTGATCCGGACCTTCACCGCTATCTCGCTTGCCGGAATTACTTCATCCTAGAGACCACCCGGGTTTTGTGCAAGGCTGCATGCCTTTGCGGCCTATGGCTATTATGCCATATTAACTGTCTATTTAGGCCTAGTCTCAACAGCCATGCCTGGATTCTAATTTCACCAAATCGAAGCTCAGGAGTATCGCAGACCATGGCCAACCTTCCGGTTATCACCAGTTTCGGTGGCATCAATGCCGCAGGACGCAGCTCTGGATTTCAGGCCTATCGACGGTTGGTGTTCGATCAGCTCGGCCAGAATGAACAATTGGGTGTGCTGCAGAATCTTGCGGCGCTCACTGGCCAACTAAAGCTGCAAGAACAGCAATGGTGTGATGGTGCAGGCAATGCCGTTGAGCTGAATTCCTATCTGCAGGAGCTGCGTCCAGCATTGCTTGGAGGCACATTGATTCGCAAGCTGGAAGAGGCCTGTTTCGACGCCGACAAGATTCCACTGCACCGACAGGCTATCCTGTCGCCTGCAGACAACTCTCCCCTGCAATTCACCCTGCGCCGCAAGGATCTACCCTCTTCCATTCCAGGTTCGTGGCAGCTTGCTGACGCGGCCGAATCCGGCAAGGTCACAGTAACCGTCACTGAATCCATGTCAGTGATGTTTCAGGATTTCCGGGAAAGCGACGTGAAATGTGCGGGACAGCTACCTTCAGGTTTCGATCCTTCTCAGTGCTACAACTCCCGTAATCATCCGAGAGCCCTGCAAATGACAGTATTCGGTGCTTCCGACGCCATTCAGTCCCTGGGTATTGAGTGGGAAGAGGTGCGGGATCGTGTGGCGCCAGACCAGATCAGCGTCTATGCCGGCAGTTGCCTGAGTCAACTGGACTACAACGGCAATGGCGGCATGTTACAGGCCAGACTGCTGGGTAACCGGGTCACCTCAAAACAATTGCCACTGGGCCTCAACGAGATGGCTGCGGATTTTATCAATGCCTACTTGCTGGGTAATCTTGGCAGCACCGGTCATACCAACGGTGCCTGTGCGACCTTTCTTTACAATCTGCGCCAGGGGATTCGGGACATCCAGTCTGGCAGTCACCGCATTGCCATTATTGGTAGCAGTGAATCCAGCCTGGTGCCCGAAGTGTTCGACGCCTTCGCCACCATGGGTGCCCTGGCCAGCGATGACTCACTGCGTGCCCTGGACAAGTTAGCTGCCGATGCTGAACCGGACTACCGACGGGCTTGCCGACCTTTCGCACAGAACTCCGGTTTTACAGTCGCTGAATCTGCACAGTTTATTGTGCTGTTTGACGATGCGCTGGCCATGGAAACCGGGGCTTCAGTTTACGGCTCAATCAATGATGTATTTATCAACGCCGATGGCCACAAAAAATCCATCACCGGCCCGGGGCTGGGCAACTATCTCACCATGGCCAAGGCGGCCGCCGCGACCCGCAATATCATCGGCCAGCAAGGTCTTGAGAACGCAAGCTTCGTCCAGGCTCATGGCACTGGTACTCCACAAAACCGCGTATCGGAAGCCGCCATTTTGAACAAGGTCGCACACAGCTTCGGCATCGAGCAGTGGCCCGTGGTTGCGATCAAGAGCTATCTGGGTCATTCCATTGCATCGGCTGCCGGAGACCAGATCATGGCCAGCCTCGGTGTGTGGAAGGACGGCATCCTGCCGGGCATCCTCACCACTCATGATTTAGCTGACGATGTGGAACACAGCAACCTGGATTTCCTGCTTGCACACAAACAGGTAGGCGCGGAATCCATGGAGGCGGCAATCATCAATTCCAAGGGCTTCGGTGGTAACAATGCCAGCGCTTCGATCCTGGCGCCGCATGTTACCCGACGAATGCTGGAGAAGCGCCACGGCAAGGCGGCCATGCAAGCCTATGAGGCGCGCAATACAGTCGTACAGAAAGCCATCAATGAGTACGGCGAATCAACCAGCCGCGGCGAAAATCGTGCGATCTATAAATTTGATTACAACGTGCTGGGAGACGAAGCGCTAAGCATGGATGACCGCAGCATCCAGATTGACACGCGCAAGAACGGCATCAGCCTGGAACTGAACAATCCCTACACGGACATGTGTTAGAACCCGGGCCGATTCCAATAACGCGAGGGCGCGAGGACGAGAGAGAGCCGCTACTTGACCTCAACCGCATGGGCTTCGGCGATCCTGGCCTTCCACTGCTCTGGTCCAGTCTTGTGCACGGATGTGCCGTTTACATCCACAGCGACAGTGACAGGCATCTCCTCCACCCTGAACTCGTGAATGGCCTCCATGCCCAGGTCATCGAACGCGACCACCCTGGCTTCCCTGATTGCCTTTGACACCAGGTAGGCTGCCCCACCCACAGCCATCAGATAGACAGCCTTGTGTTTTTTAATGGCTTCAATGCCTGTGGGGCCACGCTCAGCTTTGCCGATCATACCCATGACTCCCGTCTTGGCTAGCAAGGTGTCGGTGAATTTGTCCATTCGGGTAGCTGTGGTAGGACCAGCGGGTCCGATGACTTCATCCCGGACCGGATCAACGGGACCCACGTAGTAGATAAACTTGTTTTCAAGATCAACCGGCAAAGGTTCGCCTTTTTCCAGCATGGCTATCATGCGTTTGTGGGCAGCATCCCTGCCTGTCAGCATGGTGCCCGACAGCAACAGGGTCTCTCCTGGTTGCCACTGGGCTATTTCTTCCCGGGTCACGGTATCCAGGTTGACCTTTCGTGCCCTGGGCCCCGCATCCCAGCTGATTTCCGGCCATTCATCCAGGCTCGGTGGTGCCAGCTCCGCGACGCCGGTGCCATCGAGGGTGAAATGGGCATGGCGTGTGGCCGCACAATTGGGAATCATCACCACAGGCAATGAAGCGGCGTGGGTTGGGTGGTCCAGTATCTTTACATCGAGCACTGTGGTTAAGCCGCCAAGCCCTTGCGCCCCGATACCCAGCGCATTGACTCTGTCCATGATTTCCAGACGCAATTCCTCAACCGCAGTGTTCGGGCCACGCGCCCTGAGTTCATGGATATCTATCGGTGCCATCAGTGACTCTTTGGCCAGCACTGCAGCCTTGTCCGCAGTACCGCCTATGCCAATGCCCAACATGCCAGGGGGGCACCAGCCGGCACCCATGCCTGGAACAGTTTGCTCAACCCAGTCGGCGATACTGTCGCTGGGATTGAGCATGGCCAGCCGGGACTTGTTTTCCGAGCCGCCACCCTTGGCTGCCAGCTTCACCTCGACAGTGTTGCCTGGTACCAGTTGCATATGAATGACTGCCGGCGTGTTGTCACCGGTGTTTTTTCTCTTCCCGGCAGGGTCGTTCACGATGGACGCTCTGAGGACATTGTCAGGGAGCGAGTAAGCCTGGCGCACACCTTCGTTCACCATGTCGTTTACCGACATATCCCCTTCCCACTGCACGTCCATGCCGATATTCAAAAACACCGCTACGATGCCGGTATCCTGACAAATCGGTCTTTTACCCTCCGCACAGAGTCGTGAGTTAAGGAGTATCTGCGCCATGGCATCTTTGGCAGCCGCAGACTCCTCTTTTTCGTACGCCTCATGTACGGCACGCACATAGTCCAGCGGATGGTAATAAGAAATGTATTGCAGCGCATCGGCCACGCTTTGAATCAAGTGTTCATTGCGTATCAGTGTCATGGTTCAGCTAGTCCAGAAGATGTGAATCAATAGCGGGAGTTTATCATTTCAGCACAAGGATGTTGTTGCCACGTTTTACTGCAACAGAAAATCCTTGGCAGTATTAATTTTTTTGGCCAGGTAGTCAGAGCCGCCCCGATCAGGGTGGAGTCGTTGCATCATGCTGCGATGAGCTTTAACAATTTCCTCGTCGCTGGCGCCTTCCTCCAGACCGAGAATCTCCAACGCCAGTTGCCGTGTCATCGTGGATTCTTCCTGGGCTGGGGGCGCCTGGGAATTATTCGCCTGCCCGCGCCACTCGTCCCTGGTCCGATCCAGGTAGGCCTCCAGCACCTGTAGCGAATCTGTATCAGACTGACACTCCATGCGCAGTTCCAGCAGTTGATCGAGTTCAAGCTGAGCCAGTTTCCGACCAGCAAATTGTCCCTGCAGAATTTCCCCATCCATGTTGCCAGAGTCATGGTCCAGTTCCATCAACAAATAGGCAGTGCGAATGGTTGAGCTTTGATTGCCTTTTCGCGTTTGGCCACCAGCCGTGCGGCTGCGAAACATCTGCCAGAAGGGCAGCAATCTCAGAATCATTGGCAAAAATCGCAACAGAAAAGCAGCGGCTGCACCCAGCGGCGCAAAAATAAAATGCACAGGTAATCGCCCCAGCACCACCAACACGCCAATCATCAACAGCGCAGCAACGATCAGAAACAGAATCTGGGTTTGCCTGCCAGTAAGATTAAATCTGCTTCTGGCAGACTTGACCATAAAGTAGGCGGCAACCGGAAGGAGGATGAGAAGAATGAGTCGAAATATCATCGGGAGTGATTGCTGGCAATCAGGTGCGCAGTTGCTGTTCCAACAATTTTACCGATTGCCCGGAAGTTTTGCTGAAGTCTTTAAGAGCCTTGAGACCACCCGCCGCATAGACAGCCACCGCGCTGAGCAGTTCCTTGAGCTGACCGGCGCTGGCATTGTCGAATTGCGAGTAGGCTCCGCCAGAGAGGCGGCAGATGTCTTTAAATGTCGCCCTCGCCAGCGGATCACCACCTTCCTGAAAAATAAACACAGGCACATTCCGAAGTCCAAGCTCGCCCGCAAGCTGTGCAAGGACATCCCGGTTCTCTTCCATGGCATCCCCGATAAAAACCAGACCCTTGATCCCATTGCGTTCATTTTCTTTGCGAGCATGTTTCAACACTCTCTTCAGCTGCGTCGCCCCAGCCTCACAATGAATTTTTGTCATCAACTGCAACAGCCCCTCACCATGAGATTGCCAGTCGCTGGTGAAGAACTCACCAAAACCACGAAAATAACAAAGCTGCAAATTCAGTCCGCCGAGCGTCTGTGCACTACGAAACATCTCTGCCTGTAACTGGGTCGCAACATCCCAGGTAGGCTGCCGGCTGGCAGTAGCATCCAGCGCAAATATCAACCGCGCCTCACCTCCGGTCTTTGGCATCGTCGCCACTTTATCGAGAAAAGCAGCCACTTCATTTTTCGAAGCAACAGGATGCTTGTCCTCCTTTTTGGTGGTGGCCGCAGTTTTACTCTTGGGTTTGAAAAGGTCTTTCATGCAGGGAAATCAGTACAGAACTCAGACTTCAAATTTAGGTTGGGACAGTTTAACAACAATTAGGAGATTGCGTCTTGTAAGAGTCTGAGAGGCACTTTCCTCTTCTTACAAACCACGCATAACCCCACTGCCAGAAATGACAAAACCCGGCAATCCTAAAAAAAAAGAAGTACCAGCTTTGAGACTTTATTTTTCGCGCCTGGCTTCCCCTTTTTGCCTCAGACAAAGCGCTTTTTCCGCAGGGAGGGAGCGTACTGATAGTACGTGACCGACTGAGGACAAAAAGTGGCCGCTTCGATCAAATCTAGCAAGAGATGCTTTCAAGCTTTAGAGTCTGGCCAGCACACCAGAAATGGGCACATAAGCCACGGGAGTTGGTGCGGACGGAGAGACTTGAACTCTCACACCTTGCGGCACTGGAACCTAAATCCAGCGCGTCTACCAATTCCGCCACGTCCGCATTGCATGTGTAGGGAAAGCAGTTCCCCGGAAAGGCCGCGTATTATACCCAAACCCATCGTATTTCCAAGAAACCAACTCACGCGACCGGCGCTGAATTCAAAAAATACTCCAGGAGAAAGATGCACCAAACGACGAGGGGCTGGGAGGTAGAGGGCACAGTTGCAGACCGTGAGCGGCAGGGATGCCGCTCTCGAGCCTCCAGGGATGGATTTACGGCGTGTCTGCAACTGTGCCCTTTACCTGCCAGACCCATTGGCACCAACTTTCAAGATTCCAAGGCACCAACACTGAATCAAAGATTCAGGCGAGCTATACTCCAACGCTGCAGCAGAAAAAGGCAACACACTCCAAGGAAAACAACATGGCAGATCTAGAAGTCTCTCATCACGACGGCATAGCCACCCTAACCATGAACAGACCAGAAGCCCGCAACGCCCTCAGCATGGACATGAGAGCCATGCTCTGCGATGCCCTGCACGATATCGAACAGGACTCCTCAGTCCGCTGCGTAGTGCTCAAAGGCACAGGTGATCACTTCATGGCAGGCGGTGACGTCAAGGGAATGGGGGAATCCATCAAAAAGACCCCGGAAGAAATCCATAAAGAATTCATATTGAGAATCCACGACCTCCACCCAATCATGTTCGCCATGCGCCGAATGCCAAAGCCAATCATTGCCAGCTGTAAAGGTGCCGCCGCCGGAGCCGGGGTCAGCATGGCGCTGGCCTGCGATCTCATCATCGCCGCTGAAGACGCCTTCTTTACCCTGGCTTACTGCCGTATCGGCACCAGCCCGGATGGTTCTGCATCGTTTCACTTGCCAAGAGCAGTGGGTATCAAGAAGGCCATGGAGATTGCGTTGCTGGGTGATCGTTTCGATGCCCAAACCGCGAAAGACATTGGCATGATCAATTTTGTTGTGCCCAGTGAAGAACTGGAATCAGAAACAGAAAAGCTTGCCAGCAGACTGGCGAGCGGCCCCACCCATGTGTACGGCAACACCAAGGCGTTGCTCTACCGGTCACTGGAGAGTGAGTTTGAGGCACAATTGCAGGCTGAAGCAGAGTCTTTTGCCGACTGCGCTTCCCGTGAGGATTTTCGCGAAGGAGTGACTGCGTTTATAGATAAACGGGACGCCGTGTTTACCGGAAAATAGTCTTTACCCAGGGCTGGGCTAGGGACTACCGCCTGGCCCGGCATTGGCTCTTTGCAGAGCCTCAACGTCTTGCTGCAAGCGAAAAAGATTCTCGTTGATTTGCAGACGATGGGCATTCACCGATTCCATGGATTCCTCGATGTATTCCAGCCTTCCAACGAGACCCAATACCGTGCTGTCGCCACTGTTGAGTGATTGGCGAATGGATTCAAGATCACTGCTCATACTGCCAAGTTCGGCGATCTCATTGTTAATTGCAGCCACCGCCTGGTTTAGCTGGTTAAAATCTTCATTGAGAGAGTTAACCGCCGCCTGCGTAGTCTGCACTGCCTGATTGGTGTTCGCCAGTTGCTGGCTGGTGTTGGCAGCGATTTCATCCTGCCCTTCATTGGCAAGTTCGAGTCGTGCTAAAGCGCCCTGAATTTCTTCAAAGGTTCGATTGTTGGCTCGCCAGTTTGCCCACAGCAGATCATATTGCTCTATGGTCTGCTCGATGTTCTGCATCAGCGTGTTATCTGATTCCGTGGCACTCTCATCGACCAGCGCCAGCCTCAATTCCAGGTCACTGATGCGCAGATTGGTCTGTCTCAAATTGTCCTGATAGAGCTCATAAAAGTAGTAGGAGCCATAGCCACCGGCACAGGCGGCAATAAAGAGTAGTGCCACCATGATCCGCATTGGCCAGCTACTGACCTTGACCTTTTCGGTGTGATAGTTGGGCCTGACGATCTGCTGGCCCTGTGCCTTTTTATTACTCAAATGGGAATCGACGTCGTCCCGATCTGGAACCAACGGTGGAATATCATGTAACTCATCTTCATCATTCATTCCGCTATTATCCTAAAAATGGGCTGCTGACGCCATCCCCCGCCATAGCCCCACCTGGCGTGAAATGCTAGTATTTCGCTCGAAAACCCGACCAAGCCTGAGATGCAGTATAGAGTTACAGGCAAGTCAATAATAATGACATCTCTGAGGATATCGCCATGGAACTCGACATCTTGACAAGCTATGTGTTTCGCTGGATTCACTTCTTTGCAGGAGTAGCCTGGATAGGTCTGCTTTATTACTTTAATTTTGTGCAGACAGAGTATTTCAAGGAAGCAGATGCTGCCGCCAAATCTTCTGCCATCAGCAAACTGGTGCCACGAGCCCTTTGGTGGTTCCGCTATGGTGCCCTCTTCACTTTCCTGTCTGGTCTCGCCCTGGCAGGCTTTCTCGGATCTGCAATCAACTACTACATTGTCGTCGGGATGCTCCTGGGCACACTCATGTTCCTCAATGTGTGGTTAATAATCTGGCCAAACCAGAAAGTGGTCATGGCATCCAATGAACAAGTACTCGCCGGTGGCGAGGCATTGGCTGAAGCGCCGGGAGCACTGGCCAGAGCCGGCCTGGCGTCACGCACCAACACCTTGTTTTCACTGCCAATGCTTTTCTTCATGGGTGCCTCAGCGCATCTTGACGGCTCTGGGCGTGTTCCCATGTCAATGCAGGGAGGAGTCAGTGAAGTTGCCATTGGCATTAGTCTGCTGATTATTCTTGCGCTGGAGTTCAATGGTATTAAAGGCAAGATGGGTCCAATGGCCTCAGTAGTGGGAGTCATCCATTGCGGAGTAGCCCTGGCGATTGCCTTACTGCTGATCATTCAGTTCCTGTAAATTTTCAACGCAAAGACACGCCAGCAATCGCAATGGTTGTTGGCGTGTCTGCAACTGCTTCAATTCTCTGTTAAAATAGCCCGGTAACTGCAATTCTCTCCCCTGTTCACTAAATCAACTGTGCTTGCACAGCGTCAGGGTTGAGTATTGCCTCTTATTCCCGTTTTCGTTTTACAGAAGAGGAAAAAATGAAGCTTGAGCTACCTGATCTACCCTTCGCCAAGGACGCACTGAGTCCACACATGTCATCTGACACACTGGACTACCACCACGGCAAACATCACAACGCTTATGTCACCAAGGGCAATGAATTGCTGGAAGATGCCGGTGTTTCTGCCGACAGTCTGGAAGATCTCGTTCTGGAATGCGCAAAGAAAGGCGGCGCCTTATTCAATAATGTAGGCCAACACTACAACCACAGTTTTTTCTGGAACAGCATAAGTCCAGATGGAGGTGGTGCTCCCAGTGGCGCGATTGCCGACGCCATCAACAGCAGCTTTGGTGATTTCGATTCATTTAAAAAGGAATTTGTAGACGGTGGAGTGGGTCAGTTCGGCAGCGGCTGGGTCTGGCTGGTTGCTGATGGCGACAAGCTCAAAGTCGTTAAATCTGCAAATGCTGAGACACCACTCACCGATGGTCTAAAACCGATTTTGGTTTGTGATGTCTGGGAACACGCCTACTATCTCGATTTTCAAAACCGACGTCCCGATTTTCTTGCCAGTTTTATCGACAACCTGGTGAATTGGGAATTTGCCAATCAAAATCTCGGCTAAAATTGATTGAACTCCGTGGTGTGCCCTCTGGGCACACCACTTCATTCAAACACATCCCGCCTGAAGTAATACCGCTATATCACCCCGCCGTCGCCTCTGCACAGAGGCAATACTGACAAACTTGACTCGTACCCTTGCAGCAGGAATTTTAGACCCAAAAACGAGAAGGGCCGTTAGTTTCGAGCGGAATGGTTGAATACATTCCTGAGCATCGAAAATAACGGCCCGTCTCTGTTTAGGCGTCCAAATATTGGAGTAACTAAACTACTCCGGACATGTTTTTACATCATGCCGCCCATTCCGCCCATGTCAGGCATTCCGCCTCCGCCTGGCATGCCTGCCCCCTTCTCTTCCGGCAGTTCTGACACCATGGCTTCGGTGGTAATCATCAAGCCAGCTACGGAACCAGCAGCCTGCAAGGCCGTTCGGGTTACCTTGGCCGGGTCGATGATGCCCATTTCCAGCATATCGCCGTATTCTCCAGTGGCAGCGTTGAAGCCAAAGTTGCCCTTGCCTTCCTTGACCTTGTCCAGGACGACGGAACCTTCTTCACCGGCATTCTCGACAATCTGACGAAGAGGCCAGGTTACCGCTTTTAACAACAGAGTGATTCCAACGTTCTGGTCTTCGTTGTCACCCTTGAGTCCTTCGACTTTCTGCAGGGCTCTTACCAGAGCAACCCCACCACCGGGCACAACGCCTTCTTCATTAGCTGCACGAGTTGAATGCAAGGCATCTTCCACGCGAGCTTTCTTTTCTTTCATTTCAATTTCAGTGCTGGCACCAACCTTGATCACGGCAACACCACCGGCAAGCTTGGCTACTCGCTCCTGAAGCTTCTCACGATCGTAGTCTGAAGAAGTTTCTTCGATCTGCGCACGAATATGGTTCACACGCGCTTCAATGCTCTTGGCATCGCCCGCACCATCAATAATAGTGGTGTTTTCCTTGGTGATCTGCACTCGCTTGGCACTACCAAGATCTTCGATGGTTGCGCCTTCGAGGCTCAAACCAACTTCTTCGGAAATCACGGTACCACCGGTCAGGATAGCGATGTCTTCCAGCATAGCCTTGCGGCGATCGCCAAAGCCAGGAGCCTTGACGGCAGCAACCTTGAGGATGCCGCGCATGTTGTTAACCACCAGAGTGGCAAGGGCTTCGCCTTCAACATCTTCCGCGATTACCAACAGCGGGCGTCCAGCTTTTGCCACACTCTCCACCAGGGGAATCATTTCACGGATATTGGAAACCTTCTTGTCATACAGAAGTACCAGGGGATCTTCCAGGTCAACCATCATGCTGTCCTGGTTATTGATGAAGTAAGCAGACAGGTAACCACGGTCAAACTGCATACCTTCAACCACATCCAGCTCGTTCTCAAGGCCCGATCCGTCTTCTACTGTGATCACGCCTTCTTTACCAACCTTGTCCATGGCGTCAGCAATAATCTGACCCACTTCGCTGTCGGAATTCGCGGAGATAGTACCTACCTGTGCGATTGATTTGGAATCCTTACAAGGCGTGGCGAGTTTGCCCACTTCTGCGACCATGGCGGTTACTGCCTTGTCGATGCCTCGCTTGAGATCCATTGGATTCATGCCAGCAGCAACTGACTTCAACCCTTCATTGAGAATAGACTGCGCCAGAACTGTCGCAGTCGTGGTGCCGTCGCCGGCTACATCGGAGGTCTGGGAAGCGACTTCCTTGACCATTTGTGCACCCATGTTCTCGAACTTGTCTTCCAGTTCGATTTCCTTCGCAACGGATACACCGTCTTTAGTGACGGTCGGCGCACCAAAGGATTTGTCCAGAACAACATTGCGACCTTTCGGGCCCAGAGTGACTTTCACTGCGTCAGCAAGCACATTCACACCCGACAAAAGCTTCTGGCGTGCTGAATCGCCAAATTTTACGTCTTTAGCCATTTCTATAATTCCTGTCTTTTTGCATTAATGTTGAGAATCGATAAGTTCAGAGGGAGATCGTTCAAGACTCGATCACACCGAAGATTTCACTCTCATTGAGGATGAGCAGCTCCTCTTCTCCAATCTTTACGGTATTGCTGGAATACTTTCCAAAAACAACAGTATCTCCAACTTTAACGTCCACTTTCTGCGTATCACCGTTTTCCAGACGCTTGCCTGGACCAACAGCCACAACTTCACCCTGTGCGGGCTTCTCCGTGGCTGACCCCGGCAGTACGATGCCTCCTGCGGTAGTGGTTTCTTCTTCCGTGCGCCGGACGACGACACGATCTTGTAAAGGCCGGATATTCATTTCAAATCACTCCTGATTCAATGTTTTACTTCTTGCACTAAAAACACGGTCCTCCCCACCTGAACAGTCTGAACAGTAGAAGTGAACCTTTTCTTCTGATGCACTGATCTAGGCGCCAAAATGGCCCAGGACAGCGGATTTTCGTTGTCTCGGTTAATGGGGGTTGTGGCAGGAAATTCAATGCCTGGCGGTGCTATAGAGCGCAAATATTTGCCGATTTTGCAGGCTGACTTTCTAAGCTATTGATTTTATTAATTATAATATTTTCTAAGTTTCCCCGGAATCTGGCCTGTCCTGGTCTATTTTGGCGCTGTCGGGTCGCGAATATTCTCCTTCGTAGACATTGCCGCGCTCATCGCCTCTGCCTGTCCGCTGCCAGTTGTGGGTGCCACCCTTGCTGCCCACCGCCGAGATGATTCCAGCCTTGATGGCTTTTCTTGCCAGGGGCCGACGCAGTGGCCCAGCAAGCAGTATGAAGCCGATGCCATCGGTAATGAAACCCGGCGTCAACAGCAAGGCGCCTGCCGCCGCCAGCATCATGCCTTCCACAATCTCCTGAGCCGGAATCTCGCCAGATTCCAGCCGCGCATTGGCCCGCAGCAAGGTTGAGAACCCCTGCTGTTTGAGTATCTGAATACCGACCACTGCGGTCAGCACCACCAACAGCAAAGTGGTAAAGCCACCAATCTGATCGCTTACCTCGAACAGCAGCATCATCTCCACCAGAGGGACGACGATGAATGCCAGTAGTAGAAATCGCACTAGTCTGCCTTGGTCTACGCCTGTTAATTGAAGAAAGAGGACTCTATCATGATCACGGCCTTGCAATGACCCACAACCTACTGGAACCAGCGGCAGCGTGTATGACCAATCAGGAGAAAATCTGGCAAATAGTGAACCAGATACCTCGCGGCAAGGTAGCCAGCTACGGTCAGGTAGCCAAACTGGCTGACCTGCCTGGCTATGCCAGATATGTTGGCTATGTCATGAAAAATCTGCCTGCCGGCACAAAATTGCCCTGGTATCGAGTAGTCAATTCACAGGGCAGAATATCTTTTCCCCGAAACAGTGCTCAATATCAGCGACAAAAGAAGCTGCTGGAAAAAGAAGGCATCGTTTTTATCAAAGGGAAGTTTTCCATGAAGCAATACGGCTGGCTGCAATCAGAGCGCTGATTTTTAACCCGGTATTCAGTCTTCCTTGCCAGCATCTCCCAATGAGACATCCGCCAGGCCCGAGCGGATCATGTACCAAAACAAAAACACTCCAGGAAAGGCTACCAATGTCGTTATCAGATAAAAATTCACATAACCAAGATTTTCTATCAGTGCCCCAGCAGTAGTACCAGTCAGTATCCGACCGGCGATACTGGCCAATGCAGACAACAGAGCATACTGAGTTGCTGTAAATCTCAAATTGCACAACGCAGAAAGGTACGCGACCACGGTGACACCACCAATACCGCTGGCAAAATTCTCAAAGCAGATTGTGGCAGCCAAACCAATATTGGTATGACCTACAAAAGCGAGGGCTGCAAAGCTGAAATTGGACACCGCCATAAGAATCAGGCTGAGCAACACGGATTGCTTCAAGCCCATGCGAGCGTACAGAATACCGCCAACAAATATTCCAATCAGGAAGGCAAAAAACCCGAAGCCCACATCATAAAATGCGATCTCTTCATTGCTGAATCCCAGATCATCCAACAGCAAGCGAAGAGGCAAGTTAGCCAGCGTATCTCCTATCTTGTGGATCAGGACGAACACCAGGACAAGCCAAGCTCCCTGCCGCTTGATGAATTCGGTCAATGGGCTGAAGTAGTCTACCAGCGCAGACAGCAACCCCTTCGTCTCAACAGGTTCCCGATGGCGTTCTGGCTCCCCCATAAACACGCCAACCAGGATGGCCGGCAGGGTAAACACTGCACAGGCCACATAGGCCAGCGTCCAACCCACACTACTGGCCAATACCAGGGCTAGCGCACCCGTCGATGCGGCACCGATTCGCCAGCCATACTGGGACATGCCTGACCCGGTTCCCAATTGATAAGGTTTAAGCAACTCAATGCGGTAGGCATCAATAATGATGTCGAGTGTGGCACCCAGAACCCCGAGTGTGATGGCTGCAATTGCCACAGTGAGTAATGCCTGATTCGGATTGGCAACACCAAGAAAAACTACTGCAAGCATTACCAGCACACAGACTGTCCACAACCAGGATACCCGTTGCCCAAATCGACCTATAACTGGAAGCTTGATGTTGTCAACGAGCGGTGCCCAGAGAAACTTGAAATTGTAGGAAAGGAAAGTCAGGGCAAATGCAGTAACAGCACCCTTGGAAATGCCATCCTGTGCAAGCCGCGTGGTCAGGGTCGCTCCAATCAGCGCGTAGGGGAAGCCTGATGTTATGCCTAGAAAAAAAGCAGCCAACGGGGCGGATTCTACGTAAGGCCGAACGCTCGCCGGAAAATAGGATCTCCAGCCCGTTTCAACGTTTCCACTACTATCGGCTGTCGACATGCTGTATCCGATGCATCGAGGGCTGGTGACTAACTAATCACGAAAATTATTGAATTGCAGAGGTTGATCAATCTTTGCGTCTTTTAGCAGGGCAATGACGCTCTGTAAGTCATCCCGTTTCTTGCCTGTAACTCTTAGCTTCTCACCCTGAATGGCTGTCTGCACCTTGAGTTTGGTTTCTTTGACCATCTTTACAATTTTTCTGGCCAGGTCAGAGTCAATACCTTGCTGCAGCTTCACCAGCATGCTTGCTTTCTGCCCCGAGATTTCCACATCGCCTTCTTTCAAGGCCTTGATGTCGATGCCGCGCTTCACCAGTTTGCCGCGCAAGATATCCAGCATCTGGTGAATCTGAAAATCCACTTCGGCTGAGATCTCTATATCGGAGGATTCTGTGAGGGAAAACTTTGCATCGACGCCTTTGAAATCAAACCGGGTACCTACTTCCCTGTTCGCTTGATCAAGGGCGTTGTTGACTTCATGCAGGTCTACTTCAGACACAATATCGAAAGAAGGCATCTAATTATTGCTCCAGAAAATCAATGCACCAGAAAACTATTACTCCAGAAAACTGGAGACACCGGCGTAGTCTAACACCAGCAAGCTGGAGATGCTTTGCCCGGCAAGGGGTCAACAGATACCAGGGTTTAGAGAACGAGGTGCCTGATGTCGCCCAAAAGCTTCACCAGGTAGTCGGCAAACATACCGCCATCTACACCATTGAGCGCCTTGTGATCATAACTCAGGGTAATGGGAAGCATCTTGCGCGGCTTGAATTCACCGTCGATGTAAACCGGCTTAATGGCAGTCTTGGATACACCGAGTATGGCCACTTCTGGCGCATTGATGATAGGAATGAACCCGGTTCCTCCGATTGGACCCAGGCTGGAAATAGTGAAACAGGCTCCCTGCATCTCATCCATGCTCAATTTTCGGTCGCGAGCCTTGCTGCTTAACTCGATCACCTCTTCCGCCAGTTCCCAAATTGTCTTCTTGTCCACGTCGCGGATCACTGGCACTACCAGGCCGGCTTCTGTCGCCACCGCCATTCCGATATGGCAATACTTTTTCTGAATCAGGTATTCGCCCGACGAATGCAGGGAAACGTTGAACTGGGGGTATTCGGCCAGCGCCTTGGCGCAGGCTTTTAACAGGAATGGCAAAAATGTCAGTTTGACTCCCTTTTTCTCCGCTTCTGCTTTCAGCTCTGCTCTGAAGTCTTCCAGATCAGTGACATCCGCTTCGTTGAACTGAGCCACATGGGGCACAGAGCTCCAATTGCGGATCATATTTTTGGCAGTGATTTTGTGCAGTTTGCTGCGGGATACCTGCTCCGTTTCACCAAACTGTGAGAAGTCGATGTCGGGAACCGGTGAAACCGAGGCGCCGGATGCGGGTGCGTTGATGCGGGATTTAACGAACTCGTGCACGTCTTCCTTGAGAATACGACCGCGGGCACCAGTTCCGCTGATTTGAGTCAGGTCAACGCCCAGTTCTCTGGCCAGTTTACGCACCGCCGGGCCTGCATATACTCTGCCACCGGATTCACCAGACTGCGCTTGCGCTGACTTTTCCTGGGGCTGGCTTTGCTCTTGTTTTTTCTGTGGCTTTTCTTTTTCCGATGAATCCCCGGATTTTGATTCGGTTTCAGAATCAGAACTGGATTCAGATTTGGATTCCGAACTGGATTCGGACTTTGAACCGGAGTCGGAAGCAGCTTCAGAAGTTCCTTTCAGTTTCAGGATATCCGACCCGGTCTTCACCTTATCGCCAACCTTGAGCAGCAACTCCTCTACGGTACCTGCCCTGGACGCAGGGACTTCCATGGCTGCCTTGTCAGATTCAAGTGTGATCAGCGGGTCATCAACCGAGACTTCGTCTCCTGATTTGACATGCACTTCGATCACATCCACTTCGTCATCGGTGCCCAGATCGGGGACTTGCTCTACGGAAGTAGTGGTTTCCTGTTTTGCAGAAGAATCATCACTGCCAGAGTCATTATCTTCTGCTTTCTCGTCCTTCGCTTTCTCTTCGCTGCTTTCTTCTTCCTGCTTTTCTTTTTCTGTACCTTCATCTTTTTCCGACTTCTCGGAAGATTCTTTTTTGTCTTCGGAGCCAGATTCTCCATCCGACTCATCGCCAGAAGAAGCCTCTGTTTCCAACGTGACCATCGGGCTACCCTCGCTCACCTGATCGCCGAGATTGACTTCAATACTCTTAATCACGCCAGCCTTGGGAGCCGGAATCTCCATGGCGGCCTTGTCACTTTCCAGCACCAACAGAGAATCGTTTTCCTCGACACTGTCGCCAACCGAAACCAGCAATTCGATTACTTCTACTTCGCTGGCATCTCCGAGGTCAGGTACGTTTATCTTTTCAATAGCCAAGGCTGTTGCTCCCGAATTTTCTGTGCGTATTCATTGTTCGATTTGACATCAATCTACTGGGCAATGGGATTGGGTTTTGATTTTTCGATCCCGGACTTCTTCATATAGTCTGTGAGCTGTTTCTTGGTAACCAGGTCGAGTTCCATCAGCTCGGTCAGGGCAGCCAGCACGATAAACTTGCAATCCACTTCGAAGAAGTGGCGCAATTGTTCACGGCTGTCGCTTCGACCATAGCCATCCGTTCCTAACACACGAAACTTGTCGGGCACGAATTCCCGAATCTGGTCGGAGTAAATCTTCATGTAGTCGGTTGCGGAGATTACCGGTCCCTTCTGTGCGCCAAGCTGTTCGGTGACAAAAGGCACCCTGGGTTTCTTACCGGGATTAAGCAGGTTGTCCCGGGTCACATCCAATGCTTCCCTGCGCAGTTCGTTGTAACTGGTGACACTCCACACATCCACAGGTACCGAATAGTCTTCCCGCAGCACTCTTGCTGCTTCTCTTACTTCACGCAGAATGGTGCCACTGCCCAACAAGCGAAGCCGCTGATCTTTCATGATCGGCTTGCTGACCTTGTATTCCTTGCTGACTGCATCTTCCAGCAGATACATTCCTTTGATAATGCCGGTCTCAGCACCTTTTGGCATTTCCGGCTGCTGGTAGTTCTCATTCATGGTGGTGATATAAAAATAGACCGACTCCATTTCCTCATACATGCGACGCAGCCCTTCGCGCACAATGACGGCAAGCTCATAGGCATAGGTCGGGTCATAACTGACACAATTGGGTATGGTTGAAGCTAGAATATGGCTATGCCCATCCTGGTGCTGCAGCCCCTCACCATTCAGTGTCGTTCTGCCGGCAGTCGCTCCAATCAGGAATCCGCGGGCTTGTGAATCACCTGCTGCCCAACACAAATCCCCTACCCTCTGGAAACCAAACATGGAGTAGTAGATGTAAAAAGGAATCAGCGGGTAGTTGTTCACACTGTATGAAGTCGCTGCTGCCAACCAGGCAGAAAAAGCACCCGATTCGGTAATACCTTCTTCCAGCATCTGGCCCTGCTTGTCTTCACGATAGAACATCACCTGATTCGAATCTGCGGGATCGTAAAGCTGGCCCACAGCCGAATAGATTCCCATCTGGCGGAACATACCTTCCATACCGAAGGTTCTTGCCTCGTCAGGCACAATAGGTACAACGCGCTCGCCAATCACCTTGTCTTTAACCAGTGTGCTCAACATTCTTACGAATGCCATGGTGGTAGATTGTTCGCGGTCGCCACTGCTCTTCAGTTGGGCTTCGAAAGTATCCAGTGGTGGTATTTTTAATGACTCACAGTTGACGCGCCGTTGTGGCAGAGGACCGCCCAAAGATTCCCGCATCTTGCGCATATAGCGAAGTTCGAGGCTGTCTTCCGCCGGCCGGTAATAAGGCACGTCTTCCAGTTTGTCATCTTCAATGGGGATGCCAAACCGGTCACGAAACTTCTTCAGTGAGTCGATATCGAGTTTCTTCACCGAGTGCGTTGCATTCTGAGCTTCTGCAGCACCGCCAAAGGCATAGCCTTTAATTGTCTTGGCCAGAATGACTGTAGGTTTGCCGTTGGAGTTCACCGCCTTGGCGTAGGCTGCATAAACTTTGTAAGGATCATGACCGCCCCGGTTCAAAGCCATGATGTCTTCATCGGAAAGATGCTCGACCATCTTCAACAGCTCGGGGTTTTTGCCAAAGAAGTGCTCACGAGTATAGGCGCCACCCCGACTGGCGTAATTCTGGTACTCACCATCCACTACTTCATCCATACGTTCCTGTAGCAGCCCGTCGGTATCTGCCTGCAACAGTGGATCCCAGTGCCGCCCCCAGATGACCTTGATGACATTCCAGCCGGCGCCGCGAAAGATTCCTTCCAGTTCCTGAATGATTTTTCCATTGCCCCGTACCGGGCCGTCGAGCCGTTGCAGGTTGCAATTGATTACGAAGATCAGGTTGTCCAGTTGTTCACGCCCTGCCTTGGAAATCGCTCCCAGTGATTCGGGCTCATCCATCTCGCCATCGCCGAGGAAAGCCCAGATATGTCTGTCTGTGTTGTCCATCAGGCCGCGGTTATGCAGGTACTTCATCAGATGTGCCTGATAAATCGCCTGAATCGGACCCAGCCCCATGGATACAGTTGGAAACTGCCAGTAGTCCGGCATCAGCCAGGGGTGGGGATAAGAAGAAAGACCATTTCCGTTAACTTCAACTTCTTTACGGAAATTGTCCAACTGGGTTTCGTCCATGCGCCCTTCCACGTAGGAACGGGCGTAAATACCGGGTGCCGAATGACCCTGGTAGTAAATAAGATCGCCTTCGTCCTTGTCGTTCGGGCCGCGGAAGAAGTAGTTGAAGCCAACATCATACAGAGTCGCTGATGAGGCAAAAGTCGAGATATGACCACCGATGCTGGAGTTGCGAAGATTGGCACGCATCACCATGGCCAGGGCGTTCCAGCGGACGATGCCGCGAATGCGACGCTCCATGAACATATCGCCTGGCATGCGCTCTTCGTCCATGTGCGAGATGGTATTGCTGTAGGGAGTCACCACCGAGGTGATGGGAACGTAGCGCCCGCTGCGGATCGCAGTGTTATTAAGCTTGTTAATCAGAAAATGCGCTCTTTCAATGCCCTCTTGGTCGATAACCGAATCCAGGGCATCCAGCCACTCTTGGGTTTCTTCGGGGTTGATATCGCTGCTTTCAGTCATGTGAGTTCCCGTACTCCTGGTATCCCGGTTTGCGTATGTGCAGAATGTAATTAAATTACAAAGTGGCGCGCATTTTACGCCATCAGGGCAAATCAATCCATGTCAGATCAAGTGCATATGTAGTAATACTACATAATCAATTCCGTCTGAAATATTCTTACGATTTAAGATATTCCCTTGTTTTTCATAGCCTTGCATATTTCCCCATGGGAGCCAGCGGCTCCCCAAGAGGGCCGAATTCTTCGTTTTGGGCTAGCTGACTACAAATTTTAAGTAACAAATTGTTATTGCGTCTTAGTCTTTTGACACTTCCTGAATTCCTGCCGTATCCGCGCTGTTACAGGTGCTGCTACAGGAGAGGATCGATCAAGCTGACTGAAGTCCGAATATCGTGATCAGCGCCAGGACTGCCAACCAGATTGCCTGGCTGCGCTCGAGCAAGGCCTGAAGATTCTCGATTTCCCGCTCCTGGTCAAGAATTTGCTGCTCTTCCTGGGAGAGATCCCGGGTCTCTCCCTCTCCTTCTTCTCCATTCCCTGCACTGCCACTGTAAGCATTGGGAGCATCAGTGAGCGCGCTGCTGGCATAACTGTAGAGCTGGATTGAGGATGCCTGTTCCGGATTGAATTCCCAAAATACGCTACGTAGCTGGTCGAAAGAATGCACGAAGTTTCCGGCCAGCGAGAATGTGATGGCTAGCAGGCGAAGGGGAATCCATTCCAGCAGGTAGATAGCAGTATCTATCCACCGGGATTCTGTCGCCACAATATCGTCAGCCTGGGTATCGCGCAGCTGATAGCTGACGTAACAAAAAACAATTCCCAGTGGTCCGGTGAGCATATACCAGAAAAACATTACAAACATTTTCTCGAAACAACGATAAATAAGTTGCTCCTTGAAAAACTCACTCATGGCTTCCGGGCTGCTTACATCGGACTCTTCAGGAATACAAATTTCTTGTTCGAGATAGTCTTTGCATGCACCAGTATCTCCACGACGCCAATGCTGGAGAAAGCAATTCACCAGGTTCCCTGGCTGCGTGCGGTCAAAGGCAATCAACAAAACCAGCATGTGCAATGCCATGGTAAACAAACCAAATGCGATATCTTGCAAGAGCAGCAGAAGTACGCCAACCAGCAACAGCGGAATACCATAAATAAAGACTAATGGTGCAATGGCGCTTAGAGGGGGGGCAGCATCCACTGATTCCATGAACGCTGCAATTTTTCGTCTAAAGTGAATAAACCAGGTGTCATCAAACCTGTCCAGATCTTTGAGCCAAAGATAATTGATAGTCAGGCAGAGCAATATAACTAGAAATTTCATCGTCGTTTACTGTGCGTTTATCTATGGCCTGGTGGTCACTGGTTTTGGGCTCGGCGAGCTTCCTGTGAAGTCCGGTCGGCGAGTCCTGCCCGGTATCGGCTCCAATCGAAGCATGGGCCCGGATCGGTCTTCCTGTCGGGGGCGATATCACTATGACCTACGATGCGATCCACAGTCAATGCCGGGTAAGTATTCATCAGGGCCAAAGTAACTTCAATTAACGCGCCATATTGGGCGTCAGTAAACGCAGTGTCGTCAGTTCCTTCCAACTCAATACCAATTGAAAACTCATTGCAGTTTTCCCGACCCTGAAACTGTGACTGTCCTGCATGCCATGCCTTGCAGTTAAAAGGAACAAATTGGGTAATGTTGGCGCTGCGATCGATAAGCAAATGTGCTGAAACCTGAAGATTCTCCAGGGCTTCATAGTAGGGGTGTGCAGAACAGTCCAGTTGATTACAAAACAACTCTTCAATGGCCGGACTACCAAACTCTCCAGGCGGAAGAGAAATATTATGAATAACCAGCAATTCAATGGTCGAGTCGGCTGACCGCTCACTCTGATTTGGAGACTCGACAAATCGAGCGCCTTCCAGCAAATGCTGAGTGACTACAAAGTTCATGAAGCAGCTTCAATAGAATTACCAGCCGCAGATGGTAGCACAGGGAAACTGGAGGGTCAGAAGGAAGGAATAAGTCAGAGTGTAGCGAACTGGTTCAAAGAAGGGGCCCGGACCTGGGAATCAAACCGGATGGCGCCGACTAGTGTCGCGTCTGGTTGGAGGTGTCGATTATTGTGCGAGCGTCGAGGGTATAACTCATCGCTTGTTCATTTAGCCGCAGTTCACCTTCCCGCAGCGCGATAGCCAGGCCGAGTCGGCTGCGATTCAAGCAGAAACTACCGTCGCTGGTACAAAGTGTGTACAGCGATGGATTGCTGATGTTCCGCTGCAACTCGCAATCCTTGAATTTGCCGTTGATCAACACCTGCACCGTACTTTCTTCTGCCAGGGCATCAATGATTGGTAGCAGATCCGACAACTCTTGCTGTGCCATTTGTGCAGGTTCTTCCGTTGCACTGGCACCCAGCAACTGCGCCAGGTCATCCAGATCGTCCTGATCCAGAATTTGTTCTCCTTTGGGACTGATGGAGACTTCAAGCCTGGAATCAATCTGTGAATCCATCCGTGAACTGGTAAGGCCTGTCGGCTGTTCGCTTTCTGATTGCGAGATGCTGGTTTGTTTGAGACTGCGTTTCAAAGCATCCAGAAGATCTTGCTGCTGTGAAACCGGCATTTGAATCAGGTCGAACCCCTGCCGCAGCTGCGCTACCAAGGCCTCCCTGTCTGCATCGGAAGCCAGTGCTTTATCGGTGACCGCTGATACCAGCAAGGCAAGACCGTGCCTGGCTTCCTGCCACTCTCGGCTGTCCCTGCCCTTGTTGACTCCCACCAGAAGCAACACCGAACGCCAATAATCATTGGCAATCTCGGAAACTATTTCCGGCAGTGGCAAGGATGAAAGCGCATCATCCAATAACTGATCAACGGTCCGTTCGATTGCCTGGGTTTCGCTGGCACTGGCAATCATGGTTTTCTCATTTTCCGGCGCCGAATCAGCGGTCTCCTGCTCTCCAGTTCGGCGTTTGGCAATGGCAGACGAAGACGCATAGAGCTTGTCGACGAAGGCTTTGTCATCAGCATTGTTTATGATGCTGATGATATCCAGAAAGATTTTTTCCATTTTCAGCAGGAAATGCTGCTCGAACAACTTGATAAAAACCAGACGCACATCCAGTGGCAACGCCAGTACAGAATGTGCCCGGGCAAAAGCATCCAGGGCTGCCCGGGTCAAAATATTGTTGGGAAAGACCAACCCTGCTTCACTGGCTTCCCTTCGCTTTTGCAAGGAGGCTATTTGCTTGATGAAAGGGAGATAGGTTTTAGCCGCCTTTCTCTCCATGGCCTGCATCGCCAAATCGAGTTCCACCTGTTCCAGCACCACCTCGGAGTCAGATCGTCCTGATTGCGCAGCACTGCTCCCTGTGGTCTTTCCCCGGCGATAGGAATCTTTAATCGCTTGAGTCACTTCGTCCAGGAATCGATCTTCGAAAAGCTTCTGTTTGGCCCTCAGCTCTCTCATGGCACCAAGATACGTGCTGCCGTCACCGAATTGGCCCTTTTGGCCACTGGAAAACAGGAAATCATCAGCCGCATCAAATAAATCTGTTGTAAGCTGACTCATTTGCTTACGCATGCGCTGGCGAATAGACCAGCGTACCTTTTCCAGGCTAACCGGGTCGTCGCTTTGCAGAAACGAAAGCTTGCTGATTTGTGAAGTCAAAGTCATGAGTCGAGACATCGGCAATAGATGTTATTAGTAACTGACACACCGCTTATAGCACCCGGCTGATGATGGGAAATTGAACTGGTTCACAGGAACTAAATATTTTAATTAATTTAATATTATCAGCTACTTAGGAATAAAAAAGTCGCCGCTTTTCTTGACCCAGTTCACAACTTTCTATTCCCGGCAGCATCCCTCATAATTCATGACATGTCGGCAGAAGGTGAACAGAATCCTGGAAAAGGTCTCGGACAAGGCATGCTGGTCGCGAGCTGCGCCCTGGCCCTTGTAGCCCTGACCTGGTATTTCGATGGCTGGCTGGACCAACAGCAGAATCCCAACCAATCTCCGCAGTATTATCTATCTGAATCTGGCGCACGAGAAGTAGTGTTACAGAGAAACAGGCAGGGACACTATGTTGCTGGTGGAGAAATAAATGGGATTCCTGTCACCTTCTTGTTAGATACTGGCGCGACCGATGTCGCAATTCCCGAGAGCGTTGCACGAAGGGCGAATTTACAAGCCGGCTACCCTGGCCAGGCTAACACAGCGAATGGGGTTGTAACCGTCTATTCCACCAGAGTCAGCGAATTAACCATAGGCAATATCGTCTTGCATGATGTGCCTGCAAGCATTACTCCGAGTATGCCTGGCGATACCATCCTGCTGGGTATGAGTGCGCTACAGCAAATAGAATTTACCCAGAGGGGTTCAACGCTGACCTTGCGTCAATTGCGTTTCTGAAATGTCCCGGAAAGCAATACCAACAGATCTTGAAACTGTCGTAGCAAATGCATTGGCAGAGGATGTGGGCCCAGGTGATATTACAGCCCAACTCATTGATGCAGACGCACAGGCGACAGCAAAAATTATCGCCCGGGAGAAAGGCGTTTTGTGCGGAGCCCCCTGGGCTGATGCCGTCTTTAGAAAACTCGCAGCGAATATGGATCTGCAGTGGCTCATGGAGGACGGTGACGATTTTGATACAGGCCAGGTATTGGTAAAGATTCAGGGGAATGCTCGAGCGATTCTAAGCGGCGAGCGGACCGCACTTAATTTTCTGCAGACACTCAGCGGAACAGCAACGCAGACACGGGCACTTTTAACAACAGTGCAGCACACAAACGTTACCCTGCTGGATACACGCAAGACCCTGCCCGGGCTGCGGACGGCACAGAAATACGCAGTGGCTACAGGTGGCGGCAGTAATCACCGAATGGGGCTGTATGATGCTTTTTTGATCAAGGAAAACCACATTGCATCCTGCGGCGGAATCGAAGCCGCAGTCGCTCGCGCACGAAAGATTTCACCGGGCAAAACGGTCGAAATTGAAGTGCAATCCCTGGCAGAACTCGATCAGGCACTCGAGGCCGGAGCCGACATCGTGATGCTGGACAACTTCAGCCTGGAAGCCACGTCCCAGGCAGTCGAGCACACGAACAAGCGCGCCAAGCTTGAGGCCTCCGGAGGAATCGACAAAGACACACTGGTCAGAATTGCTGAAACTGGCGTAGACTATATTTCTGTCGGCGCGCTTACCAAGCATTGTCGGGCCGTCGATTTATCCCTGCTAATGGACTAGGCAACCATCGACCAACGAACAAAGAGGTTTATCATGGTTAACAAGCGGGTACAGCTCTTACTAGGCGCAGCCCTGTTCGCCCTCCCCTTCACGCTATCGGGCCATCCTGGCAGCCTGGACATAAATGGCGGTCACTACTATGGCCCGTCCTACCATTGCCATATGCGTGGCTGCGAAATGCCGGACACATTTGGAATCGGCCGGGCAAGGCGCGACACTCTGTCTACTGATCGCCAGGCCCGGGAAAAGTTTTTTAACGAAGACGATTGGGATTTCGAGCAGGATTACGATGGCGACTGCCAGTCCACTCGCCAGGAAATGCTTATCCTGACAAGCCGGACGACAGTGGAATATACCAATCCTCGCAATTGCGTGGTGCGCACCGGCGAATGGCTGGATGAGTACACGGGAAAAATCTTCTCCGTGGCAGTGCAGGTCGACATCGACCACGTCATACCATTAATGTATGCCCACACCCACGGCGGCGACCGCTGGATGCCCGACAAGAAACTGGCTTTTGCCAACGATCCACTCAATATCATGTTGGTAGACAAGAGCGAGATCCGCAGAAAACGCGATCGAGGGCCAAGCCGCTATCTACCCAGAGAAGAATTTCAGTGTGAATACGCCCAACTCTGGGATGTGCTTGCTGACAAGTACGACCTGAGATTGAACGGCGCCGATCGGAGCGAAATTCGGAAATTACTGGAGGAATGCCCTGAACAGGACCTGGAACCCAGTTTGCAACAATAATAATTGAAACATAGGGACAGATTTATTTTTTATTGGATCAAGTCCCAGCTTACTATTTCAGATAATAAATCTGCCCCTATTTTCGCGCAAAAAAAATGCCGGATCATATCCGGCATTTTTTTTGCAATTTTTCAAACCAATTAAGGCGCTTTGATGCTGATCTGATCCATGCCGTCGTCAGGATCAAGCTTGCTGTCTCCAGTCGGAAAGCCATTCTCGTGCAGAATGTAGGCGAGCACATCGGTGTACTCTTCGTACATCAAAGAACCTGGATTGTCAGCAGGCATCGTTCCCATCACTGCTTCCCACAGATACAGCAGAGGCTGGTTATTCCATGAACGCAGCGTGTCCCGATAGAAGCGCATATTGTGGCAGGTCTTGCATTGGGCATCGTAAACGATCTGGCCGGCTGCCACCTGCTCTTCGGTGAACACGCCATCATTGACTGTTTTATCCTGTGCCAGACCCTGCTGACCAAATGCCAACCCTATCAGCAGAAGCAGGCTTGCTATCTTCTGTGCCGACTTAGTCGTTTTCATGAACCCTATCCTCCAAAATGAATGTTCCGCGAACGGAATGCCTTGCTGATTTGCTTTGAGTTCCCAATAGTTCTCGAACTGATCAAAGCGGCCACCGTTTGGCTGCATCAAAAAAGGCGGCGATACAGTAAACTACCAGCTTCCTATTATCAAGCTAACGGCCGTTCAAGTCACTCTGTCCGTGACAATTTTCCTCATTTATTTCAATTAGTTGCAAATTGATCAATATGTTAGCCCCGTGTACATGAATGAAACCTGAACCCTTGCTGTGAGCCTGCCGTATTGAGCACTGGTACACAGGTCAGCGATGATTGAACTTCTGTCTTCACTATAATGCAGGGCCATGTGTGCCGAAACAGCGCCCGAGGCTGAAAATTACAGCAGTAAATGGCAGAGGCTTGATAGTTAACGGAGTCTTGAGCGCAATGGCGATCAGAATGAAACCTCAGCAGGAACCCTGAATGGTAATTGATGAAAAAACGGCCTCCCCGGAAGAACTCTGGGAATACTACATGGGCAAATACAAAAATCAGAACCCAATTGCCCGATGGCTCACAGATGGATTCTTTGCTTCTGTGGGCAAACTTCTACAACAATTTCCCGCCGAATACAGAATGCTGGAGATCGGATGTGGACCTGGAGAATCGACCCGCAGAATCCTGTCCATGCTGAATGGGCAATATCTGGAAGCCTCTGAATATGAGCAAAGGCTGGTGGATTTACACGAGCAGCACGGCTTTCCCGTGCCGTTGCGACAGGAATCGGTCTACGAACTGCAAAGGGAAGACGATGCTTTCGATGCGGTCATCATGCTGGAAGTTCTCGAACATTTGCGGGACTACGAAGCAGCACTGGAAGAAGTTTTCCGGGTGGCCAGAAAACACGTCATCATCAGCGTCCCCAATGAGCCACTTTGGCGAATCCTCAATTTTATGCGCGGGCAGTACTGGTCGGCATGGGGCAATACTCCAGGACACCTGAACCACTGGTCTGCCAAGAGCCTCGCCAGGCTCATTGGTAATTATGGGACCGTGATCGACCTTCAGACTCCAACCCCGTGGACTATCGTACTGGCAGAAGTGAATGACTGAACAGGAAAACTTCCCGCAGTTCAGTAGAGGATTCACCCGCGCCTTTATGGTGTTGCTACTCGCGACAGGATTGTGTCTGGCACTGCTCGCGTTTATGGACCGCGGCACCGGTTTCGAGTTAAGCATCTTCCTCAACAACGACTGGTTATGGGTCGCTATTCCACTGCAACTAACCGGCCTGGGACTCTTCGTGTTGGCCTGGTACCTGCTACTGAATCATGGAAGCCAGGTGTCGGTAGTTTGGAGTGAAGCCGCAGCCCACATAGGAATCACCCTGGTTGGCAAATATCTTCCTGGCAAAGTCTGGGGGCTGCTGGGCCGAAGTTATCTGCTCACACGCAAAGGCGTTACCACGCAAGACGCTGCCGAACTGCTGTTGGCGGATCAATTTCTGACTTTCTACAGCGGACTTCTGATTGGCGCCATCGCACTGGTGCTGGTTATTGATTATCCGGCAGGATTCCTGCTGCTGCTGGTCGGGATCGTGAGTATTCCGGCCGTCTTGAATTCCTATGCTCGCATCATGGGATGGCTGCTGCAGATTGGTCACAGACTGTTTACCAAGCTGAAAGAAAAAACCTCTGTTTACTCTCCACCAGAAAACTTCCACTCTCTCGGCTTGCCGTTCCTGGTCTACCTCACACACTGGTTGGTCATTTCCTCGGTACTGTGCGTGCTGTTTCTACCCACCATCTCAGCCGATGTACTGGAAAATTCGCTGCTGGTTATTGCTGCCATTCCCCTGGGTATGCTGGCCGGTTTCCTGGCCTTGTGGGCGCCTGGTGGAATTGGCGTCAGGGAAGCGGTTATCACTGGGATTCTCGCTATCAATCTTGATCTGGAAATAGCAGCTTCAATTGCTATTACCTATCGGCTGATCTGCATTGCCAACGATTTGTTGATGGGAGTTGCAGCCTTGCTTTACTACAGGCGAGGTCTGCCTGAAAAATCCGGGCCCTGAAACGGCCTGAATGGAATTTATTTATGGCTGTCTTTGTACATGAGAGTCGTAACCTGCTCCGACACCAGGCCAATCAGGAAAACCAGGACAGCAGTCATAAACAGCACTGCACTCATATTGGTAAATCTACCCATGGTGCTAAATGTATATAAATAGTATGCACAACCGGTTGCGAAAAACCCGACTGAGGCAGGAATAAAAATCTTAAGCGGAGAATACAGCGAAGCCACTTTAAATATGATGATAAGAAACCGGATACCGTCTTTGAACAAACTGATGTGGCTGTCACCCAGTCTTTGTTCTGTTTTTATGGGTATGTAGCTCACTGAGTAACCCGCACGAAAAAAAGCCATGGTGCAGGTAGTAGGGTAGGAAAACCCATTGGGCAGCAGGTAGAGAAACTCCCGAAATTTCTCGGCCCTGACCGCGCGATAGCCTGAGGTCAGGTCAAGAATTTTGTGCCCGGTGATCGTGGATGACAGGGAATTATAAATACCATTGGCCAGAGCGCGATAGGAATCTGCCTGCGATTCCCGATCACGCGCGCCCACTACCATGTCATAGCCTTTGTCGAGTTCCTCCAACAGGCGCGGAATGTCTTCTGGCCGGTGCTGGCCATCTCCATCAAGGAATACGATGATGTCGCCACTGGCGGCGCGGGCGCCGGTTTTTATGGCTGCGCCATTGCCTTTGCTATAGGGATGATTGATTACTTTTATGCCGTGTTGCTTGCAGATAGTTTCGGTATTGTCGCTGGAGCCATCGTTGACCACGATACATTCATACTCTCCAACCTGAGCCATCAGCCGGGGCAGAAACGACTCGAGGTTCTGTGCTTCATTCTTGGCTGGAATCACAATTGAAACTTTCATAGGGTCATATCACTTTATTGATGGGCTGCAAGCTTGGCGGCACTCAAAAACCCCATTGTAGACAAATTTGACTCTGAGAGTTGCCCTGACTGAGCCGACCCGGGCATGACCAGGAAATCCTGCCGATGATCGCAGCCTCCAGACCGGATATTCATCTTTTCCTGTTGGACTTCGCGGTAGTAGCGCGAACGAAGTACAGCAATGGCAAACCGGCCGGGTTGCTGCCATCGCACAGCATTATCGGGCTCGGGTGACAGTAATTGTTGCTGCTAAACTGACAAAAATTGTCAGATTGTTTCGCTATGCGCCTGTTCTAGAGCCCTTTGCAACCTTCCAACTTTTCCTACAGTGAAATAAATTTCTTTTATATTTCAATAATATATGTGATTTTTTAAAAGTTGGCACGGTCTATGTATGTACTAAGGCAACCGTGTACCAACTGCGGATTAGTTTACACACCACTTACTACAGATACACAGATCGACTGAAACATAACTGGAGATTTACAAATGAATAAGACTCAAGGTTTTACCCTTATCGAATTGATGATCGTAGTAGCGATCATCGGCATCCTGGCTGCAGTAGCATTGCCTGCCTACCAGAACTATTCCAACCGTGCTGCGTTCTCTGAACTGGTACTCGGCGTGACTCCTCGCAAGACGGCTGTGGAGCTTGCCATTCAGACCCGTTCTCCTGGCGGCACTACTGACCTGGATGCTGGCGCCCTCGGTATTCCGGCTAACGTGGCTGCTGCTGACGGTGTTCACGGCGCAGCGGTTGCTAACGGTGTTATCACCATGACCTGGCGTCCCACTCAGGGCGGTACTGCTGAAGCAGGCCTGGCCGGTGTGACTTACACTCTGACTGCTGGCAGCGTAACTCCTCCTGTTCAGTGGACTGAAGGTGGTACTTGCCTGACTCAAGGTCTGTGCTAAGCAAACCTGATCTCATGCAGCTCCCTTCGGGGAGCTGCATGAATCTTTAATACCAGCAAGATGTCCAAGCAAATTACCTTCCCTCGAAACATCCTGAACCCAGTGTTAAGCAGTTCCCGCTTAATTACTACCTTCTAAATCATCTCAAGCCAAGCGTTCAGAATACTGGGAGGAGCCAAAATGAAAAAAACACAACAAGGCTTCACTCTAATCGAATTGATGCTCGTCGTCGCAATCATAGGTATTCTCGCTTCGGTTGCACTTCCAGCCTATGATCTCTACCGCAACCGCGCTCGCTTCTCTGAAGCTATTCTGGCCATCGGCTACGTCCGGGCTACAATCATCACCCAGGCTCACTCGGATCGCTTTAACTCTCTGGCTGACGCCGATTCCGGCACAAACGGAATTCCTCCGGCCCAGGCCCAGACTGCTACCACTCATGGAATCAGTGTTACCGATGGCGTAATCACCGTTACTTGGATGGCCGACGGCACTGATCTTGCGGGTACCACCTACACGATTGCCGCCCAGAGTGTCACGCCGCCAATTCAATGGGTAACCGGCGGATCTTGCGTCGTTGGTGGATACTGCTAGAAGCACCACCCCACTCCTGCCCAATTTCGCCACCAGGCAGTCAGTGCAAACCATAAACACCTTTGCCTATTCGGCGGCGCTATCGTCATTCGCCTCTGCTACATCGCCTGCTCCTGCGTCGGCATCCCTGCGATAGTCATTCTCATAGAAGCTATCCAGGCGCATATTTTCGGCGTCGAAACACACATATCCGCTGGTAACCACAGAGACGAATTTGGCAAACACACAATTCTCCGGTAAACGCTCGTTTAACTCATCTGTAACCGATTGCCTGACTGCATCCTCCCTGCGAAAGACAGATTGTGCGTTCTCCATCGTGATGGCCCGGTATCGCTCTGTCTGGATGTATAGCGGGTCGCCGATAAACTGACTGCGTAGCACCGCTACATCCGCTGCAACCTCACCCTCAGGCAATTCCGTATAAACCAGTTTCGGGTAAGACCCCGGGAAATCGCGGAGAATTTCGGGATCCTGGGCGTATTCCTCAAACTCTGCTGCCGCGATGCTGTAGATGGTGTCGTGAGCGAGCACCAGGGCCAGTGGCCGCTCACTGTAAACGATCCACATTCCTGCAGCCATACAGGACAACTGGAATACCGCGATGGCTGTGAGGTCGAACTTGAGCCCCGGTTTCCCCGCCTTAAACACGATCAGTGTCAACAATGGCCCCAATACCAGGTCCACACCAATCACAATCCTCAAGCCAGTCCAACCACCATCTACGTTGAACAGAATTCCGGGATACCAGACCCACATGATGACGGCCAGAAGAATACTCAGCAGCAACGCACTGAGCGATAGATGTATACCAAAAGCTTGCCAACGACTCATATTACAGGCTCCAAATATCTTCCCAATAAATTGATGCTAAATAAAAATCATCACCTATACTTTTATCGGCAGCCCAAGAAGAAATATCTCTTAAAATACAGGTTCAATAATATTACCAATATGAACAACGCAGTGGGCGGCCTTGCAAAACACCTCATCGCAAATGGGACGATTGACCAACATCAGGCCCGAAATATCCTCAGACTGGCGCGGCACCATGAAACTTCGTTTGTGACTCAACTTGCGGCCAGCCAATTGGTCGATACCCAATCCATTGCTGCAGCGGCCAGCAGCCAGTTCCAGGTTTCTTACCTGGATCTGGAGGCATTCGATCTTCATCAGCTACCTTACGGTCTTGTTGACGAAAACTTGATCCAGCAGCATCAGGTGCTTCCCCTGCGTCGAAACGGCAACCGCCTCTTTGTGGCCGTGGCTGACCCGGGACAGCGAGAATCACTCAAGGAAATCGAATTTCATACCGGTCTTGCGGTCGAACCGGTCGTGGTGGAGGTAGACAAGCTTCAGGCTCTGCTGGCAAAGGCGACTAAAGGCAATGCAAGACATGACGGCAGCAGCTTGCGGTCCGGAAAAACTGTCAACACAAGGAAAGTATCAAGAGCTGAGCCTGATCTAATTCGCCAGGAGACAACCAGGGAAGCTGCCAACAACGGGACAATTCAGTTGGTCAACAGGATTGTGGGCGACGCCATTAGCCAGGAAGCTTCTGATATACACATTGAACCCTTTGAAGAGTCCTTGCGCATCCGCTTTCGCGTCGACGGAAAACTGCGCCAGGTGAGCACGCCTAAACCAGAGCAAGCAGAACGCATCGTTTCACGGATCAAGGTGATGGCACAGTTAGACATATCCGAGCGACGCGTGCCACAGGATGGCCGGATTTCGGTGCGGACCAATCAGCAAAAGGTCGTGCATGTCCGCGTGAGTACACTACCGACCAGTTGGGGAGAGAAAATTGTCTTGCGGCTGCTGGATGCCGATAAAACCTGTCTGCAAATTGACCACCTCGGCTTCGAACCGGAACAACGGCAGCTCTATTTGCAAGCACTCGAGCAGCAGCAGGGCATGATACTGATCAGCGGACCCACAGGGAGTGGCAAGTCGGTCACGCTCTACTCCGGACTACAATTGCTCAATGCAGAAGAAAGGAACATCTCCACAGTGGAAGACCCGGTTGAGGTAAACCTGCCCGGAATCAATCAGGTGGCGGTGAATGCCCGAGTGGGTCTGGAGTTTGCAACTGCGCTGCGGGCCTTCCTGCGGCAGGATCCTGACGTCATCATGGTTGGCGAAATCAGGGATCCGGAAACCGCCGAGATCGCTGTCAGGGCCGCCCAGACAGGCCACTTGGTGCTGTCTACGCTGCACACCAATAGCGCGGCCGAGATCGTGACGCGATTGCACTCAATGGGTATCCCACCCTACAACCTGGCTACCTCCGTCAAACTCGTCCTGGCCCAAAGACTGGCGAGAAAACTCTGTGCCCATTGTAAAGAAATCGCCAGAATACCCGAAAAGGTATTAGAGGAGTCTGGATTTAATTCTTTAAATATCAATAAGTTGAAGGTTTTCCGGGCAGTAGGCTGCAATCACTGCCTGGATGGCTACAGGGGCAGAGTTGGAATTTATGAAGTAGTTCCCATCACCGCCCCCATGTCACAGATTATCATGGCAGGTGGTAACTCGATTCAGCTCGGGAATGAGGCCAGAAAGGCAGGCTATCCAAGCCTCCGTGAAGCGGCATTATTCAAGGTGGCTCAAGGACTTATCAGTCTGGAGGAAGCTTACAGACTGACCTGAGGACGTGGTATAGTACACAGCGATCGCAGCGGAAAATTACTCGCTGAGGGAATGAGATTATGGCAACTGAAGCTGCTCAAAATATATACATCTGGCAGGGTACTGATAAGGCCGGCAACAAGACCAAGGGTGAAATCCAGGGTAGCAGCCAGGCACTGGTTAAAGCCCAGCTTCGCAAGCAAGGCGTAAACCCGACCAAGGTCAAGCGCAAGCCCAAGGAACTCTTTGGTGCCAAGAAGCAAAAAATCACTCCCTCCGACATCGCCGTCTTTACTCGCCAGCTTGCCACGATGATGAAATCCGGTATCCCACTGGTTCAGTCCTTTGAAATTGTCGGTGAGAGCCTGGAAAATCCATCCATGCGCGAGCTGGTTTTGGCCATTCGTGATGATGTGTCATCCGGTGCCAACTTCGCCGATACCATTCGCAAACATCCGCGCTACTTCGATGACCTGTTTTGCAACCTGATCGATGCAGGTGAGCAATCCGGTGCGTTGGAAACGATGATGGACAGACTCGCGACCTACAAGGAAAAATCTGAAGCACTGAAGGCCAAGATCAAGAAGGCCATGAACTATCCGATTGCGGTAGTGGTAGTGGCGATTGTGGTTACCGGCATCCTGTTGGTCAAGGTGGTACCCCAGTTTGCGGAAACATTCTCCAGTTTTGGTGCGGAATTGCCTGCCTTCACCCAGTTTGTTCTCAACCTCTCTGATTTGGCTATCGCCCACTGGTGGAAAGTGGTTATCGGAGCCGTTATCGCAGGCTTCATTTTCAAGGAAGCGAAAACCCGGTCCCAGGCGTTTCGAGACGCGCTGGACAGACTGGCTTTGAAAATGCCAATCGTTGGACCCATCATGCATAGCTCCTGTTATGCACGATTCACCCGAACTCTGGCGACGACTTTCTCTGCAGGTGTGCCGCTGGTTGATGCACTCGACTCGGTCGCCGGAGCAACTGGTAACGTGGTTTATGCGACAGCGACCAGAAAGATCAAGGACGATGTTACTACCGGTCAACAATTAAACTTTGCCATCAAGAACACCACCCTGTTTCCAGTCATGGTGACGCAAATGGTAGGTATCGGCGAAGAATCGGGAGCGCTCGACTCCATGCTGGATAAATGCGCCGTGTACTATGAGGCTGAAGTCGATAATGCGGTCGATGGACTTACCGCGCTCATGGAGCCGATGATTATGGCGGTACTGGGTATCCTGGTCGGCGGCTTGATGATCGCCATGTACTTGCCAATCTTCCAGCTCGGTGCGGTGATGTAAGCCAGCCTATACCGAATGGCAATCATTGAACTTCTCAGGCAGAACCCTGCCTTCCTCGTTGCTGCATGCGTGATTCTCGGAATGCTCGTTGGCAGCTTTCTCAACGTGGTGGTGTATCGATATCCAATCATGTTGCAGCGGGACTGGAAACAGCAATGCTGCGAGTTTCTGGAAATTGATGCCCCGACAAACAAGAAAGACGAAGCCAGCCCGGACAGCTTCGAAAAATTTAATCTTGCCTACCCAGATTCCCATTGCCCCCACTGCAACCACCCCATTAAAGCCTGGCAAAACATTCCCGTAGTCAGCTATCTGTTACTGGGCGGCAAATGTGGCAACTGCCGCAAGAAAATCTCCCTGCGTTACCCTGGCGTCGAATTTGTGAATGGCGTGCTGTCCGGCTTGATTGCCTACTCTTTTGGTGCCACATGGCTCACGCTGGCACTACTCCTGTTGATATGGTGCCTCGTGGTGCTCACCCTGATCGATTTCGACCATCAACTGCTTCCCGATGACATCACCATTCCCCTGCTTTGGGCCGGACTGCTTGTTAATGCCACTGATCTGGGAATGGGCGTGAGTCTGTCTGATGCAGTCATAGGTGCCATTGCGGGTTATCTCTCCCTGTGGACCTTCTATTGGGCGTTCAAAATCCTGACCGGTAAAGAGGGTATGGGTTACGGCGATTTCAAATTACTGGCCGCTCTTGGAGCCTGGATGGGCTGGCAAAGCCTGCTGCCTATTATCATTCTTTCTTCACTGGTAGGCGCTGTCTGGGGAATCCTGATGATCATTCTGATGGGAAGAGACAAATCTGTACCGATGCCTTTCGGCCCCTATCTCGCCGGTGCAGGTGTGATTATGCTGATTTGGGGACCTCAACTCAGCAGCTTTTACCTGGCCACTTTTGCAGGCTAATCTGGCTGCGCAATCATCTTACGATACTATGTTTGTAGTGGGACTCACAGGCGGCATCGGCAGCGGGAAAACCACCGTCGCCAATTTATTCGCCGACCTGGGCGTGGATTTAGTCGATGCCGATGAATTATCGAGAGTAGCCGTCGAACCCGGAACTGATGCATTGGCTGCGATCGCAGAAAAATTCGGCAAGGAAATACTAACGCCCCAGGGATCTTTGGCGCGCAGCGAACTGCGCAAAATCGTATTCGCTGATGCAGAAAAACGGCAGTGGCTGGAAGAGCTTCTCCATCCGATTATTGGTGAATTGATCGTCAAACGCATCGCACAGTGCCGTTCACCTTACTGCCTGCTGGTTTCCCCGCTACTTCTAGAAACCAGCCAATCCCGATTGGTAGACAGAATTCTGGTGATAGATCTCTCTGAATCTTCCCAGTTAGAGAGAACCATGCAACGGGATGGTAGCGACCGGGAAACCATTGAGGCTATTATTGCTTCACAAATGAAGCGTGAGCAACGGCTACTGGCAGCAGATGATGTGTTGGACAATGAATCGGATCGGGATTCCTTGGCTCAGAGAGTAGCCAGCTTGCATCAAAAATATCTGGAATTAAGCTCTGACTATGAACACGCCTAAGACTGTTAATTGCCCTACCTGTGATACATCTGTTGCCTGGGATGACAACAATGAATACAGGCCGTTTTGCAGTAAGCGATGCAAACTCATCGATTTCGGTGATTGGGCAAGCGAGAAACACAGCATACCCGGGCAGCCTTTCTATCCTGTAGATGAAGACGAGGACAGTGAACTGCTGCAGTAATAGCTCTACCGTGACGCTTGCAGGAAGAAGCGCTTAATTCTGTCCGGAGCGTAATGTCTAAAGGGGTGTGCCGGTAATATTCGGCATGGGCATCCAGTAGAACTTGCTGTTTTCGGCGCGATTTTCATTCTCAAGAAAGATGTAGATCAAATCACCATCTTCCGAAAGCCTGATCTTCTTGATCTGCTCGCCATCCAGCAGGCCCAATTCAAAATCTTCGAGAATCAGGTGCGTTTTTACGTCAAAGACGTACAGCTTGTCATTGTCAGTCCCTACCAGCAGGGTGCCAGCTTTGTTAAATGTGGCACTTACCGGTGAAGTACCAAAGAACCAGGCACCGTCGTTATTAAAATAGTTCTCGGGATCCATATCCGCGATGCTGAAATCTTCTTCGCTGTAATTGCCATTGGGACAGGCGTAGGCAAGGCGGGTGCCATCAGGTGAAACATCGAAATCGGTACAGCCAGTGCCCACTGCTACATCAGTACCTACCACAAATGTGTAAATGTTGGTTGCCGGATCAAAATTAAACGTGGCCAGGTTTGATTCAGTAGCCAAAAATACATGATTCAGCTCCGGGTCGTATTCGATTCTTATGGGTGATTCCAGTGGCACACTGGGGGCAAGAAAATTTCCATCTGGGTCCATCAAGCCCATCCACAATCCAGTTTCAGAAAACGGTATCGAATCTTCAGGATTAAACTGTTCTCCATCGAAAAGAATGGCGAAGACATTGCCACTTTCTCCGAGCGCGATGTCTCGGAGAGCGAAACCATAGGTATAGTTAGTTGTGGCTCCGGCAAAATTCTGGGAAAGAGTATTGGATACTATGGTTCCGGTATCCAGATCCAGGCGATACAGTCGCTCGGATTCTGGAAACACGGTCATGAACACGCGGTTGTTGGCCCGATCAAGGGTGAACTGGTCTGGCGCTGTATTAAATGGGTACACGGCCCCGGTCTCGCCACTGATGATGTTTCGCTCGACCACCCGATTTCGAATGAAATCTCCGATAAGCACCCAACCATGACATAAAGGAACGAAATCCTGGGCAGGCTCGACAATCAATCCGCCTTCAAGGGCAGATTCAACCGAGTCAGGAGGACCAGACTGTACCGCGCCAATGGAAAGCCCCTCAAACAGGATCGGAGCAGATCCTTCAATAAACTCCATGCGCACCGCAATCTGCTTGCTGTTCAGTACCACACTGGGAATATCAAGGATTCCCGAGTTAACCGAATAGCTTGGTACACCCGCAGCAACGCCTGCAGGATCTGGAGGTGAAAATGCTGCGCAATCAAACAGCTCTGCTCCAGACAAGGGCAGTGGTCCAGCCACAGCCTCTGTGACCACGGCGGAAAGCATTTCGAATGTCAGCTCATTGGGGTCAACCAGTTGGAACTGTGCGTCCACGATACCTACCGTGGGCACATCGATATCGGGAACCTGCAGAGTAAAGCCATCAAACCGGGGAACGTCATTGGCAACTGTTGGTGCAGGGCCTGGAACAAATTCCAGAAGTGGATTGGTTTCAAACCGAACACCGGTTTGTGGAGGAAAAAGCTCCGTATCGACCGATCCAGGTTCCGTCGTGCTTTGAATACGAAATCCAATGTGACGCCCTGCCTTGATGGCGGCATTGACCGGTCCGGTGACGTCCACTTCAATCTGGGTCAACAATGCCGCGTCGATTACCACGATTGGCGTATCGAAACCGATCCCGTAGTCCTTGACGTCAATAAATCCATTCTCATCGGAGTAAAATGTCACCTCCAGCGGCGCCGCACCATTCTGGGGAAATACGTCCCTGATGGGAATTCGCAAAGTGGCTGCGGTCACTGACTCAGTGGTTCCCATATCAAATACATAGGTGGCAGCGTCGATGAAATTGGCACCTGTTACAGCAAATCCAGCCTGGCTGACGTAACTGGCTTCCGGTGCGGTACCCACGGGAACTGGTGGCTCTGCGTCAGGATCATCCTGGGTGTCATCGGGATTGTCTGGTTCCGGAACGGTGGTATCTTCCGGAGGGTCGGTTTCAACCAGGGTTGCCTGGTCGACCAGAATGGCCACATCGGCGATCGCAGCTGGAGCTGCCAGAGCTATTAAAGCCAGCAGGGACACATGCTGGAAGATATTGAAAAGCCCGGTTTTTTTGGTCAAACAGCTCATTTCGATCCCTGCTTCTGTCATGTATTCAGCAAGACTGCTGGAAAGCTACTAGTTTCAACGAGTTAGCGTAAATCACAGTGACCAGGATCACAGATTGGAAGAACCACAGGCCACGCTGGATAAAACACTATTCCACACTGCTGTATCTGCTAATTCGACGAATACTTTATCACAAAATGCTGGAAAATCGCCTACTTTTGCTGCCAATAACTCTTTTTAATTCAGTGGCTTGGCATGGATATCGGATTATTGGCCTAAATTATTAGTCGTATCACCCTAAGAATTAGACGATTTTAGGAAGTTCGACGGGCATCGAACATGCCCATGCCCGCGATACCCGAAGCCCCTTGCTGTCGCGCCATTTCCAGGTCACTCCGTTGCAGTCCACCCAAGGCGTACACTGGCACGCTGACTTGTCGGCTGAGCTTGGCAAATCCTTGCCAACCCAGACTTTGTCCGCCTGGATATTTGCTGATGCTGACCACCGGTGACAGCAGCGCAAGGTCTACACCAATGGTCTGTGCCCGCTGCAGCTCCTCCAGACTATGACAGGAGGCACTGAGCACGACTGAGTCAGGGACGGGACGATGATCCAGCGACATCAAATGTCGTGAATCCAGATGCAAGGCTGCAAGGTTATCCATATCCAGCCCCCCGCATGCTCCATGAGCAAACAACAGCAGCCTGGTTTCCCCGGTCAAATCGCTGGCCGATTCAAACCAATCCGAATACTGGTCCACAGAGAGATGCTTTTGCCTGATTTGCAGGGCCGTGATGCCCTGCCTGTGCACTTGCTGGACATAGGCAAGTAATGACTCCTTGTTTTCCAGCTCGGGCGTAATGGCAAGCTCCCTCGGCAAATCCAGTACTTGCACGATTCGCTGATTCGCCGCGGGAAATTCCAGCTCTTTGAGTTTGGAGCGAGGATGCCAGGCGATCGGCTGTCCCTCGAGCCCGCTGGCTTGGCCCTCGGCCTCAGTTATTTCCCAAACATCCAGCAACACGCACTTGTCACCGTAGTCATGCAAGGAAGTGGTTATGGGATGGGCCTGGTGGACGCTGATACCGAGTTCTTCACGAAACTCGCGGTTCAGGGCCTGTAAAAGAGTCTCACCTGGCTCTACTTTGCCGCCAGGGAACTCCCATAATCCGCCCTGATGGCTCTGTGCATGACGTTGCGCAATAAGCACTTCATCGTCGGCGTTAATCAGCACACCGACTGCAACGTGGACGGGTTCAGGTTTTGGCATGGTACAAACTGGATCTAGGTGCGGTATTCAGCATTGATGCGGATGTATTCGTGGGATAGATCAGAAGTCCAAACTGTCTCGCTGGCACTGCCTCTACCCAGCTTGATGCTGATAGTAATCTCTTCCTTGTCCATCTCTTTTTGCCCCAGCGCTTCAAGGTAGTCAGAAGCCACTGCGCCATTGGTCACGATCCGTACTGCACCCAGATAGATTTCAACTTTCTCAATATCCAGATCTTGCAGCCCTGCTCGCCCCACCGCTGCCAGGATTCGTCCCCAGTTAGGATCGGAGGCAAACAAGGCAGTTTTCACCAGAGGAGATTCGGCAATGGTATAGGCTACCTGCAAACACTCTTCTTGATTTGCGCCATTTTGGACAACGATGGTGACAAACTTGGTCGCTCCTTCAGCATCCTTGATCAGACCCACAGCCAATTCCCGGAATACATCCATGAGGGCGGCAACGCAACGGCTCTGCTCCTCCTGGGACAGGGAATCAAATTGGCAACTACTTTCTCCAGTCGCAGCCAACATGGCACAATCGTTAGTGGACGTATCACCATCAACGGTGATTCGATTAAAGCTGGTCTCCACGGCCTTGGTGAGTAATGACTGCAGCGATTCCTGGGATATACCCAGGTCGGTGCAAACAAAGGCCAGCATGGTAGCCATATTGGGCTTTAACATTCCCGCACCCTTGGCGATACCCGTGAAGTTAACCGCCTTTCCTCCTACGCTGACTTGCTTGCTGGAAAGTTTCGGCCGGGTATCTGTGGTCATAATTCCGGTGGCAGCATCTCCCCAGGAATCCGACAACAACTTTGCATGACACGCGGGCAATGCATCGACAATTTTTCCAACCGGCAACGACTCCCCAATAACGCCGGTTGAGAAAGGCAGAACCTGATTGGCATTGAGATTGGAAATTTTTGCCAGCGCGTCACAGCACTGCAGCGCATCTCTGATACCCGCATTGCCGGTGCCGGCGTTTGCGTTTCCCGTGTTAATCAGAAAATAACGCGGGCTGGACTCATTCAAATGCTGGCGCGCCAGATGTACAGGTGCGGCGCAAAATGCATTGCGAGTAAACACACCGGCCACCGACGAATTCTGGTGTAGCTCAATGAGAACCAGATCGAGCCGGTCGGCATATCGAATATTGGCTTTGACCGCAGAAAGCCGGACACCTGCCACCTGGTGGATAGGAAGTGAGTCAGCCATGATTCAGCAGGTCAGGCAATTTTTCCGTGGCACTGCTTGTATTTCTTGCCCGAGCCACAGGGACAGGGTTCATTCCTGCCCACCTTGGGGACATCCCTGACGTAGGGCTCCTGCCGGTCTTGCTGGCTTTGTGCCGATTGCGCATTCGACCCATCACGCTCTCCTGCAGATTGCTGGGCTTCTTCAGCGGCAAGCGCAGAGACTTCCTGATGTTGATAGCTGACTCGCTGCTTGGCCTGCTCTTCCCGGCGCTGCTTCTCGATAGAATCAGCTGCATCTTCCTGCCTGATTTGTACCAGGCTGAGCATCTTGATGGCTTCTCTCTGCAAGTTATCCAACATTTCTGTGAACAGAGCGAAGGCCTCGCGTTTGTATTCCTGACGTGGGTTCTTGCCGCCGTAGCTGCGCAGAAATATGCCCTGCCTTAACTGGTCCATGGTTGCCAGGTGGTCTTTCCACAAGCTGTCCAGAATCTGCAAAGTTATCTGCTTCTCAATGAGCCGCATATTGTCTCCAACGGCGGCGCATTTCTCTTCATACTCCTGCTCGAGAATGCTGGTTAACTTCTCTTTGAGCTGCTCTTCATACAGTTGTTCATCTTCATCCATCCATACTTGAATAGGCTGGCGTGAATTGAACTCGGTAAAAATGGCTTCTTCCAGACCCGGCAGGTCCCACTGTTCCGGCACGCTTTGCGGTGGAATATAGTCGTCGACAAGATTGGATACGACCTCGGCACGCATATCCACCAGTAAATCGGAAATGTCATCACTGGCCATTAACTCATTACGCTGCCGATAGATAATGGTTCGCTGATCGTTTGCAACATTGTCGTACTCTAGCAATTGTTTGCGTATATCGAAGTTTCTGCCTTCCACCTTACGCTGGGCTTTTTCAATAGATCGGGTAACCATGCCATGCTCTATGGCCTCACCGCGCTCCATTCCCAGCTTGCGCATGAAATTCTTCACGCCTTCGCTGGCAAAAATTCGCAACAGGTTATCTTCCATAGACAGATAGAAACGAGAGTAACCCGGATCTCCCTGGCGACCTGCCCGTCCGCGCAACTGGTTGTCTATGCGGCGGGACTCGTGTCGCTCCGTTCCGATAATATGCAAACCTCCGGCAGCCAATACCTGGTCGTGACGCTGCTGCCACTCTTCCTTGATCTTGGCAATCTGTTCTTCGCTTGGGTTCTCCAGTGCTTCAACTTCGGCTTCCCACTTGCCGCCAAGCACGATGTCTGTGCCGCGACCTGCCATGTTGGTAGCAATGGTCACAGCGCCCGGACGTCCGGCCTGGGCAATAATTTCAGCCTCCTTGGCATGAAACTTTGCGTTCAGTACTTCGTGCTTGATCTTCTTCTCTGTCAGATATCTGGAAAGAATTTCAGAAGTGTCGATGGAAGCCGTACCCACCAACACCGGTGCGCCGCTGTCACGAATCTCAATAATATCTTTCAGAATGGCTTCGAATTTCTCTTCCATGGACAGGAAGATCAAATCGTTCGCATCTTCCCTGATCATTGGCTGGTTCGTCGGAATAACCACCACATCCAGACCATAAATCTGGGAAAACTCAAACGCTTCTGTGTCGGCCGTGCCGGTCATCCCGGCCAGCTTGTCGTAGAGTCGGAAATAATTTTGAAAAGTGGTTGAAGCCAGAGTCTGGCTCTCGCTCTGAATATCCAGCCCCTCTTTCGCTTCCAGAGCCTGGTGTAATCCCTCGGAAAGTCGACGACCTTCCATGGTTCGACCAGTGTGCTCATCGATTAGCACCACTTTTTTATTCTGGACAATATATTCGACGTCTTTGTGAAACAGGTGATGCGCTTTCAATGCGGCATGCACGTGATGCAGCAGGGACAGATTGGTGGCCGCATAGAGAGATTCACCCTCTTGCAGCAGTTTCTTTTTGATCAGCAACTCTTCAACATATTCATGGCCGGCTTCGGTAAGTTCGACCTGACGGCTCTTCTCATCGACTGTGAAGTGACCGCTGTCTTCCGGGACGAAATTTTTGTCCATCATCTCCATCTTCGAACGCTCTTGTTTTTCTCCGCGTTCGAGTTTAGGCACCAGGTTATTGATAGCGATGTAGAGACTGGAGCTGTCTTCGGCTGCTCCTGAAATAATCAGCGGAGTTCTGGCCTCATCAATCAGGATTGAATCGACTTCGTCCACGATGGCAAAGTTTGGCTTCTTCTGCATTTTGTCTTCGAGCTTGAACGCCATGTTGTCGCGCAAGTAATCGAAGCCAAATTCATTGTTGGTTCCGTAAGTAATATCTGCATCGTAGGCAGTCTTCTTCTCTTCGGGACTTTGCCCGGACTTGATCACACCGACGTTCAAGCCGAGGAATTGATAGATCGGACCCATCCAGTTGGCATCGCGCTCTGCCAGGTAATCATTCACAGTTACGATGTGCACACCTTTACCCGAAAGCGCATTCAAGTAGGCAGCTAGGGTAGCCACCAGGGTTTTACCTTCACCGGTACGCATTTCTGCGATGCTGCCTTGATGCAGCACCATGCCGCCAATCATTTGTACATCGAAGTGCCGCATTCCCAGGGTTCGAATACCTGCTTCCCGGACGACGGCGAAGGCTTCAGGAAGCAAATCCTCCAGCGACTCTCCCGCCTCCAGCCGCCCCCTGAATTCTTCGGTTTTGCCAAGTAACTGCTCATCGCTCAGCGCCTGGATTTCAGGTTCAAATTTATTGATAACGGCTACAGTCTTTTCCATTTTCTTGATTTTTCTGGAATTACTGCTGCCGAAAATTTTGCTAAAGATGGTCATAGCGAATACCGAACTAATTTTTTAATCAAACAATGACAAGGTGCGAGCATTTAACGCTGCACGGGATGAACTGCAATTCTTGGGAAGGGACTATCTGGCGGTGCGGTGAATATAAGCTGCAGGATCGACTACGCGACCATTTTTGTAGACTTCGAAATGTACATGGGGGCCGGTCGAACGACCAGTCGAGCCAACGAGAGCAATGTTCTGCCCTTTCTTGACGATGTCTCCCACTTCTACCAGGAGTTTTTCTGAATGGGCATATCGGGTAGTGAAGCCATTGCCATGGTTTACTTCAACCATCAAGCCATAGCCGGAGCGAGGACCAGACCAGGTAACTACACCCGCTGCCACGGTATGAATTTCAGCACCTGCCTTGCCTGTAGTGAAATCGATTCCCGCATGAAACGACATTCGACCGGTGAAGGGGTCCGGTCTCTGGCCGAATCTCGAGGCTATCCAACCCCTGTCCACAGGCCGGCCGGCGATGAACACATCGGACTGAATTTTCCGGTCCGACATTAAACCTTCAAGAATTTCGAGCTGCTGCTGTCTGTCTTCCAGCTGTCTCTCCAGCTGTTCGACTGCTGTCACAAATTCAGCACCGCTATAAGGTTGCGACTGAGAGGTGCCAGGACCGCCGATTGGAACCGGCTGGCTGAAATCAAACTCGCCATTGTCCAGGTTTGCAATGGTGGTGATGCGCTCACCCACCGCATCCAATCTGACCAGTCTTGCCTGCAGCATGGCCAGTCTCAGGGTCAGTGCTTCGAGTTGCTGCTCAGACTGGCTCTTGACCTCAGCCAATTGCTCGGCCTGGGTGCGAATCTGGCGCTCCCAGCTTTGTGCGGTTTCTTCAGTGAAAATCAGGCTGTTCTGTGAAATGGCCAATTGATAGCCAAAATAGCCCAGGGCGATAGGCGCGCCCAGCAAACACAGGGAGAGCAGGCCTTTAAGCCAGCCTTTGAGTACTATGGTCCGGGTGTGACCATGGCGCTGATCTACTAGTATGACCTTCATTGCAGGGCTTTCTACCTAGAGTCCTTTTCTATACATCCGCTATAACAAGACCTGGGGAATAGTCGATAGAAACAACTTGGCCCAACAATCGAATTAATTGAATAAAATCAAAGAGTTGGATGGTACTGAAGAGGGTTATGCCGCCAGTACGGGTTTCATGTAGGAAATAGGAACCTTCGAATCTTCGTCGAAACTGACAATTTCCCAAGCGTCTTCGTTAACTTCGAGCATTCTTAATAAAGCATTATTGAGAGCATGTCCAGATTTATATCCCTGGAACTCGCCTATCAGGCTGTTCCCCAGAAGGTATAAATCTCCAATGGAATCAAGGATCTTGTGCTTTACGAACTCGTCTTCGTAGCGCAATCCATCCTCATTGAGAACCTTGTAATCACCCACGGCGATCGCATTATCCATGCTCGCGCCAAGGGCCAGATTCCGATTTCTCAGCTCTTCAAACTCGTGCATGAATCCGAAGGTACGCGCACGGCTGACTTCCTTGACGAAAGAGGTGCTGGAGAAATCAATGGTCGCGGTCTTAGTGTACTTCTTATAGACCGGATGATCGTAGAGCAGCGTGTAGCTGACCTTGAAACCATCAAAAGGCTCCAGGCTCACAGACTTGTCGCCCTGCTCCAGGCGCACCGGTCGCTTGATCTTGATGAACTTCTTTAGCTCCGACTGCTCTTCAATACCCGCTGACTGGATAAGAAAGACGAACGGTCCCGCACTCCCATCCATAATCGGCACTTCGGGGGCGCTCACATCTACATAGGCATTGTCGATGCCTAGCCCGGACATGGCGGACATCAGATGTTCGATCGTGCTGATGCGCACATCGTCCTTGACCAGGGTGGTAGAAAGGGTGGTGTCTCCCACATTGGAGGCTCGGGCCTCGATTTGGACAACCGGGTCCAGATCGACACGAGAGAAGACGATACCCGTATTCACTGGCGCAGGGCGCAGTGTCAGGTAGACTTTCTCTCCGGTGTGGAGTCCAACGCCAGTGGCGCGAATGATATTCTTGAGCGTTCTTTGTTTTAACATAGGTCTTCTACGGGCCCTGGACAATGAGACTGCGGAAAGCTCCATGAGTTCCCGAGGTTCGCGCTAATTCAGATATAGCTGATATGTCGACCCTGGGCTGCAGAACTCAAGGTTCTGCTCAAGGTTCTGACAGTTCCTTCCTTCAGGTCATTGCCAAAGCGGCGGCCCCCTGACTGATTCTTGTGATCAGACCGGACTTCGCAGGATTGCTTCCCTTTCATCCAGGCGTCCCGGGGCCAAAACGCACGCATGGTACCAGAGATGCCGGTCTTTCCCAATATATTGTGGAATCCACAGCTTTTCTGGACCACTTACCCCCTCCCCTTTCCCCATTCCCCATTCCATCTTTCTTTATATAGGGAGCCAGACTTTGGGGTCATCTGCCAATACACCTGGTTTGCATTGGCAGACTGATATTGCCATCAAGGGCCAGATATACCGGCCCCTGGGCTAATCGGCCTGACGCCGCAGAAAAGCTGGAATATCCAGATAATCCATATCGGTTTCCGCTCCTACCGCCTGAGCCATGGCAGCACCGCGCCCGGCAGAGGGGCGATTGCGCATGACAGCGGGTCGGTCCAGTTCGCGAAAATCAGTATCGCCAGAGGAATCGGTGTTATCGACCACTTTCTTGGGCGCCATCTGATGGCCGCCTAACCCTGTGGCTACCACGGTGACGCGCATTTCGTCGTCCAGAGTAGGATCTATCACAGTTCCAACAACCACTGTGGCATCATCGGATGCGAATTCCTCAACGGTGTCACCCACTTCGGCGAACTCTCCCAGAGACAGATTTTCTCCAGCAGTAATGTTCACCAGGATGCCGCGCGCACCTTGCAGGTTGACGTCTTCGAGCAACGGAGACCGGATTGCTGACTCGGCAGCTTCACGAGCTCTGTCTGGTCCCGAAGCAGTACCTGTGCCCATCATTGCCATCCCCATCTCCGACATGACAGTTTTCACATCGGCAAAATCCACATTGATCATGCCAGGATGCATAATCAGATCAGCAATTCCCTTCACTGCACCTAACAACACATCATTGGCTGCCTTGAACGCCTCAAGCAATGATGCGTCTTTACCGAGTACATCCAACAACTTTTCATTGGGAATAGTGATCAGTGAATCGACTTGTTCGGACAATTGCTTGATGCCTTCTTCCGCAATCGTGGAGCGCTTCTTGCCTTCGAACGGAAATGGCCGTGTTACCACGGCAACCGTAAGAATACCCAGCTCGCGAGCCACTTCTGCAACGATTGGTGCAGCACCCGTTCCGGTACCTCCACCCATGCCGGCAGTAATGAACACCATGTCAGCACCACTGAGCACTTCGGCAATCTCATCCTTGTCCTCAAGCGCAGCCTGGCGCCCGACCTCAGGATTGGCGCCAGCGCCTAAACCCTTGGTAATATTACTACCAAGCTGGAGAATCGTTTTGGCTTTGAGGTTGTTAAGCGCTTGCGCATCGGTATTGGCGCAAATGAATTCAACCCCGTTCACCTGGTTCGTGATCATGTGATGAACGGCGTTGCCACCGCCACCACCGACGCCGATGACTTTAATCTCGGCGTTTTGTGGAATGTTATCGACTAACTCAAACATATAGCCCCCTCGTTAAAAATTCTGTTAACTATTTTGTTAATGATTAAAAATTTCCTTGAAACCAATTCTTCACTCTATCCACTAAATGAATCTGCGGATCCCGCTTGGGATCGATACCGTCTTCTGCCTGGTGTTGCTTCAGGCCATAGAGCAACAAGCCAACACCTGTTGAATAAATCGGATTTTTCACGATGTCAGATAATCCGTTGACGTTATAAGGCGCACCTATTCTTACTGGCGCATGAAAGATCTCTTCTGCCAGCTCAACCACACCTTCCATCTTGCTGGTTCCGCCTGTTAGCACCACACCGGCCGCCAGCAAATTCTCGAATCCACTACGCTGCAGCTCAGCCTGAACCAGCGTGAACAGCTCGTCATACCTGGGCTCTACCACTTCCGCTAACGCCTGCCGCGACAATTCTCGTGGTGGTCTATCGCCAACACTGGGCACCTTGATCGAGTCTCCGGATTTGGCAAGCTGGGTTAGTGCACAGGCATACTTGATCTTTAATTCTTCTGCGTTCTCGGTTGGAGTGCGTAATGCCATGGCAATGTCGTTGGTAACCTGGTCCCCGGCAATGGGAATCACGCCTGTGTGCCTTATCGCTCCCTCAGTAAAAATGGCGATGTCTGTAGTGCCACCTCCAATATCTACCAGGCACACACCCAACTCTTTTTCGTCTTCGGTGAGTACCGAGTAACTGGAGGCCAACTGTTCCAGAATAATTTCATCGGTTTCCAATCCGCAGCGCTTAATGCATTTCTCAATGTTTTGAACGGCATTGATGGCGCAGGTAACCAGGTGAACTTTGGCTTCAAGCCGAACCCCGGACATACCCAGTGGTTCCTTGACCCCTTCCTGCGAATCGATAATGTATTCCTGCGGCAGAATATGAAGCACTTTCTGGTCTGCAGGAATTGCCACCGCCTGAGCTGCGTCGATGACTCTTTCAATATCGGGTTTCATCACTTCGCCATCGCGTATGGCGACAATGCCGTGTGAATTCATGCTACGGATGTGACTTCCAGCGATGCCAGCGTAAACCGAATGAATCTGGCAACCGGCCATCAATTCTGCTTCCTCGATGGCACGCTGAATTGATTCCACCGTGGATTCGATATTGACCACTGTGCCTTTTTTCAGACCGCGGGAACGATGGCTGCCGATGCCTACAATATCAAGACTGCCATCTTCATTGATGTCACCGACGATGGCGACAACCTTGGAAGTCCCAATATCAAGCCCAACGATCATGTTCTCACCGATCGCTTCGTTCATTCCGATTGCTCTCCCGCTTTAGTACATGCATTCCAATTCATATTGTCTACAGCCATCAAAGACACCTTCATCTTGCTGCGAGCTCTGAAACTTCATCGGGTAGCCTGCGCACAGCCAACCCATTGCTGTATCTCAGATCAACAGCCAACATGTTCTCGATGTCCACAGATTCCTGGGCGTTGTAGAAAGCCAGGAAGCGACCCAGCCGGCTCATCACCTCTTCTCTACCGGCAATAATTTCCAGCTCATCGTTCAGGCTCAATGACCAAGTGCCCCTGTCACTGAGTGTCAAACTGGTAACCCGGAGGCCGGCCGGGAAAAACAGTTGGTTAATAGCCCGATACTGCTCCATTACGAGTATCTGTGAATCTGCAGGTCCCTCGAGAAGTGGCAACTGCTGCAGATGACTGGTGACTCCAGGCTTGAAGATCTCGCCATATTGATTCAGCAAACTGCCGTTGCTCCAACGGGCAATGGCGACCTCTTCTGTGAGGTGTAAACCCAGACTGCTGGGCCAGATTTTTTTCACATCGGCCTTTCTGACCCAGGGGTGTTGTTCCAGCGTCCGCTTGACTCCAAGCACGTCAAAGTCGAAAAAGCCGGTCCCCATATATTCTGAGAGCATCTCTCTCACTTCCACATCAGAAACGCGTTGCCATTGATTCTCCATCCTGACCTTGATCACAGGTTGATTAAGTCGTTGCGACAGCGAATCGGCATTCACAAAAACAATCAGTCCAAAACCCAGGAACAAAACCGCCACAATGGCAAACCGTCGGTACAGGACCGATGTCGTATTCAGGGGCTGCGAACCAGGCCCTGGCTTCCAACGCGGCCCGGCCTTAAGCCCGGACTTTCTTGTTTTGTTCACTCTGCTCATCATTCAGTTCTTGCCAGTTCCCAATTCATGCAATTCTTTTAACGCAATCAATGTGCGATTTCTTCTTCCAATATTCGAAGCAATAATTCATCAAAATCGATTCCAACTCTGGCAGCTGACGTAGGCACAAAACTGTGGGATGTCATGCCTGGGATGGTATTCAGCTCAAGCAAATAGAAATCCCCTTTCGAGTCTTCCATAAAGTCGACTCTGGCCAGCCCTTTGCAATTCAGGCTCCGGTACGCTGCCAAAACCATCTCGTCTATTCTTTGCTGCACATCCTCTGGTAGATTCAGCGGACAAGTAATTTGTGTGGCCTCGTCTACATACTTGGCTTCAAAATCGAAAAAATCCCTTTTCGTTTCCAACAATATGGTCGGAAGCAATTGTTCGCCTAAAACACCTGTAGAATACTCATTACCAACAATCCGGCGTTCAGCCATAACATGCTGGTCAAACTCTTGTGCGTTTTTAAATTCCTGTTGTAATGCCTCGGCGGTTTGCACCATGGAGATACCAAGACTCGATCCACCACTCACCGGCTTTACCACTACCTCGCCAAACCGTCTCAAAACTGCAGCCCAGTCCGTATGCTCGCTTAACACTTCGAACTCAGCAGTGGGCAATCCCTGTTCCAACCAGATCTGCTTGCTTTTGACCTTGTCCATGGCCAGTGCCGATGCCAGCACTCCACTTCCTGTGTACGGCAGATTCATCATCTCCAGCATGCCCTGGATAACGCCATCTTCGCCGCCCTTGCCATGTAACATGTTGAATACCAGGTCCGGTTGTTCTGTCTGCAGACGTGAAATCACGTCATCACCCACGTCGATTACGGCAGTTTCCACTCCGAGTCGCTTCAGACCATCAACAACTGCATTACCACTGAGCAGGGATATTTCACGCTCTGACGAACTCCCTCCCATCAGTACTGCCACACGGCCTAAATTGCCAAGTATGTGTTCTCTATTTATCGGTTTCATGGGTACTTTTCTTGACCCTTAAATCACAATTTCTTCTATTAAAATCAATAAATTAGCTTCCAGCGAAGCCTCGCTCTACAAGCTCCCTGGAGAGCCCTCCGACACTGCCGGCACCTTGCGTCAGCAACACGTCTGAGGGCTCCAGAACGTCTCTGAGGATGTTGTGTATATCGCTTTCATTCTTTACGTATACCGGGTCTACTTTTCCGCGCAGCCGAATGCTTCTGCCAAGGCTTCGGGAGTCGGCTCCGGCAATTCTTTTCTCCCCTGCGGAGTACACATCGAGAAGTAACAACACGTCTGTGCCAGAGAGTACATCCACGAAGTCATCATAAAGATCTGCAGTTCGGCTATAGCGGTGCGGTTGAAATATCATTACCAGGCGGCGTTTCGGCCATGCGGCACGTAAAGCCTGCAGAGTCGCAGCAACCTCGGAAGGATGGTGGCCGTAGTCGTCCACAACAGTGATCGAGCCATTCTTGCACTCGAAGTCTCCCTGCACGTCGAATCGTCGACCCACACCAGAAAACTTTTTGATACCACGCTTGATATCGGCATCCTTGATTCCCTCATCGGAGGCAATAGCTATTGCTGCGGTGGCATTGAGTGCATTGTGTCGGCCGGGCATACCGAGAGCGATCTTGATTGGTCTCTTCTTGTCTGGCCTGCTCACCTCAAATTGAATTTCCAGCCCCTTCTGAACCAGGCCGGTGATTCTATAGTCCGCGTTTTTGGAAAAACCATAGGTAATCTTCGGTCGGGTGATTTGAGGCAAAATGCTTTTGATTACCGGATCATCAATACACAGCACGGCAAGACCATAAAATGGCAGATTATGCAGAAAATCGACAAAATACTTTTTCAGGTTTTCGAAGTCTCCACCATAGGTGTCCATGTGATCTGCTTCGATGTTGGTGACTGCAGCCACCATCGGCTGCAGGTGCAGGAATGAAGCATCACTTTCATCCGCTTCAGCGACCAGATAACGACTCTCCCCGAGGCGGGCATTGCTACCGGCACTGTTAAGCAACCCACCTATGACGAATGTGGGGTCAAAGCCCGCCTCGCCCAGAATCGATGCGACGATACTGGTTGTGGTGGTTTTGCCATGTGTGCCCGCAATTGCGATTGAATGGCGATAACGCATCAGTTCTGCGAGCATCTCAGCACGAGGTATCAGCGGTTTGTCCTGACTGATTGCCGCCTTGATTTCGGGATTACGGCGATTGATAGCGCTGGAATACACAACCACGTCTGCCTGCTTCACATGTTTGGCTTCATGACCAACCCAGACAGAGGCACCCATCTTGCGCAATCGTTCGGTATTGTTGGTTTTCTTAAGATCGGAACCAGTAATGCGATACCCCTGGTTCAATAGAACCTCGGCAATACCACACATACCAGCACCACCAATGCCAACGAAATGGATGGTTTTAATTCGGCGCATCTCGGGCACCTGATGGATAACCTGCTTAGCCGGCATGGATTTCCTCCAGGCAAACTTCGGTAATTTTTCTGCCAGCATCCAGAACAGCCAGCGACCTGGCTTTCTGGCTCATCTGCTCGCCAAGGTCCGGGGTTGTCAAGAATCGACTCAATTCGGTGATCAATCGCTCCGCGCTCAGGTCTTTTTGCTCAATCATCAAACCCGCACCCTCTCTTACCAACCACTGGGCATTGAGCTTTTGCTGCTCATCCTTGTGGAATGGATAAGGGATAAAAATTGCCGGCAAGCCAACGGCCGCGATTTCACTAACCGTGCTGGCTCCGGAACGACAAATAACCACATCGGCCCAGCGGTAGGCTGCGGCCATGTCGTCGATGAACGGCAGCAATCTGTTTTTTTCACCAGGTTCCAGCTCACATGACTGGTAGTACTCGATGGCAGCATCGAGATGATTCGCACCTACCTGGTGCATTGTTTCCAGTGGCAATTCCTCACCAACAGATGCGACTAATTGCGGAATAACTTCATTGATCGCCTTCGCACCCTGGCTGCCACCAAGAACGAGCAGGCGCAGTGGCTCACCAGCAATTCTCTTTCTACTAGCTGTCCCCGAAGATGTTGTAATAGTGGATCGCAACGGGTTGCCAACAAAGAGCACATTCGATCTGGATTGGAAAGTGTCGGGAAATCCTTCAAATACTCTCCTGGCTAAAGGACGAAGTAGCTTGTTGGTTAATCCAGGCACGGCGTTCTGCTCATGAATGAACAGTGGGATGCCACGCATTCTGCTGGCGAGGCCCGCTGGTCCACAAACGAATCCACCCATTCCCAACACGAAATCTGGTTTGACTTCACCAAGCACTCGCCAGGATTCCAGCAAGGACTTGAGCAACATCAATGGAGCAGTGATCAACTTTTTGATCCCACCACCTCGCAATCCTTTTACAGATATCTTGTGGAGGGGAATATCAGTATCCTTGAGAATGCGGTTTTCCAACCCATGATGCGTCCCTAACCACTCAACATGAATGGATTTCTCGCGCATTACATCTGCAATGGATAAGGCGGGAAACACATGGCCTCCAGTGCCTGCTGCCATAATCAACACAGTTAAGCCCCTCTCTTCCACGGCAACGGTTCCTTGTTGTCAGATTCACCGAAACAATCCACTTCGTACTGGATTCGCATCAGCAGAGCCGCCATGAAGCAGGAGACAATCAGACTCGCTCCTCCATAGCTGAGAAAAGGCAGGGTCAGTCCTTTAGTCGGAAGCAAACCGATGTTCACACCAATATTGATCAGCGCCTGGCCAGCGAACAGTAGTGAAATTCCATAGGCAGCGAAGGACTCAAACAACTGACCGTTTGCCTGTGCACGGCGACCTATGGAAAAACCAATTCCTACAAGCGCGCAGAACAAGATGACAACAATGCCTACGCCAAGCAGGCCAAGCTCCTCTCCGATGATGGCCAGGACGAAATCATTGTGCGCATGTGGCAGGAAGTAGAGTTTCTGGATACTGTTGCCCAGCCCAACACCAAACAGCTCCCCTCTTCCGAAAGCAATTAGAGCCTGTGTTAGCTGGTATCCGCCGCCGTAAACGTTCTCTGCAGCCCAGGGATTAAGATAGGAAGAAAATCGCGCAATAACATAAGGCTTCATCACCGCAACGTAGGTCACTGCACCCGTGCAGAGTAACAACATGATGAAGAAGCGGTAAAATTTTGCACCAGCTAAAAAAATCATGCAGAACGCAGTGAGTAACAGAATTACCATCGAGCCGTGATCTGGCTCAAAATGAAGCAATACTACCGCGGCACCGATCACCAGCATTGGCTTTAAGAAGCCTGACCAGTTGTCTCGCACTTCATCCAGGTGTCTTTCAAGATAGGAGGCCATATAGATCACTATAAAAACCTTGGCCAACTCTGATGGCTGCAGATTAAAAAACCCGAGATCTATCCAGCGTGCGCTGCCGTTGACTACTTTTCCTATCCCTGGGACAAGTACGAGTAACAACAGCGCAAAGGATGCCATCAACAAAAACCAGCTAAAGCGTCGCCACATTCGCATGGGTACATGCAGGGTGATCAACATGCCGATCAGTCCCATGAATGCAAAGACAAGCTGCCGCTTGAGATGAAAGAACGGGTCGCCGTACTGGCTGCTGGCTATTTCCACAGAGGCAGAAGTCATCATTAACAGACCAATGCTGAGCAGCAGGCTGAATACCAGGAGTAAGCCATTCAGACTGTACGGTTCCGCCTGGCCGGATTTTGGTATTCGATGAGTTACCGAGGCCATGCTCATTGCAATCTCTCCACCGATTCGATGAAACTCTGCCCACGATGTCGATAGTTGTCATACATATCGAAACTGGCACAGGCCGGGGACAGCAACACAGCGTCCCCAGGCGCGGCATGTTCCAGGGACACCTTCACTGCATCCTGCATGTCTTCGGCAAAATAAGTTTGTATGTCAGAATCGAAATGGGCAGCGATCTCTACTGCATCACGACCAATCAGAATGACTTCCTTTCCCCATCGATTGATCACTGGCACCAGAGACCTGAAATCCGCTCCCTTGCCCACGCCTCCTGCGATCAGCAGGATATGACCTGCGATACGCTGACCCAGACCTTCAACAGCGGCAAGCGTTGCGCCTACATTGGTTCCTTTTGAATCATTGTAAAAGTCCACTCCGGAAATATTCGCAACCCATTGGCATCTATGTGGCAATCCGGTAAAGCTTTGAATCCCCTTCCTGATTGCTGCCATATCAATATCCAAAGCCTTTGCCAAAGCCGAAGCTGCCAGGACATTGGCTATGTTGTGCAGACCAAATATTTTCAACTCGTGTGCAGAAACAATCTTTTCAAACTGAAAAGCCAGGTACTGGTCATCGCCTTCTTCCAGTAACCCGAACCCATTGCTGCCGGGGCGACCGAAACCGAAATCCAGAGTTGGAACCTGAATATCCTCTGGTGGTTTGCTGTAGGGGTCGTCTCTGTTCAACACAACTTTTTTGCAACCTCTAAAAATTCTTTGCTTGGCACTCAAGTAATCTTCCAAGCCTTCATACCGATCAAGATGATCAGCACTTAAATTCAGTATCGTGGCCACTTCTGCTCCCAGGGATTCTGTCGTTTCAAGCTGGAAACTGGAAAGTTCCAGCAAATAGATTTCCCTGGGTTCTTCAAGCAGCAAATCCAAAGCGGGCTTGGCTCTTTCACTATCGAGGTTTCCCCCCACTCCCACATTGACGCCTGCTGTATCCAGAATTTCTGCCAACAACTCCACAACTGTGCTCTTGCCGTTCGAGCCTGTTACCGCGACGACAGGCGACGTTACTGTTTTGGAAAAAATATCAATGTCACCTGTTATTCGGACATTACGTTTTCTTGCAGCTTCTATCTCAGGAGTTTTCAAACTAATACCAGGGCTCACAATCAACTCCTGAGCAGTCGTAAACGTTTCCTGGTTAAAACCTCCAAGTTCATATTGTACCGAGGGATAGAGCTTCCTGAATTCAGCCAAAGCCGGAGGGTTCTGCCGACTGTCAACCACCTTAAACCTGTCACCCTTTGCCGAGAGATACCTCGCACAGGACAGCCCGGTCACTCCCAGGCCAACAATCACTTTGAGACCGTTGCCTTCCTCGCTCACTACGCTCACCAGCTCCTATCGAAGCTTTAATGTAGCCAGACCAAACAAAACCAGCATCACCGTAATGATCCAGAATCGAACTATTACCCGCGGTTCTGGCCATCCTTTAAGCTCGAAATGGTGATGAATCGGTGCCATGCGAAACAACCGCCGGCCTGTTAACTTGTAGGAAGCTACCTGCAAAATCACGGATGCAGTTTCGGCAACGAACACACCTCCCATTATGAACAACACAATCTCATGGCGGGACACAATCGCCATGACCCCAAGTGCTGCACCCAGTGCCAGTGCACCCACATCACCCATGAAAATTTGCGCCGGGTAGGTGTTGAACCACAAAAACCCCATGCCCGCTCCCACAAGGGCGCCGGCGAATATCACCACTTCTCCCGATCCAGCGACATTGGGTATGTTCAGATAAGCTGAAAACTCTGCATGACCTGCCAGATAGGCGATCACTCCCAGAGCCCCACCGACCATAACTGTGGGCAATATCGCCAATCCATCCAAACCATCGGTGAGGTTTACCGCATTACTGAAACCAACAATCATCAAGGAGCTGATCACGACATAGAAAATGCCTATGTCTATCGCCACGTCTTTAAAAAATGGCACGATGTAGTCGGTTTCGATTGAGCTTACTGCCGTTTCATACAACACATACGCTGCGGTAGTGCCAATCAGAAATTGCCAGAAAAGTTTCCATCTTGGCGAAAGCCCCTTCGGGTTTTGTTCAAACACCTTACGGTAGTCATCCACCCAGCCGATGGCACCAAACAACATGGTCACCAGCAACACAACCCAGACATAGTGATTTGACAGATCAGACCAGAGCAATGTGCTCATTGCGATACTGACAAGAATAAGAGCTCCACCCATGGTGGGTGTGCCCGCCTTGCTAAAATGCGTCTCCGGACCATCATCCCTGACAACCTGGCCAATCTGATGATAGTTGAGCCGACGAATCATATAGGGCCCAATGAGCAGCGAAACACCCAATGCAGTGAGTATGCTGAAAATCCCGCGCACGGTGATGTACTGGATGACAGCGAAATTACTGTCAAACTGCATAAGAAAGTCTGATAACCAAACCAACATCAACCCTCTCCTTCAGCGCTCAGGCCTGAAACGATAGTTTCCATTTGGGACCCGCGGGATCCTTTCACCAGGAATACAACATCTTCTGCAGCGATATCCCTGGCCGCCTCAAGCATTTGATCCTTGTCCTGAAAAACCTGGGCTGAATTTCCAAAAGCAGTGGCAACAGTAGAAGCGAATTCTCCTGTCACCCACAACTGATCAATATTCTTTTTCGCGGCATAGCGACCCACCTGACGATGGGATTCTTCAGACTCATCACCCAACTCCTTCATATCACCAACGATCAATATTTGTTGGCCTGCAGTCTGGGCCAATACATCGATAGCGGCGAAGAATGAAGCGGGACTGGCGTTATAGGAATCATCAATCAAGACTGAGCCGGAAAGACCTGCCAGCTCATTCAAGCGTCCAGACACCGCCCGAACTTTTTCCAGTCCAGCCTTGACGTTTTCCAGACCAGCCCCCGCAGCCATTGCGGCTGTCGCTGCAGCCATGGCATTGCTCACATTGTGCTTGCCCAGCAGTGGTAACTGGATATCCACTTCTCCATGAGCACAGGAAAGACAAAACGAAACCTTTCCCGCGCTGTTGACCTCGATATTCTTTGCACTGAAGTCCGCTTCACCAGACTCTCGCGCACTAAAGGTAAGCTGCCTGCACTGACTGGCTCGCGCTTGCCATTGCGCTACATTCGGGTCGTCGGCATTGAGCACGGCCACACCGTCCGCAGACAGCGCATCCAGAATCTCACCCTTGGCCTCCACGATTCCCTGCAAGCTGCCGAAGCCTTCAACGTGAGCCGCATTGGCATTGGTTATCAGTGCAACATCGGGTTGCGTGACTGAAACTGAAAAAGCGATTTCCCTGGCTTTGTTTGCGCCCATCTCGATTACCGCGAATGTGTGTTGTGGCTCGATTCGCAACAAGGTCAAGGGCACTCCAATGGTGTTATTCAGATTGGCAATAGTTGCCAGGGTTTCCGCCTTGTCAGCGAGAATGCTATAGGTCATTTCCTTTACCGTTGTTTTGCCCTGGCTGCCGGTTAATGCAAGCACAGTTGCAGAACTCCGCTGTCTGTTGAGCCGCGCAATGTCTCCAAGCGCCACGTGGGTGTCGGGTACGAGCAGTTGCGGTCGAGTTGTTTGTTGCTCCCGCTCGACTATCAGCGCGCTGGCACCAGCTTGCTCTGCCGCGGCCACGAATGCATGCCCATCAAAGTGTTCACCTTTCAGCGCCAGGTAAGCGTCTCCAGCCTGCAAAGTTCTGGTGTCGGTAGAAAGATGAGCAAACTGCGCTTCCCCACCAATCATTGTTGCTTCCATTTCGGAAGCCAATTCACTGAGACTCATGGCTTCGATCAATTGCTTGTCACTCGTTAACTTGTTGGCTCTGGTTTGCAATAGTGTTCAATGAACCCGCTTATCGAGACCGTTTTTGCAGCGCCAGCCGCACCTGGCTGGCATCACTAAACATATGCCGCACGCCTTCTTTTTCCTGGTAATTTTCGTGGCCCTTTCCTGCTACCAACACGACATCGCCAGGTTTCGCCCGGGAAACTGCATGAAGAATCGCCTCACTTCGGTCCCTGATGACTTCCACTTTTGACTGATTAGTGATGCCACTGATGATGTGTTTGATAATGTCGTCGCCTTCTTCATTGCGAGGATTGTCATCAGTGAGCACCAGGTGATCAGAGTGTTGTTCGGCAATTTCCCCCATCAGTGGACGCTTGCCTTTGTCCCGGTTTCCACCACAACCGAAGACACACCACACATCACCCTCGAAATGAGCAGGCAACGCCTGCAGGGCACAGCGCAATCCATCCGGCGTATGCGCATAGTCCACAACTACTGCCACTTCACTTGAGTCACCAATAATCTCCATGCGCCCGGTCACTGGTCGTAACTGCGAGATCAATTCACACAATTGCTCATTGCTAATCTGCATACGCTGGGGCAGGTAAGCGAAAAGTGTGGCCAGAACCGCAAGCACATTGCTGAAATTGAAAAAGCCCAGCAGATTTCCGCTGATCTTTCCCCTGCCCAATGGTGTTTGTATCAATGCCGTGTAGCCATTCGGCTCAAGCTCATATGACTCGGCATGAATTGTCGCGATAGGATTGCTCGTGCTGTAGGTAATAACTTCAACATCGCCACTGATTGCATTAATCATGGACAAGGCATAAGAGTCATCAAGATTCACAACGGCGTTTTTAAGCCCAGGCATTGTGAACAACTTGCGCTTGTTCTCTGCATACGCCTCCATGCTGTCGTGATAATCAAGGTGATCGCGACTCAGATTGGTAAACACGGCAGTTTCGAAACGAACCGAGGCAACTCGCTTCTGATGCAATCCCACGGAGGAAACTTCCATTGCAACGGGATCAATTTTTTCCTGCAGCATCTCTGCCAACGCCATTTGTGTAAACACGGCATCTGGCGTAGTCAGACTGGTCTCTTTCAGTTCGCCACTCAATCCATAACCTAGCGTACCCATCACTCCGCATTTATAGTTCAGGGTGCTAAGTGCCTGGGCTATAAATTGACTACAGCTGGTCTTGCCGTTGGTACCGGTAATTCCAATTACGGACATGGATTCACTCGGTCGCCCATAGAATCTAGCTGCGATTTCGCTGAGTTTCGCAGACAGGTTGTCTATCGCCACTACCGGTCGCCCCTGAAGCAGCTGAACGCCCTGCCATTGATTACCCGATTCGGCAAGCACAGCACTCACCCCTGTCTCCAGCGCCTGATCGATGAAATCCCGGGCATCATGATTGCGACCAAAGCAAGCCAGGAACAGGTCACCTTGTTGTAACAATCGACTATCGAGCTGGATTCCGGTAACCAGTACTTGCAATGACTCAAGGTTGGCTGAATCAATATCTACCAGCCCTTCGATCAAGTCCGCCAGCAATGCATTGGCGTGTATTTGTTCTGCAGTTTCCATGACTTATCGCACCGCCGAGATAGTGTTCTGGTTATCGGGCAATTGATCGGGAGGTATGTTGAGCACGCGCATGGCGCCAGATGCAATTTCGGCAAACACCGGAGCCGCCACTTGCCCACCATAGTGCTCATCACCCTTGGGCTCGTTAATTACAACGACAACAACAATTCTGGGGTCGGACGCCGGCACCATGCCAACAAACAAGGAGTTATGCAGATTGTCTTCGTAACCGAACTCACCAACAACATGGGCGGTGCCGGTTTTTCCAGCAACCTGGTAGAAGGGTATGTTGGCTTCGACAGCAGAACCACCGCGGGACCTGTCGACAACCGTTTCAAGCATCTCTTTGACCTGGCCAATAATGGCCTTGTCCACCACCTGCTCCCTTGGCAGCTCGGCAATTTCAGACGAGTCCAGCTTTAACAAGGAGACCGGTTTCAATACGCCATCATCGGCAATGACTGAATAGGCCCTGGCCAGGTGCAAGGCCGATGCAGACAATCCGTATCCATAGGACAACGTTGCTGTTTCGATGCGACTCCAGCGACGGTGGTTTGGCAATACGCCACCACGCTCACCCGGAAAGCCAGTGCCTGTCACATCGCCAATACCCACACGTTGCAACACATCCCGAATCGGTTCCGGGCCAATTTCAAAGGCAATCTTGCTGGTACCTATATTGCTTGACTTGGTGATCACCGTCTCCAGGGTCAGCGTGCCATAGTTGAACAGGTCCTTGATTTCATTAGGTCCTACCATCATCCAGCCAGGGCCGGTTTCGACAATGGTGTCAGGCTCATACAAGCCGGATTCAAGCGCGGCGATAATAGTAAAGGGCTTGATCGTGGAGCCGGGCTCGTAAATATCGGTAATCGCCCTGTTTCTCAGGACGCTAAAATCGGTCATGTTGGCTTTGTTGTGAGGGTTGTAAGAAGGCTGGTTAACCATGGCCAGCACTTCTCCGGAATTGACATCCAGAACGACAGCCGATGCACCTTTCGCTCGCCGGGTAATGAACTCAGCTTTCAGCGCACGATAGGCCAGATTTTGAATACGAAAATCTATGGAAAGCATCAGGTTATTGCCTGGCTCTGCAGTCTGAATGGTATTCAGCTCTTCGATGATGTGGCCTCGCTGGTCCTTCATTACCTGACGACGACCAGGTACCCCCCGCAACCAGTCGTCGTAGGTAAGTTCGAGACCTTCCTGCCCCACATCATCAACATTACTGAATCCGACCAGGTGCGCTGTGACTTCGCCCTGAGGATAAAACCTTTGGTATTCCTGTTGGGAATAAACATGATCCAGACCAAGCGCCATCACTTTCTCAGCTTCAAAAGGAGACAGGCGTCTTTTTATATACAAAAATTCCTTTTCTGAGTTTCTGGCAATATTGTTGGCAACGGTCTCTGGATTCATATCAAGGCTTGCGGCAAGCGCAGCAATTGAATCTGCGTCACCCACCAACTCACCAGGGTTTACCCAAATAGATTGTACTGGCGTGCTCACCGCCAAAGGCTCGCCATTGCGGTCTGTGATCAAGCCACGGTTCGCCACCAGAGGCACAGTCCGTATGGTTCTGGCATCGCCCTGCCCCTGCAGAAAATCCCGCTGCTGTATGGTAAGTGCGCTCAATTTCCAGGCCACTGCTGCCACACACAACAGCATGGCGAACAGCACCAGCAGCTCTCGCCACCTGCTGAAAAACTCTTTGACAGTGCCATTAGTCATGCTGAACCATCACTATGTCGTCGATATCGGGAACCTGCATTTGAAGTTGTTCTGCGGCTTTCTGTTCAATCCTGCCATCTACCCCGAAGGTGCTCTGCTCAAGCAGTAGCTGCCCCCACTCAACATCCAGCTGCACAGCCTGGTCTCGCAACTGTTGCAGCTCGTTAAATGCGAATCTGTTTTCATGGGTTGTGCGCACCACCAGCAACCCTGAAACCAGCACAGCCGCCAACAACAGATACAGCGCAAACGATCTTGCGCTCACAAGACCAAGCCACTGCAGAACCTCCAGCGGGGGACTTGTTGGGGACTGAACGTCTTTTGCCTTGCTCTTGTCCTTCATGAGGCTATGCTTTCTCGAGGTGTTAATTTCTCCGCCACCCGCATCACTGCGCTACGCGCCCGTGGGTTGGCACTGATTTCGGCATCGCCAGGCTTGATTGCCTTTCCCAGTTTCTTCAGGCTGGGAGTGAGTTTGTCAGCGGGTATAGGAAGATCTCTTGGAAAATTGTCACCGCGCGCTTTTTCGGCGATAAACCGCTTCACGATTCTGTCTTCCAGTGAGTGAAAACTGATGACCGCTAGTCGCCCGCCTGGGGCCAATACTGCTTCACTGCATTGCAACCCTTTTTCGATCTGCATCAGCTCACTGTTGACGAATATTCGAATGGCTTGAAACGACCTGGTTGCCGGATGCTTGTCTTTTTCCCAGGCTGGATGGGCTGTCTTGATAATCTCCGCCAGGCGCCCTGTGTTGCTGATTGGCTCTTCTTCCCGCTCGCGAACAATGGCATTGGCAAGACGCTTTGCATGGCGCTCTTCGCCGAACTGCTTGAGCACGTCCGCAATCTCTCCGGCTGGCGCCGCGTTTATCCAGTCTGCTGCATTCATTGTCGATTCGGTATCCATACGCATATCGAGCGGTCCGTCACGAAGAAAGCTGAAGCCCCGCTCCGGGTTGTCCAATTGAGGCGATGACACGCCCAGGTCAAACAATACACCGCTCACCTTTCCCAAAACTCCATAGCGTTCAGCCAAGTCATCGATTTCAGCAAAAGTTCCATGCTCTACTTCCAGCCGCTTATCCAGTTCACGCAGTTTTCTGGCCGCGGCAATTGCTTCCGGATCCCGGTCAAGCGCCAACAGAACGCCTTCAGGACCGAGTTCTTTAAGAATCGCCTCCGTGTGTCCACCACGACCAAACGTGGCGTCGATATAGAATCCATTCGGTTGTACGGAGAGTGCTGCAACTGCTTCTTCTTTCAGTACCGTTTTATGCAGCACGTTTGAAGTTCCCTTATCAGGCCGGAGCCCATTACAAAGCCAAGGTTCTAAGCTTTTCCGGGAGCTCTCCTTCCGTCGAATTTTCAGTCAACCAGTGATCACGCTGTTGTGCCCAACTGTCCTGATCCCAGATTTCCAATTTCTTGCCCTGGCCAATCAGACAGACATGCTTTTCAAGCTGCGCATAAAGTCGAAGCTCCTGCGGCAACAAGACGCGTCCGTTGCTGTCTAATTCCAGGTCATTGGCATGACCGATGAGAAGATGTTTGACCCGCTGTGACATCGGGTCGAAACTGGATAATGACTCAATCTGCCGTTCTATTTGCTCCCATTCCGAAATCGGATACAGCAACAAACAGCGGTGATTGGTATCGATGGTGACTACCAGATGCCCGCCACAGCTCTGCATGAGCTGATCACGGTAGCGCGCAGGCATTGCCATGCGCCCTTTCGCATCCAGGTTGATCGTATTGATGCCGCGAAACACAGCGAGTCCCCATTCGTATTATCAGAAAGTGAATTGTTCAGAGGAATTCCACTATTCCCCACAAATAAACAATTTCTTCCACTTTTCTCCACATCGACACACTATAGGCAGACATCGGCATCTGCGCAAGACTATTTATCTATTTTTTTCAAGAATTTACGTGAACATGCCGCTAAAAGAAGGGAACCTGGCGTGAACTTGCCTGTTCTTAAGAATCATAACTACAATAAATTCAGCCCAGTACTGCGCTTAATTAAAGTAATTTCTTAAGAATTTTCGGGCCCTGACGAGCCCGGAAGGAAATAGAGTGAGCCAGCCTGTAAGCCGGGTTCTGTCGAGGACAATTATTCATCTAAAACCTGTGTCGCCACAGGCCTTTAGCGGCCTACCCGAACCCAATGCGAGCAACATTAGCGGGTTCCTATTTGGCCTTGCTCCGGGTGGGGTTTACCTTGCCACGAACTGTTACCAGTCGCGCGGTGCGCTCTTACCGCACCATTTCACCCTTACCTGATCACGAGGACCTGGCGGTTTCTTTTCTGCTGCACTAGCCGTAGGTTTGCACCTCCCAGGCGTTACCTGGCACCCTGCTCTATGGAGCCCGGACTTTCCTCTCTCCGACCACCTACTGACTCTGCCTGTTCTGGACAAGGAAAACAAAGTCAGTAGGTGGTCGGACAGCAATTGTCCGGCTGACTCGGGGTCAGATTAAAAGATGCGCCGCCCTAAAGCAATCAGCAGTGACTTTGAGAGCCTAGTCATCTGCCTCATTGGCCAGCGCTGCTGCATAAAGCTCGTTCTTCCTGGCCCCAGAAAATTTTGCCGCCAGAGTCACTGCCCGTTTGAGCGACATGTCGGCACGAAGCTCATGTACCATCGCCAGACCTCTATGCATTGCGTTCTGCTTGAGCACCTGCTCATCTGCCCCCGAGATAACAACTACAAACTCTCCTTTGCTGCGGTAATCATCTGCTGCAATCCACTCACACGCCTCTCCCAATGTCCCGAGAAAATGCTCTTCAAATTTCTTCGTCATCTCTCTGGCAATAAAAACAAGTCTGTCGTTACCAAACTCTTTCAGCATGTCTTGCAGAGATTTGGCCACTCTGTGGGGTGACTCATAAAAGACCACGGTTCTCGTTTCATCTTGCAGGCTGCGCAGTTTTTCCTGCCTCGCCCCCGACTTGCTTGGCAGAAATCCTTCGAAGGCAAAACTGTCCGTAGGCAGGCCAGCAACACTCAAGGCAGCGGTGACAGCACAGGCTCCGGGCACAGGAAATACAGCGATGCCCTGCTCTCGGGCCAGTTGGACCAGGCGAAAGCCGGGATCTGAAATCAGTGGCGTGCCCGCATCGGTAATCAGCGCAACAGATTCGCCCAATGCCAGTCGCGACAGCAGCTTGTCCGTTTGCGCCTGGTTGCTGAAATCATGGTAAGGCTGCAAACTTCCCTGCCGGGTAATGTGGGCAAGCAACTGCCCGGAATGGCGGGTATCCTCTGCGGCGATCAAGGTCACTTCAGCCAATACCTGGCGCGCCCGGTCGCTCAGATCAGCCAGGTTTCCGATCGGGGTTGCGACGATGTAGAGTATGCCTGCGCTGACAGCTCGCTCGTGGGACTTCTGCTCTGTATCTGAATTCTGCAAATAATTGCTCGTGGTATAGTCTTGTACTAGTCTTCTGAAATCACCTACTGGATGTTGGACCCGGCTGCACCTGCCCCACAATTCCTGTTACCCGGACAACCTCGAAACCGACCTATGAATTACACGCTGGCAGACAGCACACAGTATTTGCCCAGAATTTTCATCCTGATGCTCACAGGAGTGTTGTTTGTCAGTTGCGGCAGCGCTCCCCAAATTGCGCCCACCGAGACAGTTGCTGTGGAGACGCAGTCTACAACAGCGCAAATAGATGAGCTAATCGAGCGGGCTGAGAGCAGCACCGGTAATGCGGCTGTGCTGTTGCGACTGGAAGCCGCGGAAGCCTTGTTGGGAGAGGGACTATTACTGCGCGCGGATAACCAACTCGCCCAGATACCCAGGTCGAACCTGCTGCCGACCGATCTGCGCTTTCGCTACGTACTGGCCCAGGCAAGCCTGTCCAGGCAAAGAGGCAACAACGAGGCAGCGATTCGATGGCTCACCGGCGCCCTGGCCGAAGACGCCGATGACAATGATGTCTTTGGCACACAACTCATCGAACTGCTGGGTAATATTCAGGCAGAGGAAGGCCGTTTTGCGGATGCAGTCCTCACCTATTCAAGGGCCACTCCTTATCTGCAGAACGACAACAGCACCAATGTGTTCAATGCCATCTGGGACGCCTTGCAACGAATCGATAGTGACGACCTGGCCAGACTCGCCAGTGCAGCCGAAAGCTATGAGTTGCGGGGCTGGATCGAACTGGAGAGAGTCTATCGGGAAGACGAGCAAAGCATTCGCGCACAACTCGATGCCATTGCACAGTGGCGCAGGATATGGTCCAGCCACTCTGCCAGCCGCCGATTACCAGACCCGCTGGCAGAACTGGAATCGGTCTGGGCTGAGCGACCACGACAGATCGCCTTGATCCTGCCCATTCAACAGCCAGCCGGGCTCACCATCCAGGAAGGTTTTTTCAGTGCCTATTACGAAGCGCTGACTATCAGTCGGGAAGTGCCACAAGTATCGGTCTTTGACAGCAGCGGCGTGAGTGATATTGCAGAGATTTATGACCAGGCCGTCGCTTCTGGTGTCGACCTGGTTATAGGCCCGCTCAATAAACAACTGGTTAATCAACTTGCTGCCAGGGAACAACTTCCCGTTCCCACCCTGGCATTGAATTATGCAGACAGTCCCTCGCGCGCCACGGAAAATCTCTATCAGTTCGGACTGGCACCGGAAGATGATATTGAGCAGCTCAGCAATCTGGCCTGGCAGGCAGGTTACCGCAATGCGGCAATCGTGACACCACAAAGCAGCGACTATGTCCGCCTCAGGGAGTTATTTGCCAACAAGTGGGAAAGCCGGGGCGGGGCGGTAGTTTCTGAAACCACCTTCGCAGAAACCACTGATTATTCAGACACTGTGAAGCGACTTATCGCGATAGACTCCAGTGAAGCGAGAGCCGAGCGCCTGCTGCAGCTTTTGCCTCGGAACAACATGGAATTCATACCCAGAAGGCGCCAGGACATAGATTTTATCTTTCTGGTTGCCAACCCAAGCCAGGGACGATCCATCAAGCCTACCCTGGCCTTCTATTTCGCCCAGGATATTCCCGTCTACTCATTACCTTCGATTTTTGATGGCTCCAATGCTTCCGGTGACAATCGTGACCTTGACGGCATCTGGTTTACCGACACACCGTGGTTGCTGGAATCCAACGACAACCTGAAAGCCACAGTGAACCAGTCATTGCGTCCGGCAAATGGCCCCAGCCAGCGCCTGCGCGCCCTGGGCATCGACAGCTTTCGCCTGTATGCAAGGCTGGAGCAGTTTGCATCCGGCAAGCTGAACAGGCTACCTGGAACAACCGGAGTCCTGAGCATGACAGATGACCAGAGAGTACACCGCTCAGTAAGCGTCGCCAGATTCATCAATGGAAGACCGCAGTTGCAATCGGAGTTGGTAGTTTCCAGCAGCGACTGAGCACGCCAGCATCATGCAGAGAATTCCACTTTGCTGCCACTGAATCACACTCGCGCCCGCGGCAAGCACCAGGAAGCCAGGGCATGTCGCTTTCTGAAAAAGAATGGCCTGCAACTGCTTGAGCGCAATTTCAGCTGCCGTTTCGGAGAGATCGATCTGGTGATGTTACACCCTCCACAACATCTGGTATTCGTGGAAGTACGCTATAGAAAGTCTTCAGAATTTGGCACGCCCATGGCTACTGTTACGGCCCACAAGCAACAGAAAATCAGGCGTGCTGCAGCTTTGTACCTGATGAAACATCAGCATTACCAGGCAATGGCCAGCCGCTTCGATGTGGTTGCTATTCATCCGGGTCACGGTGGTAAAGACGAAATTCAATGGATCAGGCATGCGTTTTATTGAAACTTTGCTGCCTGCTTGTCTGTCTATATCAAGGTCCGGTAACTTCATCCCGGATTGCTTCAATCAAGGGTATCCTGGCTGCATTTTCTGCCGATATATCAGACACTGTGCATTGCCTGAACAGGCTCGGGGCTAAAGACCGCAATTGCATAAAAATCAATCAGTTAAGTACTCCAGAGACAGTAAATGGATCTTCAGAACAGAATTCTAGGTCACTTTGTAGAAAGTATTGAGACCAAGCAGAAAGCGGCCAGTGAGTTAGTGGAGCCAGTGCAGCGAGCTGGTGATGTCATGGTTGAATCCCTTCTTAATGAAGGAAAAATTCTAAGCTGTGGCAATGGAGGCTCGGCTGGCGATGCCCAGCATTTTTCCGCCGAGTTGTTGAATCGGTTTGAAAAGGAACGGCCGGGCTTACCCGCCATAGCGATTACCACCGACAGCTCGACCCTGACGGCGATAGCCAATGATTACGACTACAACGAAATCTTTTCCAAGCAGGTCTCGGCCCTGGGTCAGACCGGGGATGTACTCCTGGCTATTTCCACCAGCGGAAATTCTCCGAATGTTATCGCAGCCATCAAGGCAGCCCATGATCGGGATATGAGCGTCGTCGCACTGACTGGCCGGGATGGCGGCGAAATGGCAAAACTGCTGCAGGGAAAAGACATCGAAATTCGAGTACCAGCAGATCGCACTGCACGAATTCAGGAAGTTCACCTGGTGGTAATACACTGCCTGTGTGATTTTATTGATACTAAATTGTTTGGAGGGGATAACGAATGAGATCCAGAATTCACTTACTACTATTGTTCTGTCTGGTCATGTCCTCGTGCACGGCAATTCTGGTTGAAACAACCGGCGATCAGGGCATCCAGGAAGACCCTACCGAGCGCACTACCGGCACCGTCATTGAAGATGAGATAATCGAAACCAAGGTCATTGTGAATATCAAATCACAGGAACCGGCGCTAAAGAGCGCAAATATCGATGCCATCAGCCACAATGGTGTAGTGCTATTGATCGGCCAGGTGGAGTCAGAGGCGCTCAAGGCCAGGGCAACAGAAATCGCGAGCCAGGCAAGCAGGGAAATCAAACGGATCCACAATGAGATTGAGGTGGCAGGAAAAACCAGCCTGTTATCCCGCAGCAATGACACATGGATTGCGACCAAGGTCAGGACTCGCATTCTGGCCAACCGCGACGTCCCTTCAGATCAGGTGCGGGTTATTGCCGAGAATGGCACTATTTACCTGATGGGCATCCTGAGCCAACTGGAAGGAGATAATGCTGCGACTGTTGCCAGAAATACTTCCGGGGTGCAGCGTGTCGTGAAGGTGTTCGAGTATATCAACTAGGTGCGGGCTTCACTGACGGCGCGAAGGCTTGTCCAAGCCACGCAGTTCACCCTACTTAACCAACCTCAACGGTGGCTTCTTGCCTCCTGACTTGGCTGGCGGCTGAGAATCTGAATCGGACTTTTCTGGCTCGTCGGTCCCGGTGGGCTGAGGCGGCGTTGGCGGCACACCCTCAGGATCGAAAATCATTCCCTGGCCATTCTCCTTGGCATAAATACCGAGCACCGAAGCGATGGGCACGCTCACCTGGGTAGAGATACCCGAGAATCTGCCGTCAAAATCGATTCTGTCGTCACCCAGTGACAATCCCTGGACTGCCATGGGCGAGATGTTGAGAATTATTTGCCCATCTTTGACATGCTGCTGTGGGACTTCCACCCCGTCCCCGTACGCGTTCACCAGAATATAGGGCGTACAGTTGTTGTCTACGATCCACTCGTAGAGCGCGCGAACAATATAGGGTCGGCTGGGTGTCATGGTCATGAAGAATACACCGACAGTATCGATGGCTTGATGATGAAGTTAGACCATTTCTTTTTCTTGTTCTGAGAAACTCGCCATTATGGAGTCTCTGGCAAACAATCTGTCTCGATATTCCAGAAGCGGTTTGACTGTTTTGCCTTTACCCAGATCGACTTTCATTTTCGGCAATCGCCAGAGAATCGGAGCTACACAACAATCCACGATAGTGAATTCATCGCTCATGAAAAATGGTTTTTCAGCAAAAATACCGGCGATAGAAATCAGGCTCTCGCGTAACTCCTTGCGCTTTTTGTCTAGTTGGGAAGGAGTTCCATCGCCAGCCATCAGGGCATCGACCAGCGTGCACCAGTCCTGCTTGATGCGATAGATCCACAACCGACTCTGTGCCCTGGCAACAGGGTAAACAGGAAACAGCGGCGGATGTGGAAACCTCTCATCCAGGTATTCCATCATGATATCCGCCTCATACAGAACCAGGTCTCTATCCACCAGCGTAGGCAAGGTGTTATAGGGATTCAGCGATGCGAGATCTTCAGGTTTGTTGTCAGCGTCAACGTCGATGGTCTCAACAGTGACCCCTTTTTCAGCAAGGACAATTCGAACTCGATGGCTGTAGTGGCTGGTACCATCAGAATAAAATGTCATAGATGATCTTTTAGCGACCACACCCATACTAGTTCCTCAATTTATTTGTATTTGTAATTTCGTAACGAAATTCAATTCAGACCGCAGCCGTAATTTGCTGACGCCTAGTGATAGTCCTTTGAAAATTCTCTAGCCATAAGTGCTGAAAGCACGTAAAGAACACCGAGGAACAAGAGCACCCATACCCCAATTTCCTGGCGACGAGCGCGTACTGGCTCACCAATGTAATACAGGAAGTTGACCAGGTCTCCGACCATCGAATCGAACTCTTCTGTGCTCAGCTCTCCCGTGCCTTCCACATGATGCAAGTCACATTGAGCTGGGTCGCCGGTACCATGATCATCACATGTCACGTCGCCCTGCAGCTCATGAAATACATTGGGCATGGCCACATTTGGAAAGATCTTGTTGTTCACTCCGAATGGTCTTGAATCATCGTTATAAAACGATTTCAGGTAGGTGTATAACCAGTCAGGGCTGTGAACCCGCCCAGTCAGAGTGAGATCAGGAGGAGCCGCACCGAACCAGTTCTGCGCGTTTTCTTCTGACATGGAGTTTTCGATCAGGTCACCGATCAGCGAGTCATCAAACACCAGGTTGGCCATGACCAATTCAGAGTCCAACTCCAAATCGATTGCTGTTCGCTCATAGCGCGCATAGCCCAGGGCGTGGCAGCCATAGCAGTAATTCATATAGGTTGCGAACCCCCGCTGTAGCGAACCCTTGTCTTCGAAATCTGTTTCCACATGTTCCAGATCCAGATTCCCGGCAGACGCTGCTTCTGCAGAGCTCGATACCAGCATCATGGGCACGAATACCAGCAGAAACAACAACAGCAAACTGCCTATGAGTTGCGGAATACTGATCCAGCGACCTGTCACTCGTTCCGGTGGTGTTGCCACCTTCTCGGCTCGTGTGTACCACGGCATGGCAAAGAAATAGGCGAAATAGACGATCGTCATAATCTGTGCCAGCAGTTGCTTGGCCGGAGTTACAGCCTGAGTTCCAAGGATGCCCAAAATAATAAAGCTGACCACGAAAAGCAGCAGTGCAATGCGGCTAAACCAGCCCTTATAACGCATAGACTTCACCGGGCTCTTGTCCAGCCAGGGCAGCACAAAGAGCACAGCAATAGCGCCAAACATCACCAGCATGCCCCAGAAATTGCCATCGATACCAAACAAAGGAATCGATGCCGCTCGCAGCATGGAGTAGAAAGGCGTGTAGTACCAGACTGGCGGCACATGCTCAGGTGTTTTCAGCGAATTTGCTTCCTGGAAGTTTGGCACCTCCAGAAAATAGCCACCCATTTCCGGCGCGAAAAATACGATGGCACAGAACACGAAGAAAAACAGAACCACGCCCGGCAGGTCGTGATAAATCGTGTAATAAGGGTGGAAAGGCACACCATCAACAGGCTTGCCATCGGGACCTTTGTTTTGCTTGATCTCGACTCCATCGGGATTATTTGAACCCACTTCATGGAGGGCAAGAATGTGAACAAATACCAAAGCGATAAGCACAATTGGAAGTGCCACTACATGCAATGCAAAAAACCGGTTAAGCGTGGCACCAGAGATCAGGTAATCACCTCGAATCCAAACCAGCAGATCTTCTCCAATAACCGGAATCGAACCGAACAAGGACACGATTACATTTGCACCCCAGTATGACAGCTGTCCCCAGGGCAAAATGTAGCCCATAAAACCTTCTGCCATCAGGACCAGGTAGATTGCCATACCAATAACCCACAACAATTCTCTGGGTCGCTTGTAGGATCCGTACATCAATCCTCTGAACATGTGCATGTACACCACGAAGAAGAATGCCGAGGCTCCGGTCGAATGCAGATAACGCAGCATCCATCCGTATTCCACGTCGCGCATAATGTACTCAACCGATGCGAAAGCAGCTTCGGCGCTCGGTGTGTAGTTCATGGTCAGCCAGACTCCAGTCAATAGCTGAATAACGAGAACCACAAGGGACAACACGCCAAAGTAATACCAGAAATTGAAATTCTTTGGAGCGTAGTATTCGCTCATGTGTTTCTTCCATGCCGCGACGATGGGCAATCTGGCATCTACCCAATCCCGCAGCCCAATCATGCTGGACATGAACCGGCCTGGCTTGTTTGCGCTGCTGGCACTTGTTGAAGAACTGATATCGCTCATGCCGCATTCTCCTCGTCTACACCAACCACAAGAATATCGTCACCCTCGAATGAATGCGGAGGAACCGGCATATTTCGAGATGCGGGTGAACCGGCATAGACCCTGCCAGCCAAATCAAATCGGGAGCCATGGCAGGGGCAAAAGAATCCACCTCGCCATTCGCTGTCAAAGGGCTCAGGTCTGAGCTGGATGTGAGGAGTAGGAGAGCAGAAAAGGTGTGGACAGAGACCAACTAACACCAGCAATTCGGGGCGTCGCGATCGGTATTCGTTCTGAGCATAGTCTGGTTGCTCAGGTTCGGTGGAGTTGGGATCTATCAGTCGATCCGGATTTTCGTTCAGTGCTGCCAAGGCTTCTTCGCTGCGTCGGACCACAAAGATAGGCCGTCCACGCCAGGCAGGAATTGGACCCAGCATTTCGCCAGGTTGAAGGCGGCTAATATCAATGCGCACTGGGGCACCCGCGGCACGGGCTTTGGCACTGGGGTTCCATGAACCGATAAATGGGACGGCAGCTCCAACAACACCGGCAGCTCCTACTACCGACGTGGAGCCCACCAGGAAACGTCTGCGGCCAGCATTTTTACTGTCGTCAGTCACCGTATATTTCTCCTTGAGAGCACGCTTGTTAATAACCAATCTCGAACTACATGAAACACTACGAAACTGTATTCGAGGTGGATTCGCTAAATCTGGGTCAAAATTGCAACAAAGTTCGCGAAGATCAGGCGGCTCTGCGGCACGCTGGCTTCAATTCCTTGTGCGGGTTGGCAAACCGGGCGCAGTGTAGTCAATTTCGGGTTTTTTTTCAAGTGACAAGACTGGCTATTGATTGCTTAAGTGTTTGTTTTTTATGCACAAAACAATCTTTTCAATGACCAAAAAAAACGCCGAACCGTAAATCGGATTCGGCGTTTCCTGATCGATGGGACTGGCGTCTATCGCTTGGAGAACTGAGGTCTCTTGCGCGCCTTTCGCAGCCCTACTTTCTTGCGCTCCACTTCGCGCGCGTCTCGCGTCACGAAACCGGCTTTTCGCAAGGTTGGGCGCAATTCACCATCGTATTCCATCAGCGCACGGGTGATGCCATGACGGATAGCACCAGCCTGGCCAAAACTTCCCCCACCTCTGACAGTCACGTGGATATCAAACTTGTCTGTCATTTCCGTGAGCTCGAGAGGCTGCATCACGATCATGCGAGCCACTTCACGACCAAAGTAGCCGTCCAGTGGGCGACGGTTTACAGTGATGTTGCCGCTGCCACTGCTGAGAAAAACTCTAGCTGTTGAAGTCTTGCGTCGTCCGGTACCGTAGTATTGAGTGCTGGCCATGGGGTCTGGATTCTCTTCTGTTTCGTTTCGCTTATTGCCGCTTAAAGCTGCAAGGCTTCAGGCTGCTGGGCTGTGTGGGGATGTTCTGTGCCGGCATAGACCTTCAGTTTCTTGAACATCGCCCGGCCAAGTGGGGTGCGCGGCAGCATGCCTTTGACAGCCAGTTTAATGACTTTCTCGGGTGCCTTTTCCCGCAGCTGTCCAAAAGACATGGACTTCAAACCACCTGGAAACCCTGAGTGTGCGTGATACATCTTGTCCGTGATCTTGTTACCGGTGACCTGGACCTTGTCGGCATTGATGACTACCACGTAGTCGCCGGTATCCACATGGGGAGTGTACTCCGCTTTGTGCTTGCCACGCAGGCGGGTAGCAATCTCCGTGGCCATTCGACCCAGAGTTTGTCCCTCGGCATCAATAAGAAGCCAGTTCTGGGTGACTTCGTTAGGTTTTGCACTATAGGTTTTCATTTCACGCTTCAGGGGCTTTACATAAAGGAGCGCGAATACTACAGGAGCAGGGTATAACATTCAAGGCATTTTAGGCCTGAAATGCCGGCCGGCTGGTGGCTACAGCCAATTGGGGGTGTTGCCCTGGAATTAAGCAAAATATCACTATTTTCGTGGGTAAATCAGGCCTGGTGGCCACTGGCCAGGAACCCATGGGATTGCATTTCAGTGAGTCGGGACCGGGTGCGCTGCATTTCGAACTCCAGACTGCTCCCGCTGTAGATTTCTTCCAACGGGACCTCGGCCCCGATTATGAGCTTGACCTTGCGGTCGTACAATTCATCCACCAGGCTTACGAAACGGCGCGCCTGCTCGCTGCTGCCGTCATCGAGAGCCGGCACATTACTCAGAATGATGGCGTGAAACAGTTTTGCGATCTCTACATAGTCAAAAGCACTGCGTGGGCCGTCGCACAGCTCCACGAATTCAAACCAGGCCACATCATCCGCGCAGTAACGCGCGATTATTTCTCTTCGCAGTATCTCAACCGATTGATTTTCCTGAATATTCAGATGATCGGGGGCCAGTGCTGAAAAATGCTTTTCCAGCTTGCCAAGGGCATCCGAGTCCATGGGGTGCAGATACAACTCCGAACCACTGAGGCTACGCAGCCGATAATCCACGCCTGCCTCCATCTCGATGACTTCCGTGTGTCGCTTGAGCAGTTCAATGGCGGGCAGGAACTTCTCCCTTTGCAAGCCATTCTCGTACAGTAAATCCGGTGGAATATTGGAGGTCGCGACCAACAACACGCCGTTGGCGAACAAGGCATCAAGCAGGCCGGACAGGATCATGGCGTCACCGATGTCAGAGACGAAAAATTCATCAAAACACAGCACATCGATTTCATTGCCGATCTCTTGAGCAACTCTTCGTAGTGGGTCAGCACTGCCCTGCATTTTGGATAAGCTTCCATGCACAGATTGCATGAATCGATAGAAATGAGTTCGCTGTTTGCGACCTTCGGGGAGACAGTCATAGAACAAATCCATCAGATAGGTCTTGCCCCGACCGACTCCGCCCCAGAGGTAAATACCTTTGCCGGACTGTGTCGGCCGCGTACCGCCCTGGAACCAATGCAATATGCGGCTTAGCGGATTGGCGCTCCGAACATCAGCCGTGACAACTTCATTATGCAACCGCTGCATCAACCCGAGGATGCGCTCCTGTTCCGGGTCGCGGGTGATTAGACCGGATTGAAGGTCTTGATTGTAGCGTTGCAGTGGCAGCATGAATCTTCAGTGGCAGGTCAGGGGAAGCGTGAGTTGCGGCATTTTAGGTAAGCTACCGATGAATATCCATTACAGAAAGGGCTGGCAAATAAGGTATACTTCCCAGCAATCCTACCGCGACACCCTGAAATCTGCTGTATCTGCTTTTAAGTATTGATAGTGAGGAGTAAACACAAGTGGCCTGGTTGATAGGAATTGGAGCACTGGCTGTCGGCATCGCTTTGGGCCTGGTCATTGCCACTCGCCTGAATGCAAGTCCTTCACGAATTCGTGAATTGGAAAACCAGATTCGACAATTGAAGGACAATCACGCCGAGTACAGGGACAGTGTCAGCAACCACTTCAGCATGACTGCCGAACTGGTGCAACACATGACAGAGAGCTATCGCGATGTTTACCAGCATCTTGCCAGCGGAGCACAAGACCTCTGTCCGGACGACGTGGCTGGAAAATTATTACCGGCGGAATCGGATGCTGTATTCGAGGTGGGTTCAAAGAATGAAGAACCCAGCCCTCTTATTCCTCCGCGAGATTATGCTGCCAAGCAGAGCCCGGATCAAAAAGGCGCCCTGGCCGAGGACTTTGGTATTGAAAAATCCAAAACCGCCGCCAATGAAGAACCTGCTATTTCGGAAAGCAACAAATAGCTTCAACATCGCTGCATAAAGCCATTCTCCCAAGACAGATCCTCGATTGATACCTTATGTCTGAGTACAACCTCACCCACCTGAAACTGCTGGAGGCGGAAAGCATCCACATTATTCGGGAAGTTGCAGCTGAGTTCGACAAGCCGGTCATGCTCTATTCGATCGGTAAAGACTCGGCAGTGATGTTGCATCTGGCGCTAAAGGCTTTTTATCCAGGCAAACCACCCTTCCCGCTCATGCATGTTGATACCACCTGGAAATTTCGCGAGATGATCCAGTTTCGTGACCAGCAAATGGAAAACCTGGGCCTCGATCTTATCGTGCACATCAATGAGGAAGGCGTGAAACAGGGAGTCGGCCCTTTCACCCACGGCAGTGAAAAGCACACGGACATCATGAAAACCCAGGCACTCAAGCAAGCTCTCGACAAACACAAGTTCGACGCAGCTTTTGGCGGTGCAAGGAGAGACGAAGAGAAATCCAGGGCGAAGGAACGCGTGTTCTCTTTCCGGGACAAAAACCATATGTGGGATCCCAAAAACCAGCGACCCGAGTTGTGGAATATTTATAACGGTAAAATCAACAAGGGCGAGAGCATCAGGGTCTTTCCGCTATCAAACTGGACAGAGCTCGATATCTGGCAGTACATCTACCTGAACAATATTGACATTGTACCGCTGTATTTTGCCAGGCCCAGACCCGTGGTGAACATGGATGGCATCGACATCATGGTCGATGATGATCGTATGCCAATCGGGCCAGATCAGAAGGTCGAAACCAAGACTGTGCGTTTCCGAACTCTGGGATGTTACCCGCTCACCGGAGCGGTTGAATCCACGGCCACAACCTTGCCGGAAATTATTCAGGAGATGTTGCTCACCACCAGTTCAGAACGGCAGGGTCGACTGATTGATACAGATAAAGCCGGTTCCATGGAAGAAAAGAAACGTAAAGGCTACTTTTGATGTCTCATCAATCTGAACTGATCAGCACGGATATCAAGGCTTATCTGGCGCAGCACGAACGCAAGGAGTTGTTGCGCCTGCTCACCTGTGGCAGCGTGGATGACGGCAAAAGCACACTGATTGGTCGCCTGCTGCACGACTCAAAAATGATCTATGAAGATCAGCTGAAAGCCATCGAGGCAGACAGCGTCAAATCAGGCACCATGGATGGCAAGCTCGACCTGGCCCTGCTGGTGGACGGATTGCAGGCAGAGCGGGAACAGGGAATCACAATCGATGTCGCCTATCGATACTTCTCCACCGCAAAACGAAAATTCATCATCGCTGACACGCCCGGCCATGAACAGTACACACGTAACATGGCCACCGGTGCATCCACCTGCGACCTGGCGATCATTCTTATCGATGCGCGCAACGGCGTGCAGGTACAGACGCGTCGCCATACCTATATCGCCACTCTGTTAGGCATCAAAAAAGTCATCGTAGCCATTAACAAAATGGACCTGATGGATTTCAAGGAAGAAGTGTTCCAACAGATCAGGGATGAGTTTCTCAATTTTGCTGAGCAGCTTCCGCAGACCGACTTCATCTTTATTCCTCTGTCTGCACTCACCGGGGACAATGTAGTCAACGCCAGCACCAATATGCCCTGGTACAGCGGTGAACCCCTGATGCCGATTCTTGAGAATATCGAAATCAGCGAGGACAAAAATTTCACTGACTTTCGCTTCCCTGTTCAGTTTGTTAATCGCCCCAACCTGAATTTCAGGGGCTTTTGCGGCACGGTTGCTTCCGGCGTTATCTACAAGGGTGATGAGATAGTGGTACTGCCCTCCAACAAGACGTCCCGGGTGAAGTCCATTGTGACTTACGACGAAGAGCTGGAAAGGGCCTACACAGACATGGCCATTACCCTCACCCTGGAAGATGAAATAGACGTAAGTCGTGGCGATCTGATCACTCATACCAACAATATTCCCAACACTGGAGATACATTCGAGGCGTCCGTGGTCTGGATGACAGACAAGGCCTTGCTGCCGGGTGACCAGTACGAAATCAAGATCGGCAGTCGCACCGTACCAGGCAAGGTGAAGTCTATTCGTCACCGAATCGATATCAATAATCTCGAGCAGCTTCCTGCGCCAGGTCTGGAACTGAATGAAATTGGCCAGGTTGAGCTGGTGCTGAATCAGGTAGTGTGTTTCGACAGCTACCAACAAAACAGAGCGACCGGCAGCTTTATCTTCATCGATCCGTTGAGCAATGTCACCGTGGGAGCGGGCATGATCAGCTGCGAGCAGCAGCCCAAACTTCCAACGGCAGAGGCTCACAATATCCATGTCAGCAAAGAAGAACGAGCCGCCCGCTATGGGCAAAAACCTGCCACTGTCATGTTCATTGGCGTGTCCGGCTCGGGCAAATCAACGCTGGCCAACGGCCTGGAGCGTCGACTGTTTGATCAAGGCAGGGTCAGCTCTGTTCTCGATGGTAAAACCATGCGACTGGGAATAAGCAAAGATCTGCCCCACGATGCCGAAGGCAGAGCGGAAAACCTTCGCAGAAGTGCACACATCGCCCGCTTTTTGAATGACGCAGGTGTTATTTGCTGCGCTTCATTCGTCGCGCCCAATGCTGACTCCCGGGAACATGCACTCAGTGTCATCGGCAAGGACAATTGCATTATTGTGTATCTGAATCCGCCTATGGAGGTGTGCATCCAGCGAGATCCCAGCGGGCTCTATGCATCTGCCGAAGGCTCAGATTCCAGCGACATACCAGGGCTGTCTTTTCCCTACGCTCCGCCAGAATTCACGGATCTGGAACTGGACACGGCCAGGCTCGATATTGAGCAATGCCTGGACACAGTGATGAAACTACTCAAGGAAAGGGAAATAATCTGAGGAACCGGTCGCTAGGCCGGGTTGTCGATATCGATGAACTCGTGTTCGATACCGAATTTGTCTGCCAAATGCGAACCCACTGCCTGTACGCCATATCGTTCTGTGGCGTGGTGCCCCGCAGCATAAAAATGCACACCCGCCTCCCTGGCGACGTGAGCGCTGGGCTCTGAGATCTCCCCGGTGATGTAGGCATCTGCACCACTGGCTACGGCAATCTCAAAAAAGTTTTGTGCGGCACCCGTACACCAGGCAACTTTGTTGACTTCGCGATCACCACCACTCACCCAAACTGGTTCGCGCCCCAGTTTAGACTGCAGATGTTCTGCCAGGGCAGTTGCGCTCAGGGCATTGTGAGTCTCCCCCAACCAGACCAAGGGCGTTTCTCCTGGCGGGCCAGTCTGATCAACAACTTTAAAGTCCAGCAATTTTGCCAGCTGCGCATTATTGCCGAGATCAGGATGCGCATCGAGGGGGAGATGATAGGCAAACAAAGCGACGTTGTTTTCCAGCAGCAAATTTACCCGGGCTCGTTTCAATCCCACTATTGCGGGATCTTCTCCACGCCAAAAGTATCCATGATGAACCAGAAGCGCATCAGCTTCATTCTCGATTGCTGCTTTAATCAGGGCCTGTGAAGCTGTGACTCCTGTAATCAGCTTTTTTATTGCACGAGTCCCTTCTACCTGCAGACCATTCGGACAGTAGTCCCGAAAGGCGCCGGGATTGAGCAAAGTATCAAGTTCGGAGTGTAGTTGTTGGGCGTCAAGTGCCATTGGAATCGGCTATGCCTTCGCTGTATAGTGACTTGGCAGCGCAATCATACCATAGTGCGCTTTTCCGGCTTGTAACTGGCATGAAGCTACACACATGAATCAACTCAGCAAGGCATTGCAGTTTTTGGGATGGCCAATCATGTGCGGCATCCTGGTGGCTATTGTGTTTGTTCAATACCAGCAGTTGGAAGAAATTAAAAATACCATTTCTAGCGCCAGTTCTGTTTCTCCTGAACCGGTCGCTGCCAGTGAACCGTCACCGAGCTTCGCCGAAGCGATTGCCAAGGCGTCACCATCGGTAGTCGCTATCAGCGCAACCAGTGTCAACGTGGAATCCGTAGAGCGCGCATCAGAAGATCGCCTGAACCTGTACCTTGGCGAGCGAGACAGCCTGGGCTCTGGCGTGGTTATCGATGAGCGTGGGTTTATACTTACCAATCTTCATGTCGTAGACACCCTGTTTGATGCCTTCGATACGGAGGTGACTCTCAGCAACGGGCATCGAACGCCTGCCACAGTCGTCGCCTGGGACCAGGCGAATGATCTGGCGGTGTTACATATCAATTCAGACGGTCTGGTTCCGATTGAAATTGGTTCGGCCAATGATCTGGAAATAGGCAATGTAGTGTTTGCCATTGGTTATCCCCGAAACATTGGACTGTCAGTTTCTCAAGGAATCGTCAGTGCACTGAACCGAAACGAGGAAGGCAACACCTCGCTGATACAGACCGATGCAGCCATCAACCCGGGAAATTCTGGTGGGGGGCTCATCGACAGGAACGGCAAGCTGGTGGGGTTAAATTCCTCGATACTGTCCGAGTCCGGGAATTTTGAAGGCATTGGCTTTGCCACCCCTGTCGATATTGCCATCAGCGCATTCGAAGAGATGGTGGCAGATGCCATCGCAGCGAATTCAGGTTACCTGGGTGTGCTTACAGGAGAGGCACTTGACGAGAATTCATCACAGATATTCTTCGGCGTTGACCATATTCGCGGCATGCTGGTCGAGAGCGTGGATACTGGAGGCGCAGCGGAGAGAGCTGGCATTCTCCCCGGCGACGTGATTACCCGGGTCGAAGACACTGTTGTCGAAGATGGCCAGAACATCATGATGGAGATTCGCAACAAGAAACCAGGCGATACGATCGACATCGAAGTTTATCGCAATGGCCGCAACCACACATTGCCTACAACCCTGGGATTTGGCCAGGCCGTGGTCATCGAAGCCCAGGAACTGGAAAACCCAGGCTTCGGCCAACAATAAAACCACGGTAAGCGGTTTTAAAGGGCAGGCAGAATCACCTCAGTCGGAATCAGGATCCAGGCGATACTCTGCCGACAGGGCATGGGCCTGAAGATGTTCTGCCCTGGCCAACAGGGAGGCAGTGCCTGCAAGCTTGTGCGCACCTTGTGCCGATGCATTCAGAATCGAAGATCGTTTCTGAAAATCGTAAACCCCCAAGGCTGAGAAAAATCGGGCAGTACCCGATGTGGGTAATACGTGACTTGGTCCGGCACAATAATCACCAAGAGCTTCTGCCGAATATCTACCCAGGAATATTGCGCCCGCATTGTCGATGTAATTGAGCAATGAGTCGGGATCCTCTACCGACAACTCCAGATGTTCTGGCGCAATCAGATTACTGGCAACTGCTGCCTTCTCCATATCCTCAGCCAGTATCAGAATACCTCGGTCGAGAAGCGAAGCTTCGATAATCGCCCTGCGCTCCATATCGGGCAGCAGTCGATCAATACTCGCTTTTACACTCTCGAGAAATTCTGCACTGGTGGTGATCAGAATTGATTGCGCCTGCTCGTCGTGTTCCGCCTGGGAGAACAGGTCCATGGCAATCCAGTCGGGATCAGTCTTGCCGTCACAAATAATCGTAAGTTCGGAGGGGCCAGCGATCATGTCGATGCCCACTTCACCAAATACCAACTTCTTGGCAACGGTGACGTAGATGTTTCCAGGGCCAGTTATTTTGTCCACTCGCGGCACTGTCTCGGTGCCATAAGCCATCGCGGCAACGGCCTGTGCGCCGCCCACGGTGTAAAGCCTGGTCACACCTGCGAGTGCCGCTGCCGCAAACACCAGATTGCCATCCTCACCAAAGGGTGTGGGCACAGTTGCGATGATCTCTTTGACTCCTGCCACCTGGGCCGGGATGGCCAACATCAGGACAGAGGAAGGATAATTCGCCTTGCCACCTGGAACATACACACCTACTCGTTCCAGCGGACTTATTTTCTGCCCATAGACGGAACCGTCGGCTTCTTCGTAATGCCAGGAGCTCTGTTTCTGTTTTTCGTGATAACGCCTGATTCTCTCAGCCGCATGGGACAGTGCAGTCGCCTGATCTTCATCCAGGGCATCCAGTGCAGCATGCAGCCGCTTTTGATCAATCACCAGGTCATCCATGGATTTCGCATCAAAACCATCAAACTTGTTGGTGTAATCTACAAGTGCCGCATCGCCTCGGGCACGCACGTCCGCGAGGATCTGGTTGACCGACTGCACGACCTCATCTTCGATTAACATATCGCGTTGCAGCGAACCAATCAGTTGCTGTTCAAAGTCGGCATCGGCAGTAGATAGCTGCCTGATCTGCTTGGCAATGGAACTCATAGTTTTGGTATAGAAAAGTCTTGTTGCTTGATGACTAGGAGCTGTTCTCAACAGCCGTCCGCAGTTTAGCTAACACATCGTTAATCTGCGAATGCTTTAGCTTCATGGCAGCCTTGTTGACAATGACTCTCGAGGAGATGGAAGCAATGGTATCACGCGCTTCGAGCCCGTTAGCCGCCAGTGTTTTGCCGGTATCGACAATATCCACAATAACATCTGCCAGCCCCAGAGAAGGAGCCAACTCCAGCGCTCCATTGAGCTTGATCAGCTCGATCTGCTGCCCGCGCTCAGCGAAATATCGCTTGGCAATATTGGTGAATTTGGTGGCCACACGAATACGGCCATGGGGCAGCTTTACTCCCTTGGGCTGAGCTGTCATTAGCCGGCACTGTGCAATTTTCAGATCCAGCGGTTCGTAGTAGCCTTCGCTCCCTACTTCCAGGATTAAATCTTTTCCAGCTACACCCATATCAGCACTGCCAAATTCAACATAGGTAGGGACATCTGACCCCCGCATCAGCATCAGCTTGACATGAGACAGGTTGGTATCGAAAAGCAATTTCCGGCTTGTCTTGATATCTTCAGCCGGCACAATCCCTGCCTGCTCAAAAAGTGGCAACGTTTCTTCGAGTATGCGCCCCTTGGTCAGCGCGATTACGAGATTACTCGTGCTCATCGTCAATCAATCCAGACAGGTATTGGCTAGGAAGGGACACGGCGAATGCGTGCACCGAGAAGCTGCAGCTTCTCTTCAATACATTCATAACCACGATCAATGTGATAGATGCGATCGACACTGGTTTCATTCTCGGAAACCAGGCCTGCAATAATCAAACTGGCGGAAGCACGCAAGTCAGTCGCCATGACCGGAGCCCCTTTCAATGTGTCTACGCCATCAACGATTACAGTGTTGCCTTCCACCTTGATGGAAGCCCCCATTCGGTTCATTTCGTGCACATGCATAAAGCGGTTTTCGAAAACGGTTTCGGTGATTGATCCCGTACCTTCCGCGACCGAGTTCAGGGCAGTGAACTGAGCCTGCATATCGGTTGGGAATGCAGGATAAGGCGCGGTCCGCACAGAAACTGAATTTGGCCGCTTGCCATGCATATCCAGTTCGATCCAGTTCTCTCCCACTTTGATTTCGGCTCCTGCCTGCTCCAGCTTGCTGAGCACGGATTCGAGAATATCCGGGCGAGTATCCTTGACCTTGATGTGGCCTCTGGTGGCAGCCGCGGCGATTAGATAAGTGCCCGTCTCGATGCGGTCAGGCATCACCGAGTAGCTGCAGCCCTTGAGTTCGTCTACACCATTGATGACGATCGTGTCAGAACCCTGGCCAGAAATATCTGCGCCCATCTTCACCAGGCAATTGGCAAGGTCTACCACTTCCGGTTCCCGTGCGGCGTTCTCAATCACGGTGCGCCCTTCTGCCAGGGTTGCAGCCATCATGACATTCTCGGTTCCGGTTACGGTGACCATATCCATAACCAGATGAGTGCCTTTTAATTTGCCGTCAACAGAGGCCTTGATATAGCCATCTTCGACAATAATATCGGCGCCCATGGCTTCCAGCGCACTGATGTGCAGGTTTACCGGACGGCTTCCGATAGCACAACCACCAGGCAATGCCACCTCGGCTTTGCCAAAGCGGGTTAACAGCGGACCCAACACCAGAATGGAAGCACGCATGGTTTTAACCAGTTCGTAAGGCGCACTGAAACTCTCGATTGTGCTGCTGTTGACTTCCACATTGAGCTTCTCATCGATTATTGGCTGCACGCCCATACACCCTAAAAGCTCCAGCATGGTGGTGATGTCATACAGGTGCGGCAGGTTACACACCTGAACGGTTTCTTTGGTGAGCAGAGTTGCCGCCAGAATGGGCAGTGCTGAATTTTTGGCGCCAGCGATGCGGATTTCGCCTTGCAGACTAATGCCGCCGTTGATTAGGAGTCTATCCATTTATGAGAATCCGTGCTGATCAGGAATTGTGTTCGGCTGGCGTTTGCAGCCGCATAGTGACCGCGTGTATCGCACCACTACTGATATGTTCATTGAGTACGGCATAGACGGACTGTTGACGCTTCACCGCGTTCAATCCTTCAAACGCATCCCCGACTGCAGTGATGAGAAATTTTCCATCACCACCTTCCACAGAAATCTCGCAATCGGGAAATTCAGCCAGCAAGAGCTGTTTGATCTGTTCTGGATCCATCGTGACCTGCCTGTCGTTTGGTAAACAGCTTAAACGCTGCCAGCTTTCCTATTGCCAGTTATCCAGTACTGCATCGATATCGTTATCATACTGTGCCATCAGGGCGGAAAACTGAGTGTAGTATTGCCGCCCCAGGTTGATGCCCGCCAGGCTCAGATTCTTCAGCTTCCATTCATTGTCGGCATTCAGAAACATTTGGTATTGCAGACGCAATGGTGAATCACCCTGTAATTCCATGCCCACAACAGTATCCGCGCGGGGGTCTGCGTCGGGATTTCTGGGTGGCAGGAACACCAATTCTTCGCCGTTATAGGAAACCAGAGAAGCACCATAAAAACGCGTCAATGTAGATTTGAGGATATCGGCGAATCTTTGCTTCTGCGCAGTGCTTGCAGAACTGGCATATCGAGACATCACCACTTCGGCAACTGCGTTGAAATCGACGAAGGTATTCAGCACTTCTTCAACTCTCGCAAAGTAGGCGTCCCTGTCGCTGAGAAACAAATCTTTCGATTCCTGAACGGTCTGCAGAAGTGTCTCTACGCCCAACTCGGCGGTTTCCACAGCACTGAGTTCCTGTGCTTGCACGGATCCCAGGCTGACAACCAGAAGCGTCAGCGAAGCTACAATTTTCTTCAATGAATTCATTTGCTTATCTCCGAATTCAACCTACTCTGAGTAAATCCACGAGTTAATCCACGTCGGCAAACAGGGGAATCGACAAGTGTAGGGATGCTACAACAGGTCCGAGGGCTCAATAACCGGCCCAGAAAGGACTGCGCATTGAATTGATTAGTGTACAAGCGGCAATTTTACATGATTTACCGAGTGCAATAAATTAATACTTGCAAACATCTACAAAGACCCTTCTAATTGGGCGCTTTATTCAAATCCCTGACTTACCGCCCTTATGCTGCTTGACTCAGTCATAATCGTCCTCGGATTTATTGGGTTGATTTGGGGCGCGGATAAATTCGTTTTTGGAGCCTCAGGACTGGCCCGAAACCTTGGCGTTTCACCCCTCATGATCGGGTTGACCATTGTCGCCTTCGGCACATCGGCTCCAGAAATTTTCTCTTCCGCTGTTTCTTCTTATGAAGGCCATCCAGAACTGGCCATAGGCAACGCCCTGGGCTCAAATCTCTTTAATGTCGGGGTAGCTCTCGGCGTTGCCGCCCTGATCAGCCCACTAAAACCTCCGCTCTCATTAAATCGTGAAGAGCTTCCCGCTCTATTACTGGTTACGTTTACGACTGGCGCACTGCTGCTGGATCTATACCTGGGCTACTTCGATGCAATCGTATTTATAGTCATCATTGGATACTTTGGCCTGCGGCTATTCAAGAAACGAGCGAAAACAGGAACAGTTGCCGCGGTGAGTGAAGAAGACATCGCCAATATTAACAGCCTGCAAGCATTGGCTTATCTGGCACTGGGTTTAGCCTTGCTGATTCTCAGCGCAGAGGCACTGGTGCAGGCCGCAACATCCATTGCACAATTACTGGAAGTCTCTACGGCCATAATCGGATTGACTGTTGTTGCCCTGGGCACAAGCCTGCCCGAGTTGGCCCTCTCAGTTACCTGTGTGCTTAAAGGTCATGATGATCTCGCCATTGGCAATATTGTCGGCTCCAATATTTTAAATCTTCTAGTGGTGTTGCCATTCCCGGGGCTTCTCAGCGCTGGAATGATCGAACCTGAATTATTTTATCGGGATTATGTTGGGGTGTTGATCCTGACGATATTGCTGTCGATATTTTGCTACCTGGGCATCAAGCGCGGCACCAAGATCAGTCGTTTGAACGGAATGACTTTCTTGTTAATTTACTGCGGCTGGTTTACGGTAATGCTAATACAAGCCCAGCAACAAGCATCTCTTTAGCATTCATCGAGTGCTCAATGACCTCTAACATCACAGCAAAGCAAAGCGCACTAAGAACCATTGAAATTGAGCGCAGCGCCATCGCGGCCCTGACCGAGCGCATCGATGACAATTTTATCCAGGCATGCCAGATGCTCCTCGAATGCAAAGGCCGAACTGTGGTTCTGGGTATTGGCAAATCAGGTCATATTGCTCGCAAGATCGCGGCCACCCTGGCCAGCACTGGCACCCCGGCGCTGTTTGTGCACGCCGCGGAGGCCAGCCATGGCGACATCGGCATGATCACCGGTGCCGATGTGGTACTTGCCCTTTCCAATTCCGGCAACACCGAAGAAATGACTGCCCTGCTGCCTATCCTGAAGCGCAAAGGCATTCCACTCATTACCATTACCGGCGACAAGAATTCTCCACTGGCCACTGCTGCCTCCATCAACCTGGACGCCAGCGTCGCAGAGGAAGCCTGCCCACTAGGCCTGGCGCCGACCTCCAGCACCACGGTGGCCCTGGTCCTGGGTGACGCGCTGGCCATGGCACTGCTGGAGGCACGGGGATTTACCAGAGATGATTTTGCTATTTCACATCCGGGTGGCAATCTCGGTCGCAGGCTGCTTGTGAAGGTAGAAGATTTGATGCACAAGGGCGATGACATACCCAGCGTGCGTGAAGGAACCATGCTGGCTGATGCTCTCATGGAAATGAGCAGCAAAGGCTTTGGCATGACTACCGTGACCAATGAAGCCAATGAACTCTGCGGTGTGTTCAGCGACGGCGATCTGCGGCGATCCCTGGATTCCGGCAAAGACTTGCAAAGCACCAGAATCGAAGAAGTCATGTCCAGAGACTACAAGCACATCTCGGACAATGCCCTTGCCGCCGAAGCGGCCAGGTTGATGCAGGAGTCAAATGTCTATGTTCTTTTAGTTAAGTCAGAAGACAACAAATTACTCGGCATATTGAAGATGCACGACCTCCTGCAGGCAAATGTCGTCTAAACCACAACATCGATACCCCTTCGCAACCATTCCGGCCCAGCTATGAAATTCAATATTGAAGAAGCAAAAGCTCAGCAGCTTGCCAGTGGCATAAAATTATTGCTGTTGGATGTGGATGGAGTGCTCACCGATGGCAGCCTCTATTTTTGCGAAGATGGTACAGAGATCAAGGCATTCAACTCACTCGATGGTCACGGAATCAGAATGTTGATCGAAAACGAGATTGAAGTCGGCATTATTACTGGCCGCAGCTCCAGCATCGTAGCGAGCCGGGCAAACGACCTGGGAATCAGCATTTTGTTTCAGGGCCAATCGGACAAACTCAGCGCACTGGCTACAATTCTTGAAGAAAATAATTATGCCCCCGATGAAGTCGCCTACGCCGGCGACGATCTGCCCGACTTGCCAGTTATGAAAAAAGTTGGCCTCAGTATCGCTGTGCCAAACGCTCACGGCCTGGTGCTGGGCTTTGCCAGTGTGAGCACGAGCGCAGCGGGCGGCCAGGGAGCAGTCCGGGAAATTTCTGACTATCTGTTAGAAGCACAGGATAAATACACACAGTACAGTCCGTAGCAGATTGATTCCATTGCCCTTCTCGCCCCTGTTCTCATTCAGTCCTGCTGGCTCTGGCAGCCAGAAATCGTGATAAGCTAGACATTATTGAATCCTGTCGGTGCCGGTTTTTGCCTTATGCAAAAATTAACATTTTTTCTTATCACAGCAGTCACAGCGATCCTGTCTTACCTGGGGCTAAGTACCTTTGTCTCTGTTTCGGAAAATGACGAAGTGGAAGCCGTTGTCAATCGCCCCGCTTATGACGGATACAGCGAAGGCATCAACACCGTAATGTACGACGTCTCCGGCGACATCAGCTATACCCTGAGGGCTGAAAGGCAATATCACTTTGCCGATCAGAGCTCTGATCTGGAGCAGCCTTATATCAGGCTATTTCGTGCAGGTGACAGCCATTGGAATATCGTCGCCGATTCGGGCAGGCTTACGCCAGCCGAGGACGCCGATGCCGAAGCTATAGGTACAATCCGGCTCAGTGGAGCAGTTGAAGTTTTCCGACTGGATGATTTTGGAAATCGCACGCTATTACAAACAGACTATCTCGAACTCGACCCGCATGAGGAGACCATGGAGACCGATCGACTGGTTACCATGACAACCACGAACATTCGCCAGGTTGGAACGGGCATGTTTGCCGATCTCACCAAAGATGAGTTGGAATTCTATCGGGACAACGAAGGAATTTATGAAAACATCTCAGACTTGTAGTGGCTGCGCCATAGTGAAAATGATGCGTCCGGCGGTGACTCTCGCAATTGCTTTGGCTGCACTTGTGCCTGCAACTTTTGCTGCGGAAACCCAATCTACTGAAGCCGTGGTCTACACCTCAGATGGTCCCACTATAGTTCGCCCGGAGAATGACCTGCGCATTGTGGAACTGTATGACAATGTGCGCATCACCCAGGGATCATTGACCATAACTGGCAATCGGGCAATTCTGCAGTTCACGGCTGCAGACAATCAACTGGTGCGAGCAACAGTCCATGGCGACCCGGTCAACTATACGCAGCAGCGGGACGGCAGTGATGAAGTCATTACAGGCAGCAGTAATACCATCGTATTAACAGAAGACGAGATAACGGAAAATACGATTATCGAGCTGCTAGGTGACGCCAAAATTCAAACAGCCGATTCTGTAATCAACTGTGCCGAGCTTACCTACGACACCGTGTTGAACATCATCCCCACCTCCACAGGGCCTTGTGGCGGCTCGCTCTCCTCTCCCTCGAATTAGCGCCTGGATTCAAGCTCCATGTTAAAAGCGGATCACCTCGCGAAGAAGTTCAAAGAACGAGAAGTTGTGCGTGATGTATCCCTGAGTATCGATCGTGGAGAAATCGTCGGCCTGCTGGGGCCAAACGGAGCTGGCAAGACTACCTGTTTTTACATGATTGTCGGGCTGATTCGCGCCGACAGTGGTGAAATCCACCTCAACGAACATCAACTGACTGGATTGCCCATTCACGAGCGCGCTCGCAGGGGCCTCTCCTATCTACCGCAGGACTCCTCCATCTTCCGCACCTTAAGTGTTGAAGAAAATATTCTTGCTATCCTGGAGACCCGGCGTGAACTCAGCAGCCAGGAAAGAAAGGGCAAGCTGGAAGAATTGCTGCAGGAATTCAACATCGCTCATATCCGCAATAACAAGGGCATGAGCCTTTCTGGTGGAGAAAGGCGCAGAACCGAAATTGCCCGCACCCTGGCCACCGATCCGGAATATATTCTCCTGGATGAACCCTTCGCAGGTGTCGATCCGATTTCAGTTAGCGATATCAAGGCGATCATCCAACAACTTAAAGCCAGAAATATCGGGATTCTTCTGACTGACCACAACGTGCGTGAAACCCTGGATATTTGCGAGAAAGCCTATATCGTGAGTGAAGGCCATATAATCGCCCAGGGCAATGCCGAAGCCATCCTCAATGATGCCAGAGTGAGGGAGGTCTACCTGGGCGAGCAGTTCAGAATCTAGGCAGCCGGCCGCTTTTCCACGAGGCAAATCGACTTGTCTTAAATAGCAAAGTAGGCACGGACTTTGCTATACTCTCGCCCAATCTCTTTCCAAATCTGTAAGGTCGGAAACCGATTGAAATTGCACTTTTTCCTTTAACCAGATCGTTAACCAGTTCACCAATCAAGTAGTACCGCAATGAAACTATCGCTTCAGCTAAAGCTCGGTCAGCAATTGACCATGACCCCCCAGCTACAGCAAGCGATACGTCTGTTACAACTTTCCACCCTCGATCTGCAGCAGGAAATTCATGAAGCTCTGGAGTCCAATCCCATGCTCGAAATGGAAGAGGACGGTGAAGATTCCGATGCAGGTGAAAGCCCAGACCAGCTCAATGGCAATGATGAGGCTGCGTCCACTTCCCAGAATTCTGAGAAGTCCCAATCTGCTGATTCGAACGATGACAATTGGCAGGACCAGATACCCAACGACCTGTCGGTAGACAGCAATTGGGATGATGTTTATCCCAGTTCCTCTTCTTCATCATCCAACTCCTACGATGGCGATCACATCGACTATGAATCCCGCAATTCAGCCGATGAGACACTTCAGGACCATTTAATGTGGCAGTTGAATCTGACACCTATGTCAGAGACAGATGAGGCAATTGGCATGGCCATCATCGATGCTATCGATGCCAATGGCATGCTCACGGTTGATATCGAGTCGATCCATTCAGGCTTCGATTCCGATGAAGTTGAGTTGGATGAAGTTGAGGCCGTTTTACACCGAATTCAACAGTTCGATCCCGTCGGTGTGGGCTATCGGAACCTGAAAGAATGCCTGATGATCCAATTGAACCAGCTTGAAGAAGCTGATGATGGAAACATTTTGGGGAACGCCAAGCTCGTAGTATCAGAGCATCTGGATTTGCTTGGCCACCGTGACTACGCGCAATTGATGCGCAAGACCAAACTCAAGGAACCCGAACTCAGGGAAATCATCTCCCTGATAGAAAGTCTTGATCCCCGACCCGGTTCAAACATTGCCCCTGCTTCCACTACTTATATCGTACCCGATGTCATTGTTACCAAGCAGCCAGAAACGGGTAAATGGAAAGTGGAACTAAATCCGGAAACTGCGCCTAAAATCCGCATCAACGCCAATTATGCAGCCCTGGTCAAGCGAGCTGATTCCAGCGAAGACAACAGTTATCTCAAGGACAACCTTCAAGAAGCCAGGTGGTTTCTGAAGAGCTTGCAAAGCCGCAATGAAACTTTAATGAAAGTAGCGACCAGAATCGTCGAGCACCAGAGAGATTTCCTGGAATATGGCGAAGAAGCCATGAAACCTTTGGTGCTGCATGATATTGCCGAGGCGGTCAGTATGCATGAGTCAACAATCTCCCGCGTAACGACTCAAAAATATATGCATACCCCCCGTGGAATTTTTGAGCTTAAGTATTTCTTCTCCAGCCATGTATCGACTGCCGGTGGAGGCGAATGCTCTTCAACAGCGATTCGAGCGATAATTAAAAAGCTCATCGCCGCGGAAAATGCCAGAAAACCACTCAGTGACAGCAAAATTACCAAGCTGCTCGAAGAGCAGGGAATCAATGTGGCCAGGCGCACCATCGCCAAGTATCGAGAGTCACTTTCCATCCCTCCCTCCAATGAGCGAAAGCGCCTGGTTGACTAGTGATTCCTTAGCGGGCCAATAGCCAACTATTACCTTTAACCCTTTAAATTCATAAACAAAGAAATTCGAAGTAATGCAACTGGAAGAAATACTTACACCTGAGCGCTGCCATAGCCAAATGGACTGGAGCAGCAAGAAAAGAATATTAACTGGAATTAGCGAAATCCTGGGCGAACAGTTCAGCAATCTCGATGCGGTAAATATTTATGACTCACTGATGGCACGAGAGCAGTTAGGTAGCACCGGCCTGGGTAAAGGAATTGCGATCCCTCACTGCAGGGTAACCGGGTGTACCGATATCATTGGGTCGTTAATCACTCTCCAGGAACCTGTGGACTACGACTCAATCGATGGCAAGGGAGTTGACCTGTTGTTCGTATTAATCGTGCCGGAAGAACGAACCGATGAGCATGTAAAAACTTTGGCAAGCCTGGCGGAGCTGCTCAATGATGAGGACTTTTGCCTGACCCTGCGCACAACCCACGACAGTGAGGATATGTACAGCATTGCCATCACCTATTAATGGCCTGGCAGAGTTACCGATGGTTACTGCAACGAGTTCTTTCTAAATCTGCACGCCTCACTGGCACTGAGAACGAAAAGCACAATGAACTTAACTATAGTTAGCGGAAGGTCTGGCTCAGGCAAGAGTACTGTGCTGCATAGCCTTGAGGACAGGGGCTACTACTGCATCGACAATCTGCCGGCAAGCCTGCTGCCTTTATTGGCCAAGCGACTGGCTGATGAATCATCAGATATTCCTAACGTCGCAGTTAGTATAGATGCCAGAAATATCTCCTCAGACCTGGAGCAGGTGCCGACTATCATCAAGCAGTTAACTACTGCTGACCTTCACGTCCATGTGGTTTTTCTCGACGCAAACAGCCAAACCCTGCTCAAGCGATTTAGTGAAAGTCGCAGAAAACATCCATTGTCCACAGATGATATAGGGCTTAAAGAAGCAATAGACAAGGAATCTGACTTGCTTGAACCGATCTCTCTGTTGGCTGGAACGACCATCGATACCAGCAATATGTCTTTGCAGTCATTGCGGGATACCATCAAGCAGCGCGTGCTTGGCAGCGAGGACACCTCACTCGTACTTCTGTTTCAGTCGTTTGGTTACAAGAATGGAGTTCCGGTAGACGCCGATATCGTCTACGATGTCCGCTGCCTGCCAAACCCGTACTGGGACACCAATCTGAGATCGCTTACTGGCAAGGATGAGGCAGTACAGGAGTTTCTGGACCAGCAGGATGATGTGAAAGAAATGATAGAAGACATTCAGTCATTCATTTCGAAATGGCTACAAAAGTATGAGAACACTAACAGAAGTTACATCACAATCGCTGTTGGCTGTACCGGAGGGCAACATCGCTCGGTCTATCTGTGCGAAAAATTGGGAGAGGTGTTCTCAGAATCCAATGCCCGGGTACAGGTTCGTCACAGGGAGCTCTCCAGAGTTTAGGCACAGCAATGCCCAAATCTGAAGTTGAAGTAATCAATAAAGCAGGACTGCATGCCAGGGCTGCGGCCAAGTTGGCCGAGCTTTGCGGACGCTATGCCTGTGAGATACAGGTAGGCCATGAGAAACTGGTCGATGGAAAAAGTATCTTGTCACTGATGATGCTGGCTGCAGTGAAAGGTACAACACTGACCATCAAGACCGAAGGCCCGGATGAAGACGAAGCCATGGAGGCGATTCTCGAACTGGTCAACAATCGCTTCGATGAATCCGAATAAGATCGAAACCTGCCCCGGCGCTCAGCACAACAATTTAACTGCCTGCCAATAAGCGTTAGAATTGCGTCTGCTTGATGTTCAGGCCGCCCCTTCGAGTCTGCGCAATCGAGGGACCCTACGACCCACTGGCAGGCCCTATTCTTCGCCTGAAACCTTAAAAAAGGGAATGGTTGACCGCATGTCTCAATCCAGCGACTCAAATCCCCCGGTAGATCATGTTCTGGAATTAAACCAGGCCATCGACAGCGGGTCTCTTTATCAGGTGCGGCAGATGATCAAGACCCTGCCCACCGCTGGTATTGCGCACCTGCTGGAATCCTCACCCCCGAAATCCCGAGCAGTGCTGTGGCAACTGATCGATAAGGATGCTGAAGGGGAAGTCATTCAGTATCTCAACGAAGATTTGCAGAATGAAATTCTCAGCGAACTCAACCCGGCCGAACTCGTTGAGCTCACCGAGGGCCTGGAGACCGACGATCTGGCGGACATACTGCAGCAGCTGCCCCAGCAGGTCACTTCCCAAGTGCTGCAAACCATGGACGAGCAGAACCGGCAGCGAGTCGAGTCCATTCTTTCCTATGATGAGGATACTGCCGGCGGCTTGATGAATACGGACACTATTACGGTCCGGCGCAATCATACCGTAGAACTGGTTCTTCGTTACCTGAGACGCCACGAGAGCATTCCCGAGATGACTGACAACATTCATGTGGTCAATCTGAACGATGAATTTCTCGGTATTCTGCCACTTAGGAGCCTTTTGGTATCCGATCCACAAACATCTGTTAGCGAAGTAATGGATGAAGATGTCCAGGCTATCCCCGTTGATATGGAAGCTACGGCAGTCGCACAACTATTCGAACAACACGACTGGGTCTCAGCGCCGGTTATTGATCAGGATGGAAAATTGGTGGGGCGGATCACGATCGATGACGTGGTGGATGTCATCAGGGACAGCACCGAACACTCCCTGATGAGCATGGCCGGTCTGGATGAAGAAGATGATACTTTCGCGCCCATAGTAAAAACTGCCAGAAGAAGAGCAGTCTGGTTAGGAGTCAATTTGCTCACTGCCGTGTTTGCATCGATGGTCATATTTCTGTTCCAGGACACACTGGATCAGGTCGTGTACCTGGCGGTGCTTATGCCCATTGTGGCCAATATGGGTGGTGTTGCCGGGACCCAGACTTTAACACTGGTCATCAGAAGCCAGGCTCTCGGCCATATCAGCCCATCCAACACACGGTGGTTGTTGATCAGGGAACTGGGCGTGGCTGGACTCAACGGTGCCCTTTGGGCACTGGTCATCTCAATCGTCGCCTTCCTCTGGTATGGTGATTTGAAGCTGAGCTACGTCATCGCCGCTGCCATGATGATCAACCTGTTCACTGCCGCATTGGCTGGAGCGTACCTGCCATTGTTTCTAAAACGCATCAACATCGATCCTGCCCTGGCCGGTTCTGTGGCCCTGACTACAGTTACTGATTCCGTTGGGTTTTTCGCTTTTCTCGGGCTGGCTCAGGCTTTCTATCTCTAGCAATGGCCGGCCAAGTAACTGGTAAATACCCAATACGAAGATCGTTGCCGCAATGAGTGAAGAAGACACAGAGGTCAGCCTGCCTCCCAGCAAGAGCCAGCGAAAACGAGAAGCTCATGCGCTGCAATCGATGGGAAAACAGCTCATTGAATTGAATGACAGCGATTTAGTTAACCTGCCTGTGTCAGACGAATTACGATCTGCCGTACAGGAATACAACCGGCTGCCTAATAGTCACGAAGCCAGGAGGCGCCAGTTACAATTTATTGGCAGGCTCATGCGGGATTGTAATGCAGATGAGCTTGAGCAGGCCCTGAACAACAATCAAAACCCGCCACAGCCAGAAAGTACCCAGGCCTCTGCAGCGGAACAGTGGCGGGATCGCATCCTGGCAGAAGGGGACGTAGCAATCGAAGACCTGATCCAGCTTGCCGAACACGCTGAACGCCAGAATCTGCGGCAACTTTACCGTAACATCAACAAGGCTTCCGGGACTGGACAGAAGCAGCAACTCAACAAACTGCTACGCTATCTTGAATCCCTGAATTTACCTTCTGAATAGCTCCTCACGCTCGGTGTACGCTACAAAAGTTAAGTGATAACATCCCGAGCGTTCGGCCCGGGTCGACAGCTTCGGGTCCACAAAACAATAAAACCAATAACCAGGAACTCCCATGACTGACAACCGAGCCCATGAGTATTGGAAATCCAATATCAAGATCGTCCTCTCACTTCTATCTGTCTGGTTCTTCATCTCCTTCGTTTGCGGCATCTTGCTGGTCGATTTCCTGGATAATTTCAGGATAGGTGGCTTCAAGCTCGGTTTCTGGATAGCGCAACAAGGCTCCATTTTTGTATTCGTAGTGCTGATCTTTGTCTATATCCACCTGATGGATAAACTCGATGACAGGTACAATCTGAATGAAGCCAAGCCTGGCCATGCTGCTGGTGAGGAGCCAGAAGCATGAGCGTTCAAATCTGGACTTTCGTTTTCGTCTTTCTCACTTTTGGGCTCTATGTGGGTATAGCCATCTGGTCTCGGGCGGGCTCCACCAGTGATTTTTACGTCGCTGGCGGCGGCGTCCCTCCCCTGGCCAATGGTATGGCAACTGCCGCCGACTGGATGTCTGCAGCCTCTTTTATTTCCATGGCCGGATTAATTTCTTTTCTCGGCCGGGATGGCACCTTCTATCTTATGGGCTGGACCGGTGGCTATGTATTGCTGGCACTCCTGCTCGCTCCCTATCTGAGAAAATTTGGCAAATTTACAGTCCCCGACTTCATCGGCGACCGCTACTATTCCCGCACAGCGAGACTCATTGCCGTATTTTGCGCAATTGCAATTTCATTCGTTTATGTCTGTGGCCAGATGCAGGGAGCGGGCATAGTCTTCTCTAGATTTCTGGAAGTTGACATCACTACGGGTGTCATCATTGGCATGGCAATCGTGTTTTTCTATGCTGTTTTGGGTGGCATGAAGGGCATCACTTATACGCAGGTGGCACAGTATTGTGTGCTGATTTTTGCATTCATGGTGCCAGCCATTTTCATTTCAATTCTGATGACTGGCATCCCAATTCCGCAGTTGGGTTTTGGGGCGGAACTCACCGAGGAATTTGGCGGTGGCTACTTGCTGGATCGCCTTGATGGCCTGAGCCAGGAGTTGGGGTTCGCAACTTACACGGAAGGACAACGTAGTACACAGGACGTCTTTTTTATCACCGCTGCATTGATGTTTGGCACCGCTGGTTTGCCTCACGTGATCATCCGTTTCTTTACGGTACCAAACGTCAGGGATGCCCGTCGTTCAGCCGGCTTTGCGCTGATCTTCATTGCCATTCTTTACACCACAGCCCCTGCTGTGGCCGCCTTCGCACGAACCAATTTAATCAATACGGTCAACAACGCCGAGTATGCAGCCATGCCGGAATGGTTCAGCAAGTGGGAAACCACAAACCTGATTGCGTTTGAAGACAAGAATGGTGATGGCCGCATTCAGTATGTAGCAGATACGGAAACCAATGAGCTGACAGTTAATCGGGACATTATGGTATTGGCCAACCCAGAAATTGCCGGCTTGCCCAACTGGGTGGTTGCTCTCGTTGCAGCCGGAGCCCTGGCGGCAGCACTTTCCACTGCAGCAGGACTCTTGCTGGTGATATCGACTGCTGTCGCCCACGATTTTATGAAACGCAGTTTTATGCCTTCCATAACCGAGAAGCAGGAGTTGCTATACGCTCGAATAGCGATATTCGTAGCCGTATTGATAGCTGGTTATGTGGGGATAAATCCGCCTGCTTATGTGGCACAGGTGGTCGCCTATGCGTTTGGACTGGCCGCGGCGTCATTCTTTCCGGCAATCGTGCTGGGAATCTTTCAAAAACGCATGAACAAGCAAGGCGCCATAGCCGGCATGATTGCAGGCTTCGTGTTTACGGCGGGTTATATTGTTTACTTCAAGACCATTAACCCCAGCCTGGACAATGCCGACGGATGGCTGTTGGGTATCTCACCGGAAGGGATTGGCACCATGGGAACATTGGCCAATCTGCTGGTGGCATCGGCTGTGGCGAAGTTCACACCCGAGCCACCTGCCGAAGTTCAGGCCATCGTGGAAAATATCCGATTACCGGGCGAGGCAAGCACTGCCTGACAAACAAGAGTCTGCATTCTTGTCAGGTTTTGTGTTTTCCGTGTTCAGTTCTTTCCCAGTAGTCACTCACGGTCGATTTCATTTCCTTGCGCATCAGCAAAATGCCGACCAGGTTGGGGACGGTCATCAACACGATCGTGATCAGGGAGACATTCCAGACGATCGTGGTGTCAGCGAGTGCAGCGGTAAAAAATCCCAACACATAGACTATCCGATAGGGCAACACAGATTTTGGCCCCAAAAGATAGGTCATTGCCCGGTCGCCGTAATAGGACCAGGCAATCGCCGTGGAAAAAGCAAACAGCATCAGCCCTATCGAGACGATATACTGGCCAAAATTACCGAACAGGCCCCGCGTATAGGCTTGCGTGGTCAGGGGCACCGAGTGCAGCAAGGAGTCCCCGGTTACCACCACCGTCGTATCTTCCAGCTGACCTTCTAGCACGGTCACCGAGCCGGTAATTGGCTCGCCCTCCCGACTATAAATAGTGTTCTCGGCAATGGAACGAGCAGCCAGTAGTGTGAAATCCCCGGTATTCTGGGGTATACCCTGCTGCAACTGGATCTCTCCACTGTAGCTGGAAGCTGCCGAATCCTCGCCATTGAGATAGGAAAATAAGGCGCCCACACTTTCCTGATCGCCCTCTTCATAGCTTCCAGCAACAAAGCTCATGTCAGCACGCTGAAATTCGTTTTCGAATTTCTCCACCCAGACTCCGGAAGACAGGATTACCAGCCCGGTAATGGTGCAGATCACAATAGTGTCGATGAAAGGCTCCAGGATAGAAACCATGCCCTCGTCGGCAGGCTCGTCCGTACGCGCGGCAGCGTGGGCGATAGGAGCTGAACCCTGACCTGCCTCGTTGGAATACAGGCCTCTGTTCACACCCCGGTCGAAAGCATAGGCAAAAGTGGCGCCCAGGAATCCGCCTGTGGCGGCTGAACCGGAAAACGCATTACTGAAAATAGAGAGAAACGACGGCACGATATTGGCAATATTGGGAATGATGACTGCAAAAGCACCAATCAGATAGATCAGTGCCATGGTGGGCACAATAGCCGCAGCAACCCTGGCGATACGGGTGATGCCGCCAATGATTACCAGGGCCAACAGCACAGAAAGCACACTGGCAGTAATCAAGGGGTCGAGATCGAAGGTACTCTGTAGTCCTGCCGCGATGCTGTTAATCTGCGGTAAATTCCCGGTGCCGAAAGAACTGAGCACGGTGGCGATAGCAAAGATCACTGCCAGCCACTTCATGTTGAGACCTTTCTCCATGTAATACATGGGGCCACCGGCCATGGTGCCGTCTTCGGTTTGGGTTCGATATTTATGGGACAGGGTCACTTCAACAAATTTGCTGGTCATCCCAAAGAAAGCAGTCATCCACATCCAGAACAGGGCTGCAGGCCCTCCCAGATGCAATGCCAGGGCAACCCCGCCAATATTCCCGGTGCCTACCGTGCCCGACAGCGCAGTTGAAAGGGCCTGAAAGTGTGAGGTATCCCCTCGCGCACCTTCCTTGTCAAACTTGCCCGTTGTGACCCCGATCGCGTGCTTGAAATAGCGGATCTGGGGAAAACCCAGATAGAGAGTAAAAAACACGCCAACCGTGAGCAGGAAGGTAGGAAACCAGATGGCACTGCCCAGAAAGCCATCGATGAATATCAGAAAATCATTTACTGCGTCCAAGAGAAATCCCCACTCTGCCAGTCCCAGGCTGCATCACCTGAGTTTATTTTTGATTTAATTTCTTCTGCTCGTTCTCGTCACTTTTATACTGAATTCGTCAGACTTGCTGAGATCAGTCTTCGCTCACCGAGATTTTGGGTGACCGGGGCGCACTTTCTGCAAGCTCCGCCACCGCTTGCCGCACATTCTTCGCCATATCAAGATAGGCACTTGCCTGCACGGATTCCGCATCCGATGCTACCACAGGACTACCGCTATCTGTCTGTTCCCGGATGGCGATATCCAGGGGGAGCCTGCCGATAATGCTGGTATTGTAATCTTGGGCCAGTCTATCTCCACCCCCGGTACCAAATATGGCCTCTTCATGACCACAGTTCGTGCACTGGTGCATGGACATATTTTCCACTACGCCTAACAACGGTACTCCGACTTTGTTGAACATTTCGATCCCTTTGCGGGCATCAAGCAGCGCCACATCTTGTGGAGTCGTCACAATAACAGCGCCACTGAGCTGAACAGACTGGGCAAGGCTGAGTTGAATATCCCCGGTTCCTGGCGGCATATCGACAATCAGGTAGTCCAGTTCATCCCAGGCAGTATCAGCCAGTATTTGATTGAAAGCCGAGATAATCATCGGCGCACGCCAGACCATGGCGGTCTTGGGGTCGACCAGAAATCCCATGGAATTACACTGAATGCCATGCGCCACTATGGGAACCATGAGCTTCTGATCCCGAATTTCAGGCCTGGTGCCCGCAGCGACACCCATCATCAGGGGAATCGATGGTCCGTAGATATCCGCATCCAGCAAGCCGACAGACAGCCCCTGGTGGTGCAATGCCACAGCAAGGTTCACCGCCGTGGTAGATTTTCCTACCCCTCCTTTTCCTGATGCTACACAGACAATGTGTTTGATATTGGCTAACTTCTTTGGCCTTTGCATGACGATGCCGTTAATAGGAATGAGACGCGGATTATCCGGGATACATGGATAAAATTAAATAGGCATGGCAGCAACTGACGCTGACAGCTAGAATCGAACAATGAGTTTCAGGATTTTAATCACGTTATTTTTCTGCAGCACTGTGTGCGCCGCAGAATTACAGGAAGAGAGCGACATCAAGTTTGCTTTCTATTCTCCTGCGTGGGGAGAAAACTCCGTCGACCGACTGCGCGTCATTGCACACAATACCACGGGCAACCCGGTGCGATTGAACGCCATTACCTTTCTCAAGGACGATCTGGCAGGTGCTGCTGTGGAATTGAACCTGGATTTGGATTTGCCCCCACAGGGCTACGCTGAAAAAGAGATCGACTATGTGGATCTGCTTAAAGACAACGAATGTATCGAAAGAACCTTGGCAGAAAATTGGCGACTCGCCGAGATTTCAAACTACACGCTAAATCCTTCTGTGCGTAATTTGATTATTGAAGACACCGACTCATTTCGAATTTACCAGTGTGTAGAGACCGTGCACACGCGCTGGACCCTGTTACCCGGTGGGGAGATTATCGACCAGGAGGAGTGGGTACTATTTCATTTTGAAAGTAGAAGCAATTTTTAGGATACTGCTACACCGTGGTGTTATTTTGCTGCCGGGAATAATCTATTTTAGAAATTCATCTATAAAAAAAGGGGCCAGAAGGCCCCTTTTTCGTATTTTCGTGAACAGCTAATCCAGGTCTGGCGTTAACCGACCAGGATTCCACCGTACTGAACAAAGAATGGTGCGAACACCAGACTCAGAATAGCCGACAGTTTGATCAGGATGTTCAGGGAAGGACCTGAAGTATCCTTCAGCGGATCTCCCACTGTATCACCCACAATCGCGGCCTTGTGTTCTTCCGATCCCTTGCCACCGAAATTGCCTGCCTCGATATATTTCTTGGCGTTGTCCCAGGCACCACCGCTATTGGAAGCGGAGATAGCCATTACCCCACCTGCGACCAGCGAACCAGCCAGCACACCTGCAACCGCTTCCACTCCAAACAGGAAGCCGACAACCAGCGGAGTACCCATGATCAGCACACCGGGTGCAATCATTTCTTTCAGGGCAGCCTTGGTGGAGATGGCCACACATTGAGCATAGTCTGGTGTTCCCGTGCCTTCCATGATGCCCGGAATTTCGCGAAACTGGCGGCGAACTTCTTCAATCATCTCGAAGGCCGCATCGCCCACAGAGCGCATGGTCATTGCCATAAACAGGAATGGCAAGGCAGCACCAATGAACACACTGGTGTAGACCAGCGGATCAAGCAGGCTCATGGTGATAGGCTCGCCACTGAGCGTTCCTGCTGCGGTGATAAATGCCGCAAACAAGGCCAGCGAAGTCAGAATTGCCGCTCCAATCGCGAAACCTTTACCGATTGCAGCCGTGGTATTACCGGCGGAATCCAGAATATCCGTACGCTCACGCACTTCTTTTTCCAGACCAACCATCTCTGCAATACCACCGGCATTGTCAGCTACCGGACCGTAGGCATCGATCATCAAGGCAATGACCAGGGTTCCCAGCATTCCCAATGATGCGATTGCTACACCATACATACCTGCCAGATCCCAGGAGATGAAAATACTCGCTGCAATACAGAGATAAGGATAAACCGTGCTCTTGTAGCCAAGAGAAAGGCCAAAAATAATGTTGGTGGCAACACCTGTACTACAAGATTCAGCGACTTCCTGAACCGGCTTGTACTTGTCAGAGGTGTAGTAGTCAGTCAACAAACCCACCGCGAGACCGGCGATCAATCCGGACATAAAGCACCAGTACACACCCATGTTGGTGTACTGCTCACCATTGAGTTCGAAGAATTCAGGAACCAGCGCCATGGTGAAGAAGAACATCACCACTGCCATCAGCACGCTGGAAATAATCAGTAGCTTGCGCAGCGCCGGGGCTACGTCTTCTTCCTTGTCTACAGAGATAAGCAGCTTCGTGACCAGGCTAACTGGAATACCCACTGCACTGATCAGAATCGGATAAAGCAAAGCGTTGGGATCGGCGGCAAAAACTACTGCGCTAATCACCATTGCCGCACAGGTAGATTCGGCACAGGATCCAAACAGGTCTGCACCCATGCCAGCCACATCACCCACGTTGTCGCCAACATTGTCCGCGATAACAGCGGGGTTGCGAGGATCATCTTCGGGAATGCCCTGCTCTACCTTTCCTACCAGGTCTGCGCCCACATCGGCTGCCTTGGTGAAGATACCGCCACCAACACGAGCGAACAGCGCGATGGTTGAGCCACCCAGACCAAAACCGGCAATGATTTCCATGAGAATATGGTTATTTTCCTCACCCAGATCGGGGAGCATGACTTTCATCAACACATAGATCAAAACCAGACCCAGGGCTGCCAGCCCCACCAGGGCAAAGCCCATGACGGCACCGGAATTGATAGCGACATCGAAAGCGCTGGAGATGTCTTTCTTGGCCGCAACAGTGGTGCGAGCGTTCCCTTGTGTCGCCACTTTCATGCCGATGTAACCGGAAGCAATCGAGATTGCACCACCAAACAGGAAAGCAATTGCTGTATAGATGCCTTCTCTGGTATCCGGCGTATGTGTGTCGTCAATCAGGATCGCAATAATCGCTGCGAACACCACCATGAAGATGGTGAGTACCTTGTACTCCTGCTTCAGGAATGCCATCGCACCATCAGCGATAGCACCATGAATGAACTTCAAACGGTCACTGTCTTTTTGCTCTAGCCCCAAATCTATTGGAATACTGGTCACTTTCTTCATGTAAAAGAAAGCGATTCCAAGCCCCAGTAGTGACAGCACCGTAGTGACTGTAATTGTTATCCCCGACATCTAGATGTCTCTCCCCGTTTCAGTAATCAAATATTGGTATCAGATTGGTTTAAAAGGCGCGCACTTTACCACAACAGACCGTACAAACAAAGCAGCCAGGAGCTGGAATACGCCCTAAATTCAAGGGTTTCAGAGAGATTTTGGGGGCATCAGCGGGATCGCTGAATCGTTGCCCCCTGAGGGAGTGGCGAGAGTCGGCCCCGGGACTTTATTGAGACCTTGCCTGCTCTGCCAGTTCGTCTTTACGAGCCTGTAATTCGGCAATCAAATCCTTGGCCAGAGGCTCAAGGGTATTGCCGGTGGCATCGGTGTTTTCGTACTTTGCCTGCTCGGCGGTAAGGGCATCGAGCAGCTCTTCAGCCGCAACAATCGCCTGCTGCAGGACCAGGGTAGACCTTTCGTCCGCTTCAGTTTGCTGCTGAATTTGGGCAAGCTGGGTTTCCAGTTCAGCGATTCGGTTGAGCTTTTGGCGGCGCTCTTCCTCTGCGGCAGCTATCGCGGCCAATCGCTCCTGCTCCCGACGCTCGGCCTCTTCCCGTTCCCTGCGCTCAGCTTCTGCCCGGGCGCGGGCTTCCGCTTCCTGCCGCTCTCTTGCTGCCTGCAATCGGGCACGTTCGGCCGCTTCGGCTTGCTGCCGGCGCTGCATTTCCAGAGCACGCTGACGCTGCTGCTCTGCTGCGATTCGAGCTGCTTCCTGCTCTGCAGCCACGCGAGCCGCTTCCTGCTCAGCCAATTCGGCGTCACGAGCAGCCTGGGAATTACAAGCAACCAAACCTGTTAGCAACAATCCCGCGAGCACAGTTTTCACGAGCATTTGCAGCCGGGCGGCTGTTGCTGGAACTTTGAATTGGAATCTCATCATTGACTCCCATGGTAGCGCTGGAACCTTCTGGTCACAGTGACTGCCCTTTAATTAATTAGCTTCAATTCTTCAATATCAGTCAGATTGGCGCAGTTTAACGCCAAGCTATTGATTAATAAACTGTTTTGAAGCATGAATATGTAAAAACGTGGCATTTGTCATACTTTTCTGCGCAAGCTGGCGAAATTGTCAGTAAAATCAACGGGACAGAACACTACATTTATCGGCAGAACATACACCGAGTGCAAGCCCCACTCGAGCATTGACGCCAAAATTGACGCCAAATTAATCCAGTTTCCGGCATTTCATGACACTATCGCGAACCCTAGGCATCGCCCTGCGCTTGCTACTGATTCTGGTCATCAGCTCCCCATTCATCGTGACTTTGCTGGTGATTCAAACCGAGCGTGCGGTTCCTTCCAGTAGCACTCTCAATACCACGGAGCTGGATGTCATCGAGCGTCTCCTGCTGGACGCTGCCCCCAGCTCTACCGCGCAAGTCAGCCAGCAGACAGCGGAGCTTAACAGCGGGGAATTGAACTTGCTGCTGCGCTACGGACTGCAGGTCTTGAACCTGGCTCCACAATGGACCGGTGAAGTAGAGCTGGAACCCGGATTAATGAGACTCAATCTCTCCATCGCCATGAGCAATAACAGCCTTCCGATATATCTCAATCTGCAGGGAAATTTACGCTCTGCGGGTACTCAATTCGAACTCGGCGAGGCCACTGTAGGCAACCTTGCCCTTCCCCAGGCAGTCACTGCATTCATCGCCACCAGGTTAGAAGATAATCTGCTGGCAGCTGATGTCGGCTTTCAGGACATACGTGATTTGATTGCCAATATCGACAGCGCACAAATCAACTCTGATTCCCTTCAGCTGGTGGTCAATTGGGAGCCTGACCTGATTGACCGTCTTGCCAACCGTACCCGGCAACTCTTTGTGCCAGAAGAAGACAGGTTGCGCATCGTGGCCTACTACAATGAAATAGGACGCATCGTCGCTACAATCCCTACTGATTTACGGGCCGTGTCCCTCAATACATTTCTGGTCCCCCTGTTTGATCATGCTGCAGAGCAATCAGCAATCAGCGGTAACCCGATAGCAGAAAACCGGACAGCACTGCAGGCGCTCGCACTGTATGTCAACAACGAAGACATAGAGCAACTGGTAGGGTCCGATCTGGCTGCAGAAATTGAAGCACCTCCATTTATCGAAGTTCGCTTACAGCGCAGACAAGATCTCGCGCAACATCTGGTTTCAATTGCTGCCATATCAGCCTCGGCCGGAGCCGGAGTGGGGGAACTTCTGTCCACCACCAAGGAAGCCTACGACGCCAGGTATCGGAGCGGTTTCAGTTTTTCAGATCTGACCGCCAATTCTGTTGGTGTGACACTTGCCACCTATGCAACCAGGGACGAAAACTCAGCACTACTCATTCAGCAGCGCTTACGTGCGATCGAAAATGAATCCGATTACATGCCGCAGGTGGGAAACAATCGTGACGGACTATCCGAGGCGGATTTTGCAACGCTTTATCGAGATCGTAATAGTGCAGAATACGAGCAACGCCTGGTGGACATTCAGGCATTGATCGACTCAAGGCCCATATTCAATGGACTGGACTAGTGCAAGACCTGAACGATCAGCAACGCTCCCAGCTTGAGGCGAAACTGCGGGAACTGAAGGACGACATTGAATCGCAGTTACAAAGAAACGAATCTTCCTCTGCTCCGGTTGAGCTTGATCAAACCCTGGTAGGCAGGGTTTCCCGCGTGGACGCGTTACAGCAACAAGGCATTGCCCTGAATTCGCGGCGCAATCTCATGCTGAGACAGAAAAAAATCCTGGCAGCTCTACAGGCATTGGACAGCGGTGACTATGGCTACTGCCAGCAGTGCGATGAACCAATTGGGTACGCACGACTCACAGTGAAGCCTGAAGCCAGTTTCTGCCTGAAGTGTCAGGAAAAGCAAGACCAGGGCAGCGTCAGCACCTGAATCCCTTGAAGGTTACGGGGCAAACTTCCAAATCAGCTCCCCGTGGTGTATAAAACCGCCTGCAACAACCCCGCAACCAATGTCTCACCTACGTTTTTACTAACAGCGCCATGGCTAAAAAGGGTTTCAACACTACTAACCTGCATCTGGATCGCAAAAGCAATCCGGAGCACGGTGTATTGCACAAGGCAATCCATCCATCGGTGGCTTATGGTTATGAGGACGCCCGGCATCTGGCCGAAGTCTTTCAGGGTAAACGGCCAGGTTACAACTACGGTCGCCAGCTAAACCCCACCGTAACGGCTTTGCAGGATCGCATTACTGCGATGGAAGATGGTATCGCCACCATAGCGTTCGCGACTGGAATGGCTGCAATTGCATCCACATTTCTGTCTCTGTTCAAGCAGGGAGACCATGTGGTCTCCAGCGCATTCCTGTTTGGCAACACCAACAGCTTCTTTGGCACTTTGCAGAATCTGGGTATTGAAATCACTTTCGTAGATGCAACCGATGTAAGCCAGGTTGAGAATGCGATTCGCGACAACACCCGTGCTGTATTCGTGGAAACCATTGCCAACCCGGTAACCCAAATCGCCGACCTCGCGGCGATCGGCGAACTTTGCGCCGCACGCGAGCTGCTTTACTGTGTCGACAACACCATGACTTCTCCGCACCTATTCAAGCCGAAGTCTGTCGGCGCGTCCCTAATCGTGAATGCGCTTACCAAATATATAGGCGGCCATGGCAATGCACTTGGCGGTGCTGTTACAGATACCGGACTTTTCCCTTGGGAATCTTTTCCGAATATTCTGGATACATATCGCAAAGGCGATGAAAAGCTGTGGGGAATAACCCAGGTGAAGAAGAAGGGTTTGCGCGACATGGGCGCATCACTGGGTCCGGAGGCAGCTCACCATCTCGCGGTCGGTTCGGAGACCCTGTCCCTGCGCATGGACAAGTCCTGTCACAATGCCAGTGTGTTGGCTGCGTTCTGTGAAAATCATGGCAGGGTCAGCACAACTTATTACCCAGGACTGAAGTCACATCCCCAGCATGAGCGTGCCGCCCAGCTATTCCAGAACTTCGGCTCCCTGTTCAGTATCGATCTGGCAGAGGGTATCGATTGCTTCGATGTACTGAACAAAATGGACACAGTGATTGCTTCCAGCAATCTCGGAGATAACCGTACGCTGGCAATCCCGGTGGCCCACACTATCTATTTCGAGATGGGGCCCGAGCGCAGGGCCTCCATGGGGGTGTCTGAAAACATGATTCGATTCTCGGTCGGCATAGAGGACACGGAGGATCTGCTGGCTGATTTTGAGAAGGCTCTAAAATGATCGCTTTGCTTCATATCGACGATATCGAAGAAGGGACATCCAAAGGCATCGAAGTCGACAACAGCTATCTTTTTGCCGTCAAAAAAGACGGCGAGTTATTCCTCTATTTCAATCGTTGCCCCCATCTGGGCACCCCATTGGAGTGGGAGGAAGATCGTTTCCTCGATGCCGATGGCGCCCTGATCCAGTGCTCCACACACGGCGCTCTCTTCAAGATCGAAGATGGCCATTGCCTGGTGGGCCCTTGTAAGGATAAATACCTGCAGAAAGTCAGTTTTAAACTGGAAAATGGTCAGGCCATGGTAGACCCTGGGGATTTACGCTCGCCTGGCCACGCTAAATAATCACTTCTGCTTTTCTTTGTCGGACCCAAAGTCAATCCGAAATCCAGACCTATAGCTGAACCGGAATTTCTTCTACAAGCGCTATGCTTGCATCGTTCAGTTCGAACTGAGCCCGATAGGCCAGTATTTCCACACCTCGCGAAGCAGCCTCCCTTAAAAGCGCAGCATATTCCGGGTCGATATCATCGGCTGGTTCGACCCGATCAATGCCGGTGTGCTGCACACAAAAAAACAGTACAGCACGAAATCCCTGCTCTCTCATCAGCATCAACTCGCGTAAATGCTTCTGCCCCCTGCTGGTTACCGCGTCGGGAAACACACCGAGCCCTGCCGACATTCCCAGACTGACGTTCTTTACTTCCACATAGCATTTGTCATTATTGCTGGCATTTGCGTACTCGAGATACAAGTCGACACGACTCCCCTGCTCGCCGTATTTAACTTCGCGCTTGAGAGTTTCTGCCGGGGGTAGCTGCCTGATGGTGGATTGCGTGATTGCTTCAGCAACCAATCCGTTTGCCAGGGCAGTATTGATGCCAACAAGGTGCTTCTCGTCAACCTCGACGATCTGCCATGTGCAGGGGTATTTTCGTTTTGGGTTTCCGGAATCGGTATACCACACCCGGCTTCCCGGTTGCTGGCAATTTTTCATTGACCCGGTGTTGGGACAATGCAGGGTAATGGTTTCGCCACTGGGTAACTGCACGTCAGCCAGGAAGCGCTTATAGCGCTTGATCAGTATTGCCGGGAGCAGCTCGTTGTCCAGATTCATGCTGTCAGTGCAGCCTGCAGTCGCTCGACGCCCAGTTGCAGATCATCCATGCTGGTCGTAAAAGCCAGCCTGACGAACTGATTACTTCTATGGATACCAAAGTCTGTGCCGGGGGTGATGGCAACTCCATGCTGGTCCAGCAGAGTGCGACAAAACTCTTCCGCATTGTCTGAAAACCGAGAAATGTCCGCATAGATGTAGAAGGCGCCCTGAATATTATCAGCCAGACTGAAACCTATCTCTTTGAGAGCCTTCGCCAGAAAATCCCCTCGTTGCTGAAATGCCTGACGCCTTTGTTCAAATATTGCCTGGGCTTCGGGCTGGAATGCGGCAACCGCCGCATGCTGGGCAATCGAAGAAGCCGAGATGTAGAGGTTTTGAGCGAGAATATTTGCAGTTTCTATGGCGTGTTCCGGCACCACTATCCAACCCAGTCTCCATCCCGTCATGCCAAAATACTTGGAGAAGCTGTTTACTACATAGGCCGAATTATCCAACTCCAGCACACTGGGCAAATCTTCAACGTAATGTAGCCCGTGGTAAATCTCATCCACCAGCACATTAAATTGTTGCTGCCGTGCCCAACTGCAGATAGCCTGCAGTCGCTCTCGCTCGAGAATTGTCCCTGTTGGATTACTGGGAGAGGCCAGCCAGACACCTGAAGTCGAATCATCTGCATAATCCTGCAACAACTCCACGGTGGGCTGGAAGTTTTCATTCAAACCTACCGGCACCAACTGCGGAGTGGCATTAAGAAGATGAATGAAATTTCGCACACAGGGATAAGCAGGGTCACTGAGCAGGATGCCATCATGGGCTTGCACTATTAAATTTGCCAACAATGTCAATCCGCCGCTGGCTCCGGGAGTAATCAGAATTCGTTCCTTCTCCACGGTGACTCCGTGACGTTCAGCATAGTGGTTCGCTATGCATTGCCGCAGCTCCGTGATGCCTGGCGCCGCCGTATATTGCGTAAAGCCCGAGTCCAGGGCCTGTTTTGCTGCATCGATGATAGGCTGCGCAGTCGTGAAATCGGGCTCCCCCACTTCCATGTGCACAATTTTTTGGCCAGCGGCTTCCAGTTCAGCCGCCCTGTGCATGACAGTCATCACCCTGAATGGATTGACATTGGCAAGTTGACTTGGGGCCCGGCGAGGCTGATCAGCCATGTTGAAATTATTCCCTGAGTGGCTTTGAATCCGGCAGCTATTATAGGCGCAGGATTTGTCCCTTAGCCACCTGGGCAACAGCGGCAGACGCACGATTTGCGGGGCATACAGACCCGAAAATTAGCTCTGGCATCGACGATAAGAATCTGGTAGCTTACCCAGCTTTCAAAATTTTGAGCGCTTTTGACGCCGCAAGATGACAGCAGATAGTGCACTGTTAAGAGCGTCCATAAGCAAAATTCGAACACAGAAAGCAACGCACAGAGCTGATTTGCCCAAAGTCAGCGCGGCAGGTTTGAGTCCAGGTCGGAAATTCGATCATTCAAACCAAAAGTGTTGGCGTTGCGCGACAAGAGGCATTTATACATGTCAACTGCACACGGGTCTGAGTCTCAACCTGTTCTAAAGAATTTCGTTCCGTACAAGCCGAAGAAAGGCGAGGAGTACATGAACGAAAAACAGCGCGAGCACTTCAAGAAAATTCTGCTATCGTGGCGCGAACAGCTCATGATGGAAGTAGATCGCACTGTACACCATATGCAGGACGATGCCGCGAACTATCCTGACCCTGCTGACCGTGCAACCCAGGAAGAAGAGTTTAGCCTGGAATTGCGCACACGCGATCGGGAAAGAAAACTAATCAAGAAGATTGACAGTACGATCGAGGCCATTGCCCAGGACGACTATGGATATTGTGAATCCTGCGGCATCGAGATAGGCATCCGCCGGCTTGAAGCGCGCCCGACCGCCAACAAGTGCATCGACTGCAAGACACTCGATGAGATTAAGGAAAAACAGCTGGGTAGCTAGCCACCTATGCTATTTGTGCGCTTCTCTCTGTGCGCTTTTCCCTCGGAGCATAGCTGGATGCGGATCAACAGGTTTCGTCCAGCTACAAGCTCACCATCGATAACCTCGCTGCTGACACTACTACTATGCTTTGACACAACAGCCAGATAATGTCTGTGCATTCCGCTGGTTCTACGAACTATATCGGGCGCTTTGCTCCCTCCCCAACTGGCCCCTTACACTTCGGCTCCCTGTTTGCTGCGATTGCCAGCTACGTGGATGCAAAAACCAATGCAGGTAAATGGCTTTTGCGCATGGAGGACCTCGACCCACCCAGAGAGCCGCAGGGTGCCGCAGAACACATTCTGCAGCAACTTTGCGATTTTGGCCTCCAGTGGGATGGTGACGTACTGTTCCAGAGCACCAGACTGGAACAGTATGACTCCGCAATTGAAGCTTTAACGGAAAAAAAACTGTGCTTCTACTGTGACTGTACCCGCCCCCGGGTTAAAGCCATGGGCTCGGTCTACAATGGTCATTGTCGTAATCGGGCATTGGCAGCGGACAACGATGTAGCACTGAGAGTGAAAACTGAAGCCACTGAAATCGGATTTCAGGATTGCGTTTGCGGCTACTATTCACAGAACATTCGAAAGGATGTAGGTGATTTCATCATCAGAAGGAAGGATGGTCTACATGCTTACCAGTTGGCGGTAGTGGTAGATGATGAGTTTCAAAATATTACCCATGTGATACGAGGCGTGGATTTGCTGGACTCAACACCCCGACAAATCTACCTACAGCAAACATTGGGCTATTCCACACCTACCTATTGTCATATGCCAATCCTGGTTAACGAACAGGGTCAAAAACTCAGCAAACAACATTTCGCCGCGCCTATTAAGAAAGAAAACGCATCTGAGCTAACATTTCGCAGCCTTTCTTTATTGGGGCAGGATCCACCAGCAACCTTGCGAGCCGAACCGGTAAACAGACAACTCGAATGGGCCATAGAGCACTGGCGTATACAGGCTGTGCCCAAGTTAGCTAATATTCCATTCTAGACTTCGCAATCAACCTTTCAGGGTGACCCTTGTACATACCTCGCCCAATTCTCATCTTGCTCATCGTTACCTACCTGCTGTTTCTGATCAGTGTAGATTGGATTAATCAGCCTGATGGTGCCTGGTATCGCCCTTTTCTATTAGGGGCGCTTATCGTGGCTGTGGCAAGCTGGACTCACCGCAAGCGAGACACAGATGAATTATGAGTTAACCACTCTATTCGGATTGGGCAGTGGCTACCTGGTTCTGTTGTTTGCAATTGCCTATATCACTGACCGGGGGTACTTCCCTCGAAAATATGTTCGCAACCCTGTCGTCTATGTACTCTCACTGGGGGTCTTTGCCAGTGTATGGGCGTATTACACCTCAATTGGAAATGCGCTGCGTGATGGCTATGGTTACCTGGCACCTTCCATCGGCATTTCGCTGGCTTTTCTACTTTCCCCCTTGCTGTTGAGGCCGCTGCTCGAACTAACCAGAACCTATCAGTTGAGCTCTCTGGCAGACATCATGGCCTTCAGATATCGCTCACCCTGGGCTGGCACACTGTGCACCATAGTGACTCTGATCGGCGCAACTCCTCTGGTTGCATTACAAATCCGGGCTGTTGCTGATACCGCCAACATTTTTTCGGCCGAGGAGTCTCGAGGATTGGTGGCGATTGGCTTTTGCGTCCTGATTACCATGTTCGCCATTTTATTCGGCACCTCGAAGCGTGCCGGACGCACCAGGCATGACGGCCTTGTGATGGCGATTGCCTTTGAGTCACTGGTAAAACTGGTGGCATTTATGGGCGTTGGCCTGTTTGCAGTTTATGGAGCGTTTGGCGGATTAGCGGAGATTGATACCTGGCTGCAGGGACAACCTGATTTGGTGACAGGTTTAAAAGAAACTGACTACCTCAGTGGCTTTCACGTCATGGCATTGTTGTTTTTTACTGCCGCGGTGGCCATGCCCCATATGTTTTATGTGACCTTCAACGAAAGCAATGACGAAGCTTCCCTGTCATTTGCCAGCTGGGGGCTTCCTCTGTACTTCCTGCTCATCAGCCTGCCAGTGCTACCGATTCTGTGGGCCGGACTGCAATCTGGAAGTACAGCCCAGGTCGAGTATTTCCCTGTCATCATCGGTGCCGCATACGATGCGCCATTTATCTCCTTGCTGGGCTATCTTGGTGGACTGTCGGCGGCAAGCGGATTGATTATCGTTATTACCCTCGCCCTCTCCAATATGTGCCTGAATCACCTGATTCTGCCGCTTTATCAACCGTCGACCAATCGAGATATTTACCGGTGGCTGCGCTGGCATCAACGCATACTGATCACAGCATTAATCTGGGCTGGTTTTCTGTTTCACTCTCTGCCAGATACGCAGATTGGAATCGAAATTATCGGCACCGTGGCATTTACCGCCTGCCTGCAGTTTTTGCCTGGTGTAGTGGGCGTACTCTATTGGCCACAGGGAAACAAAAAGGGATTTATCGCGGGATTGGCAGCAGGATTTCTGCTCTGGTTTGTGTTCTTGCTGCTGCCGTTGCTTGTGGATACCGACCCCATGACCCTGGTTTCCATAAACTGGCGTGAGATCACTGCGCTGTCACTTATAGTAAACAGTTTGCTGTTCGTTTTCGTTTCTCTCTACAGCAGTACCAGCGATGAGGAAAGAAGCTCGGCTGATATCTGCACCCTGGACACGATCAAGCGAAGAAAGCGAAGCGGCCTGGTGGCTAAATCTCCTGCCGAATTCATCCGCAGCCTGAGCAAACCACTGGGTGAATCAGCTGCCAAGCGGGAAGTTGAACTCGCCCTGCAGGATCTCAAGATTGACTTCGAAGACCGGAGGCCGTCGTCTATGCGATCCTTGCGCGGACGCCTTGAGGCAAACCTGTCAGGTTTGTTAGGGCCTTCGATTGCCAGGGAAATAATCGACAGCTACCTCCCCTACAGCATCGTGTCCGAACATGGAACTTCTGATCTAAACGTAATCGAAAGTCGCATTGAGTCCTATCGCAGCAATCTTTCAGGTATGGCTGCAGATCTTGACAACCTGCGCCGTTACCACCGACAAATTCTTCTGGACCTTCCTCTCGGCGTTTGCTCTCTAAGCTTCGATGATGAAATTATCATGTGGAATCGGGCGCTGGAGGAACTGACTGGAATTGATTCAAGCTCAATAGTCGGCTCGCAGTTGCTTGAGATTGAAGAGCCCTGGCTGTCGTTGTTAAGCGACTTCCTCGCGGAAGACACTAACCACTCCTACAAGAAAGCTTTCAAATTGAAGGGGCAACCAATGTCGGTCAATCTTCACAAGGCTTATATCGAAAGGGGCGGGAGTGGGAGTGGCACTGGACGATCGGGGCTAAACCATGAAGGCGTAATCATTCTGATCGAGGATGTCACCGAAACAGAAATATTGGAGGCGGGGCTTACTCACAGTGAAAGGCTGGCCTCAATCGGAAGGCTCGCCGCTGGAGTCGCACATGAAATCGGAAACCCGATTACTGGAATTGCATGCCTGGCCCAGACTATCAGGGATGAATATAAGGAAGACGAACTGAATAGTCTGGCCAAGCAAATAATCGAGCAAACTGACCGGACTTCCAAGATTCTGCAATCACTGGTCAATTTCGCTCACTCTGGCAGCAATATGGCAACTTCGCCTGCGGAAGTGGTCAATGTACGTATGTGCATGGAAGAAGCATTAACTCTCGTCTCTCTGGACAAGAAGAGTAAGGAAGTCGAGATCAGCTTTAACTGTGCCGAAGATATTCATATCCTGGGAGACTCTCAGCGACTGCTGCAGGTATTCATTAACTTGCTGAACAACGCCCGGGACGCCAGCCAGACTGGCTCAAGCATTGTCATGGAAGCCAAATCACGGGATCCGGTGGTGGAGATTAGTGTGACGGACGAAGGCTATGGTATCGCTGAAGCCATTCAGGACCGGGTATTCGAACCTTTCTTCACCACCAAGGAAGCTGGAGATGGCACAGGACTGGGGCTTTCACTGGTATTCAGTATAGTTGAAGATTTAAGAGGAGATGTTGATATAATCAGCCCAGTCGATAAGACAAGGGGCACGGGCACCTGTGTGCTGATCAAAATCCCCCTCTATCATGAAGATTCGGGCGCAGAAATCGAACAGCATGAACTTAATGAAGATGTGCAAGGGTCTGGATAATCATCGATATGACAGAAATGAATCAGGTACTGGTCGTTGAAGACGAAGTCGTCATTCGTAATGCATTAAAGCGATTGCTGGAACGACACAACTACGAAGTCAGCGAAGCGGGAACTGTCAAAGAATCTCTTGAAAAGTATGACATGGATGGATTCGATGTCATTATCAGCGATCTGCGCTTGCCTGGCGCTCCCGGCACCGACCTCATCAAGGCTACCACCACACCTGTGGTGATCATGACCAGCTACTCCTCTATCCGGTCCGCAATCGATTCCATTCAGATGGGCGCAGTGGATTACATCGCCAAACCATTCGAACACAACGAAATTATCGACACCATTTCCAAAGTAGTGAAAGCGAGACCCCAGGCTGAGCGAAAATCCAGGACGGTAGAGAACGAAGATGAACCTCCGATAGAGGGCATGATTGGCAGCTGCCCACAAATGCTCGAATTATTTCGCCGTATTCGCAAAGTTGCTTTAACCAATTCCACAGTCCTTATTAATGGCGAATCCGGCACCGGTAAGGAATTGGTCGCACGCGCTATTCACAAACTCAGTACGCGGCAAGCTTCCGAAATGATTTCGGTCAACTGCGCGGCGATTCCGGAAAATTTGATTGAGTCCGAACTGTTCGGTCACGAGAAAGGTGCCTTTACGGGAGCTACCGCTACTCGTACCGGCCTGGTAGAAGCAGCAAATGGCAGCACCTTGTTCCTGGATGAAATCGGAGAATTACCACTCGAAGCCCAGGCCAGGCTTCTGAGGGTACTTCAGGAAAATGAGATCCGGAAAGTTGGTTCAGTGCAATCGAAGAAAGTTGATGTGCGTCTGGTCGTGGCTACCCACCGAGATTTAAAACAGTTGGTTGCCGACGGTCATTTCCGGGAAGACCTCTACTATCGAATTAATGTAATGACTTTGCTTATTCCTCCCTTGCGAGAGAGGGGCAATGACATTCTCAAGCTGGCCGATGCCATACTGCAACGAACTTGCCGCAGACTAAAAACGCCTGCCATGCATTTCAGCGAAGGCGCCAGCAAGGCAATTGCCGAATATCCGTGGCCCGGCAATGTACGTGAGCTGGAAAACGCGATTGAGCGTGCTGTAGTTCTGGCTGAGATCAGTGAAATTGGCGAGGACTTGTTGGCGATCGATGGCGATGCTCAACCCCCTGAAGAACAAGACGTACAATCTGACAATGTTGCTGCAGCAGAGCCTGTAGAAGAGCTCTCCCTGGAAGATTATTTTCAGCGCTTTGTACTGGAGCACCAGGACACCATGAACGAAACCCAGCTGGCCAAAAAATTGGGTATCAGCAGGAAATGTCTGTGGGAGCGCCGGCAGCGTTTCGGCATCCCGAGAAAGAAAAAACAGTCGGCCTGAACCTGTCTGCGGTGGCAATTTCTCCAGTTTTTCAATTCCTTACGACGATTAATGCGATTCTGTAATATTTGTTACCGCTACTCTTTTACCCAAAAATTGGGGCAGTTCGGTAACATCTTCCCGCATTTAAACAATAAAGAACTGATTCTTGAAATCGCAAGTCTCTGTAAAACAAGGGAATTTTATTATTGGCACGGTTAATGCCTTATGTATTGGGATAATAACAATAAACAATAACAATAAGTCCCAATAAGAAGAAAAATTGCATTACTGAGTTGTTAAACGAAGATTAGTGCACGAATAATAATAAGGTTGGGTTTGTGGCCTGTGGGTAACGAGTTGTTGCTAAGCCTCAAAGTACACCACCTCTAGCTTATGCGGTGCCGATATTGGCTCCAATAACAAAAATAATAAGCAGATAACTAACAGCAATAACAATAATTATTCCTTCCATTAGAGGGGTGTTTATCACCCCTCTAATCATTGCTTCAATATTATCCAATTCGCACCCCCCCCTCTGCTTCTTTAGGCCAAAGCGGTGTATGATGCCGTTCTCACTTTCGATCGTAGTAGCACAGAGCACAGCAGTTCATTCAGAATGACCATTGTTCGAGTGCAGTACCAGGTGCCAGGGCTCACCATCAGAAATTCTCTTGATCCCACAGAATCCAATTTGAACTTATGCCTGACCTGAGCGATATCCCGGGTATCCATAAGGCGACTATTGTGGATCGAGATCAGCACTCGATCTCACGCAAAAATATCTCGCCCAACGCACTCAAAGTCCTGCGCAGACTTCGGGACACTGGCCACTGTGGCTTTCTCGTCGGCGGCGGCGTTCGGGACTTGCTGTTAGGCAATCTCCCCAAAGACTTTGATATCGCCACAGATGCAAGCCCGGAGGAATTGCGAAAGCTGTTTCGCAACGCCCGCATCATCGGCAGAAGATTTCGAATCGTGCACATACGATTTGGCAGGGAGATTATCGAAGTCACTACCTTTCGGGCACAGCACCAGAGCAGCCAGCAAGTAGCGAGCGGAAGCTCACGCAAACAAATCAAGGGACTGGATTCAGCCCATACCAGCGACGGTATGCTAGTGAGGGACAATGTTTATGGCAACATCGATGAAGATGCCTTGCGCCGGGATTTCACAGTTAATGCGCTGTATTACACGACCAATGGATTCAAGCTGCTGGATTTCAGCACCGGCCTCGCTGATCTAAAAGCACGAAAAATTCGCATGATAGGTGACCCGGAAACCAGATATCGGGAAGACCCTGTGCGCATGCTCAGGGCGTTACGCTTCGCAGCCAAACTGGACTTTGAGATTGAACCCGGCACCGAAGCACCTATAGAAAATCTCGCCGATCTTCTGCAATCGATCTCCCCTGCCCGTATGTTCGATGAGGTCTTGAAATTGCTTTCCAGTGGATATGGCGAATCGACTTTTGCCAAACTACAGGGCAGTAAACTCGGGATTTATACTATTGGGCCCACACTAAATGCGATCAGGGCCCGTAAAGGGGCTGCCGCAACACTCGTCAATCTGGCACTGAAAAATACTGATGAGCGGATTGCCCAGGGAAAATCGGTAACCCCCTACTTCCTGTTTGCCGCCTTGCTTTGGCCTGTCCTGCAATTAAGGTTAGCTGAGAGCAGCAGCAATCAAGATGGCAGTAGCATCGGATTTATCAACACGGCAAACAGTGTGATCGCTCAGCAGCAAGCACTCACAGCGATCCCCAAAAGAATCAGCTATTCATGCCGGGAAATCTGGGAACTTCAACTGAAGCTGGAGAACCGTACCAAGCGAAATGTTCATAGCACACTTGCCAATCCAAGATTTCGGGCAGCCTATGATTTCCTGCTGTTAAGAGAGGAGTCCGGGGAAGACCTGCAAGGTAGCGGCCAGTGGTGGACGGACTTTCAATTCGGTGATACAAAACAGCAGGATCAACTTCGCGATGCGTTGCCCTCACCGAAGAGGCGCAAACGGCGGCGCAGGAAAGGAAAGTCAAAAGGCAACGCTGGTGGCTGAAGAGTCGACTTTACGCAAATCGATACCGCGCTTCATCGCCGTTGAAGGGCCCATCGGAGTTGGGAAAACCAGTCTCACAAGGCGCCTCGCGGATACTTTCAATTACGAAGTATTGCTTGAACAGGCCCAGGACAATCCATTTCTCGACCGCTTCTACCAAAACCCGCAACAATACGCTCTGGCTACACAACTCCACTTCCTGTTTCAACGGGCTCAACAGCTTCAGGAACTTCGGCAGGATGATTTGTTTGAACCTGTGCGAGTCTCAGACTTTCTCATGGATAAAGACAGACTGTTCGCGCAAATAAATCTCGACACTGATGAGTTTGAGTTGTACATGAACGTATATCGGCACCTGACCATTAACACCCCCACTCCAGATTTGGTGATCTATCTGCAGGCACCCATTGATATACTACTCACTCGCATCCAAAAGCGTGGCATTCCTGCAGAGCAGCTCATTGAGAGGGAATACCTGGAGAAGCTCATCAATGCCTACACTGAATATTTTCACTACTACGACCGGTCCAAATTACTGATAGTCAATAGCACAGATATCGACCTGGTCGACAATGACGCTCACTATCAGGAATTGTTAGACTATATGCTAGCTATTCCCAGCGGTACCCACTATTACAACCCAGGTCACTCGTTCATCTGATCTGTTCCCTAACCACCACTACCTCACACTAAATCCAGCCGAGCCAAAGCAATGAGTTCACACAGCAACTCTCAGAAAAAATCTACTGCTCACAAGGGCAATATCACTCTGACCAGCCTGAACCGGATGAAGTCATCAGGCGAGAAGTTTGCCTGCCTCACAGCCTATGACGCCTGCTTTGCCAATATAGCCAGCAGTGCCGGCGTTGAGGTACTGCTTGTTGGTGATTCTCTGGGCATGGTTTTACAGGGACATGACAGCACTCTGCCGGTCACCATGGATGACATGATCTATCACATGCATTGTGTGAAAAGAGGCAATAACGGGGCTCTGCTCATGGCAGATCTGCCCTTTATGAGTTATGCCTCAGAAACCCAGACTCTTGAGAATGCCGCGGCGTTGATGCGAGCCGGGGCACATGTGGTGAAACTCGAAGGGGGAGCCTGGATCAGCAATACCACGCGTCTTCTGGCCGAACGTGGCATCCCTGTCTGTGCCCACATGGGCCTCACACCCCAGTCGGTCAACCGCATCGGTGGTTTTCATGTTCAGGGGCGGGACACTGCACAGGCTCAATCGATCATCGAGGAGGCGCAGATGTTGCAAAACTCGGGAGCCAATATATTGCTGCTGGAATGTGTGCCCAGGAATCTGGCAAAAGAGATTACGGATTCACTGGAGATTCCCGTCATTGGTATCGGAGCCGGACCAGATACCTCGGGCCAAATCATGGTTTTGCATGATGTCCTTGGCGTCTCTCCAATTACCCCCAAATTCGTTAAAAACTTCCTCAACGAGTCTAAAAACGGGATACCTGGCGCTATTGAATCCTATGTCAAAGCCGTAAAAAACGTCAGCTTCCCCGGCGACGAACACTCCTTTAACTAAAATATCTGATGCAATTCATCGAAGATATCGCTTCACTACGCGATCTCATCTCCACACATAAGGCTGATGGCCATTCAATCGGCCTCGTGCCGACTATGGGAAATCTTCATGCCGGGCACATGAAATTGGTGGAATCAGCACTGGCCGAGAGTGATATCGTGATCACATCCCTGTTTGTTAATCCTTTGCAGTTCGGCCCCGGCGAAGACTTGCATGCCTACCCCCGGACACTTCGAGCAGACAGGGAAAAACTGGAGGCAGCAGGATGCCACGTGTTGTTCGCCCCTGGAGCCGGTGAAATCTATGCAGGTGGTCTGGAAAACCAGTCTGTAGTGCATGTACCAGGTCTGTCTGAAGGATTCTGCGGTGCTAACAGACCGGGTCATTTCGATGGTGTCGCCACAGTAGTCAGCAAACTTTTTAATATCGTCAAACCGGACCTCGCTTTCTTTGGACTGAAGGACTACCAGCAATACCTGGTGATAGGAAAGTTGGTAGAGGATTTACAGTTCAATGTTGAACTTCGAGGAGTCGAAACCGTCAGGGAAAGTAATGGCCTGGCGCTAAGTTCCAGAAACAATTATTTGAGTCAGGACGAACATTCCACCGCCAGTCAGCTCTATGCCACTTTAAAACACGCGCGCGATAGCATACTCAACGGAAACAGGGATTACCGAAGCATGGAGCTCTCCAGTAGCGAACGGCTGGTGAAATCCGGGTTCAAGCTGGATTACTTTGCTGTTTGTGATGCCGGCACACTTGAGCCCGCTGCCGATGAAACCCGGCGGCTTGTCATCCTCAGTGCTGTCCATCTGGGCACTACCAGACTAATCGATAACCTGCGGCTCAACCTGCAGGGCGAAGTGCCTTAGTCAGGGCTCTGGGGCATAATCCTGGGCGCCTTATTGAGCGCCTATTTGCTTTAAGGCATACTGCTTTCGAGTTTAATAGAGGGCTTTCATACCAAAGCCCGAACCGAATCCCAACTCGATTCTATCTGCTGGAAACCAATGACGATGTCTGAAGAAAAAATCTATCCCGTTACCCCACAAGCCAGCGCGAAAGCTCATCTGGACAAACAAAGCTTTGAAGATATGTATGCGCGGTCGATCTCCTCCCCTGAAGAGTTCTGGGCAGAACAGGCGGGCGAATTGCTCTATTGGCACCAACCCTGGAAAACGGTCGTCAAGAGTGATTTCAAGACTGCCAGTACCAGCTGGTTTGAAGGCGCAAAGCTCAATGTCTCCTACAACTGTATCGACCGGCATCTGGAAAAAAGGGGCGAGCAGACAGCCATCATCTGGGAAGGGGACGAACCTGATACCGACAAACAGATTAGCTACCGAGAGCTGCACGCACAGGTGTGCAAGTTTGCCAACGCACTAAAAGCCAGAGGGGTGAACAAGGGAGATCGGGTGTGCATCTACATGCCCATGGTACCCGAAGCAGCCTATGCCATGCTTGCCTGCGCAAGAATCGGGGCAGTGCATTCAGTTGTATTCGGTGGATTTTCACCTGAGTCAATCAAGGATCGAATTCTGGATTCCGATTGTCAGGTCGTAATCACCGCAGATGAAGGCATCCGGGGTGGCCGTGTAATCCCGCTTAAGAAAAATGTGGATGAAGCGTTGGCAGATTGTCCAAACGTACATTCGGTGTTCGTAGTCAGAAGAACCAATGCCGAAGTTCCCTGGCAGGAAGATCGGGATGTTTGCTATCAGCAAGCAACGGAAGCGGCCAGCACAGAATGCGAGCCTGAACTGATGGATGCTGAAGATCCGCTGTTCATACTCTACACATCCGGTTCCACCGGCAAACCCAAAGGTGTACTGCATACTACAGCCGGTTATCTGTTGGGTGCAGCCATTACCCACAAGTATGTGTTTGACTATCATGAAGGGGATATCTACTGGTGCACGGCCGACGTGGGCTGGGTAACTGGTCACTCTTACATCGTTTATGGTCCTCTGGCCAATGGTGCCATCACCCTGATGTTTGAAGGCGTGCCCACCTATCCGGATGCCTCCCGCTTCTGGCAGGTGATCGACAAGCACCAGGTCAACATCTTCTACACCGCACCAACGGCTATCAGGGCGCTGATGTCTGGTGGTGACGAACCCGTCAAGAAAACTTCTCGAAGCTCCCTTCGGCTGCTTGGGTCGGTCGGCGAACCAATAAATCCTGAGGCCTGGGAATGGTATTACCAGGTGGTGGGAGACGGCCGCTGCCCTATCGTCGATACCTGGTGGCAGACAGAAACCGGGGCAATTATGATCTCTCCAGTCCCGGGAGTGACCGACCTCAAACCCGGATCAGCAACCCTACCCTTCTTTGGCGTGAAGCCGGCACTGCTGGATGCGGACGGCAATGAACTCGAAGGCGCAACGACCGGTAACCTGGTCATAAGCCAAAGCTGGCCGAGCCAGATACGCACAGTCTATGGGGACCACGAGCGTTGCATTAATACCTACTTCTCCGCTTATCCCGGCTACTACCTCACTGGAGACAGTGCCCGTCGCGATGACGATGGGTATTACTGGGTAACTGGCAGGGTCGATGATGTAATTAATGTTTCCGGCCACCGTTTGGGCACGGCTGAAATTGAAAGTGCCCTGGTATTACATGAGGCTGTAGCAGAAGCCGCCGTGGTCGGTTATCCCCATGAGATTAAAGGTCAGGGTATCTATGCCTATGTCACGCTGATGAGTGGCACCTCTGAATCCGAAGAGTTGCGCGGTGAACTCACCAGGTTTGTAGCCAAAGAGATCGGCGCCTTTGCCAAACCGGAAATCATCCAGTTTGCGCCTGGACTGCCCAAGACTCGCTCGGGAAAAATTATGCGTCGCATCTTGCGCAAGGTGGCCGCCAATGAGTTGGACAATCTGGGCGACACCACTACCCTGGCAGAGCCTGCGGTGGTTGACCAGCTGATTGAAAACAGGGCCAACAAATAGGGCCATGTCAAACTACAATGCTTGCGTTCACTGGCAAAGAAACAAGGACATGTTTCCAGGCGGCGAAAATTTACCCGACAAAGACGATATTGACGCAATCCATCACAGCGCTCATGAACAGTGCTTCATCGCCAATTCCGTTAAATCCAGCATCAAGATCGAGCCGCGATAGTCCAGAAAAAGTCTAGCTGGAGATTTCTCGTCGCCTTTGCGGGCCAGTTCACCAATCATCAGGGCGAGTGGCATTGTGACCAACCTGTGGAAGTGCCAGAATTGAATACCTACCACAATCGATCCTGCCACACCTGAAATGACAGCTTGGCAGCTAGGGACCCTCTGATGTTGTTATCCAACGATAATTTGGTGTTAAAAAGTCTAAAGAGCATGGTCGGACTCTTTCCCCTTACCGTGCAAGGTACTTTTACACTTGTGGTCGCAGCGGGCGCCCTGAATTTCTTTGCTTACGGCTCACTGGATTTAATCGTATTCGCCCTGGCCATATGTTCGCTGGCCATTCTCGTATTTTGTCTGTTCAACACCGTCATTGTCGGCGTACTGATGCAGCGCAAGATTCGCAAGATGATTGTGAATCAATCGGCCAGCACACAACGCATGGAAGTTGAAGCCGGATATCCAAACGAAACGGGTTTCGTATTGCCTGCACTTAACTTCCTGCCACTGGTCAGATTGAGCTGGAAAGTCATCAACCCTGATGAAATCGTTACCCGCGTACGCACACATGGTAACGGAGACCTCAGAGAAGAAATTATTCCTCACCAGCGATGTCTGTCGAACAAAATCACCAGGCAATTCTCTGTTTCAGACGTGCTCGGGTTCTGTCGATTTAGCTGGACTCAACATCAGGATGCATCCATCCGGGCCTTGCCACAGATCAATTCCGTCAAGCAGCTGCCAATTCTGCGGTCGCTCACGGCCGAAGATGGCATACCCAGCCCTAGCGGTGACCCGGAAGGAGATCGTATGGAGATCCGACCGTATGCACCCGGCGATTCAGTCAAAAACATCCTCTGGAAGGTATTCGCACGCAACCGGCAACTGAATGTAAGGCTACCAGAGAACAGTGTTTTCCAGAGTAATCGCACTATTGCCTATCTACTCAGCAGTAGTGCAGATGAAGCCGCCGCCGCGGTGGCCAGAATCGCGCTGGAATCGGGAGCCCTGGGTGATGACTGGAGTTTTGGCGCCGATGGCACACTCGAGCCTTGCAATACGGTAGACCAGGCTCTGGATGCTGTCGCCCGGTCTCGCGCGATTGATGAGCCTCATGAATACGGGCTAGACAGGTTTTTGCAGGCTGAGGGCGCCAGAAGTGGCACTCACTGTGTTGTCTTTGCGGCAGCCGCTGACGCCCCATGGCTTGCGGCATTGAAAAGCACCGTTGCGCAATATGGCGGCCAATTTTCACTGGTCCTGGCCACCGACGGCCTGGAACGGGAACAGCAACAAAGCCGCTGGAAGCAGCTATTTATCAGAGATGTAGCCGCTGAATCCATATCACGCTCCGTGGTGGGGTCCTACAGCAAAGTCCAGCAATTGTTGACCGAGATTGGCCAACTAGTAGAATCAACGCTTATTGTGGATCGGAGGTCTGGACTGAGCTTCGACCAGCACCTCCGAAAAGTCTGATCGAAATACCATTCCCCGGACCGATAGCGATCCAGTCAGGAAGGCTCCATGAGCGAAATACCCCTGCAGGTCTTGGGAAACCTAATGAGAGAATCCGGGTAAATCGCAGGTCTGCTATTAAATGACACAGAAAATTGAACATACCACCCAAGGCTTTTTGCCCACGTCGCTAAGAGCGCTGATCATAGCCGGGAGCTTCTGGGTACTCAGTTTAAGCCTGACCGTACTGAGCGGCTCTGTGGCGGTGGTCATTGGCTGCTTTGCAGCAAGCTTTCTGGTGGATTCTCAACTCCACCGCTACCCGCTGAAATATTTGCATACCACCACTTTAGTACTCACCGGAATTGGCTCGCTGCTGCTCAGCCTCGCAATAGCCAACTTGCTGGTGGATTCATCTTTGATAGCAGCTTTCTTCTCTCCTATCGGCGCTTTCAACAGCGGAGAGTTTGTAAGCTGGTTTGGATTCGGATTGGGAGTCACTCTCATTCTGAGAGTGCTGGCACACCGCACCAGTTTCGGTGCGGTTCTAGAAATCGTCTGCGTCGCCGCGGCTTTCATCATAACCCTGGCTGCCCATCGAAACGGCATGATACACAGGCCATTTTTTATTGGCGATTTCGCCCTTATCAGGGGCATAGATCCATCTGTTATATTAATGACGTTTGGTTGCGGGGCGGTTCTGGCATTGTCTGCATTGTTGATGATGGAACAAAACCACAAGCGCCTGCCTTATCACTTTGCTGTGCTCGGAGTGCTTTGCCTGTCACTGGTGGGATTTGTTCGCCTTTTTGGCCTTCCTACTCCCAGCCTGACAGATGATATGGGGCTCACTGGACAAGAACAGTCTGGCAGCAACAGCCAGAATGAAAACCCGTTCAGGGACGGAGAAAATACCGCTGAAGACAAAGAAGCCCCGGTGGCTGTCGTAGTATTCCGCGATGACTACGAACCACTGAACGGTTCCTATTATTTTAGAGAGTCTGCCTATTCACAATTCAACGGCGTGATGCTGGATTATACCACTCGCGGTGACATGGACCGCGACCTCATTCAGGAGTTTACCAACACCCAGGTACAGACAGCTGTGCTGCCCCAGGCCTTGGATCAAAGAAAAACTGTGCGATCCACCATCGGCATGCTGGTACCCCATCGCAACCCGTTTGGGCTTGTTACACCCACCGATTACAGCAACGTGGCGAATCCAAACAATCTCAGGTTCAAGCGAACCTATGATGTGGTGTCCCAGGCACCGCTTTATGACTTTAATTACTTATTGGGCAGGGAACTCGGTCGCGATGAGTGGACAGAGGAAGTATGGGAAGAATATCTTGCCCTGCCGGATGACCCGCGTTATGGAGAACTGGCTCAATCCCTGATTGGCAACCTGCGACCCGAATTTGCTGAGGATCCGTTCGCGAAAGCCTGGGCCATCAAAAGCTATCTTGACGAGAATGGCATTTACAGCCTGAAGAACGAACATGCATACGAGCAGGACCCTGCCGCCTCCTTCCTGTTTGGGGACCTCACCGGCTATTGCATGCATTTTGCATTCGCAGCCACTTACATGTACCGAAGCATTGGCATACCTGCCCGCGTGGGAATTGGATACTCTGTGCCTGCCAGCAATCGTGCAGGAGGCTCAGCATTACTGATTCAGGCTGTGCACGGACATGCCTGGCCGGAGATTTATTTCAAGGACATCGGCTGGGTAATTGTTGATCCGGCACCCCAGCAAACCCTGGTGGACATGACCACCGATCCCCAAAATGAATTGCAGCAACTGCTCGGAGATATGCTGAGAGACGATGCATCGTTTGAAGATTTTATGAATTCCCAGCGGGACCAGGCATTCGATTTTAACAGCTTGCTGAATCTGATTTATGCCATGGTAGTCGCGGCAATAATTATTGGCTACCTCATTAAAGTGTATCGCTTACAAGCGCCTCGTTTTGCATCTGATGAGCGTCAGCACGTACTGAACTACCGCGCCGCCATGGACCAGTTAGCGGCTGTAGGCATCTATCGAAAGCACGGAGAAAGTCGCGAACAGTTTGCGGCCAGGGTCAGCAACACCGCACCCACTATGCATTCGCTTACCCAGGCCCACCTGTGCCGGGCATTGGGTTCGATGCAACATCATTCCCAAACCAGTCCAGACTGGAATCAGTTACGCATCAGCACCCGTGAAGAGATTCGCAACAGCACCAGCAGCTGGAAACGAGTGCTGGCTGCCCTTAACCCCTATTCCTGGCTATTCAGCAGATAGTCGCCACAAGGAAGAAATTTTGAACACAGGAGTTTTGCATGACATCGGATAGCCCCGCTGTAGCCATCAACGAAGACGATATAGCCGTATCTCAAGAGGTGAATGGTAGCGTCGAACCCTTGGGTGCAGCACTGAATACGCTCAGCACCCTGGGCACAACCGTCAAGCAGCAGGTACTCGGCCGCGACGATGTAATCGAGTTGGTCATTGTTGCCCTGATTGCCGACGGCCATGTGCTGCTGGAAGATTTTCCTGGATCAGGAAAAACCACTCTGGCAAAGGCATTGGGCGAGGCAATCGTTAGCGACGACGAAGACAATGCCGTAGATGACTCCATTGTCCCCTTTCGCAGGATTCAATTTACACCGGATTTACTCCCTTCCGATGTCACTGGTGTGCCCGTGTTCGATGCCAACAGTAACGCTTTTCATTTCCGACACGGCCCCCTGTTTGCCCATGTCGTGCTCGCTGACGAAATCAATAGAACTTCTCCCAAGGTTCAGTCTGCCATGCTGGAAGCCATGGGTGAGAAGCAAGTGACAGTAGACAACGTGACTTACCCCCTGGATGAGTTGTTCTTCGTCATCGCCACCCAGAATCCGCTTGATTTGGTTGGGACCTACCCGCTGCCAACACCGCAGCTCGACAGATTCCTGTTCAAGATAACCATGGAACACATAGACCGCGATGCGGAGCTTGACGTGCTGGCCACTTACAAGGACCGTCGTGATGCCAGCGCGCGCTTGCCCACTGTCACTCGCAACGAAGTTATTGCCGCCAGGAAAACCATTGATGAACATGTAGCAATCAATGATGTGATCAAGGAAACGCTGGTGGATATTTCGAGAAACCTTCGCGACGACGATCGAGTATTGCAGGGCAATTCAACCCGCAGCATGGTGCTCATGCTGCCAGCCTTGCAGGTTGCAGCGGCAATGCAACAAAGAGACTTCGTGAGCGCACCAGACATTGAACTGCTATTGCCGCGGGTACTTGGCCACCGCATTGAACTCGCCCCGGGCGTCACCGATGTCAACAAGATCATCGCCGAGAACATGCGTGACCCCATGGAAAAACTGGCCAGATCGACTCTCGACTGAAACTAATGCCAAAGCCACTGAACAAGCTGTTATTCATTTTAGGCGCCAGCCTTGTCAGTCTGGCTGGCCACGCACAGGATGATTTATCCAGCCTCGGTGATATTGAGCTGCCACAACAACGCATGCCGCTGTGTTTCGGTTTCAGCGATATTGGTGACGAAAAGGCATTGGCGGTTTGTGACGCGCTAAATCTCGATGGAAATGTCAGGGCTCGGGAATTGGCAGAGCAATGGGTGCGTGCCGAACCGGATTCCCCTGCGGCGCAGTTTGCCCTGGCCGAAGTGTTGCTGACAGTTGAAGGCAATATGGCAAGGGCTCTGTTTCATCTAAACCGGGGAGAAGAGCTCACACCCTACAACACCATGGAGGAAGCGTTTGAATCTGGCAATGTGCAATGGCACTACCTGATTATTAGCCAACTCAGCTATGTGCACCAGCTAATGGGTGACCAGGTCACTTCACTGCAGTACCTGGATAAACTGGAGGAGATATACGGCCAGGATGTAGAGTCTTTTCGTGGCTGGCCATTGATTAAACTGAAGCAATATGATGCCGCGCGTTCCAGCGCCAATCGTGTATTGCAAACCAGCGACGATGAGCGTGCACGTGCGAGGGCCTGGAATACATTGTGCGCTGCTGATCTTGCCAGCCTCGCCCCAGTTGAATCGACCAGTGCCTGTGACCGGGCAATCGATGAAGATGAGAACGTCGCCAGCAAAAGCAATGATTTTGACACGGTCTATCTGACCAACGCCTCTGAAGTCGCATTGAGCCTGCTGCAAATGGATGTGGCAGAAGAATATCTGGATCGAGCCGCCCGCTACCTGAACCCGGACAGCGTGGCCGACCCCTGGATTTACAAACTCTATCTCACTCTCAACCAGGGCAGATTTACTGAGGCGCGAAATGCCCTGGACCGCATGATGATCTGGCGAGAACAACAGGAACCACTGGTAAGCGTCATGAATCGGGCCGAGCATTTCCTGGTCAGTGCCAGCTTCCTGATGATTGCCGGCTACGCAGAAGATGCCAGTAAATTGTCGCTCACTGCATTAAACCAACCGGACAGAAACGGTTCCTATAGTGCTGACGATGCGCAGAAAGACGCCTATGCGGCGCTGCTTAACATGGTCGCGAACCGCACAGAACTTCAGATTCAGCTTGAACGCCGGGCTTCCATGGGGCTGATGGAGGCACTGTCGCACCGCCAACAAACCCTGGGCTTGCGACTGGCTGCTTGGCGGGCAGAAAGGCGTGCGGCGGCCCTATTCGCCGAGTTTGATGTACTGCAAAACCGACTGCGACCTTACGCCCCCCTGGATGTGCATATTCCCGAATGGCTGGAACCGGAGCTGATTCGCCTGATTGGCACTGGCGTAATGAGTGAAATACTCGAGCAGGCACGCAGCAACGGAGCCTTTCAACTCAATGAGGGTTACTACTATTCCTATGCGACGGAGATCGCCTCTGTGGACGCCGATTACCAGCGCGTTTTGGCAACAGGCACAGAGGCTCTCACCCTGTTACCACCTGCTGAAGTATTACTGAGAGCTCGAATCGCTGCCCATCTGGCCGTGGCGTTCCGGGAGCTGGATAATCTCGATGCTGCTTTACAGCAGTATCAGCAAGCTCTGCAACAAGACCCCAGCATTATCCGGCGCTTAAACCTGGCCGTACCAGTTTCAATTCAAAGTGATGGTAATGCCCTGTCAGAGAATGCCGCGGCCATGCTGGCGGCCTCACCAAGGTTTGAAACCGACAGCGATGGGTTTCTGCTGCAGGTATCTTCAAGCCCGGATGTATCTGCGTGCCTGTTCAACCAACAGGGCGACAGCATTGCATGCTATACTCTCACATCAAGGGACACAGAAGCGGGAGATCAATTGGCCCGAGACCTGGTAAACGGATTTCATAACAATACATTTGGTCTGGGGTTCGATATCAGCAAGGCGCAGCGTTCAATTTTAATGGGTTCAAATGTCTATTTGAGCTCACAGTCTGACGCCAATCCGCAACGTAATATCCGGGACAATTTCCTCGCTCGCTAAGCTTCGGAGCAGTTTCAACACTCCAAAATTCCCTACGCCTGGAATTTTTCTGAAATCTGTTCACAACTGTGCCCGTTGGTTTCAATCCAGTAATTCATACAGAGCTTGAGAAAGTGTCGCAACTGACTGCATTGCCAAAACAGCTAATCCTGCTCCTGGCTGCCACTTCGGCGATGGGTCCCGCTGCCATGCAGATCCTGCTGCCGGCCTTGCCTACAATCGCTGAATCGTTTGAGGTCGGAGTCTCCACTGCCCAGTTAACCCTCAGCCTGTCCATGCTGGCTATCGCATTGGGCACCTTGTTCTATGGCCCGCTGTCAGACAAGTATGGCCGCAAACCTGTGATGTTGCTGGGATTGAGTATTACATTCATTGGTTCCATATTTTGCTATTTCGCTCCCAGTATTGAGCTGTTAATCACTGCGCGCTTTATTCAGGCATTCGGGGGTGCGGTCGGCCTGGTCCTGGCTAGAGCCATAGTACGTGACATCTACAGTGCCCAGGAAGCAGCCCGGGTGATCGCAACACTGGTCATGGTGATGGTCGTTGTTCCCATGCTTTCACCCGCCCTGGGCGGGGAAATGATGGCCAGATTCGGCTGGCAGTCTGTGTTTACAGTTATCGCTGCGGGAAGCGCGCTGGTATTGGCTGTTCTGTTTCTCGCATTGCCAGAGACACTGGCAAAGCCCGTACCATTCGAAGGAGTCGGCTCTATGCTGGCAACATTCGGCCGTTTACTCAGCTCCAATGCCTTTCGGGGTTACGCCCTCTGCGTGAGCTTTGTCTCAGTTGTATTTTTCAGTTTCATAGCGGCCGCACCAGAAATCATGGTCTCTGTGTTAAACCGTCCGGCGACTGAATATGGCTATTACTTCATTATGATTCCGGCGGGTTTCATGGCGGGCAACTATGTAGCGCGTCGTTTCGGCAACCGGTTTGAGATAGATGCCCTGATTAACATGGGAGGCCTGGTCGGCTTGACAGGCATTTGCATTGCGATTGCCTTGCAATTGGTCGGCATTGCGCAACCTGCTGCTCTGTTTGTGCCGGTTACTATTGCCGTGTTTGGAAATGGTATTACCTTGCCCAACGCACAGGCTGCCGCGATCAATGAGTTCCCTGAATTCGCTGGCAGTGCATCAGGGCTGACCGGCTTTATGCAGATGGCGCTATCAGCCATAGCGGCTCAGCTTGTCGCGCTAATTTACAATGGAACGGTCTACCCACTGCTGCTGATGATGCTGGTTGCGTCCATGCTTTCCTTCGGCTTATTCCGCATGGCCATGCACAAGAAGAAGGTGGCAGCCGCCGACTAATCAGAGGGTCTCCAACTGCGCAAGCTGATCCAATAACTCCCCCGGATCAACCAGACAGCGCAGATCCAGATATAGCTTGCCATCGTGAATACGACCGATCACTGGCTTGGGTAATTTTCGCAATCGTTTAGTCAGGTCAAGCAAAGCCGCGTCTCGCTGCCCCTTCTTTGCTTTCGGCTCAATCGCCAGAGCAAAACTGCGCAGCAATTCCGTTGGCAGAGAACCACTGCCGATCTGGCTCTTGCATTGCTCAACACTGACAGCAGCTTGAGAAGAAAGGATCTGTTGCACCTGGGGTAACAGCTCTTCCGCAAGCTGTTTTATCTGATTCTCCGACCGAGTCATGTCGCGCAATACCGGTAGCCGCTGACTCAGGCGCTCAGGGTCACGATAAAGATTAAGCACTTCCGCAAGTGCCGCCATGGTGATCTTGTCGATACGCAGGGCACGCTTCAAGGGATTAGCCTTGATCCGTGCTATCAATTCTTTGTCACCGACTATGACACCTGCCTGAGGGCCGCCGAGCAATTTGTCTCCACTAAAGGTAACCAGATCGGCACCCTGATTCAGCTCTTCTTCAACGGTCGGCTCCCGGGGTAACCCGTAACGAGCCAAATCAATCAGCGTGCCACTCCCAAGATCTGATACATAGGGCAGGCCACGAGCACGTGCGAGCTCACTTAAACTTGATGGTGATACTGATTGCGTAAAGCCCTTGATCTCATAATTACTGGTATGCACCCGCATGATAAGCGCTGTTTGCGAATCAATTGCCGCCTCAAAGTCTTTGAGATGGGTACGGTTGGTAGTTCCCACCTCACGCAACACACACCCGGCACTGGCCATCACATCGGGGATTCGAAAGCTGCCGCCTATCTCAACCAGCTCACCGCGAGAGATCAGCACGTTGCGATCACGTGCCAGAGTATTGAGTACCAGCAACACCGCCGCTGCATTGTTGTTCACAACCGTCGCCGCTTCCGCTCCACAGATGGCACACAGTGAGGCCTCGATATGAGCGTCCCTGTCGCCTCGGGACCCTGATTCAAGATCGAATTCCAGGTTGGTCGCCTGTAAAGCAGCCACTTCCATGGCTGTCACGGCCTCGTGCGGCAAGCTGGCTCTACCGAGATTGGTGTGAATAACCGTGCCGGTCAAATTCAAAACCGGCAGCAGTGAACTCGTAAACTGTTGAGTTACACTGGATTGAGTCGCAGTAACCAGTTGCTCTTGCACATGATCGGACGCCAAAGCATCCCTGACTGACTCATCCCCTGACAGGATTCCTCTGCGCAATTCATCAAGTTGGAATCGAAGCTCTGCTTTAACGCAGGCACTACCGTACTCGTCAGCCAGGGCAATCAATGCCGGGTGTTGCAGCATTTTGTCTACGGAAGGTAGTTGTCGAAGCATTTCTTTTGCTTGTGTCACTTACTGGTCTCTGAGAGAAAACTAAATGGGTAAATCACAAGAACCCCAGTTTATTGGAATAATTGCGGCAGAGCCATCACAACTGCGATACACCGTGCGAAAACGCAATCATTGAAACTTCAATATAGAGACAGCTTGCCATTTTCTTGTACACAGTAATACACTCGCCAGTTACGACAACAGCCATGAAACCCAGCATCGACTATGTCCGACGTCAGAGAACAACTCCTTATAGTCAACGAATTTCACCCTGAGACCGTGTCCATACTGGATAACAATTATCAGACTCATCATCTATGGGAAGTAGACAAAGACGAGAGAAAAGATTTTATCGAGTCCCTTGACGGCAAATGTCGCGCCGCAACGTCAGCATCATGGATTTGTGACAATGTTATCTACCAGCTAAATTCATTGGAAATCATTGCGGCGTTTGGGGTTGGTGTTGATGCCATTGACTTCAACAAAACGGGCCAAGCCAATATCAAGGTCACCAATACCCCGGACGTGCTCAATGATGCTGTTGCAGATTTGGCCATGGCATTGATCCTGGCTACTACCAGAAACCTGATTAATGCCGACAAATATGTGCGCAGCCGCAAATGGGAGCAAGCCCCTTTCCCGTTTGGTACTGGGCTGGCTGGGAAGACTCTCGGCATCGCCGGACTCGGCAGGATTGGTGAAGCAATCGCAAGCCGTGCGTTACCATTCAATTTGAATATCGCCTACCACAACCGAAATCCCAGAGATAATCCCTATCAGTACTACCCGGATTTGTGTGAGCTGGCACAAAACTCGGATATCCTGCTTTGCATGCTGCCAGGTGGAACTGCTACGGACAATCTGATTAATGCCGAAGTTCTCGAATGCCTTGGCCCGCAAGGGATATTTATCAACGTGGGGCGTGGAAACAGTGTCGATGAGCAAGCACTTTATTCAGCTCTGGCTGAGGGCAAAATCGCCGGAGCCGGGCTGGATGTGTACAAGAATGAGCCTTCCGTGCCGGAAGAATTTCTGAATCTGGACAATATCGTACTTCTACCCCATATTGGCAGCGCCACAGTGGAAACACGAAGGGCTATGGGAAGCCTGGTTATCGAAAACCTCTCGGCTTTCTTCGCAGGCAAGCCCCTGATAACTGAAGTTGTGCAAAATTGATTTCCGCAAGCCCGGGACAGGAACTAGTCCCAGCTTATTGCCCCTACTGCGGAGAACCCATCGAGTTATTGGTTGACCGCTCGGTAGCGACTCAGCAATACATTGAGGATTGTTCCGTATGCTGCCGGCCCATAGAAATTTCTGTGGAAGTAGCACCAGAAGGTGATCCACAGCTAGTTCTTAAAACTGAGAATGATTAGCTTGGGAGAAATCAGGGCAGGAGATGAAAGTAGATATACTTGGCATCGTTGTCGTACATCATCTGAAAGTTACCGAGTTGGGAGTTGTCCTTCAAATCAATCTCGGTAAATAAATCCCGGTACGCCGGGCTTAACGAGTTGTACACAACCTCTTGCACAATGAGGATATTAAAGTATTCCAAACCACGTTGTTCCGCGTGTTTGCAGAATATATCCCAGATAATAGGTTGTTTGCGCAGTTCTTCATACTTCGAAGCCTGTATCAGCGCCTCCCCAAACAGATCATAAGAGCGTATACCACCACTTTGGAAGGTACCCTGCACTGAGTTGTAGGCCAGACCAATGGCAGCCTTGATGGGGCGGGAATAGTTAAACTTTTCAACTTCAGAGTTGAAAGTATCGAACATGGTGAGCGCTGTGGAGACTGCACTATCTGCCAGTGAGCGGGAATCGACCGGCAAAAACGGATAGCCCACCGAGCTGATAAATCCGTCGCCGGTTTCCTTTAGTCGAAAAGCCTGGGAGCGAAGCGGATTGTGCTCGTATCCTTTCATACATATTTGCATAAAGGTCTGAAAGAGATTAACAAAGAAGTCGGCCGTTCTTTCATGGCGAATTTCAGAAGACCGCTGCACATCGAACACATTGACAATCGCCTTGCCCTCTTTTAGCGGCATGGTGTTCTCAAGTTCATCACCTAGCTTGATTCGCTCTAACTGATGCGGATAAACCAACTTGGAAAGCTGATTGTAGAGATGCTGACGAGTGTCAGCGTCCGTGGATTTGAGGTAGAACCGGGTTCGCACTCCATCGTAAAAGAACCAATGAATCATCAATCCAAGGAAGAACCCCTCTATAATAGGAAGTACGTTTCGAAGAAAAAATTCATAGCTTATTAAATAGATAAGAGAAGTCACAACTATCGTAAAAACGATATTTCGAACTAACGTATTGAAAAAAGATGAGTGAAAGGCAAAAGCCGTCCCTAGAGTCACAACGAAAGCAACTTGGCCTTGCAAATACTGATAGTTGTTTACTAGTTCAATTTCCGTCGCCGACCCAGCCAAACTAGCCCACAACGCGATGCAAAAACCCAGCATCCCCAACAGCGCCAACACATCAACAACAATTGCCCCATATTTTTCAATAGGAGAGTACAAAAGCGTAGCGAGGGGGTAAGTAAGAATAACGAGAATTGGAGGCGCGTAGGCAACTAAAGCAATGGGCGCATACGGGTTATTTAGAGCAACTGACTGGAACAAAAAAGTAATTACAGAAGCCAATATCATTAGGATCGCAACCAGTCTAGCGGGCCAACTGGTTATTGCACTATTGGCTTCATCACGCAACTGAAAGACAAACTCATCTAAGTGTTCTCTACAGTACTCAGAGTATTTCTCAGTTCTAGGGGTAGTGCTTGCCATCAAAATTTACTCACGAACCAAAAGCCCTTATGGAAACTCAGGGAGGGGAGTGCTATACACAGTGTGAATATTTGAAGTTGCTAAAGATAGCACTGTCGCTATCATTAGTACGGCGTAATTCCTAGATACTTTAACTTCTCTTGAGTACAAGCTATGCAGATAGTCCTTCTTTTCAGCTTTTGCGTATCCATAGTTAGCTTGGTTTGGGCACGGTTTTGCGTGTTTAAAATTAGCTCGAGAAGGGAGCAAATCGTCGCCTATATCTACGACCCTCTAGCAGCAATCCACATACTTCTCAGCATCAATTACTTCACAATCCCAATCGACACTTCGATTTACCTCGAAATATTCTCTTTTTTGCTTTTAATGATTGGTGTTGCCTTGTTTACGATATCTTTACTCTCAGCCAAAAGTCTACAATTTGCATCAAGTGGCGAATCCTCCACAATAATCCGATCTGGTGCCTTCAGCATAGTCAGGCATCCATTTTACACTTCATATTCTTGCACATGGCTTGCGCCAACCATTTTATTTAATTCTTTGATATTGTGGATTACACTCAGCAGTCTGTTAGCGTTCTATGCATTCTCCGCCAAGAGAGAAGAAGAAGCTATATTAAGCAGCAATTACTCGAGAGAGTATGAAAAATATAAAAATGATGTAGGTATGTTTTTCCCGAGGTATACACAATGGAAAAGTTGGACTTTAAAACTATTACAAATAAAGAAGACTTAGAGCACGTGATTCATAAAGTCGAGCAATATACAACAGTTCGCTTACCTGAAAGTTATGTAAATCAATCCAAGGTTGTCGGAGTATTCTTACACAAAAAACTTGTCGCTGGTTATCTGTTAGTAACAACTCCCCAGTTCAGATCATTGTCTTTTGTACCCGATGTCGTAAAAAGTAGTAATGCCTTTTTTGACAACGACCCTTACGAAATGATGGAAGTCAATGGATTATGGATAAGCCCAGCATTAAAAACTCCCAGTTTGCAAGTTAGAGTTTGGGCACATCTAATTAAGGACATATTTTTATCGCGAAAAAAATATGTACTTCTGATGAGAAACTCTAAGAACAAATGTATGGAAAAATTAACAGGCATGGCTAATCCCCGAGTATTATTCCAAGGCCCGCCAAATTTGATGGCTGGTGAAAAAACTCACAACACAATCGAAGTGGCGTTTACTACTCGATGGAGTATTTTGCTAAATTCACATAAATACTTATTTGAGTTGTACAAGCGAACTCAAAAAGCCGCTCGTTTCAACAAAAGACAGAAATCACTTTCTAATCTTGAACCACAAGCTACAGAAGTAGTAGGTGCTTAGATAGTATATCAAGCGACGAAAGTATATCGATTCTATCAACCCAGTGAACCACCACCAAAATCCAGCACTCTCTGCGCTGGATTTTGGCGGGCGGGTGCATTATGCTCACCCACCGCGCGGGGTTAGATTCGAGCTGCTGGTTTTTCTTGCAGATTAAGCTTACAAGCTTTTGATTAATCTGCACTTTTTACTGCTTACGGGAAATTGCTCGTAATGGCCACGTAACTGGCATTTCGTAACCTTGCGCTGATTAACAAGCAGCTAAACAGGATTAAGTACGATAGCCATGGCTCCCCCATCGACTCGCAAGAAATCTTCCAAGAAATCCAAAAAAACCAGAACCAAAAAATACGTATTTGACTTCGGCGCCAGAACCGATGGCAATGCTGAAATGAGGGAACTGCTGGGTGGCAAAGGAGCCAACCTCGCCGAAATGGCATCGATCGGATTGCCGGTTCCACCAGGGTTTACTATCAGCACCGAGGTTTGTACCTATTTCTACGATCATGAGCGTCGTTACCCTTCCTCTTTGAAGAAGGCAGTCTCGACCTCAATCAAGAAGATAGAATCCCAACTGGGCAAGAAATTTGGCGGTAGGCAAGCGCCCCTGCTGGTCTCGGTCCGCTCAGGCGCCCGGGATTCCATGCCTGGCATGATGGATACAATTCTGAACCTGGGCCTGAATGACGATACTGTCGAAGGATTGGCGGAAGTCTCCGACAACCCAAGATTCGCGTGGGACTGTTATCGCCGGTTTATTCAGATGTACGGCGACGTGGTGATGGGAGTCCAGGCTCGCAGTGAGGAAGAGGAAGAGCCTTTCGATGAGGTCCTGGACAAGCTCAAAAAATCCGTAGGGGTCAACGATGATTCCGAGCTGACCACAGGCGATCTGAGAGAGCTGGTCAAACGATATAAAGCCCTCATCAAGAGACGCACCCGCAGTTCATTTCCCCAGGATGTAATGGAACAGCTTTGGGGAGCTATCGGCGCCGTGTTTGGCTCCTGGAAAAACGAGCGCGCAATCCTCTATCGCCAGCAATACGGCATCCCCGCAGAGTGGGGAACGGCGGTGAATATCCAGGCCATGGTTTTCGGCAATGCCGGCGACACCAGCGCCACCGGTGTGGCCTTTACCCGCGACCCGGCGAATGGGGAAAAAGTATTCTACGGCGAATACCTGATTAACGCTCAGGGTGAGGATGTGGTTGCTGGCGTGCGCACACCCCACCCCATCAGCCATATGAAGAAGTCCATGCCAGACAGCTACAAAGATCTGGTGAATGTCCGCAACAAGCTGGAAAAGCATTTCAAGGACATGCAGGATTTCGAATTCACTATCGAAGATGAGCGGCTGTTTATTCTGCAAACACGCAATGGTAAACGGACAGGCCTGGCTGCGGTGCGAATTGCAGTAGAGATGCAGAAAGAAAGGCTCATGTCGCAATCGACTGCATTGCTCAAGATTCCCGCCGAGTCCATCGATTCTCTGCTGGTACCCGTCTTTGACCCGAAAGCACTCAAAAATGCGGCTGTCATAGCACAGGGCCTGCCTGCCGGACCAGGAGCCGCGACAGGCCGCATCGCCTTTACCGCCGCCGCAGCCGAAGCCGAGACCCGCAAGGGCAACAAAGTCGTCTTGTGCCGAACCGAAACGTCACCCGACGACCTGAAGGGCATGCTGCATTCGCAAGGTATTCTTACGTCACGTGGCGGGGTCTCCTCCCACGCGGCCCTGGTGGCACGGCAACTTGGAAAAGTCTGCGTCTGTGGTGCTGGTGACATCAATATCAACTATGAGAAGCGCACCCTCACCGCGGGGAAGGTAACCCTGCAGGAAGGTGACTACATCTCTATCGATGGCAGTACCGGCGCCATCTACAAGGGCATGATCGAAAGCGCTGACTCTGAAGTGAAAAGAGTGCTGGAAGGCTCTCTTCGCCCCAACAAAAGCTATACCTACGAGTTGTTCCAGACCGTCATGAAGTGGGCGGACAAGCACCGCAACCTGAAAATTCGAACCAATGCGGATACCCCCGGTATGGCCAAACAGGCCGTTGCCTACGGCGCTGAAGGGATTGGGCTATGCCGAACAGAGCATATGTTCTTTGATGGCGACCGCATCGACTACATGCGCCAGATGATACTTGCCGTGGATGAAGTACAGCGCAGGGCCGCCCTGAAGAAATTATTGCCCTTCCAACGCAAGGACTTCGCCGGACTGTTCAGGGCCATGGACGGGCGTCCGGTAACAATACGGCTGCTGGATCCACCACTGCACGAATTTTTACCTCATGATGATGTGGTGCGCCGTCAGCTCGCTGAGAAACTGGGCGTACCTTTTGATTTCGTGATTGATCGCATCAAGGCACTGCATGAAGAAAACCCCATGCTGGGTTGCCGTGGCTGCCGCCTCGGGATTCTCTATCCTGAAATCACGGAAATGCAGACACGAGCCATCTTTGAAGCCGCCGCGCAGGTAATCAAAGGCAAGCGCAGCATCAAGGTGAATCCCGAGATCATGATTCCGCTGGTAGGGTTCCGCGAAGAGCTCGCCGACCAGTTACGCACGGTGCATCGAGTTGCGGCTGAAGTCATGGAATCGCGCAAGGTCAAGATCAACTATATCGTTGGCACCATGATAGAGGTTCCCAGAGCTGCCATCACTGCGGATGAGATCGCCAAGGAAGCCGATTTCTTCAGTTTTGGCACCAATGACCTCACCCAGACCACCCTGGGACTGAGCCGTGATGACATGGGGCTGTTCTATGATGAATACCAGCAAAAGGAAATTTACAACAAGAATCCTTTTGCCAGCCTGGACCAGACTGGAGTGGGCAAACTCATCGAGTTTGCGGTGACCAATGGCCGAGGCGCCAAACCCGACCTGAAGCTTGGCATCTGCGGTGAACATGCTGGCGATCCGGATTCCATCGACTTCTGCCATCGGGTGGGCTTGAATTACGTGAGCTGCTCACCGCCTCGGGTACCCATAGCCAGGCTGGCGGCCGCGCAAGCCACGCTGCGCAACAAATCCTAGCTGGAAGCAGTCAGTGGCGGCACAGGGCAATCGATGCTCGCCGCCACGGCTCGAACCAGTTCGATCTCCTCTGGCCGCACCACCCCGTCAGCCTCGACGCTGGCAGTCATCGCCTTCAACAGGACAGGTTTCTGTAGAGGTTTAACGTCCTTGAGTTCTTCCAGCGCCAGATTGAGTGCGCTGAATTCGATGCTGCTTTTCTCCAGCTGCCTGACCGTCATCGGCAATAATTCTGCCCCAGCCTTGAAAGCGGTCTCTGCATCAATGCCCTCTTGCTGAGTGCCGTAAACCAGCACACTCAACAAAATCGAAACAGAAGACGAACATCGCTGTAAATCCTTACGCCCCATCCTTGGTTTGTAGGAGCGATCAAACACGGCTCGCAAGTGGTGGAACAGCAACTGCTGCAAAGACCATTCAAACAGATTGACCTTGTTGTCCAGCTTGATGAGCGCTTCAAAGTTTTCCTTGAACAGTTTGTACTGCCGGTCAGACAACTGACGCAGGCTGGATAGACAAATTTCTATGAGTGGCAATCTGAATTCCGGTATGACCTCCTGGGTGCCGGCCAACAGATCCGCCAATGCCTGATAGACACCCTGATCAGCCGAGTCCTTCAGGAAATGCAACTGCTGCGCCCTGGTATCCTCGGCTCCACTCAATACCAGCAAATAGACCAGGGCTCTTGCAGACGATGGCTCACGCGCAGCAACCAGCAAGACATCGGGTATATCCTGGAGCAATGACTGCGCCTGCTGCAGATTTTGCGGATCCAAATTCCCCGCCTGGAAGACCATCTCCTCGCCGAGAATTGTCCCGCTCACTAGCACAGCAGCCAGTTTTTCTTTTCTGGACATTGACTCAGTGCGTTTACTGGGCGCTGATTGAGGAGATTCGCCTGGCGGCTGGTCTGGTTGTCGTGCGATCAGATCATAGCTGCCATCCCAGTTAGGCAGGATGGCCTCGATGCGGTTCTTCAGCGGCGGGTGGGTTGCATACAGCCTGCTAAATGCGGACTTGCTGCCTTCCTCAAACAGAGCATGGCTGATTTCACTGCTACCTGGATGATTCAGGTAAGAACGACTGGAATGATTACCGATTTGCATCAGGGCTCCGGCGATGCCTTCCGGGTTTCGTGTGTATTGAACTGCAGAGGCATCAGCAAGATACTCCCGCTGCCGACTCACAGCAGCCTTGATGAGATTGCCGAAGAATGTTCCTACAAATCCAACTACCATCAGGCCCAGGCCGAGGAACACAATTCCACCCGAATCTTTTGAGCGGCGGCTGTGGGCGCCGCCGCGCAACAAGTAATAGCCGATTATGCCCAGCACCATAATGCCGTGCAGTATGCCGATAAGGCGGATATTGATGCGCATATCACCGTGCAGGATATGACTGAACTCATGGGCGATAACACCCTGCAACTGTTCGCGGCTGAGGGTCTCCAAAGCCCCCTGGGTAATACCAATCACCGCATCACTGGGTGAATAGCCTGCAGCGAAGGCATTAATGCCTTCTTCATGCATCAGGTAGACGGGAGGTACGGGAGTACCGGAGGCGATAGCCATTTCTTCAACCACATTGAGTAGCTGTTGCTGCTTGAAATCCCCGGAGCCAGCGACCACCAGGTGGCCGTTCATCATCTCGGCGACCCTGGCACCCCCGCCGGACAGTGTGGCAATCTTGTACAGGCTTCCCAGCAGGATAACAGCGGAGACGAGCAAGCCAATCCAGGCGAATATTTCCCAATCGAATTGCACCCCATTCGCCGCAGCAACACTGTTGACCTCGGCAGACAGAACGCCAAACACCACCATGACCAGAAGGTTGGTTATGAGGATTAGCGAAATCACCGCCATTGCAAACAGGAATATCAGTTTTCCAGTATTGCGTCTGGCATTGTCCTGCGATTCGAAGAAGTTCACAGCCTGGGACCTCTCACTCCGGACCTTATAAGCTCAAGTGGTAGCCGTGTGAATTTCTAAAATGAGACGTCCGGCGCTTGTTGGATTTCCGCGCTGTCTTCAAACTCCAGAAGACTGGCATCACTGGCATGACCAAACATGCCGGCGAACGCCACTGGCGGGAAGGATTGTCGGTAGGTGTTATAGGCCATAACCTGATCGTTGAATGACTGGCGAGCAAAAGCAACCTTGTTTTCAGTCGCAGTCAGCTCTTCGCTAAGCTGCATCATATTCTGGTTGGCTTTCAGGTCCGGATAGGCCTCCATCACCACATTCAGCCTGCCCAGAGCGCCGGTCAGCGCCCCTTCCTGACCTGCCAGCTCTTTGATCGCCGAGGCATTTCCCGGGTCCGCTGCGGCAGCGGCCAGCCCTGCGGCAGCGGCATTTCTGGCTGCAATCACGGACTCCAGCGTCTCCCGCTCATGCTTCAGATAACCTTTTGCGGTTTCCACCAGATTTGGAATCAAATCATGCCGACGCTTGAGCTGCACTTCGATCTGGGCAAATGCATTCTCGTATCGGTTTTTCAGGCTCACCAGCTTGTTATAGATCCCCACTCCATAGAAGAAAAGAATGGCCAGAACCACTAACACGACGATCACTGAAATATCCATAAACCTGCCTCCTCATACGCTCACACGGCTTCACATTGGCACCAGCCTCAAAACAGACGGCCAATCCTGACCATTATTCCATCAATACGGGAAGAAATCCTCTCTAAAAACCGATACATAGCGCAATCTTATCTTGCCGTGGGATATCTGCTAAGCTGCTGCTGGCTCTTCACAATCAGCGAAAAGAATAAAAATACTATGAGCACTTTGACCCTGGCCCTGCTGTCCCTTTTACCCATTCTCTCGGTTGCAGTCTTCCTGGTTTTGTTGCGCTGGCCAGCCAGTCGCGCCATGCCCATTGCGTACATAGTCGCAGCCGGGCTGGCCCTGGCGGTGTGGCAAGTGCCCCTGCCCAAGGTGCTCGCTGCCAGCGTCAACGGACTGATCGTCGCCGGAACCCTGATTTACATCATTTTTGGTGCCATTCTGTTGCTCAACACGCTTCAGCAGAGTGGTGCTATCCTGACCATTCGCGAGGGTTTCTCAGACATCACACCGGACCGCCGGATTCAGGTGATTATCATCGCCTGGCTTTTCGGTTCATTCATCGAAGGTTCCGCCGGCTTTGGCACGCCTGCAGCAGTGGCAGTTCCGCTCATGGTCGGGCTGGGATTTCCGGCCATGGCTGCTGTAGTCGCCGGCATGATCATTCAGAGTACACCGGTTTCATTCGGAGCCATGGGCACGCCAATCCTGGTTGGTGTCAATACGGGCCTGTCGGCTGATCCCGACATGGCTGCCTACGCCCTGGAACGCGGCTTTGCCGAGTGGGACATGTTCCTGGCATTTATTGCCACCAAGGTGGCGCTAATTCATGCACTGGGCGGCACGTTTATTCCCCTGATGGTGACTGCCATCATGACCCGATTCTTTGGCAAGAACCGCAGCTTCGCAGATGGTTTCAAAGTCTGGAAGTTTGCGTTATTTGCAGCTTTCTCCATGACCATCCCCTATTTCCTGGTGGCGTATTATCTTGGTCCGGAATTTCCCTCGATGTTCGGCGGATTAATCGGTCTGGCGATTGTGGTCACAGCCGCCAAAAAAGGCTTCCTGATGCCAGCGGAATCTGAAACCTGGCAATTCGATGACAAATCCCAATGGGATGAAGAATGGACTGGCGCCCTGCAACCCACTATCGACAATGCCGCAGCACCGGCCATGAGCCTGATGCGAGCCTGGTCTCCCTATTTGTTCGTGGCTGGCCTGCTGGTCATAACCCGGTTGCGTTCACTGAATCTTCAGCAATACCTGACCGCCGACGTGATGCCTATTACTCTAAGCTGGCCACAGATTTTCGGCAGTGATATTTCAGCGTCGTTCCAGCCGCTCTGGTCACCGGGCACGATTTTTATCATCGTCTCCCTGATCACAATTTATTTGCACAAGCTCAGACCCGGCGAGTACAGAACCGCCATGGGGAATTCCCTGAAGACCTTGCTTCCGGCATCGACTGCCCTGGTCTTCACGGTTCCCATGGTGCAAGTCTTTATCAATTCCAGTGGCGGCAGTGCGGGCTATGAGCAAATGCCTATCGCCCTGGCAGAAGGGGTTGCCAATCTGGCGGGTTCCGCCTGGCCGTTTTTTAGTACATTCATTGGCGGGCTTGGCGCTTTCGTTGCGGGTAGTAACACCGTCAGCAATATGATGTTTTCGCTCTTTCAATTTGGAGTAGGAGAGAGAATTCTGGTCGATCCCACCTGGATCGTCGCACTACAGGCAGTCGGAGGAGCCTCTGGCAATATCATCTGTGTGCACAATGTGGTTGCAGCTTCGGCAGTCGCCGGGCTGGTTGGGAAGGAAGGCGCCGTAATCCGCAAAACCCTGATACCCTTTTTCTACTACGCTCTGACTACCGGTGCTATTGGTTATGCCATAGTGAACGCTGGCAGCGGTATTCTCAACGCGGGTACCGTCATCGTGTTCCTGGTGGTTGCAACCATGGGCTATCTGATCTACAAATTTAATCGTAGCAATACCAGCTGATTGAATTACCAAACCTTGTGAAGCAGGCTTGTTGTAAAGACTAAGTGGTTAACGAACCTGACAAAGAGCAGTTTGAATCTGGCCGGCAACTGATTTTCGCTACTGCCGGTCATGTAGACCACGGCAAGACTTCGCTCATCAAACAACTCACCGGGGTGCAGACCGATACGCTGGTGGAAGAGCAACAGCGCGGCCTGACCATCAACCCCGGGTTTGCCTATTACCATGGCAAAGATCCCGACGACGGGCATTCACAAATAACGCTTGGCTTCGTCGATGTGCCTGGCCATGCTGACTTTATTCACAATATGCTGGCCGGGGTTGGCACAGTTGAGCAGGCGTTACTGGTGGTTGCCTGCGACGATGGCATCATGCCGCAGACCCGGGAGCATGTTGCAATTCTCAGGCTGCTCGGTATTCGCCGAATCACGGTTGCCCTGTCGAAAATTGATCGCTGCTCCAGCGATCGGATACAGCAGGTCCAGCAAGAACTGGAATCCTCCCTGCTTTCCCCATTCAGCGATACCGCCTATTTCCCCGTCAGCAGCCTCTCTGGTGAGGGAGTTCCGGCGCTCAACGATCACCTGATCGCCGAGGCCCTGAGAAAACCAGTCATAGGCCAACCTGGCCATTCCCGGGGAACCCGGTTTCTGATTGACCGGGCATTCACCGTTAAAGGGATAGGCACCGTTGTTACTGGCGCCTTACGCTCTGGAAGTTTAACTCTGGAAAACCGACTGACTCTTACCAGCAACGGCGAGCAAGTCAGAGTGCGTGGGCTTCGCCTGGATAACAAACAACTGGATTCAGCACACAGCGGCCAGCGTGCTGCAGTCAACATCACAGCCAGTCATGAAGACATCAAGAGAGGAGACTGGTTAGCAGAGACAGACAATGTCGCTCCTGCCTACCGGATTGACAGCCAGGTAGAGCTGCTGAATACCTCGACGGAATTGAACCCAAACACCCAGTATCACCTTCACCTGGGTGCCTCTCACCATATCGTATCCATCAGAAGATTAAATCAGGAAAAAGATTTCTATCAGATTCGCTGCCATGAAGCGATGCATGCGCATCATGGTGACCGATTTGTCATCAGGGATCCGGCCGCACGGGCAACCATCGGAGGTGGTCAGGTGCTCGATATCTTTGTTCCCCGCAAGGGCCGAACAGACGACAAGAGAATTCAACAGTTGGAATCCAGGTTGGGTTCATTTGAGACCGCGTTACCTAAGCTGCTGGGAATTGCTCAAGAAGGTGTGGACCTGGAACAGTTCAAGATCAATTACAATCTGACCGCCGCTGCTGTTGAGCAATTAATTGACAACGAAAACAGCAATGCCGTGAAGATTTCAGGATACAAATCAAACAATTTTCCCTGGCTACTGCACGAGCAGTTCTTCGCCCAGCATCGCGACTCTATCATCCTGTGCATCAGTGAATATCACCAACAAAACCCACATCAACAAGGCATCAGTGAGGCAAACCTCAGCAAACAAATAAAGTTCCCTGGCTCCCATATTCTCCTTGGTGGCATAGTGCAGCAGCTGGTAGATAGCGGTAACTTGTGCCGTTCAGGAACGCTTTTACATCTGCCAGACCATACAGCGAGCTTGAGTATTGAAGAAAAAGAGTTTCTGGAGAAGATTCACCCTTTACTGCAAGAGCATGGCAAGGTGCCACCTCGAACCCGGGAATTGGCAGAAATGACAGACATACCCCTGAAGCCTCTGGAGCGAATCCTGAAGCAGTGCACACAATCCGGCATGCTGATACGCGTCGCTCCCAATCGCCATTACCTGCCTGAGACCATCGCCGAACTCGCAGCCTTTACCGAGAAGCTGGCAGCTACGGCAGACCCGGAGACCGGGTTTTCCGTTATTCAATTCAGAGATGCTTCCGGCATCGGCCGAAACCTTTGTATCGACATTCTTGAATACTTCGATCGTGTTGGGTTTACCCGCCGAGATGAAAATACCCGCTTCTTGCGCACCTCGAAAGAAAATATCTTTGGCTGAGGGACACAATTCAGCAGGGCACACTGCGCTTTACCCAGTGAATTCAACCCTGCTACCCTAGGCCAGAAGCAGCAGATCTGGAGCGTTACGCACAACAATGGGATTAGAAATCGAGAATACGGAGTTTACGGAAGAAGACTTCGTGCGCTTCCGTGATCGGCTTCAATCCAATCTCAAGGCGCTCAAGAAACTGCTCGCACGACCGGGTTTTGGTGAAGGCCCCCTGTCCTTTGGCGCCGAGCTTGAACTCTACATCGTGGATGCGGAAGGCAAGCCACTCCATATCAACCAGGAAATACAGAAGAGCCTGGATGACCCACAACTGACGCTGGAATTAAATCGCTACAACCTGGAATACAATTTCAGCCCTTCCATGGTTGCCGACGGTTGCTTCAAGCACACCCAGGACGAAGCCATTCAGGCAATTGGGCGCATTAACGCCGCCGCCAGCAAGCTGGGTGGTTCGGTGGTGCCCATAGGCATACTGCCAACACTACAGCAGTCTGATACGGGTTATCATGCCATGACTCCGCTGGATCGTTTCGAGGCATTGACCAACGAACTGACTGAGTTGCGCGGCGGGCCTTTCACTATCGCCATTGAAGGAGAAGAAACTCTACAGCTCGCCATGGACGATGTGACACTGGAAGGTGCCAACACTTCCTTTCAGATCCACCTTCGTGTCCCGCCCAGCCAATTTGCTGATTTTTACAATGCTGTACAACTGGTCACCCCTTTGGTTGTGGCCATGGCAGCGAATTCCCCAACCTTGTTCGGTCATCGGCTGTGGCAGGAAACCAGGATTCCCTTATTCAAGCAGTCCATCGATTGTCGACCTAAAGACTCACTGCACCCTATGCCGGCGCGGGTAAATTTTGGCAACAACTGGATTCGCGACAGTGCTTTCGAACTGTTTTCGGAAGCCGCAATGTTGTACCGACCCATCCTGCCTGCCTGCAGCGAGGAAGATGCAGAAGCGATCGTAGACAGCGGTGGCACGCCAGAGCTTCATGAACTGCGACTGCATCAGGGTTCTATCTGGCTCTGGAACAGGCCCGTTTATGACCCTGCTGACGGGGGGCATTTGCGTATCGAGTTGCGCGCTTTTCCCGCTGGCCCCAGTATCGTGGATATGTTGGCCAACGCCGCACTTGCCATTGGTCTTGCCAAGCTCATGCAGGACAAAATCCGCGGCCTGATACCCGCCATTCCGTTCACCTACTGTATCGCCAATTTCTATCGTGCTGCCCAGAAGGGTCTGGACGCCGAATTGTTCTGGCCGTCACTGGAACAAACCCAGCCAGAGTATTTTGCCGTCCCGGATATATTGGAAAAACTGATGCCTGATGTGCCCGAAAAACTCAGCGAAATGGGTTTTATTGAAAAGGATTTCCAACCCTTGCTGGCAGTGGCAAGGGATCGTCTCGATAGCCGACAAACCGGGTCACAATGGCAGCTTCGCAAACTGGCCGAATACCGCAAGACCATGCACAAACGCGAAGCCTTGATTGCCATGCTGCTGGACTATCAGTTAAACAGTGCTGCTAACCTCCCGGTGGCTCAATGGCGATAGCAGCAGGACGCTCCACCGACAGCAACTCAACCCGATTTCACTACTGGAAAGATCCATCTCCCAGTGAAGTTGGGGCAAATGTATTCGAGTTTTTGAAATTGCTCCCGGGTCCGACTCACATCCACGTAACTGGAAAAGATGAATCCAGATGCCGGTTTGCGACTACCCTGTTACATGGCAATGAACCGTCGGGACTGCATGCGGTTTTTAATGTCCTGAAAAGCCAGATTACTCCCGTTGTCGATATGCATATTCTCATTCCCTGTGTCGATGCCGCGAAACAGGCTCCTGGTTTTATCTACCGCATGCTGCCCCACCACAAAGACCTGAATCGTTGTTTCCAGGCACCGTTTGGCGACACCGAACAAGACGCCCTGGCGCAGGAGATACTCGCCAAAATTCATGATTTCAATCCAGAATGCGTCATCGATATCCACAATACCTCGGGTTCCAGCCCTTCATTCGGTGTCACCACTTTTCTGGATCCCCAACATGATGCACTGGTGTCGCTTTTTACTCACCGAATGATTCTCACCGATATCAAACTCGGCGCATTAATGGAAATCAGTGAGTCCATGATGCCCACTGTCACCATAGAATGTGGTGGTTCACAGGATGAGGAATCTCACCTGCTGGCGACTGATGGTTTGACCCGTTATTTCACCCAGGAAGACGTTTTGACCCAACATCCCACGGATATGTCGCTGGAGCTGTTTCATAATCCGATGCGGCTTGAACTGCAGGAGAGCAGTGCCATCGCTTTTGGTGATCATTGTCTGTTGCAAGACGGGGTTACGCTGCTGCCGGACATAGAAAACTATAACTTTGGTTACGTGGACTCTCATCGTCGCCTTGGTTTCGTCTCCGGGGGCCTGGACAGAAATTTGATCGTGAAGAATCCACTGGGGAAAATTCCGGCTTCGAATTATTTCAAACTAATCGATGGTGCGCTTCACCCTGCCCGCAGACTGAAATTATTCATGGTCACTACGAACCCGGAAATTGCGCGAACGGACTGCCTGTTCTATCTGGTAGAGGCGAACGAAGAGTAAGCCAGAAACCTCACAATGGCTTTATGCGAACCGGAAGTTCCGTATAACCCTTCACAAAGCTTGAATAGACTCTTTTCGGTTCGCCCACAAGCTCTACCCTGTGAAATCTTTGCAGAATCTCTTCCCAAAGAACCCGCAACTGCATCTCGGCCAACCGGTTACCCATGCAGCGGTGCAGGCCAAACCCGAATGAAAGGTGCTGGCGTGCATTTTTCCGGTCAATGAGAAATTCGCTGGCGCGATCGATGACCTCTTCATCCCGGTTTCCCGAGGCATACCACATCACCACCTTGTCACCCGCCTTTATCTGTTTGCCGCCGAGCTCTGTATCCACCAGGGCAGTGCGTCGCATGTAAGCCAGTGGCGTTTGCCAGCGAATGATTTCAGAGACCATATTGGGCACAAGAGAATGATCGGCTCGCAGCTTGTCATACTCGGCAGGATTTTCGTTCAGAGCCAGCACGCCACCGGATATTGAGTTTCTGGTCGTATCATTACCTCCGACGATCAGAAGCAGAATATTGCCCAGATATTCCATAGGCGGCATATTTCGGGTCGCTTCCCCGTGTGCGAGCATGGAGACCAGATCGCTAGCAGGTGGCTGGTTGATGCGTTCATTGCGGAGATTGACAAAGTACTGCAAACATTCTTCCAGCACTTCCCATCTTTCCTGATACGAATCCACCACGCCGGCACCGGGAATTGCCGTGGCCACATCAGACCAGTAAGTCAGTTTTCTCCTTTCCTCAAAAGGAAAGTCAAACAGGGTAGCCAGCATTTGCGTGGTGAGCTCAATGGATACGTTCTCAACCCAATCGAATTCTTCATTGAGGGGAAGATTGTCGAGAATCCTGCAAACCCGCTCCCGAATCAATCCTTCCAGATTTTTCAGGTTGGCAGGCGCCACCACTGGCTGCACGATGCGCCTTTGTTCATCGTGCTTGGGTGGGTCCATGGCGATGAACATGGGCAGCGTGAACTCTTCGAACAGATCGACGATACCTATGGTGGGCTCTGAAGAATAAATCTCGTGTGTGGTATCCACGGTCATGATGTCCCGGTATTTCATCACCGACCAGTAGGGACCCACCGCGGACTCGGCACAGTAATGAACCGGGTCTTCCTTGCGCAATCTCTCCAGGAACGGCAGGAACTCATTAGCCTGCCAGATTCCGGGGTGGGACAGGTCTATCTGTTCCAGCGGGACTTCGTAGGCATCACGTCCCACCATGCTCCATCTGCTTTGAGCGGATGATTCTCCAGAGTCCGGATTGCTGTTTGTATCACTCATGATTCCTGGCGTGCCTCGCAACTACAATCCTAGAATTGAAATTCGGGGGTTGTCACAACCAGCCCGTCCAGCTCTTCGGTCACCTCAATCTGGCAGGACAAGCGGGAGTTGTCTTTACGGTCAGTACTGAGGCTCAACATGGCTTCCTCCATGGGGTCCACAGGGCCAAGCTTGTCCAGCCATTCCTCTTGCACATAGACATGACAGGTCGCGCACGAGCAGGCTCCCCCACAGTCAGCATCGATACCTGGCACGCCATTGGTAACCGCAGCCAGCATCACTGAACTCCCAGGTTTTGCTTCAACGGGATGTTCTGTGCCGTCATGTTCTATGAAAAGTATCTTCGTCATTCAGCGAAACTCCATACGCATTCAATCGATGTGCAAAAATAGCAGGATGTTGCACTGATAAAAAGTAGGACCATGCCTGCTGCAGCTTTTTCTGTCCAAGAGGATCGGTAATCGGATAACATTAGCAGGTCCTGTCAGGGCCTGCAGCGAGAACGAGCAACACTGGTACTGCCTCCTGCACTCAATCCTTCAGCGCACCCGAGTCCATTCAATTGTCTGATTCGAGCATCTCGTCCAAGACTTATATCCCCGTATTGATCAGCGCCTGTTTATTGCTGGTGCTCTCGTTTGGGTATCGCGCAGGTTTCGGCCTGTTCATGGTGCCCATGTCGGAAGCCAGAGGCTGGGGCAGAGATGTGCTGGCCATGGCCCTTGCTATTCAAAACCTTTCCTGGGGAGTCTGTGCCATTATCGCAGGTGGGATGGCCGATCGATTCGGCAATCTCAAGGTGCTGTTAACCGGCGTGATGCTTTACGGAATCGGCATGACCCTCATGGCGTATTCCAGCTCGGAATTGCAAATCATCAGCACTGCAGGATTACTGGTGGGCGCAGGCGTTGCCGGGACATCATTTGGCATCGTGCTGCCTTCTATCGCCCGGGCTGTCCCCCCAGAGCGCCGTGGTTGGGCCATGGGAATCGGCACTGCTGCGGGCAGTTTCGGCCAGTTCCTGGTGGTGCCATTTGTGCAGTACCTGGTAGATGCAACCGGCTGGAACCTGGCATTGCAAATGATGGGCCTGTCAGCATTCCTGATGGCTATTTTTTGCCTGCCGTTGGCAAAATATGGGGGAGCCGACGAGCATTCGGATGCCAACGAACTGAGACAGAGTCTGTGGCAAATTGCTGCAAAAGCACTTTCGGTCTCTTCCTACCGCCTGCTGATTATCGGTTTTTTCGTCTGTGGTTTTCATGTGGCTTTCATCACCGTCCATATGCCTGGTTATGTGGTGGACCTGGGTTTCTCCCCCGCAGTGGGTGCCTGGAGCATCAGCCTCATCGGTCTGTGTAATGTGATTGGCGCCTATTGCGCCGGTGTACTGAGTGGCAAACGGTCTATGCGCAAGATGCTCACCTTCATTTATCTGGGTCGGGTCGTGGCGATTTCACTGTTTCTGATCCTGCCAGTCACTCTCCCCGGCATTCTGTTGTTCAGTGCCGGCATGGGATTTCTGTGGCTGGCAACTGTTCCACCCACCTCGGGCCTGGTCGCCTGTTTCTTCGGCACACGCTATATGTCCTTTCTCTACGGTATCGTCTTTCTCAGCCATCAATTGGGTAGCTTTACCGGAGTCTGGCTAGGCGGATGGATGTATGAGCGTTTTGGAAATTACGATGGCATCTGGATGGCTGGCATCGTTCTGGGATTGGTCGCGGCACTGCTGCACTGGCCCATCAAGGAAACGGACTACAGCAACAAACTGCGAGTTCAACCCGCTTAAGTCCTGGCAAGCTTACCGCAATTAAAAAAGCCCGTGCCCTGTGTGCAGCAGGATACGAGCCTTATTCGCAATTACGGTCACAGGTCTTTTTGAAAAAGCTGGACCACGGAATATTTGGCGGAAGAGGCAGGAGTCGAACCCACCAAGCCTGCTCTAAACAGACTTCACCGGGTTTGAAGTCCGGGCACCCCACCGGGGATGATACTCTTCCGCCGCCGAGTTTAGCACAGGGAAACGGCTGGAGAGCAAGTGGGATTCAGGAACCGATATCGTTCAGAGACCAGTCGTAACGCAAATACCTAATTCTCATACTGCCATTGCGCAAGCCTGCGGCCTCGGCCTCACTGAGTGCCAATGCCTTCTCGTAGCGGGCCAGAAACTCACCCACACTGTTCACGCCCAACCAACCCCTTTCGAAATCCTCTTCATACCAATCGAAGATTCGGGAAACGTGGGCCTCGTTTTCCTCAACATAGTTGCGATTGCTGTCCGACAGGAATAACCGGGTACTCTCCTCCAGTTGCTGCTCCAGTCTGGTTCCTGAAAACGCTTCGGGGCGCAGGGCTGGACAGCCGACAGCAGCGCAATTCACGGCGAAATGAATTCTCGGCTCATTGTAAATCCCCCACCCCCGGATCATGTCGTGCTCGACATCATCGAGTGACACCTGCTCCCCAAACAGGGAAACAATATCTCTTCGCCAGGCAGCCCCAGGCAAAAACCCAATATCCCGGATGGAATCGATATCCGGATATTCAGAAAGGATTAGCTCCACTGTCCAGGCATTATAGGCATTGATCAGAAACGCGAGCTGTTCATCCGGATCCCAGCTATTGAACTCAGCTCTGGGTACAGCGGCTAGTGTGTCCAGGTAGCCGCGCAGTTGCTCACGATCGGACATCATGGCTGTGTAGTTCACCTGGGTAACCTTGCCCTGCTCAAGAACAACCATGTTCCGCTTTAGCAAGCGATCCCATGATCGATGATCGAATTCTGCCAAAACCAACGTAGATTGAACCACCAGCAGCAGAACAAGAACTATCTTTAACCTTCCTATCACTACCCAAACTCCTGTTATTGCCGCTATTAAGGGCATAATACCGGGGAACCATGCCTGATTCGGAGCCTATCCAGCCCAGGTAAAATCAAGTATGCTTTCTTGTCTGTCATTAATATAAAAAGAAGATAGCAAAACGCATCAAAATCTTTCGCATATCTGCCGATTTATTTTCAGGTTCGGGCTCACTATCAGGAATGGAGCAAACGGGGAGAAAGAATGTTACACGCTGAAATTACTGGATGGGGTAAGTGTGTACCGCCTGCAGTACTGAGCAATGAAGACCTTACGACCTTCATGGATACCTCAGATGAATGGATAACCTCTCGCACTGGCATTAAGGAAAGACGCATCTGCCACTGCAATTTTTCAGATATGGCTATAGTCGCTGCGCGGCGCGCCCTGGCAGCCGCCGACCTCGATCCCATGGAGCTGGATCTTATCCTCCTCGGTAGCCTGACCATGGACTCCCTGTGTCCGAACACTGCTTCTCTGGTTCAGGATGCAATTGGTGCGCGCAAGGCAGCATCCATCGACATCAACTCTGCCTGCACGGGTTTTCTGTACGGCTTACACATTGGCACCAACCTGGTACGAACCGGTGCGCATAAAAAAGTACTGGTTATAGGCGGGGAATATATCTCTCACTACATGAACTGGAGCCGACGGGATGTAGCCGTGTTGTTCGGTGATGCCTGCGGGGCCGTAGTGATTGAGGCAACCGAGAAACCAGTAGGACTGATTTCAGCCAGGATCGGTTGTGAAGCAGATGCCAAGTACGCCATCCAGATCACCAATCTTGGTTCCTCCTATTCCCGGCTGTCTGAAGAGTTTCTTTACATTGGCTGGAATTTTGAGGGCCAGGAAGTATTCAAACGGGCTGTTAAAAGCATGTCACAAGCCTGTCAGGACGTGCTCGAAGATGCGGGGCTTAGTGTCGATGATGTGAATCTGGTCGTTCCACATCAGGCCAATAAACGAATTCTCGATGCCCTGGCTAAACGGGTGGGCATTGAAGAAGACCGGGTCTTTGTCAATGTCCATAAATACGGGAATACTTCAGCGGGCACGATCCCGGTAGCCCTTACCGAGGCTTTGGAAGAAGGCCGGGTAAAACCAGGAGATTATATTTTATCTGCATCCTTCGGTGCTGGACTTACCTGGGGGGCAGCGCTAATTCGCTGGGGAGATCGGGTTACACCTCTGACCACAAGCGATGCCGACCTGCCTCCTTGTAATCAGACTGCACTGGAGATCCTGCAGCCCCATATCAAGCGATATGCAGAGCAGAGTTGATCCTGCACAACGTCTGATAGTTTCAACCTGCAAACTCATTCTGGTCACCAGTGACCAGCTTACTACTGGAGCGCTATTGCGGTGCTTTCACTCTCCTTATTATTCTGGTTAACGTTCTTTGCCGCACTGATCACCCTCTGGTGGCAAAGCGACAAGGTCAAAGTATTCGCGCTCAATCATGTACAGCTCCATTGTCGCCAGCTCGGATTGCAACTGCTGGATCAGACAATGGTGCTAAAAGGATTGTGGCCTCAACGCAGCACAGAAGGTAGTGTGGCATTGAGAAGACGTTACCAGTTTGAATTCACTGTCTCCGGCCAGACCCGGCATAAGGGAGAGTTGCTGATGTTGGGCAACAGAGTCCATTCATTGCAGCTGGAACCCCACCCCATGCCAGAGCAGCAGGAGTCACAGCATTGAAGAGCATTTCATGATCATTGGTTAGCACTGCTGGCAGCCGAAATCGTCCGCAGGATTCGGGGATAATAAAACAGCAGAGTCACTGCCCTGGCTATCACGTAAACGATCATTGCCCACCAAAGGCCCGCCAAGCCCATGGACCCGGCCATCACCCAGATGGCCACCAGGAAAACAAGCAATGAATAAATTGCAGCCTGTCTCATTTCCCGGGTATGGGACACGCCAATAAAAATCCCGTCCAGCTGAAACGCTGCGAACGACACCAGCACATACAACGCAGCATAAGCTTTGTAATTGTTCGCCACGGCCAGTACGGCTTCGATATCCGTTAGCAGGGAAAGAGCAAGTGCTCCAGTAGCGTAAATCAGTCCCGCCAGCGCCAGGGCGGTTAGCAGCGCCAACAAGCTTGTACGCAGCACGGACTGTCTGAACGCCAGTTGATCACGGGCTCCCATCGCCTTCCCTGCCATGGCTTCCACCACAAAGGCATAGCCATCCAGAAAAAAAGCCGAGAATGAAATCAGTTGCAATAACAGGTGGTTCGCGGCCAGGGTGACATCGCCGAATCTTGCACTGTGGTTGGTAAACAGGGCAAAAGAGAACACCAGGATCAGAGTCCGAACCATGATGTCCAGATTGGCGGACAGCATCTTGAGAATCTTGTTTCGATCAAGCACTTCAGCGGTGGACCAAAACGGCTCGTCATTGATAACCGCCTTTGCTAACTGGCGTTTAACAATAAAACCTCCATAAAAAAGAGTCAGCCATTCTGCGATGACTGTTCCCAGGGCGATCCCGGAAGCCCCCATCTCCAGAACGCCTGCGAACAGGAAATCAAGCGCGATATTGAGCCCATTGAGAAAGAGTTGCAGCCGCAGTAGCTGGCCACTGTTACCCAAACCGATCAATAAACCCACAAGGGCAAATGTGCAAAGAGTTGCTGGAGCACCCCAGATTCGAATCTGAAAATACTGCCGGGCTACCTCTTCTACTGACTGACTACCGTCGAGAAGCTGGAACGCCATCCACGCAATAGGCCACCGGAGAATCAATAATAGCAGGCTCAAGCCAAGGGCCAGGATCAGGGCCCGGCCCAGTACAGCGCGCACTTCCACATGATTCTCGGCGCCAGCAGCTTGCGCAGTAAACCCTGTGGTGCCCATACGCAGAAAGCCGAAGGACCAGTACACAAATGAAAATATGAGAGCACCGAAGGCGATAGCACCAAGATCGGTGACAGCACCAAAATTACCAATTATCGCTGTGTCTGCCAGCCCGAGCAGCGGAACCGCTGAGTTGGCAAGAATCAGTGGCCATGCCCTTTTGCCTATTTCCCTATAGCTCGCCATGACCTGAATTCCATGAGTTTCCGTTGTATCCGATCGCCACTACTTGAATTTACCCTGCCCGAGCACAATATCACTGAAGAGAAGGCTATGCCGGTACAGAACTGTTCTTATATTGGCTATGATGCTATTCGCTTAATTCTGAACTCGCCTGACGGCATAGCTGGGTGCTCCCATGACACCATCCCCCACTGGTGATGCTGCAATCAAACAGGGCAATATCACCGTCGCATTGAATCTACTCACTGCTCCGCGCGAAGCCTTCGCTGAAATCAAGCAATATCCTGCAAAGCTCTTCCCTTTACTACTGGTATTGGCTTCCAACGGATTGATCCTGTTCTGGTATTTCAACATTGTTGACTACGACTGGTATATCGACGATGTACTCGCCGGCACCAGCCTTGAAGGGCAACAGCTGGAAGATGCCCGGGAAAACATGGCATCAATGTCCCAGTCCACCATGGCCGCATTCGGAATCCTGGGCAGCTTCGTTGGCCTCACTGCCATATACCTGATACAAGCGACCTATTTGAGCCTGGTGGCAGCATTGCGTGGAGAGAGCTTGAAATTCTTCCACTGGTTCTCACTGGTCTGTTGGGCTGGCCTGCCCTTTCTCCTATCGGTTGTAGGCATGGCTGTGACTATTTTACTAAGCCCTAATGGCCAGCTCAGTGCCTATGACCTGGATCCACTTTCCCTGCGAAATCTGGGGCTGAGAACCGACAATGATTCCCTGCAATCACTGTTCAATTCCATCAGCTTACCGATGATATGGAGCGCGGCATTGGTATTGACCGCATACCAACAGTGGCTGGATGCAGGCTGGCTTCGCTCTGCTGCTGTGGTGCTCGCTCCATATGGACTGATCTTCGGTATTTGGGCCTATTTTGCGCTCACTTAACGGCACAAAGGTGCTAAATATTCTGAATTTGTTGTAACACTAGCCGAGAACGTACGTGATAAGTATTGATGTGCTGCTGATTGCCAATCGGGGAACCCCAAGTGAACGCTAAGAAACTGATTCTTGTAGCCTTGATCGCCAGCGTGGTTATCGCCTTACCGTTTATCAATCGAGCAGTTCTTGGCACCGACGCCAAGGAAGTCACGGTTTCTACCGTCTCCCAGAGAGTAATCAGCCCTTCTATCCTCGCCTCAGGTTTTCTGGCTCACGAAGAAGAAGTGATGTTGAGTTCAGAAGTGATTGGCAAGGTTTCCCAGCTCTACGTTGAAGAGGGGGACACAGTTAATAGCGGACAACTGGTCTTGCAGGTGGATGACCGAAATTTCCTGGCTGGCCTCGAACAGTCAGAAGCAGCCGCCAGACTCAATACCATCGACATTGAGCGCCAGGAAGTGCGCATCGCAGATCTGGAAAGGCGAGTTGCACGCGGCAGACAACTACACGAGCAAAACCTGATGGGCGATGAAGAATTCGATACCATCGCCAACCAGCTGGAGCTGGCGCGGATCGACCTGAAATCTTCACGGGAGCGCCTCGCCCAGGCCAATGCACAATTGGATCAGGTACTGGACCAACTTAGCAAGACCCAAATTCTTTCCCCGATCGACGGCGTCATCACCAGCCTGGACATCAAAGTGGGTGAAACGGCCATCGCCAGCTCCACCAATATTCCAGGCTCATCCCTGATGACTATCGCCAATCCAGCCAGTATCTATACTGAAGTTCTGGTTGACGAAGCGGATGTTGCCAATATCGCCATAGGCCAAAGGGCCGAAATTGTCGCCATTGCCTACCCGGATCAGCCTATGCAGGGCATTGTCCGGTTTATCGCCAACACGGCCAAGGTGGCACCCGGGCGCCAGGGTTTGAGTTTTACGGTAAAAATAGACATCACCGATCCAGGAGAGGTAGTCCTGCGTCCTGGCATGTCCTGTCGGGCTGAAATATTCACCCGTCAGGACCAGGAAGTCGCCGCCGTGCCCATCGAGGCGATCATATTCGAAGAAGACCGGGCCGAACTGCGCAGCGAACACTATGTTTTTGTTAACGACGGCGGCATCGCCAGGAAGACAAGGGTTGAAGTAGGACTCTCCGATGATGAGTACCAGGAACTGCTGACTGACATCGATCAGGACGTAGAGGTTGTCGTGGGTCCGAATCAGGAGCTGCGCCATCTGCTGGATGGCGACCGACTGGATGCTACCCGGCTTTAATCAACGCCTTATCCCCTAGCTCAACCCCAGGATTGTTATGGCGCTCATTCAGCTAGACAACATCACCAAACACTATGAGATGGGCAGCCAGATAGTTAAGGCACTCGATGGCATTACCATCGCGGTAGAACCCAATGAGTATGTTGCCTTTGTAGGCTCATCCGGTTCTGGTAAGTCCACCATGCTCAACATCCTCGGCTGTCTGGACAAGCCAACCAGCGGCACCTACTTGCTTAACCAGAAAAACGTGGAAGGCATGGACCAGAATGAGCTGTCAGAGATTCGCAATCAGGAAATAGGGTTCATATTTCAGAGCTTCAATCTGCTGCCACGGGCCAATGCACTGGGCAATGTCATGCAGCCACTTATTTATCGTGGCATCAAGTTGTCCGAAAGAAGAAGACTGGCTGCAGAAGCACTGCAGAGAGTGGGCCTGGAATCGAGAATGGATCACCTGCCCAATCAGCTCTCCGGCGGACAGCGACAAAGAGTGGCGATCGCCAGGGCATTGGTCACCCATCCCTCCATCCTGCTGGCAGATGAACCCACAGGAAATCTGGATTCAAAGACTTCCGTGGAAATCATGGATCTGTTCGACCAGCTACACCAGGAAGGCCAGACATTGATCGTAGTCACCCACGAACATGAAATCGCAGCCCACTGTGAACGGGTGGTGGAAATGCGTGATGGCAAAGTGGCAACTGATCAATTCCAGGAAAAGATGACCGCATGATGCTGTTCGCCTTTATCGAAAGCTCTCGCTCCGCACTGATATCCATCTATGCCCATGGTTTGCGCAGCTTCCTCACCACGCTTGGCATTGTTATCGGTGTGGCCAGCGTAATTGCTGTCGTGTCAGTCACTCAAGGAATGAGCGCCTATATTGGCGATACCTTCGCAGCGCTCGGCTCCAACAGCCTCACCATCGAGAGTCGAACCTCTACCGAAGACCGCATGAAAGGGATTCGTAATCGACTCACCCCTGATGATCTGGAACTGATCGAACTGCGTGGTGAGGGTATCGCCTCAATAACGCCAATATTGGCGGCTAACAGATCATCACAAGTGAAATACGGCACGCAAACTGTGTTCAGCCAGATTCTCGGTACGACTTACGCCTTTCAGGACGTGGCTCAGTTTTACACCGCCAGCGGTCGCTTTCTGGCACAAAGCGACAACCAGACCCGCCGCCGCATCGCCGTCATCGGTGACAAGACCAGAGAAAATCTGGATCTGCCAGAGAATCCTGTGAACGAATACATTGAGATTGGAGGTGAGTGGTTCAAGATCGTCGGTTTACTGGAAACCAAGGGCGAGATCATGGGATTCAACCAGGATGATCTGGTACTGGTGCCTTACGCCACTATGCGCAGCCTGCAGGGGAATCAGGCGCAAACGGATATCCAGATTCAGCTCAGCCTGACTGAAGGGGCAGATGTGAATGATGTCAGCCAACAACTGACTACCCTGCTCCGCAGCGCCCACGATCTCTCTGCGAACGAAGAAGATGATTTCATTATTCAGACATCCGAACAACTCATGGAAACCTTTGACCAGATCATCGGCACGGTCACTGTAGTGGTAGGTGGCATTGTCGGAATTTCGTTACTGGTTGGTGGCATCGGCATCATGAATATCATGCTCGTTTCTGTAACCGAACGCACAAGAGAAATCGGCATCTGCAAAGCGATAGGCGCCAAGCGACATCACATCCTGCTGCAATTCCTCATCGAGGCGCTTTTGCTTTCCCTGATTGGTGGCCTGGTGGGTCTGGCCCTTGGATTTGGCCTGGGAACCTTGATCGCCAGCAGTATTCCAGGATTCCCACCGGCAGCGATTCCCTGGTGGGCTATCGCCCTGGCTCTGGGGTTTTCCGGATTCGTCGGCATTCTGTTCGGCATCCTGCCTGCCGCCAAAGCAGCGAACCTTGATCCAATTGATGCCTTGCGCTACGAATAAGAGCGCAACAACGCAAATACCCTTCCAGGCCTATCCAACCACTTAGTAGCTGGGTCCTGCCGCGCTCTAAAATTTGAATCACTAAAATTGGGTATTCCAGGGCGAGGGAATAGCAGTAGCAATCAGTCAGAAAAATATCTTAAAGTACCTACTCACAATTTTCGATAATTGAATCTTGGCGCCACATGCTAACAACTATCCTTTTTTTCAGGGGAATTGCCTTTGCTGCATTGGTCTTAATGCTGCTCAGCGTATTTCGCGTCGACAGATCAAAATCAAAGAATGCGTTCATTCTGCTCTGCATTGGTCTTATGGCTTACGTCGTAGAACCGATTCTCGAATCTGTTCCGCTACTACAAATACCTGTGATAGTCATGGCAATCACTGTCCCATTGGTGTTTTGGTGGTTCTGTTTGCAACTCTTTCAGGACAACAATCATTTAGCAGGAACGAATCAAATTTTGGTGCAGATTATTGTTGCCTCATATCTGGTATTTTCCTATTCCCATTTCGCCCTGGACCTGGCTAACCCGGATGTCGGCTATCCAACCCTGTTCTACGTTTCTTATAGTCTGCGTATAGGGTTTATTGCAGCTGCTATTTATGTAGTGTTTTCTCATTGGAAAATAGATTTGATAGCTGAACGCAGATCGTTTCGCGGCCTGCTTGTGGGCCTCAGCGGCCTGTACATATTGGGAGTACTGCTGGTGGAACTCGGGCTTGCTACAATGGCTGCTCCGATTTGGCTGGAATCAGTTCATGCAGTTGGGCTCGCAGCAACTTTCCTAGTGCTCGCATCATGGCTATTAATCTCAGAGCCTTCAGCATTATTTCCGAATGAGAACAGCCAACCCGACCGAAAAGCTGATTCGTCACCATCCAATCTTTCGTATCAGGAACTAAAATGGATGGAGAGACTCAACAGTCTTCTCGAAGAGCAAAAGATCTATAGGGAAAACGGCCTGAGTATTGGCTCTTTGGCAGCACGGCTGGATGCGCCAGAGCATCGCCTGCGCCGTCTGATAAACACGCAATTGGGGTACCGCAATTTTAACGATTTTCTGAATCATTACCGCCTGAAAGATGCGGCTGCTATCCTTCAGGACCCTACCCAAAGTGCGCTACCCATACTCACTGTGGCATTGGAATGCGGATTCAGTTCAATTAATCCATTCAACCGCGCGTTCAAATCACAGTTGAAATGTACACCTAGCGAATTTCGCGCCAAATCTCTCAATCGCTGAACCCGCTACAAGCCACAATTATCGCGGCTTTTCAGAATCGACCATAGATTTTCAGATTCGGTGAGACTGGCGACTGCCTCAACCTGCCTAATATCCCCTGATTTGGTTTTCAGAGGGAATTACACATGGCGGATTCGAATCCAACTTCACTTCTAGCAGCCCCGCTATTGGAAAATGCCCTATTGTGGCTTGATGTTTTTACTATTGATCTAGCCAGATACCTGCTGGGTGCAGGTACGGTTTCGTTTGTGCTGTACATCACGCTTAGAAGCTTTTCAGAATCACGAAGAATTCAGGCGCGTCGGGCCAGCTACTCCGACATCTGCAGGGAGATTGGCAATTCTGTAATTACGGTAGCTGTCTATGCCAGTGTTGCGCTCTTCACAGTTGGGCTGATTAATTCAGGAAACTCAATGATGTACTCGGAATTAAGGTCTTTCGATGTCGCTTACATCCCTTTCAGTATAGTTTTATTGCTTGTCTTTCACGACGCCTACTTTTACTGGGCCCACAGACTGATGCATTCCCGGCGCCTGTTTCGACTGTTTCATCGCACCCACCATATGTCGCGAACACCTACACCATGGGCAGCCTATTGTTTTGCCATACCTGAGGCATTTCTAATGGCCTGCTTCGTTCCCCTCGTTATTCAACTGCTACCAGTGCACAGCATCGCACTATTCACTTTTCTCATTATCATGATTTTCCGAAACGCAATGGGACATAGCGGCATCGAATTCCATCCCCCCGGCTGGGTTGACTCACGTTGGGATTTTCTGACGACGGTTACTCATCATGACCTGCATCATCAAAAATTCGACGGTAATTATGGCCTCTACTTTACATGGTGGGATCGCTGGATGGGTACCGAACGGCCTGAATACAAATCCACTTTTCGAAAAGTAACAAACCGGGATTCGCTTACAAGCGAAGCTGGGTCAATCAGCATGGAGACAGGATCATGAGATGGACGAAGATGGAGATAATTTTAGTGGCGGTGATGCTGCTGAGCCTTAATACTGAGTTGTTTGCCGAGCAACCGATGGCAGGATTATGGGTGATGCCGGATGCTTCAGCACTGCTTGAGATTCGACCAGAAAATGACAGCTCGAACTCAGAATCATTCGAAATCAGAATCATCAGCGTCCTTAATTCCGAATTTAGCTCGGCGGATGACGTCGAACTCATGGGTCAGCCGCGAACTGATAGAAAGAATGCTGATGAGGCACTGAAGAGCCGCTCGTTGGAAGGGCTAAAAATTGGTCAAGGATTTCAACTAGAGGGCGCAAGACTGACAGGAGGCACTATCTATGATCCGGAAAGCGGAAAAAACTATCGAGCTCAACTTCAACTGGAAGAAGACGGACTATTAAGAGTCAGGGCATATCTGGGATTTTCAGTATTGGGGCAAACGATGCATTGGCGTCGGGCCAATGAGTTTAAGGAAACGATGTTGCAGATGCTCGCTGATATTCCGGATTGACCCGGCTTAGATCAATAGTCACTCTCTGAAAGACTGACTGAATCAGTCTGATTCTCATTAACTGGTGAACAGATCTACATGAGTCTGGGCCCTTATTTTTCTGGCAACTTAGATGCCAATTCACCCAGGGTCGCGATTTCTTTCTTTTTACCATCAGAAACCACTATCAACAAATCACTACCTCCTAATTCCAAAGCTACCTGCAAGCAAGCACCACAGGGCCAGGTGAGGTTGCCGCTTGTTTTCCTGGAAACCAGCGCCAGGATCTCGGGTTTACCTGCCATATTGGCCACGGTCGCAAACAAGGCAGCGCGTTCCGCGCACATGGAAAGCCCCAGCGAAACATTTTCCACCAAGGCGCCCTTGATTACCTGATTCTGGTCTGTGACCACGGCAGCGCCCATCTTGAATCCGGAATATGGTGCATAAGCCGAGTCTCTGGCCTCCTTGGCATCAAGCAGCGCGTCTTTTACCCTGGGGTCGATATCAGCTGTGGATGTCTGGCTCATAAACAATGTCCGTGTTCAGATAGATTAGAAAAACCATTGCGATCAAATCAGTTTACGCCGTAGAGGGAAGCCGCATTGGATAGCTCTTCGAAAGCAGCAATGCTGGAGCCAAGCTTGTAATCGATAATGTCCTCATTCTCCCTTTTCCCATGTTTGCAGCATGCTGAGTGAATCTTCTGCATGATGCGCTTCAGTTCTTCTTCGACTTCTTCGCTGCTGAGATACTGACCAGACCTGTTTTGACTGATCTCGATTCCTGACACAGCCACTCCGCCGGCATTCACCGCCTTGCTGGGCCCGAAGACAACCCCGTTTTCCTGAAAGTGAGAAATTGCATCCTCGGTGCAGGGCATATTGGCGCCTTCGAAGACAAAATTGCAGCCTTGCTCAACCAGCTGTTCGGCATCGGCTAGTTCAAGTTCGTTCTGTGTCGCACAGGGAAAAGCCAGATCCGCTTCAAGACTCCAGGGTTTCTGCTCAGCGCTGAATTCCCACCCCTCTTTTTCTGCCAGCGATTCCAGACTTCCCCGTGATTTCCTGTGTTGTTTGATGGATTCCAGCTGCTCCTTGTCCAGACCCTCTTCGAAATGCAAAAAACCAGCCCTGCTTGACAGGCTGATTACCTGGGCATCGCAATCCAGCAATTTCTCTGCCGCATGCAAGGACACATTGCCTGCACCTGAAATGAGGCAGCGCTTGCCAGCCAGCTTATCGCCCTGGGCCTCTAACGCTTCTTCGGCAAAATAAACGCAGCCATATCCTGTCGCCTCTTCCCTGAAGCAACTGCCGCCGAACACAGGGTCCTTACCAGTCAACACACCACTGAATTCCCCTGTCAGGTTTTTGTGCTCATCAAACATATAGGCAATTTCCTGAGCTCCTACACCAATGTCACCGGCAGGGATGTCCTGATCAGTGCCAATATAACGAGCAAGCTGTCCCATGAAGGCTCTGCAAAATCTTTCAATTTCACCTTCACTTCGCTCTCTGGGATCAAAATCAGCACCTCCTTTCGCCCCACCCATGGGCAATCCGGTCAATGCGTTTTTAAAAGTTTGTTCGAAACCGAGGAATTGCAACACACTCACGTTCACATCCGATCCAAAACGCAAACCGCCCTTATAGGGTCCCAGGGAGTTGTTATGCTGTACGCGAAAGCCACGGTTGAATTGTTTACAGTTGTCGTCATCCTGCCAGGCCACCCTGAAATTGACGATTCGATCAGGTTCAATAAGATACTTGAGGACCCGAACTGAACGATCAATGTCGTCGCTGGTCTCACAAATATGCTTTAACACTGAACTGGAAACAGATTTTACCGCCTGATGAAACTCGGGCCTGCTCGGGTACCTGCTCTTTAGCAATTGGTTTATTTCTTCTTGATAATCGGACAGCTCGGGCATTGGGTAAACTCTTGTAAATTATTAGATCGGATCGATGAAGAATGGAAACTTCTTTTCCGGGCGAGGTTGGATAGTTATTGCGAATCTAGCCAGACCAGACCAGAAATCTACTGGTTCGCATTCATTACGCACAATATAGTTCGTTGGATCAAAGCGACAAGGCAGCCCAACCGTTCCTTGATGAGTCAACAAAAAAGGCCGGACAGCTAACGCTGTCCGGCCTTCGCTGTAAAAAACTGCTATCTAGTTTTCGACGCTGACGATGTGTATATCGCTGTTGGTGGTTTCCAGGTAGATCCTGTCTCCACCGCCATTGATATCTCCGCGGCCGATAATGTCCCCATCATCATTTTCGCTGATGGTCAGGGGGAAATCGGTGTATATCCGATAGTCACCACGTGCTCGCCGCGAAACTTCCAGATCTGCAACGATGCTGGCGCCGTGATCACTGGGAATGCGAATAGTGACATCACCACCAGCAGTTTCCAGCTCTACCGAGGCATTGCGTGAGCCTGCATAGCTGGCCAGTTCGGCATCGATCCTGCCGCCGGCCGTATCGGCCCTGATAGGGCCCACAGCCTGTCGTATGGTGATGCTGCCTCCGGAGGTATCAGCCACTACTTCTCCGCCGCTACGATCAATCTCGATATTGCCGCCTGAGGTATCTGCTTCTACCCGGGTTTCGCTACCAGCGAGATAGATATTTCCTCCTGAAGTGTCGGCTATAATTTCACCCACTGCCCAATCTGCCCGGATGGTACCCCCGGACGTATCCAGCTCGACGCGGCCGGAACCACGACCAACAGTGATACTGCCACCGGAGGTGTCTGCCACAAGGTCGCCACCCACATCTCCGATATTGATCTGACCGCCGGATGTGTCCGCCGAAACGCTGCCAGTGACATTGCCGATGGTGATGCTGCCGCCGGAAGTATCTGCGCTGACATTACCATCCACGTCATCAATTTCGATACGACCACCAGAAGTATCGGCTATCACATTCCCGATCACACGGCCTATTTCGATACGACCGCCACTGGTGTCCGCTCTTACGTTCCCATTGATCGGTTCCACTGATATGTGACCGCCACCCGTATCCAGGTCCACATTGTAGTCAACAGGCACATTGACATCGAAGCGGATATTGGAGCGACCGAATCCACCGAAGATTCCACCCCGGCGTTCAGACTCGGCGATTACCAGAACATCATCACCCTGCTGTTCCATGGAGACATCAAAGTCTTCGGCGTTGCGGATTCGCACCCGCACCCGATTCTGGTCCCAGGTGCTGACTTCGATTGGTCCCGAATCACTGTTCAGCACCAGTGTGCCACCCGATCCGACTTCGAATTCCTGATTATAGTCATCCGCGCTCGCAGCCAGCGAAGCAGAGCTGAAGCCAAATGCGATCAGCAATGCGGCGGCTGTGAAAATGGTAGATTTGAGAAGTTTCATGACGGTTACCTCTGACTCAAATGTAATAGTTATTCGTGCAAGGACCCGCGCTAAAAAATCAGGTCGTCTGTTGATGAACCCTCTTCTTCCTCAATGATGACTCTGGATTGGGTTCGAATGTATTCGTTACTGTCGGCATCGACTTTCTGCCTGAAAATTGCCAGGGTTTCCTCATCCCGGTACTGGCTCAGCGCGTTAAACGCTTCTACCCGGACTCCCTCGTTGACATCTTCTCTGAGGGCGTATCGCAAGGCATCACGCACCCGCTCCTGATCAGACAGTGCCACCAGCGATTGCACTGCCTGATAGCGTACCCCCGGGTTCTGATCATTGGTGAGCACATAAATCAGTGCTTCATAGACCTGATCTCCACTGATCACCGGTTGCAGTGCGTTAATCGTGTCCAGGCGAGAGGCACTGTCTATATCATCCTGCAGCGCCACAGCCATAAGTTGGGACACATTCTGGTCAGCCACATTCCCCCTCAAGCGGGTTTCGGACGCCAGGGAAAATGACAAATCAATGTCGCCGGTCATGGCATCGTAGCTATTCACCTGCAATTGATAGATTTCGTAATCATCTTCACTTAATAGCGATAACGGAGTCATGCCCTGCGCTAGCGTAGGAGCAGAGTCAATTGCAGAACCTGGTTGTGTGGAAAACCCGGCCACAAACAGCCCCAGGACAAAAGTCATGGCCATGGCTGCGCCCTGAAGAGCAACCATCAAGGGTCGCTGGGTTAAATTTCTTAACGCCTGTGCCACAGAAAACCGTGGTGCTGCCTCACGCTGAAGGTTTTGTCTGAGCAACCACCTGTTGCCCTGTAATCGTTCTTCATCAATCGCAGGCTGAACACCCACAGGCACGGCACTGTTAAAGCGTTGCTCCCGCTCAAGCATCTGGGCCAGCTGCGGATTGTCAGCCAGTTCCTGTTCGAAGCGCTGTAGTTCTGAACCACTCAGGTCGCCATATAGATACTGGATAACCCGATGTTCCATTTGTTCGTTTGTGTCAGTAGTTGTCATCCCATAAACCTCAAACTTTCGGTTTGCAGACCGTTAGTGATAGTCCGCCAATTGTTGCTGAAGCTTTTTCCTTGCCCTGAATAGCATCACCTTGATGGAGCTTTCAGAGCAGGCCATTACTTCTGCTGCTTCTCGCAACTTGAATCCTTGTTGATGACAGAGCACGAACGCCATGCGTTCTTTGTCTGTCAGTCTCTTCATCGCCTTGCTTATTTCCTGGCCCATCTCTTCGTCCAGCGTGGCCGACTCGGGCGAGTACGACTCTACGTATTTTTCCTGTTGTTCATATTCGTCCTGCAATGCATTCATTTTTTGCCAGGTTCTCTTCAGCTTGCGCCTGTTTGACAAGGCTGTGTTCACTACAATCTTGTGTAGCCAGGTGCTGAATTTGCTTTCCAGCTTGAAATTGGGCAAAGCTCGATAGGCTGCCAACATGGCATCCTGGTAAATATCGTTGGCATCCTGCGGGGTGTGGGCAAAACCTGCTGCCACCGCCAGCATCTGTCGCTCGAGCGCACGCACCAGCCGCTCAAATGCCGCGATATTGCCGGTCTGTGCCGACTTGACCAGTTCTGCTTCCGTTTCCCGTAGCAAGGGAATTCCCCTGATATCCCCAAACGACCAGTGGCCGCTGTTCCGGGGCAAATTTGCTCAATTTACACTATTAGAGGCAGGCTGGCGTAAAAGGGTTAACAAGGCAGGTAAGGAAACAGGGCAGGCTCTGGGGGAGGCAAACCGGGCGCAGATCAAGCTGACCCGCGCCCCGTTCGATGATGACAGTTTTTACTTTATTATCAGTGGTTTACTTCAATCTTGAGTCTCTGTTTCCGATTCTGATTCCGGGCAGTCGCACTGCGATCGTTGCTGACCGCGCAGGCGTTCCACGCGCCGGGCCTGTTGCTGCCGCATCATCTGGCGGCGTTCCCGCAGCGCAGCCCGTTCATCTTCACTGAGATTGGCCAGCCGCTGCTCCAGAGCTTCCCGACGGGACTGTTGCTCTGCCTGCATCTCTTCCCGAAGCTCCTGGCGTAGTGCCCGAATACGCTCAACGCGCTCACTGACTTCAGTTGATTCGGTATCTGCTTCGACGTCCTGGGCAATAACAGGACTGCTAAACATAGAAAGTGTAGTGAAAAGCGCCGTGGTCAGGACCGGAGTAATCAAGGCTTTCATGAGGTGTTTCTCCTTATCTGAATGCAACAGCTTGTTGGCCGCTGCAGGATCGTCTACTTGGAGAAACGCATTCCAGCGCTGTGGGTTGACAGGGCTTTAACTCTGTTTGCTACCAGCCTTCCCGATCTTCTGCTGCTCGCCCGCTCCGGAGCTCGTCTGGCGATAGCGCCCGGCCTTGACCAGGCTTTCCCGCAGGACAAATTCAATCTGTGCATTGAGGCTGCGCAGGTCATCATTGGCCCAGCGCTGCATCGCGGCAAGCACATCCGGATTTATCCTGAGAGGAAAAGTTTTACGCTTCATCGTTGGTGACAACTCAGGTATAGAGGCTGCCTGCATTTACCACTGGCGCTGCAGCAGTTTCACCGCAAAGGACCACCAACAGATTGCTAACCATGGCAGCTTTGCGTTCTTCATCCAGAGTGACCACATTTTTCTCGGCCAATGACTCCAGCGCCAGGTCTACCATGCCAACTGCACCCTCAACGATTTTCTTCCTTGCCGCCACAATGGCAGAGGCCTGCTGCCTCTGTAACATGGCATTGGCAATTTCCGGGGCATAGGCCAGGTGACTGATTCTGGCTTCGATCACTTCTACGCCAGCCTTGCTGAGTCGGTTGTGCACTTCCTTTTTAAGTAACTCGGCGACTTCTTCCGGATTGCTGCGCAGGCAAAAATCAGTCTCGTCATCGTCCTGGCTGTCATAGGGGTGCGTCGTGGCAAGGTTGCGAAGTGCGGCTTCACTTTGGATCTGTACGTAATTCTCGTAGTCATCCACTTCAAACAAGGCCTCCGCAGTATCCACCACTCGCCAGACCACGACTGCAGCGATATCGATGGGATTCCCGCTACTGTCATTCACCTTGAGAGTGCCGGACTCAAAATTGCGCACACGCAGGGAAACTTTCGCCTTGGTATACAGAGGATTTGCCCAGCGCAAACCTTCGGTGCGTTCACTGCCAGCATATTTGCCAAACAATTGCATAACCCTGCCCTGATTCGGCGCCACCATGAAAAAACCGAACCAGCAGATCAGCACAACAATTGCTGCGATAACCAGGATCACCTTGATCAGGGGAGGAAAACTGGCTATCCCAAACAGGATAAACAAGCTGAGGAAAAACAGGGACACAATGGCCATATAACCGTTGTAAGTTGATGCCTTTCTTTCTTGGATCATAGAAATTCTCCTGTGCTGACACCCTCAAGCGTGGGACTGGCCCACTTTGGGGTGATTTCCATGAATAGTACATATTGATATCATAATGATATCAATAGCGCAAGAAATTACTCATCCCCGAAATATAATTCGAGTAATTTCAGTTAGTTGGATGTGGTTTTGAAAATCTCGTGAGCGGCCAGCCTGAGACTAAATTTCGACTGTTGGCAGCCCCGGGTTAGCCATACACAAGAATCTGGCGCGTGCGCGCGAGGCGAATCACGAGATATAGCAGCAATCCCATAGGACCTGCCATGAAGGTCAGGAACAGGCAAGGCAATACCAGCCAGTGCGGGATTTCATTCTTCTGCGAATCCCGCACCTCCCAGGCGCCAATAAACAAGTCGAAAGCCAGATAGTGAATCCATCCCGCCAGCAACGAGTACGGGTCAGCGAAGAGAATACTGACACCTGCCAGGGACCCAAACCCACCCCCTTCTGGCATATTACTGAGACTGTAAATGAGCAGAAAAAGATAAGTGAGAGCAAGCATCCCTGGAACAAGGACTGTTGTGATAAGCCCCAGCGTCCATTTCCAGCGAGGCAGGAAAGCCAGCAAAAGCCAAGCGGGAATTACTGCCAAATTGCAGATAGAAAATATGAGTTCCGCAGACATGGCAGTCCTCCGGGAGCTGTATGGAAAAGAACCGAAAAAGAGAAAAGTTTTTGGGGACTCTCTAGTTAATTCAGAGGATCCCTAGTGCAAAAATCTGATCAGTGTGCGCTCGGTGATCACTGCGATGTCACTGCCCTTACGTTTGAGCAGCAATGCCTTTTCTATTTTTCTGCCGTGGCTCGTATAGAGCCAATCGCGACTCGCCAGAGTGCCAATTACCAGAAAATCGACATCCTTGTTTACGTTCGGCGAAGTATGTGCGCCTCGCAGGCGTAAATTGGTATCGACGTGATTACGGTCGCCACTGACAAATTCGCCCGCCAAACAGAACACTGATCCGCTTATAGGTACGTCTTCAACCTCATCTTCCCAAACCTCAGTTGAGGCTTCGTAGGAAATCTCAGGTGCAGTCGCATCAGTGCCAGTAATCTTTTGTACAGTTGTCAGCAGATCCTCCCGTTCTTCCTCGGTAATCACACCGTCTTCGAGAATATTATTCAATCTGCTCACCACGACACTGGCAGGCCATCTGTCCCGGATAGATTCATTACGGTTTAACCAGGTCGAAAGCGCATCCACTTCCTGATCGTTTAAGATGCCATCGGAAGCAACCCCGGTGAGAAATCCCACCAATTCGTCAACCCTGCCAATATTGTCTTCGCCTTCTGACTCATTGTTGCTGACTATTTCCTCTATACTCTTCTGCATGGACTCCAGTTCATCTGCCGTGATGTGCCCATCGGCCAGCACTTCGCCTACACGCTTGAGTATGGTGAGAACGTCTTCATGGTCACGCAGGGATTCCTGGGATTGTAGCCAGGCATCCAGGAACAGCAGCTCCTTCTCGTTGAGCTGGCGATCTGCCACCACACCGGCCAGGATGCCCTTGAGACCGTGCATCGCTTTTTCTTTCTGGTGGGTGAAGCCAAAGGCCTCAGTGAGAGGCTGGCTGTCTACATCGCGGGTTATTGCCAAAGCGGAATTCCTGGAAGCTATGATTCGTATTATTGCCGGTAATCATAAAACTTTCGGCTCCCCCTGTCGAAAAAATCCTGCCTGGCATCAGGCCGGAATAGGCTGTTTCATGGATACTGGCGGGATCACTCAATAAACTGATTTTTAACCGTTTTACTGGCCCATGCTGTGGGTTAAACTTGCGCTTTATCTGCAAAATCCCGGGCGGAGCACCCTTGAGCATTGAAACTGGCATTGATGATCGATCCTTTATGAGCCGACTTCTGGCCGGCGAATATGGGCTCGCAGTCACCTATTGGGCGCTGTATTTTATTGGTGCGGCAACTTTCTTTATTTTCGGCAGCCAGGCCGTGGATACGGAGGCCTGGGTTCCTTATCTGGTGATGGTGGCGGCCATGCTCGCCTATACCTTCGTGCTCATTATTGGCATCAGGGCGGCCTACCATGGACCCCAGCTATGGAAAGTCATGTCTCGAACGTCATCGATTTTCATGATTATCAATATACTGGTTGGTATCTGCACACTGGGTTTTATCTACTAGGCCTGGCTGGGCAGGTACAGACTTCATGCGCTCTGTCCCACGCTCCTTGTTAGTTAAGTCCCTTTACTTTAGATGAGCCAACGAAACACAAAAACACAAAGAAGCCAAAAATTGAATTCCACCTCTTCCCAATCCTATGCACTGGTCGTCAAGAAAGCTTGCCCTACTTGCGAATTAATTGAGCCAGTTATTGCGCAACTCTTCAATCAATTACAGCTCGAAGTTTACGTGCAGGACGATCCTGCTTTTCCGGCCTGTATTGAAAACAAGATCGATGACAGGAGCCTGGAGTTCTCCTATCACAATGACATCGAGATCGTGCCCACTCTGATTCGAACGCAACCTGATTCGACTGAGCCCACAGGGGCTGAACGAGTGGTTGGCTGGAACAGGGAGGAGTGGGAAAAATTCACGGGTATCGAATCCCTGGGCAGCAACATCGACCCATTCAAGCCCGGTTGCGGTTCCCTGACACTGGAACCAGGCATGCCAGAAATTCTGGCAGCCCGATTCAAAGCAGATACACTCAAGTCCAGACGTGTCGATCTGGCTGGCGCTGAAGACATCATGGAAGCCTGCTACGAGCGAGGCTGGAGCGATGGACTGCCGGTGGTTCCTCCTACCCCGGTCAGGGTGATGCGCATGCTGGCGGGCACCGACAGAAGCCCTACTGAAATTATTGGCAAGGTGCCACCTGACTACGTTGAGTGCTCTGTGGAGAAAGTAGCTATCAATGCAGTTATGGCCGGCTGTAAACCCGAATATCTGCCAACGGTGCTGGCAGTAGTCGAAGCGGCACTACAGGATGCGTTTTGCATGCATGGTCTGCTTTGTACTACTTATTTTTCCTCCCCGGTTGTCATCGTTAACGGACCAGTGACCAGACACATCGACATGAACTCAGGCATCAATGCCCTGGGTCAAGGCAATCGCGCTAACGCAACCATCGGTCGTGCTTTGCAACTGATCGTGCGCAATGTAGGTGGCGGAAAACCGGGAGGCATTGACCGGGCAACACTGGGCAATCCCGGCAAATACACATTCTGTTTCAGTGAGGACGAAAGCGATCCCCAGTGGCCTTCCCTGGCCATGGACCGGGGTTACCAGCGCGGCGACTCAGTTGTAAGCCTGTTTGCCGGTGATGGAGTACAACCGGTTCTGGATCAGCTGTCTCGTACACCGGAGTCATTGGCACGATCATTTGCAGCGAGCCTGCGCTCGGTTGCGCATGTGAAAAAATTCGGCATGGCCGATGCCATTCTCGTAGTCTGCCCTGAGCACAGAAGAGTCCTCAAAGAAGGTGGCTGGACAAAAGAAAAGCTGAAGCAGGCACTTTTCGACGAATTAATGACACCTGGCACTGAGTTAATGCCAGGAGTCGATGGCATAGCCGAGGGCATGCCAGAAAAATTCAAGGATAAATTGCTGAATAAATTTCGCGATGATGGCTTACATATTGTCACCGCAGGCGGTACAGCGGGCATGTTTTCTGCCATTATCAGTGGTTGGGTTGCCAGTGGTGACAAAGGCAGCCAAATGGTTTCGCAAGTTGTTAAATAAAAGGAGATCTCTATGCAGAATCAAACCATGCTGGATCCCACGTCAGAGCTGAGCCCGGTAGAACGGCAGCTCAATCCCAGGCTGGAATCACTGGCCGGATCGACTGTCGGTTTGCTGGACATATCCAAGCCTCGAGGCAAGGAATTCCTCGATGAAGTTGCGTCCCAATTGCAGGAGCTTGGCGCAAAGGTAAAGCGATACTCAAAGCCCACTTTTGCCAGAGTTGCACCACTGGAGCTGAATCAACTGATCAGCAATGAGTGTGATGCGGTGATTGAAGGGCTCGCCGACTGAGGTTCATGTACCTCGTGCAGTTTGCATGACATCATGGACCTGGAAAGCCGCGGTCTGCCTTCGGGCTTCGTCGCTTCCACCGAATTTATACAGGCAGCAGAGTCTCAGGCTGCCACTTTAGGGTTAAAACCCGCCAGCGTCTTTGTTCAGCATCCCATTCAGGACAGAACAAACGATGAGATGAAAGAACTGGCACAGACAGCGATCGAAGACATTGTCGCTATGATCGTAAGCAATCCGCAGGAGTAAGCAATGACCAAAGAAGCCGTAATCGTATCCACCGCAAGAACCCCCATAGGCAAAGCCTACCGTGGCGCATTCAATGATACTGATGCCCCAACCATGGGTGGGCATGTGATTGCCCAGGCTGTACAGCGGGCAGGCATTGACCCGGCGGAAGTGGACGATGTGGTTATGGGTTGTGCCATGCAACAGGGTACTTCAGGCTTCAATATTGGTCGCACCGCTGGCGTGGCTGCAGGCTTGCCCAGCAGTGTTTCCGGCATGAGCATAGACCGCCAGTGTGCGTCAGGCATGATGGCTATCTGCACCGCCGCCAAACAGATACTGCATGACAATATGCCGATTGTGATTGGCGGTGGGCTGGAATCCATCAGCCTGGTGCAGAACGAACATCGCAATGGTTTTCGTGCCCAGTCCCCCGCCGTGACTGCGAATTCCGAGCATGCTTACATGTCGATGCTGGAAACCGCGGAGATCGTGGCCAGGCGCTACAACATCAGCCGCGAGCTACAGGATGAATACGCTCTGCAAAGTCAGCAGCGTACTGCTGCCGGCCAGCAGGCAGGTGCTTTTGATGATGAAATAGTCTCCCTGCCTTCGAAGATGGTTTTCGTCGACAAGGAAACCAGGGAAAAAAGCATCCATGACGTGGTACTGGAAAAGGACGAGGGCAATCGCCCGACCACTACCCTGGAAGGCTTGCAGGGACTCAAGCCGGTAATCGATGGAGGCGTGATTACGGCTGGCAATGCCAGCCAGTTATCCGATGGCGCCTCGGCCAGTGTGTTGATGGACAGCAAATTGGCGGAACAGAAAGGACTGGAACCTCTTGGCGCTTACCGGGGTATGGCGGCAGCCGGTGTCGACCCTGATGAAATGGGGATCGGCCCGGTCAAGGCAGTGCCCAAGCTGCTGCAGCGTTTTAATCTCACCATGGACGATATTGGCTTGTGGGAGCTGAATGAGGCATTCGCAGTTCAGGTGATTTATTGCCGGGACCAACTGGGCATTCCCAACGAGCTGCTCAATGTTAATGGCGGCGCCATCTCCATCGGTCATCCTTATGGCATGAGCGGCGCGCGGATGGTTGGTCACGCCCTGATTGAAGGTAAGCGTCGCGGCGCCAAATACGTCGTATGCACCATGTGTGTCGGTGGAGGCATGGGCGCGGCAGGACTATTCGAAGTATTCTAGCCTACGGTTGGCAAGCAGGTCAGCAGCACCCCAGGTACCCATGCAGGTGAAAACAATGAAAAGAAAAAGACTCATCCAGGCCCTGTTTCTGGTTCTGTTTATCGGCCCGGCGGTTCAGGCTCAGGAACCGGTTCGTATTGCCTTTATGGATCCCCTTTCCGGGGCTTTCACCTCGGTGGGCAGCAGCGGCTTGCGGCAACTCCAGTTTGCGGCAGACCACCTCTATAATTCGCAAGGGGGCATTCTCGATGGCCGCATGATTGAGATCGTGCCCTATGACAACCAACAAAGCCCCACCGAAACCCAGATTCAGTTTCGCAGGATGGTCAGCGATGGCATCCGGATTGTTTTTCAGGGCAACAGTTCGGCCGTCGCCAACACCCTGAACTCGACCATTAGCCGCCACAACAGACGAAACCCTGGACAGGAAATACTGCAAATCAACTATTCTGCGGTGGATCCTATTCTTACCAATGAGCAATGCAGCTTCTGGCACTTCCGCTTCGATGCCCATGCAGTGATGAAGCTGAATATACTCACCGATTTCATCGCCATGAATGAGGACATCAAAAGCGTCTACATCATCGGCCAGGACTACTCCTTTGGCCAGGTAGTGTCGGATAACACCATCAGGTTACTGAATGAGAAACGCCCCGATATTGAAATTGTCGGCAATGAATTCCATCCCATTGGCCAGGTGAAGGACTTTACTCCCTATGTCACAAAAATTGTGTCATCGGGTGCCGATGCGGTCATCACCGGAAATTTTGGTGCAGACATGGTTTCCTTGGCCCGCTCCATTATCGACAGTGGCCTCGACATACCAATCTATACGTTCTATGCCGCTTACGATGGCATCACAGCGACTCTGGGCGCCGACGGCAAGAACAGGATTCGGCTGATTCATAATGATCCGGCAAATCCCTATCCGACAATTGAACGCCGCGATTATATTCGGGCATTCAAGGATGCCAATCCCAGCAATGACATGACCCAGTTCCGTATTACCAATGCCCTGCAGATGCTTGTCACGGCCATGGAGCAGGCCCAGAGCACGGACCCCTACGATATTGCCCTCGAACTCGAGGACATGCGCTTTACCAATATGAGTGGGGAAGAGCTGTGGATGCGAGCCGAGGATCACCAGATTTTCCAGTCCTTGCACATCTCGGTTCATACGGATGAAAACATCGAATTCGACGCGGACAATTCAGGCTTTGGTCTGTATGCTGAATATTCTGTGCCCATGGAAGAAACCATAGTGGAAACCAGTTGCCGCATGCGCCCTCCCCGCCGCTAAACCCGCAGCAGTAATAGCATTCCTATGCTTGAAGTCTTTATCTTTGCCACCCTCAATGGCCTGGTAACCGGCCTGCTGCTATTCATGCTGGCCAGCGGGCTGACGCTCATCTTCAGCATGATGGGCGTCTTGAACTTCGCCCACGCCAGTTTCTATATGCTGGGCGCCTACTTCGCCTATTCCATTTCACTTTACCTTGGGTTCTGGGCCGGGCTGATTTTTGCACCCTTAATCGTGGGTGTGCTGGGTGCGCTGGTAGAAAAGTATGCGCTGCGACGGGTGCATCAGCATGGTCATGTAGCTGAACTGGTCTTCACCTTCGGTCTCGCATTTTTGATTGAAGAATGTGTGCAGTTTTTCTGGGGCCCCGACACCAAGAATTATCAATCGCCGGACCTGCTGGATTTTCCGCTGTTTACCCTGTTCGGCCAGGAATTCTCTGCCTATCGGGGTTTCATGATCGGAATATCAGTCAGTATTTTTGTTGGGCTGTATTACGTACTGACACGCAGCCGCATCGGCATCATTATTCAGGCCGCTATTACCCATCCCAAAACCGTGGCAAACCTTGGTCATAACGTACCCTTTATTTTCATGAGTGTGTTTGGCGTTGGCACGGCACTGGCTGGCGTTGCCGGAGTCATTGCCGGGCCGGTACTGACCACTTTTCCCGGGATGGCAGTGGTGCTGGGCAGCATCGTGTTCGTGATCGTCGTTATCGGCGGTCTGGGCTCCCTGACCGGCGCATTCATCGCCTCGCTCATGATTGGATTACTGCAAAGCTATGCCATTGCATCCGATGTAGGCATGCCTGACTTGCTCAACCTTTTGGGAGTCGAGTTTTCCCGAGATCATCCGCTCACAGACCTGTGGACTCTCACCCTTCCGCAAATAGCACCAATTCTCCCTTTCCTGCTGTTGATATTGGTACTTATCTTCAGACCTACTGGTTTGCTGGGCAAACGTGAACAATGATTAGGGCACTGAAACAAGCCGCTGTGTGGATTGGATACCTGGTGGTGCTCATGGTTCTGCCGCAACTTTTTCCGTCCATTCTCGCAGTGACCATTTTCAATCAGATGGCCATCGCCATCGTGTTCGCCTTGAGCTACAACATGCTGCTCGGTCAGGGAGGCATGTTGTCATTCGGTCACGCAGTCTATTTCGGACTCGGTGGGTTCATGGCTGTTCACGCCCTGGTGATGATCGAATTCGAAACCGTCTACTTCTCAATTATTTATATCCCGCTTATTGGCGGCCTGGTTGGACTTGTCGCGGCAATATTTATCGGCAGTTTTTCTACCCACAAGGCCGGCACAGTATTTGCCATGATCTCCCTCGGCATCGGTGAACTGGTGGCCGCCTCATCACTGATATTCGACAGCTTCTTCGGTGGTGAAGCAGGCGTGACCGCTGACCGAACCTACGGCCCGCCTTTCTTTGGCGTCGAGTTTTTCCAGGATGTAGAAATTTACTATCTTGCCGCTGCCTGGGTGTTTATCGCCACCCTGTTCATGTACCTGTTCACCCAGACTCCGGCCGGTCGTATGGCCAATGCAGTGCGCGACAACCCGGAGCGCGCCGAGTTCATTGGCTACAGTGCCCGCAAGGTTCGATTCATCACGTTCTGTGCCTCCGGTTTCTTTGCTGGCATAGCCGGCGGCTTGTTCGCCCTGAATTACGAATTCATCACCGAGGAAAACCTCAATGCCGTTACCTCAGGCCGGGTATTGTTGATGGCATATATTGGCGGTCTCGGCTATTTCATTGGCCCCATAGTTGGCGCCGTCATCCTCACCCTGATGAATTCATTACTCTCCAATTACACCGAGCTATGGATGCTTTACCTGGGCATATTATTCGTGCTCACGGTGCTCTTCCTGCCTCGGGGATTTGCCGGCTTTATCATGATGCACAGAGTGGCCTGGATTCAGAGTCGGCTGAAACATCTGGCACTGCCTTATGTGATCACTGGCCTGCCCGCTTTGATTTTCGCAATGTGCTGCGTGGCCGCCATTGAAATGATTCACCATCGCGGTGAAGAGTTTGCCTTCCTGGGCGCGACACTCAGCTCTTCGAGCGTATTTAGCTGGCTACTAGTGGCAGTCCTTGCCGCGGGTTCCTACTTCGGTGTCAGACGATCACTGCCGCAACTGAACGCCGCCTGGGAATATGCCAATGCCATGCCAGTGGACGAAAACCTGGGCAGGGAGACACCGAAACAATGAGCCTCCTGACGCTGGATAGGGTCTGCAAAAGTTTTGGTGAAACCAGAATCATCAACGACGTCAGCCTGGATATTGCCAGCGGTGAACGCCACGCCATTATCGGACCGAACGGAGCAGGAAAGTCCACCCTATTTAATCTGATTAGTGGCAAGTACCAGTTGAGTAGCGGAAGTATTCAATTTCATGGTGAGTCACTGGCTGACAAGGCTCCTTATGAAATCGCCAGGCTGGGCATTACCCGCAGCTTCCAGGTGACCAATATCTTTCCCCGTATGACCGTGTTTGAAAATATCCGCTGTGGACTGCTGTGGAAGGAAAACTACGGCTACTCATTCTGGCATCTACTGAAACGAGAGCACGATCTGAACGACAAGACCCATCAATTACTTGAGGAAATCGGCCTGTCCAATCGGGCGGACATCCCTGCGGGTGAATTGGCTTATGCACAACAAAGGGCGCTGGAGTTGGGCATTGCCATTGCCAGCGGCGCGGAATTAATTTTGCTGGACGAGCCTGTTGCAGGTATGAGCCACAGTGAAGCAGAGAATGCCGTCGCACTGATTCGCCAGGTCACCGAGGGCAAGACTCTGGTGATGGTAGAACATGACATGAATATCGTCTTCGATCTGGCCGACAGAATTACTGTGCTAGTGTATGGAGAGGTGATCGCTTCGGATACGCCGGAGGCTATCCGCAATAATCCGAAGGTGCAGGAAGCCTATCTTGGTGAGGTGGCCACTCTTGCTTGAGGTTTCTGATTTACATGCCTATTACGGCAAGAGTCATATTCTGCAGGGCGTGAGTTTTAATGTGCAGGAAGGTGAAATTGTCAGCCTGCTGGGTCGCAATGGGGTTGGCCGCTCGACCACGGCGAAAGCAGTCATGGGAGAAGTAGCACCTCAGGGGTCGATTGAGTTTAAAGGTTCCCCTGTCGCGGGCAAACCCAGTTTCGAAATTGCCAATCTGGGTCTTGGTTACGTGCCCGAAAACCGTGACATCTTTCCCTCTCTCACCGTTCGACAAAATCTGCTGTTGGGCATCAAGAGTTCAGGTAATACCGGCAGATGGAGCATGGAAGAGATGTTTCGAATGTTCCCCAATCTGGGTGAACGCGCGGACGTTCCCGGTGGCGTGTTAAGTGGCGGCGAACAGCAGATGTTGTGTATGTGCCGTACCCTGATGGGGGACCCGGATATGATCATTATCGATGAACCAACGGAAGGTCTGGCACCCAAGCTGGTGCAGCAAGTGGGCACGCTGCTTCGGGAAATCGCTGATCGCGGCGTGGCCATATTGCTAATTGAGCAAAAGCTTTCCATTGCCTTGAAGATATCCCAACGGGTCTACGTCATGGGACACGGCCAGATCGTCTATGAAGGAACTCCAGACAGTTTACTCAAAGCCGAGGCGGTGCGATCAGAATGGCTGGAGGTCTGATTACTATCAATATCACCGGTCTTACCCGTTCACAACCTGGTTGTAACTGTGTTTCACTGTTTCCTCTAAAAAGAGATTCACTATGCGGCTAACACTGATCTTATGCTTCACCTTTCTTGTCTCTCTTGGCGCAAGCGGACCTTTGGCAGCCTGGGACTCTGTTGGCCACCGTCTGAGCGCCGCCGTGGCCTTGGAATTTGTGGATGAACAAACCCGGGAGAAACTGATAGAGATACTTTCCGCTCATCCGCGTTGGCAGCAGGATTTCCTGGCAGCCATTCCGGATTTTGTCGATCAATCCAATACACAGGCATTGAACCAGTGGTTGCTGGGCCAGGCTGCCTACTGGCCAGATATTGCCAGAGGCCTGCCTGATGACGAACGGCGGCGCTACAACCGTCCCTCCTGGCACTACACGGACGGTGCCTGGATGCGAGGTGCCACTCAGGTCCAGGGCAATGTCTATGTCGATCTGACGCCTTTTGCTGACATTCCCGGTGAATTAGCCGCGCGTATCGACAGCGAAGACGATGTCAGCAATGTGGTGACGGCCATTGACTACAACACCCGTCTACTATTCGATTCAAGCGTATCAGCCCCGGACCGGGCAGTTGCCCTGTGTTGGGTACTGCACCTGATCGGCGATATTCACCAACCCTTGCATGCCGGTTCCCTGTTCTCGCCAGTCACTTTCGAAACCGGAGATCGTGGAGGCAATGGCATCCCCATCGAAGATCGAAACTTGCACGCACGCTGGGACAGCGCGCTGGCTGGTGGCGGTGTCGCCAGAGAACTGGAACCTGTTGTGGAGTTCGTGAATTCGGAGACCGCTGGATCGCCACAGGAACTGGATTGGACAATCTGGCTTAATGAGAGTCGTGAAGTTTTGCACTCACACGTCTATTCCCGGAACATCCTGGCGGAAATCCGTTCTGCAGATGCCAACCGGCGTGAGATGAATCCACTCACTCTGACAACTGACTACGTCAACCAGATGCAAAGTATTGCGCGTCAACGGCTGGGTCTGGCCGGATACAGACTGGCCCTGCTATTCGAATCCCGACTCCCGGACTAGAAGCCGGTTTCGACTCGCTGCTCGAATACGGCTTTGTTCGCCAGTTGAATCGCATTCTTTCTAGACAACTTTATTGAGCTGCTTCTCCTCCCGAGTCAGGGCTACGATATTCCCCACCAGCTGGTGACCTGCCCGCTGCCCCAGGCTCATGATGGACTCCGGATGAAACTGAACCGCCCGAACGGGCAGACTGCTGTGCTCTATGGCCATGACCTGACCATCTGCCGTCGTGGCCGTGACTCGCAGACACTCGGGTACTTTCCCCGCTACCAGAGAATGATAGCGGCCAGCAGTAAATTCCCTTTCGATGCCTGCAAACATGGCTGAACCCTGATGGCTGACCTGGGACGGCTTGCCGTGCATGGGGTAGTTCAGGGTTTCCAGGTCACCACCAAAATATTCCACCAGTCCTTGCAGACCCAGACAGACACCAAATATGGGAATGTTTTTCTCCATCGCCTGGGCGATGGTGCCATGCATATGAAATTGCTGTGGCGATCCTGGCCCTGGAGAAAGAATGAGCAAATCAAGCGGATGTTCCCTCATGTACCTGGAGGCTTCAGCCGGCCTGAGTGTGAGCAGATCCACTCCGAACTGGCGAAAGTAACTGGCCAGGTTGTGCACGAAAGAGTCCTGGTGATCTACCATCAACACCCGAAGACCCTTGCCCAACTCGGGGTCAATGCTTGCAGCAGCAGCATCGCCGGATTCTGGTGAGACCCCACGCACAGCATCCAGCAGTGCCGAGGCTTTCAAACGGGTCTCTGCTTCCTCCGCCTCCGGATCAGAGTCAATCAGCAGGGTGGCGCCTGCGCGGATCTGCGCGATTCCGTCCTTGATTCGAATCGTGCGCAGCGTAAGGCCGGTATTCAGGTTGCCGTCGAATCCAATATGGCCCAATGCGCCGCCATACCAATGACGAGGCGATTTTTCGAACTGTTCGATGTATTGCATGGCGGCCAGTTTCGGTGCCCCTGTTACAGTCACTGCCCAGGTATGAGCGAGAAATCCATCCAGCGCATCAAGCTCTGCCTTGAGCTGGCCCTTAACATGGTCCACGGTGTGGATAAGTCGGGAATACATCTCTATCTGCCGCCTGCCAATCACCTCCACAGATCCGGGAACACAAACCCTGGACTTGTCATTGCGATCCACATCGGTACACATGGACAATTCAGATTCGTCTTTCTCGGAATTCAACAGGCTCCGAATCTGTGAGGCATCATCGATTGCATCTTCGCCGCGCTTGATCGTGCCGGAGATGGGGCAGGTCTCGATGGTTCTACCGTCCACGCGGACAAACATCTCCGGTGAAGCAGCAACCAGATATTCATTGTCGCCAAGGTTTACCAGCGCGCCATAAGGAGCCGGGTTGCTCTTTTTAAGTCGTTTGAATACCTCGGCCGGGCTGTCCTTGCAGGGTTCATAAAAACACTGCCCGGGCACTACTTCAAACAAGTCTCCGCGGCGGAAATAATCCAGCGCCCTGTTCACCTGAGCGGCAAACTCACCTGGTTTGTGATCACAAGTTGCCGGCACATGGATCGCTGGCGCGTAGGGTGTCTGCTCGCCGCCACGACGAAAGCCTCCAGTGGTTTCAGTGCGCTTCGCTTCATTTCCGTCCTTGTCATTCCAGCTTCGACAATTAAATTCATAGCTGTAACAAAGGGTTTGCTCCGCCCTGTGATCGGCTACGGTGATCTGGTCAGGCAGGTACAGCACCAGATCACGATCTTCTTCGCCCCGCTGCTGGTAGCGTTCCACGTCCTCGAATTGAAAGGTCAGGTCGTAGCCGAATGCTCCGTAAAGCCCCAGATAAGAATCTTTTTCATTCCTGAAACAGGCCACTAACTCACGCAGCACGGAAAACACGCTGGGCCTGCGGCTTCTTAGTTCTTCAACTTCTCTAAACTCCTCCTGCTTGATTTTCACCTTGATAACGGAGTCATCATGAGACAACTGCGCAACTGCAGCACATTGCTCAATGGCAAAATAGAGTTCGGGCAGGAGAATCCTGCCCCGCTGGTTCAGGGCTTCGATTTGCAGAGAACGGTCACGGGCGACAATCGCCACAGGGGGGTTAATGAATCCAATATCCCACCTTGTGTACCTGCCTGGATATTCAAAACTGGAAGCGAGCAATACACCACGGTGAGCATTGAGTGCAGCCGCCAACTCGTCGATGGCGGTTCTGTAATTCAGTTGCAGGGCACTACGACGCACCTGCACACCGCTGGCACAATTAAACTGGATCTGTTGCTGGACTTGCATTGCCATTCCTCTTTTATCATCTGCTGATCAGAGTTATGGCGAGAATGGAGATTTTTTGGAGCAATAGACCGCCACAACCCTGGGCGGCCATTGATGAGAAGACTGTTAGATCAACTAGTCTTGACTGATCATCTGGCGGCCCGCGTTTTCAAACCACCAGAAGTAGAATCGAGTATTCATAGGGGCGCGATAATGGTGCAGAGACAACGGGATGTCAATCCTTCACGGCTGGACCGGCCATCGGGAGGAAACCAGATTTTGTGGTAAGCGATAAATATCATATATTAATCAATGGCTTAGAAAGTTCCAGGTTCAGTCCTGCGCCTGTTTCCGAGACGGGTTTCAATACGTATCAACCTGGAATTGTCGTCTCTGAGAAGCTCTCCGATGGCGAATCCAGGGCGATTGGGCAGGCCCAGTCGCAGCGCCGCGAAAGGCGACAACTTGCGATCGCCGGGGGCAAAGCGCTTTAAATAACCCGTGTAATCGCCCAGGTACAGCGGCTTTTTGTAGGTGTCTACCAACTCGGTGTCCTGGGCAGAGAAGTATCTATTCGCGGAGTGCATACCTCCATGGGTGTGCCAGAACGCAGACACCCGTTCCCATTCGGAACCAGCCACGCGCAAACTGATCCGGTCTCTGCCGCGGCTCCCGGCGACTACCGAATAGGCATATCGGTCCCCTTCCCTGAATATGGCACCCATATACTCACGGTCTTCTCGAATTGAGTGGGGATTAAACGAGTTCATGGCAGCTATGACGGCCTCTCGTTCTGATTGAAATGTTGGCTGGCCCGGGCATTCTTTCATCCCGAACGCCACCGACGTCTCGAGCGATAACAGCAGTACAGAAGCCATCATCACCAACCTTCCCGATAATCGTCGTACCATGGTGATACTCCCATTGTTTATCCAGATCCGGAAATCACTAGCAACCCAGAGTTTATGTGCCACGGCGCCAGGTTTTGATGGAGAGAAGGTCCAGAATATATCCATACCGGCGTTGTTTTTTGGCAGCCAATCAGTAATAGTGCCCGACAGAATAAGAATGAATTCCCCCTAAAGGAGCACGGAGCGACCCATGAAGCACCTGATAACTTGCCTGGCCGTGGCCCTGCTTTGCAGCCACTCCTTTGCACAACTGGCTTCGCCCAATGATGATGGCCTCACATTCGGCCACGTTCACCTCAACGTAGCCGACGTGGGCGAGCATATCCAGATCTGGACGCAACACTTCAACGGTGAAGTCATTTCCCAGACACCACTCTCTGCAATTCGCTTCCCCAACATGGTGTTGATCCTGCGTGAACAGGAACCCAGCATGGGTTCACGGGAAACCGTTATGGATCATTTTGGCTTCAAGGTCAGGGACATCCAGAAATTCATCGATCGCTGGGAAGGCGCCGGTTTTGAAATGGGTCGGGTATTCACGGGTGCCGAAGGACAAACCAACGCCTATGTGACATTGCCTGGGGGAGTCTACGTGGAATTACAGGAAGACCAGGGATTGCATGAGGAGATCACTGGGTATCACGTTCACTATTTCACTGATGGGCATGGGGAATTGCTGGACTGGTACACAGAGCATTTCAACCTGGAGGTGCGTCCGCGCGGCAGCATTGGCAGCACCACCAATGTGCCGGGCATGAACCTGAGCTTCGGCAACTCCGATAGCCCACGGGCGCCTACGGCCGGCACCGCTATCGATCACATCGGCTTTGAGGTTGAGAACCTGGAAGCTTTTTGCGAGCAGCTCGCAGCCCAGGGCATTAGCTTCGACCGCCCCTACACTTATATCGAGTCATTAAACCTGGGAGTCGCATTCCTGACCGACCCTAGAGGTGTGGTCATCGAACTAACAGAAGGGCTGGTTAATTTTTAAGGGAGGAGGATTTAATTTCCACGCCTTGGCAGAAGTTTATAGATTCTCTCGCGCAAATCTCCAACCGACTGAAGCTTGTGGCGGCGCGCCAGTTCGACGCCTGCCCAATAACCCAGGTAAGCGATAATCACCCAGATCAAGATGGAATCTGCCGGCCAATAGCCCCACCAGAGAAAGGCCTGCACCACGTTGCCCAACTGGTTAACGAGGAATTCTATAATTGCCTCCACGATTCCATCCGCGAAGTAGTCCGCCACCAGCGGCAAATTAAACAGAAAACCGATCAATTCGCGAATCTCGATAATCACGAACGTATACAGTCCTGCCAAACCGTAAAAACCGCTTCCGAACCACATCCATTTTTTGTACAACAGGTTTGACTTATTCCTGGCCTCCTTGCCCGCAGTCTTTTTGAGTTCCTTGACCCGCGCAGTGATCAGCTTGTGATCGGCCTCGCGCCCGATCTCGCCCGACTCAAACAGAAAAGAAAAAATGAACCAGCTCAGGCCCACCATCGGCAGCCCGAGCATGAAGATTGCGAGTAAAAGGTCGGCTAGATTTGAGAATTCAAACAACTGAACGACCCTTGAATGAAGTAGAGGGTGTGGATGCCACACCCTCGCGGTTGGCTAGTTTTCGTGACGCGCTTCCTGCGGCATCAGTGCAGCTCGAATGCTGCTACCCCAGATCAGATTGCCCATGTCATTAAGATGCAGGTTGTCATCTACGAATATATCGGTCATGACCTTGCCGTTTGCTTTGAGAAAAGGTGTCGCCACATCAACGTAGTACACGAGCGGGTCGTTCGTGGCGATCTCGGCATACCTGGCATTCACTTTCTGGGCCTGTGGCCAGACATCTTCCCTTAGCACACTGGGCTTCACCGAGAGCACATAAATTCTGGTATCTGGAAGCTCATCATGAATTCTGGCAATGATCTGCTCGAGCTGGCTGACGATAGTCTGCTCCGGTATGCCAAAAGCCGTGTCGTTATCGCCCTCGTAAATGAGAATAGCTCTAGGCTTGTAGCGCAGGGCCACACGATCCAGGTGATGTAATACGTCACTCATCACACTGCCGCCAAAGCCCCGGGCGATTACCGTTAGAGGCGCCAGTGCTTTGGCTGCCTGGTCATTCCAGCGCGCGATGCTGGAGCTGCCGGTGAGTACGATGGCGCCTTCAGGCGGAGGGTTTATCCTGTCCTGCTCATCGAATCGCTGCATGGCTTCTTCCCAGCGAGCAGGATCGGTATTCGGCTGTGCTGAAGCGGGTAGCACCAACACGAGCATGAACAGGGAAGAGGCAGTCAATAACAGGTTTCTTCGAATCAGCCTTGTCATTTTATTCTCCTGGTTCGATGGATTTGAATTCTTGATCTAGAGCGGCTTCTGAACTGTGGCAGTTTAGTCTATGTGCCCACCAAATTCTAACCACTTGGCAAGTTCAGGGCCCAGTTCTCGCTGCGCCAGTTCGTCGTAAGCGTGCACTTGTTCATCGGTGAGCACACCCTGCCATCGCTTGTTCGTACCCTTGTGAAAGAAATTACTGGAGTCTTTCCATACACCCTGGGTGGCACCAGGACCCATGGTTTCGGCATCGGCCTTCATGGATTTAAATGACACGCCTTCCAGCAATTGGGGCCATTTCTCTTCGTCTACCGGGATATCGAGGTAGGCTGATATGCGGCGCATCTCTGTGTCAATATCCTTGAGCAAGTCTTCGAAATGCACAAACAGAATATTGGGCAGGTGACGAAACTCCCACCAGCTCCTGGCGTGATGCAGGTGAGACCAGAATGGATAACCATCGCTCTCCCAGGGAAAAGATCCACGAGTCAGCCACTCATCAAAGGCAGCATTGATATCCTCTGCCGGATGCAACAACTTTGGGCCTTCACAGCCAGGCGCACTGTTCATGCCATCGATGACGTCCGGATTCATGTTGTGCCAGTGGTTCCACATGGACATCCATACATCTTTACCATCACGACCCACAAAAATGTATTTTGCTTCATCGAGGAAGCGAATGCCGTCCAGAGGCAAATGAGTTTTGATATAACGCCGGTTCTTCAATCCTTCCACCATGGGCAGGACTTCTTCAATGGGGCCAAAGTTGGCATCCAGCCAGGGAGTGAGCTCGTCCTGGGGAACAGGCGGCCGTGGTGACTGGAATACCAGTGCAGCACAGATTCCCTGCATCCAGGTAGTCCCTGCTTTATAGGAAGTGGTGATGATGATGTCATCATTCCTCGGCTTGAAATTGTCCCATCTTTTGGCATCGATCAGGGCACTACGGTAGTAGTGTTTGATTTGCGGTTTGTTAGCTTGTGCATCTGTGGCAGTCATTGCTTCATCCTGAATTGCTTCTTGTTGTTTGTTCTTCTTATCTCGGTTTCAATCCGATTGCTGGGGATCGAGCCGCACAAAATAACGCGGCGGAAATCCGGTCAGTAGTCTGAACACCAGCCCTGTCGGGTTGTCCTGCTGCACCCGGTCATGCTCTGCTCCCGAAACGACAACACCCCTGTGTTCAGTGGTCCTGCCTTCATTCTGCAGTTGGATGCGACCATTGTCCCGCACGCGCCGGTACCAGGCTCGCGGCCAATGGTTTACCGCAACATACAGTGAATCACCGCTGCTCAACAGGGACACAACCCGTTGATGCGGATTATTGTCTTCGTCGAACGTGGTAATCATTACCGTGTTGCCTGCCTCTGGTTGAAAGAAGCCAAGGCTGGATTCAAACAGCACTACAATACCCACATAGACTGCGACAACGATCAAAAAGCGTTTCGCCCATTTTTTGTAGTCTGGTCCTGTCATTCCGAATCCGTTTGTAGTTTGCCGCTAGTTAATGTCGACCGCTAGCTGCTTCAATTTTTCCAATGGAATCACTTCCAGTGCCCGCTTGTGGGTACGGGTGAGATGCACTCGTGGTGCCATGTTATGTTCGAACGCCTCCAGCCATCTTACTGCACACAGACACCATGAATCTCCTGGCGAAAGCCCTGGGAATGCCGCCTGCGGCACCGGTGTGCTCAGGTCATTGCCGCGGAATCGGGAGAATTCGAGAAACTCTTTGGATACTTCCACACAGACCGTATGGGAACCATGGTCGTCATCGCTCGTATTACAGCACCCGTCCCGGAAAAATCCTGTTACGGGATCCTGGCCGCAGGGTTCAAGGGGTTCATCGAAGACATTCAGTGATTCATCCATTAGCTTGATTCCAGGTCTATCCATTTCTGTACCCTGGGCGCCTGATAGGACGAGAACATGTCCAACAAACGGCCCGGACTGTTGTCTAACATTAACATGGACCGGTGATGGGGACGGATAAAACCCTCTCTCACGCTCTGATCCAGAAACTGGTTCAAGGAATCGAAATAGCCCCGGACATTAAGCATACCGCAGGGACTATCGTGCAGCCCCAGCTGAGCCCAGGTGAGGATCTCGAACAGCTCTTCCAGGGTTCCCAGCCCACCCGGCAAGGCAATAAATCCATCCGCCAGTTCCGCCATCTTCGCCTTACGCTCGTGCATGCTATTGACTTCGATCAACTGGGTAAGACCATGGTGGGGAACTTCGCGACGAAACAGGTCATGGGGGAGCACACCGATGACTTCACCTCCAGCTTTCAACACCGTGTTGGCCACTTCTCCCATCAAGCCGATACTGGCACCCCCATAAATCAGCTTCAGCTCACGACGCACCAACTCTTCACCGAGATCACGCGCCAGCTTCAAATAATCCTCATGGGCACCGCTGGCGGACCCACAATAAACACAAACTGAATTCATCATCTAAAAAACTACCTGGGGAACCTAACGCCTCAATATCATAAACCAACGCCCAATGTTGACCACATTGGCCAATGCCGCCGCAAAATAAGTCAGCGCGGCTGCTTTTAAAACCCGTTTTACTGCCCCTAACTGTTGTGAATCGACGTACTCACCTTCGATGAGAATAGGTAGCGCCTTGTTAAAACTGGCATCCCATTCCTCTGGCAGAATGATTAGATAAGCGAAGGCCCCTGCCAGCTGCAACAACAAACTCGTGACTATCACTGCTCCCACTGCCAGCGGAGAGCGCAGCACAATACCTATCACCGGAAACGCCCACATGATAGCGATGCCCGCCCTCGACAGAGCTTGCGCGGTAGGGAGGTATTTCTTGCGCAGCTCAAAGATTTTTTCATTGCGGTGAAACTGAATTGCATGGCCCACTTCGTGCGCTGCGACTGCAACTGCCGTCAATGACTTGCCATGATAATTGTCTTTACCCAGACGAACGGCTTTTTCCCGAGGATCGAAGTGGTCCTGAAAGGGTTCGGTTTCTTCAACCTTGATGCCTGACAGTTGGAAGCGCTCAATGAGGTGTCGTGCCAGTTCAGCACCGCTGCCTGGAATATTCTCGTCTTCCTTGCCATAGGCCAGCATCACCCGTTTCACCCAGAATGAGGGCAGGTAAACCAGCGCGACAAGAATCAGAGCGAGAAGTGCCAGAATCACAATTGCAATCCAGAATGTTGGCAGGAAGGGCGTTTCGCAGCAGCTTTCAAGCCAGCTTAGATTACACGATTAAATTTGGGTGTGTCAGATAACTCATTGCGGCGCACAGGCACCTTTGCCGGATCCTGATAGAGCTTTTCCCTGAACCAGAAATTGCATGCCCATTTTTCACCGCTGGAAACTGGCATCCCCCCGTGTAATGAGTGCGGATGACGAATGGTACTGCCTTCATGGCAATTGTGGAACAGCAGCATGCGACCCTTCCTGGCCCGTACTTCCATGTCGAGTTTTGGAAAACAGGTGCCACCGCCACCTTCAGGCTCATTAAGATAGAGCAAGCAGGTAACGAGTCGCTGCCCTCCTTTCGCCATACAGCGCTGTCCTCGCTCGGTATTTGCATCCCAGGCATCAAAATGGGGGGCATACTGCTGTCCTTCATTGTAGTAGACCACCTGAAGAGATTCAGCAAATTCCAGCCCAATTCCAACTACCTCAGAGACTCGCAAGGATAGCTCGGCAATCAGTGGCGAAGTATTGTGGGGAATCCAACAGTTGCTGCCAGTCCGCCCTGCGCTTTCCACACCTGACTTGGCCGCACTCACCAGAGCCTGTTTGAGTTTTGGTCTGGCGGCAGCAAGAAGTGCTTCAACTTCTTTCTCAGTGAGGAAATTTTCGAACACACAAACCACAGGGTCATCGTTGACCTTGTTGCCAGTTTCGTAAAAGGGTCTGAGTTTGATTGTCATAATAGTGCCCCAGACTGAGTGTACTAGGCAGGACCGGAGACTAAAAGTCGTGCAACGTGGCGTAACGATCGCGATGATAGCTGGCATCGCCCAGAAACTGTTGTGCCACCCTTGCGCGTTTTAAATAAAAACCTATGTCAAACTCGTCAGTCATGCCGATTCCGCCATGCATCTGGATGCCTTCATTGCTGACCAGCTCGAACACCTCACTGAGCTTGGCCTTGGCAAGGCTTGCCAGGCGGGCGATTTCGATCGGCTCACTCTCGGGATTATCCAGGGCCGCCAGCGCTGCCCGAACCACTGATTTGCAGAGTTCGATTTCACTGTACATGATCGCAGCCCGGTGCTGCAGCGCCTGAAATGCACCGATCAGTACACCGAATTGCTCACGTTGCTTGAGATATTCCACGGTCTGCTCGAAAACCTGGGTAATGCTACCCAGCATCTCTGCTGACGCGCCAATCCTGCCAATATCCAGTACCCGCTCAAGCGCTTCATAAGCCCCGTGCTCAATGCCAAGCAAGTTTTCTGCAGGTACCCGTACACCCTCAAAATCAATTCTGGCGCTGTTGCGGCTATCTACCATGTTCGTTCTCATTATAGAGACGCCCTGGCTTTTCGAATCAACGAGAAACAGACTCATCCCATTGCGGTCAGAAATATTGCCTGCAGTTCTGGCCACTACGATTAACTGGTCTGCAACGTGCCCGTCTAGCACAAAGGTCTTTTGACCCCTCAGCACATAGTGATCACCCTCTTTGCTTGCCGACAGGGCAATCTCCGAGGGTCGGTGGAATGGAGATTCATCGATTGCCAGGGCAAGCAGCTTTTCTCCAGCAACGATTCCTGGCAGTAGTGCCTGCTTTTGCTCCTCATTGCCGCAGAGATTGACGGCGGTGGCTCCCAACAACACGGTGGATATCAGTGGCGAACTGGCCAGGGTCTTGCCGGTTTGTTCCAGTACAACGCCGAGGCCGGAGTAGCCAAAATCGAATCCACCATAGGCTTCAGGCAAAGCCATGCCAGCCCAGCCCAACTCGACCATCTGCTTCCAGATGTTTTCGTCGAAACCTTTCTCGTCCTTTTCATCGCGGAGCCGTCGGAGCACAGAAACCGGAGAATGCTGGGCGCAGAAATTTCGTGCCGCATCCTGCAGCATCGATTGATCTTCTGTTAACACAAGTGACATGTTTCTATCCCTTGGGCCCCTTGGTATTGCTCATGGTCAACAGATCCGGCAAGCCAAGTACACGCTTGGCCACAATGTTGAGCTGGACTTCCGAAGTGCCACCTTCGATAGAATTCGCTTTCGAGCGCAGCCACTCTCTGGTGATCTGTAGTTCTTCGTCATCGAATCCATCGCCTTCCCAGCCCAGTCCCTGGCTACCTATGGCGCGCAGCATTAATTCATAGCGGCGCTTGTTCAATTCGCAGCCATAGTATTTCAACATGGATGATGTGGCGTTAGGCCCCTGCCCCTGTTTGGATTCCTCAACAGAACGCTGGGAAGTGAGCGCAAAAGCTTCACTGTCAATTTTGAATTGGGCAATATCATCACGCAGCACTGGATCTGAAAGCCTATCCTTGTCGCCACGATAATGCATAGCAGCCCCTTCGAGGCTGGACACCACCGATGTGGTGCCTCCCCGGTCTGACTGGCCGCTGGCCAGCCCGAAACCGGAAATCATGGTGCGTTCGTGTTGCAGCAGTCGCTTGGCGATAGTCCAACCGTCGTTTAACTGACCCACGAGATTGCTCGCTGGCACTTTCACGTCATCAAAGAAGGTCTCACAAAATGGCGACGAACCGCTTATCAACTGAATGGGCTTGGTGGATACACCCGGCGAGTCCATGTCGAACAGGATAAAGCTGATACCGCTGTGTTTGGGCACTTCGAAGTCGGTACGGACCAGGCAAAATATCCAGTCAGCCTTGTCCGCATAGGAAGTCCAGACTTTTGAGCCATTGATCAGATAGTGATCGCCCTGCAACTCGGCACGGGTTTTCAGACTGGCCAGATCAGAGCCGGATCCCGGTTCTGAATAGCCCTGGCACCAGCGAATCTCGCCACGGACAATTTTTGGAATGTGCTCCGCTTTCTGTTGGTGATTGCCGTATTCCAGCAATACGGGCCCAAGCATACTGATACCGAAACTGGTCAGTGCTGGCCTGGCATTAATTCGGGCCAACTCCTGCCCAAGAATGATGGCCTCGTCCTTTGACAGCCCCCCGCCGCCGTACTCTGCTGGCCAGGTAGGACAGGTCCAGCCTTTCTCAGCCATACGTTGCAACCAGACTTTACTTTCGGGGTTTTTAAATTCCGCGTTCCTGCCGCCCCAGACTATCTCATCCTGAACCATGGGAGTACGCATGGTAGGAGGACAGTTTTCCTCCAGCCAGGCACGAGTCGAATCCCTGAATTGTTGTAGTGATGACATGGCCAAGATATGGGTCCCTGTAAATCTCCTCTCCTGTGATCAGGAGTTTACTAAAACCTGGCGCCCTTTTACTTTTCCGGCTTTCAGATCAGCGAGTGCTGCGCTGGCTTCAGACAATGGGCGTTCGATGATTTCAATTGGAGCAATTTTACCGTCACGCACCAGGGCCATCAGCTCAGTCATATCATCTAAAGACCCCACATAGCTGCCTTGTATGATGCGTGCATTCATGGGCAAAAACGGGATAGGAATATGGAGCGCGCCCCCATACAGGCCTACTATGATCAACATGCCCCCTTTACGCAGACAGCCGAGCCCATAATTCACGCTGGCTTCGGCGCCGACAAAGTCAATCACTGCATAGGCACCGCCAGTGCTTTTTCGAATTTCCTTGGCAGTCGCGAGATCACCGGAATTGAAAGTGCGGGTAACGCCAAGGTCTTGTGCCCCCTGCAACTTGGCATCATCGATATCGACTACAATAGGATCAAGCCCCTGGGCCCGGGCAACCTGAATTGCCATCATGCCCACGCCGCCTGCACCGAGAATGACGACTTCATCTCCTTCCTGCAAATTGCCCAATTTCTTCAAGGCGCCATAAGCTGTGAGCCCGGAACAGGCATAAGTGGCAGCAAGGCTGTCCGGCACCGTACCCTTGTCGAACAAATAACGGCTGTGAGGAACAAGCACATGAGTTGAAAACCCCCCCTGTGCGACAATGCCCAAGGCCCTGCCTGGAGTACAAAGATGTTCTTCACCGCGCTTGCACACGGCACACTCACCACAACCAATCCAGGGATACACCACACGACGATCACCGACGTTAACACCCTTTGCTTCTGGCCCGACGGCGATCACTTCGCCAAATATTTCATGACCTAATACCTGCCCTTCACGAGCCACTTCCAGCTGTTTGCCACCGCCCAGTTCAAAGGCCCCGTCATGAAGGTGGATGTCTGAATGGCAGACGCCACAGGCTTCGGTTTTCAGCAATACTTCTGTGCCCTTCGGCTCGGGTGTAGAAGATTCGACCTCAACCAGGTCTGCTCCTGGTGCAGTGGTTTGCCAGGACTTCATCGACAAGCTCTCCGTTTGGTAGTCATTTTTGCGCTCTTAATTGGACTCTTTGTTACACTCACTATTGCTCTCTCTCCTTGTCCCACTGGGCGAAGGTCTTGCCTTTCTGAGCCAGTTTTTCCAGCAGCGGCGCTGGTTGCCAGTAGTCTGCTCCGTAGCGATCCCTGAACTCGCAAATCCTGTCGTACACATTTTTCAGGCCAACCTGATCTGCGTAGAACATCGGGCCACCCTTGGCCGCCGGAAACGCGTAGCCATACACATAGACCACATCGATATCACCGGGACGTTGGGCCACACCTTCTTCGAGGATTTTCGCGCCTTCATTGATAAGAGGATAAAAACATCTCGCAAGGATTTCTTCGTCACTCACTTCCCGTTGCTCGACTTCCAGTTTGGCGGCTTCTTCCTTGATCATTGACTCTACTTCCGGATCTGACATGCGGCGCCGGGTCTCCGGATCATATTGATAGAATCCCGAACCCGTCTTCTGTCCGTAACGGCCCATCTCCACCAGCAGGGTTCCCATACGATAGAGCCTGGGATCATCGGGCAGGTCAGTTCTTGCCTGTCGCGCCTTGTAACCCACATCCAGACCCGCCAGGTCGCCCATAGCCAGGGGCCCCATGGCCATGCCAAATTTTTCCAGCACCGAATCCACCTGTTCAGGCGTACACCCGTCCAGTAACAACATCTGCGCCTCACGTCCGTAGCCACCCAGCATGCGATTGCCGATGAAGCCGTAGCAGACACGTGACAGTGCACACACCTTGCCGATTTTCTTGCCAACTGCCATCACTGTGGCCAACACATCGTCCGCGGTCTTCTCACCACGTACTACCTCAAGCAATTTCATGACATTGGCTGGGCTGAAAAAATGCATGCCCACCACATCCTGCGGGCGGGAAGTGGCCTCGGCGATAGCGTCCACATCCTGGTAGGAGGTATTGGTAGCCAGGATTGCACCCTGCTTGCAGGTCGCATCCAGTTTGGCAAAGATTTCTTTCTTCAAATCGAGATTTTCGAATACCGCTTCGATAACCAGGTCAACATCAGCAATGTCGGCATAGTCGGTGGTGCCACTGATCAAGGACAAGCGTTGCTTCATCTTGTCTTCAGTCATCTTGCCTTTCTGCACGGTGATGTTGTAATTCTTTTGCACAATGCCCAGGCCACGCTGTAAAGCCTCATCATCAATTTCCACCAGCACCACGGGGATACCCACATTGGCGAAGCACATGGCAATACCACCACCCATGGTGCCGCCCCCGATGATGGCTACTTTATTGATGTCTCTTTTCGCCGTATCCCTGGGAAGGTCCTTGATCTTCGCCGCCTGCCGTTCCGCAAAGAATATGTGGCGCATGGCCGCCGATTCCGGTGACTTGACCAGTTCCTGGAACAGTTCCCGCTCCTTGGCCAGCCCTTCATCCATTGGCAGATTCACTGCCGCTTCAATGCAGGTGACGATACGGTCAGGAGCAATCTGTCCCCGGGCGCGGGCTGCCAGGCGCTTGCGTGCCTGTTCAAAGAAGCCGGACTCGACAGACTCCGGATCAATCGTAATATCACGAATGCGTTTCAGGGGTGCTGCGGAGCTGACCAGAGACTGTGCGTAGGCGATGGCTTCGGCAAGCAGATCGTCCCCGCCGAGAATTTCGTCAATAAGCCCCATGTCCTTTGCCTTGGCCGCGGGAACCGGATTGCCACTGGTGATCATATCCAGCGCCGCTTTGACCCCGGCGACTCGTGGCACCCGCTGGGTACCGCCTGCTCCGGGCAGTAGTCCAAGCTTCACCTCAGGCAGGCCGACCATGGCGGAAGGAATCGCACAGCGATAGTGGCAGGCCAGGGCGACTTCAAATCCACCACCAAGGGCAGTGCCGTGTATGGCAGCCACAACAGGTTTCTGGGAATTTTCAATCGCCGTCAATACTTCCGGCAGCCAGGGGTCCAGTGGCGGCTTGCCAAATTCGGTTATGTCTGCACCCGCAATAAAAGTACGCCCTTCACAACTGAGTACGATAGCCTCCGAGGCATCTGATTGCGCAGTGTTGATTGCATCCAGAATCCCCTGACGCACAGATTGCGAAAGCGCATTGACCGGCGGATTATTGACACTGATGAGACCAATATTGTCTTTCAGTTGATAAGAGACGACGTCTGTCATAATTATTTCCTGTTAGCTCCCAGGGCCCACTTTACGCAATTGGCCTTAATGCTGGTGAGCATTAGTTTTTGGTGTAAGGAGTAGTTGGTAATTAGTCTACCCGCTCCAGAATGGCCGCGAGCCCCTGGCCGATGCCAATGCAAAGACTAATGGCTGCATAGCGGCCACCACTCCTCTCCAGCTGTCGCATGGCGGTCAAAGCAATTCTCGCTCCGGAAGCACCCAGCGGATGCCCCACTGCAATGGCGCCGCCATTGGGATTCACTCTCGAATCATTGAAATCGACTTCCAGCATTTTCAGGCAACCGAGAACCTGCGAGGCGAAAGCCTCGTTAATTTCGATGATGTCCATGTCTGCAAGCTCAAGTTCTGCTCGCGCCAAAGCCTTGCGTATGGCAAACACAGGACCGAGACCCATGACTCTGGGTTCTACTCCGGCAACGGCTCCGGCAATGATTCTTGCCCGGGGTTTGACACCATTCGCCTCACCTATCTCTCTGTTTCCCACTATCAATGCCGCTGCGCCGTCATTTATCCCGGAGGCATTGCCAGCCGTCACGACACCGCCCTCAAACAGGTTGCGTAATCCTGACAATACTTCGACTGTACTTTGCGGGCGAGGATGCTCATCGCTGTTTACTGTGAGAGGTGGCGCTTTTCTACCCTGCGGAACATCAATTGGAATTATTTCTTCATTAAAGAAACCATCGGCCCTTGCCGCCTCATACCGAGCTTGCGAAGCAGCAGCAAAAATATCGCTGTCTTCCCGGCTAATACCCAGATCCCTGGCGATGTTATCCGCTGTCTCCGGCATGCTGTCATGACCAAATGCATCACCATAAACAGGATTGGTAAACCTTGCACCGAGAGTTGTGTCTGCAATTTTCTGACCACGATCAAAGGCTGACTGGGCTTTGGATAAAACCAGCGGAGCACGGCTCATGGACTCGACACCACCGGCAACAAACAGCTTGCCTTCGCCAATCTTGATGGAGTTCGCTGCACTTAAGGTAGCAGCAAGGCCCGACGCACAGAGCCTGTTGACAGTCAAACCACCGACTTCGACCGGCATACCGGCAATCAGTGAGGCGAAGCGCGCCACGTTGCGACAATCCTCACCTGCCTGGTTGGTATTGCCCGCGATGACGTCTTCAAAAGCGTCTTTGGGAAAACTGTTCCGTTCGACCACCGTTTTAATAGTATGAGCGAGCAAGTCATCGGGGCGGACGGGTGCCAGTGCACCGCTGTGTCTGCCAAATGCGGTGCGAACACCATCATAGAGGTAGGCATCTGTTATTGAATTGGAGGGCATAGTTTTCTCTGCAGTCTGGGTGGCTTTTAGTCTACTTGTTTGTATTCACTTGGGTTACTTGTCCAGGGATCGGCAGCCTCATTGATAAGGCAGCATCTCAAGGGTTTCCGGCAAAGTCATTCACGCAAGCATTGATTCAGATGCGTCCGCTCTTTCCTTTGGGACCGCACCCGAATTAGTAAGGGCGGTCATTCTAGCATAGGGGTATGCCCCGGCAAATCAGACCACATCTCGCACAAAATTGGGTGCTATGTTAGCTTAGCCGTTGCCAAAGAGAGGGCCTGAAATGATCAGAGATAAAGAAACTATCAATCAGTTGGTGGACTTGATTGAACGCTTCGTTCGGGAGCGACTGGTGCCGGCAGAAGAGCAATTAGCCGAAGAAGGCAGCCTGCCGGACAACATCCTTGCAGAGATGAAGGAGCTTGGTTTGTTCGGGCTCACCATTCCTGAGGAATATGGGGGTCTCGGACTCACCATGGAAGAGGAAATTCTTGTAGCGATCGCCCTGGGCAGAACCTCCCCTGCCTTCCGATCCATTATCGGCACCAATAATGGCATCGGATCTGCTGCTGTTGTGTTTAACGGCACGGAAGAACAAAAGAACAAATACCTGCCCAAATACGCCACCGGTGAGTGGATTTCCTGCTTCTGCCTGACTGAACCCGATGCCGGCTCCGATGCAGCCTCTCTAAAAACCACAGCTATCCGGGACGGCGATCACTACGTACTCAATGGCACCAAGCGTTATATCACCAACGCCAAGGTTGCCAACACATTCAACGTCATGGCCCGAACCAATCCGGATATCAAGGGAGCGAGGGGCATCTCTTCCTTTATCGTTGAACGTGACACCCCGGGAATCACACTCGGCCCTATCGACAAGAAGATGGGCCAGTCAGGCTCAATGACCTGCGATGTCATCTTTGAAGACTGCCGGGTACCGGCGGACTGCCTGATCGGGGAAGAAGGTGAAGGCTTTATTACCGCCATGAAAGTACTCGATCGAGGGCGCTTGCATATTGCCGGCGTCAGTGTAGGAGTTGCCGAACGCCTGATTAAGGATTCGCTGGAGTACGCCATGCAACGCAAGCAGTTTGGCAAACCCATTGCCGAACAACAACTCATCCAGGCGATGCTCGCAGATTCCCAGACGGAAACTTACGCGGCTAAATGCATGATCATGGAAACCGCACGCAAGCGCGATAATGGCGAGAGCGTCAGCACAGAATCCTCAGCTTGCAAACTGTTCGCCACCGAAATGGTTGGGCGGGTGGCTGATCGTGCTGTGCAAATTCATGGTGGAGCAGGCTATATGTCTGAGTATGCGGTGGAACGATTCTACCGCGACGTGCGCCTGTTCCGGCTCTATGAAGGCACCAGCCAGATCCAGCAGATCATCATTGCTCGCAATATGATCAAGGACGCTGGCTAATCCAGGATTTAGTGAGTTTTGAAATAGCCTTCGGTAGGGATTTCTGGCTTGTATTGCTGATGACAACCCTCACAAGTCTCCACTAGCCCATCACCTGCTCGGGAAAGCATCGTCCGATTCTCTGTTCGGGCTGCATTGAGAGCAAGCAGGGACGCTTCGTTCATTGCTTCTACGTAGCGACGCCATGACTGCTGCGCGATCCACATCGCATCGTTAACCCCGGTTCCGCCCATAGTAAGCGCCGAACGACTGGAGATTAACTGAATTGCATGATGTTCCACCTCGTTCCATTCTATATCTGAGGGAGCGAGATCCGGGTTGGCCGCATCCCAAATAAAGTGGGCGGCGTGGTCGATCTGCGCAATCATCACTTCATTGATACTGATATCGGGAGTGAATGGCACATTGGTTCTGGGTGCGCTGATAGCAGTCGAATTCTGCCCCTGACATCCTGCCAGGAATACAACAATAAATGCACAGTTCAGCAATTTTCCAGCTCGCATGGGGTGACCACCTCTTCTCAAACTCACGATAGAAACTTCGAAGGACCTACTCCTCCACCCTCACTATAGAGCAACACAGGTACTCTACTCTTGACCTATATCAACAAGGGTCAGAAGATGCAGTTGACAATGACTGGGGGTTACTTGAAAGCGCAGCATTCATCCCAATGTTTTACTGGAATGGGAAGTTGGTTTCCATCGATCCCGCTCTCAAGACCGCGATTCGGGACCTGAACGGGCCAACACGACCCCAACAATGCTTCTACAGAGGCCTAATATGAACAATATCAAGAAGATACTCGTAGTTGTCGATCCAACAGTTGACCGCGACTTCGTAATAGATCGAGCCAGGCTCATCGCCAGAGCCTGCGATGCGGCCGTCCATTTATTCATCAATAATGAGAATACCCTTGGTGAACATTCCTATATTTACGAAGGAATCGATGGCAAATTCTTTGAGACCCAGCGCAAGTTATTCAAAAAACATTTTGAAGATGAACTTGAGGAGCTGGTGGAGGAATTTAAAAAAGAGAACATTGAGGCCAGTTCTCAATTTTCAGAAAACCATCATCTTGCTGAATCCATCATTGATGCGGTAAATCAAGCGCAGCCTGATCTGGTCATGAAGAGCACTCACCACCACAGCGCAATTGAGCGAGGGCTCATCACCAATACGGATTGGCGGCTGATCCGCAAGTGCCCGGCCCCGTTACTTCTGACCAAACCCAGGGAATGGCTGGCAGATGGCTGCGTCGTCACCGCGGTAGATCCCTTGCATGTCAAAGCTGAACAGAGTCGGCTGGACAATGTATTGCTGGACGGAGCGCAGATGGTGTCGGACTTACTGCAGCAGAAGTTGCGGGTATTCCATTCCTATTACCCGTTTGTCAGCGCCCTGTTCCCCATAAGCGGAGAGTCTGAAGAATACCTGCAGCGTGTCGAAGAACAGCACCGCAGTAAAGTTATTGAGTTGTTGCAGAAACACGACGTGCCGACCGATTCTCTGGAAATGAGTTGTGGCGAGCTGGTCAGCAGCTTGAATAAATTTCTTCGCAAGTCCAACGCTAATATTTTGGTGATTGGAGCGTTGTCCCGAAATATTATTGAACGGGCGATCGTTGGCAACACGGCAGAGAAAATGCTTGAGGACTGCCCTTGTGACGTACTCGTGTTAAAGTCCTGAAAATCTTTTCGCTTATTTCAGGAAGGAGCGAAAGCCCAGAGTAATTCCAGGTATGGAAAACCCTGCACAATCAGCGCTGCAAAGAGCGGTATACGATGTCATTTTCGGCTACGAATCCCGCGCCGGCAAACTATTCGATGTCGTGCTCATTTGCCTTATTGTTGTTTCGGTTACTGCGGTTCTGCTCGATTCGGTTGAATCCTACCACGCTCGTTTCGGCGACTTTCTGTATCGGCTGGAATGGTTTTTCACGTTTATCTTCACCATAGAATATTTCCTGCGGCTTTATAGCACCCAGAATAAGCGCGGTTATGTACTAAGTTTTTATGGCTTGATAGACCTGTTTTCTATCCTGCCAACTTATATCGCTTTTCTGTTCCCATCTGCACAATATCTGATCGTTATCAGAATTATGCGTGTGCTCAGAATATTTCGGGTGCTGAAACTGTTTCGCTACATGGGCGAAGCCAATCTTCTTTACACGGCGCTGGTTCAGGCCAGGCGCAAAATATTCGTTTTCTTGTTCTCAGTACTAACCTTGATCATTATTTTCGGCGCCCTGATGTTCATCATCGAAGGCCCGGAACATGGGTTCGACAATATTCCCGAATCGATTTACTGGGCAATCGTAACAATCACCACCGTGGGTTATGGCGACATCTCACCACAGACACCTTTGGGGCAACTGGTGGCTGGCTTCGCTATGATCTGCGGCTACGCGATTATTGCAGTACCGACAGGCATCATCGGTGCTGAACTGATGAATGAATATCAGAGCAGAACGCAAGCTCGTCAAAGCGATAAGCGGAAATGTGAAAGTTGCGATGCCACCGGGCATGAACTGGATGCGAGGTTTTGCAAGTACTGTGGAAATCGAATCGGGCAGGCATGACTCGGCACAACTGCCGCACCAGCAACGAACGACAACAATCACATCGAATTCAAGGTCCTGCTGCAAGGGCTATGAGCAGCAGGCAGGCAGTAGATTCAGTCTCAGGATTCAGTTGGCTTGACGATCAGAATGTCAGTCTTGATGTAGTCCAGCACACCTTCTGCCGTGCTGCCAATCAGCGCCTCGACGATTCGTGACCGGGAAATAGCTCCCATGATCACCATGTCCGAGTTGATCTGCTCTCCATAGTGTTTCAGCGCATCTATCGGTGACTCATCCAGCAGATGCTGATGTGCTTCGTCAATGCCGTGTTTGGACATCAATTCGTTGAAGGCAGATTCATGTTCCTGCTTGACCTTATCGGCTGCCGCAAACGGTCGCGCGGTGCCGGCGTAGGCGTGCACGGCATGAAACTCTCCGCCCGTCGCAGTGGCAATTACATTAGCTGCATGAAGGATATCGTCATCCAGGTTCAAGGGCTTGTTGTGGTCATGCAGGGGATCCACGGCAGCCATCATGGTGACTTTGTCACCCCAGTTTCTATCCTTCACCAGCAACAAAGGCACCGGGCAATGGCGGACCAGTTCCCAACTGTCATGGGTCAGGTGGAAATGCTCGATCTGCGCATTGGGCCGGCAATGTTGAATCAACAGATCTGCACCAAACTCCTGGGCCATTTCCACGATTAGCTCATAACGCGGATGGGCCCAGCCGGTCTCGCAGGTGATCTTGTAGCCGTCCTGGCACAGGTCAGCGACCAGGTCTTCCATGGTCTGCCCCAGTCGCTGCAGGTATTCCTGCTTCATTTTGATATAGTCATAGCCGATGCTACGGAAGCTGCTGGAGAGATACCTCTCATAACCAACACTGATCAGTTTAATCTCCGTGCCAGCCTTGTCTGGAACCAGCCGTAACGCCTTGCGCAGCTCAATAGGCAGGCCATCCGGAGCACTGGAAAAGTCTTCGTTGGCATCAATCACCACCATGATTCGATTGAGGGATTTCATCTCGCATTGCTCCTTGGTTAGTACGGTACGGCCCGGGTTCAGGACACGCATTATGGCAAGGGGAGTAAGCCGCCGCAATATGGAAAAACAGGGATTCAGTCTAGGCTGTGCAACGAATACAGTATTGAGCGTAGGGAATGGCCTCGAGCCGGGCCTGGCCAATATTTTCGCCACATTGCTGGCAGAAGCCAAACTCACCATTGTCGATTCGCTCAAGCGCACTGTTAATGAGGCCTATCTCCTTCAGGCCCTCACTTTCCAATGCCGCAACCAGATCATCGTTCTCCATTTGCTTTACCTGTTCACTAAAATTTGCACTCACAGGCTCCTGTTTATGATAGATATGTTTGTGGGTTCTCGAGATTCGAGACTCCAGCTCCTGCTTGAGCCCCAATAACTGTGACCTAAACTTTTCGGTATCCATATCAAACAACCCTCTATACTGACCTATGCTGACCTGGCACTTGGGGACCCTCTGATTAATTCAGACCGGCCCTTCAATGGATTAATCTACATCGAATTGAAATAATGCCAGTTGATACACGTCAAGAACCGCCAAACTATGCATAACTTCAGGGTGCTCACGCTCAATATCCACAAGGGGTTTTCCATGGGAAATCGGCGTTTCACCCTGGATGGCATCCGCAGCAAGCTACGGGAAACACAGAGTAATATCGTGTTTCTGCAGGAAGTAGTTGGGGAGCATGAGCGACACCAGAACAAGGTTCCAGGCTGGCCCGAGTCCAACCAGTTTGAGTTTCTGGCTGATACAGTCTGGTCACACTATGCCTATGGCAAAAATGCCATTTACCAGCATGGTCACCATGGCAATGCCATTCTTAGCGAACTCCCTTTCACCAGCTCAACCAACATCGATGTTTCCCGAATGCGATTCTCCCGGCGCGGCATCCTGCACGGACTGCTGACAAACGGCATACATTTGCTTTGCGCACACCTGGGATTGTTCGAAAATGAGAGAAAACTTCAAATTTCAGATCTGATCCAATATATAGAGGAGCAAATACCCGCCAATGAACCGCTAATACTGGCAGGGGACTTTAATGACTGGCGCAAATCAGGTCACCGTAAATTAAAGTCACATTGCGCACTGGAAGAAGCCTATGAACAGTTGCATCAAAGACTGGCCAGGACATTCCCGGCGTTTACCCCTTTGCTTCCCATGGACAGAATTTACCTGCGGGGATTCTCTGTAAACACGGTAGAAGTCATGGGCAACAGTGGCTGGAGAGATTTGTCTGACCATTGTGCAGTCCTGGCGGATATTGACCTCACAACAAAGAGTCGAATAGATTGAATTGGTCAGCCTACAGCCCCACCACATGGCCCACCTGGCTGATTCTTCTGGCAGTTGCAGCCATGAGTTTAGTGGCGGCATCTCACGCCCTCCTCAGCAAACGCGATAGCACTGCCGCACTATCCTGGGTCGCTTTTACGCTGATTATTCCAGTGGTCGGACCCCTGGTCTATCTGATTTTTGGAATCAATCGGGTCCGGGAATCGGCTCAGGAAAAATATCACCCGGCGGCCGTGGTCGATCCTGATGAGACTTTCTTCGACCCTCCTGGCTCAAACCTTCGTCCCTATTCACTGGTTGGAGAAACCGTTACCGGAACCGGTTTGCATTCCTGTGACGAGCTGCGCTTGCTTGAAAATGGAGAGCAATGCTTTGAGGCAATGCTGGAGGATATTGGGGAGGCCAGGCACAAGATTTATTTATCTACCTATATCTTTCAGGGTGACAAAATTGGAATCGAGTTCCTGTCTGCTCTTTGCGCAGCCAGGGATCGAGGTGTAGAAGTAAAGGTCATCGTTGACGGCATGGGAGGAACAGTCTATTTACCAAATCTGATTCGGCAGTTGAGAAAGAGCAAACTGGATTTTGAACTATTCAATCCACTGACTCTGATCCCACCTTCCCTGAATATTAATATGCGCAATCACCGCAAGATTCTCATCGTCGATGGCAATAGTGCATACACAGGCGGTCAGAACATCAGCAATCGCCACCTGCTCGATCTTCCAGATAATCCCAAATGTGCTCGTGATCTCCACTTCCGCTTGACGGGAAAAATTGTCGACGATATGGAACGCGCATTTCTTACAGACTGGAATCATTGTTCAAGCGAAGACGAGCGACACGAATTCACTGCGGAAAATGAAAACCGCAGGGAGTCCCAAATATGGACAAGGCTTATACTGGATGGTCCCAATGAGACGCTGGATCAGCTTAACGAAGTGATGGTGGGGATGTTTTCCCTGGCCAAACGCCGAATCTGGATTATGACGCCCTATTTCCTTCCCGGCCCTGAACTGGTGGGTGCCTTGCAGGGCGCCATTTTGAGAGGTGTGGACGTGAAGGTATTGCTGCCAGAAAAAACCAATATCCATCTCGCCCACTACGCAGCACTGCACAACCTGAAACATATTCTTGCCAGGGACATTCCAGTGCTGCTGCAGCCTGCACCTTTTGTGCATACCAAGGCCATACTGATAGATGATATGTATAGCCTCATAGGCTCAGCGAACCTGGACCCGAGAAGCCTGCGCCTGAATTTCGAAATCGGAGTTGAGGTATTTGGTCAATCTGTCGCCAGCCAACTGACTCATTATTTCGAGCGGCATATAGAGTCAGCTCGAAGTATCAGCACCGAAGAGCTTGGGCGTGTCCCCTTCCTGCTTCGGGTGCGGAATGCCGCTGCCTGGCTATTTTCCCCTTATCTTTAATGGCCGGGCCATGTACTCTGTTGATTCAGGTCAATATGCCTTCGCCTGTTTGCGATTCAATACAATAGAAAAGGCAATATCTGCCATTCCCATTGAACAGGAGCAACGCCATGTATAACAACATCTTGGTTGCTGTCGATCTTTCCGAAGATTCCCATAAGGTCATTAAAAAAGCCCTGGAACTGGCTGGCGGCAGCGAGAAGCTACATCTGGTTCACGTTGTTGAGCCAGTTGCCGCAGCTTATACCATGGATATCTACGCGGCCAATGTCAGTGAGTTACAACAGGAAGCGATCAAATTTGCAGAAGAGAAACTAAAAAAACTGGGCAAGGAAATCCAGGTCGACAGCGATCGTGTGCACACCTTGCTGGGCGCTCCGGGACCGGAAATTCGCAACCATGCCAACGAAATTGGTGCGGATGCCATCGTGATCGGCAGCCATGGTCATTCTGGCTGGAAGATTCTGCTAGGGTCCACTGCCATTAAACTCCTTCATGGCTCTACCTGCGATGTTCTGACTGTACACGTAGGCAATGATGACTAGTTCTCGTCCGGGCTGAGCAACAATAAGTCGCAGTCCAACACGTCGAGCATCTTTTCGGCGGTGCTGCCAATCAGGAACTCATCCAGCCGTGAGCGGGACATGGCGCCCATCACCACCACACTGGCACCGATTTTTTCAGCAGTAGCGGGTAGGGAATCCTCGATTTCCTCCGCGGACCAGTGACAGTTCAGCTCGGGCACAGCATGAGTCTCGGCAATGGCCTTTAACACCTTCACGTCATTTTCCTGGTCATGAATCAAGGAATAGATTCCAGCCATGGGCGGTATCCAGTCGCAGTGGAACAGGTGCACATCGCCCCCGGATATTGCGGCCAGTGATTTAGCCCCATTAATGAGCTTGGCATCCAGCGAAGCGGGTTTGTCATGTATATGGTAAGGGTCAACCGCCACCAGAAATTGCGGATCTGCCGACCACGGCTGAGTCTTGACCAGCAGCAGAGGCTCAGAACAATGCCTGACCAGTTGCCAATCCTCATTGGAGAGCAAAAGCCTGGATACCTTGTTGTGATGCCGGGTTGCCTTGATAACCAGTGAAGGCTTTGCTGCTTCTACGCGAGAGGCGATTTCCAGAGATGCGGGATTACCCCAGGCCGCAGTACAGCTTACTTCCAGGCCCTGGGTTCTCAGTGGCTCTGCCAGGGCTTCCAATTCCTGCAGGCGTCGCTCACCATGCTCCTGTCTCAATTCCTGCGCCCTGGTAGGCTCAAAATAGTAGCCGTCTTCCAGGTAAGGCGTGTGGTCAACAAGAATCAGTTCCAAGCGGCAATCCGCCAGTTTGGCAACCTGTTTGGCCCTGTCCAGGGCCGGTTGATGGTCCGAATCAGGCTCAATTACCACCAGAATATGCTGTAGATCCATTTCTCACCTCCAGTACCAACTTTACTCGATTATCTACTATTAAGGTTATTTTACTGTGACAGTGCCCGGTGCTGCTTACTCTAAATCAACATTATCACCACAGGCCACGGGCGGTCTGCAAGCCCCACAATCCGGCCTGTATGTCCTGCTCATCCTGATAAAAATTGTGCGATAATCGGATTAGTGGCACACTGCCCATCTCTGCTTGAGGAAGTATGCTCGAATGAATAGACCCGATACCCCGGATCTTGGTTTATCCGGGGACGGTGTGAAACTGACGCTGAAATCAGTGCCAGTTTCCGCCAAGATATGTCCGCATAATGCCAACGTCTCTTGCGCCAGTTGCCGGCTCAACGAGCTATGTCTGCCTATCGCGCTTAATAAATCTGAAATTCATCAACTGGATGAGATTGTAGAGCGAAATCGACCCCTGCAGAAAGGCGATCATCTCTACAGGCAGAATGATGAATTCCGTTCCGTGTTTGCCGTGCGATCTGGCAGCTTTAAGTCTTATGTTCTCAGCGATGGAGGACAGGGGCGTGTGACTGGTTTCTACCTTCCGGGAGAAATCATTGGCATGGATGGAATTGCCAGTGGCCACTATGCGAATTCGACTCAGGCCATGGAGCATTCATCCATCTGCGAGATTCCCTTTGCACAACTGGAAAAGCTCAGCCACCAACTACCCAATCTGCAACATCATTTCTTCGCCATCATGGGAAATGAAATCGCCAAAGACCAACAGATCCATACTCTATTAAGTAGCTATAGTGCTGAAGCACGGACTGCGACCTTCCTGCTCGGCCTCTCCAGCCGCTACATGCGAGCTTCACTCTCCCCTACTCGCTTTTTGCTGCCCATGACCCGAAGCGATATCGGTGAATACCTGGGCCTTACAGTTGAAACCGTCAGCCGAATTTTTTCTGGACTGCAGAAAAAGGGTTATATCTCGGTCAGCAATCGGGAAATCGAGTTGCTGGATATCGATGCATTGCGAAAGAATGTGGGCGTCGAAGCCTGATATTCGCTCTCCTTGCAGTCGGTAAATGCTGAACCCATGACCCATCCCTACCCCAATCTTTTTGCGCCCCTGGATTTAGGCCATACCCGGCTCAAGAACAGAATTTTAATGGGTTCAATGCACACCGGACTGGAAGATATCCCTGACAGTCATGAACGCCTGGCAGCATTTTATGGCGAGCGTGCCCGCGGCGGAGTGGCCCTGATTGTAACTGGCGGGTTCATGCCGAGCCGCCATTGCCTGCCCGAAGGTGCTCTGCCTGTGTTTCAACAGCCTGGACAGGTGGACAAGCATCGCCTCATTACGGATGCCGTACATGCTGAGGACGGCAAGATCTGCCTGCAGATTTTGCACACAGGCCGCTACTCCCGCACGGAAAACCTGATTGCTCCCTCTCCTATCAAGGCACCCATCAACCGCTTTGTGCCGCAGCAGGCCAGTGCTGAACAAATTGAATCGGAGATTCAGTCATTCGTCGACTTTTCCAGTTTCTGCAAAGAAGCAGGCTATGACGGCGTCGAGATCATGGGCTCGGAAGGTTACTTCATTAACGAATTTATCGCCGAGCGCACCAACAAGCGTGATGATGAATGGGGCGGCAGCTATGAAAACCGGATCAGGCTGCCCCTGGAAATAGTGCGGCGTGTGCGTGAATCAGTGGGCAAAGATTTTCTTATTATTTTCAGGTTGTCCATGCTCGATCTGGTTGAGGGAGGCAGCAGCTTCGAAGAAGTTGTATTCCTGGGCAAGGCCCTGAGCGAAGCTGGCGTCTCCATCATCAACACCGGTATTGGCTGGCATGAGGCTACGATTCCTACCATTGCTACCAAAGTGCCACGCGCTGCGTTTACCTGGGTAACGGCGAAGTTTCGGGAACACCTGCCGGTGCCGGTGATAACGTCCAATCGCATCAATACTCCAGAGGTGGCCGAGGAGGTATTGTCTCGTGGCGACGCTGACATGGTCTCCATGGCCCGGCCGCTCCTGGCCGATGCGTTCTTTGCCAGTAAGGCCGAGCAAGGCAAGGCGGAAGAGATCAACACCTGTATCGGTTGCAACCAGGCTTGTCTGGACCACATCTTTTCCGGCCAGCTCAGCAGCTGCCTGGTCAATCCAAGAGCCTGCCATGAGACCGAGCTGCACATTAAGCCTGCCAGTCAGCAGAAAAACATTGCCGTTGTGGGCGCGGGCCCAGCGGGCCTGGCAGCCGCTACCACAGCGGCAGAGCGAGGACACCGGGTTACGCTATTCGAATCCGCTGAAGAAATAGGAGGCCAGTTCAACCTGGCCAAACGCGTTCCCGGTAAAGAAGAATTCAATGAAACCCTGCGATATTACGCAGTACAACTCGAACGCACGGGAGTCGAGTTGTCCCTGAATACCAGGGCTACAGCGCAGCAACTTAACGATTCAGCATTCGATGAAGTCATTCTGGCGACGGGTATCAAACCCAGGGTGCCAGACATCCAGGGAATCGACCATGCCAAGGTGGTTTCCTATATCGATGTTATCACCGGCAAGGTAGAAGTTGGCAAGCGAGTTGCCATTATCGGTGCAGGCGGAATCGGCTTCGATGTTGCCGAATATCTCTCCCACGCTGGCCCCTCTTCCAGCCAGAACATTCCCACATTCATGCAGGAATGGGGTGTGGACATGAGCCTGAAAGCTCGCGGAGGTGTTGAAGGAGTAGAAAGCAACGTGGCACCTTCCGCGCGCACAATCTACCTGTGCCAGAGGAAAACCGAAGGACTGGGTAAAAACCTGGGCAAGACTACCGGATGGATTCACCGTCTTGGCTTGATCAAGCGTGGTGTGCAGATGCTGTCCGGCTGTCAGTACCAGCGCATAGACGACCAGGGACTGCAGGTTTTGGTAAACAACGAACCCAAATCGCTGGAAGTGGACCACGTGGTGATCTGCGCAGGCCAGGAATCCCTGCGTGAACTAATTGACGGCCTGGACAAACCGCATCATTTGATTGGTGGAGCCGATGTGGCGGTGGAGCTGGATGCCAAAAGAGCTATTGACCAGGGCACCAGACTGGCGGCCTCGCTTTAGGCCAGTCTTTTCAAGAGCAAGTTTCAGTCAGGTTCTAGTTACCGCGAAGCAAATTGCCGGGTGAGTACTGATCAGTCAACTCGCGTCGACTCATGTCCCAGTCAACCCGGGTAGACAGGCGACGCGGGTAATCCACAAGGGGAATGTCGTACTTTTTCAGCCTGTCACCAAATTCCCGAGCGCGACTGACCAGTTCGCCACGGGGAGGCAAGGATTGCAGTTGGGCGATAATGATCCGATTGCCAGAGCTGGGCAGTTTGAAATTGAAGAAATCGCCAAATACCCTCTGGTAAGTTACAGATTCATGATCATACAACCTGCTGGTCGAGAAAGTGTTGGCAACCAGCACCGAGTCGTTAGTCATGATGGCCTGAACTTCTTCCAGAAATTCCCGCGTTAGCATATGTTCAGGAATATAGTCTCCGCTGAAGGCATCCAGCACTATGTAATCGTAGGTCTCTCCTCGAATACCGGCTCGTTTGATAAACGGCCGCCCGTCATCAACAAATACTTCCATGTTAGGGGTTTCTGCGAAGAAGAAGAATTCCTCGGCAACCCTGACCACCGCTTCATCAATTTCGACAATATCGATTTCAGCCTGCGGGTACAGGTCAGAGAAGGTCATGGGAATTGAGCCGCCACCCAAACCGATCACAAGAATGCGCTGCGGATCAGGGTTCAGCAATAATCCGGCAAAACTCATCCGCGTGTAATCAAATACCAGTCGCTCGCGCTCGTTGACCATTACACAGGTTTGATTACGGTCACCACGATGCACATTGAACAACAGACAGCGCCTGTCGCCCACCTGGGTCACAGTAATATCCCGATATTTGGACCGCTCTTCATGGATGGTTTCTGCCTGAACAGCAGAGAGTCCCAGCCAACAACAAAGGAAAAGACAGAGCCTTGCTACTTTAGGCACGTTTAACCTGCCCCGCTGCGGGTTTGAATGATTTCGATTCGAGCACATAACTGGTCAGGAGTATAAAGCATCCGGAGAGTACCAAAATAGCAGTAGTCGCCCACAAAATCTGGTTCACCTCAAACCACAGCACAAAGTAGAAACTGGTGCCAAGGGTGCCGGCCGCGCTGCCGAGAGTAGAAATAAAGTACAGCAAACCGGCCATGTGCCCACTATGCTCATGGTTGGACACCATCAGACGTACTGCGTAGGGAGAGATCATACCAAGGATGCTGGTGGGGATGAAAAACAGAAAGATCGCCGCAAAGAGCGATCCGTACCGGGGATCTTCGATGGCCATGAAGATAGGCCGCATAATGGCATCGGCAAACAAAATCACCGGCAGGGAAAACAGTCCGGCAACAATAAAAAATAGCGCAAAGGTAATCGGATTCGGATTGCGGGTGGAAAGCCTTCCACCAAACAGGTAACCCAGAGCCAGTGCCAACATGAATATGGTAATAATACTGCCCCAAACCGAGAGACTGCCGCCAAAGTAAGGAGACAGTATTCGCGCACCCAGCATTTCAATGGTCATGATGCAGAAACCGCTGGCGAAGGTCATGCTGGCAACAATACTGCGCGGAATAGGTCGTTTTGTCTGGAAGCTCACTGAGTGTACTCTTCTGTGGCTAAAATTTGGTGGCTAAAAATTGCGCCACTAAACTAACATTAGCGAAGTTGGAATAAAACGGAAAAGGCCGAATCAATCCTGACGTGCGCCAAGGTGACGACCACCATCGAGGGCGATAACCTGCCCAGTCAGGTAGCGCGTAGCAGGCGATGCCAGATACAGCGCAAGGCCGGCCATATCCTGAGGATTGCCTATTCGGCCAAGGGGATTTTCGGCCTCAATCCTGTCGCGAAATTTCTCCAGCATGAAATCCATCATCTTGCTCTCGAAAGGGCCAGGGGCGATGGCATTCACTGTCAACCCTTTCGGCGCCAGACGAACAGCAAGATTTTTTGTTAGAAAATGCACGGCTGCCTTGCTGGCACCATAGGCAAAATTGTCAGTGCTGGATACCCGTAAGCCATCAATCGAACCAATGTTAATCACTCTGGAAGGTTCTTGTGGTGAGGCACCATTGCTGAGCAACGGCAGCAAATCTCGTGTCAACATGAACATCGCCTTCACATTGATGTCCATTACCTTGTCGTAGCCCTCCTCCGGATACTCCTCGAAGGGCGCACCCCAGGCGGCACCAGCATTGTTTACCAGAATATCCAGTTTCTCCTCTTTCTCCATCAGGCTGGAGACAAAGCTGGAACGGCCTTCAGTGCTGGAGAGGTCCGCAGGAAACGCAATACATTCACCCTGCTCGGAAAGTTCTTTCGCAGTCTGCTGGCAAGCTTCGGCCTTGCGGGCAGTAATGTAGGTTTTCACCCCGTTACTCACGAAGCCTTCGGCTATCATGCGACCAATCCCACGAGATCCGCCGGTAACGACAGCAGTCTTGCCTGAGACCTGGAATAGCTCTGCTATTTTGAGCGGTGCCTCAGCAGCCTGAGACTTATCGGAGCTTTTGGATGACACCTGACACCTCTTGTTGCCTTGAACTTTGCCTTGAACGTTTCCTTGATACTTTCACTGTAAAACCTTTACTCTGAAACCTTGCCACTAATAATCAGGTCACACATTTGTTGTAACACAAAGGCTTTTTTCAGAAACCCGGCAAACCGTTCATCTTTGGTATGTCCGTGGTAGTAGCGATAGTAGATCTGTTGGCCGATAACACACAGTCTGAACAGCCCGAAACAGAAATAGAACGGAAAATTCTCGACCTCCAGGCCGGTTTTTTCCTGAAATCGCTGGATAATTTCTCCCCGGGTTGGAGCGCCATCAATATCGGAAGGCATGGTGCGTGATTCGCGGAAAAATTCCGGGTCTGAAGTCTGCACCCAGTAGCCCAGCGTGCAACCAAGATCCATCAATGGATCACCCACGGTGGCCATTTCCCAGTCCAGCACACCAATTACCTCCAGCGGGTTATCTACGCTGAATATCACATTGTCCATTTTATAGTCGTTATGGATTACGCTGGCTTTGCCACTCTCTGCGGGCATATTGTCCTGCAGCCACTGCATGGTTTTGTCTACATTCACCGTGTCTGGCGTAACCGCATTGGCCCAGCGACGGCACCAGCCATCAACCTGTCTTTGCACGTAGCCCACAGGCCGACCAAAATCATCGAGGCCCGCCTCGACCAGATCTACCGAATGCAGTTCACTCAGCACATCAAAAAAGTTGAACAGCTGCTGCCTGATTTGCTCCTTCGACAATCCCAACTCAGTCGGATACTCCCGTCTGATCACCAGTCCCTGGATGTAGTTCATCAGGTAGAAGTCACAGCCAATTACGTTGTGGTCATCACAGAAGTGTATCGGCACGGGGCCATAGGGAAAGACATTCTTCAGCGCCGAGAGCACCCGGTATTCACGAGACATATCGTGTGCAGACTTGACCTTGCTGCCAAATGGCGGCCTGCGCAGCACCCAGCTTTCGGCTCCACTCTGTAGCAAGTAAGTAAGATTGGAATGACCGCCCGGAAATTGCCGTATTTCCAGTTTGTCTACCGCATTGCCCAGAACCGATCGCAGATGCTCGCGCAGATTGTCGAGGTCGAGTTCTTCACCTTCCCTGATTGCTCCTGCGCGATCTACCAGGTCTTTGTTTGACACGGCGGTTCCTTTCTAACGATTCAAACGGTTCTAACGGTAAGTAATCAGATGCTGTCGGTCATTCTGCTCAAGATGCGGCAAGCTATTAAATTGTGAGAGGGAAACACGCCCCCCTCCATAGCGAATTCTGGTGACCGAGCTGTTGTGCAACATCCAGTTGGTGGCAATCACCTGCTCATCGGGGAAATCTAGCACACGTTGCAAGGCCATGGCGATGACACCTCCGGATGTGGCGATGCAAACGCGGCTGCCACCGCTGTACTCTTGCATGACCGCATCGATACCACTGTGTACGCGCTGCTTGAAGTCAGCAAAGGACTCAAAATCCGTATCGCTGGAGCCTGGAGTGAGTTCGCCACGAATCCACCTGGATGCAGCGGCTTCCAGTACAAGCTGGAATTGTCTGCGATCCCGGATAGGCCAGTCATTTGCCGAGGCCAGGCCCTCTTCGGCTCCGAAATCACGGAGGTACAAGCGAATCAGGGGATCTCCATCATATTCGTTGAAGCGAGGATCAACAGAGATGTCACCCTGTTGGCTGTTTCGAAGCAGCTTGAGTTCATCCGCAGTCTCTCTCTGCCGGAGCAGAGAGCCGCTGATAAGCTGATCGAAGTGTGTCTCCAGGGATTGCCAATGGCTGGCCAGCAAACGGACTTGCTCGAATCCCTGTTCGCTGAGCTTGTCGTAGGAGTCGGCCCCGAAAGAAGCCTGTCCATGACGGACGAGGACGAGTTCACTCATATGATACTTGGTTCAGGTGAAATCAATTATTTGCGCTTATAAAGCTGCGTAGCGCTCTGTATGGAATTCGCCATCACCGAACTGAATATCCAGTGCGGTCACCCGCTTGAACAAGTGACCCACATCCAATTCATCGGTCATGCCGATGCCACCATGAATCTGAATCGCTTCCTGGCCCACCTTGTGAATCGCCTTGCCCACCCTGCTCTTGGCTGCTGATACTGCTTTGGTTTTCTCAGCGTCATCATCCTGACTATCGATGGACATGGCCGCCATCATCACGATGGATCGTGCCAGCTGGCATTCTATAAACATATCAGCCATACGATGCTGCAGTGCCTGGAATGTGCCAATGGGAGTACCAAACTGTTTCCGGGTTTTGCTGTATTCCACGGTTTTGTGCAACAGGGACTCCAGGGCTCCAACCGCCTCGGCACTGACACCGACGGTGGCTTTGTCGATGGCCCTGAGCAAGGCATCCGCGGCCTCACCCGGGGCTCCCAGTCGATCAGTGTCACCAACCCTGACCTGCTCCAGTTCGATTTCAGCCGCACGCTTCCCGTCCACAGTCGTGTATCCGCGCAGCGTTACTCCCTCTGCTTTGGCATCCACCAGGAATGCGGAAATGCCCGCTTTGTCCGTGCTCTTGCCTTGCTCTCGCGCGAAGATGATGAGTTTGTCGGCATTGGCGCCATTTTCAACCGCAATCTTGGTACCGCTAATGACAATGGCATCATCCTCGCCGGATGCGCTGGTTTGAATATTGAGAGGATTGTAGCGGGATTGCGCCTCAGCATAGGCGCTGGCAAGCTGAAGCTCACCCCCGATGATGCTGCTTACAAGCCCGGTTTTCTGGGTTTCATCGCCCAACTCTGCAACTATCGAACCGGACAATACTGCAGTCGCGGTATAGGGCTCCACCAACATGGCTTTACCAAATTCTTCCATCATCACCATGAGGTCTACGGCTGAACCGCCGAGACCCCCATCTTCTTCGCTAAAGGGCACGGCCAGCCATCCCAGCTCTGCAAACAGTTGCCAGAATTCCTTGCTGTAACCTGCTTCGCTTGCGATCAGTTTGCTGCGCGTGTCGAAGTCGTAGCTCTTCTGCACAAATTTTTGAACCTGATCCTGCAGCATCTGCTGCACTTCAGTGTAGGAAAAATCCACTTCTTACCTCACTTGACTGAATAACGTTTGTTGCAATGGCTGGCCTAAAGTCCGAGCACTGCCTTGCATATAATATTTCGCTGAATTTCGTTTGAACCACCAAAAATACTGAGCTTGCGATTATTGAAGTAATTCAAAGCGGCAGCGGCAGTCGTGCCCGGGCCAATGCGATCGCCCTCGAATCCATCCTCAAACTGATCCGGTACATAGGGCAGGCTGTGATAACCCGACAATTCCAGCACCAACTCATCAATTTTCTGTGCCAGTTCAGTACCGACGATTTTGAGAATGGATGATTCCGGTCCAGGGGCATTGCCTACACTGAGCGCCGCCAGAGTTCGCAATTCGGAATATTCCAGGGCCTGCAGTTCGATTTCACACTCGGCCAGGCGTTTTTTGAACATCGAATTTTCGCTCATGGTATTGCCATAGCCATCAGGACTTTCAGCAGCGAGCTTTCGCAGTGCATTAAGGCGCCGTTTCGCCCTTGCCACACCAGCAATATTCGTACGCTCGTGAGTGAGCAGAACTTTGGCATAGGTCCAGCCCTTGTTCTCTTCACCAATCAGGTTTTCAGCGGGTACACGCACGTCATCGAAGAAGACTTCATTGACCTCGGCAAAACCATCGATCAGGACGATGGGCTTTACAGAGATCCCTGGTGATTTCATGTCGATCAGCAGAAAGCTGATGCCTTCCTGCTTCTTCACCGTGTTATCCGTGCGCACCAGACAGAATATCCAGTCTGCGTATTGACCGAGCGTATTCCAGGTCTTGGCACCATTGACGACGTATTCATCGCCATCACGAACCGCTGTGGTTTTCAGGGAAGCCAGGTCTGACCCGGCATTGGGCTCAGAATAGCCCTGACACCACCAGACATTGCTGGCGAGTATGTCCGGAAGGAAACGCTGCTTCTGTTCTTCTGATCCGTAGGCCATGATGACTGGCGCCACCATTTTCATGCCAAAAGGAATCGGCTCAGGCGCACCGTACAAGCCCATTTCCGTGGCGAAGATATGCCGTTGAGTGTGACTCCAGCCAGTTCCGCCATGCTCTTCGGGCCAGGTAGGCGCAGCCCAACCTTTCTTGTAGAGAATCTTCTGCCAGCGCACCATGTCATCTTTGGTCAGTCGAATATTGTTATCGACTTTGTGCTTGAGATCGGCCGGGAATTCTTCCTGCAGAAAGGTTCTAACCTCTTGCTGAAAATCCAGTTCTTCAGCGGTGAAGTCCGCGTTCACGCATGTTCTCCTTGCTCCAGATCGAGCGGGTATCCAGAATAAACAATGAATTACGCGGCAGCTTTGCCAGTGCTGCGACCGCCGCGAAAGAGCGGGAAGCGTATCATTGATAAGGCCATCGGAGAAAGGAAAATCGAGCAAGCGTTCGATTTCTCGCAATCCGGTGTATTTGCTGCGTTTCTGCCGCCGCGATGAGGCAAAACCAATTACTTTTTATTGCCAGTTCTGCATGGATTTGAGCTTTTAAATGGGGTATGCTTCGCACTCTTTATAAGGTGCTGTATTTTCGAGTGTTTTTACAAGATCGCATCAAATTCTCAGGAGTTGCCATGAAAATAACTCAATTTACAAAATTGGCCGTATTAATCTTCGCCCTGGGCGCGTTTGCTGCCTGTAGTTCCACCAGCGAAGAGGCTGCTGAGCCCGTTGCACAGACCGAATCCGGTGTTGATGCTACTAATCGCAGGGCCCAGGAAGAAGCCGAAGCGGCTGCTGCACGCGCTGCTGCAGCGGAAGAGCGTATGCGTCGCTCTGCGTTGGCCACACGGGTATTTTACTTTGACTTCGACGTCGCAGAATTCCGCCAGGCAGACCGCGATATTTTGACCTATCACGCCCGCGACCTCGCTGCCAATCCCAGCAAGCGTATTCGCCTGGAAGGTCATGCCGACGAACGCGGCACTCGAGAATATAACCTGGCTCTCGGTGAACGCCGGGCAAATGGCATTCTGAACTACCTGATCGTCAACGGTGCGTCTCGCAATCAAATAGAAACCGTGAGTTACGGAGAAGAGCGCCCCGCAGATCGTGGCACCAGCGAGGCAGCTTATCAACGCAACCGTCGGGTAGAGATCGTAGATCCCTGATCTGCGAACTGACTTAAGATTTTGGAAGAACTAGCCGAACCGAAAGGTTCGGCTTTTTTTCGCCATCAAATTATAAAAAACAAACCAGACACTTCGTTTAACGCCCCGGAGCCGAAAGTCCAGTCTCCAACCCGCTTAGAGCGACATCCTCAGCCTCTCACCAATAGTCTGAATAGCATGTTCGCCGGCTGCAATGCCCCCGGCGAATGACACAAATGCATGGATCATGTCTGTGTAGCAAATGTGTTCAGTTTCAACTCCATGTTCCCGAAGCCTGTCCACGTAGGCCTGCCCCTCATCACGCAGCGGATCGAAGCCCGCAGTAATCACCAATGCCGGCGGCAGATCGCTGAGGTCCTGTTGCAAGAACTGCAGCTCAGGTTCGCCAGCCTGCTCTGGCGACTCAAGGTAGTGGCTGCGAAACCACGACATGCCCGCCCGGGTGAGAAAGTAACCACTGGCGAATTCCTCGACTGACGGAAAGCTCATGGTGAGATCCACAGAGGGATAGATCAACACCTGAAATGCGGGTGTCGGTAAATTCTCCCGTTTGCAGGCCTGGGTGATGGCGACGGTCAGATTGCCACCGGCACTGTCCCCTCCTACGGCGATTTTATCGGGATTTATACCCAGCTCTGCCCCGTTCTCCCTGAGCCACAGATACGCCTCCAGCCCGTCTCGATGGATGGATTTGATTTTATTGTCAGGGGCCAGCTCGTAGTCAATGGAGATCACCTTGCATCCGCTGTGGAATGCCAGTCCCTGGGTGACTGTGTCGTAATCTGCGACAGAAGAGAGCACGAAACCGCCACCGTGGTAGAAAACCAGGCACCCGGACTCCATGGGCGAATAATCCAGCGGCTCATAACATCTTGCTGGCACCGAACCCCGGCTAGTAGGAATTTCAATGTCGTAGACTGACTGCAAGTCACAGGGTTCTGGAGCAAAGGGATTGCCTCTCTCGGCCCGAAAAGCGCGCGCTTGTTCTGGCGTTCCATCTTCTATTTGGGGCAATGAAGCTGCGGAATCGGCCACCTTGGCCGCCATGGCATCCAGCGCTTCGGCCCTGGCCGCTTGGTCACTCATCAGGATTGTGGACATAGACTCTGCTACTTTAGAAAAACATGTTTTTTGGTTTTGCCGGTTTAAAACCCACGATCCAGATCAGGGTCGTGAACAGTAAAAATCCCGGCACGATATAGACAGCAATGTTGTCGAGTGACTGTTCCGTCAACTCCAGCGTGGCTATAGCCACATAGATCAGCATACCCAGCACGTGCGCCAGTAAATAGTAATTGATGAACGGCGCAGAGTTGTGGGTCATGGGCCAGGGCTTGCATAGAACCAGCCAGCGCAGGGCTACAACAATTCCAAGCAAGTCGGTGGGCCAGAACAGCAGTAAATTGACGTTATGATGCGTATCGAGATGATCAGAGATGAACCAGCTTCCCAGCATCAGGGTTCCATACACGCCACTGAAAATCGCAGTAACCAGACCCAGAATACCCAGAATCCTGAAATTCAGGCTTTCAAATTTGAATCCGATTCGCGAGTGCGTGGCGAAGTAGGACATGGGAATTCGTTTCAGCATAAGCATCAAAAACACGACCGGTATCAGTAAGCCGAATGAAGCGACTCGATAGCCATCGGTCTGGATGGATGGTGCAGGAAAGCTCATGATGACTTGTTGATCTGACAACAATGGCAGAAGCTGCCCATCTTCAGCCACATCAGAAGTCAAAACCGCCAATCGCTCCCTGAGCACCAATGGCAAATACATGCTCTCCCACTCGCTGACGTAGCGGTCGATGTTACTGTTCATCAGGATATCCAGGGAAACTGCAATCAATGATGTGGAAGCATAGTGTGCACGCACCTGATCGCGGAATGTCTCATCAGTAATTCCATCGTATCTGGCCCTTAATTCTCCACCCAGCGCCTCGTCGAGATAATCCCTGACCCGGGTAGTGCAATTGTCGAAGAAATACTGATAGGCATACTCGCGATTGTCTTCCTGCTGATTCCATTGCAGTCGGCGATAAAGAATTTCCTTCTGTGGATTGGTGAGGTTGATTCTGTCCTGCCATACGGTTCGCTGTTGAGCTCGATACATATCGAATTCCAGCGAAGGCGGAGTCGTGGCAAGCTCATAGTTCATGATGCCTTTAAAAAAGTTATAGGAAAAAGCAACAGGGCTGCCGCCGGTGTCGAATACACCCCAGTTAAACACCAGGTCTGAATTGGTATTCTCGTCATACATGCGCAGGGCAGTATGGCCGAAGTTATCCCATACGCTACTCCCCACATCGACTGTAATCAGGTAGAAGTGCACACCACTCATATCGGGTGGAGCAGGATACTCCTGGCTGGAGAGCTGGGGATACTGACCCAGCCCGGTACTTGGCAGGAGCTGGAGCAGGAACACCGACAATGCGAGAGACAGACCGCCCAGGCGTGATTTCGCGGTAATCCGGGTTACGCAACTAGCTGTCATTATTGGCCTGGATCCCTCTGCTTCCGGGTATCAATGCCGGAAAGAAAAACTGAATCCTATCAAAGATTTAGATTAGATCAAGGTGAATGCGGAGTGAGCTGGAAATTGCCAGCAGCCGCCAGATGACGGGCTTGAGTTAGATTCGAAGCCATAAAAAATCCCCACTCCCTATCCGCCATATAGATGAGTGGGGATCCACGGAAACATGGCACTTTGCAGACCGATCAAAAGTGTGGGTTCTGCGAGGAATGACCGACTGCCGCCTCTCCGCTTGATTACAGAGGCTAGCAAATCAATTCTGAATGGAATCTTAATGAACCGGGATTAATCGCCGGGCAAAAAAATCGCTGTTGCTGCACCTCGTTGCAGCAACAGCGCAGAGACCCTGCCTTAAAGCAGAGACGCTCAGGGAGCTGTGGATACTTTGTCTTCCAACCTGTAGGTCGGTTCACCACGGTCAACAATTTCGAATACAACCTGCTTGTCTGCAGGCACATACATGATCTCTTCCGAGTTATTGAACAGCATGCGCTCATCGTTGATGGACAGTCTGTGGGCTTTTGCCAGAACTCGGACGACTGCGGTTTCTTCAGGTTCGCTCAAGATGACGCGAGCCGATTCGACATCGCCGATACAGGACGCGAGTCCCACCGACAACAAACTTACTAGCAGCAACTGCTTCATAGTTCCCCCTATACAAAGTCTTCTGTGACCAGGAGCAAAGCTCCGCTCAATATTGCAAACCGGCATTTCTACACGGATTAACAATTAAGACGTTGTAATCGGAATAGGGTTACACTATCAATTACCTCACATTTCGCTGAGTAACAACTGCAGATGATTCAGGCATAAAAAAAGCCAGCTAGTGCTGGCCTTTTTTATTCAGGAAAGAATTCAGCAACGAGTCATTGAGATTCTTCGTTGGCACGCATTTCTTCGGCGCGGGCTCCACGCAAAATATTGACCATCCCGTAGTTGCCTTCATGGCAGGCGTATTCATAAATCTGGCCATCGACTTTCGACATGGTAATCATGGCGGACACCTTGTCTGTAAACGTGCTGGGATCATCCACTGTGAATTCGTACTCCATGGTGTAGGGATCGGTGCGGGTAAACCGCTCGGTCAAGACCTTGTCTTTGGCAGTACCCATACCTTCGAAACTTTGTGTCAGGTCACTAAAGTTTTTCGTTTCTACTACCAGAGTATCCCCATCCCAGTAGCCGCGCGCATCGCCATTCCAGAGCCGGACCTCATCATCCAGTCGTGGTTTATCTACAACGGGTACAATTCTGGTGCTATGAACCATCTCCATGACGATGGCGACTGTATCGCGACTCTGCACTATTTGCAGATTATTGTTATACAGGCTGGGGAAGAATGGTGGACCAGCATTGAATCCCACCAGACAGCGCTCAGACAGTCCCCGATCTTCCGGGCCATCCTTGCCGATGCCACCAACGATAAACCGCACCGGTCTGTCACCTTCCACATCAGGTCCGAGTCCACCATTGATGGTGGGGGCCCCTTCAACCAGTTCCGGCAGCCGCCCGTTTTCGGGATAGTTAATCAGCGAGGTGCGATTGTCCTTGCCGCTGCCCATTTCCAGCCAGAATGTGTTGTAACCATTGGGCCCAGCATCGGTAAGGCTTTGTAGTCCAGCCTCGGTCTGCGCCGCCAGGGCCGCCAGCTCTTCTTCGGTCAGGTATTGTTTGTTACCCAGGAAAGCGGGACGCTGCATGGGAATATTGGTGGCGAAATTCCACACCCCTTGCAGGTCAGGTTGCCCCCACTGGGTTTGTGGAGGAGTGTAATCATCCTGGCCGAAGGCATTACCTGCTAATAAGACATTACCGACCACAATGGTGAGCGAGGCAGCCAGGCCCAATACGTGATTTTTCATTGTTTCCCCCGAAAGCGGAATTATTCAGAGCCCAAGTATAGCAGCCCATGGCCTGCATATCGCAGTCCGGATTTGTGCTGGCCAATAACCGGCGGCAAGTGGGTATCAAGCGAGGAGTAAGTATAGAACCAACACTGCCATGAGGATCAACCCCTTGGATATGCTGCGCACGGTTTTGCTGTGTATCTCTCGAATTTCCATAGCCTGCAGACTAATGGAATATGAATCAACGCGGTATGGATCAGCAATACCATGTAAATATATCCAGTAGTTAAAGCGGTATCGCAGACCTTGCCAATGGCATCATTGCTCAGCGCTTCTGTCGCGGCGCCTTTGTTCGCTTCTTGCTGGCGGCTGCCCGAAGGGCACATTCATAAGCATTTGCACCCCACCTGGACATGAGCTCCAGGCTCTCCATGGCTTCTTCCGGAGCCTGATAATAACTCAGGTTCATCAGCTTGCCATTCTTGTTGTAAGTGAAAGGCCCGAGACCCAGTTCCTCAAAATCCGACCGGTTGTGGTCGTCAACTTTCAGATACAATTCATTGTCTGCGATCAAGCCGAACATCAGTCCATCGAGGAACACGCCGAAGCCACCGAACATACGCTTCGAATAGACGGGCCCGATGTTCTGCAGCAGGTCAACTACATGCTCGGCGAAATGTTTTGCTTCCTCATTGATAGGCATTAGTCTTTCTCGATGCAAATGCTATGATAGCCGGCCTTAACGCGCATCGCGCATTCCCAAGCTACGGAAGATAACATGGATGAGGGAAAGTCAAAGCAATCACCTGCCGAGATGAATGGCGCCACAGCAATGATCAACACACTCGCAGAATGCGGTGTTGAATTCTGTATAGCCAATCCTGGCACTTCGGAAATGCATCTGGTCCAGGCACTGGATGCCGTGCCCGAAATTCGTTCGGTGCTGGCCCTGTTTGAGGGGGTGTGCACCGGAGCTGCCGATGGTATTGGGCGCATGACAGGTAAGCCTGCAGCAACCCTGCTCCATCTTGGCCCCGGCATGGCAAACGGCATTGCCAATCTGCACAATTCGCGTCGCGCTAACGCGCCGATGATCAATATCGTCGGCAACCATCCAGAATATCATGTGGGGTTCGATGCGCCGCTAACATCAGACATAGACACCCTGGCGCGAAATTTTTCCTGCTGGATCAAGTCCTGTTCGACATCTCAGACCCTGGCACAGGATGGGGCCGATGCATTCACAGCGAGCCTGCGCCAGTCACCCGGCTCTACCGGCCAAATTGCCACCCTCATCATGGGCGCCGATGCGGCCTGGGGTCCATCCAATGGCCCGGTACAACCCAATCCACTGCCTCAGCGAGCAACCGTCGCCGAATCCACCATCGAACAGATTGCCGGAATGCTGGAATCCGGACGCAAGACCGCGTTTCTGCTTGAGCATCACGGTACATACCAGCCTGCGCTGGAAGCTGCCAGCAAGATTGCCGCCAAAACTGGCTGTCGCCTGCTGAATGGAACTTTCCCCGGAAGGGTCGATGGCGGACCAGGTCGCGTCGCAGTAGAGCGACTTCCCTACTTTCCTGAACAGATTCTCTCCGCACTCGAAGGAACTGAACAGCTGATATTGGTAGGTGGCGAAATTCCTGCCAGTTTTTTCGCCTACCAGGGAACACCAGGCCAGCTTGTGCCAAAAGGATGCGCCGTGTCGAGGTTGTCATTCATTGAAGAAGATGCAATCGATGCCCTGGAACGCCTGGCAGAAAGACTGGGGGCTTCGGATGCCGAAGTTAAAAGATTTGAGCAAAAAGACGTGGCCAGGCCCAGCGGCAATCTGGAAACCCGCAATATTATCCAGTCTATCGCCGCCACCCTGCCTGAAGAAGTCATTGTGTGTACGGATTCCGGCGGCGGCAACGCTGCCTATCCCTTCTGCCAAAGCAGATCGACCAACAGCTGGTTGAGCCTGACTGGCGGGGCCATTGGACAAGGCGGGCCGGTTGCGACGGGCGCTGCGCTGGCCTGTCCAGACAGACCAGTGCTGGCACTGTTGGGAGATGGCGGTGCCGCTTACACTATTCAGTCCCTGTGGACCCAGGCCCGCGAACAGCTCAATGTCACGACCCTGATCTTCGCCAACAACTCCTACAATATTCTTAATGTAGAGTATGCAAAGCTGGGAGTGACAGATGTTGGAGAAATCGCTGCGAGTCTGTTTGATATCAGCAATCCGGAGATTAGCTGGATCGATATTGCAAAAGGTTTCGGCGTTCCCGGGGCGCGCGCGGACACGTCTGAAGAGCTATGCAAGCTTCTGGAAAATAGTTACAAGACACCTGGCCCCTTTCTCATTCAGGCCAGCGGCGAATTGCAGCGCTAGAGACCCTAGTCAACTTTGGCAAATTTCTGGATACGACGATTGATGACGTCAGCGATATAGGCATTGTCCTCGCCATCCATGGTCAGCGCATGAGCCTCCCCAAACTGGCCATTGCCCTGCCCCGGCCTGCCTATAGCTCCCATCACACGGCCGGTCATGTCCACTTTGGCAAGTTGCCCATCAAACCCTGTGGTAATCCACATAAATCCATCGTCATGTAGATGTATGGCGCAGACCATGGCGTCAAACATCCATTCACCCAGTAGCTCACCGGAAGTGTCGAAGCGGTGAATTCGCATATTCTCCCGGTCTGCCACATAGACAATATCGTTGTCATCAATGTCGATGGAATGCGCCACCCAGAATTCTCCGGCTCCATAGCCGCGACTACCCCACTGGGTGATGAATTCTCCATCGGGGCTGAATTTCAGTACGCGGGGTTCGCCAGAACCGTGACCCTGCGCCACATAGAGATTGCCCTGTGAATCGAGCGCAATATCGTTGGGCTGATCGAACAGATGATTACCTGCCGCTTCGTCCCACTCCCCATTTTGGCCCCGTGTGCCGAGGGTCATGATTTCGTTTCCGTCGGCGTCTAGCTTCATGACCAGATGATCAGCCACATCAGTGATCCACATACTGTCATCTGCATTGATATGGAACCCGTGAGCTCTTCGCACCAGACCTTCTGCCCCGAATGAACGGATAAAGTTTCCATCCAGATCAAACTCCAGAAACGGCGTACTCCCACGACTGAACACCACAAGGTTTCCCCGGGAATTGATTGCCAATGCCGCGTAGGATTCACCTTCAAATTCCGCTGGCATATCGAACGCTTCACTGTACTCAATAGGTACGTATTCTGTGAGCGTGTACGCCTGCAGGGGAAACAATTGCCGAATGGGCCGCTGCGCCTCAACCTGAAAGCCAAGGCTTAACAGGAGTGCAATTAAAAACAAACGGGTTCTCATAGAAGTTCTTTTCATTTTCTCCGTCCCCTGCTTCCAATCAGGCCCAATCGAAATTTTTCTGTATGCGGCCTAGTCGTTGATAGAAAGTACCCGCCAATTCATCGTCATTTTCTGGCCGGTAACCAAACAGGCTCACCAGCGGAATAACCACGAGAGGCAACATCAGGGTGAGGAAAGACGGATCTCTCCACTCACCAAGATAAGTTATCAATTCATACCACCACTGGGCAAAACCCCCAGCAGTCGCATTCTCTGCGCCATCGAATAATGTGTTGAATAACCACATGATCAGGCCCCCGGCGAATCCCGTTGCCATTCCCCAAAACACGCCCTGCTCTGTAGTTCGGCGCCAGTAGAATACGTAACCAACAGCGATTGCTGGTGGCACTACCATGGCGAAACCCAATAACAGCAGTTGCAGTACAGAACTGATGTTGCCCAGCCATGCAATGATTGCCGCTGCTGTCCCGTACAGTACCGTCACAATCTTGTAGGCTCGCAGCTTCTTGTCACTGTCGAAGTTTTTCACTCCGGGCACCCAGTCGTTGACAAACATGGTTGCACTGGCCAGTAGTATGGGTGCGCCGGAAGAGATAACCGCTGCCAACACCGCTGCCAGGGCGATTCCTCCCAGAATGGGTCCGGTGTCCATAGCCAACTGGGAGATATTCAGGTAACTGGTGAGACCGCTATCTGCCCCATAAGAAGCCAGGGTCAGGATTCCAATGAAGCCCGCTACCAGCGGCATCAGCGCCGCGATAATGCCAGCCAGGAAAAAACCGGGTATCAAGTATTCCTGTTTTCCTGCCGAGCTTGCATAGTTTGCATAGACTGAAGCCGCCGGGGTATGAATGGTGGCAGAGATAAACAAGGCAATGATGGTCGCCCAGCCAATGCCAGTGAAGCTCCACCAGCGCACTTCATCACGGTCGGCTTCCGCCAACATTTCACTGGTGCTCGCCATCACCACCTCCCAGCCACCAAGGTTGTTCATGGCGATTGTTCCCACCAGCAGCAATCCAAAAATAATCACTGTGCAGTGCACGATATTGGCTACCGCTGTTCCTTTCAGCCCACCGGTAACAGTAAAACCAACAATCAGGAATCCGCCAATGGCGACACCGGCAACGAAAGGTATTCCAGTGACACCACTGACAATTGAGCCAATGACATAGGGTTCGATAATATTGATGACCAGATATTCGGCCTGGACGCAGAGACTGGTGAGCCACTGGCATCGGTAGGAACCGAAGCGATGGTCAAATACCTGGCCCACACTGACCACTTGCAGGCGCCGATAGGGAATGGCAAAAAAGATTCCAACGAGAAACAGTGCTGCAAAAGAATTGACGCCATACCATAGATGGCCGATGCCTTCGCTAATGACGTCGCCCGCAACACCGTAGGTTCCGGCGCCACCGATTCGCGTGCCAGCGACGCCAGCCGCCAGCATGAAGACACCGAGGGTGCCACCGCCGATTGCCCAGTCATTCGCGCTGCTGTTTGAGCGACTAAGATAGATGCCAAAGGCAGCAAAAAACGCCAGATAGGTAAAAATCACAAAGGCGGTAACACTCATGTACAGCTCCTGCTACTTCTTGTTTTTAATTTTTAGAACCTTTACCAGGACTGAGGCATACTACACCATCGATGCTTGATGTATCTACAGACCTCCAGGCAGTAGCTAAACACTGGCAAGGTCGGTCCATTCCGCAGGTATAGCATGACGAAACTGGTTCCCGGCAGTGATGCCTGGTTAGCACAGGTACAGGAAGACATAGTCGATCCGGAGCGACCCATCATCGATCCACATCATCATTTGTGGATGAAGCGCTTTGGAAGAAACTATCTGCTACCCGAATTGTGGCGAGACACAGGCAGTGGACACAAGGTGACGAAAACTGTGTTTATGGAGTGCCGGGCATTTTACTTGCGGGAAGGGCCGGAGCATCTGCGACCAACTGGAGAAACTGCCTTTATCATGGACCTGGTTCGAGATAGTGCCAGGGAACCCGGGCAGGCCACAATAGCAGGGCTCGTAGCTCATGCAGACCTCACCCTCGCCGGCACCGAACCTGAAAAGTTTTCTGAACTTTTGCGTCAACACCGCCACATATGCGGGGATTATCTCAAAGGCATCAGACATGCAGGCGCCAGGGACAAACGCCCGGAAGATCTGTTTATTCCTGGATCTGCCCCGCCTTATCTCTATGGCAATACCTCTTTTCGCGCAGGGCTGAAAATTCTGGCTGAACAAGGATTGATCTATGATACCTGGCACTATCACCACCAGAATCTGGATTTTGTGGAACTGGCCAGGGCAATTCCTGAATGCACCATGGTGCTGGATCACTTCGGCACACCTTTGGGTGTGGGAATTTACCGCGGCTGCAAAGACGAGATCTTTCAACAATGGAAACAGGATATGCGTGATCTAGCCAGGTGTGACAATGTGTTCGTAAAACTTGGCGGCCTGGCTATGCCCGACAATGGCTTTGGCTGGGATAAGGCTGAGCGTCCGCCCACCTCAGATGAGTTCGTGGCTGCCCAAAAACGTTATTACCTGCACATGATAGAGTGCTTCGGCCCGGATCGCTGCATGTTCGAAAGTAATTTCCCCGTTGACAGATTGTCTGTCAATTATCAGGTGCTTTGGAACGGTTTCAAGAAAATGACCCAGGACTTCAGCGAAAACGAAAAGCAGGCGCTTTTTTCTGGCACCGCAGAAAGTGTTTACGGGCTGTGAACATACCAACAAAGGAAATCCTGTGGAAAAACCGTCAACCCTGATCTTTGATCTGGATGGAACCCTGAGTGACCCCGCAGTGGGAGTGGTGCGTTGCATGAACTATGCTCTCACCAGTTTCGACTATACACCTTTGCCCGATGCCGAGATTACACAATACATAGGTCCACCGCTGGAGCAGACCATTGCCAGGCTAACCGGAAGCGACGACGTTAAACACGTGGATGCAGTAGCCGCTGCCTATCGGGAACGCTACGGGGAGATCGGATACAAGGAAAACACTGTCTATCCGGGCATTACCGAGATGCTGGATGACCTGCAGGAAGCCGGCATCCCATTGGCTGTGTGCACCTCCAAATTGCAGATCAATGCCGAACGAGTCATCGATTCATTCAGTCTCGGCAACTACTTCCAGTTCATTTGTGGAAGCTCAGCTAAAAGCAGCAAAGCTGAGCAGCTTGAGACACTTGTTTCTCAAAACACTATTGATCGAAAAGCCATCATGGTTGGCGATCGCGCCATCGACCTTACAGCAGCCCACAGCAACGGCATTTCATCAGTTGGTGTGCTCTGGGGGTATGGATCTATGGGAGAACTCAAATCGGAACAACCGGAAGAAATTGTGGAATCTCCGGTGGCATTAAGGGACTACATTCTCAGTCTTTGAGCAACTATCCAGCCTGATCAGCCTAAAGCGGGTTAGTTGAGGCTGGCGACAATCGGAATTCTGCTGCGCCCATCACGAATACTGCGCGTCCCCTCCCGGCTGGGAGAAGGCATGGGATAGAGCTGCTTGTCGCAGATGGCAATATTTTCCTGCAAGTAGGCAAGCTTGGGGTGATCCGCGTCCAGGGTGCGCTGGGCAATCTGTAAGCGCAGTTTGTACACTCTTTTCGCCCGATAAAGCTGATCTATCCTGTTGCCAACCGGGTTGGCGCTAAGAGAGTAAGACAACCAGCGGGAAACCTTGCCCAGCCCGGCTTCCAGTTCGGGGTCGTCCATGTCATACAGCTTGTGGTACAGGTACTCCACATGCTGATAGTGGTCGTCCACCGCTTCCCAGTTTTTTAACGCCAATTCACTTTCAATAATTGCCTCAACCAGGAGGATTTGCGTCTCATCAAACAGACCTTTCTGGATACGACTTACCTGCCTGGCCTGTTTGAAATAGTCGACGGCCTCCTCATGACGGTCCTGCTCCTGCATCATCAGTCCCAGATCGATAAGCGGCTCCAGAGATTCGGCGTGGTAAACGTTAAAAGATTTGCTGTCAGCGACCACCGACGCATCATTGTCGAATGGCTGGGTCTGACTAAAAACAGAATCTTCGCTCTGGGCAAGCGAGTGCAAACTCGACATGGAAATCGTGAGACCAACAATCAGGGCAACACAGTGATGGTTCAGTTGACCTGAAGGGCCACTGGCAGCCTTGACTTGGATTTTCGGGGCAGACTGAAACACGGTTTTTTACCTTGCTCTGTCCTGACTGTGTTTGTGACTCACAGCTTCAGCAGTGAGCCTGATTATTCTTGTTGTGATCCCATCCCGTGCCCGGTGATCTGCTTCGTTGTCACTCGAGCAGGCAGAATTATGTCCCGTCAGTGCCTGTACTGTAACACTTTTTAAATTCTTGTCACAGTCTGTCACATAAATATTTTTTTATATTATTTTCAATGACTTAGGATTTTATCAGGTCTGTTAGCGGGCGCAAGGCCAGGCCTGGGCCAGGTAGAATTTCAGTGCGGGGCAGACTTACTTCGATTGATTCTGAATGCGCTTTATCACCGCACTGCTGCTCAATACGATTCGGTCCTCAACGGCAAGAGTACAACGCACAAACACGATGGAGCGCCCGCGGCGGATGGTCTCTGCCTGCCCCAGAACCAGTTCACCCTGATAGGCAGGCGCGACGAATTCATTGTTGCAGCTCACCGTCGCAACGCTCTCGCTGCTGCCACCATTGGCACCCAGACACAGTGTGTAGTCGGCGAAGGACATCAGCACACCCCCATGAACGGAATCATGGGCATTGCAATGGTGTTCCTGGATCCTGAACGCAGTGCGCGAATGTGGACCTTCCATGAAAAAGAAGAAAGGGCCTATGAAGTCTTCTGCCTTATCACCCTGCCAATGCTGATAGTGCGACGGGATATCAAAATCTTCGGGCTTAAAGGACATAGGGATTTCCGCTCATAATTGCAGTTGCCAGTATCCCACATTGAGGAAGTTCCCAAACTTTTTGCCGACTTCTTCGAATTCGCCAACTTGCCGAAAACCGAGTTTTTCATGCAGGGCGATACTGGCATCGTTGGGTAAGGCAATCCCTGCAATCAGTGTATGCACTTCCGTTTTTCTCATGGCGTCAATGAGGTATTCATACAACAATCTGCCATGGCCAGAACCGGCACTGTCGGGCAGCAAATAAATGCTGGTTTCTCTTGAAAATCGATAGGCTGATCGGTCTTTCCAGCGCACAGCGCAGGCAAAACCCAGGATTTTCGATTCCTCACCTTCAGCAGCTTCCTGTTCCAGCACAAACCAGGGTCGAGATTCATCAGTCACAGCAATGCGATGCACCATGTCGCCTGCAGTGATCGGATCTTCCTCAAAGGTGATGGTCGTGTTGGCTATATACCAGTTATAGATCTCCGCTATGGCCTGGGCGTCGTCAAACTGTGCTGGGCGTATCGTTGGCATATGTAAACCTTTTGCTCAATATGGACGGCATCTGAATAATCGGTCGAGGCGCAATGGGTCTTCAGGCCTTGAGCCAGTCCAGTGGCTGTACATTATCGAGACCCTCGCCTGTTTCTACAAGCCGCTGTAGTGCATCCCCCAGAATCCGGCTCCTGTCGAGGACCTGTTTCCATATTGTCAGGCGATCAGCCTCCGAATAACGCTCGAAATCCGTTCTGTCCGGAATCTTGCCGTTCGGTAATGTTGCGACGAATTCATTCGATGGTGTGAGCAGTACGACATTGTCAAAATTTGCCCCATGGGGAATTCGCCAGGGCAAGTGCTTGTCAAACCATCCTGGCACTATGTTGGCGCTAAAATGAGGGTAGAGCACCAAATCTTCGCCCGGGTAAAAGGGCATATCGAAATGGTAGTCAGTTATACCGCCATCCCAATACAATCCCGGCTTGGCACCTGCTATGTCACGTACGCCTTCCAACACAAACGGTATCGATCCGGTGGCAATAAGCACGTCCAGCAAATTCTCCTCAGTTAGCCTGACCATGTCTGTATCGATATCACTCACCGTCCGCCACGGACTGTTTTCAACATCAGGAGTAAACAGTGTACGCTGGAAAAAGCAGGACAATGCATGCCTGCTGATCATGTTCGCTGCCGCACTGAGACCAAGAAACCCCAGTTGCGAGTATCTGTTCGCAATGCTGCCAAATCCCTTGCAACGGTCTGCCACAATGTGGGTAGAGATCTGTTTATTATTGACTATTTCACTCGCACCGGTGGCACCCAACACGCCGGCCAGCATCTGGCGCATCTTTTGTGTAATCTCGGCAACAGAGGGTGTATCGGAATAGGTTTGTTCGCTATAGCCACGGGCCAGGGCCTCGATGGCTCTAAGCGGATTCCCGGAGGCCAGGCAACTCAGACGCCAGGCTCCTGCCGAGGAACCTAGCGTGTGCAGCGTCTGATGGCTATGACCAAGGAATTCCGAAAACAGGTAACGATCCATCCCATAGAGCACAAACCACTTGGGACCACCGGATGCCGCCAGCAGCACCTTGAACTGATCGGCATGGAGTCCTTCTGCCCGTAAACGCCTGAGCGCAGTCGGGCCAGCATAAAGAGAAAGCACTGACATTGGCACAATGATATAATTTGCAGCTCGTGCGCGTCACCCGGGGAGCTGTATCACAGCGACCCCACTCTACCCTGATACCCACTGCGCCTTGATACCCACTGCCCCAAGAGTGCTGAACGTCATGTTGTTTTCATCGCTGCCCGAGCGAAAGAAATTGCTTTTTCTGCTAGCGATCGGCAATACCATAGCCTTCGCCACATGGCAGGTCCTGCTCAACAATTTCGCCGTGGAGAGAGCCGCCTTTACGGGTGAGGAAATCGGTATATTGCAAAGCCTGCGCGAGATTCCAGGCTTTCTGGCATTCACTGCAATCCTGGTGATGTTGTTTATCAGACAACAGAGCTTCGCCATTATTTCGCTTATTACCCTGGGCGTGGGCACTGCCATTACTGCTTTCTACCCTACAGCCCTCTGGTTGTATTTTGCTACCGTGGTGATGTCGGTGGGTTTTCACTATTTGGAAACCCTGCACAACTCCCTGAGCCTGCAATGGCTCGCCAAAGAAGAAGCGCCTCAAATACTCGGCCAGATTCTCGGCCTCAGAGCCATCACCCGCTTCGTTGTGCTCGGGGCGATCCTGATCTATCTCATGTTTTTTACTCCCAATTACATCCTGTTGTATATGCTGGCTGGAGCTCTAACAGTTGCCATAGGCATTTACTGTTGGGCCAGTATTCCCCACTTTGAAGACCAGGTCGTACAGAGAAAAGAGTTGTTCCTGCGCAAACAATACTGGCTGTATTACTCACTGACTTTTCTGGCAGGAGCCAGGCGTCAGATATTTGTGGTGTTTGCCGGTTTCCTGCTGGTGGAGAAATTTCAGTTTCCGGTTGAAGAAGTCGTGCTGCTCACCCTGGTCAATGCGGTTTTAACCTACTGGCTGGCGCCCAAGATCGGAGCCCTGATTAGCTACATCGGCGAGCGCCGCACTCTTACCCTGGAGTACGTCGGGCTGATTCTGGTCTTCGTCAGCTACGCGTTCGTCGACAGCGTTGCAATAGCCATTGCCCTGTATCTTCTGGATCACCTGTTCTTTGCCATGGCTATTGCCATCAAAACCTATTTTCAGAAAATCGCGGATCCTTCTGACATCGCAGCCACCTCCTCCATCAGCTTCACCATTAACCATATTGCTGCCGTTGTCCTCCCAGCCTTACTGGGCCTGGTATGGGTGGTGAACTACAGTGCTGTTTTCCTGATTGGAGCTGCCATCGCAACGGCATCACTTTTGCTTTCGCAACTGATACCAGATAATCCCCAGATGGGACAGGAAACCAGGTTATCCCAGGCCGCAGATTTACAGGTTTCAGATTAAAGGAAGCAATCTGAATTTCTCCCCATGAACAGCAACAGCCCCATAGTGAAACATCTTGTCCTGGTGGGTGGTGGTCACAGCCACCTGGCCGTGCTTCGCGCGTTTGGCATGAAGCCTGTACCCGGACTCGCCATTACGCTGATTACACGAGAAGTGGTGACACCCTACTCTGGCTCCCTGCCAGGCTACCTTGCGGGATTCTATACCCACGACCAGATGCATATCGATCTGCTTCCACTGGCCCGATTCGCCGGGGCCCGCCTGATCCAGGACGAGGTCACGGAGATTGACCTGAACAGCAAAGTGGTCAGGCTTGATTCCCGGCCCGACATCCCATTCGATATCGTTTCCCTGAATATTGGTTCAAGACCCGAGTCCGGACTAATCAACGGGGCTGAAGATTTTGCTGTACCGGTGAAACCCATCGATGCCTTCATTGAACATTGGGAGGCAATGAAAAATTCAGCCATCAATATACTGAAAGCAGGCGATGATTACAGACTTGCTATCGTAGGTGGTGGCCCTGCCAGTGTGGAGCTGGCTTTTGCAACCCATTTTCGGCTCTGTCAGGAATTGGAGCAGAATCTTTATCAGCCAGGCAAGCTGAAAATCAAACTGATCACGGCTGATGAGAAGCTATTGGACCCGCACAACAGTAAGGTCAGTGAATTTGCGCGCGCCGAGTTGGAGAGGCGGCAGATCGAAATACTCTTCAATCACAAGGTGGAAAATTTTGCCGCCAACAAATTGATAAGCAGTGACGGCACCGAAGTCGAGGCTGATTTCATGGTGTATGCCACCGGGGCAAGCATTCCCCAGTGGCCGTTTCAATGTGGATTGAAGCCCAGTGATGACGGCTTTATCGAAATCAGGCCCACTCTTCAATCCAGCAGTCATGACTTCGTCTTTGCGGCCGGCGATGCAGCGACCATCCGCGGCGAGCCGCGACCCAAATCGGGGGTTTACGCCGTGCGCCAGGGCAAGGTGCTGGCAGAAAATTTAAAACGCTACGCCACTGGGGGAAAATTAAGCAATTACTTTCCGCAGAAACAGGCATTGGCCCTGATGAGCATGGGCGATAGCCGTGCGATCGCTTCCCGGGGCCAGTTCTTCTTCCATGGCCGGCTCATGTGGACACTCAAACACCAGATCGATTCCCGTTTCGTCCGCAAGTATTCAACCCTTCCCGAGATGCAAGCCGAACTGGCATTGGAACCGGGTCTGGTAGACAGCGAAACAGAGCAGAAGCTGCGGCAACATGCCATGCGATGTGCCGGATGTGGTGCCAAAGTCGCCGCCGATGTGCTGGCAGAAGTATTGGACGAGCTGCCAAACCACCAGCGGGACGATGTGATGGTGTCAGCCGGAGGAATCGAAGACGCCTCGCGAATTCGACTGGCCGACGGAAAGATTCTGCTGCAGAGTGTGGATCATCTCAAAGCCCCATTTGACGACCCCTTTCTATTCGCTCAGATCGCCACCAACCATTGCCTCAGTGATATCTACGCCATGGGGGTCCAGCCTCATTCGGCACTGGCAATCGTTGGTGTGCCACAGGCAAACAAACGCTACGCACGACAGCAACTAAGAGAACTAATGCATGGCTGCGCGCGTGTGCTAGAGCAGGAGCAATGCAGCCTGGTAGGCGGACACTCCGCGGAAACCGAAAGCCTGCAATTTGGTCTCTGCGTGAATGGGTTTGCAAACGAGCCCAACATCTTGAGCAAAGATCGTGCAACTGAAGGCGAAGTCCTGGTATTGACCAAAGCATTGGGCACAGGAACCCTGCTGGCTGCCGACATGCGCTACCAGGCCAGGTACCAATGGGTTCAGGACACCATAACCAGTATGCTGATTTCGAACCGGTCTGCTTCGGAATTAATAGTGGCACATGGCGCTAGTTCCTGCACCGATATCACGGGCTTTGGACTGGCCGGTCATTTACTGGAAGTCCTGCAAGCCAGCAAGCTTGGCGCAGAAATTAACCTTGCCAGTATCCCCGCCATCACAGGGGCACTCCAATGTCTGGAGAACGGTATATACAGCTCTCTGCATCAGGATAACTCTCTGGTCGAAGCCAGCATCCACAATGCAGATCAGCACGCGCCGAGCTCCGCGTATCAGCTTCTTTTCGATCCCCAGACCGCTGGCGGACTGCTAGCCAGCATGTCCGAGGCGGCAGCCAAAAAATGCATCAAAGCCCTGCAAAAATCAGGTTATCCGGATGCCTGTATCATTGGCAGGCTTCGCGCGACCGATACCGGGGAGCCTGGTATCACGCTCACATAGCCCGTATGGAACTTGCCCATGGGCTAATGTATAGTCAGCCGGGCAGGTATCGGCAATCTCTCCGCTACCCGCAAAGCACAGATTTTCCTCACCGAAGACAATTTTCATTATGGCTACACCACTAAAGATTCAAACAGCCTTGATTCTCGGTTTGCTGACGCTGGGCTCGGCGACTACGGCACAGGATAATGGCGCCAGTGCCGTAATCGACCGTTACGATAATCTGGCATTGACCCGGGAAGGCCCAACTATTGACCGCGAGTTGGCACAGAGGATGTTTCGTCGCGGTAACACCTACAGCCGACTGGACCGACACGAGGAAGCCATAGAGGAATACCGAAAAGCAATCAGTGCTGATCCCAACTTTGTCGATGCGATTCGCAACCTGGCCAATACTTACTACTATCTCGAACGCTACCAGGAAGCGAAACCGCTGTTGGCGCGCTTCATAGAATTGCAAACCACCACCTCTGCCTCACTGATAGCCGCAGTTCAGACCCTGGGACAACTGGAACGCGATGACGGCAATTTTGATGAAGCACTAAAATATGATTTGCAGGTCATTGCACTTGATCCCAACAATGATTCACAAGTGCATATTATGGCAAATACCTACAACAACAATGGGCAGGCTGAGGCAGCTATTGAAATTTATCGTAAAGCCATAGAAATCATGCCCGACAATGCCTTTTTCGACCGTAGCCTGGGCAGAATTCTGGAGCGGGAAGGAAGATTGGAAGAGGCCCTCGACGCCTATCGCCATGCGGCAGACAAAGACCCTGATTCTGATTTTTATGCTGACCTGGTAGCCAATTTGGAAAGCCGATTGGCACGGTAATCGCCGAACGATCGCTCTGACGACCTCTAGTCAGGTGACAAGCTATCCAGAGCTGTGTTGCGTTCACTATCAGGTAATTCCGCCAATGCAGCAACCTCGTCGTAGAAGCGCGCGAGATCGCCATCCATCTGCAGCAGCAGCCGATCGAAAGCAGGAACCAGATCATTGTAGGATCCCACGGTGGACAATTGCGCATTGTTCAGCGAATTCGAGAACCAGGCATCATAGCCGAGATATCCACCCCATTCCTCGCGCAGTTCGTAGTATGCTTCCCTGAACTCTTCCTGCAGTTGCTGTTTGCGTGCACGCATCTGTTCTTCATCCAGCGATTCGTCATACAGCCTGGAAAACCGATCCCGCCATGCAGTCACCAGGCTGACAAACTGGTCCTGCCTCTGGCTATTCAACTCTGCTGTTAGTTGCAGATCGCCCTGTCCCCGCGCAGACAACCAGCGGCGTACTCCTTCTCTGGCAACTGCAGTAGCAAAACTTTCATTGAAGGTTGTATCGCCGGCAAGATACACAACCTGGTGGGCGAGCTCATGAAAAACAAGATTGGCCAGTTGATAGTCTGCTCGACTCAGCACCGTGCTTAACAGCGAGTCATCAAACCAACCCAGGGTAGAATAGGCATCCACGCCTCCTGTATACACATCGTAACCCTCATCGCTAAGGCGAGACGCATAGCGGGAGGCTCTCGCCTCGGAGAAATAACCACGGTAGGCCACACAACCCGCCACTGGGTAACACCAGGTTAAACTTTCAGTGGAAAATTCCGGCGCGGCAAAAACATTCCAGACCACGTGTTCTCTGGGAATCTCTACATAGGTGGCGAAATTATCATCCACAGGCAGATGCAGCTCATGTTCAGCAAATTGCCGAATATCCAGTACCAGCTCAAACTTGCGTCGGGTCTCTTCAGCCAGCGAGGGATTTTCCAGTAGGCGCTCAATGCTCTGCCGGCCCATCATGATGGAAAATTGTCCCCGTGCTGCCTGGGTGTAATAGGAAACGGTTTCGCAGGAAAGCAATCCAATCGACAGGGAACCCAGCAAGAGCAGTTTGATGGTGTTGCGACGCCTGTTGCTCAATGCCTACTCCCGACTCGATGAACCTTGAATGGTAACGACTATCGATCTACCACCAGCATGATCCCGATGTTCGCCAAGGTACAATCCTTGCCAGGTTCCGAGCTGCAGCCTGCCGTTGTGAACAGGCACAGTCAGTTCAGCACCCAGCAGGCCGGACTTGATGTGAGCGGGCATGTCATCAGGCCCTTCGCAGGTGTGCTCGTAATAGGGAGCATTTTCAGGAGCCAGTTCATTGAAATGGGCTTCCATATCCCTGCGCACCGAGCTGTCGGCATTCTCGTTGATGCTCAGGGAGGCGGAAGTATGTTGCAACAGCATGTGCATAAGCCCCATCTCCAGTTCTTGCAACTCTGGAAGTTGTACGAGGATTTCATCAGTGATCAGATGAAAACCACGGGGCTTGGCGGATAAAGTAATGTGTTTTTGTAGCCACATAGGCTCTTTCGTCACAGCGCAATCAGGGCTCGACCAATTCTATCTCGAACAAATCGGCCCAATGTTTGCCAGTAACAAAGAGTCTTTGTTGCTGCTCATCCCAGGCGATGCCGTTTAACACGGCTTCAAAACTGCCCAGCTCGGTGCGTTCGGATAAGCCGGTGAGATCGACTATACCGGTGACATTCCCTGACTCGGGATCGATGCGCACAATGAAATCTGTTTGCCAGACATTGGCCCAGACTTCGTCATCGATGTATTCGAGCTCATTAAGATTACTCACCGGAGATCCGTTGAGAGTAACCTGCACCTTGTGTGAAGGCACAAAAGTTTCCGGATCAATGAACTGCAGCTCTGCAGTCCCGTCACTGAGAATAAGCTGCTCCCCATCGTAAGCCAGGCCCCAACCTTCGGTTGAATTGTAGTGAGTATCCAACTGCTCAAATGTGTTCAGGTCATAAACGAAAACCAGGTGGGATTTCCAGGTAAGCTGATAGATGCGATCGCCAACCAGTTCGATTCCCTCTCCGAAGTAGCGGCTGGAAAGTGGCGTCGACATAATGGGCGTATCATCTTGCAGAGTTCTTTTACTGAGACTGGAACGCCCTTCCTTACCCGTGCCTTCATAGAGAAAGCCATCGTGATAAAAAAGTCCCTGGGTAAACGCTTCGATGTTATGGGGGTAGGTGTTAACCACTTCAAAACCATAGCGGGTCGCTGCTTCCTGCGCGGAGGCAGAGGCAGTCAGCAAAAGTAGGATGATGAACAACAAATTACGCAAGAGCTGGTGATTCCCTGAGCCAGGCCTGCCGGGCTGTTGGCTTCTTCATATTTAAGGAATTAGACTACTTGTCAGACTAGCTATAGAACACCGAAAAACTACCAGGAGCATTCCATGTCCGACGATTGCCTCTTTTGCAAAATTATCGCAGGCGAAATACCCTCTAACAAGGTTTATTCCGACGAGGATGTGTATGCCTTTCATGACATCAACCCGGTGGCGCCCACCCATATTCTGGTCATCCCGAAAAAACACCTCCCAGCTATAAACGCTGCGGGAGAGGAAGATCAGGCACTACTGGGTAAATTACTGCTGGTGGCCAATCAGATAGCCAGGGATGAAGGTCTGGACGAAAACGGGTTTCGCTATGCCATCAATACTGGCGAGCATGGCGGGCAAACCATCTTCCACATTCACCTGCATATTATTGGCGGCAAAAAGCTCGGCTGGCCCTAGGCCTGATCCGCCAGCCCAAGCATCGCCTCCGCAGTGGGGGTTACCACACCGCGTTCTGTAATATGCGCGGTAACCAGTCGGGCCGGAGTAATATCAAACGCCAGGTTACTGACCTTCACTCCCGCCGGAGCTATTGCCACGTTCTGCAACTCACCGGAATTATCAACACCCGATATATGGGTCACTTCCGCTGCTGCCCGTTCCTCAATGGTGACCTGGGCGAGGCCGTCAGTAGCCTGAAAATCAATGGTGGAAATCGGGAAAGCCACATAAAAGGGAACACCCTGATCGGCAGCAGCCAGGGCCTTGAGGTAGGTGCCAATCTTGTTACAGAAGTCGCCGTTGGCAGCGGTTCGATCGCTGCCCACCAGGCACAGATCTACTTTCCCCTGCTGCATGAGCAATCCACCTGCGTTATCCACAATCAGGGTATGATCGATTCCGTTCTGATTTAACTCCCAACAGGTGATTGCAGTGCCCTGATTACGCGGTCGGGTTTCGTCTACCCACACATGAATTGGTATGCCGGCCGCAGCACCCTTATAGATCACAGCGAGCGCTGTCCCCCAGTCAACCGTAGCCAGTGAGCCTGCATTGCAGTGGGTTAATATATTCAACTGCGCTTGCTTGTCTTTCTTTGTTTTCCAGATTTCCGCCAGGAGCTGTGCGCCGTGATCCCCGATTGCCTCGCAAATAGCGATGTCTTCTTTTTCCATTAGCTGCGCGAGCTGCAAAGCCTGGGCAGGCCTTCGCTCTATTTCAAACTGGGCAAGGGTTTCCTGGCACCGGTGCAAGGCCCAACGCAGGTTCACCGCAGTGGGCCTGGTCGCCATAAGCCCGGCAACTGCCTGCTCGAGTGAATGTGGATCTTCTCTCAGGGCAAGATACACACCATAAGCAGCAGTCACTCCAATCAGCGGGGCTCCACGCACGCGCATGGCTGAGATGGCTTCACAGGCGTGGGCCAGGGTTTGCAGCTCCAACAATTCCACTGAGTGAGGCAGCAATGTCTGATCGACAATGCAGACCCGATCCTCAGCGCTCTCATACCAGATACTCTGTCTGTGTTCGCCCGCTATTAACATCAGGGATCAGGTCTCATCAGATTACCCGCTCGTTACCACCATCAACAGGTATTTGCGCTGCAGTTGTCTTGCTGAAATCGCGGCCCAGCAGCGCCGTGATGACGGCCGCCACATCGGCCGACTTCAGCTCAGTGCGCAGTATGTTACGCGTCTTGTACTCTTCCACGCTGAGCTTGTAATGAGCTGCCCGACTGGCGAGGACTTCTTCGGTCCAGATCGCCGTGTCATAGACTGCGTTGGGATGTATGGTGTTGATACGTATGCCATGCTGGCCCAGCTCCAGGGCAGCGACTCTGGCCAGCTGACTCAGACCGGCCTTGGCAGCAGAGTACGCACCAGCACCTGGGCCTGGAGCCGGAACATTCTTGGATCCAACAACCACCACTGCCGGATCGAAACCGTTTTTGAGAAAAGGGATACACGCGCGAAGCAGTTTCATATGTGAACCCAGGTTCAAGGCGAGCGTCTGTTCCCAATCCTGGTCTCCTAGTTCTTCAATCGTGGCACTGGCAGGAAAGCTGCCCGCATTACTTACTACCAGATCAATACCACCAAAATGTTGCAGCCCCTGTTCCAGTGCCGCAGCAAGCTGATCCGTGCTGGTGACATCACACTGAACAGGCAAGAGGGCAGGATGCTCGAGCAGATCATCAGCCAGCTCCTGGATATCCACAGCAATCACTGCAGCACCTTTTTCCAGCAGTGCCTCTGCGCTTGCTCTTCCGATTCCGGATGCCGCCCCTGACACCAGGGCAACCCTGCCTTCGAACTCTGCCCTGTCAGCATTGTTTTTGAGTTTTGCCTGTTCCAGCTCCCAGTACTCCACGTCGAACAAGTCTGCACGGGGAAGGGCTTGCCAGCCACCCAGTGCCTCACCCTGCTGAATCGCCTTGATGGTGTGCCCGCTTATGTCCTCAACAATCTGCAGGCGCTTTAGATTAGGCGCGAAGTACACCATGCCCTTGTCAAGCCAGATCCCATAGCGGGGCATGGTATCCAGCATATGATGCTCTTCACCGCTGTGCAGTTGGAAATAGTCCTGATAAGTTTTGTCGAAATCCCTTATGGCCGAGATCACGTCTTTTTCGATAACCGCGCCAAAAGCCTTCGCGTGGATAGTGTGGTCTGGGGTCAGGGGGCCGCGCTGAATGAGTTCGGACGCATTCTCGCGAGCTGCAAAACCTGCCGCCAGTGGATTGGTATCCAGGCGCACAACTACCGGTCCGCCGAATAATTCTCCGGCAGCTTTTCTCAGTTTGCTCAATTGCAGCAGATCGGCGCTGGTGAAATTCGGCGCTTCGCTGGCGACTGCCCCGTCGGCTTTTTTCTCCAGGTAGTGCTCTGCCTTGCTCACCAGCTCGATCATGGTTTCGTAGCTGTCACGGGCCTCTTCATCGAAAGTGAATATTCCGTGATGCATCAGCACGATGCCCCGGATCTCAGCCCAGTTCAGATTGGCGGTAGCTTCAGCGACCTGCCTGGCGAGAATAAAGCCTGGCATGATGTAAGGCAGGATCAGCACCTCACTTCCGTAAAGTTCTTGCAAAATAGCTTCGCCGTCCGGGGTATTGCTGATAGTAACCACGGCATCGGCATGACTGTGGTCAACGAATCGATGGGGGATAAGTGCATGCAGAATGGCCTCAACCGAAGGTGTGGGCCCAGCCGGATCCAGCAGTGCCAGGCGTAATTCACGCATCATCGCACTGTCATCAAGCTCTTTCAGTTCACCAAGGCGAAGCAGATAGTCAAGGCGAGTTGGTGGGAAGCCAGCCGCCTCAATGGTGCGCAGGTCCCATCCAGATCCTTTAACGAACAGTGCTTTGGTGGATTCACCAAATACGTCCTGCCAGTCAGCCTTTACGGACGTATTGCCTCCACCATGAAGGACAAGGTCAGGGTTGGCTCCCATCAACCTGGATGAATAGGCACGCAGCTCTACCAAATCTCCACAACAGGCTTTGGCTTCGGATTCTTTCCACAGACTTTTCATGAATTCAATGACTGACTTTTAAACAAGATTAATGAATCTGGAAGGAATGGGTTCCAAGCAAGTTGAGTTTGAGTAATTTGAAACAGTACCGCAACAGCCATAAATGCCACAAACAAAAACGCACCATCAATGATGGTGCGTCTGGACTTTCGATTGATGTTCTAACTAGTTGGGTTCGACAATCGATATATTTTGCATTCCGGCCTGTCGTGCCGCGTCCATAATCATTACCAGCGTGCTGACGTCAGACTCATGGTCCGGTTGAATGATGACCGAAGCGGCAGGGTTCTCAGCTTTCAACTGGTCAATATTGGAACGAATCTGGGTTTCGATAATGGGACGGGGATTACCGTTGAGAATAATCTCGTTGTTGGGACCAATCTCGAAAAGAATATTTCGCTTGTCGTCCTCGGTTTCCGGTGGTGGCTCATTATTGTTGTTATCGCTGCTTGCCGCGCTGATCGCAGTCTCCGACAGGAACGTTGCGGTTACCACGAAGAAGATAAGCAGAATAAATACCACGTCTAGCATTGGCGTCAGATCGATCTTGGCATCGTCTTCTGAGCGCTTACCGGCTATTTTTTTCATTGTTTGGCCCTGACAAAAATTCTGGTGAAAGGCAGAGTATATCAGCGCCTGCGGGAGATGCAAAAGCGCATTGGATCACCTGGGAACGGGGCTGACAGACAGGCACAAAAAAGGAGGCTGCTGCCTCCTTCTTGCTGCCCGGTGACCCGGATCGCTTGTAAGCCGCGAGGCTACAGGCCCCAGAGCATGGCGCCCAGAGGCGCCAGCGGCTATTTTTTCAGGGAATTGACCGTGAACTTGATGAGGTCCTTTAATTGGCGGGCATTTTTGCCATCCCGGGCGTTGACCCGCACACCATGGAGCATATTCATCAGAATATCGGCTGCAGCTTCCACGCTCACCCCTTTCTTGAGTTTGCCCTTCTTCTGCGCTTCCTTGAGCCGCTTCACCAGAGGCTTGCGGATATTGCTGATTGAGGCACGGATCACTCGCTTCATTTCCCGGTCATAGTTGATACTTTCACACAGGGAATTGACCAGCAAACAGCCCATGGCACGATGCTTGTTGCTAATATCAATCACCGACTCCTTGAAATAGGTTTCGATGGCTTCCCAGGGACCCAGCGCCTCGTTCTTCAACGAATTGCTGATGTGCTTGTCCATAATGATGTTGTATTGGTCAACACAGGATTTGAAAAATGTGTCTTTATCACCAAAGGAATTATAGAGCGTTCCCCGGTTGATTCCTGTGCAGTCGAGAAGTTTCTGGACCGAACTCGCTTCGTATCCTTCCTTCCAGAACTGTTCCATGGCGTTGTTTAACACCTTCGCCTCTTCAAATTCGACTGGTCTTGCCATATTAAATGCTATCTAACCTCTTGACTGAAATTCAAAAACCGGCCACACAACCGCAAACTGCTGGCTGACCCACTCTCGTGGCCAATGCACTGAATGCACCTGGGACCCTGAAAAATAAAGCGCGCTATTGTATTACAGCATATTTCGATTTACACCCGTTCAGTTCCAAAATTTGTGACCGAAGAAACATTTCTGGAACGTTTCTTTGACAATGGACTTGAACTACCAGCTTGACAAAGCCGTTGGAAGACTGAATGGGCGCATTAATTACTGACGTGTCGGTATAGAATTGAGAGAAAGATTGAAGCCAGGGGAGGATTGGTTAAATTTTGATCAATCAGGTCGCTGACGCTCGATGCCCTGCAGTTGGCAGCCTCGGTATCTGAAAGGCCTATCAATCCTCCAAACACTATCTCAAAGCGGCTATAAGTTGGATGCCACGGTAACCGAAAGACCTATCAATCCTCCAAAAGCAATTTTAAAGCGGCTGTAAGTTGGATACGACTGTAATGACTAACCCAAGAGTTCCTCCAAACACTATCTCAAAGCGGCTATAAGTTGGATGCCACTGTAACCGAAAGACCTATCAATCCTCCAAAAGCACATCCCCAAACAACCAACCACCCCAGGTGTTGGCGGATCATCTCCTGGACGATGTCCTTGACCATGGCGGGGGTCATACGATTCAGTCTTTCGTCAATGAGGAACTGCAGTTTGTCGAGAATGGCGTCCTCATCCAGTGCGCCCTGCAGGGCTTGCTGGATTTTTTCCTGAAATCCACCTTCCACAAACTGCTCCTGAAGGTACTCGCGCATGCGCTTGACAAAGGGCTCGCGCAGGGAATTGAGGGCATCACGGCCGCCAATCATTCCCAACATGCCGGAAAAAGATGAATTCATGATCACTTCAACCAGGGAATCGAATGCTCCCTCGAGGTCGATTTCGTCGATACCGCGCATGAGTTTCTCGGCGATTTTTTCAGTGATATCCCCGGATCCGTGAAAAAAGGCCTCAAGATCACCCCGCTGAAAAAACTGCTCCATGATCAGGTTGCGGATTCCCAGCTTGAACTCTTCGAACCGGAGCTGAATAACACCGGACCCGTACAACCCTGGCACACGTTCAAACAGCATATGCACTGCCAGCCAGTTGGTAACACCACCTGATAGCGCGAACAGGCCAGTATTGAGGATATAGACCTGGTAGGGAGCGGCGGCAAAAAGACCCACAGCAACGAGGCTTGCTGCGATCAGGTTACTAAACAGACTCTTGTTGATGACGACACCTGTGGAGCGGAAAATTTGCAGGCGACATCTTAAGAGAGCTTGCGCTGCTCAGCAACCGGCATTCGCTTGCGAATTGCAGAGAGTTTCTCCGGGTCGAATTCAGCAACCGCGACTCCCTCACCCTCTTTCACCTGGGCCAGGACCGTTCCCCAGCCATCGATAATCATGGAGTGCCCCCAGGTCTCTCTCCTCTCGTTGTGGCGCCCACCCTGTCCTGCGGCAACGATGTAGCACTGGTTCTCAATCGCCCTGGCCCTTAGCAAGGGCTCCCAGTGGGCTTCGCCTGTGACCCGGGTGAATGCCGCGGGCACTGTCACGATTTCCGCTTCCAGACGGAATAACTCCCGATACAGCTCAGGGAATCGCAGGTCATAGCAAACGGTCAGACCAAGTCTGCCGATGGCCGTATCGACACAGACTATCTCTTCTCCTGCCTCATAGCTGCGTGATTCAGAGTAGCTTGCCTGGGTATCTTCCACCTGCACATCGAACAAATGAATCTTGTCGTAGCGCGCCAGCAGTTCTCCTTGCGTACCGTAGACCAGGCTCGCGGGTCTTACCCGTTGATCCTCAATCAGGTAATCCCCATCGGCTGCTTGCCGCCCCGGTCTGGAGATGAGCGGGATGGTCCCGCCAACCAGAATAACCTGATGCTTTTTTGCCTGCTCAGCAAGAAATTCCTGGATGGGCCCACAGCCCTGCTCTTCGCCAAACGGACGCATGGGTCCACCTTCGAGCACAGCAAAGACTTCCGGCAATAACACCAGGGAGGCACCCTGTTGGCAGGCCTCGGCAATCAGACCCTCGGCAGCTTTCAGATTGGCATCCAGGTCAGCTCCGCTTACCATCTGCACCGCTGCCAGCTTGTGTGTCATGTGATTCTCCCTGAGTTCAGCAAAGCTTAACCCGATCAACTCGAGATGAAAAACCTGGATCGACTGATCCAGTCTTGCCAGTCTGGCGAATGCTATTGTGCAGGAGGTGGTGGCGTGTTGGGCACCGCTTCAGCAGGAGGGGACCCGAAGGCCTGCTTGAAGGTGGGTTCAAGGCCGGCCAGCGGTCCGCTGAGGGTGTAAACCGCGCTGGACAGGCTGTCTACCTGGTCACCGAATATCTGATCAAACAGATAGGCGCCTACCGCAAGCGGTATATTGCCAGTGACCAAACCAATCCAGGGCAGGTTGTTGCTTACTGGCAAGGTCACGAACATTTCTCCCTCGATCACTTCCTCTGCCAGGTCCAGATCTCCAGTAATCTGATACAGGCTGCTCGGCCCACTAATCACCAGCCTGTCCTCAATATGCATCATGCCATTATCGAGAGTAAATCTGCCTCTGATCTCGTCATAGGCAAGCCCTCGACGCAACAGGTCATCGCTGAATCGCAATCGCTGAAACACAGCCGTGAGATTGATAAAGCTCACCAGCCGCAATGCCCCTTGCCCACCAGAGTTTCGATTGAATCGGCCATCTTCCACTAGCAGGTCAATTCTGCCACTCAAATTGTCGCCTGAAAAAAATGCCGGGGAACCAGGCCAGTCAACTTCTGTAACAAAAGTCGCCCGGCTGCTCTGCAGGCTGGGTGCATAACCATTCGCCTGCAATACGTTGCCAATATCGTCGGCGATCAGAACGCCTGTCAGTTCACTGGAGTGGGTTTCGCCATCGAAGTTCCAGCGAAAATGCGGTTCCAGCGATTCCACATCCTCAGCCAGCTCGTCGCGACCGAGCCGAAGCCCCCTGAAATCAAAATTTATATCCTCAAATTCAGCTCCGGCTGTGGTTGGAATGAGCGTGAATTCCCAGCTTCCGAATTCATTTTCACCGATGGCGAAAGCATCGGTTGCAAACTGCATGAGAGGCAAGTCCCGTGGATCCAGATTAAGCAATGGATCTGATCTCTCTTCTTCTTCGGCTTCCTCTGATTGCTGAGCCGATCCCGGATTGTCTGCTGTTACTGCTGCTTCCGCCTGGTTGGTTGCTGAAGCGGCAACAGCGCTGTCTGCTTCTTCAGGGTTCATGCTATCAAGCTCGTCCTCTTCGCCTGGCAACACCAGATACTCCAGATCCACCTGCAAGTATTCTGAATCGTCATAGGGAATGAGTACTTCGCCCGCTACCGAGTCGCTGTTTAATGAAGCGAGCCAACCTGAGCGCGCACTATTGGGCTCGATTCTGAAATTGACCAGGGGAAGTTCCTGATCGTAGAGCGAAAATACGTCGGTCGCGATATCTACAAAGGCTATACTTTCGTCATATTGAGCAGGAGAAGTTGAATCACCACTGTTGCCAATCGAGCCCACAAAGTCGGTCCAGGGCTGAAGATCGAAGTGATCGATGTCGCCAAGTATTATGAGCCCGGAGTCAGATGCCGGCGTCAGTATCTCCGCTCGCGGCATATCCTCTCCCATTGCCAGCAAGCCTTCACGTACGACTCCATTCTCAAGGCTCATCTGCATTTGCAACATTGGCCCGATGTTCCCTGTTATATCCAGCAACTCTCCCGCAAAGCTGAGATCGAGATCCATCACGATGGCTTCATCAGCTTCTTTACCCAGCGGATAGGGAAAGTTCAGCCTGGTACCAGTGAGATCCGACTGAATAGACAAGTTGTTCCGTGCATCGGGTGTACCAGTTTGATCGATAGTCATCCGGGCTCGATAGTCAAAAGCCCCTTCCATCGATGCCAACAGATCCCGCACAATGTCAGACTGGCCGGGCCAGGCAATCAGATCCTCAGGTGTGGTGCGCCCTTCCCCTTCAATGTAAATCTGCTGAAGATTACCCTCGTTGGTCTGGGAAGACAGAGCGAGCTGAACCTGGTCTCCAAACATTTGCGCTTGCAGTGAGCTCTCCTCGAGACCGGTCCTGGTATCAAACACGACAGGGCCAGTAAGATCGGACACCGCGATATCAAACTCGGGAATGGTCAGTTCGTTACCCAAGAGATCCATATGCAAGCGCACATCAGGTTGGGCTCCGTCCTGATTCAAAGGGACACGAACCTCCACGTCTGCATTAAAATCTCCAGTGGCAGTCCAGCTGGCAAATGCATTTTTGAGATTCTCACCCACGGGAATATTCTGTAAGAAGTTAAGCCCCCTGGCGGTTGCTGCGCTGGTTTTACCGTTGATAGTCAACAGGGTCTGGTCGTTATCGTCGAGCCGGATGCGACCCTCAGCCTGCTGCAATGCGATATCCAGACTACGGCCGGTACTGGCACCGATATCTACATTGTTATCATCAGTGATGACCAGTGCAGACACTGCATTGAGATTGGGCCACTCATCGCTGTAGTTCAGCTCTCCATTGTCCAGCACGAAGAAACTCTGAAATGTCTTCGCCAGGGGATCGGAACCAGAGACCGTCGACCCCCTGAAGATCACACCGCTGTCACGAATATCACCGTCGAGTATCGCCCGCTCCAAAAATTCCATACTGTTGCGCAGGCTGGGAGAAACATTGGGGCCATCGGGCAGGAACAATGCCTTGTACTCAGCATCGACTCGTTCAGCACCCACCATCAGTTCGAGATTGGCATCGCGACCGCCGTCTTCATGACGGTGCACCTCGGAAAAGAATTTTACATGGCCATCAACCGCATCGGATTCAGCCACCACCACACTGCTGAGTAATCGCACCCGCTCACCAGCAGAGTTGTCCACGTTTACCAACAGACGGCCATTCACGTAATCGAAGTCCCAGACACTGGTAAAGGTATTGGGAATGTTCATGCTGAAATTATCGGATTCAACTTCAGCCACTCCGCTAATGAGACCAGAATTCTGGTTTATCAGAAGTTCGAAATAGCCAGTCAAGCCCCACATGTTTGGCGACCCATTAACAGAACCCAGCTCCACATCTCCCAGATTCGTTCGCAGGCGAATGGGATCGACGCTGTCTTCGGCCAGGGGAACTGAAAGTGAAAAATTCTGCAAACGACCTGCCGGTGAGTATCCCTGCAGCTGCTGCGTGGCCCCTTCATCGAGAAAACCGCTGTTCAGGGCAAGGTCCGTCAGTAAACCCAGCTCTATCTGGTCGGCACGTACGGACAAGGCCTGCCCTGGCAGATAATAGACAAAGCCATTGAAATCACGCCAAAACTGGTCACCGTGATTGACTGCCATATCGGAGAATGCAATCTCCCAATGCTCTGCTGCCATTCCCCGCGACAGCGCAGCACGGCCCGATATATCACCCACTTCCAATGTCGGGTTGTCTTCTATCCTCAGCGCCAGATTGTCCAGGGCAAAAGTACTTCGAGCCGCGCTGACTGCCCCGTCTGCCAGGTCAATCCAGAGCTCGGCGCTGGCATTCAGTTGTTCAACTTCCACATTCTGCAAATTGCTGGCTGACATGAGGGGGCTGTAATCCGCACTGGGCATATTGATATGCAAGCGACCTTCCAGTTCCGAAAATGCATCACCCTGTACTTCCATGGAAAAAGTCAATGGCTGGGGATTCTGTGCCAGGTTGGCATCCACATGGAGAAAATGATCATCACCCTGATTCCTGATGGTAGCGAGCCCGTTGGTAAAAATGAGGGACTCACCTGCCATGGTGTTCACACTGATTAACACATCACGCAAGTCAAGACGGGTAAAACTTAAAAAGGTCTGATAAAGAGCATCAAGATCCGCCGGCTCGTCACCGGAAACATCCAGTCCAGACAATTGCCAGCCGCCATTGGCATTCTGCTGCAAATTCAGCTCCAGACTTTCTACAACAAACTCTTCCAATACCCAACGTCTTTGCCAGATGCTGCGAGACATATCCACAACCATCCTGGCGTTCTCAAAATAAAGCGCGTTGGAAGCAATCTCATCCGGGTGCAACTCATCGGTGACTGCCATACGCAAGCCATCTATGCTGATCACCGGATTAAAACCACTGAAGCTTCCGGTTACCGCATCAATGGCAACAGGGATTCCTGTGTTTGCGAATATCTGGTTCTCAAGAAAATCTGAATAGCGAGAAATCACAGGCATGAATTCTCGACCGGCGCTTACATAGGCAGCCAGCAACACCACGCTCACTACAGCAAGCAAAACTAGCTGTTGGAGGATTCTCTGGATAAGGGTTGCGAGCATGGATTTCGGAAGCTATGAGCTTTGCATAGATGTGCCAGTCTGACTGTGTTTTAACGCGGAGTTGCTGAACAGGAACTTAAGCAACTGATAAACCAGGGCCAAAACGGCTCCGAATCAATACAAAACCACGTCAAACTGTTCCTGAGTATACATAGGTTCAACCTCGAATTTGACCGTCTTACCGACTAATTCCTCGAGTCCGGCGAGAGTATCCGATTCTTCATCCAATAATCGATCCACGACGATCTGCGAGGCCATGACCAACAGGACATCATTCTCATAGGCCCTGGCTACATTGAGAATTTCCCGAAATATCTCAAAGCACACCGATTCAGCGGATTTCAAAGTGCCACGACCGTCACAGACGGGGCAGTCGCTGTTGAGAGTTTGACCCAGGCTTTCGCGGGTGCGCTTGCGCGTCATCTCAATCAGGCCAAGTTGTGATATGCCAGTGATGCTGGTGCGGGCATGGTCTTTTTCCAGCGCCTTGGCAAAAGTCCTGTGCACCTGGCGCTGGTGTTCAGGGTCCAGCATGTCGATAAAATCGATGATGATAATGCCACCGAGGTTTCTGACCCGAAGCTGCCTGGCAATGGCAGTCGCTGCTTCCAGGTTCGTTTTAAGAATAGTTTCCGCATGGTTGCGGCTGCCAAGATAACCACCGGTATTGACATCAATGGTGGTCATGGCCTCGGTCTGATCGATAATCAGATCACCACCTGACTTGAGTTTAACTGAGCGGGCCAACGCCCGATTGATTTCATCCTCGATGCCATACAAATCGAATATAGGCCGGTCACCAGCATAGAACTCCACTTTGGTTTCCAGCTCTGGCACGAAGTCATCCAGAAAACCTTGAATTTCGGCGAATGAATTCCTGTCGTCCACACGGATCTTTTCGACTTCCTGCCGAATCAAGTCGCGAACTGTCCGCATGTAGAGAGGGACTTCCTGGTATACCGCCTTGATGCCATCCTTGCGCGCGATTCGCTCTTCGACTTTCGCCCACAACCTGCGTAAAAAGCGCACGTCTTCCTGCAGTTCCTCGAAGCTCGCCCCTTCCGCAGCCGTCCTGATGATGAACCCGCCGCTCTCATCCCAGGATTCTGCCTCCAGTACTTCCTGCAACACCTGCATGAGTCGCTCCCGCTCTTCCTCATCCTCGAGTCGCTGGGAGATCCCCAGGTGTTTGTTGCGGGGCATATACACAAGGTTTCTTGAAGGAAGTGTCAGGTGAGTAGTCAGCCTGGCACCTTTGCTGCTGATGGCATCCTTGGCAACCTGGACGACGATGTCCTGGCCTTCACGCAATGTCTCCTGGATAGGCCGTGGCAATTCATCACGAACTTCGAACCCATCGGCATCAATCACCGCGATATCAGAGTTGTGTATAAAAGCTGCACGGTCCAGTCCGATTTCAACGAATGCCGCCTCCATTCCCGGCATCACCCTGGCAACCTTGCCCCGAAAGACATCACCAACATGACCGCGTTTGTTGTGCCGCTCGATGAAAACTTCCTGCAGCAGTCCATTTTCTATGAGCGCAACGCGAGTCTCCATTAGAGTCACATTGATTAGAATTTCCTCGCTCATGGCACTACTCTTTTGTCGGTTTTCCTACTAATGCTTTCAACCCTTGTCTGTTCTCCGTAGCTGCCTGGCTGACTAAGCCTGGCCTCGATCCAGATCCGGATGTTGCCAACTGTCGATACCAAATTGTTGCAACAATTGTGCTGTTTCATACAGTGGCAAGCCCATGACACCACTGTAACTGCCCGCTATGGATTCCACAAACACCGCCGCCAGCCCCTGGATGGCATAGCCGCCGGCCTTGTCTTCAGGCTCTCCGCTTTCCCAGTAGGCAACCGCCTCGGCATCTGAAATGGGCCGGAACCTGACCTCGGTTGTAGAGAGCAAGGTAGATTGCTGATCGGAACTGCATAAACTGACTGCGGTATGCACCTCATGGGAGGATCCGGAAAGGAGTTGCAACATACGGAGCGCATCCTGGCGGCTCGATGGCTTAGCCAAAATCTCACCGTCGTGAACCACAATAGTATCGGAACCCAGCACCACGATTTCTGGCTCGGCATTTTCAGCCAGCGCCGCTCTGGCTTTTTCCTCGGCGAGCCGCCGCACCAGCTCAACAGGCGATTCTCCATCACGAGGGGATTCATCGATATTTTGGGGTGCGAGCTGATAGCGCACACCAATTTGGGCAAGCAGCTCCTGGCGCCTGGGTGAGGCAGAAGCAAGTATGAGTCTTGGCACGGTTAAACTCGCCGGATCAATCGACAATCAATGCACATCAAAACTTCGCCGGGTCTGGCGCAATAGTTGAAACAATGACGGCCAGATTATGGCACTGGTTAAAGCTGCCATGAGAAACATCAGGCTGGATGACACGGTTTGCCCGGTCACTATTTCCAGCCAATGGTGTAGCACCAGGTTGATACCCACCAGCGCCAGCACCAGACCTGCTTGTTGCAGGGCGGAAAACATACGCAATCGCAAATGAAGGTTCAGGGTCACGTAGGCGATGAGCACCAGGCCGACCGCATTCACACCCAGCACCGAGCCTTCCAGCACATCCAGGATGATACCAGCCAGCCAGGCAGACCCGATTCCAACCCGGTGCGGCAGCGCCATGGCCCAGTAAATCAATACCATGGGCACCCACTCGGGACGATAATTCATTGCCCAATCCGGGAACGGCACAATAGCGAGCAGATAGGCAATAAAGAAAGTAAGGAAAATGACCCAGGTAGAATGTGCTTTGCGCTGCATCGGGCTACCTAGAGGTTGTCCTGCTCAGGCTCAACCTGGGTGAGCTGGTTCTCGTCGAGTTCGGTTTCCCCGGATTCGATGAGTTTGTCGGCCTCAAAATCAGGCTCGGGAATCACGGTTTCCTCGCTGCTAAACACCAGCATGACATGCCGGGTGCTGGCCATCTGGGCCAGAGGGCGCGCTCTCACGGTAGCAAAATCCTGGCCCGGATCGCTGTAGACGCTGGTAATTTCCGCCACCGGGTAATTTTTGGGGTACACCTGACCCATTCCTGAACTCACCAGCAGATCACCGGCCAGCATGTCCTGGGTTTGGGTAACGAACTCCAGAACCAACTCAGATGAGGTTGTTCGGGAACCACGGGCCAGGGCTCGCTCACCGTTTCTGTTCACCTCAACGGGTGTGACATGATGCGAATCGGTAATCAACAGGACCCAACTGGTAAAAGGAAGCACTTCGACCACCTGACCCATCAGGCCATTGGCGTCCAGCAGTGCCTGTCCGACAAAAACCCCGTCCTCGGCCCCCTTGTTGATGAGCACCCGCTTGGCGAACGGGTCTGGTGAGACGTTGATGATTTCTGCAGGCAATACGTCCCCGGGCACCACCTGGGTCGCTTCACGCAGATCACGCAGCCGACTGTTCTCACTGGCCAGCGATTCGAGAAGTTGCAGTTCACGTTGAGCTACCAGTAACGATTCCCTGAGCTGCTCGTTCTCTTCCAACAGGTCTGTCCGGGAAACGAACACATCATCAATCCAGAAGGAGACGCGCGCGGGAGTGTCCGCAACCCAGTAAATAGGCGTAGTGAGATATCCCAGTCCGTAACGCACTCTCTCCAGATAACCAAAGCGGCTATCGGCAAACATGATGCAGATCGAGAGCAACAGGAAGGCTAGCGCCCTGTATTCCAGGGCAACACCTTTGATGAACAGGGTCTTGTCGATAACTGACTACCTCGCGGGATCTTACAATTCTTGCACGAATTTCATGGACGGGCCCGTTCTGCCAGGCCCGCCGACCCCGGAAATTATAGCCCCCTGCCGAAAACCGGGAAACTGACGCAGGTCGCCTCAGCCCCCATCGCTGACTTAAGTGGGCGCTGCCCCCTAATCCAGGGTCACCAGATCAATATCGTGAGCGTCCATCAACTCCATGGCCTTGCCGCCGCCCCGGGCAACACAGGAGAGTGGGTCTTCAGCCACGATCACGGGCAAGCCAGTCTCTTCAGAGAGCAATTTGTCCAGATCTTTTAGCAGAGCGCCGCCACCGGTTAATACCAGGCCACTCTCGGCGATATCGGATGCCAGTTCAGGCGGAGACTGTTCCAGAGCGCTTTTGACTGCCTGAACAATAGCCGTAAGAGGTTCCTGCAGGGCTTCCAGGATTTCATCGCTGTTCAGGGTGAAGCTGCGGGGTACACCTTCTGCAAGGTTTCGGCCGCGCACGTCGATCTCCCGAATTTCACTGGAATTACCCACATAAGCACAACCAATCTCTTTCTTGATGCGTTCGGCCGTGGCATCACCGATCAGGCTGCCGTAGTTGCGGCGTACATGGGTGGTTATGGCTTCATCGAAACGGTCACCACCGACGCGGACCGATTCTGAGTACACCACGCCATTGAGGGAAATAATGGCGATTTCGGTAGTACCACCGCCGATGTCCACAACCATGGAACCGCTGGCCTGCTCCACCGGCAGTCCGGCGCCAATGGCTGCTGCCATGGGTTCTTCGATCAGGCGTACGTCTCGAGCACCGGCCGAAGCCACAGATTCCCGGATCGCGCGGCGCTCGACCTGGGTGGATTTACAGGGAACGCAAACCAGCACTCTCGGGCTGGGCGGGAAGAAGCTGTTTTCATGCACCTTATTTATAAAGTGCTGCAGCATCTTCTCGGTAACCTGGAAATCGGCGATAACACCATCCTTCAGGGGCCGAATGGCAGTGATATTGCCGGGAGTACGGCCAAGCATGCGTTTCGCATCCGAGCCCACTGCGGTCACTGTCTTCTGCCCATTATGGGTCCGAATCGCGACTACCGAGGGCTCATTGAGCACGATACCTTCATCGCGCACATAGATCAGCGTATTGGCTGTACCCAGATCGATAGACAAATCATTGGAGAACATTCCCCGAATTTTTTTAAACATGTAGTTTCGTGTGCCTCAAAAAGAATTTCCAATCCCGATGGCTTGTTATTTCCTTCTTGGTTCTCGATTGAAGATCTCATGGGTTGTACTCAAGAGAGTCCCTAAATAAAGCGGCAATAATGCCTATAGATTTAGGACGAGCTGAGGATTTATTGGCTGCCTCACAGGGTCGGATCTGACTAATGGAATCTCCTGGAGCTGGCGACCGGCAAAATTGACTCGATTTGGTTAAATTCCGTCAAATCAATGCGCAGATGAGTGATTTTGGAATTAATTAGAGGGTCCTAAGTCACCGATTTTCAAGTATAATCTCGCCTTCTCGCGAATTAGGACGCACTCTAGCAACCGTTTCGGACTAGAGCAAGTAACTTGCTTCATTTAGTTGAACCCCGTCCAGATTGCGCTCGACAAAACCGAAGCACTGAACTACCCGGAGCTTGAGCATGGCCTTCGACAGGTCGGAAGTTGAAAAAGTTGCCCAGCTGGCACGCTTGCATATCAGCGAAGCGGAAGCTGACGAAGTGACCTCCCGAATCACCGATATCCTCAATCTGATCGACCAGATGCAGGCCGTGGACACGGAGAATGTGGAACCTCTTGCCCATCCGCTGGATATGACCCAGCCAATGAGGGCGGATGAAGTCACCGAGGAAAATCGACGCGACGAACTCCAGGCCCTGGCGCCGCAGAGTGAAAATGGCTTGTATCTGGTCCCTAAAGTGATCGAATAGTCCCACCTCTCTTTTTTAACTAATTCCGGCATTGGCATCGGCACAACTCTTCGACAACTAAATCTATAAGACCCCAATTCGATGATCGAAAAAACTGCAGTTGAACTCTCACAACTTCTGACATCTGGTGCCTGCTCCAGCGTTGAGTTGACCCGTGAATATTTGAATCGCATCAAACAACTGAATGATTCCCTGAATAGTTTCATCACTGTTTGCGAGGAAACTGCACTGCTGCAAGCCGAAGCTGCCGATGAGCGGCGCGTTGCAGGTGATACCTCCCCTTTGCTTGGCATTCCCATTGCTCACAAGGATATCTTCTGCAGCAATGGCGTCACCACCAGCTGCGGTTCCCGCATGCTGGAAAACTTTGTTGCACCTTATGACTCTACCGTGGTTGCGAATTTCAATGCAGCAGGCGCTGTCATGCTTGGCAAAACCAACATGGATGAATTCGCCATGGGCTCATCCAATGAGACCAGTTATTTCGGCCCGGTGCGTAATCCCTGGGATACAGAAAGAGTGCCAGGTGGCTCTTCCGGAGGATCGGCAGCCGCAGTAGCCGCCGATCTTTGCGCGATTGCCACAGGCACGGACACTGGCGGATCTATCCGTCAGCCAGCAGCGTTTTGTGGCGTCACAGGCTTCAAACCCAGCTATGGCCGGGTTTCAAGATGGGGAATGATCGCTTTCGCATCCAGCCTCGATCAGGCAGGTCCTATCTGCAAAAGCGCAGAAGACGCGGCTTTGATGATGAATGTGATGGCTGGTCACGACCCCAAAGACAGCACCAGCGCCAACGAACCAGCCGATGACTATACCCGCGAGCTGAATCAATCACTCGACGGTCTCAAAATTGGCATTCCCAAACAGCACTTCGCCGAAGGGCTAACGGAGGAAGTAGAAAGAGGCATAAGAGATGCACTGACTGAATTCGAAAAGCTGGGTGCTACAATCAAGGAAATTGACCTGCCAAATAACCATCTTTCAGTCAGCGCTTATTATGTGGTGGCGCCAGCGGAAGCCTCGGCCAACCTGTCTCGCTACGATGGTGTGCGTTATGGCTACCGATGCGCCGACCCAGTCGATCTGGAAGACATGTACAAGCGCACCCGCAGTGAGGGCTTCGGCGATGAAGTGAAGCGCCGCATCATGGTTGGCACCTATGCCCTGTCCGCGGGTTTCTACGACGCGTACTACCGCAAGGCTCAGAAGATTCGCCGCCTGATCAAGAATGATTTCGACAATGCCTTTAAAGAAGTAGACGTGGTCATCGGCCCTACCTCCCCCCATACCGCATTCAAGCTGGGTTCCAAATCCGATCCGGTGGCCATGTACCTGGAAGACATCTACACCATCGCAGTAAATCTGGCTGGCTTGCCTGGCATCTCGGTCCCTGCGGGTATGGCAAACGGATTACCCATAGGCATGCACATTGTGGGCGACGTCTTTGCCGAATCCAGGGTTCTCAATGTGGCGCATCAATATCAACTGCAGACTGACTGGCACAAGCAGAAGCCAGCGCTGGAGCTGTGATCATGGAATGGGAAACAGTCATCGGTCTGGAGGTGCATGTACAGCTCTCCACTCAATCAAAGCTCTTTTCGGGAACTGCCACCGAATTTGGTGCCGAGCCCAATACCCAGGCCAATATCTACGACCTGGCGCTACCCGGTGTCTTGCCGGTACTCAATGCTGAGGCGGTTAAATGCGCTGTGAAGTTTGGCCTGGCTATTGATGCCGAAATAGGCAAGCACTCGGTCTTCGACAGAAAGAATTACTTCTATCCGGACCTGCCGAAGGGGTATCAGGTGAGCCAGCTGGATTTTCCTACCGTCGGTCGCGGGGAACTCACCATCACTCTGGAGGATGGTAGCGAAAAAGTGATTGGCGTCACCCGCGCGCACATGGAAGAAGATGCAGGTAAATCCCTGCATGAAGATTTCCATGGTATGACCGGCATCGATCTCAACAGGGCTGGCACACCACTGCTGGAAATCGTGTCCGAACCGGATCTGCGCAGCGCGAAAGAAGCCGTGGCCTATTTGAAAAAGCTGCATTCGATAATTCGTTATCTTGATATTTCCGATGCCATCATGGCTCAAGGTTCCATGCGCTGTGATGCCAACGTGTCGATTCGGCCTAAAGGTGAGAAAGAATTCGGCACGCGCACAGAAATCAAGAACATCAATTCTTTTCGCTTCGTGGAAAAAGCCATTAACTACGAAGTAGAAAGACAACAGGACATTCTGGAAGACGGTGGCAAAATCGTGCAGGAAACCCGGCTCTACGATGCGGACAAGGATGAGACCCGTTCCATGCGCAGCAAGGAAGTGGCCAATGACTACCGTTATTTCCCGGAACCGGATTTGCTTCCCGTGGTTATCGACGACGCGTTCATCGAAGCCGTTCGCGCAGAACTACCTGAGCTGCCTGACGCCCGTGCTGCCAGGTTCAGTGAAGAATACGGGCTCGGTGACTACGATGCAGGCGTGCTTACCAGCGAGCGTGAAATGGCCGATTATTTTGAAACAGTGGCCAAAACCAGTGGCGATGCAAAACTGGCAGCAAACTGGGTAACAGGAGATTTGCAGGCCCTGCTCAACAAGGACAATCTGCCGATTGCCCGGTCACCCATCGAAGCCGATCGCCTGGCTGACCTGATTAGCCGCATCAAGGACAACACCATCTCTGGCAAGATCGCCAAGACCGTGTTCGAAACCATGGTCGAAGACAGAAGCAGTGTGGATGAGATTATCGAGAGTAAGGGCCTTAAACAGGTCACTGACTCGGGTGCCATCGAGAAACTGGTAGATGATGTGATTGCCAGCAATCCCGAACAAGTCCAGCAATTCAAGGACGGCAAGGAACAGGTACTTGGCTATCTGGTTGGTCAGGCCATGAAACTGTCACAGGGCAAGGCCAATCCAGGCCAGGTAAACCAGCTGCTCAGGGAAAAGCTTTCATGAATACTGCTGCCAAAGAAGGCAAAAAGAGAGGGGCTGAAAGGACGCAGATTGCCACGCGCAATGAAGAATGGTCCGATGACCGACTAAAGGCTTTCCTTGATCTGGAACCACCCGAGCACTTGCCCGCCGACTACAATATTCTGCTCAAAGCCTATCGTGGAATGACTGAAGAATTGTTCAGCCGCTTCCTGCCAATCTTTGTGGACGCAGGTCACGATATCAACGTCAAACTGGAAGACGGCAGCACCTTTCTCGACCTGGTGAGCCAGCATCGAAAATCTTCAGACTACGCCGAAGCACTACAAGCGGCTGGCGCTAAAAAAAGCAGTTAGCACTTCCCATTAGGCGCCTTCTTCAAGACTGTGCCTGCTTGAGGCTGATGGACATCCACCCGCCGCTGAGAGCCATCGTGGAATAAAAAAGGAAAGCTCTAAGCAGAGTAGTTGTCTAACGTCTGGCTCCCTGTCTGGGCCTGCGCTTGTTATCCCTGCCACCAGTGCCCTTGGGTTTGAAATGAGAGGGTCTTTCAAACCTCGGGGCTTCCGTCAGCAGGTCATCATCCGGATGAACACAGCTTAGCTTCATGCCCAGCTTCTCTTCGATGTCGGGTAACAGGAACGAATCTTCTTCGCAGGCGAAGCTGATGGAAGTTCCAACAGCCCCTGCCCTTCCCGTACGCCCAATTCGATGCACATAGTCTTCCGGCTCTTCGGGCAGTGTGTAGTTGATCACATGAGTGACATCGTCGATATGCAAACCCCGCCCGGCAACATCGGTCGCAACCAGCACCTGCAGTTTGCCTGATTTGAAATCTTCCAGAGTCCGAATCCGCTTGTTCTGGGCAATCTCGCCAGAGAGCATGCCGCAGTTGATGCCGTTGCGATAAAGATTGTCCGCCAGCTTGCGAACCTGGTCACGGCGGTTGCTGAACACCATGACCTTTTCTGCTTTTTCTTCCGAGATCAGGTTGTAGAGCAAACTGTATTTGTCTGCGGTAGTGACGAGATAGACTTTCTGGTCAACCGCATCTGCGGCAACTTTCTCTGGCTCTACCTCTACCATGATGGGATCCATGGCCCAACGACCGGCAAGCTCCTGGATCTCCGGTGTGAACGTTGCACTAAACAGCAGTGTCTGCCGGCATTCCTTTTTGGGAGTGCGCGAAACCACCTGCCGAACCTGGGGAATAAAACCCATATCCAGCATGCGGTCAGCCTCATCCAGCACCAGCAATTCCACCAGCCCCAAATGCAAATTGTCATTCTGTACAAAATCGAGCAGGCGCCCTGGAGTGGCGACGAGAATATCCACTGGTTCTTTGTTCAGAGCTTTATGTTGTTTCTGGTAATCCTCACCACCCACCAGGGTCACCGTATGTAAATCGCAGCACGCGGTCAGATCCACCGCATCGTTGGCAATTTGTATGGCCAGTTCGCGAGTTGGCGCCACGATCAGGGCTCTGGGCTCAGCAATAAAGCGATCCTCTTCGATGGGATTGGATAACAAATCGTTGATAATCGTGATCAGGAATGCGGCTGTTTTACCGGTACCGGTTTGCGCCTTGCCAGTCACATCGTGACCATGCAAGGTGTGCTTCAGACTCTGCGCCTGAATTGGAGTGCAATACTGGAATCCGAGTTTGGTGATCGCGTCGCGCAGCGGCTGCTGCAGATCAAATTGATCAAAAGATTCCTGTGCGACCGGAGTTTGTTGTTCTTCGTTTTCTTGCTTCACTGAGGTTTCCATCGACTACTTGTTATTCTCTGATGGACTCAAAATCTTGTATTCGCTGCCAGTTGCTGTGAGCTGGCATAAATAAGTTGGCACAAATAGATAGTAGCCGGGATTTTGGACCGATTAATCATGGGGCAGGCATGATAACGGGTACTCAGAGGTGGCGCAATGCGCCAACAGCCTATTTCAGTGGCCTTTCCAGCCATGATTTGGCAGTTGCCGTATCAGGTTTTACCACAAGCCTGGCAGGCAGGATCACGGGGCAGCTTCATTTCTCGCCATTGCATGGAACTGGCGTCCAGTAGCAACAGCCGCCCGGAAAGGGATTGGCCAATACCAGCGATAAGCTTGATCGCTTCCATAGCCTGCACCGAACCGATAATCCCCACCAGCGGCGCCATCACGCCATTGCTCGCACAACTGGTATCGACATCATCACCTTCCTGATAAAGACACTGATAACAGGGACTGCTGCCGTCGCGGCTATCAAAAACAGCTACCTGCCCTTCCATCCGAATGGCAGCACCGGATACAAGCGGAACCCTGTGCTGCAGACAGCTTCTATTGATGTCGAAGCGTGTTGAGAAGTTGTCGCAAGCATCGACTACCAGATCGGCTTTGCTGACATAGCTGTCCAGTGCCTCACCTTGCAGCCGCGCATGGACGGCTGTGATCTGCACATCGGGATTCAGCCCCTGCAAAGTTACCCGGGCAGATTCCACCTTGGAAGTCTCAAGATCATTCTGACTATGGGCAATCTGCCGTTGCAAATTGGTGAGTTCGACCTTGTCGTCATCGGCAATAATCAGATGCCCAACCCCGGCTGCTGCCAGGTACATTCCAGCCGGACAACCCAAACCACCCATGCCCACGATTAACACGGTAGCATCCACCAGCTTCTGCTGCCCTTCAACATCCATTTCCGGCAGCATGATCTGACGACTGTATCTGAGTAGCGCTTCGTCTTTCATCGACTCACTTTTAATTGATTGGCCTAAGCTTCGGTGGATGACCACTGGGCCTGCATCATGCGCCAGTGACCAGCGAGATCCCGACTTCCAGCGACACCAGTGTATCCCAGTGACTGCAGTTTTTCGCTCAAGCGCTGATGCTGGTCAAACCCGTGCTCCAGCAACAACCAGCCTCCCGGCTTGAGACTGGCACGTGCGCTGGTGGCTATGGTAAACAGATCAGCATAACCACCTTCATCCGCCTGCAGCGCCGCAATCGGTTCGTATCTCAAATCACCCGCTTGCAGATGTGGGTCAGCTGGCGCCACGTAAGGAGGGTTGGCAATGACCAGATCCATGGAAGCGGGCTCGAGACCATCACACCAACTGGATTGCCGGAAACTGATATTCTCAGTGTGATGCCGCTCTGCATTGGCTTTAGCCACCGCCAGAGCTTGAGCACTGGTATCGACCGCTGTCACTCGCCACCGAGGTCGGCTTTTGGCCACTGCGATAGCAATAGCCCCACTCCCGGTGCCCAGGTCGGCCACATTCCTGGGAGAGTCTTCGGCAAACAACTCCAGAGCTGTTTCCACCAGCAATTCTGTCTCCGGCCTGGGCACGAGAACAGCGGGAGTAATCCGCATCTCAAGATCCCAAAATTCACGTTTGCCCGTGATGTAGGCGATGGGTTCACCCTGCTGACGGCGGTTAACAATTCCATCGTATTGATCGAGCTGGTCTGCGCTTAACTCAGCTTCCTGGTGGGTATACAAATACTCTCGTGATTGCTGAAGCAGATGACCGAGCAGAATTTCTGCTTCGCGCCTGGGCGATTCGCTCTCTTGCAGTTTTTCAGTTGCCACTCGCAAGGCATCCCGAATGGTCAGCATTTTCGAAATCCCCACAGCTCCCACAGTTTCAACTGGGCTTGGATCAATTCTCACCGGCGAGGCTGGCAAGCTGATCTGCCTGATATTCGTTAATCAGTGGCTGTATTACGGCATCGACATCACCAGCCATGATCTCCGGCAGGTTGTAGAGAGTCAGTTTGATCCGGTGATCGGTAACCCTGCCCTGGGGGTAATTGTAGGTGCGTATCTTCTCGGAACGGTCTCCGCTACCCACCAGTTTCCGGCGCGTGTCGGATTCTTCCTGTTGTTGTTCTTCCTGCGCCTGGTCCAGCAACTTTGCCTGCAGCAAAGACATCGCTCTGGCCTTGTTCTTGTGTTGCGAGCGCTCGTCCTGGCATTCCACGACGATACCAGTGGGCAGGTGTGTGATGCGAATAGCCGAATCCGTTTTGTTCACATGCTGACCACCGGCACCGCTGGCACGGAAAGTATCGATTCGCAGATCATTCTTGCTGATATCGATTGCATCCACTTCTTCCAGTTCCGGCATGATGGCAACCGTACAGGCAGAGGTGTGGATTCTGCCCTGAGTTTCCGTTTCCGGGACCCGTTGCACCCGATGGGCGCCCGATTCAAACTTCAGTTTTTCATAAACATTCTTGCCATCGATACGAGCGATAATCTCTTTAAACCCGCCATGCTCCCCAGGACGTTCGGTGATGATCTCCAACTTCCATTTCTGGGATTCCGCATACCTGGAGTACATACGAAACAAATCGCCGGAAAACAACGCGGCTTCATCCCCGCCGGTGCCGGCGCGAATTTCCAGAAACACATTACAGCTGTCTTTCGAATCTTTCGGCAGCAACAACTTTTGCAACGCCACTTCCAGTTCATCGCGCTCTTGTGTGGTGCTGGCGATTTCATCTTCGGCCATGGCGCGAATCTCAGGATCTTCATCCTTTTTCATTTCTTCAGCTTGTTTTAGGTTTTCCACAACCTCCTGATAACGGTCGAAGTTCTTAACCACCTCTTCCAGCTCGGCATATTCACGCGATAAATCCCGATAGCGATTCTGGTCATTGATCACTTCTGCATCGCTCAGCAGCGCTTCCACTTCACCGAAGCGGTCACGCAGGTTTTCCAGTTTCAGGAGTATAGATTCTTTCATCGTATTCTTAATGGGCCTGTACAGGGGTTGATGGTGTTAATCATCGTTTGCACCGAGCTCATACAGTTTTTGTATCAGCTCCAGTACTTCTTTCCTGCCTTCAGCCGTGGCTTCCTTCATTTGCACACTGGGAGAGTGAATCAGTTTGTTAGTCAAACCGCGGGCGAAACCTGTCAAAACTTCGTCTGCCGCTTCGCCCTTTTCCAGGGCGCGCAATGCTTTCTGCAACTCCGCTTCCCTGATGCTGTTGGCCTTGCTTCGAAATGCCCGCAGGGTGTCCACCGCATCCAGTGACCGCTCCTTGCGAGCATATTCAGCCAGACCTCGATCGATAATCGAGTCCGCTTGAGCGGCCGCCTCAGCCCGGCTTTTCTGGCTGTCCTCAATGACACCGCTAATGTCATCGATACTGTACACATAGGCATCGGCCAGTTGTGCGGTTTCCGGCTCAATATCACGTGGCACTGCCAGATCGATCAGCAACATGGGTTTGTGCTTGCGTTGTTTTAATGCTCGCTCGACCGCGCCCTTGCCCAGCAACGGTAGCTGGCTATTGGTTGAGGACACGACGATGTCGGTATCAGACAACTGCTCGGGTATATCCGAAAGCAGCGTACCATGACCATTGAATCGCCCAGCAATCTCCAGCGCGTTATCCAGCGTCCGGTTGGCAACCACCAGGTTTCTGATACCTTTATCCACCAGATGCTTTGCTACCAGCTCGATAGTTCGTCCAGCGCCTATGAGCAGGACTTTCAGGCTGGTGAGGTCGCTAAATATTTGTTCCGCCAGCATGGCCGCCGCATAGGCAACAGAAACCGGATTCTCTCCAATGGCTGTGTCTGTTCTTACCTGCTTGGCGATGGAAAAGGCTTCCTCGAAGGCTCGGGCCAAAGCGCTCCCAACCGTATCCTGGTCCACCGCCACTGCATAGGCAGATTTAATCTGACCGAGGATCTGAGGTTCACCCAGTATCATTGAATCGAGGCCACAGGACACTCGCATTAAATGCCGAACCACGTCATGGCCACCATAGAAATAAACACAGTCTTGCAGATCGCTGGTGGATAACTGGTGATAACTGCTTAGCCACTGAATAACAAATTCCCGCTGGTCTACCAGGATTCGATTCTGGTGTTTTTGATCTTCGGCGGTCTGCCCATCTGCTGCTGCATGGGAATCGCCCAGGTCCAGGTACACCTCCGTGCGATTGCAGGTTGAGACCAACACTGCCTCGTTAACGGATTCCTGACCCGAGAGATCCTGAAGCGCAGCAGCTATTTGTTCAGGTGGAAAAGCAACCTTCTCACGCAGCGCAACACTGGCAGTGGTGTGATTAATGCCTACTAGCAGTAGAGCCATTCGAATTCCGAGCAAAACCCAGGGATGAAAGGCCGCATATGGTACTAGATTCGGTTCCTCTATCCCAACAACAGCCCAACATCAGCACGACAGCGGGCATGGCCACCAGGCAACGAGCCCAAAGCTCACCAGATTGGCCGGTTTTGCGATACTCGTAAATCAGCGAGCTGCAACTGCCACCTCCATTGTGATGGTCGCCAGCAGCTGGCGGCTAATCCACTGCCCTCGCTCCCATCGTAACTGCTACAATGGCAACAACTTACAGACCAAAGCAGACAATGAATAAAGCAGTAAAAACGAAAATCTGGCCCCTATTGAGCTCCCTGGTAGTGCTGCTGGGCGCATGCGCCAGCAACCCACCCGAGACAGGACTGCCAGACACCGGTAACGTTGGGCAAACTACCGCGCAGGCTGCCGCAGAAGTCGTACCCGCTCCTGCGCCCGCTGAAGAAGAAATCGAATATGGCAGCTTCAGCAAAGACCAGCTCTATCAGGCCCTGATCAGTGAGCTGGGTGCCCAGCGAGGTGAGGTGCGCGAAGCTGGGGACAATTATCTCGACCTGGCCATTCAGACCAGGGACCTGGGCATCATACAAAGGGCGGTGCAATTTGCCTCCGTCAATGAGGACCTGAATGCTCTCCTGCAATTGGGCCTGCTCTGGGCCGAAGTAGATCCCGGGGCGGCGCGCCCGCACCTGTTACTGTCTTTTCAATTTCTCGAAGCAGGAAACTTTGAGCAGGCACTCTCCCATATGGCAAGGGTGATAGACCTGGGCGGCGATATGGACTTTTCAGCCCTCGCTTCTCGCACGGGACAACTGGATGAAGGGACCCGATCCTCTCTCATCGAGAGTCTTTATCAGTTGGTAACAGAATTCCCCGAGCGGGCATCCATCCGCCTGGCCCTGGTGCAGTTACTGGCACAAAACGGCAACTTCAACGCGGCTCTCGAGGAATACGAAGGTCTGATGGAAGTCTCCGATCTGTCGCCAAACCTCGTTCTGCTACACGCGCAGATATTCCAGAGCAACGACGATCCGGAAGCTGCCGCACGTGTTCTGCGAAACGGATTGCGTCAGTTTGAAACTAACAAAAACCTGCGCCTCACTTATGCAAGGCTCCTGATACAGCGAGAGGAATTTGGTGACGCCCAGGATCAGTTCGCCATCTTGATGGAACAGGATCCTCAGGACTGGGAAACCCTGTATTCCATGGCGCTGCTTGATCTTGAAATGGAAAATTATCAGGAAGCCATTGAACGCTTCGAACAACTGGTCAATGTCGACCAGTATGTGGATGAGAGTCAGTATTACCAGGGATATATCAACGAACAAACTGGAAACGAGCGGGAAGCAGTAGAACATTACCGACAGGTTCGCATCGGCACCCAAAATTTCCTTCCGGCCCAGCAACTGGCCACCAGGCTTTCCATTGGACTGGGCGAGTTGGATGATGCCCATGCACACCTGGCCCGGTTGTCCAGGGGCCAGTCCAGACTCGAGATCCTGTTCACCACAGTAGAATCCAGCGAATTGATCCAGGCAGGCTACACCGATGAAGCGAGAGCCTTGCTGGATAATGCACTCAATAAATACCCCAATGAAACCGATTTGCTGTTCGCCCGGGTGCTGCTCTATGACAACCTGGGCGACCGGGAGGCCTCCGAGCGCGATTTACGCCAGATCATTCGCATGAAACCCGAGGATGCGCGAGCTCTCAATCATCTTGGCTATATGCTCGCCGACCAGACCAATCGTTATGAGGAAGCACTGGAGTTGCTGGAACGGGCCATCGCCCTGGAACCGGACGACCCCGCCATTATCGATAGCCTGGGCTGGGCACAATACAAGCTCGGTCGATATGAAGACGCCCTGCGTAACCTGCGACGAGCCTATGCCGTGTTCCCCGATCATGAAGTGGCCTCTCACGTGGGTGAGGTGCTGTGGAAGATGGGCCGCGAGGATGAAGCGCTTGAGGTCTGGCGCGATGCGCTGGAAGTGAGGCCGGACAGCGAATTGATCAGGGAAGCGATGGAACGGCTTGAGGCTGATCTTTAAGCCAGGTCAGGCGCTTGTTCTTTCTTCCTTATATAGGTTTTCCGATATCTCAATGCAATTTCCCCAGTTTACCTACGCGCTATTCCTTCTGCTCCTGCTTGGCGGCTGCAGGGCTGTCGCACCGCCTGCGGAAGAAAACAGCGTCTGGGCTCCGCTGCGAGATAATCTCGAAACCCTGAATACCTGGCAGCTGGGTGGCCGCGTGAACGTGCGCTACTACGAAGAGGCTTTCACACCAAGAATTCGCTGGCAGCAGCAGGACAATACCTACAACATCCGCTTGTGGGGCACTTTTAACGCAGGCAACACCACCATTGAAGGCAGACCGGGCCTGGTGACCTTGGAACAGGACGGTGAAGTACTTACAGCCAGCAGCCCGGAAGACCTGATCCTGCAGCAATTGGGATATGAGCTGCCGGTGTCACATCTTGAATACTGGATTAGAGGATTACCGGCCCCAGATTCTGATGCCGTATTGGAATTCAATGATCTCAACCAACTCTCGCAACTGGTTCAGGATGGCTGGACCGTGAGCTATCCCGACCCGCGCCAGTATGGTGAGTTGGTATTGCCGCGGCGTGTGGACATGAATCGTGATGGTGAGAATGTACGCTTACGCTTCGTTGGATTGAGCTGGACTCTGGAATAGCAGGACGGATCAGTAAGACCGCAATGAATACAAACCAAGATATCTGGTTGGCTCCAGCCAAACTTAATTTGTTTCTGCACATCACGGCACAGCGAAGTGATGGCTATCATGAGCTGCAAACGTTATTCCAATTGCTGGATTACGGCGACGAACTCCAATTTACTGCCAACCACAGCGCCGCGCTTTCCCTGCATTTGCTGGCAGACTCTGAGATCACCAATATTCCCCTGGACGGCAATCTGATAATCGCTGCTGCCAGGCTGCTGCGGGACCATGCTGGCGACCCCAACCTGGGCGCCTCTATTCAGCTGCGAAAACGCATCCCCGCAGGCGCTGGGCTCGGTGGCGGCAGCAGTGACGCGGCTACCACCCTGGCAGCCCTGAACCAGTTGTGGGAACTGGGTCTTGATGCCGGCACGCTGCAACAACTGGGACTGAAACTCGGGGCCGATGTCCCCGTATTTCTGCTGGGCAAATCCGCCTGGGGTGAAGGCGTCGGTGAGCGGCTGGAGCCAGTAAAACTGCCAACTCGCTGGTATTTGGTGCTCACACCGGCCTGTGAAGTGTCCACGGCCCGACTATTTGCCCAGCAGGATTTGACACGGAACTCGCCAACGATCAAAATTGCCGACTTTCTGGCGGGCCGGTCCCGCAACGACTGCGAATCCAGCACTCGAAAGCTCTATCCACAGGTGGATGAAGCAATGAATTGGCTAGGCCAGCATGCCGAGCCAAGGATGACAGGCACTGGATCCAGTGTGTTTGCCGCATTTGAAGACCAGGCAAGTGCACAAGCGGTGCTGGAGTTGCTGCCTGCAGGCTTGTCCGGCTTTGTTGCAGAGGGCGTGAATTCGCTGGAACGTCATAATATCGCGGCCTAAAATACCGCAAAGCGCAATGAATGCGCACGAATTACTGGGGTGTCGCCAAGTGGTAAGGCACAAGGTTTTGATCCTTGCATGCGTTGGTTCGAATCCAGCCACCCCAGCCAATTTCCAAGCATAGGACCTTATCGTGGCCACCAATTTAATGGTCTTCACCGGCAATGCCAATCCTGCTCTGGCGGATGACATTGCCAAGTACATCGGGGTACCGCTGGGTTACGCCAGTATCAGCAAATTCAGCGACGGCGAAGTATCCGTTGAACTGAACGAGAACGTCCGGGGCAAGGATGTGTTTGTTATCCAGCCCACCTGTGCCCCTACCAACGACAGCATCATGGAATTGCTGTTGATGGCCGACGCGCTGCACCGCGCATCCGCCAATCGAATCACCGCGGTGATTCCTTATTATGGCTATGCCAGGCAGGATCGCCGGGTGCGCTCTGCCCGAGTAGCCATCAGCGCCAAAGTGGTTGCAGATATGGTCAGTGCGGTGGGAGTGAACCGGGTACTGACCGTTGATTTGCATGCGGAGCAGATTCAGGGATTTTTCAGCATCCCGGTGGACAACGTGTACGGTTCACCCGTACTGACCGACGACATCGAAAGGCAGAACTACAAGAATCTGCTGGTGGTCTCACCTGATGTCGGGGGTGTGGTAAGAGCGCGAGCCGTTGCCAAGCAACTGAATGTAGACCTGGCCATCATTGACAAACGACGGCCCACCGCCAATGAAGCGCAGATCATGCATATCATCGGTGACGTGAAAGACCGCTGCTGTCTGATTGTCGATGACATGGTGGATACTGCCGGCACACTGTGCAAGGCAGCAGAAGCATTGAAAGAGCATGGGGCGAAGAAAGTCATCGCCTATGCCACGCACCCGGTTTTATCCGGACCAGCGGTAGAGAATATAGAGGGATCGGCGCTGGACTCATTGGTAGTCACCGATACGATCCCGCTCAGTGACGACGCGAAAGCCTGCAAACGAATCAGGCAACTGTCCATGGCAAAACTGCTGGCAGAATCGATTCGCCGCGTGAGCAATGAAGAATCCATTAGCGCGATGTTTGATAACACGTGATGTGCCTGGGTCGGACTTGAGCCGACTCACGGTACTGGATAAACCGGGACGGAGACGAACAGAGTCGCTGTCCTTTTTTTAACTCTTTGATTAGTCGGTCGCAAACTGGTCAAAGACAAGCAAGGAGACAATCATGTCTGCCAATCAATTCGAACTTAATTGCACGGTTCGGACGGAGCAAGGGAAAGGTGCGAGCCGCCGCCTGCGTCGTCTGAACAATCAAGTCCCCGCTATTTTATATGGCGGTGGTGAAGATCCGGTTTCCCTGTCTATTGTGCATGACGACATTCTGCATGCCACGGACAACGAGGCCTTCTTTTCCCACATCATCACGCTGAAAATCGACAAGAAAGAACAGAAAGCGATTATCAAGGACCTTCAGCGTCATCCAGCCAAGCCTTTCATCATGCACGCCGATTTTCTGCGCGTCAGTGACAAGCAGGCTATTGTGGTTCAGGTGCCTATCCACTTCATTAACGAAGAGAAATGTGCCGGCGTACGTAACGAAGGTGGCCGTCTCATCAAGACGCTTACCGAAATCGAAGTGTCCTGTCTGCCAAAAGACCTGCCCGAATACGTCGAAGTCGATGTGCTCGCGCTGGAAATTGGCGATTCTGTGCACCTTTCTGACATCACACTGCCCGAAGGGGTCACCAGTGTCGCACTTTCCCATGGGGATGAAGACAGCGACCTGTCAGTGGCTATCGTTCAGGCTCCAAGAAGTGTGGTCGAGGAAGAAGAGACCAGTGCCGAAGCAGCTGAAGACGGTGATGAAGACAGTGCCGAAGCCAAGTCTGATGACGGCGACGGTGACGACGACAAGTCCTCTGAAGACAAAGACGACTAATCCCGTTTAAAGCGCCAGGTGACTCTCATGCCAGGCGACTCTCTGAAACTGATTGTGGGTCTGGGTAATCCAGGCCCACAACATGATTCCAATCGCCACAACGCAGGCGTTATTTTTCTGCACCATCTCTGCAAGAGCTATGGTGGCTCACTGCGTGGTGAGAGCAAATTCTTTGGCGAGTTTACTTCGGTCAACATTGCAGGCCAGGACGTGAAACTCCTGTTTCCAACAACCTTCATGAACCATAGCGGCAAATCAGTTGCTGCAGTGTGTAATTTCTACAAGATCGAGCCCCGTAACATGCTTGTTGCTTACGACGAGATTGATTTCGACGTGGGCGTTACCCGCTTTAAGGAAGGTGGCGGCCATGGCGGCCACAACGGTATGCGCGACATTATCAATGCCCTGGGTGGCAACAAGGATTTTTACCGGCTGCGCATTGGTGTTGGGCATCCTGGGCACAAATCCATGGTCGCCAGCTATGTGCTGAACGATCCTTCTCGCGCAGAAGCGGACGCAATTATGGCCAACATCGAAGATGCAATCCGGGTAATGCCCAAAGCCGTGCACGGTGAATGGGAAGAAGCCATGAAGCTATTGCACACCAGCCCCGGCTAACAACAGGAACTCCAGCAACCATGTCAGTAAAATGTGGAATCGTAGGACTGCCCAACGTGGGTAAATCCACTCTGTTCAATGCACTCACCAAGGCGGGCATCGCAGCGGAAAACTTTCCTTTCTGCACCATTGAGCCCAACTCAGGTGTCGTCTCTATCCCCGATGAACGTCTGGACAAACTCGCTGCAATCGTCAATCCGCAGAAGGTCATTCCCACCACGGTGGAATTCACTGACATTGCGGGCCTGGTAGCTGGCGCTTCCAAGGGTGAGGGACTGGGCAACCAGTTCCTGGCCAATATCCGAGAATGTGATGCTATTGCCCACGTGGTGCGCTGCTTCGAGGACGAAAACGTCACCCACGTGTCCAACAAGATCAATCCCGCTGCGGATATAGAAACCATCAACACCGAACTGGCACTGGCCGATCTGGAAACCGTTGAAAAAACCATGGACCGGGTGAGTCGCGTGGCCAAGAGTGGTGACAAGGATGCCCAGCGTCAGGTAACACTGCTGGAAAAAGTCAAAACCCACCTTGATGGCGCGCAGCCGGTTCGCACCATGCAACTGCACAAGGAAGAACAGGCCGATCTGTATTCCCTCCACCTGCTGACCGGCAAACCCGTTATGTATATTGCCAACGTGGATGAAGACGGCTTCGAAGACAATCCATTGCTCGATGAAGTCAGAACGATTGCCGAGAGCGAAGAGGCTGAATTGGTGGTGATCTGCAATAAACTGGAAGCCGAGATTGCCGAGTTGGATGACGAAGAAAAAATGGAGTTTCTGCAGGACCTGGGCATGGAAGAGCCAGGACTCGATCGCGTGATCCGAGCGGGTTACGATTTGTTGGGCCTGCAAACCTATTTCACTGCTGGAGAAAAAGAGGTGCGCGCCTGGACGGTCAAACGGGGCGCCTCAGCACCGGCCGCAGCCGGTGTCATCCATACCGATTTCGAAAAAGGCTTTATTCGGGCCGAAGTGGTTGCCTACGATGACTACGTGGCTGGCAACGGTGAAAACGGCGCCAAGGAAGCGGGCAAGTGGCGACTGGAAGGCAAGGAATACATCGTTAAGGACGGCGATGTTATTCACTTTCGATTTAATGTATAAAATCTTCTCTCCCCCGCAACACTGGAGCTTGACGTGATACTCAAAAGAATTTTTTGCACCCTCTTAGTGCTTGTGTTCGCAGCGAGCACGCAAGCACAAACCCTGGAAGACGAAGCCGTGCAATGGCTACAGGAGTTGATTCGCACTGACACCATCAATCCGCCCGGCAATGAAACTCGTGCCGTGGATTTCTATGCAGCGATTTTTGAGGCGGAAGGCATCGAGTACGAAACCGCGGAGAGCGCTCCGGGTCGAGGCAATATCTGGGCAAGGCTGGAAGGCGGTGATGAACCCGGCCTGATCCTGTTGCAGCACACCGACGTGGTGCCTGCCAACGAGGAGTTCTGGACCATCCCTGTTCTGTCCGGCGCAATCCGCGACGGCTATATCCTCGGACGCGGGGCCCGGGACATGAAAGGCCTGGGTATACTGCAGCTTTCTACTTTCCTCAGCCTGCATCGCTCTGGTGTCGAACTCAATCGCGACGTGGTATTCCTGGCTACAGCCGACGAGGAAGCCGGTGGTTTTTTTGGCGTGGGCTGGCTCATCGAAAACCGCCCGGAAATCTTCGATGACATCGGCATCCTGCTGAACGAAGGCGGAGGCGGTAGCCGTAGCGAGGAAGGCGATGTGGTTTTCGGTGTCGAAGTCACCCAGAAAGTTCCCGTGTGGTTAAGACTCAACGCCATTGATACACCGGGTCATGGTTCCTCTCCACGCACCACCAGTTCAGTCACCCGAATCGTACAGGCCCTGAATATCCTGCTGGAAAACCCCTTCCCGCCCCGTATCATCGGCCCGGTGAATGACTATTTTGCCGCCTTGTCTGTAGATATGGGTGAGGACTGGGCAAGCTCCTATGCCAATATCGATGCCGCCATCCAGGACCCAGCCTTCGTACAGAGACTACACGAGGCGCGCCCGGGTCATAACAGCCTGATTCGTGACACCTGCTCCATGACCCGAATGAGCGGGTCCAGCAAGATTAATGTGATACCCCCGGAAGCCTGGGCCGAGCTGGACTGCCGGATCCTCCCGGACAAGCCGGCCGAGCAATTCATCACCGAGCTGTCCAATATGATCGGCCACACCGGCGTCACCGTGGAAACTATCATGGCCTTCACCCCGGCCATTTCTGAAACCAGTACCCGGCTTTTCCGGGCTATCGAAAGCGTCACCCAGGAACTGCACCCGGGCTCAAGAGTCCTGCCCAGCGTCAGCACCGGTTTCACCGACAGCCACTTCACCCGCGACCTGGGCATTGTCAGCTACGGATTCAATCCACTAATCACCGATGCCGGCGAACACACAGGCGTCCACGGCAATGACGAACAGGTCGGGGAAGCCGCCTTCCGCCGCGCCGTAGGCGACTTCTACGCGGTAGTGCGCAACGTGGTAATCGACTGATTCGGCTTGACTTTTTTGGCCGAAATGGCCAAAATTCGCGGCCTTTCGGGGACCGGCCTGACAAGTTGAACTGGCCTTGAATACCACTCGAAAGCTAAAATTAGTCTACATCTGCAATAATCGAACATTGCAGTATGTAGAGGGTTTCTAGAGTGCGTTAGCTGGGAATTTTATTTCCGATGACGTTCTATTGCGAATTCCAAAATTTGGAGAACACCGGTGCGTGTAATAAAGCCAACGGTTTAACGATTGGCTACCAGCACCACCAAAGTACGATGGCTATGTAGCTCAGCTGGTTAGAGCACAGCATTCATAATGCTGGGGTCGGTGGTTCAAGTCCACCCATAGCTACCAAATCCCGAACCCGCATTGGCAACAATGCGGGTTTTTTATTGCCGGCTCAGAAACGCATCGACTGCCAGGCTAGTTCACTTCTAAACGAAACTGCTATGGTGCACCGATGAAATCCCCCGTCAGAATTTCCTGTCTTACTCTGCTGCTTGCAAGCTACCTGACCTCAGGCATTGCCCTCGGCGCAGAAGAACACCCCCTCTACACCCACATGCAACACTGGCTTTCTGGTAGCGGAGACTGGCGCACGCCGAACCCTGACTACGATCCAGAACGAGACAACGAACCAACGGCTGTCACTCACTATTCCATCATCTGGACCTGGGATGAGCACAAACAAATCATGCAGGGAGAATTGTCCGGCATCACCAGCGAAGGATCCAGAATCCCATACTGGTCCATGTTTGCCATCTACAACCCGGCGACCAAATCTGTCATTTTCCAACAGGTTGGCAACGGTGCTTTCATCGCTGGTGAACAAGCCGTACGCCAGTCCCCGCTGCAATTCGAAGAGCTGGAAGTCATGGAAACCATGGACCACTATGCCAATGACACTATCATTCGATCAAAGCATGAAAATATATTCCATAACAATGGCTGTCATGATTCCAGAGTCTTCGAAGCCGATGGCGATGGCAACTGGCAGCACCGTGCTGACTGGGTCTGGTGTTTGACGTCAGACAATCAGTAGTCAATAGAAAGTGCTCTATTCCCGAGCATCCATGATCGCAGTATGAACGATGTGCCACCGCTGTCCCTGCCTTTCGAGCACAAGGTGAAGGTGAGTTCTTCTCAAGGCTTCTCCGGGGATCGCAGAAGGACCTCTAGACCCATCGGTAGCCATGTGAACTACTGCGGCGTCATCACCCAGATAGCGGATAGATAACAGCCGGGCGTTTGCCATCTCTTGCCGGGACACCGCGGAATCGAAATTCGGAAACAATCTCTGTTCCAGAAACACTGCCAGCTCCTCCGTACCACGAAACATCCTGGCATAGGCATTGATCCATTCCGCATCAACAGCAAACAGCTCCATATGTCTGTCAGTATCCTGCTCAGCCCAAGAGGACTTAAACTCTTCGAGAAGAGCAAGGACTTCAGACCGGATTGAATCAGCGGGATTACCAAACTCGGTGAACTCCAAGAGCTGCCGCCGTTCTGCTGCATTGGCAGTGAAGCAGAAAATCAGCGTTACTATTACCGGGGTGATGGTTTTTAATACCAGCTTGAACATTGATGATCTCCGATTACAATGACTTTATTCAAGAACTGCCTGCTATTTGAGATTGTGCAGGTGTATGCTGACTTTATAGTTTACTGCTCAGCCAGTGAAAACAGAGGGTTCGCAAGATGTCCGATTTAGTCGCAAACCGTCAGGATGTAGCCGCAATATCTCCCCTGCACGAAAACAATGCTCCGCGTAAAGCCCTGTTCGTGAACAGTCTTGTCGCGATCTGTCTTACTTGTCTGCTAACCGCGAGTGATGCTTTTGAAACCGGGCATCTGGGCCTGTTCCACCAGTTAGCACTCTGGTCAGTGGTGACTATTCTTCTCGTCACGCAAGTCAGCTTGATTCATCTCTATTTACAGCGATACTTGTCTAATTCTCTGGCGCCAAAGGGAACCGCAGTAATTCTGACCATAATTGCGACTGTGCTGCTGATGACAGTGGAGCTGCATTGGTTGAAGTTCACGCCATTGCTACCCAAACACCCCGATCCGTTGTTGGAATTCCTGTTGTTTCTGGCTCCGCCTGTTATCGCCATGGCCGGACTGATACTGGCTTTCCAGTTTCTGGCATTTCCGTCACCCATAGGATTAAAGCCGACTACCCGAAGTCGCACGCACTATGGACCACCTGCGGGAGAAGCAGGCAATTCTCAAGAGTTAACATCAATTCTGGGAAACAAGGCTGCACAGCACATACAGGCGCAAGATCATTATCTGGAAATAGTCTTTGAGGGAGGCAAAGAATTAGTAAGAGCTCGCATGAAGGACGCTGTTGCCCACCTTACTTCTGCGGAAGGCGTACAGATACACAGGTCACACTGGGTCGCTTACCGATTCATGCAGCGGGTAGTAAAAGATGGCAGAGACTATAAGCTGGTATTAAAAAACGGAACCACTGTCCCCGTAGCGCGCTCCAGGGTCTCCTCTTTAAGGAACATTAGAGAGGTTTAAGACTATTTACACTCTTTTATGAATGCGACATGGCACCTTTAATTTGACATAAAATCATGATTTGTTAGAATACAGCCTCGCTAATAGTAAGGAGATCGTAAATGTCATCTTCTACACCTTTCCACAGTCGTAAAGACACCAAGGTCTATCACATCTGCAGCAATTGCAAAGACGCCAAAGCCATTCCCATTGAGCACCGAGTGAATGGCAAGGGAGATGGAAGAGTTTGTGCCGAATGTGAACGCCTGAAGAAAGAAGGCGGCTGCTGATTAGCAATAGCCATGAGGGTCAGAGAAATACTGGTTGATTGTTTGCTCTGCCCTCATTGCTGACAATCGGCTTTTTTCAGCCTTCCGCGTCACCTGCAAATAACGTTCGATTTCTTCCCTCCTGTTTCACCCGATAGAGCGCTTTGTCTGCACGCTCGATCAGCGCTTCCAATGTTTCCTTTCCGGCCCAGGTCGCTACCCCGGCACTGAAGGTCACCGGAATCTCCTGCCCGTTGAATTCGATTAACGGCTTCCCATTCACCCGCTTTCTCAGCACTTCGGTCTTCTGGTAGGCCGACTCGAGCCCGGTTTCCGGCATCAGGATAATAAACTCCTCACCACCGAAGCGGCAAAACACGTCGGTGCTTCGAATATTTTCCTGACAGAGCCTGGAGAGTGCTACCAGAACCTTGTCTCCAGCCAGGTGGCCATGACAGTCATTGATCTGCTTAAAATGGTCGATATCGAAGATTACCAGGGACAATGGCGTCAGGTTTCGAGCACTTCTCGCCATTTCACGAGCAGCCACATCATCAAAATAGCGCCGCGTGTAGGCGTTGGTAAGCGCATCAGTGGCCGCGATGAGCTCCAGCTTGTCAGCTCGCCTTCTTTGCTCCTGTGCCTGTACTTTGTCCGAGATGTCCCGCACAGCTCCCTGTATGCCGACAATCTTGCCTTCATTATTGACCCGAGTAGAGGCATTCATCACCGCTCGAATCTGGCGCCCATCCCGGTGCTGTAACTCAAACTCGAAATCTTCTACCGCATTGTTTTCACCCATTAAATTTGCGAAACGGGACCTGTCTTCCTTGTTACCGATAGAATTCAGACTGATCCGGTAGGCTTTAATTTCTTCTGGTGTGTAACCGAACAAGTCTGCACAAGCTGGGCTAATCTCTTCTATCTCACCAGAAAGATCAGCGACGAAGATCACGTCTTTTGAATCTTCAAAAATGGTGCGGTACTTGGTCTCACTTTCCTTTAAATCGAGAATGTTTTTCTCCAGCAAACTCGACAACTCTTCTACCCTGCGAAATGATGCGGAATATCGTGTAGCCAAGTAGATCGCCTGCACAAAAACAAATCCGACCATCCCGAAAGGAGCCACTTCCCCTATAGACACAATGCCTCGGGAAAAAAGGATTTCGGAAAACAGGCCCAAAAGTCCGACTAATGTCGCTGCTCCAATATAGAAGCGTCCTTCCCTCTTATTCCTGAACAAGCGGAAAAGAAAGTAGACGAAGTAGGCGATTTCAAGCAGCAAAACGATTTGATAGCTGGGGATCGCGTAGGTTGCTGCAAGTGTGCTGACAAGAAATATGTAGAGGGAATAGGCTGCCGCAAGCACCTGGGTTGCCCTGAGGAACCACAGATCAACATCTTTCGGGTAAATACTTCGCATCAGAGCTGCGAAAACAGGTGTCACCAGAAAAAAGGTCAGGTATTCAATTCGGAGAGCCACTTCCCAGCTCAGAAATGGCAGTACCGAAACCAGGACATTGTTGCCGGTAAATCCAACACGAATCGCCACCAACAGGCTCAGGTTGGCAAAGTGAAGTGAAAACGTTTCGTCTTGACGTTGGGAAAACAAGAAGTAGTGATACAGGGCAATGGCCAAAAGCAGACTCAGGTATACCCATTGAAAGATTGCGGTGTTGCGCTCCATCATGGTGATAGAGTCTGCATTACCCATAAGGATAGGGTTCCTAAACCCGGCGCTACGATGGCTGAAGTTGGAAATCTGCATGACCAACTCCAGGCGCGGTTCTTGTGGTTCGAGGAACACTACTTGTGGTTGCCCGCTTCTCACTTCGCCGCTCAAATCAGTCCCAACATTGCCGTCCGTCGCGATTATTTCGCCATTGATCCATAGCTGGTAAGAGCTGCCCTGACCGTCCAGGAATAACCCAATAACCCCTGAATCTTCTGGCATCCGAATACGCAATCGGTAAGTGGCATAGCCTGTTACCGCAAGTGCGTCATCATACGCAGTCCAGTTCTCTGGAACCTGTTCTACCCGGGGCTCGGTATTTAGCTCGTTGATCTGTTCAGGCGATAACAGTTGCGAGGGATAGAACTCCCATTGCCCAGCCAGCTCTATGGGCTGTTCAAGCCGTATGTTCCAGTCACTCAGATCTAGAAATCCGGCGTCGGCACTGGGGGCCAGGGTATTGTTACTCGGGCTGCACGCACCCAACAGCAGCATTAGCGCGCCGCAATAGATAAAACCTTTCATCTGGAAATCATTCGCCTGGCTGGTTGGGGTTTGGGCAAAAATACAGCATTTCCTCAAAACATTGAATCATCAGAGTCTGTCAGGCGCAATTATTCCCGGCACACCTTGGAACAGCTATCGACCTTACATCTGCTACAATCCCGGCCAATGGATAGCACTTCTGTTTTCACGCTCTTTCTACTTCTGCTCATTGTTCTCGCGGTAGTTTTCTATGTTGTTTTTTGGCCAGGCATCCGGCTGCGCAGAATTGAGCAAAAACCTTTCCCGAGAACCTGGGAAGACGTTTTGCGCAATCGCCTTCCTTTCTATGGCAAGCTCCCTGCAACGATTCAGCATCGCTTGAAGAATCTGGTCAAGCGCTTTCTACATGAACATCAGTTTATCGGTTGTGCCGGCGTAGTCATCACAGACGACATCAGGGTGACTGTTGCCGCGCAAGCCTGCTTGCTGATTCTCAACAAGAAAGATTATCCATATCGAAAACTGAGCTCGATACTGATCTACCCTTCTACTTTTGTGGCCACCCGCGAAGTGCGCGATGACATTGGCCTGGTTTCAACGACACACACTGCGATGCTTGGTGAGTCATGGGACCAGGGCAAGGTGGTTCTTGCCTGGGACAATGTTGAGCACGGTGTCTGCAACCTCAGAGATGGTCAGAATGTGGTACTGCACGAATTCGCCCATCAACTGGACAGTGAGTCCGGCACGGTAAACGGCGCACCTGTTCTGCAAACTCATGGTGCTTACAAGAGCTGGGCCCATGTGTTTCACCGGGAATTTGAAGAGCTCAACAGGCGCAAGGCACAAAACTTCGAGAGTTTTCTTGATGACTATGGCGCCACCAATCCTGCCGAATTTTTTGCAGTTGCCACCGAAACCTTTTTTGAGCGCCCCCTGGAAATGGCGACTCACCACAGGGAACTGTACCAGGAACTCAGAAAATTCTATGAAGTTGACCCTGCCGAATGGCTGGAGCGAGCTGAATAGCTCACTGGCTGTTCGGCCATTTGTAGGAATTCCACGTAGTTCAAGGCGTTGGGCTGAGCAGCCTCTTTCTTAATCCTTCTTTTTCAGTTATGTTTCAGGACGTTTCCCACGTACTCGATGGGCAGTTTTGAGCGAAACCAGATTGTAATGAGCGCCTCGTTGAATATTCTCGTCATCGACGATGAGCCGGAGATGTGTGAACTGCTCTCCGATGTACTGAGTGATCATCACAAAGTGAGCACCGCTAACGATGGCGTGCGTGCCTGGAAACAAATCTCCAAGAATCCCCATGAAATAGATCTGGTATTTACTGACATCAATATGCCAATGCTGGACGGGATTGGTCTGCTCAAGCGGATCAAGCAACTGTACCCGCATATTGGCGTGGTTCTTATCAGCGGTGCTGCTGATGCGGAAACAGCAGTCCATGGCATCAAACAAGGTGCCTATGATTACCTGTCGAAACCGATTAAGCGACTGGAAACGATAGAAGAGATGGTAGAGAACTGGATTCTGGACGAAAAAACCCGCAATCAGGACGATGGGTAGTCCTGATTACCGCCTTGGGCCATCTTGAATCCTGCACAAAACCCCCCGGCTCCTCGAACACGATATAACAACCTCTGTATCAAATTGTCATTATGCCGGCTCACATGGGCTGAGCCTGGGCGAAACTATCGACAATCCGCGGCTGATATGTAAATGTTAGTAAGCAAATATTGAATTAGAGATCACTCCCTATGACTACGAAGTTGTCAAAAGCAGACACCAAAAGATCACTCGAAGTAAACGGCAAAACGTTCTACTACTATAGCCTTGAGGCCCTTGCCGAACAGGGGTTTGAGGACCTGCTCAAACTTCCCTCTTCGATAAAGGTATTACTGGAAAATCAGCTTCGTCACTGCGACGGGGAAGTGGTCAACGAAGACCATATCAAAGCACTGATTAACTGGAATGAAACCCAGCACAAAAATACCGAGATCATGTTCAAACCGGTGCGCGTATTGATGCAGGACTTTACCGGTGTACCGGCGGTAGTGGATCTGGCAGCCATGCGGGATGCGGTGGCAGAAAGGGGCAAGAATGCAGAACTGATTAATCCACTGAATCCGGTTGATCTGATTATCGATCATTCAGTTTCCGTAGACCATTTTGCCGACGCCGAAGCCTACGCTGACAACGTGGAAATAGAAATGCAACGCAACCGGGAACGCTATCAGTTCCTGCGTTGGGGACAAACCGCATTTAAAAACTTCAGTGTCGTACCCCCGGGCACGGGAATCTGCCACCAGGTGAACCTGGAGTATCTGGGCAAGTCGGTCTGGCAACACGAAGAGAATGGGGAACGATTCGCCTATCCAGACACCCTGGTTGGAACCGACAGCCACACTACCATGATCAATGCCCTGGCCATTCTGGGCTGGGGAGTCGGTGGCATCGAAGCCGAGGCAGCCATGCTTGGGCAGCCGATTTCAATCAATGTACCGCAGGTAGTCGGCTTTCAACTGACAGGTTCATTGCGCGACGGCATCACGGCAACCGATCTGGTGCTTACCTGCGCCGAGATGCTGCGCCAACATGGCGTAGTCAGCAAGTTCGTGGAATTTTATGGTGAGGGCCTGGGCTCATTGAGTGTTGCTGACCGGGCCACGCTCGCCAATATGTCACCTGAGTATGGCGCCACCTGCTGCTACTTTGCCGTCGATGACAAGACACTGGAATATCTCCGATTCTCTGGTCGCGATGACGAAACCGTCGAGCTGGTTGAAGCCTACAGCAAGGCCCAGGGACTGTGGCGGCGGGAAGACGAAACGGTAAATTACAGCAGCACCTTGAGCCTGAACCTTGATGAAGTCGTGCCTTCCCTGGCTGGACCCAAGAGACCCCAGGACAGGGTCACAGTCGACCAACTCAAAACCGCATTCAGCAAATTGCTCGATTCGGGCAAAACCCGCGAAATGGAAGTGGCAGGCAAAGACTACAAGCTGGCCGATGGCGATGTGGTCATCGCCGCCATTACTTCCTGCACCAACACCTCCAATCCCGCGGTCATGCTTGCGGCCGGACTGGTGGCAAAGAAAGCCCTGGCCAAAGGTTTGCAGCGCAAGCCCTGGGTCAAGTCGTCACTGGCCCCCGGATCCAAAGTGGTTTCTGACTATCTGGATAAGGCCGGTTTAACAGAACACCTGGATAAGCTGGGTTTCAACCTGGTGGGCTATGGCTGTACCACCTGTATAGGCAATTCCGGGCCGTTGCCAGGGGAGATAGAAGCGGCCATTGATCTGGGTAAACTCACCGTGAGTTCTGTTCTCTCCGGCAACCGTAACTTTGAAGGAAGAATTCACGCCAAGGTGCGAGCCAATTGGCTGGCCTCACCACCACTGGTTGTTGCCTACGCCCTTGCAGGCACAACCCAGATCGATTTGAGCAGCGAAGCTATCGGTCAGGACAGCGATGGCAACGATGTTTTCCTTAGAGACATCTGGCCCAGTAATGATGAGATTCAACAAGCGGTGCAATCGGTCCAGCGAGACATGTTTCTGCACAACTATGGCGAAGTCTTTGAAGGCAACGCGGAATGGAAAGCGCTGTCCGCAGGTTCTGGCAACACTTATCAATGGCAGGAAGATTCCACCTATATTCGCAAGCCTCCTTTCGTCGAACTCGAAGTGTTGGATGGCGATGTGGAGGCAGCGCAAATACTTATGCTGCTCGGTGATTCAGTAACCACTGACCATATCTCACCCGCTGGCAGTATCGGAGAAGACACACCGGCCGGCCAATATCTGAAAGAACATGGCATCAGCAAGGCCGACTTCAATTCCTATGGTTCGCGACGCGGCAACCATGAGGTGATGATGCGTGGCACCTTTGCCAATGTACGCATTCGCAACGAGATGCTGGATGACAAGGAAGGTGGCTACACGCGCATGGCTGGAGACAAGGAAACCATCAGTGTGTTTGAGGCGGCGCAGCGCTACGCGGACAACAAGACTCCACTGGTCATCGTCGCAGGTAAGGAATATGGCACGGGCTCGAGTCGCGACTGGGCAGCCAAGGGTTCACGCTTGTTGGGAATTCGTGCGGTGATCGCTGAGAGCTTCGAGCGCATTCACCGGTCCAACCTCGCTGGTATGGGGGTGCTGCCACTGCAATTCCCTGAAGGCACCGACCGCAAGACGCTCAAATTGACCGGGGACGAACAAATTAGCCTGAAAGGTCTGCAAGAAGTGAAACCCGGGATGGAAGTGGACATGGAGATCAGGTATCCAGATGGTGAGACTCAAAGTTGCACCCTTTCCTGCCGCCTCGATACGGCACTGGAAGTTGCCTATTACAAAGCCGGGGGCATCATGCCCTTTGTTGTCGACAAGCTGGCAAGCTGAGTACTGGATTATTCAATTAGTCGCTCACGGTTTTTCCTCAGCACTTGATTCGGCATCTGTCTCAACTTCCTCAACTTCCTGGCCAAGCACTTTCCCATAGTGCTTGGCCAGCTTTTCCCAACCATACTCCATGGCTGTTTCTGCTAACACAGGTCCTATGGCATGCCCGTCCAGAAGTAGTTCAGCGAAGTCCAGGCACATATGCCAACCAGCCGCTGAAGGTGTAATCCATTTGGGATCATCAACAGTGTGCCGCAGGGTTAGCCGGGTACCTTCCCCGCTTGGCTCGAGCTGCCAGTCCAGAATACCGCTGTCACCCCAGCTAAATTTTAGTCGCTTCTGAGGGACAACCTCGTAAACCTCTGATTCATGGATCTCCGGGGTGCTGCCGTCAATCATTCTCAAGGTCACCGGACCGGGCTCGGTGAGATTCCGGTCAGGCTTGAATGGATTCCATTTGGGCAGTTTGTCCGCTTCAGTCAAAGCAGACCATACTTTGGCGGGACTATGCCTGATTTGCCGAATAAGGATCAGTGTCGATTTGCCATCGGATTTTTCACAGCTCACTTGTGCTGGTTCGCTGGGTTTGTAGTCTTCCAGTCGCATTACCCATTCCCCTCCTGTTTCACTTGCCGTTTATTATTCATCTTCTCTATCAGTGTCATCGAGATACTGTTCCAGCGCATCCAGGCTATGGTTCCACCGATCCCGATAGGGCTGTAGCCAGGCATCGATTTCCTGCAAGGGCTCGGCATTGAGCTCATAGATTCGCCGCTGGGCATCCACCCGACAATTCACCAGTTCGGCTTCACGCAAGACTTTTAAATGTTTCGAAATAGTGGGCTGTGTGCTGCCCAGCGCCGCCACCAGGTCACCCACAGCCTGGGCCCGCTCCCGCAGGGCCTCAAGAATCCTGAGCCGGGTCGGTTCGCCAATGACTGTGAAGATCGCTGCGTCCATGAGCCTTATATTCCACAATACGTATATACTTGTCAAGGTATGTAATGACTACTTTCTGGGCCAGCTATCTGTCGGGGAACGTGCTGAATACGGGAATCGCCTGCAAACGCAGCACAGATAAGAACCAAGATCTCGGTGTGAAAAAAGTCAGGAAACAGCTTTCATCATCATGGAATGAATCAGGCCAGGTAAGTCTGCCGTCTCGTAGGGCTTGGAAATAAACACGGCATGGCTTTTCGCAATCATGCGATCCTTCATGGTTTTTTCCGTGTAGCCTGTGGCCAGAAGAATGGGTAGCTTGGGCGATTTTTCCAGTATTCTTTCTGCCATATCGATACCAGTCAGACCGCCCGGCATGATGACATCTGAAAACACAAAATCGATATCTGAATTCTCCTCAAAAACGGCAAGACCCTCACGACCATCGGCAGCCGGCAGTACATCGTACCCCGCTTCTTCCAGGGCGAGCACTGCCACTTCGCGAACATTGTCGTCGTCTTCAACCACCAGTACTTTTCCGCTGTAGCTTTCCATTCGCGGCAACTGCTCGGGCTGTTCCGGCTTCTGGCTGGGTACCGCAACAGTCTCTGCTACCGGTAAAAAGACTTTAAAAGTCGTCCATTCGCCTTCCCGACTCGCCACCGTGATATTGCCGCCGGACTGGCGCAAAAAGCCATAGACTGTAGCCAGGCCCAGGCCAGTACCCTGGTCTTTTTCCTTGGTTGTAAAAAACGGTTCAAAGATCTGTTCCTGCAGCTCTGCCGCGATTCCCATACCATTGTCAATGATATCGATTTCGATGAACTCACCTTCACCCACGCTATCGTCGTTGCGAACGTAGGATTTCTGCAGCTGGGCGACCCGGGTTTCTATCTTCAACACACCACCATCGGGCATGGCGTCCCGAGCATTCAAACAGAGATTAAGAATCGCGTTTTCCAATTGCGCCCTGTCTGTCAGCACGACCACATCCTCGGCTTCCAGACTCAGTCGCAATTCAATATTCTCACCCAGCAACCTGCCAACGATTGCCTCCATGTCTTTAAGTACTTCATTAACATCAACCAGCGCCGTTTCCAAATCCTGTTCCCGGGAAAAACTCAGCAGCCGGCTGTTCAGTTCGGCTCCATTTCTGGCTGCCTGCATGGTTTTGTCAACGAATTGCATCACCGGGTCATCATCATCCAGCTTGTGTTTGAGAAACTGCAGATTACCCAGCACCACTGTTAACAAATTATTGAAATCATGGGCCACACCACCAGTGAGTCGCCCGATAGCTTCCATCTTCTGCGCTTGCAGCAGCATGGCCTCAATTTCTTTCTGCTGGGAAATGTTGGAGAAGCTTACTACCGCTCCCGTTACCGTATTGTCTTTTATGATTGGTGCACAGGAAAATCGCACAGGAATGGTTAAAGATCCTGCGCCGTTCAAATGACATTCCATGTTGTGTACCGGAATCGACTGCTGAAAGCTGCGACTGATTGCCAGATAGGCTTCAACATTGGCTGGGGATTCATTCCCTTCTGTACTGATCAGTGGCAGCGCACTCTTGCCCAGCACATCGGATTCCTGGTATCCCAGCATCTTGAGGGCGGTTGAATTGATAAAAGTAATATTCCCGCGGTTGTCGAGACCAAAAATTCCTTCTCCCACTGTATCCAGCAAGAGCAGCCTTTCTTCTGCTGCCACCCGCAACTTTTCATCCGCAGCCGCCTTCTCCGCCTGCAAGGCCTGATGTCTGCGCTTTTCCTCCGCCAACTCTTCCTGCTTCCTTTCCAAACGATCCTCTTCCAACTCCAGGCTGGCACTGAGCGCCGCGTTGTTGGTTTGTAACACCAGGGTGTGATTGAAATCGCGACCGATGCGCAATGCGATAGGCAGGATAAAACACAGGTACATCACATAGGCGCCGATCAGTGGATAGGAATAATCGGCAGCTTCAACAAACAGGTAAACCAGCAGAATGGTGGATGCGGGGACGGTAAAGGCAAGAAACACCTCCTTGATGGTAGCCATGGTTGTTGAAGCACCCGCTTGCATACCTGCAAGCCACAACACCACAAAGATGGCCTCGTTAAATTCGGGAAACTCAGGAAGTAATAGCCAGGCGTTGCCCCAGATCAGGCCACTCAGGCCGGCACCGGCAATGAGAAATCGCCAGCGCATATCCAGGGAATCATCGGTTTGTCGATACTTGACGTGTTGCCTTGCCAGCAGTGCCCGAATGGATGTGGTGACAAGCAGCAGCGCACACCACAAGTAGGGAATGAGACCCAGGTCTGGACGGAATAGAATGAAGAAAAGAAATCCACCCGCTACCACATCCGCAAGATAAATCAGGGGCAACTGGCGATAGAGCATTTCGATCTGCTCGCGACGAAATGCCTGTTTGTCCTGCACTGTATCAGACAGTGCTGAGCTCAGATCTGCCATGCTGGTGCGAAGTCCATCGACTAGGTCAGAAAATTCCTACAATTGCTAAGGCGATTCAGCGCAATGAGGAGCATGATTGGCTAACGACCTGAATAATCGCCACCCGTTTTTCCGCAGATACTCAATTGAGTCCTCGGACTATAAAATGCAAGCTATTGAATGTCTAACACTTTTCCAGACAGAAGCCCAAAACTGGGCATGTAAAAAATTCTGATACTCCCCCGGGAGCCCATTGGCTATAATCCTGAAGATTGGGGGAAAATTCATGACAGAGAATAGAAGTAATGGCCACACGATTCTCGTCGTGGAAGATGATGACGCTGTCATGGACCTGGCCGTAAATATGTTTGAATTCGCGGGTTACACAGTGGTTGCAGCGAGCAACGCCCAGGACGGCCTCGAGCGCTTCAAACAATATCCTGAAATCGACCTGGTTTTTTCCGACTTGATCCTTCCCGGGGGCGTGACCGGAATCGAGATGGCAAAAAAAATCCTCATTGAAAAGCCAAAGACCCTCTTCCTCATGGCCACGGGTTATTCCGACAAAGGCAAGGCATTGGCGAGCAAGACTCGTCAGATACCCAATATCGAGTGTATAGCCAAACCCTACGACATCAATGAAGTCACCAGCAAAGTTGCTGCGATGATTTCCAGTCAACCTGCCGCATCCGCCTGATCTCTCACCTCCTGTCTCCACTGGCTTCTGCCGTCGCAGGCAAGCGGGTTTCTGTGTTAATTTAACCGCTCTGTGACAACAAGAATATTCAGGGCTTGAACAGCATGCAAAAATTTGGAATCGGCCAGGCGGTGAGTCGCATCGAAGACGACAGGCTTACCCGCGGCGCAGGGAAATATATCGATGATGTGCAACTTGCCAATCAATCCTACGCCGCCTTTGTTCGATCACCTCATGCCAACGCACGCATCCTGGAAATTGATAAAGAGTCAGCTTCCTCGCTTCCTGGAGTGCTGGCTGTCTACACGGCAGAAGACCTGGAAGCAGATGGTATCGGTCACGTTCCCTGCGGTGCTGATGCAAACAATATCGACGGCAGCCCCTGCGTAAAACCACCCCGGCCAGCACTGGCACAGGGACAGGTTCGCCATGTCGGTGATGCCGTTGCCATCGTGGTAGCGGAGTCGCGCTCTGAGGCACAGGATGCCGCCGAACAATTGTGGGTAGACTATGAAATGCTTGACGCGGTCGTTGAAACTGACCGCGCCATGGATTCCGATTCCCCTCAGGTGTGGGAACAAGCGAAACAGAACCGGTGTTTTCACTGGCAGGACGGTAATCGGGAAGCCACAGAGCAAGCTTTGTCAGCCGCAGACAAGATTGTAGAGCTGGAACTTATCAACAACCGGGTCATTCCCACTTCAATGGAAACCCGAGGCGCCATCGCCGAAATCGAAGCAGGCACCGGTCGCCTGGTGCTGCATGTTTCCTGTCAGGGCGTGCATGTTGTGCGCCGCCTGCTGGCCTCTGCTGTATTCAAGTGCGAACCCGAAGAGATACGAGTCAAATGCTACGATGTGGGTGGCGGATTCGGCATGAAGATATTTCTCTTTCCCGAATATGTGGCCGTCTGCTATGCCGCGAAAAAGCTTGGCCGACCGGTACGCTGGATCGCTGAGCGCAGCGAAGCCTTTGTCGCTGACAGCCACGGTCGCGATCATGTCACCCAACTAAAACTTGCTTTGGACAGTGACGCCAAAATACTCGGTCTCAAAATTGACACCATTGCCAACCTGGGGGCCTATCTGTCCAACTTCGCTCCCTTTGTCGCGACTGCTGCCGGAGTTTCAATGCTAGTGGGTTGTTACGCCATTGAAACTGCTCATGTTGAAGTGCAAGGTGTGTTTACCAACACTGCCCCGGTGGACGCCTACCGTGGCGCCGGCAGACCCGAGGCTATCTATGCTATTGAACGCTTGCTGGATGTTGCCGCGTTTGATCTGGGCCTTTCACCAGATGAAATCCGCCGCCGTAACTTTATACCTGCCAATGCCATGCCCTACACCACTGCATTCGGGATTGAATATGATTCGGGTGATTTTGCCCAGAACATGGAGCAGGCCCTGGAACTCTCTGCCTGGACACAGTTTGAAGCGCGCCGCGCTGAATCTGCAGCGAAGGGCAAGCTCAGAGGTATAGGGCTGGCATGCTACATCGAACGTTGTGCTGGTGGCGCTCCCGAGGAAGCCCGTCTCAGGGTCGATGACAAGGGCCATGTGACCCTTTATATTGGAACACAATCCAATGGACAGGGCCATGAAACAGCTTTCCGCCAGATTCTAACTGAACGGCTAGGCCTTTCGTTTGAGGATGTCACTATTGTTCAAGGCGATTCCGATCTCATTAAAACCGGCGGTGGCACCATGGGGTCCCGCTCTGTACCGGTTGGAGGCGCCGCTATCAATGCCAGTGCAGACAAAATTATTGCAGTAGCCAGGAGCAAGGCTGCAGAGCTGCTGGAAGCGGCCGTTAGCGACATTGAATTCGACGATGAGGAATTTCGTATCGTTGGCACCGACCGTGTCAAGAGCTTCAAGCAGGTAGCTGAAGCCAGTGCCGATCAGAATGGCATCAGCTTCGATGAGACGGAGGGCTTCGCGCCCGGTGCAGCAACCTACCCCAACGGCACACATATTTGTGAACTGGAGATCGACCCCGAAACAGCCGTGATAGAGATTCTTGATTACACCGTGGTCGATGACTTTGGCAGAGTGATTAACCCCCTGCTGCTTGAAGGACAAGTCCATGGCGGCATCGGGCAGGGTTTGGGGCAGGCCTTGTTGGAATGTTGTGCCTACGAACCCGATTCCGGGCAACTGCTTTCAGCCAGCTTCATGGACTACACCCTCCCCCGGGCCGACGACCTGCCAATGATTCACTTTGCACGCAATGAAATTCCCTGTACAACAAACCCCCTGGGCATTAAAGGCGCAGGTGAGGCAGGCGCAATAGGGGCTCCACCGGCAATCATCAATGCCGTAGTTAATGCACTGGCAGACTACGGGGTGCGCCATTTGGACATGCCCGTGACTCCGGACAAACTCTGGCGGTTCATACACCAATCAGCAGACGCCTAAAACTGTGCAAGCGCTAATTTTTTCAGACCTCGATGGCACTCTCATGGATCACGGGGATTATTCTATCGAGCCAGCCAGAGACCTGTTGGATGAGCTGGTTCGGCGCCAACTCACTCCCATTTTCAATTCCAGTAAAACCCGGGCAGAAATTCAGGCGATTCAGCAGGCGCTGGGTCTGGACGCTGCCTTTATCTGCGAAAACGGGGCTGGCCTGTTCAACCAGCGCGATCATCATGGGCAGTTGCTGGAAAAGAATTTTGGAAGCCCAATCGAATCCTGGATTGATGCTGTCCACGATCTGCGCAACGAACGCCACTATGATTTCAGCGGATTCAGTGACTGGTCTGTCGAGGAAGTGTGCGAACTCACCGGGCTGGACAGCAACGCTGCAAACCTCGCCAGGCAAAGAGAGTACAGCGAACCGGTTTTGTGGCGTGACACTGCAGAAGCCCTGGAAAATTTTCGGGCAGCCATCGCCAGTCTTGGTTTACAGATACTGGAAGGCGGAAGATTCCTGAGCATCCAGGGCAACTACGACAAGAGTGCTGCCATGCATTGGTTGCAGCAACAACATGGCAATGGTGACAAAGCCCTGGTTGCACTCGGCGACAGCCCCAATGATGAAGCCATGCTCAATGCGGCTGATATCGCAGTGATAGTGAAATCGGCCAAATCCCGGCACATTCGTCTGGACAACCCAACTCATGTCATACGGACCGAATTACCAGGGCCGGCGGGATGGCGGGCAGCCATGATTGAAGTATTGGAAATTCTCGATGCTGATTCGAACAAACCAAAAGCGGAGGAAACCCATGGGTGATTTTCACCAGAACGGCCAGATTACTACCTTGCATAATCTGGATCAGAGACCCGTCACCGATGTGGAAGCGGAACTGAATAAATTCAAAAAGACCAGGCCCATGGGGCTGGTGCTGCCCTCGCTGTTTTCAGAACTGGAAGGGCCCGCCCTCTCCAATATCATCGATGAACTATGCCAGGTGCCTTACCTGGATGAAATCGTGATCGGGCTGGATCGAGCCGACCTGGAGCAATACCAGTATGCTGAAGAATATTTTAGCCGCCTGCCTCAGCACCATCGTATTCTCTGGAATGATGGTCCACGCCTGCTTGCCATCGATGCCCAACTCAAGGAAAAAGGGCTGGCACCCACTCATCTGGGTAAGGGTCGTAATGTCTGGTATTGCTATGGATACATGATGGCATCCGGAAAATCCGAGGCTATTGCCCTGCACGATTGTGACATTCTCACCTACAACCGCAGCCTGCTGGCCCGTCTCATTTATCCTGTTGCGAATCCGAATTTCAGCTACGCTTTCTGCAAAGGCTACTACGCCCGCGTGGGTAACAACAGAATGGGCGGCAGGGTGATGCGCGTGTTTGTGACACCGCTTATTCGAACCATGAAGAAAGTCTGTGGTCACGGTGACTTTCTCAATTATCTGGATAGCTTTCGCTACCCTCTCGCTGGTGAGTTTTCCATGCGTGCATCGGTTATCAATGATTTGAGAATTCCCAGTGACTGGGGCCTGGAAATTGGCGTGCTATCGGAAATGAACCGCAACTACTCCACTAACCGGATTTGCCAGGTGGACATCGCCGATATCTATGATCACAAGCACCAGGACCTGTCTTTGGAAGATCGGCAGAAAGGTCTCTCCAGGATGAGTGTGGATATTGCCAAAGCCTTATTCAGAAAGCTGGCTACCAACGGAGAGGTGTTTTCACCAGAAAAATTTCGTACTATCAAGGCCGCCTACTTTCGTATTGCCCTCGATTTTATTGATTCCTACCAAAACGATGCCGTTGTCAACGGCCTCGAGTTTGACAGGCATCTCGAAGAAGAAGCGGCAGAGTTATTCGCCAGTAATATCATGGAAGCAGGCGAGCAGTTTCTGGACAAGCCCATGGATAAGCCCTTTATTCCAAGCTGGAACCGGGTAATCAGTGCAATTCCTGACATCCTGACGCAACTACGCGAAGCAGTTGAAGAGGACAACCGGGAGTACGGAAAACAATAAGTTGATGTTGTCTGAACAGGAAGAGTTGGAACAGGAGCTGCTGCGGCGCATCGAGGAGCACCTGTCGGTAATCTACCCCGACCTGGCTGGTAAAAAACTGGCCCGGGACCTGCAAGCCGAGATGAGCATGGGCCGCAATGTCCAGCAACCCATTCCCCATCATAATCACTGGACCGAGCAGGACACGATCCTGATCACCTATGGCAATACCGTTCTGAAGAATGGTGAGTTGCCCCTGCACAGCCTGCACCAGTTCATGAACCACAATCTCAGGGATTGCATCGATACAGTACACATCCTGCCCTTCTTCCCGTTTAGTTCTGATGACGGATTCGCGGTCATGGATTACCTGTCGGTAAATCCGGCCCTTGGGGATTGGGAAGACATTGAAGCCATCAGCAAGGACTACAAGCTGATGTCGGATCTGGTGATCAACCACATGTCCAGCCGCAGCCTGTGGTTTGACAATTTCAAACAACGAAAAGACCCCGGCAAAGACTATTTTGTAGAGGCAGATCCGGCCACGGATTACAGTGCTGTGGTCAGGCCGAGAAATTCACCGCTGTTGAGCGCAGTGGAGACTGCAGATGGCACGCGTCACGTCTGGTGTACTTTTAGTGAGGACCAGGTGGACCTGAATTTCGCCAATCCCAAGGTGTTGATCGAGTTTGTACGAATTATCCGCGAGTACCTGAATCATGGTATCAGGCTATTTCGTATGGATGCAGTGCCATTTTTGTGGAAGGAACCCGGCACGGCATGTATCCATCTGCAACAGACCCATGAAATCATCAAGCTCTTGCGCACCCTGATTGAGCACCACTCCCCGGAAGCAATCATAATCTGTGAGAACAATGTTCCCAACCGGGAAAACCTCACCTATTTCGGCAATGCCAATGAAGCCCACATCATTTACAACTTCTCCCTGCCACCGTTATTGGTATACACCCTGTTAAGTGGCGACTGCCGGCACCTGAAAACCTGGATGATGAGTATGCCGCCTGCACAATCAGGCACCACCTATCTGAACTTTATTGCCTCACACGATGGTATCGGCCTGCGGCCGCTGGATGGATTGCTAAGTGATGAGGAACGCAACAGCCTGGTACAGGCGGCAGTGGACTTCGGCGGTCGGGTCACCCTGCGTCGTGCCCGTGAAGGCTTTGACAAACCTTACGAGCTGAACATTGCGCTATTCGATTTGTTGCGTGGAACTCTGAAAGCCGGTGAAGACAATCTGGTCTACCAGCGTTTTATTTGTGCCCACATCATCATGATGAGTCTTGAAGGCATTCCGGCTTTTTACATTCAGAGCCTGTTTGGCTCAAGAAACGATCACAAGCGGCTGGAACACACCGGCAGAAACCGGTCCATCAACCGTCACATCTGGGAACTTGAAACCCTGGAGGCAGCCATATCAGACCCTGACAATATGCATGGCAAAGTGTTTCAGGAATTGAAGCGGCTGATTAATCTTCGTCGGAAGCAACCCGCGTTTCACCCCAATGCAACCCAGTTTACACTGCACCTGGGCGCTGAAGTGTTTGCATTCTGGCGGCAGAGTATCAGTCGCAATCAGAGTATTTTTTGTCTGAACAACATCACCGACACCGAGCAGACAGTCAATCTTTCCGATATCAACCTGATCAGCACCGACCGCTGGCAAGACCTGATTGGCGGCGAAGTCTTCGAAGATATCGGCCAGCAACTGACCCTGAAACCCTATGAGTCGGTGTGGATATCCAACCTCAGCCCGGCATCACACTAAATAAGCCTGAATCGCTACTGTGCAGCACGCTCTTCTTCAAGCTGTTGCAGGTAAACGTCTTCCAGTCGCTCAACAGCCGCAAGAAAACGCTCCGGATCAACAAACGTGTCAGGATCATAGGCCTGACCGGGCTGCCATTTATCGTGCAGGTTGTATTGGCTCCCGTGTGCAGCCACCCACACATCGACATCCATGGCTTTCTGTCTCCGGTAGGTAGTGGCAAAGTCATCTGAGACACCGGCATAAGTTGGATCCACAATCATCTTCTTCCCGGGATTGATGGTACCCATATTGGCAATCAAGACCTTGTAGTCGCGCCCGTTCTCATTCACCACCATGGAATAACTGCTGCTGCCTTCCGTGTGGCCTGGGTGCTCGTGTACGGTGAGCTGGACATCGCCCAGCTCTATCACATCTCCACCATGGAGAATCTTGTCTACTTCAACTGGCTCAAAGGATTGCTCGCCACCAAAGTGGGGGTCACTGAATCCGCCGTCTTCCAGTATGCGAGTGTCTTTCGCTGTGGCCCACATTTGCGCTCCGGTGAGTTGCTTGATTTCAGCCAGCGCCGCGGTGTGATCCCAGTGAGCTTGCTGTTGTAGCAAAATCCGCACATCGCTTAAATCAAATCCCAGCGAGGCCATATTCTGCCTGATCAACTCGGTTGAACTCTCCAATCCTGTATTGATAAGGATATGCCCTTCCCCGGTTGTAATAAGAAATACACTGAGATCATAAGTGCCAACACCATAAAGATTGCCAATAATCTGAAACCCAGGAAAAGGACGTTCCCAGTTGGAGCGTTGTGCATTGGCCAGATGACTGGTCAATACCACTGTCAGCACGGCTGTGAGAGTTCTTAGAAGTATCGATTTCATTATTTTTCTCCTCAAGCGAAGTTCCTGAACCGGATTTTTAGAAGGCTAGAGAGTTTCGGCAGTGTTATCTGTTTCCTCTGCTCGATCGTGCCGTAAATTGCAGGCTGTCACTTCGGGCATATAGGCCATGTACTTTAGCAGCATGGCACCCCGGATATCCTGCCTTTCCAGGTAAGTGGTTTCTTCGTCGATATAAAACAGTCGTGAAGTCGTGGCCACCAGTTCATCGTCCATCGGCCGCACACAGCGGTGAACACCCAGGTCATCGGGGATATTTTCCTCGGCTCCTGGCCGGAACATAAAGACTTCCAGAGTGTCGGTGAAATAAACCAGGTCAACCACACCATTGCGGCTGAGATCTCTGGCACACATATCGTAAATAAGAAAATTGTCGCAGTATTCGGCACTCACCGGGCGAGCGCCCTCCGGGATTGAACTGCAGGCGATCAACAGTGTTGCAATAAATAGTGCGAAAAAGTTGCGAATCGATTTCATAATTCAGTAACAGTCCCTGTACCTGATCACTTGTCTATACAAAATGGTCCCATTGTTATCAATGTAACGGCAATCGCCCCCGATTCGATAAGCAGTTTACCTGATTTTGGCCAGCCATGATGACACTGGTGGCCGGACTAGCTGCTGGGAAAGGAGAACCTGGCGTCCTCAGTGACGCTGGAAGAGGGCCAGCGCTGGGTGATGGTCTTGCGACGAGTATAAAATCGAACTGCATCCGGACCATAAACATAGAGGTCCCCAAACAGGGATCGCTTCCAACCGCCGAAGCTCTGGCTGGCGACAGGCACGGGTAACGCAACATTCACCCCGACCATTCCGACTTTGATATGGTCAGAAAAATAGCGGGCACTTTCCCCATCTCGAGTGAATATCGCTGTCCCGTTACCATATTCATGTTCGTTGATCAGCGCCATGGCTTCCGACAGCGATTTAACCCGAACCACACAAAGCACAGGGCCGAAAATTTCGTCCTGGTAGATGCTCATATCACCGGTGACACGATCAAACAGGCACGGACCCAGGAAAAACCCGCCTTCATGCCCGGCTACCTTCAGGTCCCTTCCATCCACAAGCAAATCGGCACCGGCGTCCACACCTGCTTGCAAATACTCTCGCACCCGATTCAGTGCCACTTCAGTTACCAGCGGACCCATGTCATTTTGTGCATCAATGCCAGGCCCCACCTTGAGACGGGCTATACGTTCCTGCAGCTTGGCAACCGTGGCATCGGCCACCTCATCGCCGACACATACGGCCACCGAAATTGCCATGCAACGCTCTCCACAGGACCCGTATGCTGCGCCCATCAAGGCGCTCACCGCGTTTTCCAGGTCAGCATCAGGCATGATCACCGCATGATTCTTGGCACCACCCAGCGCCTGCACTCGCTTGCCATTATGGGTACCGCGCTGATAGATGGATTCAGCAATGGCTGTTGAACCCACGAAGCTGACTGCCTCTATTCGCGGATCATCGAGCAGGGCCTTCACGGTCTCCCCATCCCCGTTGAGCACATTCAAAACTCCATCGGGCAGCCCGGCTTCCTTGAATAGCTTTGCCAACAGCATGGGAGCACTTGGATCGCGCTCAGAGGGTTTCAGAATAAACGTATTGCCACAGGCAATCGCCAGCGGGTACATCCACATGGGCACCATGGCCGGGAAGTTAAAAGGTGTCACACCAGCCACGATCCCCAGGGGCTGGAATTCGGACCAGCTGTCTATATCGGGGCCAGCGTTCTTGGAGTGCTCGCCCTTGAGCAGTTCTGCGATACCACAGGCATACTCGACGATCTCTATTCCCCTGCCGAGCTCGCCATGGGCATCATCGATGACTTTGCCATGCTCGGCAGTAATGAGCAGGCAAATATCATCCGCATGTTGTTCCAGCAATTGCTTGTAGCGAAAAAGAATCTGCGCGCGCTTCTGCGGAGGGGTTTGCCGCCAGGCAGGAAACGCCGCCTGGGCTGCGGCGATCGCCTGTTCCAGTTCATCGGCACCAGCCAGCGCGACTCTTTTGCTGATTTCACCGGTAGCTGGATTGAAGACATCGGCGACCCGGGAACCACTATCAACTTCAGTTCCATTGATAAAATGTCTTAGGGTTGCTGGCTCATTGGCCGAATCCAGTGACTCAATCGAGCTCATGCAAGGCTTCTCCCACCGCGTTAATCAGCGAATCGATTTCACTCTCAGTAGCTATAAAAGGTGGCGCAAGTTGTATGGTGTCTGCACCCCAGCGTATATAGAAGCCCTTCTCAAAACATTTCACGCCCAGTTCGAAAGGCCGGCGCAGGGGTTCACCCGGACAATGCTCCAGCGTCAATCCGGCAGCGAAACCATAGTTTCTGATATCGGTGACATAGGGACTGCCTTTCAGACCATGGACTGCGTTTTCAAAATAGGAAGCCAGGGATTTGACTCTTTGTGGCAACTCTTCTTTGACCAGCACATCCAGCGCGGCAATTCCTGCTGCGCAAGCCACAGGGTGGGCAGAGTAGGTATAGCCATGGGGAAACTCCACCATGTAGTCTGGCCCGCCGTGCTCCATAAATGTTTCATAGATGTCCGGTCTGGTGACGACGGCACCAAGTGGTTGGGTACCGTTGGTAATCTGTTTGGCCAGGGTCATGATGTCTGGCGTGACGCCAAATTCTTCTGCCCCGGTAAGTGAACCCATGCGCCCGAAACCGGTGATCACTTCATCGAATATGAGCAGGATGTCGTATTTGTCGCAAATCTCCCGCAGGCGATTCAGGTAGCCCTTCGGTGGCGGCAACACCCCAGCTGTGCCGGACAGGGGCTCCACCACGACAGCCGCAATATTGGAAGCATCGTGCAGTAGAACCAGCTCTTCCAGCTCATCTGCCAGATGGGCTCCTTTCTCGGGCATTCCCCGGCTGAAATTGTTTTCTGGCAAAACAGTATGGGGAATATGATCGGCATCAACAGTCTGGCCAAACAGTTTACGGTTGAATCCTATGCCCCCAACACCTACACCACCGTAGTTGACACCGTGGTAGCCTTTGATGCGACCGATAAACTTGGATTTTCCCGGCAGCCCTTTGGTGCGCCAGTACCCTCTTGCCATTTTTAAGGCAGTGTCGATAGTTTCGGAACCACTGTCTGTAAAGAACACATGCTCCAAACCGGAAGGGGTCAGCTCAACCACTTTATGGGCCAGTTTGAAACTGAGCGGGTGAGCGTATTGAAACCCGGGAGAGTAATCGAGCTGGGCAATCTGCTTGCTCACAGCCTCTGTAATTTCCTCTCGACAGTGACCAAGACCACAGGTCCATAGCCCGGACAGGCCGTCGAAGACCTGACGACCATCGGCCGTGGTGTAATAAGCGCCTTTACCTGCCACCAGCAAGCGTGGGTCGCGCTTGAACTGGCGATTGCCGGTAAATGGCATCCAATGGGCCTTGAGTTCCTCGGCGGTCAGTGCGGAGAAAGACTCCCATTCGTTGTGATCAGCGGTATCTGGCATACTCAAAACATACCCGACCTGCGGGGCTCAGGGAAGAACCTATTGTAAGGAATTTGCGCTGCAGGGCTTCAAAGCAAAACTTCCATCTGGATGTTACAGCGCGCATAGGGCGAGGGCTCGGCATCTATGCGCTTGAATCCCAGCTTGCGGTACAGGTTTATGGCTGGAGTCAAACTGGTATTACTGTCCAGAAACACCCTGCGCGCCCCCAGCTCCCTGGCTCTCTGCAATACGGCCTGGCCGAGAATCAGGCCAAGGCCCCGCCCTTTGAATTCATCGGCTACTGCCATTTTAGCCAGCTCATAGGTCTCTTCATCGGCTTTCATTAGTGCACAGGTCCCGGCAACTTGTCCTGCGTATCGCGCCATTAGAATCGCACCTCCCTTGTCCAGGATGTATTCTTTAGGTGCATCCAGTGCCACGCGATCGGAATCTTCTACCTGGAAGAATTTCTCTATCCAGTCATAGTTCAGTTTACTGAAATCCTTTAGCTCGTCGGCGGTAGCATCCCCCACTTCCACCCGCTGCCGTTCCCGTGATGTGAAACGCTTCTTCACCCGGGAATAGAAATCCTCCTGGGCCAGTTGTTGTTCGAATTCATCCAGTGCCTGCCAAAGATTGTTTTCACAAGCTGCCAGCATGGACTCAACCACCAGTTCCACATCTTCATTCTGTTGGTCGAATGCGGCCAGTCGGTGTAGTGCTTCCTCAGTTAGACAAACCTGGTTGATGCGGCCGTCTCCAGGCACTTTCTCGCTTTTGAGCAATCCAGCAGCGCTCATTTCCTTGACGATCTTGCTCACGGAAGCGTGAGAATGACCAATGGCCTCGGCCAGTGCCGAAATAGACAGGCACTCGCCATTACGCAGCATGAAGAATACGGGAAACCACTTGGTATCAATGCCCAGCTTATAGAGCTGGTGGACCCGCGTGGACTGCTCGGCCAGGGTTTCTCCGAGCTGACGAAGGCGGCTGCCCAGGGCCAGGGGGCCCGTCTGATGGTAAAGTTCCAGCATAACGTTACCACTTATGTAATCAGTTACGTATATTAGTTTAGCGCTGAGTTTATGCGTAGACAAGCCTTTAGTTTTGGCTGGGTAGACTATTGTCCAGTCAGGAGTCAGGAGTACTAAATCCAGAGGAGTGGAATTCAAGATTAAAGGTTTTTTCTCTTGGTGGAATCGGGATGCCCACGGCGCTATAGTGAAGTTCTGACTTTCTATCAGCTCAGGATCACCAGTAACTCAAGCCATAAGAAAAAAGAAAGGAGGCTGTAGTGCGCAAGATTTCACGCCGTAAATTTATTGGTTCCAGCTCAGCGCTTGCCGTGGCCGGCATGGGCCTACCGACTCGCGAAGCCCTCGCCCAATCCAACTCCGCTGCTATCAATGATGCCTCGCCAGATTACATTGTCATTAATGGCAGGGTGATCACCAGCGATCCCGCCCTGCCCCAGGCGCAGGCGTTTGCTGTTAAAGGTGACAAGTTTATTGCCGTGGGTTCCAGCAGTGACATCAGCAATCTTGCCACTTCCCAAACGGAGATTATCGATGCCGAAGGCATGACGGTAACGGCCGGATTTATTGACGCTCACAGTCATCCCTCCGGTGCTGGCGTTAATGAACTGGTGCAGGTCAATGCGGACTTGCGATCTGCCTCGGCCATCGCCCAGGCATTGCAGGAGAGAGCCCGCACCATACCAGAGGGGCAATGGGTCCGGGCATTCAAGTATGACGACACCAAATTGTCTGAGGGCCGGCCGCTCAATCGCGATGATATCGATGCGCTGGTACCGAACCATCCGGTAGTGGTGAGCCACCGGGGTGGCCACACCAGCGTCTACAACAGCATGGCATTGGGGTTGGCCGGTGTTACCTCTGAAACCCAGGATCCTCCAGGCGGTCGCTTCTATCGCGATGCTAACGGCCGCTTGACCGGTCTGGTTGCTGGCGGTGCTCGCGCCGTCTTTAGTGATCTGATTCCATCTGACTCTAACCGGGAACAAAGACGAGATGGAGTTATGCTGATTTCCGAATTGATGACCCAGGCCGGATTGACCTCGGTGCATCAAACCGGCGGTAATCGCAATGACATGGTGGCCTACCAGGATGCCAGGGAAGCGGGCGGTATGCGCTTTCGCATGTATCTGTTTCCCCGCGGCCAGCTGTTTAATGATCTGGTTAATGCTGGTGTGCGCACGGGCATGGGCGACGAGGTTTTTCGCATTGGCGCAGTAAAATTTACTGCCGATGGCTCGGCTTCAGAACGCACCATGCGCATGAGTGAACCCTATGAAGGCAGACCCGATGACTATGGTCTGTTGTATATGACCGAAGAAGAAATCCATGAGTCAGTGGAAAACGCCCATCGCAATGATTACCAGGTTGCCATCCACGCCAACGGCGACGTCACCATTCAAATGGTGCTTGACGCCTATGAGCGAGTGCAAAGACTATGGCCAAGAGAAGATACCCGACACCGTATTGAGCATTGCTCCCTGGTAAACCCAACCTTGTTGGGACGCATACGGGACCTGGGTGTGATTCCGGCGCCCTTCTATACCTATGTGCACTATCACGGCAACAAGTGGGTGGACTACGGCGAGGAAAGAATGCGCTGGATGTTTGCCCACAAATCATTTCTCGACTATGGCATCCCAGTGGCACCGGCGTCTGATTACACGCCCGGTCCTTATGAGCCGATGATGGCCATACAGAGCATGGTGACTCGCAAGGATTTTGACGGTCGTGTGTGGGGGCCAAACCAGCGTATCAGCGTGGATGACGCCATCAAAATCTGCACCATTAACGGCGCCTACGCCTCTTTTGAGGAAAACATCAAAGGCAGCATCACCGCCGGGAAACTGGCAGACTTCGTCATTCTTGCCGAAGATCCCCACGATGTGGACCCGGACCAGATCAAGAATATCCAGATTGTACGAACTGTGGTGGGGGGAACCACCATGCACGCTGCCTGAAGCTGTCTCTTGCAGTGATCAGAAAATAAGGCCCGGACTTCCGGGCCTTTTTCATCATAGTAAATACCTCTTGACATTGGCTACAGATGTAGCCATTCTTCACTACAGTTGTAGCCAATAACACCCAATAACAATTGGAGCAACCTTATGTGGCCAATCACAGACCTACCGATGAGCCAGTTGCCGATTGAAGAACTCAATCTGTTGCTGCTCAACGTTTTGCTTCAAATCACAGCACTCAGCATAATTGCGCTGCTGATTTGCAAATTATTCCGTAAAAACGCGAGTGTGCGTTACGCCATTCTCTATCCAAGCATGATTTTATTACTGTTGTTACCAATGTTTTCAATTTGGTTCAGCAGTATTGACAAGGCGTGGCTTGCGGTAAATCTCCCCTCATTGGACTCGGAAATCAATTCAGCAACAATGTTTCAACTGAATGAAACACAATTTGAAACTGAATTACCAACCACTATTGAACAATCAATAGCTGAAACTTTGACAGAAAATTTCAACACTGCTCCCTCAAGTTCACTGACAGGACGATATCTTCAGGAATTTCCTCCAGTTCTGGTAATTCTTGCTGTGTGGATTGTCGGCATATTCTGCTTCACACTTGGAATCCTGAGAAGTCTCCATCGACTAGAAAAAATAGCAAACTCTTCACGAACCCCTTCCCACGCTGAACTGAAAAGACTGCAGAAGTGCTTGGCGCAGCTTGGATTGGAATCTACCTTAGAGGACATCAGGTTTCGAGTTTCGGATCAGGTTTCCAGCCCGGTGATTGCCAACCTGGTTCATCCTTCTGTGTTACTACCCAGTGGGTTTGTAGACAGATTTTCTGACCTGCAACTACAGGAAGTATTGCTTCACGAGATTGCGCACATCAAACGCTCAGACGCGCTGGCCAATTTTTTCCAAAAGCTGGTATTGGCGATCTTTTGGTTTCATCCATTGTTACATTTCATGGACAAACAGATCAGCAGGGCCAGAGAGGAAATCTGTGACAACCATGTACTGCAGAGAAATACTGCACTGCAATATGGTGAAACTTTATTGGCTGTAAACACTTTTTCTTCCAGACACCCGAATGCATCAGATGCACCGATTGCGACACTTGGCATTGTTAATCGGCATTGGAAGCTCGAGCACCGTATTCGGGAATTACTGGACACTTCAAGGAGTCAGGCAGTGAAAACATCTATCAAACAATCCTCAGCAATCGGTGTATTTCTCATCTTCACGCCAATATTCTTAGCTGGCTGCCAGATCCAGGCAGCCGAAGAACTACTGCCGCAACAGCGAATCGCAGAACTGGAGATGCAAACTCGCCAACTACTGGACGAAAGAAATCGCCTTGCTCAGCAATTGCGGACAGTGGAAAACGAACTCAACAGTTTGACCAATCAAGAACAACAGATTGAATCTCAAGCTCAAAGAGTACGGACACAAACCGCACAACTAAGGGAACAGATGTCTCGTTCTCTCGCCGAACTGAGATTGTTGCTGCAAACGGCCGAACAGGAGGATCAACTTAGGGACATCCAGGAACTTGCTGAGCGCATCCTTCGAGATGCTCAGAGCAGAGTGGCTGGCGATTCAGGAGAAATATTGGGACGGGAGGCAACAGAGGCCCTGAGAGAGGCAATCGATCAGATAGCCAACAATGACCTAAGCCGACAGGAACTGTTAACGGCAATGGGACGACTACAATCCAGGCTGCAATTGCAAGCAAGAAGCAGAAGAGAAGCTGCCAGGGAGAACCAACGCCGTGCACCACAACCAGAAAACGCAGCAACGCTTCGCAATGCTACCTATCAGATCATAACTGAAGTGCAAGAACTGATGACTCCAGAGGACAGTAGTTCGGAGCCTGATCTGGAAGCTGCCAAACAAATGCTGGATCAACATAGAAATGAAAACTGGGACAGTCTGAATGACTTTGAGAAATCCACCGTTCTCAACTTTTATACCAACTACTGGCTAACCGTGGGAGATTACACGGAAGCTGCCAATAGCTTTGAACAGATTCTCACCATCTCAAACCTGCAGGAAAACGTACGTTTGCGCACCTTGAGATCATTGGGCCAAATCTATGCTGCCCAGGAGCAGTGGCAGCGCTCGATAGACAACTACACAGCGTGGAGAGAGCTTTCCCCCAACGAAGATGGGCAGGTTCTCAAAGGACTGTCGTATGCGAATTACCAGTTGGGGCGCTTTCCCGAAGCACTACCCTATTGGCAGCAATTCATGGATTACTCTTATGAGAATAATAGTGAGTTGAATCGTGATGATTATGCCTACCTAAATGGCATCTACTTTACTCTGGAAATGTATGAAGAAGCATTGGAATTGACCAAGGAAATGATCGTGCTGTTCAATCACCCTACTGACTGGCAGAACTTGAAATCGATTCATGCCAGCCTGGGCATGATGGAACCACAGGCATTCAATTCTCCCCGAGTTGTTGAAGACAATGCAGAGCTCTCTATTCCCGAATTAGTCGACGCCCAGGCAGGTATTTCAGATAGCACAGACTTCCTGCCACTGAATACCGTCGATCCTGAATATCCCGCCCGTGCTGCACAACGCGGCATTGAGGGATGGGTGCTGGTGTCGTTTACAGTGGACGAAAGTGGCGCCGTAATCAATCAATCCATCAACGTGGAAGATGCAGAGCCACCTAACATTTTTAACCGTGCCGCCATACGAGCCGCCGAAAAATTCCGCTTCCAACCGCCAACAGACAGTGACGAACCAAGCCGAATTGAAGGCGTCCAATACCTGTTCCGCTGGAGTCTCAATCAGGATGTCTAAATCGAAAATTGAAAAACTACCTCCTCTCTCCCGGGCTCAAAGGGAACTAATGGAACTAGTCTGGGATCAAGGAGAAATCGGAGTTCTCGATGCAACTTTACTACTTAACAAATCACGCCCGGTAGCTCGAAATACGGTTCGCACGCTGATGGAGAGAATGCGCGAAAAAGGCTGGCTGAAACACCGGGTGGATGGAAGGAGCTATCTATACTCTGCCACTGTTCCCAGAGAAGAAAGTCTGGGAAAGCGTGTTATGGATATGGTAGACAAAGCCTGCGGCGGAAATCCTGATAAGCTGATGATGGCACTGCTGGAATATCGAGGCCTTAATGAAGAGGAAGTTGAAAGAATCCGAAAAATGCTTGATGAGGCGAAGGACCAAAATGACTAGCAGCTTCCCGGAGTTTCACTCACTTCAAAAATGAAGCAATCCCAGCCTGAACACTGTTGGTTAGCGAGCTAAAAATAAAACTCGGCTAGTCTACCCTGCGCAATTTTTGTCGCTCTTCATCCAACCACAACCGACCTGTTGGCGCAGCATTGCGAAGAATCTTGTTGTTAGGAATATCGAATAAATCACCATTCTCACCCACCAACTGATGAGCCACACCTGAAGCAGCAGCAATACCGGCATTGGCTTTCATGTGCCGGGCTTCGCCATGCACAGGAATAGCCACCCGGGGCTTGACCCAGGAGTACATACTTTTTAACTCTTCCGCGCATGGATGGCCTGATGCGTGTAGTGCTTCACTGGCTTCATCTGCGTGCGTTACCTGGATTCCACGTGCACGAAACGCGGCTATTAGTTGTTCAACCTCCTTCTCGTTGCCCGGAATCGTCTTGGCGCTGAAAATTACATGGTCCCCGGCAGACAGATTCACATCGGGATGGGAGTCTCCCGCAAGTCGGTTCAGGGCAGCCCTGGGTTCGCCCTGGCTGCCGGTGGCGATTAGCAGCATCTCTTCGGGCATCAGGTAACCCAGATCGAAATTGTCTACCACAGTAAAATTTTCTTTCAGATACCCGGCAGCCCTTGCGCTGGACACCATGCGGTGCAGGGATCGCCCCAGTAAACCCAGATGCCGCCCGGTCACATGCGCGACATTTCCCAGTGTCTGCAGTCGTGCGATATTGCTGGCAAAGCAGGCCACCACTACCCTGCCCTTTGAGCCTTTTACTGACTTCAGTAAACCCTCAAATAGCTGCGACTCCGACACCGAATGCCCCGTAACAGTGGCATTGGTGGAATCACAGACGACAGCATCCACGCCGAGGCGGCCCAATTGCTGGAAATGGGCGGGGTTGATCGCATCACCGACTACGGGAGCCGAATCCAGCTTCCAGTCCGCCGTGTGCAGGACCTGTCCGGCGGGCGTTGAGATCATCAGGGCATTGGTTTCCGGCGTGCTGTGGGTAATCGGAATCCAGCGTACATCAAACGGACCCATAGAAACTTCTTCACCGCTATTCACAGTGATAACAGGGGCATCGATCCGTTTCTCGCGCAATTTGCGCAAGATTACATTGCGGGTGAAGGGCGTGGTGTAAATCGGGCAGCGAAACTGCTCCCATAAATGGACAATGGCTCCGATATGGTCCTCGTGGGCATGGGTAGCGATGAGACCCACCAGCGATTCAGCACGGTTGCTGATGAAACTGGGGTCTGCCATCTCCACCCTGTTGTTGCCACTGCCTGACTCTGCCTTCTCGAAAGTCACTCCGCAATCCACCATGAGCCAGCAACCGGCATGAGCAAACAGATTGAGATTCATGCCAATCTCACCACAGCCTCCCAGGGGAAGAAACCAGAAGTCCTTGTGACCGGGTTGCATCAGAGAATCAGGTTCAACCACAGAAAGCGGTTGCCAATGTCGATCCACAAGGGAATGGTGAAAAAGGCGAAAATGGTTTGCAAGGCGATGATGTTAGCCATCAGGCTGACATTACCACCCAGTTGTCGTGCCAGTATGTAGGCAGAAGGTGGTGCAGGCAGACAAGTAAGCAGCAGAAGAATGGCGGAAAGCCCAGGCGGCACCTGGAACAGCATCGTGCCAACCACCACCAGAGCCGGAAAGGCGATGAGTTTGCTGAACAGCGCTACTACCAGTTGCCAGGTCTGATCGCCAATAGATACGAATCTTATCCCGGCGCCTACCGCCAACAAGCCAAGGGGCAGCGCTGGCTGACTCAGAATTTCGACCACTTCCCAGGCCAAATCTGGCACATTCACATCCCAGACACTCAAACCCATGCCCGCCAGGCAGGCCAGCACCAGAGGATTAGTGAACACGCTACCGACCACCACCACAAATCGATTGCCGCTGTTGCCCCCGGCACTGAGGGAAACCACACTCAATATATTAACTGTGGGGATATAGACGACCAGGCAGAGGGCTGCCATAGCGAGGCCGCGATCACCGTACAGCGCCTCGATGCAGGCTAGCCCAATATAGGTGTTGAAACGGATACTGCCCTGGTAGATGGAACTCAGACTTGCCTGTTCGCGGGTGATAAATTGCCTGAGCCCTGTGAACAGGATAGTGAAAACGAAGAGGGCAAAACCAAGTACCAGGCCTGTTTCAAGCAGCTCTTCGGCATCAAAGCGCGTCGATGAAAGCTGATTTACCAGCAATGCGGGAAAGAACAGGTAGTAGGTAAGCCGCTCGAGACCTTCCCAAACGACTGCGGTAGAGACAGGCGTGCGACTGACCAGGAATCCCAACAGGATTATGGAAAATATCGGGATTAATGCTTCCAATATCATGGCTGCGCATCATAGCTTGACTCACAGCCTGGTTCCATGAATACTTTCGCCTGCCTCGCGCCTCGCATATCAATCTTCAGCCGACATGGAATATTTCGCAATAATACTGTTTGCCATGGTCACTTGTGTGACACCTGGCCCTAACAATGCCATGATTATGGCATCCGGGCTGAACTATGGTATCCGCCGCAGCCTGCCTCACTACAGCGGAATTATTCTTGGATTTCCCGCCATGGTGGCTGGCGTTGGGCTGGGGCTTGCCACTTTATTTGACCAGTATCCGCTGCTGCACACCCTGCTGAAGATCCTGGGCGCTGGCTACCTCAGCTTTCTGGCATGGAAGATCGCTTCCGCCCCAGTTTCTGAATCCAGTGAAACCGTGGGAAAACCCTTTACCTTTATCCAGGCAGCAGCGTTTCAATGGGTTAACCCAAAAGCCTGGGTATTGGCCGTAGGCGCTACCGCGACGTACACCATTGCTGGTGGCAACTATGGCCTGCAAATTTTGACAATCGCACTGATCTTTCTGGTGTTCGGCGCACCCTGTATCATGCTGTGGTTGTGGTTCGGTGCCTCCCTGAAAAGTTTGCTGCAGAATCCACGATCCGTGAAACTATTTAACTATGCCATGGCGGCACTGCTGATCTTGTCATTGCTGCCGGTCTTCAACGATCTTTACCAACAATTTACCAGCTAGAAGCAATCTGGATTAAACCTGAGGATTTAGACATGCAATTTCTGATCACAGCCTATGACGGCAAAGATGATGATGCGCAAGCACGCCGTGCAGCCGCCCGGCCTGCCCATATCGAGGGAGCCAACAAACTCATGGCAGACGGCCACATCCTCATCGGTGGGGCCATCCTGGACAATGACGGAAAGATGATTGGCTCTTCCATGGTGGTGGAGTTCGAGACCAGGGAAGAGCTGGACCACTGGCTGAATGAAGATCCGTATATCACCGGCGGCGTCTGGGAGGATGTACAAGTTGTCCCTTTTCGCACTGCAATCAGGTTAACACAACCATTGGAATAGTAGAATATTGATAATCTGCTTGTAACTTTTCGGCACCAATTTCGTGTTAATGCTAAATCGCTGCGATTCGAGATTGAGATACCGACATGACCAAAACACCCACGCCTACCACCATATTGCTGGCCGTTGTCCTTGGGGCTTATCTCTGGACACCACCAGCAGAGGCAGATAATGGTTTCGAGCCCAGGCTGACTGAATATGGACAACCTGATCTACAAGGCGTCTGGTATTTCGGCAGCACGACCCCATTCACCCGCCCAGCTGAGCTGGGTGAACAAGCCACCTACACAGCAGATGAGATTCGGCAGCTCGAGCAAGAAGCCTACTCAGCCAATCAGGCTCTGGAGGCACCCCTGGACCCTGATCGCGCTGCTCCAGAAGCAGGTGCTTTTGTAGGATTTGAAGCCGATTTTAATTTTGCCAACAGGCGGCACAGGCGCAGCAAAGTTGGCGATGAATATCGCACCTCACTCGTAGTCGAACCGAGTGATGGCCAACTGCCTGCTCGGGAAGACTTTCAGGATTTCGCAGCAGTTCGTCGAGCCAATGGGTTCGAGAATTATTCAAGCGCTCAAGCGAGCGATTCCGGAGAGCGATGTCTTACTGGCGGACTTCCAATTCCTTCACTCTATCCACTGCCCTGGAATGCGAATCTGCAAATTGTGCAAAACAAGGACTATGTGGTCCTGCTGACAGAGATGATTCATGACGCCCGAATCGTAAAGTTGTCCGGCCAGCATCTGGGCGAGCATATGAATTACTGGAACGGGGACTCCGTTGCTTACTGGGAAGATCAGACACTGGTGGTTCACAGCAAGAATTTTCGACCGGAGCACTCGAGTTTTCTAATGCGCATGTCTGAAGACCTGCAAGTCATTGAGCGGTTTACGCCACTGAGCGACGATGAAATTCTGTATCGCGTGGAAATTGAAGATATGCAGGCATTTACCGAACCATTTGTGGTGGAGCGGAGCATCCGAAGACGGCCCGTCGACGAACCCCTGTACGAATTCGCCTGCCACGAAGGCAATTACGCCATGAAGTACATGCTCATGGGCGCCAGAAGAGCAGAGGTAGACGCCGAATTCAACATTGAGAACTGAGTATCGCAGGCAACTGGCAACCGTATCGACCAGTTCCTAGGGCTTTTCAAAAACCAGTACGAAGCGGTCAGTTCTGCCCTGCAAGTCCTCATCGAAAACTATGCGGGTCCGGTCGTCTTCGGGATTGCGCAATGGGGATGCTGCACTGACGAAACTGAATCCATTGGCTTCGATATCTGAACGCAGATAATCCTCACCAATTCGATGCAAATCGGTTGTGGCTTCTACATCCATGCCCGGCTCTCCGGCGTGGTCCACTACCACGAATCTGCCACCTGGCTTCAACGCAATCAGAAGTTGTTCATAGAAATATTCCACATTGGCCGGAGGCCCTAACGGCACATATTTTTCTCCATCATAACGCTTGGGGATCACATACAAGTCGTGCAGAGCCATGACGATGAGGGCTGCGTCCAGGCTATTCGGTGGTAAATCAAGGTTTATGCCGTTGCGATTCAGCATTACCACATTGCGCGGCATGCCATTCTCAAACCGATCTTGCAATATATTCGAACCCCACTGCTGAAAGCCCTGATTGTTGTGAAGAATGGCGCGCCCCTCTTCCCCCAGCACACGGGCGAGCAGCTCACTGTAGTATCCACCGGACCCGAATATATCGATGACACGATCACCAGGTTCTATATTGAGTAGCGGAATCACCGACTGAGGCTTGCTGCGCTCATCTCTTTCCCGATCGGCTGGCAATCTTGATTCACTTTCCATCGCTGAGAGCACTTGCCGTGTATCAATCGCCTGTGCCAATGCGGTCTGACACGGTAACAAGATCGAAACAAGCAAGAGCCAAACAAGCCGTGAGCCTGCGCGGGGACGGCCTGATCTGGCTAACCCATGCCCGTTCAGACTTTCGGATGAAAATACTTTATTGCAAATCTGTTCGTTCATGGCATACACAGCAAAATCAACTATCCTAGGCATTTACATTCTAGCACCAACAACCCCACCCTGCCTGACTCCGATATTCATTGCAGAGCCGACAGAATCCCCTAAAATACAGCGGCTGATCCCACTCAGCATTCCTGCAACGACTTCCAACAGGCCATAGTAGATACCAGATGCTTTCCGACCCCTTTGTCATCTATTTTGTCGTCTCTGCCCTGGTTGCACTGACCTTTGGCTTGTTGATGACGGTTCTCAAGCTGCCCGTTTTCAGCGGCTATGTTCTGGCTGGCGCATTACTGGGCCCATTCGGCCTGGGCTTCTTTACCGACCTCGAGATAATCAATCAGCTAGGCTCGATTGGGGTCATCCTGCTGCTGTTTTTTATTGGCGTGGAGATCTCCCCTAACCAGCTATTGGCAACCTGGCGGATCGCCCTGGCGGGCACGATTCTGCAGGTATTGCTCTCAGTTGGCATTGTTAGCCTGGTTGGCGTGATCTTTGACTGGCCCCTCTCCCGTATCGTGCTGATCGGATTTGTGATCAGTTTAAGCTGCACTGCAGTGGTCATGGACTATGTCAAACAACGGGGTGAGGAACAGAGCCTGGTAACGCAAAAGATACTCTCTATCCTGATCATGCAAGACATGCTGGTTGTTCCCATGCTGGTCATTCTTGGACTGTTTGGGGGAGAAGGTGTGGATCGCACTACCCTGACCCGGCAATTGGTCGGAGGGGTATTGATCGTTGCAGTGCTGATCTGGGAAATTCGTACCGAAAAAATATCAATGAAAATCATTGATAACGTCAAGGGTCACCCGGAAATGCAGGTGTTCTTTGCCTTGCTGCTTTGTTTCACTTTTGCCCTCATCACAGGCTATTTACAGTTATCAACGGCACTCGGCGCATTTCTGGCAGGCATGATGGTAGGCAGAATTCAGGACGGAGAATGGATCAGCGATAACCTGGTATCCATTAGAGTTATTTTTGTCGCGCTATTCTTTGCCTCTGTCGGCGCCCTGATTGACCTGGGATTCCTGTTCGCAAACTGGTTGCCCATCATGCTGCTGGTGCTTTCAATCTTGCTAGTGAACACCATCATCAATGCCGGAATTCTTAAAATCCTGGGTTTGTCCAATTGGGAATCTGTCTACGGGGCTGCACTGATGGCGCACGTGGGTGAATTCAGCTTTGTGCTTGCTGCAATCGGGCTCAACTCCGGGATTGTGCAGAGCTTCTCTTACCAATACACCATCGTCGTCATTGCACTGACGATTTTGCTTGGGCCCATCTGGGTCAATTTAGTGAGGTTTTGTTTCGACAGGTTTCAGGACCAAGAGATTTCCCTGTAGAGACGCTGTCGTTCAACGAATGGCAGAGACCAGACTAGCGAAAAATATCCGGTCAGTCTCGAGACTTGTTTGTCTCCGGCTGTTGGATAACTACAGGAAGCGGCGCCGTCTGGCTGCCCACGTAGAATGAGCGGTGCGGGAAAGGAATTTCGATTCCTGCCTCGTCAAATCGGCGCTTTATTTGTTCGGGAATCTCATTTCTCAGCTGCAGATAATTGCGTCGATCTGCCCAGATTGAAAATTGCAGATTCAGGGCAGAATCTCCAAACCCCTGGAATATGACCAGGGGTGCGGGCTGGTCAAGACAAAGCTCATAGTCCTGGGCAACTCTCATCAGAATCTCCCTCACCTCGGAAATATCTTCCTTGTAGGCGACGCCGATCTGGAGATCGAGCCTTCTTATGGGAAAATGCGTCAGATTGGAGAAATTACTTTTGATCAATGTCTCGTTTGGGACACGCACGTAAATATTGTCGAACTGCCTCAACTTCACTGACAACAAATCGATTGAGAGAACTTCTCCGGTAATATCTCCCACCTTAATGACATCACCCAGCTTGAATGATTTTTCAGCCACCAAAAACAAACCGCTGATCAGGTTTGACGCAGATGTTTGTGAAGCGAACCCAACAGCGACTGTGAGAATACCAGCAGCACCGAGAATAACGCTGAGACTGAAGCCGATTTCCCGCAGCGATGCCATAACTACAATTAACGCGAGACCGTAAAAACCGAATCTCCGCAATATCGTTGCCGAGTCCACACCCATGGCGTCCTCGGTCGCGTTATAAAGCGCGCGAGTAAGAAGCCTGGCCAACATTAGTCCAACTATCAGAATAAAGATGGCTCGCATCCATTGCTGGGCCACGTCCATCATCAGCACATCGGTGACGGCCTGAAGATCTCCGGAGAGAGTGGAGTCAAACTCTGTTTGTTCAGCCATGCCGGTTTCCCTATCCAAACAACCGAGACAGTGTGTGTGTTACCAGACCATCTCCCTGCTCCATTCTGGATTCTGCCACTCTGACCAGGTCGCTGGATACAGGCACTGGGACGATCTTCAGCTCGGCATCAGAGCCTTTCCTGTCCAGTGTATAGGTCAATTCGTCTGTAACCAGCTCCTGCTTATGGTTCAGGTATAAATTCAAAAACTGGGTGGGCACTCGCAGCCTCTCTATTCGCAACATCTCAGCACTATCGTTGACCACTGTAACTGAAGTGGTTGACCTGTGGGGGTAGGAATCAACTTCCGAATGGGAAGTACGTGCTCGCGTGAGACTGAAATAGCAGAGTTCTCCCTCCCGGGTATTGGGACCAAACCAGGTGTCTGAAGGGCGATTGACCGGGATGTCTAAAAGAGGCTTGCCATCAACTTTGAGCTGTAACCAGATTCCAGTGCTCACGTACAAAGCAGCCGATTCCCCAACCGGGATAAATACCGGAATCTCGGGCCGGGCAACCATGGCCCTGTCTGCCAGTTGTATTCCCAACTCCAGCTCCGAGCCTTCGTCGGACAACACAAAGCGCGCCTGTTCCAGATCTTTGGAATCCGGAATCTCGCAGTTTTCATTGGCAAAACTGACCTCGGACTGCAAGGGATTTCCATCACGAACCCAGAGAAAATGCCACTCGTGGACCGCATGGCGCGCGAACAGTCTCAGTTCACCAATTTGCCAGCAACACAGGCTACCAACGGGTAATTCGGTTCGACCCCACCATCGTTTGTCATTGGGCACTTTGTTTGTAACAGAGGACATAATTTTTCTTGCGACTATTGAAGAGTCAAACGGAGTCAGAAATTCTGCGGCTCATAGTATCACCAACCGGGAATTTCGCTGTGAAAAGATTTTCCAGGCCAATCCAAGCAAAGAAAGGAAGAATCCTAATAGCCTTTGTCGAAGCAGACGAGGTGCTGCAGTGGTTCTCCGGCTGCAAAGAGCCGGTAGTTCTCCAAAAATATTTTTACAATGTCTTGTGGATGACTAACCGCAGCCACATGAGCGGTAATGGTGCAGTTGGCAGCGCTCCACAAAGGATTGTCCCGGGGCAATGGCTCTTCCTTGAATACATCCAGCACTGCGGCTGCGATTTCTCCCTGCTCCAATGCCTGGCACAGTGCAGTCTCATCAATCAGGTTGCCTCGACCCACATTAATCAACACGGCAGATTTCCGCATCACGTCCAATGCCTTGCTGTCGATCAAATTGGTGGTATCCGGCAAATCAGGGAGTATTCCCACCACATAGTCACACTGACGCAGAAAGGTAGCCAGCGAAGCCTGCTCATACACCCGCTCGAAGGGTGCTACCGGTCTTCCGCCACTGTTAAAGCCAAGCACACGCAATCCCAATTGCTGTGCAGTGCGGGCCAGGTGTGTGCCGATTGATCCTGTACCCATCACCCCGAGAGTCTTGCCCTCGAGTCTGCCACCTGCTGACTGATCCCATTGCTTGTTGGCTTGCGCCTGATTACGCCTGCCCATATTGAGCTCATGGGCAAGCAGGTATCCCAGCACGTACTCGCTCATCTGTGCCCCGAACACATCCTTGACACCGGTGAGCTGGTAATCCCTGAATGGCAAATCAATGAGGGGAGTAACACCTGCCCAGGTTGACTGAACCCACTGCACGGGAGGTTCAGTATTCAACAAGGTTACGGCAAAGTCGGGCCTTGCCAACACAACTGGCTGGCCATCATAAAGGCTCACTGCATCTTCAGGCGAAGACGCAGCGGCGATTTCTACTTGGGGGTCGAGCTGATCGCGAAGAAGCGAAACGTATTCAGGGGCATCTTCAGTGGCGACAAAGATTGCTGGATGTGTCATGCGCACCCATTACGGCATGTCGGGCTGACGCCACACCAATTCCACATTGGCGCCACGGGGCCCGGCAATATAGAAAAACTCGATCATGCCATTGGGCAGGGTCATTTCCCGAGGCAGATTGGTCACATAAGCACCGCGACGCTTGAGAGCCGCCAGACTCTCATCCAGGTCCAATGCACGCCAGCCGATATGATCAATGGTCCCTTCGGTGCTGGGAAAGGTATCTCCTTCCGACACCAGCAACCAGACGTTACCGGGATAAAGTATTCCGGGAATACGACCTTTCAGATTGAGGCGAACGCCGCCAAACATGTTCTCATACCAGTCCAGGGCTTCTGCGGGATTGGGATCGCGCAAATGCACGTGATGCAATCCCAGGTGCTGGAAATCCTCGATCAATTCCAGCTTGGTGCCCCAGGGGTCCACCACGAATGCCAGCTTGAACAAACCGGGAATATCGCGGATCTCTCCCTGCAGGGTCGCACCGGCAGCAACCAGCTCATCTACTTTGGCTTCCAGGTCGAGGAAGGAAAAACCGATATGGTCCACGACGCTACCTTCACTGGGCCGTCGGGTATTGCCCCGGTCGGACAACCACATTACGCGGGTGCGATTAAAGAGCAATCGATCGTCACGACCGTCAACGCGCGCACCCCCGATATGATCCAGATACCAGGTAGCTGATTCCTGAGGGTTAGGAACAGCCATGTGAATATGGTCATACAGATGGCCGGGGGTTTGGGCAAAAGCGGCACCAGTTGCAACTATCAGGGCAACCAGGCTAATCAGTTTGGTGAGGCATGACTTGTACATAAGCACTCCTGCGCTGGATCAGCTCGATGAAATCTGCTGACTTGTCATTTTAATTTTGTTGATACGCGGTTCAGCCCGGACTGTCAACTCACTGGCCGGGCGCCAGATACTCCATCATCAAGCCAACGGCTGTGCCGCGACCAAACCCTTTCCAGTAGTTGTGTTCAGCTTGGGGCTGCCCATCTCTCATGGCATAGATCGCTTCGGCACCATCGGTAACCAGATCGAAGTACTCCAGCTTCGATGCGTCTCCTTTGAGGTGATAATCAAAATAAGCCGTGACGAAATGATCCATAATATTGTTCATGCGCACATTGTCCCAAACCGGGTCCGTGTAGTGCCCAGCTCCAGTCTGGTCTTCACTGTCTCTGATTTCTACCGGCAGGGGAATCGGGGCTCCCGCGTTGTGACCGGCATTCTTGAAGGTCAGTAAATAGCGATCGCTGTTGACGGCGCCTTCAAAAATGGCGCGGGTTCCGTTTTCGTAGCCCGACACGGTATCTGCACTGCCGGCGATATAGAAAGTCGGCACATTGACTCCGGCAAGGTCCTGTTCGCGCCAGAAATTCGTGTTCATACCCCAGGGGCCCACGGCTACACCCGCCTTGATTCGTGAATCCAGATTGTCACGATAATCCGGGTTACCGCTTGTGTGTTCAGCCAGAAGGCCATTGGGTGGTGCGATAAAGGAGTCCACCATGTCGTCGCTATAGCCACCACCAAGATTGTTCACCAGTCCGTAGCCGCCCATGGAGTAACCAATGATCCCAACCCTGTCGCCATCGACCATGTCACCAAGAACCGGATCATTGCCCTCCAGGCCTGCCAGCGTATCCAGCACAAATCTTTGATCCAGGGGCCTGTTGTACAGCGTGGACTGGAAATTTTGTTCCGACTCATAGGTGCTGTCGGTGTGATCGATTGAAGCCACCACATAGCCTTTGCTGGCCAGGCTTTCTGCGGTATGACTCATCAGGAAACGATTGCCTGGATGACCATGGGAGATGATCACCAGGGGATAAGGACCGTCGCTGGAGTCGGGCTGGGCCCCTCTGACTGCCCGACCATGCAGAGTGGCGATGATCTCGGGGTTGCGCGTGATTGCCTCGTAGCTTCCGCCCGGGGCCTGGCCCTGCAGGTCAGCCGGATACCAGATTTCAACCGTTAAATAACGATCATAAATGATATTTTCACTGCCGCGTTCCGTATCAACCACATCGACACGGTTTCTGGCTACTACCCGCAAGGTATTCACCCCAATATCGTAGTCGCCAAATTTCGCCAGCTCCGGCGCATCCGCCCTGACAATGTCGATCCGATTCTCTTGCGCTTGTGCAGCAAGGACGAGCAGCGTCAAAATTAGCGTCGAAATGTATTTCAGCATCACTCTCTAACCCCTGGCCGGTTCTCTCCAGCCACTCCAAAATAGTTGTATACATTGACTCGCTGATCCCGGCGCGACTTCCATATGCTGAATTCCTTCAGGAAGAGTCAATGAGTGCCAAGAGTAAGTGAAGACTGGCCGCCCTGTCTAATGACCTGGCGGCGCAGTATCGGTTAGAAGTGCTGAGTGGGGACTAATTCACCACGCCAGTGTGCTGGTAGGCCAGGGCGCGCTCTTCAGCGGAGTCCGTGTGACCAATGAAATCGTGCAGAATCAGATAGAGGCTGGGCACCAGAAACAGCGTAATAACCGTGGCAAACAATACTCCGAAGGACAGAGAAATGGCCATGGGGACAATGAAGAATGTGGCAGGATTTGCAGTCACCATTAAAGGCACCAACCCAACAAAGGTGGTGATAGAGGTGAGGATAATCGGGCGAAATCGCAGCATGCCGGCCATGGAGACGGATTCCACCATACCCAGGCCATCTTCACGCAGCCGGTTGATGGTGACAACCAGCACCAAACTGGCATTCACCACCACTCCGCTAAGCGCAATAATGCCCAGCAAGGAGAAGAAAACCAGGTCGGCGCCCATAATAAAGTGACCGCAAATGGCACCGATAGCACCGAACGGAATCACGCTCATGATCACCAGGGGCTGCAAGTAAGACTTAAGCGGAATAGCCAGCAAGGCAAAGATCACCATCATGGCCAGTGGGAAAGTGGAAAAGAGTTCTGACAGAGAGCGCACCTGCTGCTCCGCTTCGCCGCCCAGCACCAGTTCCACATCCAGTTCGCGCTCCCAACGGTTAGCATATTTGGCCACAACTTCCCGGCGGATTTCTTCCGGCTTTACCACTGTCCGGTCGATATCACCGCGCACCGTGATTACCCGGCGGCCATCCTGACGATTGATTGAGGAATAGCTGTTGCCGAGACTGTAATCGGCCACACTGAGAAACGGAACTTCCGCGCCATTGGGTGTGCGGATCAACAAGTCTTCCAGGTTACCCAGCGACTGCCGCTCTTCTTCTGGATAACGCACCATGACTCGAATATCGTCGGTGCCCCGCTGTATTCGTTGGGATTCGGCACCATAGAAGGCTTGCCGGACCTGAGTGGCGATATCATTCAGCGTTAAGCCCAGAGTCTTCCCTGTTTCAAGAATCTGTATCTGCACTTCCTGCTTGCCAGCGCGGAAAGAGTCGCTGATATCAAACACACCGGGGTACTGAGCCAGTTCACCTTTGAGCTGTGATGCGGCGATTTTCAGGTTGTCTTCGTTACGGCCTTCCAGGCGGTAGTTGATGGCATCACCGGCAGAGAATGCATCAGACACATAAGTCAGTTCGAGCGCATCGGGTATGGTACCGACCTTTTCCCGCCACCGATCGCGAATTTCTGCCGAGCTGATCTGGCCACGCTCAAAGAAAGGGGTCAGATACAACACGACTTCTGCCACTTCGGAACTGCCGGCAGATCCGCGCCCGGGATTGGACGGACCGCCACGGGGAGCCCTGCCGCCAATAATAGTCAGTATACTGTCCACGACTCGCTCGGTGGACTGTGGCGCCTGCCCGCTGGCCTTTAACTCTTCCAGTTCCGCATCCAGCTCGGCAGACAGTTCTATAGCCTTGTCCTGCAGGATTGACACCGCGTCTTCGGTGATGTGACCGGGTACACCAGCAGGCATCTGCAGAGATCCATACACTACATCACCTTCTACCGAAGGCATAAACTGAAAGATCACCCGGCCACTGAGCACCAGCGCAAAAGTAATCACGATTACACCAGTGGCTGTCGCCCAGGCTGCATAGCGATACTTCAATACTTTCTTCAGCGCACGCTGATAGCCGTGTTCGGCGAAGTATTCCAGGCCTTCAGCAATTTTGTTCTGAAAGCGCTGCCAGTACACGACAACGGTAGAGCCCTCGAGGAAGTAGCCTTCTGTTTTACGGTGGGCAATATGTCCGGGCAGGATCAACTGGGATTCAACCAGACTGGCCACCAGACAGAACACTACCACTGCACCAATGGCGTTAAAGAAAGCTCCCATCTGACCATCGAGCAGCAGAATAGGCAGGAACGCAGCGATAGTGGTGAGAACACCGAAAATCACAGGCACTGACACTTCAACCGTGCCTTCGATCGCTGCATCTTCCTTGGACAGGCCTTTGCGCTCAAATGCGTGAATGCGTTCGCCCACCACAATAGCATCATCAACAATGATGCCCAGTACCAGAATAAATCCCATCACCGTCAGCGAGCTGATGGTCAGGCCCACTGTCGGAAACAGGGCCAGCGCACCTGCGATCGCAATGGGAATCCCCGCCGCCACCCAGATTGCCAGCTTGAATCTAAGGAACAGTGCCAACAGGAACAGTACCAGTATCAGTCCGGTGTAGGCGTTTTGTGCAACAGTCGAGATGCGCTCCTGGGTAGCCAGGGCGGAATCGGTGACAACCTGCAATCGCATCCCTTCGGGCAAGTCCAGCTGCGCCGTGTCCAGCCATGCTCGCACTTGTTGGGCAGAGCTGACGATGTCCTCGTCGCCCACACGCATCACATCAATGATCGCTGCATTGGCGCCATTTAATCGGGCATCCAGATAACCTTCTTCAAAACCGTCCTTTACGGTGGCGATATCACCCAGGCGCAACTGGGTGCCGTCGGGAAAAGAACGCACCACGATGTCCTGATACTCGGTTCCGTTATAAACCTGACCCTTGGTACGGAGCAGAATCTCACCGGAGTCGGATCGAATGGTTCCTCCGGGCATATCCAGTGACGCTCGGGAAATGGCACGGGAGATTTCATCCAGCGTCAGGCCATATTGACGCAAGTTGTATTCGGACACCTCGATGGAAATTTCCAGCGGGCGCAGGTATTCGATATTGACGGTGGAAATGCCTTCAAGGTCCAGGATGTCATTGCGGATATCTTCTGCCACCAGCTTCAAACTCTGGTCATCCGTATCCGAGGCCAGCGCCAGGGTCATCACATTGCCACTGGCGCTGAAAGCACGCACGATCGGGCGTTCGGTTTCAATGGGAAAGGTGGTGATAGCATCTACCTTACCCTTCACATCATTCAATACCCGATTAAGGTCCGCACCACTGGTGAGTTCCAGTGTGGCGTCGCAACCTCCTTCCCGAGCGGTACTGGTAAGACGCTCAATATCTTCGGCGCCTTCCAATGCTTCTTCGATACGCAGACAGACGGCTGACTCTGCCTCGGCTGGCGTCGCACCCAGATAGGCAACGCTGACCTGAACAATACCGAAATCGATATCAGGAAATTCCTCCTGATTGAGATTCTGATACGCAATGAAACCACCCGCGAGAAATAGCCACATCATCAGGTTGGTGGCAACGGGATTCTTGACGAACCAGGTTATGGGTGTTCTCACAGTTTCGATTCTCTAATCAGTAATTCGATTCAATTTAATATCGCGACGGCAATTTATCGTGCAGCCTGGGCGGCTGTTGTGCTCATTTCTCGAACGGGTTGTACCGACATTCCATTCACCACGGCCTGGATCGGCGAGGTGCAAATCAACTCACCCGGCAGCAGTCCGCTGCTGATAAGCACCCGGTCTTCTTCCAGCCGAAAAATTTCCACATCGCGGTAATACATTTTGTTCTCAGCATCCACCACTAACACCTGGTTATTGTTTCGAATCACAGACCTTGGCAGGGCAATCATGTCTTCCACGCGCTTGCCCTCAATCTCGGCTCTGACGAACAGCCCGATGGGCAGGGGAATATTGCTGTGCTTGGCCGATTCAGAACTGTTCTGCGAATCCGGCTGCTTCACTCTGATAATGGATTGGACGGTATTGCTGTTGGCATCAATAGCTGCTTCTGTACGGACCATCTGGCCCTGCCATTGATGCTCCTGACCGCCATAGAAACCGGTAAGCGTTGCCATAGGGGCCACAGAACTATCGAGCTCACCTCTTGAACCCAGTGGAATATTCAGGAAACCCAGTTGGCGGATCGCCAGCGGCACCCGAACTTCAACTTCTTCTGCACCAAACAATACTGCAACAGCCTGGGCACGATTCACATACTGACCCAGTTCTACATCCCGACTGGCGACCACAGCATCGAATGGAGCCCTGATCTGGGTGCGATCGAAATCCAGTTCCGCTTGCCGAAAGTTCGCTTCGGCATCGGCCAATCGCGCCTGGGTAACCTCTGCCTGACGCTTGGCGTCTTGCAATTGGGAGTCACTGACCAATCTTTGTTCAGCCAGTTCTTCGAGACGAGCCAGCTCTGCAGCAGCGTGTCGCGCTTCTGCCTGCGCCTGCTGCATGGTGGCGCGATTGCGTGCCATCACGGTTTCGAAATCACTGGATTCAAGCCGAATGACGACCTGTCCGGCCTCTATAAAGCCACCGGCTTCAAGCGAAGGATTAATCCACTCGACCGGACCAGCAACCGGGGCTGAAAGGCTCACCGTTTGTGCCGCCTGCACCTTGCCCTGGGACTCGACCACCAGATCTACGGCTTCGAGCTGAACTTCAGCCACCCTCACGCTCACAGGAATAATCTCCGGCGATGATTCTTCCAATTCAGTTGGCGTGCGAATCAGGAAGACGGCCACCAGGATACAACCCAGCAATATGCCGACTGGAATAACTACTCGCTTCATGCAAAAAACTCCTCTCTCTTCCTTCTTCTATCTATACGGCTTCGAAGTGATAAACCGTCTTGAATTAATGTGTTATTCGTTTACCCGGCTGCCCGCTGCAACTGAGGATTGAAATCAGCCAGTGCTTGCTGCATGCACAGGGTGAGCTCCTGAAAATACAGCCGTAGTGCCGTACCCACCTTGTCCCTGTCCCGGCGGGCGAATCCCTGCTTCAATGCGCCAAGAATCTGAGCCATGACCCGCTTGCGAAAGACTGGAGTAATCCCCAGCTTCATCGCCTGTTCGACGAATTGAGCTTTAAGGTCATTGCCGATTAGCTGAACCACCAGGTTGTCGGCTACTTCGCTGAGATAACTGAAAAATTCGCGCCATTGTTGCTGCTGGGCGGCGAAATCATCCGCGGCATTCTGGATACTTACGACGTGCTCCCGCAATCGGTTCAATTGCTCACTGGACCCTCGGCTAATCGCTTCCTCTGCAGTGAGAGTGGCCAGGGCACCAAATGTCTGCAGAAAGTTGTCCAACAGTTTAGGGTCAGGAATTTCATGCAGGGCCATTAACGGACCCAGCACCGCTATCCTGGCGTCCCTGAGTGGCTGTACCCGGGCCCCACCGGGCTTGATAGCAATCAATCCCAGTTGCTCAATTTGTGACAGCGCTTCCCTGACGGCTCCGCGGCTGGCACTGAATCGAGCCGCCAGATCCCGCTCGGAAGGCAGGCGTTCGCCCTCACGGAAGTGACCCCGTAGTATCTCCGAGCGCAATTGGGTGGCAATTTCACTGCTAATGGTGTTCTGGGTAGGCAAAATTTCTCACCGTATCTGTAATTTTGGTCAGACCAAATTGGTCGGACCAAATATAGGGCCGAAAGATCTTATTGCAAGCGGCTGGCGTCGAAATGCGTTGAATTACCGACCAACGGAGTGGCTGACATCGCTGCCAGCAAACATCCAGCCCGGCTGTGGTTTGCCCACGAAATGGGAGTTAAATGAACTGCGTGCATATCCCGGCTGCGCAGTGAAAACTGCCAGGCGGGATTGAAGTCAGCAAAAACTTGATGAGCATCACCTCTTGGCACGGCAATTATTGTGGGCTCCGGGCAAAAGTGCTTAAATCTTACCCGTCTTCACCCAGGCCACGGGCGAGAAAACAAAAATAAACCGCAATTTATCCCGCATTGGACATTCATATGACTCGCTGCACCGCTATAATGCAGCGAATTTTCCCGTGGATAATCGGTAACCACTCTTTTACGGCAAGCAATCAGGATTCAGGCCAGACTCAATGGAAGCACTAAAACGGTATCTAATCGATAATTTCGAAGGGGTCTTCATCCTCGTCATTCTCACATTTGTGAGCGCGATCGTTTGGTTTGTTGAGGCCAAGCTGTCATTTCTGAACTTCTTTATATCTGCCCGTACTGCTCAGCTCCTACTATCTGGGTATACGCTCCGGGGTGTTGGGAGCGTTCTTTACCTTCCTGACAATCGTTATATTTGCCAGCCTCTATCCAGAACGATTTACCGGCGAAATAGATCTGTTCGGTCTTTGGGCATTTATTCTGACCTGGGCTGGCTTCCTGATTCTGACTGCAGTAATCGTGGGTTTTACCCACCGAGAATTACAGGACAAGATGACAGAAGCGCTGCGTGCCAAGGCAGAAGCCACCGGTAATGCTGAGCTCCTGGAACAAACCATGTCCACGATTCGTGAGTTCGAGTCAGAGCTGGATTTCAAAGTCGAGGAACGTACCAAGGCCCTGGAAGAGAAAACCAAGTCCATCCGCGCACATAAAGAGAAGGTCGAGGAGACCCTCTACTCCACCATGGATCCGGCCGTCGTAAAACTGATGATCGAAAACCGGATTCGGACTGAAAACCGCCGAATCAGTGTCATGTTTTCTGACCTGAAAGGGTTCACACAATATGCTGAAGAACATTCTGCCGAAGTCGTAATCACCGAGCTTAATAAGTACCTGGCAGACATGGAAAACATTCTGCTTACCTACAACGCGCATATCGATAAGTATATGGGCGATGGCATCATGTCTGAGTTTGGCGCTCCCATTCGCTATGAAAAACACGCACTGCTTGCAGTAGCTGCTGCCTGGAAAATGCAGGAGCGTATGCGCAAGGCAAACTACCCGTTCAAGCTTCGGGTTGGCATTTCAACCGGCGTGGCCACCACCGGTATCATCGGAGCGAAGCGCCAGTCATTCACCGCGTTTGGTGACACTGTAAACCTTGCTTCACGAATTGAAGGCATGTGTGAGCCCGGAAAAGTGACAGTCGATGAAGCCACCTATAAAGAGTGCAGTGATACCTTTGTCTTCCGCCCCGTTTCCGGTCTGGCTTCCTACACCCAGTTTGAAAATGCAGGCGTTGTGGAAGAGATCAACGGCTTACTCGCAGAAATAGAAAAGAACGCCAAGGATGCAAACCTGCGTGTCGAAGTGGCCAAGCTATTGCTCAAGGCAAACGATCCTGAGCAAGCGCGATTGCACTTGAAAACAGCCATGGAGCTGGAGCCTGACAATGCTGATGTGAAAGTGGCCTATGCGGACAATGCAGTAGTTCTGGAGCAACAGCGCGACCTGACTGTTCGAGGCAGACGCAGCACAGTCCATTTGTACGAAATCATGGACTTCAAGAATCCTCTGGAATCCGCTACCCAGCTTCCCCGGCATCTGCTGGATGACCTGGAACCAAAACTCAACAAACTGGTTTCCTATCCGGAAGACCTGGTGCTGCCGGTTGAATGTATCGACGGCTCAGTAGGCTTTTCCAAACTCATTGGCTACACAGCCTATCTGATTGCTGACCGTATGGGTCTGGTGGATCAGGAAAAACACGACGTGCTGGAAGCGGGTTATCTCGGCCAGATCGGCAAGACCATCGTGCCGGAGAATATTCTTAACCGTAACGGTGGCTTGACTGAAGATGACTTCACCCATATTCACATGCACCCCCGCGAAGGTGTACGCAAACTGCGCAATGCGGGCTATGAAAACGAGCGTATGCTGGAACTGATTGAGTGCTCACATGAAAACTTCGATGGTTCCGGTTATCCGGCAGGCATCAAGGGTGAGAATATTCCATTGGGCGCCCGCATCCTGGCTGTGGCAGAGGCTTACATCAGCCTGACATCCAAACGCCCCTACCGGGATCCATGGGACGGCCGTGCAGCCATGAACGAGCTGGGTAAATATGTAAGATCCGGCAAGTTCGATCCGGCAGTGGTCGACGTCATGAAAGAGATTGTCGACCAGCTGGAAACTGCCTGATTATCTGAGCAGGGAGAAAAACTCTCTCAGTCGGGCGGCATTCTTGCCCACATCACTACGCCCCACACGGGAAGTGGAACGGGCATTCAGAATAGTATCCCTGGTGTCCGTGGTGATCTCGATCACCACATCATCCTTGAAGCGGAACCAGAATGTGGTATCGGTGGCTTCGATTCGCCCTTCGTTGACATCGGCGTGTACGACTTCCCAGCCCAATTGGTCGATTGCCGCCATGGCCCGGTTAAAGACTTCCTCCACCGAATCTTCGAAGCGCTGGGGTTCTATATCCGGGTAGGCTTCCAACTGCAACTGAATATGCTCCCGCGGCGTGACACCTTCCATCACTCCATAATCCATATTATTCGCCGCATTGGCACGTAGTGGTGCGATCGCTTCGAATTGCAATGGCCGATAGGGGTCGGTGGCTATATCGTGTATAGCGGGCGTGCCCTCGGCAGGTCGAAACGTCTCAGGAATATAGTAAGCCAGTCCCGCACTCACCGCGCCAATCAACGCGAATGCGCCCAGACGTGTCGCACCTTCCACCTTCATCAACATGCCGATGACCACTATGGCGATGGCTATGATTAACGCGCCACCCGCGATCCAGATGGACCAGGTGTTGACGAATTGCAGCAGGCCAAAGCCGAATCGAAAATCGGCAATTCCCAACCAAACCGCCATCGGCCCTGCGATGGCAACAGCACCAATACCCAGGCCGGCTATCAGGCAGATTATCGAATCAACCAGCAAAGTCTTTTTAACCAGTGATTGCTTACGCGCCATAGTTGATTCGTTCATGAATTGTCTCCGCAAGAAAGGGTTGGAATGAGCTACCGATGAATTCAGGGATTGCCAAGGTTTTCCCTAACCAGATCCTGCAGTCGCTCTGAGGTCATACCCCATCTGGCTCCTTCAGCAATGGCAGAATCAACAGATGCACCCTCTGCATGGGCAGCCACTGCAAACAGGCCGCCGACACGATTACCGGTTGCACAATGAATGAGCACAGGCTCGCCATCAAAACGGGCCAGTAAAGCCTGCAGTGATGCCGCATTTTCGGCATTGATTCCACCACCCCCGGCAACAGGAATCGAGTGGTATTCCATGCCCAGTGACTCGACTACTTCGGATTCATCAAAATCCACGTTTTCCTGAGGTGTACGCAGATTGATCACATGCTTCACACCCGCTCGTGATGCGATGCCCAATTGTGAAACCGTGGGCTGCCCACTGGACAGGACCTCGCCCGAGGGGGCGCGAAAATTATTGATCTCGGCACTCTGCAACGCAGCCATGTCCAGTTCGGTGGTGGTGGCACAGGCTGCAAGCAGTCCACACAACAGCAGACTGAGGTAAAGTTTGAAATGGGAGACTGTTCTCATGGGTACATCCTCAAAGAATTTAATAACGGTATCCGGTTGTGGCTATTGCTGTATCGAAGCTATTGTTGCCTGTTGCCGGCAAATAGCGCCAGACTCTTTTTGCGCTGGCAGAAATTAACAGAGCCTGGCATTAAATAACATCTCTCAGTTTACTCTTCTGCAAGCAGAATATAGCGTAGTTGAACTTCGCGCCGGGTTTTGGATCGGCCTTCATAGAGCGCCGGCCGAAAGCGCAGAGCACGAACGCCGCGAATGGCATCGCGCCGGGCCCGGGATCCATCGGGCTGCACTTGTAATACATCGACTCCGGAAACCTTGCCGTTGCCATTCAGCCTGAACGAGAAGTCCACCACGGCTGTTGGCAAATTCATGGCAAAAACCGGATCCAGCAGCAATGGACGAGGTGCTGCCGGCGCATCATCTTCCCATGCGACAAACCTGCCAACATGAACAGGTTGATCCCAGGGCTCTTCCGGGTCCGCAGAAGCCGCTTCTTCTCTGCGTTCTTCATCGAGTATGGGCTGCAGATTTTCCACCAGCTGCTGCTGATAAGTTTCTATCTCGGCAAAACTGCCGTAGAACTGCGGCACCGGAATGGGCATCGGGCGATTAAAGAATCTTTCCAGCCGGTCTTCACTGAAACCCAGTTCGACCAGTTTTTCCCGGGCCTCCCTGTAGTCGCCCCTGCCACTGTTGCGTCCGCGCAGGAATGAATAGTCCCCGTAATAAACTGTGGCCATAGCCCAGGTTTCCCAGTCCCCCTCGGCTTCGGCAATGTCTCGAATATCATCTATATAGCCACTGGCCAATCGCAGGTAAGCTGCGCCAACAGGCTCGTCACCATTGACGATCGGTACCCGGCTTGAGGGGCCGAATGGGGTCGCGGATGGAAAAAATCCGCGCCGGGTAGCGGTCTCCAATCTGCCAGGCCCATCGGCTCGAAGCGTCTCATCAATGGCGTCACCGCGCAGACTGCCTTCAGAGTTCAGCAAGGCGACGAGCTGAGCCAGGCTAAATGCCCGTTTGTACAACCAGGGAATCAAAGCCGGGTCCTGCTCACCGAATTTGTCTTCGGCGATATCCAGCAAGTCGTCGTAAATGTCCCTGGCTTCAATAAAATGTTCTGCCCGGTCCCGGTCGTCGTCCAGATAGACCCGGGCCATATACCAGGAGGCCTGGCGTTCCATCGCGGCCATGGCCTGATCGGAATCAATGCCATAATTTTCCTGGGCCAGAGTCAGCAAATGATCCAGGTGATCGGACACGGCTTCCCAGTTACCCAGCTGTAATTCTGTGCGAATCATGGATTCAAGCAGGGGGATGGCCTCCGGGGATTCCAGCCCGAGTGTTGTTCGCAACAGTTGTAAACGGCGAGACTGAATTTCACGCACCCGTTCGAAATCTCCGAATTCGATGTAGAGATTTTCGATGCCTGAGAGAGGCTCCTGCAAACGAGCGTCGAATGGCCCAAACTCGCTCTCCATGTCTTCCAGCATCGCTTCATAGCGCCCGACATTCAGCAGTAGCTGATTGGATTCGGTAATGGCATCGCGATCCTGTGCAGACACGATGTTGCCTGCGAAGGAGATCGCCATGGTGAGCACCAGCATTTTGGGGCTAACTTTGGAGTTAAATAGTGACATAAGGAATGACCGTGGAATCAGGCCTCCACTGACAATAACTTGATCTCGCGGTCCTGTCGATACACACTAGGACGAATTCATCCCTGAATTGGACTAACAGAATCGCTATGTACAGGGGAATGACCACCCTATTCTGCTCCCTCGCCCTGATCGCGGCTCTCGGGATGCTCAGCACACAGGCTCAGGCGCAGCGGGATAACCCGGACTTGTATGATATCGCCGGGGAATTCGCTTTTGTGCGCATACAATATGACTCCTACTACGATGGTGGCTTCTATGGTGGCCCCTGGGCAACTGATTTCCCCGCTTCCGATGAAAACTTTCTTCGCGGCGTCGCCCGGCTGACCAATGTCAGAGTGATGAGCCAACCTATCGTGTTGCGTTTCGATGACGAGGAAATTTTTGACTATCCGTTTCTCTATGCGCTCGAAATGGGACGCAATGGCGGCCTGTCGCTGACTCCCAATGAAGTGGAAAACCTGCGTGAATATCTGCTGCGCGGTGGCTTCTTACTGATCGACGACTTCTGGGGCGAACAACAGTGGGACGCTTTCTACCGGGATTTTTCGCTGTTGTTCCCTGACCGCGAGTTGATTGAACTGCATGAAGACCACGAGATCTACCATACTTTCTACGACATCGATGGCCCGCAGATGATTCCAGGGCGCGGCGGTCGCCGGGGATTCGGACAGGCCGGCATCGACATCGCCAGCAACCACGCCATCCTGGATGACAACGGTCGGGTGATGGTCCTGATTAACTGGAATTCTGACATGGGTGATGGCTGGGAACATACCTACGATCAGTGGTATCCAACCGAGTATGCCAACTCTGCCTATCAACTAGGCATCAACTACCTGATCTACTCCCTCACCCATTAATGCGTAACTGGCCAGTAGCAGACCCAAAGCTGTCATGATCGCTTCCTTTTTTATCAATATTCTGTTGTTGACGATCGCCGTGGTAATTCACTATGAAATTCTGCGTGCCCTGTCCGTCACGGTACCAAAACTCAATATTAAAAATCGCTTGCGGGTAATCTTTGGCGTGTTTGGCACCATCTGCGCACACATCATCGAAATCTGGCTATTCGGCATCGCCTTTTATCTCATGGTTAATTTCGGTGACTTCGGCTCCCTGGAGGGCAACTTCAACGGCAGCCTCATTGACTGCGTGTATTTTTCCTTCACTAACTACACCACTGTCGGTTATGGAGACATCGAACCCTTTGGCCACATCCGATTCACTGCCGGGATGGAAGCCATCGCCGGGCTCTCCCTCATAACCTGGTCCGCGTCTTTCATGTTCATGGAAATGACCCAGTTCTGGGAGAACGACAAAAAGCAAAGGGATTCCGAATAAGGAACCAAGAAAAGCCAGCCAGTTTTAATCGACAATCTCTATGGTGATGCCTTCAGCATCACTGGGTTCCTGAAAGAATCGGCTAACTTCTGCAAACACCGCTTCATTATCGAATCTGGCTCTCTGGGGTTGTTCGATGCGCCTCTTTGCAATCTGCTCTAGACAGACCGCATCACTTCTCTTCAGGTACACCAGTTTGCCTGTAGCGCCAGCAGCATCGGCCAACTCACTAAACCACTGCCGTTGCTTGACTGTATTCGCTGCAAAATCCAGGACAACATCCGTTCCGGTCTGCAAAATATTGACCACATGATCGAATACCAGTGGTTTCAGCCGGGCCGAATAGTGAAGATAGTGCTCAAAGGTATCGATCTGGTCGGGAAACAGTTGCGACAGCCATTCATCCTCTGAAATAAGCACGGCATTGTTTTCGGACGCAACGAGTCTGGATCTGGTGCTCTTGCCCGCACCCATCTTGCCGCAGAAAAAATAGAGTGTGGCTTTAGACAAGGCAATACTCCCGTGTCAACACCGCTTTCGGCAGCAATGCTTCCACATGCACGGATAGAAAAATTAACTGGAAGGATTCAAGCTCTGCAACTACAAAAAGCAGAGGTTAATCATCAGTCCGATGAAGGGTCGAGTTCCAACCGTCTTGCGCCAGCAAGTATGCCAGTTAAGCCATAGTTGCCTTCATGACAGGCATACTCATAAGGTTTTTCGTCGGACTGATTGAATACCATTTGGCCACGCCAGTCTTCTGTGTAGTAAACCGGATCGCTGACTTCGAATTCATACAGAATCTCTGTGTCCGAGTAGCGAGAGAAGCGCTCGATGATTTTGCCCTGGTCGCTTAAGGGGGCAATGTTTCTCGGAGCTTGCTGCGGATGCAGATTTACGGTTTCGACGACCAGGGTGTCGCCATCCCAGTAGCCCACCGAATCGCCAAGCCACTGATTCAGTTCTTCGGGCCGATGATCACCATTGATGGGAATGATTCGTGTGTCATGAACCATCTCCACCAGGATCATCAAATAATCTTCAGTCTGCACAATCTGGTACATATTGTTGTACAGCACGTTGTTCATGGGTGGACCGCCGGTGCTGCCGAAACCAATAATGCATCGCTCACCCAGGGAGCGACCTTCAGGACCATCGTTGCCACGGCGGCTGAATGCCTCCTGGCGCAAGCGAGTGCCTTCCTCGGAGAAAGGTATGCGGCCGTTCGCGGGATGAGTAATCCAGGAAGTTCTTGCCTCGCCATTCACGACACCAAACCGGGAACCGGGGTCGACCCAGAATGCGTTGTAGCCTCGGCCTCTCGCCAGGTCACTGCCATCTGGTATCTCACCCTGCACCTGATTATCATCGGTGGCGGCGCGCACATTGTTGTGATTATTCGCAGTCAGCGTGGCAACCTGGTCCTGGGGAATCACCAGGCCAATCTCGCTGTAGGCATTGGAGCGCTGCATGGTGGTGATAGAGGCATTCGTCCAGAACCCTTGCAAATTGGGCTTGCCAGTCGCAGTGCGCGGAGGTTCATAGGATTGCGCCAGAGCGCTGGAAGAAACGATTGCCAGGCATATAAACAGTATTCGCATTGTCGGTTTCCGTTTGTTGCTGTGTTGGGCTGATAGCAAGGCAACAATATTAGGCGAGAGAGTATGTTCTCGCAATCTAATCCCGGTGCCTGGGCGGGGTAAAGCCAGCAAAAACATTACCAAAAGAAACACTTTTTAACTGACCCTGAGGATGTTCCCGGTTTTATCAGTTTATCCGGCTAAGTACCTGATTGGGCAATAAGAAAAAACCCCGAACACACGCTCGATAAAGGGGTTTCCCAGTAAGGAATTTACTGTAAACTACGTCCAAGTTTGGAGACATCGGTAACTCATAATACCCACAAAACCGAGTCATCCGGACACTAATAACTAAATCCTGATAATTAGGGGAGAAAACCATGCGCAATCATTTCCCTGGCAGACGCAAGGCACTATCGCTTGCCATCCTCGCCGGAATCACTCTCCCAGTTGCTGCCCAAGCCCAAGACAATACTGTCGAAGAGGTAGTAGTAACGGGTTCATTCATCCGGGGTACCCCTCTGGATGCACCATCACCAGTCCAGGTCGTTGACCGATCAAGCATCGAGGCACAGGGTGCCGCGGTTGTTTGGGACGTGATCAAGAACATGGAGGTCAACTCCGGTTCTTTCACCAACTCTGGCTCCGGTGAGCGATCTCAAACCGAAGGTACCGCGGTGGTTAACCTGCGAAACCTCGGTGAGAACTCTACGCTTACATTGATTAACGGTAAGCGCATGGCACCTCACGCCGGTGAAACCAATTCCGGTGGCGAATTTGTCAACATCAACGCGATTCCCATTGTGATGACTGACCGCATCGAAGTCCTCACCGACGGGGGTTCTGCTCTGTACGGTGCTGACGCCGTTGCCGGTGTAGTGAACATCATCATGCGTACGGATTTCGAAGGTCTGGAACTGTACGGTGATATCCAGGGCGTCGAACAAGCTGGTGATTCCTTCGACCAGACTCTCAGTGGAATCTGGGGATGGGCCAGCGACAGTGGTGATACTCACTTCGTCATCTCGGCAGAAAGATTCGAGCGCGACCCACTCAAGGCCGAGGATGGGAATTTCATCGATCAGAACTCTGAGTTTCTGGCGCCTGTTTCTGCAATTGGTGGTGCCATTGCGGTGCCCTCATTCGGCGCCGCCCTGAATCCGGATTACTTTGCTGCTGATATCATTGCGCAAAATATCGCCGAAGGTGGAGACGGTGACGCTATCTATATCGACCCTCTCTGCGAGACGCTCGCAGGAACCACAGGTATACCTTTCAAAATTGGCACCTTGCGTGAACAGCGTGGTGAACGTGGCGGTACCTGTCGAGAAGATGTAACGCGCTTCAACTTCCTGGCTCGAGAAACTACTCGCAGCAGTGTTGCAGCGGCTTTTGATCACACCTTCAGTGAGCAGGCTGAATTTTACTTCTTTGGTAACTACTCCGAGAACGAAGTCATTCTAGAAGGTGGTGGTCTGAACAATACCGGCGGCTCCAGCACAACCCGTGGTCCGACAGTATTCCTGGCACAGCCGGGATCTTACCTGGGCGCACCTTCACTGCTCGGTAACTCCGTTGGCCAAACCGCAGAGCTGGGTTATTTCGCTGACCGCATTGGACTCACTCGCCCAACTGCGGCCGATATGCCTAACCATCCTCTGGCACTGGCCAATGGTGGCCCCAATGTCGCCATCTGGGCAAACCCGCGTGATGGTATCCCCAGAAACGGTCTTCGTTCCAACTCAACAGAGACCAATGGCACATTGATCCAGACTGGTCTTCGTGGTGACTTCACCTTCAATGACCGGGACTGGAACTATGACGTCAGCTATTCCTGGTCATCGACCTCCAATGAACAGTCCTATCAGACGTTTATTCGCGACCGTACCGAGCTGGCGGCCATGGGTCTTGGTGGCCCAGGCTGTGTACCCAATGGAGTGCCTGATTTCGATTTCGCGGGCGCCTTGAACGTGCCGGCTTTCGGGCCTGCGCTGCCTTCGGCCTGGGACTTCTTTGGAGACGGTTTAACCCAGACTTTCTTTCCTGGTTACGTATTCACTACCCGTGAAACCATGTCACTGGGCCTGACCAGTAACAACCAGGGTCAGGGAGCCTGTCAGTTCTACAACCCATTACTGACCCAGTTTACCAATCCTTCAGTGGCAAATTCCCAGGAGCTGCTGGATTGGATGAATACCACCGTGCTGCGCGCCGACAAGCGCAACAAGCTGGCGGTGTTTGATGCGGTTGTTGGTGGTGGCCTGTTCGACATGGCCGGTGGCGAGGCAGCGATTGCTGTTGGTGTCCAGTGGCGTGAAAGAAATGCCAAGTCTATCGCTCCAACCTTGAATGATCCGGGTTTGCCAAACCGGATTTTGGGTTACGACGATAACGGCGTTCCCAATGAGTTCCACTATGTGTCCAATAACTACGAGTGTTCCAACTGTATTTTTAACTACGACAACACCCGTACCACCAATGCGATCTTCGCGGAACTGGCCCTGCCCTTCGCCGAAGGCGTCGAGTCACAGATCGCCGTTCGCTATGAAGACTATGGGGGCAACATCGGTAGTGAGATTTCTCCCAAGTTTGCACTGAGCTGGCGCCCAATCGACGACCTGTTGCTGAGAGGCTCCTACTCACAGTCCTTCCGCGCACCCAACATCGGTATCGTGGAGCAGGGTCTGGAAGCAGGCAGTATTACCTTTGCCGATCCTCTGTCCAACCAGATGGTCCGTGCAGGTCTGTTGGATCCAACACCGGAAAACGGCGAAGTGGAACAGACTTTTACCCTGGGTGGCCCGGCGCCAAACGTGGGTAATGAGTCTGCAGACACCTACAGCCTGGGTTTCATCTGGACACCTTCGGGTAACCTGGATGGACTCAGCGTACAGGCTGACTTCTGGAGATTCGAAGTTGAAGACCGTGTATTGCCAGAACCTGGTATTTCAGCGGTGCAACCAGAAATCGAAAGATTCCTGGCAGTTCGGGATGATCCCAACAACTACATCCTGAATGACTCAATCTCTGCCGATTCACCCGTACTGGATGTGCCATGTGATCCAAATGCACTGGAAGCCCAGTTCGGTCGTGACTCAGCGGAACGTTTAAACTGTGTGGTTAATCCCACTCTGTACACTGACTTCACCCAGGGTGTTGGTATCAGCCGTGCAGCTCGCTCCGAGACTGCCAACCTGATTACCCTGACCCTGGCGGCGATCAATGCCGGTCAGATTGAAGCAGACGGTGCCGACGTCAAGGTGGCATACAACTGGGACAACGACTGGGGTCGATTCCGCATCAGTGCTGACTACACTCACGTGAACTCTTACGAGTTGATCGGTGTACCAGGACTGGAACTGGGTCTGCAGGACACAGGCATCTTCGATGCGGCCGGTACTTCCGGTAATGGCCTCCATGTACGTTCACTGCCAGACAACAAGGGTAATATCACCTTCAGCTGGCAACGTGATCAGCATGGCGTGACTGTGATCAATCGTCACATTGGCTCCTATCAGGATCTCGATTATGACTTCCAGTTTGCGGATGCTAACGATTTCGAACGCAGCCTGCTGCGCCGCAAGATCGACAGCTATCAGACCTGGGACGTTCAGTATCGTTACACCCATGACTGGGGCAATACCAACCTCGGTTCTACCGTGTTCACCGTGGGTATGCTGGATATGTTTAACCAGCGCATCCCCTATCGTGAAGCCGGTGGCCTGAACTACGACGCAACAGTATTCGATCCCCGTGGTCGACGCTGGTACGCGCGAGCCCTGTGGCAATTCCAATAGGAAGCCACTAGCCAGCAATTTTTGCTGAAAACAAAAACGGCGATGAGCAATCATCGCCGTTTTTTATTGGGAGCCGTAAGAAAACGAAGTTGACTGTCACTCAGACCTCAATAGCTGATAACAGAAAACCCTGCCTGTACCCTATTTCTGTTGTTTCATCCTTAGCTCAAAGTTGTATGACATGGAGATTCGCTCCCCTTCGACAGGGTTCTGTGCCACACCATGCTCCAGCCAGGAGGGAAACAGAAAAGTCTTGCCCTCCTCCGGCTTCAATGTTGTCACCAGCGTGTTTTCCGGCCGGTTCTCTTTCAGCGGCGCCGGCACCATCCAGCGCGCGGTTCGAGGGTCATTGAAATGGATAGTGGAGGTGCCAGGTGCACACTGCAAATAGATAACACCACTGATCTGCGAATAGGGATGGACATGATCACCGTGTACACAGTCCTTGCCATTGATATTACAAAACAATTGCGTCATCACCAGCTCAAACTGCTCCAGGTTCCAGCGCTGCCTGTTGCCAAACTCATAGGCACATTCAAACAGGTAATCCACCATGTTCTTGAACACCGGATCTGCGTAAAGCTGATCGCGACTGTGGTAGGACGTATAGCCATGGGGATAATGCTGTTCCGACCATTCCCGCCCCGCCTTGTCTTCATCACGGATTCCATAAACCCGCTCAATCAATGCCTCCCGCTCCTGCTGAAACGCCGGATAGCTGGCTTCGATCATGAATGTTGGAAATAGCACCCGCAGGGCTTTATCCTGGTCTTGTCTGTCTGTCATTCTCACTTCCCTGGTCAATCTGGAAATGAAGACTAGCTGTCGTTCCAGAACTTGTCTAGATTCCAGCCACCGTAAGCCTCACAATGCCTGCTTTATTTCATCTTCAGGCCTGACTGTGGCAAACTTTCAGTCACTATATCCATAATTCCAAGGTGCACACCCATGACTCTATTGCGACTGCTCTTACTAGTGCTCACCACTTGCACTCTTGCCGCTTGTGGCTCATCAGCCAGCTATGAGGAACGCCTGGCAGAGTTCAATCGCACCATACCAAGCTGCAGTTCTGAAGCCGACTGCAACAGAAAATGGCAGGCTGCCAGGCAGTGGGTCATAGAGAATGCAGACTTCCAGTTACGCACCGATTCCGAGGATCGAATCGACACACTCAATTCCAACAGTACCCGCAGCGGAACTTCAATTCAGGTAGACCGGGTCCCCCTGGGCAATGATACCTACCGAATAGTAGTGGATGTGGAATGTTTCGCGGCTTATGGCTGCCCCAACGAACTGGACAAGCGGCTGGAATTTAACCGGCTGCTCAATAACCTGAACGGCTAGTCCTCAGCTTTTCTCCTCCCAAGCTGCGGCCAAGATAAGCCTGACCTGCCATAGCCCCCGGCAATGGGTGGCTGATTTCGTACACAGCGGTTGAACCGGACCGCCTCTCTCACCGACCTTCTATTCAGGCAGGTAGTGATGCAGGATCAGAAACAAAGGGCTTACAGCGAGTGGCTGGTGCTTTGCTTCCAACAGGGCAACCAAGGTGCCCTGAATTCCCTGTTTCGCCTGTGGGAAAGACGGTTGCTGCTCTATGCAATCCGCCGCCTGGGCGGACAAGAGAATGCGGAAACCGCCCGGGACGTGACCCAGGAGGCACTGATCTCCATCAGCAGGAGCCTGCACAATTTGTCAGACCCCGCCGCCTTTCCCGGATGGGCCTTCCGCATCGTAGAGCGCCGTTGCGTTGACTATCTACGCGTAAAGATCAGGGAGCGTGAAGTTTTTACCAGTGTTGAACAAGTCCCGGAACTGTCAAAAGCCGACAACACTGAAAATGAAATTACCAGCAGCGAGATACTGCGTAACCTGGACCCAAAAGTGAGAGTGGTTTTGCAACTGCATTATCTTGAGGACATGACCGTGGGAGAAATTTCACAGGTTCTTGATATACCGGCTGGCACCGTAAAGTCACGCCTGTTCTATGCACGTAAATTGATCCAGGCGAAAACCGACAGCAAGAGTTTTGCAACAGAATAATCAGGAGTGAACAAATGAACGATATTGATGCGCAAATTAAACAGGCGCTTAGCGACGAAGAGCGCCAGCTAATTGATGAGTCCACCAATCAGGCAGGCTTGTTTGAATTGCTGGGCATGTCGTTTAAAGGCAAGCAGGCCTGGATGATGTGGTATATGTGGTTCGCAGGGTTTGGTGTTTTTGCCCTGGGTCTCTATTTCCTGTCCCTGTTTTTTGCCGCTGACGATATTAAGACCAGTTTGGCCTGGGCGCTGGCTATCGTTGCCTGCATGGCCGCAATGACCATCATCAAGATAATCTCCTGGCTGCAACTGTCCAAGCTGGAAGTGATGCGTGAAATCAAGCGACTGGAACTGCGTTTGCTCAGCGAAAAATAAAGTCAGCGCGGCAAAATTCAGTACAGTCGATTAACCGGTGATGGACCAAAGGATTTCCATACTCCCTGATGACTGGCATTGGCAGCACCGTTCTGCGACCAGTCACAGACTCCTTCCGGAAATATGGATGCCAGTTCGCCTAGCTCTTCCGCAGACAGGAATGTGGAATAGTCCGCCTGGGTAACAGGCTTCAAACGACAGCCAACGATATTATTGGCCAATGGAGCGCCAGCCACCTGGCGGGGTGTCGGATAGGCCGGATAGAGATCATTACAGCTTCCACTGCCAGCAAAGGTTTGCCGTTGTTCGATCTTGACTCTGTCCTCCGTCGACTGACCGGCCGAATAGTCCCAACAGGCATCTACCAGTGAGGCAGGCTTGTTGGCAACGACCTTTTCTGCAATCTCACGATCACTGCGATCCGACTTTATCGCCATCAACCAGCTGTCCATTTGCCGAAACAGCTCGCCCAGATCAGGCTCTTCTTCAGTAAATCCCCAAAGGCCGCCGACCTGCATCACTTGGTTATCTGCATGACCGTTTGCCTGCAACAGGCGCTGGCGGGTGGAGTATTGATGCACGATCATATGGATGTCGCCATTTTCTCGATTGTCCAGATACTGCCGATAGTCGATGATTGGCGTGCTCGCCAGGCCTGCCCCGCCATAAAGAATCCTTCCCGATTCGATCGCCCTGCGACTGGCTTCCACATCCGCCCGATGCCGTTCCGGCACATGATTCATGTCGCGATCGAAACCTCCAATATCCCGGTTTAAGGCGATGAATTGCTCGGCAGAGATCAGCCCGGCATTGAATGCAGCAAGCCCATATTGCACGCCCACATTGTCCAGTGGCCTGCGCGCCATACGGGTACCCGGCACCGTGCCATACACATTCACCGTGTGATCATAGACTGTGGCCCGCACACCATTTTGATTGAATGAGTTATAGCGAATGGATTCCAAAGCCGGCACCGACACTTCGCCACCCTGCTCTTCTGCAGGCACATCTTCTTCATAAATTGGATCGAGTCGCGCTGCGCCCCGGGCCAGATTGGGAATGGATTCGCGTACAGCGAAGCCCGCAACAGCTCGCTGTTCTTCGGCACTAAAACCTTCCGGATTCACATTACTGAAGTAGTATTCCAGCAAGCGGGAATCGGCCAGGGTGAAAATAGTTGATGAGGTAACATCGGGAAAACTCAAGCCAACGATAATGCCATCGAAAACACCGGGATAATTGTCGGCGGTCTGGTGAGATTGGTAAGAACCACCGGACACTCCCGTCGCAATGGTGTAGACAGGTTCACCATACTGCTCGATGAATCGCTCCTTGACCATGATGTGGGTTTCTGATGCCAGCAGATCATTGCAGTTCTGCCCGAACACATTCAGGGTGGAGGAGGTAAGCGCAAAACCCTGCTCCAACAAACCCCGCCGCAGCACACCGCCGGTTGCCGTTCCTTGCTGATACCAACCAGATCGACAACCCCCGCCATGGGTATACACCAGCTTTCCGTTCCAGCCACTGGAGCGATTCCAGGAGTTGGGATCTGGCTCGGCAGGATCATGCAACATGGCGATCTCGTAAATGGCACGATTCACCACACCGGTTTCCACTCTCACAATAAACGGTACAGTCGATCCGTCTTCTTTACTGATACTGGCGACGTCCGTCGGCGTAAGCGCACCAAAGGCAAGAGCATAAGGCTTGAATAGCTGGTCTTCTTCCGAGTAGTACACATAGTCTACCTGGGTGGGCCGGTAACAATTGCCATCTTGTGGTGGCCCAAATGGCTGGCCAGTGACCAACTCGAACTCTTCCGACTGACAATAGAACGGAGTTTCGTGCGGCCCCGATATAATTGGGCCACTGATTGGATAATTGGTGAGCTGCAGGCTTGAACTCAGGGAGCCCGAGCTTACCCTAAGCTCACTTTCACCTTGGGGAAGATCGGTGAGCAATAATTGCCAGTGAGTGGAATCGACTTGCACCAGCTGACCTGAGACACTGCTACCGTTCAAGGATAATTCCATGGGGGCTGTCGGCACGGCTCCCTGTGAAGAGACCTCAATCAAAACATCGCCACCCGTCACCAGCCAGGGTTTGGTAGAGACTGCTCTCAGTTGCAGTTCCGAGCTTGTGGAATCAACCAGATCTGCTCCAGCCGTAGTCACTGTCTCCTCGGTAGAGCAGGACAACAGCAAGATTGAGCACAGGCCCACGAGAAACAACCCAGCTCTCTTTGATCTATTTTTAGTGACCTCTGCGCAATGAGATCTCTTGTAGGCTTCAGACATGGCGACACCTTCGTCAATCGGTGAATCAGCTTTTACGCTCGAGTGTATCATTTTTGCCAACAAGCATCCCCGACTCTGGGGCCTCGTCAATTCAAGCACTGACACCATTATTTAGCAGAGAGGCCAGCGGACAATTGGGTAGTGGCCTAAATTTATTTGGAAATCGTGCCCGGGCGGCTGGGAGTCAGGTAGTGTAGTGCGGGACACGCCGTGAACCCATCCATGGGGGCTCGGGAGCAGCATCCCTGCTGCTCACGGTCCCGCACTACACTACCTGACTCCCAGCCTCGTAGCCCAGTGCAATTTTCTGAGTAGGCCACTACCCGCAATTGCCGCTATCATTCATCTTGATCGCCAAGCGATGGTAATATGCAGCGCTGGATCCACACTCTTTATTGCAACAGGTAGTTCAGGAAATGAATGCAAAGGACAAAATCAAGGTAGTAGATGCTGCTGCCTCTGGTGAAATAGCCATAGATGAGAAATGCAACAAATGCACCCGGTCAATTTGTTGCAATTCCATTAACCAGAAAATCAAGAAACCAAAAACCGTAGAAGACTTCGATCATTTAATCTGGCAGATATCCCACGAACATATCAATGTGTTCAAGGATGCCGATGGCTGGTTTCTGCATGTGGAAACTCCTTGCATGCATCTGCAACCCGGTGGCATATGCGGCATCTACGACGAACGACCCTGGGTCTGCCGTGAATACAGCAATGAATTTTGCGAGTATGATGAATCCATTGAAGAAGCCAGCAAGTACTTCTTTACAAAGCCGGAACAGCTTGAGAAGCTGGCTCGAAAGCGTATCAAGCATTGGGATGAGCGATTCGAGATTTATGAGTAAACCCCGCGTCCAAATTGCTATCGAGCTGAGTTGTACCGCGGCTGCCGTGCTGCTGGTCAGCGTAGCCTTGTTCGTTCCCGGAGTGTTGCTGGCCCAGTCTCAAAATCTGGCAACGCCTATCTCCAACATCAAGACGTTTTTTCAGCAACTGGATGAGCTTGCCGAAGGCTGTCTGCAAAACGATGCAGCAGATTGCCAGACCTTCAGTGAATCACTTGACCAGCAACTCGGTGTCTATCTCGCGGCATGCGAGCCCCTGATTGCCTGGCGGGATGCGCTGGTTGAGCAAAATGCCACTGAACCAGTGAGTGCCGATGCGGCAACTACTCAACAGCTTCTGGACGTGGAATTCACCTGTGGTGAAAATGCGCTGGTTAAACAAACCGATTACGTTCAGCAGGCTTTTAGCAAGATTCAATCTGCAGTAGAGCCTGTCTCGGCGAGCAGCGTCGCGACCCTGGCGGCCAGTCAGAACCAACAACGGGCCAGCGAGCAGCAAGCGCGAATGCGCCAGTCTTTATTGGGTGGAGTGCAGGATCAAAACCAGCGACTGAACAGTGAGATTGAAGCGCAGTGGCGGCGGCTCGAGATGGATAATCTGAGAGAGCAGAATCGTCGCCCCCTGGACTTTGGGACTTTTAACCTCTCCACTGGCAACTAATCGGATCAGTAAAGCACCAGGAAGTCACCACCGGGTAGTGCTGCGGCCGCTGGAAAAGTAAAGTTCTGCATTTGGATCTCTTCTTCCAACTGATAATCCCGCACCTCTCCCTGGGCGTTAAACAAACGCAAATTCAATCTGCCCCCGCGACTATGGCTAATGGCTTCTCCCCAGGCGATGAGGTAATTGCCGTCTTTATCGAAGGCGATAGTCGGGTTCTTCTGTCGGGTTTCAGTGAAGGGTTCTGCCACGCGTTCAATCTGCCCGGGTTCACTCAGGTTCATCTGCACGATCCGGCTTTTGGTTTCGAAGACGAGCCAGGGGTCTGAAGCACTGCTGAACCCGATATCATTGGTGCTGAGTGGACAGAATGAGGCTTCCCACTGCTGCAGCTCATGCACAGGAGCATAATTGGCCTCGGTGATTCCCTCGCCCACTCCCTGCAGGTGTAATACCTGCATATGCCGACCCGTTCCATCGATGGCCGAACGGTAGGCCACCACCAACTCTTCGCCGGAGACAAAGTCTGTTGCCATGGAGCAACAGGCACAGGCACCCAGGTCGGGATTGGCAATCATGGTTTCCGCACCGAATGTGGCGCCACCATCGTCCGAGAAACGCGCGTACATACTGCGTTCATGTTCCCTGGTAAGGTCCCCTGCTCCCCACACCAGGGCCACCTGTGAGCCAATAGCGGCGACGTCACCACCGGCATCCAGGCCATCGGTGTATTCAGTCACCATGGAACGCAGTGGCTCGAACCGGGTTCGTTCCGGATTGGAACGAGCGTAGTGATATTCAAATTCACGGGGCAGGTACCACATGACATGCGCTCGCCCTTCGCCATCGATGGCCATTGACGCCCGGGAAATGGAAACGGTCTGCAGATTGAAGGCCTCACTGGACACACGCACGGGTTGACCAAATCGACCTTGTTCCGCCTGGTATTCCCGGTAGTAAAGATTACCTTCTCTTGCGGCGGGCCGGTCGAGACGCTTCTTGAAGTAGAGCAGGTGCACAGCACCGTCTGCTGTTGTCACCAGCCTTGGCTGCAAGCCCCCATCAGGAGTCTGCTGCACAAGCACATTTGCTTCAGCGGTCACCGAAGAGAGCAGTATGAATCCGCAAATGGCCAGGAATTTTCGACCTAAACCTATGAATTTAAATAGAATATTCAAATTGTTTGCCTCAGGTTTCAAACCGTTAATTATGGATAAAACAGGTGAATTAGTGCAGACTTGGGAGCCTTGAAAAGAGGTCTATCATAACAGCGCGAACGCCTGGATACGAAGCCGGTCTGCTCGTCCAGGAATGAATTGACCACAGACTAAAGGAATACTTAATAGTGATATCACGCAATAAACAATTCTCATTCAGAACTGGACTGGCCATTATCGGGCTGGGATTCATGGCTGCCTGCTCCGCACCGGATGAAAGCGAGGGCAGCGTAATCGCAGAGGGCAACTACAACACCAGCCTGACCGTGCAGGAAATCATGAACCTGGTGCTGGAACCTGCATCAGATATCCTGTGGGATTCCGGTGGCTGGGTCCTGGACGCGGCTGGCTACGAAGAACTCTACCCAACCACAGATGATGGCTGGGCCTATGTCAGATCACAGGCTGCCATCGTCGTGGAGTCAGGCAATATGCTCGCCCTGCCGGGCAGAGCCGAAGACAATGATGCCTGGATGATCTATTCTGAAGGCCTCAGTGAAGCGGGGGTGCTGGCCATGCAGGCTGCTGAAGCCCAGGACAAGGAAGCCTTCTTTCAGGCTGGCGCACAACTATACAGTGTTTGTACTGCCTGCCATCAGGCCTACAACCCTGACATTCTTAATCGCTTTGATGAATCCAGTGCCGACTGATTTCCATGTTGTTCGCCAGAAAAATCCGTAGCAACACTCAACTGACTCATCTCTTGCGCGGCGTAATTGCGTTTGGCATCGCGATGCTGCCAGCTTTCGCCCTGGCGCACACCATTGAGGGGTCAGATGCCAATTTCGTCCAGGCCATTGACGGACCTGCAGTATTCCCGTTCATGTACCTGGGCGCCAAACACATGGTAACCGGTTACGACCATTTGCTGTTCCTGGTTGGCGTCATCTTCTTTCTCTACCGGCCCAAGCATGTGGTCGAATATGTCACCCTGTTTGCCGTCGGGCACAGCATCACCCTGCTGCTTGGTGTGCTCGCCGACCTTCGGGTTAACGCTTATCTGATAGACGCCATCATCGGGCTGTCGATTGTCTACAAGGCATTCGAAAATATTGATGGATTCAAACGGGTGTTCGGTGTTGAGCCCAATACGCGTATTGCTGTGTTTGTATTTGGCCTGTTCCATGGCCTGGGTCTCGCCACCAAGCTTCAGGAATTCACCATTTCTGATAATGGTCTGGTCACCAATATTGTCAGTTTCAATGTAGGCGTGGAAATTGGACAAATTCTTGCGCTGTCTGCGGTATTAATTGTTCTCAGCATCTGGCGAACCCGCCACAGTTATCTTCGCCATGCCTTTGCCACCAACACCGCCCTCATGTTGGGAGGCTTTTTGCTGGCGGGATATCAGTTAAGTGCCTTCATGCTGCAACCTCCATACTAATCCATACACCATACCGAGAAATTCCGTGACCCAGCCCGACACTCCCCAGGCGCCGCAGCCCAAGAACATCCTGATTGCCACCGGCATAGCCTTCGCCGTGGGTGTAATAGTCCTTTTCGTCGCTATCCTGCCTGCCGAGTTTGGCGTTGACCCCCTGGGCACAGGTCAACGGCTCGGATTGCTTGCGCTTTCAGCAGAAGAGAATCCGTTTGAAGAACAACTGGATGGGATGCGCACGGACTTCGTTGAATTCGAACTGGGGCCATTCCAGTCAGTAGAGTACAAGTACACCCTGGACATGGATGCTTCCATGGTTTTCAACTGGATCGCAGATGGTGAACTCTATTACGACATGCATGCGGAACCTGCCGGCCTTGGCGAAGAATATGCCGAGAGCTTTGAACAGGGTAATGGCGAGTCACGCTCGGGCTCTTTCCATGCCCCATTTGCCGGGATACACGGCTGGTTTTGGGAAAACCGGGGTTCCAGAACCGTAAATCTTCGCCTCCATGCCGCCGGATTCTTCGTGGATTCCACTGTCTTTAGAGATGGCGGAGATTACTCACGGGTAATCGACCCGGTGCAGTAATGCAGCAGGGTTGGCAGAGCCACTGTGGCTGCGCAACATGCTCCCCTCGATTGCTATCTTTGCTATATTGCCAGTTCAACCCTCGGCAATCTCCAATGGAAGAGATGAGTATGAGCCATTTGAATTTCCTGCATTCGACGCTGGGCCGCGTGCGCCAGGCTTAGTCTTTCAGGCAACATTCAGCATTCGGCTGGATAACTAATTTGAATCAAACCGTTTCACGGAGTGTGAGCTATGGCTTACGCTCCAATGGCTTATGGAATTTAAAAATGAATATTCGCAACTACAATGAAAACGACAAAACAGCATTGGCAGAACTCACCCTGCGCGCCTGGGAACCTGTGTTCGCTGGCATGGAAAGCAGCATCAGCCCTGAGATTTATAAAATCTTTGTGCCCGACTGGAAAGCCGAACAGATGCGTTCGCTCAACACGGTCTGTGACGATGACGGAATCAAGGTGATCGTGGCCGAGCTGGAGGGTAGCATAGTCGGCTTTGCCGCCATGTCCTTTCACCCGGAAGACTATCTCGGCCAGGTTTACATGATTGGTGTTGATCCTGACTTTCAGCAACGAGGTATAGGCAAGGCCCTGATGGAAGCTGGTCTGAAAATCATCAAGGACGAAGGGTTCTCACTGGCCATGGTTGAAACCGGGGGCGATCCGGGTCATGCAGCGGCACGTCAAATCTATGAAAACATGGGATTCGAGAAAGTTCCCGTGGCCCGCTATCTGAAAGTGATTTGATCCAGGCCTGCCCGGGCCTGCATGGCGATGGGCAACTTCTTCGGACAGAAAAAAACCCGGCTGCTTGTGGGCAGCCGGGTTTTTCAGTTTTTGCTATTACTACTGTCTACAACCAGTCTTGACTAGTTGTTTTCAGTTGGGTCACTACCATCGCGTGGAGCACCAGTACCGGACGATCCCATGAACAGCTTGCGTCCATCAGGGAAAGTGATGTCGCGGCCATTGGCTCGGCAGGTTGGCTCACACAGACGGTCTTTACTCTGGTAGCCGGTAACCACGATGTCCGTACCGAGCTGCAGGGAATTACGGTTAATTCCGCGACGCAGCAAAGTATTTGGGGTACCACCCTCTACCATCCAGGGACCCGGATCACGGGTAGATTCTGGATCGTTATTGTCCAGATGAATCCAGGTGTGAGGGTTAATCCATTCAACACGAGTGATTGGTCCACCCAGTCGCACTGGCAGGTTGGCATCAAACTCTGCTGAAAAAGCGTGATGAGCGGTAGCAGGCTGTTTGATTGCTACAACGCCCACTGCTGTGGCAATTGCGGCTAGAGCCAGTAATTTTGCTTTCATAGGTTTACCCCTTTAATTTCTGGTTGACCCTGTTGCTCTTCACTGGAATGAGCGGGTCCGCCAACAAAATCTTCGTCGATCTAAAAATTTATCAATTAAATCAGCGGGTTAAAGATCGGAATCCCACGCTGATCACAGTCGTTTATGTAGTGCGCTCCATTTTAGCGAACACCAGCGGAAATACCAAGAAGCGAGTATTTCTGCTGGATTCACCGAAATTCTGGCTAGTTACCCTGAGCTTCTTCCAGCATCTCCTGACGCAGGCGCTGCTCAAATTCACCACCCTTGCGATATTGCCCGTACATCAACTCTTCGACGAATTCGACGCACTTGAACTGGGGTAGCTCGTAGCCTGCCTCCAGCCTGCGGTAAATCGGCATGCTGATGGTCCAGGGCTCCTCAAAGACCTGAGGATCTTCCATGGTGGCCGAGTACATGATCACGTTCTCATCGATCATTTCATAGCGCTCGGTTACCCGCAGCTCATAGGAATGGTAGTTGCCCGCACGGTCGAACCAGGTTCGGTCATCGAGACCACTGACTTCAACGACCCAGACATCACCGTCCCAGTAGCCATAGGACTGGCCCATCCAGGAGTCGATCGGAGCCGGGCCGGGATCTTCCAGGAAGACATTACGCACAGCACCGGCAAACGAGTAGGCTATGAAGAAAGCACTCTCGCTCTGGAAAATCTGAAAAGGATGCGGCATGTAGGTGGCTCGGGGCACACCGGGCATGTAGCACTTGATTTCGGGATCGTTTTCCAGCCAATTGGCCGCATTTTCGTCTCTTCGGGCCAGCGCTTCAGGCTTGTAGGGTATGGAACCACCTTCGACTACGCCAAAGCTCGCAGGCACGGAACCAACCGCCCCCATGGCCACGATGTCGGGATGTGGGACTGGCACGAAATCACCTGGAACCAATTGATAAGCCGCTTTCGGCGGCGCTGGTTCGAGATTGTCATTGGCGTTCATCAACACCTGCCAGATACCGTTCATATCGGGTTTGCCGCTGGGCGTGCGCGGGATATCGCTGCCTGATTCTGCAGCCTGAGCTACCTGGGATGCGGGTTGAGAACTGGAGCTGTTGTCTGCCGGAGAACAACCGACGAATAACACAGCTATTGCAATGAGCAGCCATTGAATCTTCATATATCTACCTACTTTTTTATTTTGGTTGCTTTTGGCTTGTACAGGACTTCTTATTCTATTTAGTCCCCCGGGGAGCAGAGATATAACCACTCGGGGCCTATAGTGTCAAGCGCAAGGCCTTGTAAATACTGGACTTGTGGCTATTTGTTGCAGTCTCGGTTCAGGCTGGTTCTGACCCTCTATCAGGCAGGCATTATCGCGCCCTTATCCGCTCAAATCTTACCCGGCACGGCGAGCCTGTAGCGGCTGACCACGGCAACATAGATGAGCAGACAAACTCCACTGAGAACAGCCGCGGCGAAGAAAGAGACACCGGGGAAATACACCGATGCTTCCCTGGCAGTGTAGGCAGCAAAGAGCTGGGTCATCACCAGTGGGCCAATAATTGAGGTAAGACTGTTGATGCTGCTGAGCGCTCCCTGCAACTCTCCCTGGGCATTGGCAGGAATCTGGCTGGTCATAATGGACTGGAATGCCGGTGTCACGAAACCACTGATGGAGGCCAGTGCCAGCCAGGGATAGAGCTGCCAGCCCTGGGCCGCAAAAGCATAGCCACAAAACCCGATAATGATGGCGAGCAAACCCACCACACCTGCATAGAAGGCACCCATGGCAGGAATGGCCCAGCGAATCAGGAAGGCCTGCACCAGGATCATGAACACCCCGGCGAAACCGAGAGAGAGTCCAATCTGGCTCTCCGACCAGGAAAACTTCTCCATGGTGTAATAGGTCCAGACACTGGGCAGAGACATATGGCCGATCATGTAAAGGAAATAGGCCACAGCCAGGCCAAGCACAATCGGGTAGCGGCGTATTTGCAGCATGGCTCCCACCGGGTTGGCGCGTTTTAACTGGAATGGCCTGCGGTTTTCTTTTGCCAGGGATTCGCCCAGTACGAAGTAGCCATAGGCCACGTTGGCCAGTCCCAAAGCTGCTGCTGCATAGAATGGAACCCGCTCGCCAAACTCACCGAGAAAGCCCCCAATTACCGGCCCCAGGATAAAACCGCCGCCAAAAGCAGCACCGATCATGCCGAATCGCTGGGCGCGTTTTTCCTCTGGCGTGATGTCGGTGACATAGGCATAGGACAGGGCGAATGTGGAACTGGAAACGCCGGCAATGAGCCTGGCCACAAACAACCAGAGCAAGGTTGGTGCGGTTGCCATGAGCAAATAGTCAATTGACAGGGCAGCGAGTGAAAACAACAACACCGGCCGGCGACCGAACTGGTCACCCAGGTTTCCCAGCACCGGCGCCGCAAAAAACTGCACCGTCGCGTAGGTGAACATCAAATAGCCACCTATTCGTGACGCTTCGGACAGGCTGACGTCTGACAATGAGATAATCAGCTGCGGCATGACTGGCAGGATAATGCCGAAGCTGATGGAATCGATGAGCACCAGCATCACTATGAAGGCGAGTGCGTGTTTGTGTTGGGTTACGTCGACTGCCGCCATTCAATTTCCCTGATCCGAATCGGATAGTTCATGCCCTGACCTTTTATTCCTTTATATCGCAGACAAAATCTTCGTATTTGCCGCTCGCGCTTCGTGGTATTTCCTCTGGATAGGAAAATGCAATCTCGAAATCGACGCCCAGGTGTTGCTTCAGTATCTGGCGAATAGCGTCTTCCTGCGCCGGTTCCAGTTCAGACTTGCAGACCGCCCTGAACTCAATGCTTTCCAATGCCGTCTGCACAATCTGAAACTGATCCAGCTGGGCAACCTCCAGTATTTTCCGGAAACCAAAGTTGGGCCAGCGACTGCTGCCATCGGGCAAACGTAGCATATTCCGAACCCGCCCTGCGATTTCAGTCAACACAGGGAGTCCCCGACCACAGGCGCAGGCCTCACCAGCTATGGCCATGTCACCAATGGCATAACGAATCAGTGGCGTGACCTGATTATGCAAACTGGTCACCAGAACCTGCCCCAACTCTCCTGGATCACAATGGCTACCATCTTCTCTTACCACTTCCACCACTACCGAATCCGAAAGCACGTGATAGTGATCGTTTTCCGGACACTGCAATGCAATATACCCAAGCTCCTGGCTGCTATAGGAATCGATCACGGGAACATCGAGAACTTCCTGCGCCAGTTCACGCAGATCTTCAGGCACCTGCTCACCCACAGTGCGCAGTTGCAACGTGCGCTCGGGTTTGTTGCCACTGCTTTGGATTAGTTGCAACAAGGCACGAAGGTTTGACGGATGTGAAATCAGATAGTGCGGGTCGTTCTTCAGCCACCAGTCGAGCTGCTGGTCAACATTCGATGAAGAGTTCAGGAAAAAGGCAGGTCCGGTTTGGTAGAATTGATTATGCGGCTCACCCCAGTCATCCAGTGTCCAGCCTTCTGGTGCCATGGCCTCCTTGTCAGCTCGCCAGCGAATGCCACCCATGGTGAGTGAAGCATTCCTGCCGTGCCACAGGTGGTCCCGCAATGCGTTGACCTGCCAGAGCATCTTCACAATTTCCGTTGCCCTGATCTCAACCGGTGAACCGGTGGAGCCAGAAGTTACCAGAACCGAAATGTTGCCCTGGTTTTCCGGGACTTCCTGACAATCGATTGAGTCTGCCTGATCTCTAAGTTCTTGTCGGCCAAGAGGTGTGATCTGTTGGAAGTCATCCCAGGAAAGATTGTCCACATCTACATTGGCAAGACGCTCTCTGTAGAACGGAGAATGCTTTCTGGCCTGGACGCATAGCTGGCGCAGCAGCCTGAGCTGTGTCCGCCTGATTCTCAGGCGACTCTGCCATTGCAGCGATTCCGTGGCAACCACGCGATCGCGAATATCACGGTAGTAGTAGGAGTCCTCCAGCGGAGGCGGCAGGGTCGCTTGCTGTCTGGACACTATGCAGTTAGCGAACGCCAGTTGTTAACCAGATATTCAGCAGTTCGCCAGGACAAGGCCTGCACGGTGAGAGTTGGATTCCTCGCCCCGCTGGTTCCCATTACAGAGGCGCCAAGTATCCCAAGATTTGGCGATTCATGTGCAAACCCCCACTGGTCAACCACATTGGTTTCTCTGTTAGCGCCCATTCGGGTTCCACCATAGGCATGGGTGCTCGCCCCCATGGCATTGCCCAGCCCCGATTTGATTATCTTTTCTGCGCCAGCCTGCCGATACCACTGTTCCATCTTTTCCTGGGCAAAGGCTGCGATTCTTTTTTCATTGTCGCGATATCGGGCAGTAATCCTGATGACCGGAAGTCCGTAAGAATCTTTTACTGTTGTGTCGAGGTCCAGGTAGTTGTCTTCATAGGGCAGCGTGGTTTTTTGTATATAAGCCGTGTTAGTGCGATCGGCATTCCTGCGAATGAAGGCTTTCCAATCTGAACCCCAATTTCTTGCCTCGCCAAAGGTGCTCATCTTGGCAGCGCTGATGGGTTTGCGATCCGTGTGCACCCAGAGATTGGCGCCACCGATAAAATCCATTTCCGCGTGGTCGAAATTGTCATCTGCCCATTCATCGATGGCGACGCCTTGGGCAGGCAGGCCGTACCAGTTATGCAAATCATGGGGGAACAAGGCGGTAACTGGAGATCCCTGGTGATGGCTCATGTAGTGGCGACCAACCTGGCCAGCATTGTTTGCCAGCCCCTGTGGGAAAGCGGCAGACCTGGAAAGCAACAGGAGCCTCACATTCTCATAGGCGTAGCTGGCCAGCAGCACGACCCTGGCTGGCTGCACATAAGTCTGAGCGCCCTTGATGTAGCGCACTCCCGTTGTTCTGCCCTCATCGTCAACCAGGACTTCGCTGACTCTCGCGAAAGGCATGACTTCGAGATTTCCTGTTGCCAGCGCCTTGGGAATCGTGGTGAACGCGGTGGAACTCTTTGACTGCACATGACAACCGCCCTTGTTGCAGAACCCGTGGTACTGGCATGGCGGCCTGCCATCATAGAGCTCACTGGTGATTGCCGCCGGGCCCTGGAAGGGGTTCCAGCCCAGGTTGCTGGCAGCGCCACCCATTAATTCAGTAAAGGGCGATGCTCGCAATGGACCCATGGGATAGGCTCGTTGTCGCTGCCCTTCGAAAATATTGCCACGGGAATCAATCCGCCCCTGAAGGTTTCCCGCCTGCCCGGAAACCCCAACCGTGTATTCGACCTTGTCGTAATAGGGTTCCAGCTCATCATAGCCAAAAGGCCAATCTTCCACCGTAGTGCCGGCGGGCAAACGACCGGCCCCATAGCGAGACTCGGTGGCACTCACTACATTGAAATCCCAGGGATTGAGTCGCCAGCTTTGTGCCCAGTAATGCATAGTGGTGCCACCCACTGCGTTCATCATGGGATGACCACCCTGTCGTGCCACATCGGATTCAGTAGCCCTGACAGTGGGTGCTTCACCGGCTGCTTTCTGTACCGCTTGCGGCCAGTTGCGCTGCGTGTTGCGAATCTCATCGGGCGCGAAGTCTGAAGGGTCCAGCCATCCTCCTGCCTCCAGACCAACTACCTTTAGTCCGGCACTGGCCAGGGGCAAGGCAGCGACTCCCCCTGCCGCACCCAACCCGACGATGACCACATCGGCGGCTGGCAAGTTGTTATCCATTGCCATTACTCCCGCCGCCCGAAGTCGACAATCGCTTGGTATAGGCAGAGTTGTCGTAAGCGGATTCATGGCTTGGCTCGAGCGCCGCACCCAATGCCACATCAGCTTCACTGGCGCTCAGTCGCACGCCTGGATATCGCAGCAGATCCCAGCCGGCAAAATTACGATTGCCGCCGTAATAAGGGTCGCAGAAAGTCCCATCGATGGTGTGGCTTCTCACCAGATTGAAGAAGGCAGCCGAGCCGGGAGAACAGTCCGGCACTTCATCATTTTGCAAGGCCTGGAGTACAGACTCGCGATCATCGGCAGTAAGCGTAGCGAAAGCAGCAGAGTGATTCTGTCTTGACCAGGCATTGATCGCACTGAGACTGATCAGGTAATCATCCCGATCTTCAAGATTATGACTGGCTAATGACTTGTCGATGTAATGGGCAGCCCGCGCCTCCCTTGCACCAGGACCATTCTGGTCACTGGGGATAAGCGTCTCACAGATCGCTTCCAGGGTTTCGGCTTCCTCTGACGTCAATACTTCCAGCGCTTCCCGCAGTTGTGCCTGCTCACCTTGATCTTGGGAGGCAGACTCCTGTGCAATCACCGAACCAGGTGTGCCACCAGCCAGGGCAGCACCAATCAACCCGGCACCTTTCAACAAATCCCTTCGCGAAGAATCGGTTGGAGACTGCGGGGACTTTCCCTGACTCCTTTTATTATTGTTTTTCGAATCGGACATTTGGATTCCGCAATTTCAGAAATAGTGCCGCTTCCGTAAGAGAGCTATTCGATGGTAAAGACTTCCACATTGGATATCTCAGGCAGAGCACCGAGCGCATCGTAAGGTTCTATCGCCACAAAGAATGAAGATCCGGAAGGCAGCTCACCGCTGATGGAAAGTGCTGTTCCCATATCGAGAGACTCGATGGGAGTCTGTGCTGGTGAAGGGGCATAATAGAGACGATAGCCTGTGGCTGCCGCCACCTCAGTCCAGGCAATGCTGACCTGATTACCCTCAACCGAAACGGAAAGCACCGGTGCAGTTGCCTCGGGGTCAGGAGTAGCCGTTTCTCCCAGAACTACGAACTGGGCATCGGCAACATTGTCAGAGATAAAAGATGCCAACGCCGATATTTTCGCGTAGACGCCAGGCGCATCCGGATCGCCACAAGCCGGGCCAGTTTGTGTACCACCAAAGCTCACAATTCCCAACTGAACAAAGTCGTTACCGTTGGCCACCACCATGGGGCCCCCGCTGTCGCCCTGGCAAGTATCGGTAGTGCCTCCAGTTTCAATATCACCTGCGCAGATCATGTTGTCGGTAATGCCACCTCCATAAACCAGCTCGCAGTCTGTACTGGAAACAATCTGTTGATTGGCTACCAATAGCTCGTTGGAGGGATTGATGGACATATTGTCCTCGTCCACTGCAGTGGTTCCCCAGCCCATGATCAATGTTTGCGTTCCTGCTTCTACTTCTGCAGCCGAACCGCTCAATAATTTTACCGGTTGAAAACTCACCGCAGCGGTGAGCTCCACCAGAGCGATGTCGAAGTCATCTACATTGGCACTGGTTTCCATGTTCGGGTCGTAACCGGGATGGATAATGATCTGCCCGATCTGACCCTGCTCCGCCCCACTTCCCAGGGGAGAAACCGTATCTGAGTTCATGACCACTACCGACTCGGCCCCGGTCTCGATGTCGATAGCATCGCCTGCCTCATTGACAAAGCAGTGCGCGGCAGTGAGCACCCAGGTTTCCGAGATCAAGCTCGCCCCGCAGAACTGCTCACCAAACGGATCGGCAAGAAACACCATCCAGGGATAGGTGCTGACCGAACCCGCACTGCCATTGATAATGGCAGATGCCGATGGCTCTGTTGATTGGGAATGTTGCGGTTCGGTGGCATAGCTCGCCGATGTAAAAATCACCAGGGCTACGATTGAGGCAAAAGTATTTTTTATTGTCATGAACAACTGTCTCTTCGGGATGTGAATTCGAATGCAGTTTCTGCATTGTTTGCCAGCAGACTCTTTGGACTCCGCAGCGATGTTCACAATCAGCAGTGAAAGCAGATTCAGCAAGCAGCAATATGACAAGTCAAAGGATATGAATCAAGGGAAATCAGGCTACCTGTAAACCCGGTCCAGTGCCGGCTTCAGTCTTCTGTAACAGTCCAGGTGTGGCCGCTGTGCAGTAATTCTTCCAGTGAGGCTTCTTCCACACGAGCCGCAATGAGCTGTGCATTGCTGTCCTCGATGAAAGAGGGTTTGTCTTCCCGGTAAATCACGCCTACAGCCACCGGGAAGTCGGGGCCCTGCATGGCGGCCAGCAATTGCGCCAATGTCTTGTTGGTTTCATCGTGGACCAGGACGTCGTCGGCACCATCGCTGTCTACAACTTTCAGTTGCAGAGTTTGCCGGTCGAGGGAAACCGCCTTTTCCTTGTCGCGACCGAACACGACAGGCTGACCGTGTTCGAGCTCCACGCGAAAGTCCGGCGCCTGTTTCTTGTCCTTGACCTGCTCAAAAACTCCGTCGTTGTAAATGGGGCAGTTTTGCAGGATTTCCACGAACGCGGTGCCTTCATGGGCGTGACCCCGGGTGACCACCGCGGAAAGATGCTTCGCTTCGGTATCAATGGATCTGGCTATGAAGGTACCCCCGGCACCCAGTGCCACTCCGCAAGGCGACAAGGGCATGTCTACGGACCCCTGGGGAGTCGAAGGCGAGCGGGTGCCACGTTGCGAGGTGGGTGAGTACTGCCCTTTGGTCAGCCCGTAGATCTCGTTGTTGAACAACAATATTTGCATGTCCACATTACGGCGCAAGGCATGCAGCATGTGATTGCCACCGATGCTGAAGCCATCGCCATCACCAGTAATGACCCACACATCCAGTTCCGGATTGGCGAGCTTGACGCCAGTGGCAATTGCCGGCGCACGACCATGAATAGAATGAAAGCCAAAAGTGTTCATGTAGTACGGAAAGCGTGATGAACAACCGATGCCCGACACAAAAACCTGGTTCTCACGGGGCCTGTTCAATTCGGGCATCAGCTTTTGGATGGTCTTGAGAATGGCATAGTCACCGCAACCCGGGCACCAGCGCACTTCCTGATCGGAAGCAAAATCTTTAAGGGTCAGTTTGGGCAGTGGCTTGTTCATGACTTGCCCTCCAACTGGGCACACTTCTTCTGGATTGCTGCCAGTATTTCACCAATCTTGAATGGTTGCCCTGCCACTTTGTTGAGACCATCTGCATCAATCAAAAACTCTGCGCGCAGCACTCGCACCAGTTGTCCTGTGTTCATCTCGGGCACCAGTACCGCATCAAACTGTTTGAGCAATTCGCCCAGGTTTTTCGGCAGTGGTGATAAATACCGCACCTGAATATGGGAAACATCCAGCCCTTCACCGCGCGCCCGTTTGACTGCCTGGTGAATAGCACCGAAGGTCGAACCCCAGCCCACTACGGCCAACTTGCCAGAGTTCTCTCCCATGCAGACTTCCTGCAGCGGAATATCATCCGCTATGCCGTCTACCTTGGCCTGGCGCAGGTCTGTCATCTTCTGGTGGTTAGCGGGATCATAGGAGATATCGCCGGTTTCGAAGCTGCGTTCGATGCCACCAATGCGATGTTCAAGCCCAGCCGTACCCGGCTTGGCCCAGACCCGGGCATGGGTTTTTTCATCTCTGAGGGAGGGTTTGAATCCTTCCGCTTCCTGATGATGTTTGACCGGGAACGGTTCCAGTTCATTCACATCCGGAATCTTCCACGGTTCTGCCGCGTTGGCGATATAACCATCGGACAGCAGCATAATTGGAGTCATATACTTGGTGGCGATGCGCACAGCCTCGATCGCCACTTCATAACAATCAGTGGATGTTGAAGCAGCAATAACCGGCATGGGAGTGTCACCATGACGGCCAAACAGGGCCATGTTCAAATCTGATTGCTCCGTTTTGGTAGGCAAACCAGTGGAAGGTCCACCGCGCTGGGTATTCACGATGAGCAAGGGCAATTCTGCCGCGGCAGCCAGTGATATCCCTTCTGCCTTAAGCGCGATGCCCGGCCCTGCACTGGAAGTGATTCCCAGGGATCCAGCAAAGGAAGCTCCCATGGCAGCACAGACTGCAGCGATTTCATCTTCCGCCTGGAATGTGCTCACACGATACTGTTTTCTGTTGGCCAACTCATGCAAGAGATTAGAGGCCGGAGTAATCGGATAGGAAGCGAACAACAGATCGATATCGGCCAGTTCGGCACCGGTTATCAGACCCCAGGCCAGGGCAGTCGTGCCCGTGACATTACGATAAACACCAGGCTCCACCTTGGCTTTAGGAATCTTGTAGACATGGACACCCGCCGGCAGCTCAGCGGTTTCACCATAAGCATGCCCGGCATTCAGGGCGGCGATATTGGCATTGGCCACATCGGGCTTATTAATGAACTTCTTCATCAGGTTTTCGATAGTGGGTTCACGATCCCTATCGAAAAGCCACATGACCAGACCCAGCGTCCACATATTCTTGCAACGCAGAGCATCCTTGTGGCCCAGCCCGAAAGGCTCAACAGCCTTCAGCACCTGCGCAGAAATATCGATATTCAATACCCGAAACCGATCGAGTGTGTCATCTTCCAACGGGTTTTGGTCATACTTGGCCTTGGCCAGGTTCTTGGCTGTGAAAGCTCCCTGATCGACAATCACGAGTCCACCATCCACCAGGTTGTCGATATTGGTAACCAGCGCCGCAGGGTTCATGGCTACCAGCACATCCAGGGCATCACCGGCAGTGGTTACATCCTCGGAGCCGAAATAAATCTGAAATGCGGAGACACCGAATGTGGCTCCAACCGGAGCCCGAATCTCCGCCGGGAAATCTGGAAACGTGGATAAATCGTTGCCATAGAGCGCCGTCGCCTGGGTGAAATTGGCACCGGTGAGTTGCATGCCATCCCCGGAGTCTCCGGCGAAACGCACGACAACATCGACGACCTGGGGCTTGTCCAGGTGTTGTTCTTCCAGTTGTTCTTCAGCCAGTTCCATGAATGGAGCCTTACCTTAAAGTCGAGAGCCTGTGGTGCCAGCCATTAATGCCAGCCTGCGGTGCAAGAGAGCACCAGAAAAAAGAGGACGGATTCTAACAGAATAAACCAACCGGGTCTTTCGCCCGGACCATGGCGCGCCCCGTGATTACACGAGGCTGGCGGCTCGTGGCAATGCCACCATCTGGGCCTGAGTATAGGTTTAATGAGAACGATTCTCAAATATGTTGGAGGGAATAGTGGAGAATTTTCTGGCCTGAAAAACCCAGACCGGCAGGCTTTTATCGGGAGTCTTTGAGATGATTGCGATAAGCGCAATATTCCATTAGTGTGCGCCTTTGTTCAGCATTCCGAAGACCTCAGCAAATGGCAAAAAACAAACAGAAAAGCAAAAAGAAGCAAGACAAAAAGAACAAAGGCCTTTTCGGCCTGGCTGCCAAGGCAGACAAATTCGACTGCTACCAACAATCGGTACAGTCACCAGATCATGAAATCGATGTCTTCAATCAAATTTATAAAGAAGCCTACAAACGCAAACCACTGGTCCTGCGTGAAGACTTCTGCGGCACCTTCGCCGTTTGCTGTGAATGGGTCAAATCTGACGCCAAGAGAACCGCCTGGGGTGTCGACCTTTGCGGAGAAACACTGCAATGGGGCAAAGACAATAATCAGAACAAACTGGATGCCAAGGCAAGCGCCCGGATAAAAGTGCTTGAACAGGATGTGCGCGACAAGAATACTCCCCCGGCCGATGTGCTGGCCGCGCAAAATTTTTCCTTCTGGATATTCAAAACCCGTGAGGAAGTCATCGACTACTTCAAGACCGCCTACAATAACCTGGCCAAAGATGGCGTGATGATCATGGACATGATGGGCGGCAAAGACTGCTACGACACCGATGTGGTCGACAAGCGCACCATCGTGAAAGGCAAGAAAGGCTTCAAGTACCACTGGCAACAGGCCTACTTCAATCCGGTCAATTCCGACTGCACCTTTTATATCCATTTCAAATTCGGCGATGGCAGCAAGCTGAAACGAGCCTTCGAATACAACTGGCGCTTCTGGACAATTCCAGAGGTTCGCGAAATGTTGGCCGAAGCGGGCTTCAAGGAGAGCCTGGTCTACTGGGAAGACGAGGAAGTAGATGACGACGAAGATGCGGAATGGATTACTGTTGATGAAGCGCCTAACGACGATAGCTGGATTTGTTACGTAGTCGGAATCAAATAGACCCTCATTTCCCCCTGGTACGCTTAGAATAGCTATCCCTCGCTTTGTAGAAGGGTTTTCCTTTCTGCTCCGTATAGATTATTGCAAGCCCAATCAATCAGGAGTAAAGCGATGCAAAAGATTCAATGGTTAATCGGTTTCGGCGTACTGAGCCTGAGCACAGTAACGATGGCCGCAGATCCTCAAGGCCGAGGGCAACGGGCACTGGAACAACTGGACAGCAATGGCGACGGCAATGTGGACTTCACAGAATTTCAGCAAAATGGCCCGGATGTTCTGGCCAATCTCGATGCAGATGGAGACAATGCGGTTTCCCTCGACGAGTTTCTGCAAGGCAGGCCACTCAGACCTCGCAGAGGGCGAGGCGGACCAGCCAATGGCCAGGGCCCACAGCCTAATGAAGAAGAGCTGGCAGAAATTCAGGCGATGAGGCTCGAACGGGCCACAGAACAGTTCAATGAAATGGATCTTGATGGCAGTGGACTGCTATCCGCGATGGAAATACAGGAAGCCAATTTCCTGCGCATGGATGATGACGGCAACGGCGTCTTGAGTGCTGCAGAACTTCGTCGAAGAGGACCCGGTGCGATGAATGGACGTGGCGCAGGCCGAAGAGGTCCAGGCAGAGGACAGCATTCCGAGCCTGAAACAGACAACAGCTAATTCAGGCCTGGTACAGGGCCGAGAAAAGGAATAACCGGCGCGTAATGACTGATGAAGAGTTGATGCTTGCAGTCTGCGAAGGGGATCAATCAGCTTACCAGACTTTAGTCAGGCAACATCTGAAACCCATCAGTCACTACGCCTACCGGATACTGGGAAATCAAAGGGACACTGAAGATATCTCCCAGGAAGTCTTTCTCAGAATGTGGACCAATGCGGCGAAGTGGCGGCCAGAAAAAGCAAAGCTAAGCACCTGGTTACATCGGATAACCTACAACCTTTGCGTTGATCACTTGCGCAAACATGGCAACACGCAACTTAAGGAAGACCTTGATGATGCAGGTGCAAGCGAGCCACAGGCAGATTCACAATCTCATGGCATTGATGAGCAACAACAATCAAAAGCGCTGGATCGGGCCATCGCCAACTTGCCGGAGAGTCAGCGCAGCGCCTTGATGCTCTGCCACTATGGTGGTTTCTCCAACAAGGAAGCCGCTGATATTATGAACATCTCGGTCAAGGCACTGGAATCAAATATTTCGCGAGCTCGCAGAAGTTTAAGAACGCAGCTTGCAGAGATAGGAAAATTGCGAGGAGAAGCCGGCTATTCGGCTTAATACATCATGACATTGCACAAGCTCACTGACATATTGGAATCCCATGGTTGCGATTCCAGCCGCTGGCCGGAAGGTGACCGGCAACCGTGTCTGAATCTCATTGCCACTGACTCGCAAGCGAGCGCGCTTTATGACCAGTATGCCGCGCTTGAGAAACAACTGGACCATTTGCAAGCTCCAGATTTTTCAGGTCTGGAACAGAGAGTGTTGCAGCAGGAACTGCCAGAACGGACCCTCAAACTGTCCGATCGCTTGGTGAACTGGTTATTGCCTTCTGCCGGTAACAATAATTACTGGCGACCCGCTCTGGCAGCCTGCCTGCCACTGGTGATGGGTATCATGGTGGGCAATTACTCCAGTTTCGGCAGCACTGTTTCTGACGATGGGTTTCAATACTGGGAAGACGAGCTGTTGATGCTTTCTTTCAATGAATATACCGAGACTGACCCACGGCCATGATAAAACGAAATCTTCTCATTCTGGGGTTGATAATCTCGGTAGGCATTAATCTGTTTTTGCTGGGCGCAATCGGGATGCGCCTGAATGCGATGAAGGAAATTGCCGATGCGAGACCGTTCCCTCCAAACATCGGCTGGATAGTGCGGGATCTCAGCGATGAACGACAGGCTGAACTTGCCAATATTCTCCAGCCACTGGGTAATGAGATCTTCCCCTTGCGCAGAGCCATGTTTGCCGCGCAACGACGGGTTAACGAACTGATGGCGGCAAGCGAATACGACGAACAGACTCTCCGAGATGCTTTCGCCGAGTTAAGGTCTGCCTCGGAAGCCTACACTGCCCTGTCACACCAGCAAACGCTCACCGTGCTGGGTCATTTGAGCGCAGAAGAACGACGGGTAGCCATGGAATTTGTACAACGACGCGGGCCCCGTGATGGTCGCGACGGCTTTCGCGGTCCTGGTCGTGCTGGAGACGGATTTCGACCCCCACAAAGCCCCGGTGGAAGATCCGGCCCGGGTCGCCCGCCCTTAACCCCACCTCCACCTGATCAATGACAGATCCTGCAAAAGTCCCTCTTGGCCTGTATCAGCACTACAAAAACAGGCAATACGAACTCATCGGTATCGCCACCCACAGCGAAACTGAAGAGTTGATGGCTGTTTATCGCCCAATGTACGGGGATCGGGCACTCTGGGTGCGGCCCCTGGCGATGTTTCTGGAAACCATTGAAATCGATGGTAGAGAAACGCCCCGATTCAGCTATATGGGCCCCGCCTAGCCTCCTGTTTCGGCGCCAGTCAGCGCGGTTGTGACAGAGTTCTCATTTTGTTGCCTGAGACAGTCCTAAGGTAAACCCTTAGGCAAACACTGCGTTATTACGGGCAAGACAACAGAAAGTGCGGCAGGATACTCTTTCATCTCCCGCGCACAAGAGAGACTACGATGGCAAAATTCCGATGTATTGCAGTGGCCGCGCTGCTGATCTCCACTCTGGCACCGGCATTGGTTCAGGCCCAGTCTGGCTCTATTCCCTACACAGAGGGCAACCTTCTGCACATTCCCCGAATCGATGTGGAGGGATATGGGTCTCTTGAGGTAGATCTGGTTCTGGTTGATGCAGCCAACCTGGTGTACGCGCTGCAGGCAGCCAACACGACCACGGCGACATTTGCTCCTTCTGCCACCTTTGATCTGGATACCAATATTCTATCCATTCCATTGCTACAGGCGGATGGTGAATTTTTCTCGGTCAATCTGATCCTGCAGGATGGCACCAATTTTCAGGTCACCAGCAGCGATGAAGCCACGCTGGTCGGTCAGGATGAATACAACACTCAGTGCGCAAGTTGCCACGGCACAGATGGCCAGGGTGCGGCCGTTGCCGTCTCCATGGTCAATTGCGCCAACTGCAGCAGTATAGACACCCTCAGCAATTACATTGCCAACGTTATGCCTCTTGGAGCACCGGATACCTGCACCGGCACCTGTGCCAGCGATGTGGCGACTTATATCGACACGGTTTTCCAGGTGGATAACAGTCCCATGGTGCAGCAGACTATCTCTGCCATTCAATCCATGCCCCTGGATGAAACCCTGCGCAAGGCTTCCCTGCAACTGGTCAGCCGGCTTCCCACCGAGACCGAGAGCAATCTGGTTGAAACCCAGGGTGAAGCTGGTTTGCTGTCCGTACTCGACAGCATGATGACCGAAGAAGCTTTCTATGATCGTGTTGCCGAGATATTCAATGATCTGATCCTTACCGATCGCTATCTCACCATTAATGGCACACCCGGAGAAGCGCTCAATCTCATGCGAGGTGTGTTCCCCGATGCTTTCTGGTTCGGCGATCCACAGACTACAGAGATTGATGCTGAATATATTTCCAACCTGTTTATTACCAATGACAGCGTGGCTCGTGAACCTCTGGAACTGGTCAACTTCGTTGTAGAAAACGAATTACCAATGACCGAAATTCTTACTGCAGACTATTTCATGGTGAACCCCTATTCAGCGAAGAGCTATGGCGTATTCGATGAACTGAATTTCCAGAATGAATACGATGCGGACGAATGGCTACCCGCGCAACTGGAAGATGTGGAGTTCACTACGCGCCAGGGCAACACGATCTCACTGGGCGATATCCCCCATGCAGGACTCTTTACCAGCCTGATGTTCCTCAATCGTTACCCCACTTCAGACACCAATCGCAATCGCGGGCGTTCACGAGTGGTTTACGATTTATTCCTCGATGTGGACATTCTGGCTCTGGAAGGCTCACGGCCTGATGGCGAGGCTGTCGATATCAGCAGTCCGGCACCAACCCTGGATAACGATGACTGTGTAGTCTGTCATGGCTTGCTCGACCCTGTGGCTTCTTCTTTCGAGAACTGGACTGAAAACGGGTTCTACATTCCGCAGCTTCCCTGGTACGACGACATGTTCCAGGCTGGCTTTGCCGGGGTAGATCGTCCCGACAGTGAAGAGCCTCAATCTCTGCAGTGGCTCGCGGGTGAAATAGCCAAGGACCCCCGTTTTAATGATGCCATGGTGCGAATCGCCTACTTCGGTCTGGTTGGTCGCGAACCCCTGGACCCGCCTGGCGAAGACGGCACCACGGCTGAATGGGATGCCTACAACGCCGAGTCGGTGCACCTGGACGAACTAAAAGCTGCTTTCGCTGCTGATAACCAGAATCTCAAAACCTTGATCAAGGAAATTGTACTCAGCCCTTACTGGCGTGCCGAAGGCCTCGAGGATGAGAGCTTTGCAATTATTCACGAAGACACCGGTGCTGCACGCCTGCTATCTCCCGAAATGCTGCACCGGAAAATTGGTGCTCTGCTGGGGTTCGAATGGCGAGGCATGCTGGACTTCTATTACCTGACCAAGAATATGGATAACCAGGCAAGACTGCTGGATGATCGACAGTTCTACCAGCAGATCTATGGTGGTATCGATTCCTTTGTGGTCACCCAGCGCCTTACGGAACCCAATGGCCTGATGGTGTATGTGCAGGAACGCATGGCTAACGAACTGGCCTGCTACGCCGTGCCCAACGATTTTCTGGCACCTGCTGGTGAACGACTGCTGCTTCCCTTTGTTGAGCCCAATATGCAGCCAGTCGGCCTGAGCAACCAGAATGCCATCATGAACAATATCCAGTATCTGCATTCCCATTTATTGGCTGAAGATCTGGACATCGGCGATCCTGAACTGCAAACCACCTATGAGCTGTTTACCAGTGTCTGGCAGGCAGGAGAAAGTGCCGTCAATGTCACTGAAACTGTTGAGCTGCCTCCACTTTGTCAGCGCAGCAGAGACCTGGAAACCGGTGCCAATCTGGCCGAGCCCCTGATCAATGACCCGGACTATGTGATCAGAAGCTGGATGGCTGTTACCGCCTACCTTATGTCCGACTACCGCTTCGTTTACGAATAAGCTGGCTGGTCAAGGAGAACATCAACATGAAACGTCGTTCATTTATCAAGGCACTTACAGGTTTCGGAGTCGCCGGCGCCCTGCCAATGACTCTGGTTAAACCAGCTTTTGGCGCCACAGCCGATCGGTTTCTGGTTACCATCAGCGCCACCGGCGGTTGGGATCCCACCAGCCTGATGGATCCCAAGGGTAATGCCCCGAGAAGCGATGGCCTGGGTCCTGTCAATAACTTCGCCGCCAGTGCGATCAAGAGTGCTGGCAACCTGGTCTATGCACCTTACTCAGACCTGGTGCAGCCACCTGAGACGGATTCCGCCGGTCACTTCGACAACTTTTTCCAGAAGCATTACGAACGCCTGTTGGTAATTAACGGAATCGACACACAGACCAATGGTCATGACAGCGGGCGCCGCTTCGTCTGGAGCGGTAAGCTGGAGGAAGGATACCCTACAGTGGCAGCCATGGCGGCAGCACCTTTTGCCGACCAGCCCATGGCATTCATTTCAAACGGTGGCTACGACTTCACCACCTCCATCGTCGCTCCTGTTCGTACAGCAAGTGCAGGCACGTTCAATGCCCTGGCATATCCCAATAGCCAATTCCCTGCCGACGAAGATCTTATCGATGTCAGTTTTTTCAGTAATGCCTCTTACGATCTGGTCCAACAGGCCAGGGAACAGCGACTGACCCGCCAGATCATTGCCGAGTCACTACCCAAGCGACAGCAACAGATGACGCAGCTGCAAACCGTACGCAACTCGGATGTTGAATTGCAGGACCTGCTGGAGTTTCTTCCTGAAGAAGTTTCCAGCGGATTGGCAGGACAGGCAGAGATCGCAATCGCAGCATTCGCCAGTGGCCTGGCCGTGAGTGCCAACCTCAGTGCCGGGGGTTTCGATACCCACGGAGATCATGACGATGACCACACCACCAGCCTTACTGAGTTGCTGGAAGGTATTGATCATCTTTGGGAGCAAATTGAAGCGCAAGGCATGCAGGACAAAGTCACGGTAGTGATCGGTTCCGACTTTGGCCGCACGCCCTTCTACAACACTGGAGACGGCAAAGACCACTGGAACATCACATCCGTCATGGCAATGGGGGCAGGTATCACTGGCAACAGGGTCATCGGCGCCACTGACGAAAATTTCGAGGCAATCCCGCTCAATGAGAGTTCGTTACAGCCAGACGACAATGGCATCATAATCACGCCACAACATATTCACCGATCCCTGCGCGATTTTCTCGGTATCGACAGCGATCTGGACAACCTGTTCCCCATCAATGCAGAAAAGCTGGATCTGTTTAGCTAGATCAGAGACAGACCACGGTATCTGGAATTCAAGATGCCGTGGCCTGTCTTCACTTTTTCACCAAATTTGCAATTGATCTCCTCCGCCGATCAAATTACCCTGACTCCCTCGGTTCATCCATTCCAATTCAGCGAGGAGCAGGTTCTTGGAAATCGTCCCACAGTCAATCTTCCCCAGCATGGTCTGGAGCACCCTGTTTGACGACCGGGAAGAATTCAACAAAAACCTGTTGCAGCAAATTTACAAGCTGAAGGAAGACAATCCCCAGGGAGTCGCCAACACCAATATCCGCGGTTGGCAAAGCCCAAACGATATCCAGACACTGGACGCGTTCAAGGACATCAACCTGCGCATCATTCAGGTGTGCCAGGCCATAGGTCAATCACAGCATTTCGCCCCCGGGCTCACCTTCAAGCACCAGGCCTGGGTCAATATCAATCCTCCAGGTGCCTCCAACAAGATTCACTATCACGCCAACTGTCACTTCAGCGGGATTTACTACATCAGCCTGAAAGCGCCTGAATGTGGCAGCATATTCTTTCGCGACCCCAGAGTGGCCTCCAGGATGATGACCTTTCCCGCTACCCAGCCTACAGAATTTACATCAGAAGAAGTTCGCATGAAGCCGGAAGAAGGACGCATGTACGTCTTCCCCGGCTGGCTGGAACATGGGGTAGAAGAAAACAAGAGCGACCAGGACCGCATCAGCATCGCCTTCAATGTGCTGGCAACTGCGGGCAATTCCGGCTGAGTTGTAATACTCCCTCAGAACACCTGCTAAAGCTGAATTGTCACCTGACCAGGATTGGCTTGCCCGAATCTGCAGCAAGTTCTAGGCATAGTTGAATTCTTGTATACTCACCCATCAATCCCAATGTCATTAACCGATCGCCGACCCGGATAATTATGAGAACTCTCTCCATCCTCCTGATTGCCCTCGCCCTCTCCCATTGTGGGGAGCCCACCCCTGAAGCAAATTTGAACGGCGGCGTGGAAAATACTGAATCAACACTGGCAGCCGTTGAAGAAATGCTGCATGAGCACATTGCCGTGCTGGCGTCCGATGAGTTCGAAGGACGTGCACCGGCGACTCCGGGCGAAGAGAAAACAATCAGCTATCTGCGAGATCAGTTTCAGGCGCTGGGCATTGAGCCAGGCAATGGCGATTCCTATTTTCAGGCCGTCGAGGTGACTGAACTCACCACCAATGGCAACCCGGCGCTCAGCATTCAGGGCAGCGATTACCAGGCGACCTTTGCCTATGGCGATGAGCAAGTGGTGGGCTCTCAACAGCAAATTCCTTTTGTCACAGTCCAGGGAAGCGAAATGGTCTTTGTTGGCTACGGCATCGTGGCTCCCGAGCTTAACTGGAATGACTATGCCGGTATCGATGTTACCGACAAGACTGTGGTCATTCTGGTGAACGACCCGGGATACGCCACCCAGGATCCTGAACTGTTCAATGGCAACGCCATGACCTACTACGGTCGCTGGACCTACAAGTATGAAGAAGCGGCCCGGCAAGGAGCTGCTGCTGCGATCATCGTCCACGAAACTGGACCGGCTGGATACGGTTGGGAAGTAGTTAACAATAGCTGGACCGGTCCGCAGATCGCGCTCACGGCCGCCAATCTCAACGGCCACCGAGCCGAAATCGAAGGCTGGGTCACGCTGGAAACTGCGGAAGATATTTTTGATGGTGCAGGGCTGGATTATCAGCGGCTAAAAGCCGCGGCGGCACAGCCCGGTTTCTCCGCCGTGCCCATGGGTGATTTGCGCATTAATGTCAGTGTCGAAAATTCCGTGCGCACATCCACCTCTCAAAATGTTATCGCCACCATACCCGGGACTGAACGACCCGGAGAGACAATCGTTTACACCGCGCACTGGGATCATCTGGGTGTAATTCCGGAAATTGAAGGTGACAATATCTACAACGGCGCTGCGGACAACGCCAGCGGCACCGCGGGTTTGTTAGCTCTCGCCTGGCTGCACTCACAACAACCGCCGCCTGAGCGCAGCATCGTGTTTCTTGCGGTCACCGCGGAAGAATCCGGACTACTGGGCTCGCAGTGGTATGCAGAACATCCGGTCTATCCCATCGCCAGGACCGTTGCCAATATCAATATGGACAATATGAACAGCTTTGGACGGACCCGGGATGTGGTTGTAGTTGGTGCCAGCAGCAGCGAACTGGAAGAGTACCTGGCAGAAGCCGCGGAACGACAGGATCGCTACCTGCGCTCCGAACCCACACCCGAGCGGGGTTATTACTACCGCTCAGATCATTTTAATTTCGCCAAAGTGGGCGTCCCGGCACTTTATGCAGAATCAGGCGAAGACAACCGCGAGTTTGGCATAGAGTATGGCGCAGCCATGGCCCAGGACTACACGGACAATCGCTACCACGCCCCCGGCGATGAATATAACCCCGACTGGGACCTCAGCGGAGCCGCTGAAGACTTGCTGCTGTATTTTGATATCGCAACCCGGCTGGCGAATGACACCTCCTTCCCGCAGTGGTATGAAGGCAATGAGTTCAAGGCGATTCGGGATGCGACGGCAGACCAGCGTCGATAGGCATAAGGGCCGGGCTTCAACTGGCAGCAAATATGACCCGCTCAATCCCGTATGTGTTAACAAGGACCATTTCCATGCCTGCCCGCTCTGTTTTCCAGCTGTTGGTGATCGGCTTGTGCAGTGGATTACTTTTCACCTGTACGACTGCTGGAAACCTCAATCAATCCGGATCAAAGCTTCGTGAAGTCACCGTGCTCTATACCAATGATGAGCATGGCTGGATGGAAGGCATGGCGGAGAATCAGGGTGCCGCCAACCTGTTTGCCCTCTGGGAATCACGGGAAGGTTACAGCGAAGATGGTCCGTTCCTGATCCTCAGCGGTGGTGACAACTGGACCGGCCCGGCTATTTCCACCTGGACCGAAGGCGAATCCATGGTGCAGGTGATGAATGCCATGCACTACGATGCCTCCGCAGTGGGGAACCACGAGTTCGACTTCGGCCTCGAGGTAATCGCGCAGCGAAGCAGCGAAGCCCGCTTTCCCTACCTAAGCGCCAATACCCGCTGGCGCAGCGATGGTTCTGTCCCCACCGACATCGGCATCCTGCCCTTCACCATTCAAACGGTGAACGATGTGCGCTTCGGCATTGTCGGACTAACCACCCTGGACACGCCCACGGCGACCAACCCCAACAATGTGGCCGAACTCAGATTCATGGACTATGAACAGGCCTTGCGGGAAACCCTGCCCACTGTTCGCTCTAATGATGTGGCTATATTGATGGTGATCGCCCATGTCTGCGTTGACGAGCTTGAGCCGCTGATTCGTGCTACCCAGGATCTGGACATAGCCCTGATGGGGGCTGGTCACTGTAATGAACTCGAAGCACGAAGGATTCGCGACACCGTGTTGTTGGGCGGTGGTTACCATTTCACTGCTTATGCCAAAGCAAAGTTCACTTATGACCTGGAAGCTGACGAATTGCTGCGCACACGATTCAGCACCCATTCCTATCAGCATGCTGCCGAACAAACTGAAGTGGCAACCCTGGTAGCTAACTGGGCCTCGCAAACCGAAGAAATTCTTTCCCAGCCTGTAGCCTGGCTTGCCAGCCCGGTGCCAAGAGGCAGCGACAGACTGGAACAGGCCATCGTCAACTCCTGGTTACTGGCGGATACATCAGCAGACATTGCCATCACCAATGCCGGAGGCATTCGCATGGACTTGCCTGCGGGTCTGGTCAATGTGGGCACCGTGGTTTCCCTGATGCCATTCGACAATACGATTATTGCAATCGAAGTGAGTGGCGAGGTGATAGCAAGGGCCCTCAACGAGGGCACTCGCCCGGTTGTGGGAGGTCTGGAAAGGAGAAATGGGCGCTGGATTGTGTCGCGAACCGGGGAAGCAATGGACAGCAGCACGATCTATCGGGTGCTGGTGAACAGTTTCATGTACGCAGGTGGCGACAACTACACCATGTTGCCCGACGCGGATCCTGACGGCTTTGATACCGGGATCAATTACCGGCAACCCTTCCAGGATTGGTTACAGGAACAGAACAGCAGCCAGGAACAACCGTTGCGCCTCTAGTATTAATTCATCCCCTTGGCGCTCTTGGCGAGCTTGGCGAGAGAAATATTAACTCTCGCCAAGCTCGCCAAGAGCGCCAAGGAAACTGAGTCCCAGCCAAGACAACTGAAAGCCTCAATGCAACTTCACTCACAAGCAGAACCGGTGTATTTCCCCGAAGCAGACCAACAGTCGGTACTACGCCTGGGTCTGCACGTTATTCCGATTGAACAATGGCTGCATCTGGATGAAGACTTCTCCCTGTTTCAGCAGCACAAGCTGGCTTCACTTCAGAAGCATCCTGAAAAAGTGTATGCCGAACTGCCAGGAGCCGGAAACGCCTGCGATGAGTTTGGGGAATTCCTGAGAGATCATTTGCAGTCCCATTGGGGTCAACAATTCTCACTCGAGCAATCTGGCCTGTCCCATATTCCTACTGGCCTGAATTGGCCTACCCAGCCCCGCTCGTTGTGGGAAAGTTCACTGTGGATCCAGGATGACATTTGTCTACTTGAACTGGCTCAAGAGCAAGATGAATACATCATGACCGCGGCAAGCCTGTGCTCCCCTTCCAACTGGAAACTGGAGGACAAGATCGGCAAATCCATCGACTGGATTCATGAACCGGTGCCTGGCTACAAAGAACAATTGGCCAAACGAGTGAACAAATTGATAAGCGGCATGGCGCCGGTAAAGCCTGTTATGAGATTCAACTGGTCTTTGCAACCCGGCAACGAATTGTGCTGGCGTAGTGACCTGGATTCAGGCAGCGGTGATGGCGATTACTACTGGCGAGTCGAGCGCCAGACGCTGCTGAAGCTTCCCCAGAGCGGCGCTGTTGTGTTCGCCATTCGAATCTTCCTGCACAGCCTCACGCAAATGGACCAACTTGGAAATTTCAGGCAAAGACTTGCTGCCATTGTGTCCCGACAATCAGCGGAGATGCTTCGTTACAAGGGGATGGATCATAAGTTACTCGAAAGACTGAAGTGTGAATAGCAACTGCGCTGCATCGGTCAGACCCAGCACGAGATTTCGATAGGCAACCACGCCGTCTACATCCAGCTCGGGAATGACCAACTGGCCAGTCGCTTCATTGAAAATAGCGAAGTCAGACTCGGCAGAGGCCACAGTGGTAACTGTCTCCGGCAGTGCCCTGATGACCACTGCAGGTGACTGCGACTCAATACTGAAGGACAAGCGGACGATGCCGGCACTACCCGCATCGACACTCAGGATCAGGTTGCCACTGGCGCTATCGAATCGATTGCTTGCAGTGGCTTCGACAACTTCGAAAGAAGTGAACACCAGATTTTCCCGGGTCACACTTTGCCCGTTAAAATTGACCACCGGCAACTCGTTGACGGAGGCAGAAATAGCCACCCGTTGCAGCGCTGCAATGGAATCCGCAACTGACATGCCATCATCGAGTACACGGCCGAAGACAGTAAACCCTCCGTTGTCGGTATCAAGGGAAGTGTTGTCTGCCAGATTGATAAACCATTGGCTGGTGGCGCTGTCTGGATTACCCGCAACCTTGGCCATGGCCACCGTGCCGCGGGTATTGGAAATACCGGGCTCATTGGCAATAGCGTCGTCGGTCACCACTGGCTGTAACTGCGATGAGCCCTCTTCAATAGTCCACCCCCCACCCTGAATCACGAAACCGGGTACCGAGCGATGCACGATGGAATCCACGTAGCGACCATTATTTATGTAATTCAGAAAATTTTGTACCGTTCCCGGCGCCTCCGAATCAAACAGTTCGATGGAAAAATCTCCCAGGTTTGTAGACACACGCACCACGGTCTGGGCGCTTGATACCCCTGGAACCAGAAAAACAGCAGCTAACAGCATGAAACGAATTTTGCGAACTAGAACCAACATAAAACTTCTCAAAATCAAGAAACAGGAAAACAGTAAGCCAAAACAAAGAGCCCAATAAAAAAGGTGTCAGACACGTGTCTGACACCTTTTACTTTTAAACAACAGCTATCAGGGAATCAATCGCGGCACAAACTTGGTCATGCCCTGAATCGGACCGACTTCACCGGCGTAAACATTCCCGTCCTTGTCCACGGTAACCCCTTCACCCATAGAGCCGACGCCGCCCATGCCTGAGGATCGTTCCGGAGAAACATGCTCCGGCACAAAATAGTATACGTCTCCAGTACGGGCACTACCCACACGCAGCCCTTTTCTCCAACCACCAGGGTTGTAATTGGGATCGGATTCAGAATCGATGGCATAGAGCCAGTCGTTGCTCTTGTCGATAAAGATTCCACTGTTGCGGCTGAATTGATACCAGGTATCGAGATGCTCACCATCCTGGGTGAAGATCTGGATACGGTTGTTACCACGGTCCGCTACAAACAGGCGACCCTGGGAATCCATGGCCAGGGAATGGGGAGCGCGGAATTGTCCGTCTTCCTGACCCCATTCGCCGAATGATCCCACATAGGTGCCATCGGGCTCCCAAATAGTAATGCGGCTCTTGGAATTGGGACCTGGCTCATCCTGAAACTGTGCGCTGTGGGTTTCCCCAATATAGATTCGGCCATTAGGCGCCACCAGCACGTCATTGGGCTCAGTCAGATGCGTGGGCGGGTCACCCATTTCACCCGGGGTACCGATGACCAGGAGAAGTTCGCCTTCAGGGCTGAATTTCAACACAGAACTGCCATGGTTGCGGGCTGCTGGATTTGCCTGCAGCTCACGCTCATTGGCCAGTCGCGCATCGGCTACCCAGACATTGCCTTCTGCATCCACATCCATGCCATGGGGCCAGATGATCTGGCCAGCGCCCAGAGAGGCGACTACACGACCGGTGGGGTCAAGTTTAACAATCGGGTCTACATCAGAGGTGGCACAGGAGTTGGTGCCGCAGCGATCGCCAGCCCAAATATGAATTCCATCCACATCCACATTGACGGCACTGACAGAGCCCCAGCTCCGGCCATCGGGCAGGGTGCCGAAATTGCGCTGGGTCTCATAAGGATTTGGCAAGTGATTGATGGGTTCCTGGCCGGCGTGCGCAGCCGGTGTGATCGCGCCAGGCTGTGCCAGTGCTGCCGTTGACAGCGCACTTAGCAACAGGCCTGCCAACCCTGCCCGAAAGACCTGGTTAGTGTTGAGTTTGAGATTGTTGGGATTACTCATTGTCATTATTTCCTCTTCTCTTGAAGCACTCATAAATTCTCGCTGGCCAGATCGCAAATTGTCAGGGTTACCAGCACAGTCTGCCGCAGTTCCTGCGAAACAGCCGCTGATTCTGGCCTCCAAGCGGATTGAGGAAAATGAACTGTAGTGAGGAGCATGTCAAGCGAACTCAATTAAACGGCTATACAGCCCGCCAAATGCGATGAATTGCCCGGAATGCCGCCACAAGTCTGGACTCTCTTGCAGGGGCTGTTTATGCTCCCCTCGCTACGGGACCGTGGGCCGGATTGTTCGCGCAGCTCCGGACAATAAAAAACAATCATGAAAAGGTATTAAGCACATGGCTCGCAGCGTTATCTACTGGATTTTCGCTATCTGTCTGCTGATGGGTGGCCTCCTCATCGCTATCTCGCTGGCAGAAACCGTTCCCAACGCAGCAGGAATTGCCCATCCCCGATTTCCCGGCATGCAAGTCGGCGGCGATGGCGCAGCCCGACTGCAGTTCATTGGCGGCTATGCCTTCCTGTTTCAAAGCCTGCTGCTGGTTCTCATCGTGGCGCTGACCATCCTGGGTGTTTCGCAGCGCTATCGCAGTGTGGAATTCATGGCCTATATGGCTACCAGCCTGGCCTTCATGCTTGTGGTCTGGTGGCAGATGTACAGCGGGCACCAGCATTTTCTCCTAACTGGCGAGACCGATTATTTCATGGGCTTTCCAGTGGCCACCGCCTGGCAGGTTTACGGCACCTGGTTGGGAGCCATCCCCCTGATTTTGGTCTACTCCCTGGGCTTCAGGAAGTTTATCTATACCGCCGAGGATGAAGCCGCTTTCCAGGCACTTCTGGCAGAGCACAAGCAAAGCGAGCATTAAATGGAAGCGTTCCGCCAGGAAATAATCGTTGGCGCCGTAGTCGCCTATATGCTGTTCTGTGTGCTGACGGGTCTGTGGGCCATGAAGCGAACCCACAGCAGCAGTGATTTCTTCATCGCCGGTCGCGGGCTTGGGCCCATTGTGGTTGCACTGGCGCTGTTCTCCAGCACCCTCAGCGGCTTCGGCTTTGTGGGTGGTCCCGGACTGGTTTACTCCATCGGGGTCAGTTCATTCTGGATGGTGGTCATTTCTTCCACCGGTTATGCCATCGGATTTTTTCTGGTGGCCAAACGCATTCGCATGATTGCAGAGCTGCGGGATTGTCTGTCACTCCCCGATATCGTCGCTGCCCGATATGGCAGCGAAGCAGTACGATTCTTGATTGCCATCACAATCGTTCTGGGTGTGATGGGCTACCTGGCGACACAAATTCTGGCCATGGCTGTGGTTATGCAGGCCATTCTTTCCGGCACGGAAACCTTTGCCAATATTGGACTGGTCACCTGTGTGGTGATTTCCTCAGCGGTGCTCATCTTTTATTGTGTGACCGGTGGCATCATCGCGTCGGTTTACACCGATGTGGTACAAGGCGCCATCATGATGGTCGCCGGTACGCTGATACTGCTTACCGCCATGTCTGTTTTCGAAGGCGGCATGCAGGAAGCCACCTCTATCATTCTTGCCGATGACAGTGAGGCGATCATGCCCTTCGGTGCTGCGGGTGTGATGGCCTCACTGGGCTGGTTTTTCGTCTTTGGCCTCGGCCTGGCGGGTCAGCCACACCTGATTACCAAGATGATGATGAACAAGAACATGTCCGATAGTCGCAGCATCCTGCCCATGTCCCTGTTTGGCTATGTGATGGCGGCCCTGTTGTGGATTTCTATTGGCGTGGTGATGCGCGCTGCAGTAATCGATGGCGCCATCGAACCCCTCAGCCTGCCGGACGATGCCGCTTCCGTGTTTCTCTCCGTGTTTGCCAATCCGCTGCTGGCGGGCGTAGTCTTCGCTGGCTTGTTTGCGGCCATCATGTCCACTTCTGATGCCTTCCTGAACATCGGCACAGCCGCCATCATCCACGACATCCCCAAGGCGATCTGGGGCCGCAGCGTCAACAATGAATTATTGTGGGCCCGAATAGTGACGGTGTTGCTGGCGATTGTGGCAGCGAGTTTTGCCCTCTACTCCCACTTCCGCGATGCCACCCTGGTGGCGTTGCTGGGGGCGTTCGGCTGGGGAACCTTTGCGGCTTCGATTTTTCCGGTGGTGGCAGTAGGACTGAACTGGCGGGGAGCGACCGTCGCGGGAGCAGTGACGGCCATCTCAGCCGCCTTGGCTATCAATTTCATTGTCCAGCTGGCCGGAATCGCCCTGCCCTACGGCATCTCTGGTCCGCTTGTTGCCTTTGTGACCTCGATGATTCTGTTCATCGGAGTCTCACTGGTTACGCGCAAACCAGATCTGCCTGAAGATATGGAGCGATTGCTGGAAATCTAGTCGATTTTCACCAGACCAACTTGATTCGTGCTGCTCTGGTGAATGAGAAGGTCGCCATCCTCAGTCACCCAGGTATTACGAATAATCCCCACGCCCGAAGGAATCGCCCAACTCTGGAATGATTCAGTTTCCGGATTGAAACGCACCAGCGCATCGGGACGCATACCCGACTCGTTGTACCAGATAACATCATCAATCACCGCCATAGAATAAGGGTGTGAGCGCGGACCACTGGGGGAATCCCATTGCCTGATCTCGCCGCTGGCCGGGTCCAGTCGACCGATCTTGCCCATGGTGGAATTCACGTACCAGACGATGTCATTGCTGTCCAAATCCAGGCGACGAATACGCGAGCGCTCATCGGGCACTTCATAATAACGAACCTCCATGGTGTCAGGGTCCATGGCACCAATCTTGTTGGTCCCATTAAAAGCCACCCAAACAGTGCCCTTGCTGTCGACCTTGATACCGTAAGGACGAGGTTCCACGTCTATTTCTTTAAGATCGCCAGTCTCAGGATTCAATCGACCCAGCATGGCAGCTCCCTGGGCAGTGAAATAGAGATTGCCATTGGGATGAAACACCGCAGAGTGAGGATCCCGTGCTTCGGTCTTGTATTCGGTCACCATCCCTGTCTCTGGATCCAGCTTGCCTATGGAAGCGTTGCTGTTGCCTGTGTACCAGATATGACCCTCGCTATCGGGCACGATGGTATGGGGGCGAGAGGTCGGCGGCAGCTTGTACTCTTCCATCAGACCCGTTTCCGGATCGAGCCGACCGGTCAGGCTGGCCCACATGCCGGTCCACCAGATGGAACCGTCAGGCGCTTCCACCGGATCACGAGAGCGCTGTCCAAGTGTAGGCACTGTCCACTCTATAATTTCGATATTGGTATCACCGGCAATCAAATTAGGGCGGCGGGATTCATCTTCCGGAAAATGCTCAGCCAGGTAATTGGCAATGGTATTGGCCTGGGCATCATTAAGATCGATCATGGTGGAAAAGACCTGCCGCCATTCGGCCGCACTGTCATAACCCGCCGAGCGCACAATATTGGCGGTACTGTGGCAGCTGGTGCAGGCCGTCAATACCAGGTCCTTGCCCGGACCATCAGGAAGCGCTGGTGGTGTTCGCCCGCCCTGAGCCGAAGCTGAAATAGCAAAACCGAGAGTAGCCAGCAATGCGCAACCGCCAGGAATCCAGTGCTTGAAGCTTTTCATGTGGAGTGTCATGTGGAATGCCCCATTAAAGCCACCGAGTTTTGCAGGTGGCAAAATATTATTGTTGCGCCTGAGCTTAGCCAACAGCGGGTATTACAACAAGAGAATTGCCCAGCTAATCCAGTCATTCTGTCGCATTAAGGCGGGTACACAGCCAGAGAAATCCATTACACTGACCCCATCCACAACAACCAGCAAAATAACCAACAAGAGTTCACTGTGCTTACCTTACTTACACTGTCCAGATCACCATTCCATCTCCGCCGCATAGTTTCAGTTCCAGTACTCTCAATGGCCCTGGCTGCAACGCCAGGCCTATTCGCGCAAACCGATGCCGGCGCAGACTGGCCGCTGTATCGAGGCAGCCTCTCCGGAACCGGTTATTCGCCACTGAACCAGATTACCCCCAGCAATGTGAATTCCCTCGGCGAAGCCTGGCGCATTAGCCTGCAAAGCATTTCATCGGAGAATACTCGCGGCCCAAACTCCCAGGCCACACCGATAGTCATCAATGACCTGATGTACCTGCCCACCGTGGACCGAATCCTGGCGCTGAATCCGCTCACCGGGGAAGAAGTCTGGTCACACGAGGTCAGCGAAGGCCGACCTTCCCGCCGCGGCGTTTCCTATTGGCGCGGCAATCAAAACGCTGACGCGAGAATCATTTTCACCGCTGGCTCAAGGCTCGTCGCCCTGGATGCAAACACTGGCAATCCGGTTTCAGAATTCGGCAGCGGCGGCGAAGCAGACCTGGGCACTCCCTACCTGAGCGTCCCCCTGGTCCATGACAACATCATTGTGGTTGGCGCAAACACCCCGCCCGGCCAACCAGGCGGCATTGGCAATCCTCGCGCCTACGATGCAGAAAGCGGAGATCAGATTTGGGAATTCAGCTCGGTTCCGCAACCGGGACAGACCGGTCATGACAGTTGGGAGGGCGACAGCTGGCAAAACCGACTCGGCGCCAACGCCTGGCCCTTCTATTTCACCGTGGACACCGAACGAAACCTGCTTTACCTGCCCCTGGCCTCCCCAATCCCCTTCGCCTATGGTGGCGACCGGGCCGGAGACAACCTTTTCGCCAATTCCATTGTCGCTGTCGACTTACACACTGGCGACTATCGTTGGCACTTCCAGACTATTCACCATGATCTATGGGACCATGATCCGCCAGCACCCCCAACCCTGTTCGAAATCAACAGAAACGGCGCAGAAATCCCCGCACTGGCGGTCACCACCAAGTCCGGATACCTCTTCATCCTGAATAGGGAAACCGGCGAACCGGTCTACGACGTGCAAGAGCAAACCGTTCCCCAAAGCACGCTCCCCGGAGAACAAACCTCACCCACACAACCCATCCCCACTCACATTCCGTCCATGGCACGAGTGAGCTTCGCCATGACAGAGCTGGCCACCGCAAACCAGACCAGCAGCGAACACGTCCGGGCCTGCGCGCAACTACTCGATGAGGTGGGAGAAGTCAGTAACCTCGGCCCCTACACGCCCTGGACTTACAAACCACCAGGCAGCAACAACCCAACCACCCTGCTATTCCCCGGACTGGCAGGCGGACCCAACTGGGGCGGCGTCGCTTTCGATCCCAACAACAATCTTGCCTTCGTCTTCGCCGCCGACATAGGCAGCTTTGGCTGGATGGAAGACGCCGAACCCGACGCCCAATTTCCCTACGTCCGCAATGCACCCAGACCCGGCAATTTCGCTGTCAACATCGACGGCACCACCATGCCCTGCCAACAACCCCCATGGAGCCACCTGACCGCAGTCGACGTCACCACCGGCGAAATGGCCTGGCGAGTTCCCCTCGGTATCACTGAAGCACTGCCAACAGGAAGACAAAACACCGGTCGACCAGGACGCGCAGCCGGCATCATCACCGCCAGCGGATTAATGTTCATCGCCTCAACCGACGACAATCGATTTCGCGCCCTGCAAACGCAAACGGGTGAAATAGTCTGGGAAACCGAACTGGACCAAAGAGGCAACGCAAATCCAATGACTTATCGAGGAAGCGATGGCAAACAATACATCGCAATAGCCGCAACTAGCGAGCTAATCGTATTTACATTACCAGATTAATTTCTTCGATATTAAAATCGAAGCCTAAGTAATCTGAATCTGCCACTGCTCTGAGAGCCTGGAAGGGAAGGGCTTATTTTTTAGCGACTAGCGTCCAGGGACGGGAACGCGGGAGGGCCAGGGATGGCCCAACGGAGCAAAAAATAAGCCCTTCCCTTCCAGGCTCGTTCGAAGCCACCAAATTTCCTGATTACATGGACACGATTCCAATTTAGTAACTGAAAATCTTGGAGATAGGGAAAACAGACTGGTGGTCATGTGCATGGGGCTCGGTGCGAGGGAGTTCACTTCTCACTCCGTTGGGCCATCCCTGGCCCTCCCGCGTTCCCGTCCCTGGACGCTAGTCGCTTCGAAGTAAACTCCCTCACACCGAGCCCCCTCGAGTTTTGTGCTTGCTGATAATTCTTTGTACTTTTCTTCCTGAACTACATTCCAGGTTCTGAAGCAACCTGCCCTTCAAGCTCGACAACGTAGATAAAAATAGGAGCCAGCACTTCACTGAGTTGTGAATCCATCATGCCGCGTACCTCGATCCAGTCGAGACCAAAATCACCGGATGCAATTTTTGGCATGGCGAGAGATTTGATGCGTTGATCTATTACCATTTTTGCGAGACGCCGCAGGCAACGGTTCACTGCAATTTTGTTGGGACGCCGTACGCGAGTGGGATCTTCGTCGCCTTCGTGAGTAATCAGGTTGATGATCTGGGTTTTGTCGGCCGCTTCCCATAGCCAGACTTCACCCGGCTCCGGGTTGTTTTGCTCACACCACTCACGGAAATCCTCCACCATGACCGGATAGCGCTCGTTTAAAGTCCGACTCAGACCACGGGTCATAGGATCGCCAACACCCACGTCGTTCACAATGACTTGCGCTCGCGTGAGCATGATGTCGCCTTCTACTTCATAGATCATTTGGAAATTCCCGACTCATTCCTGTTTCAGCATTCTGATTAAACATAAAAAATGCACAAACTGATTGCAAGAATCCTCAGGCCGCCCGTTGCTGAGTGGCGCCGCTGAGAGCCTGCACCAGAGAGGCGAGGCTGTTGAGGTTGTGGGCCGGAAGGAAGTCGTCGACGTAGGGGAGCATTGCCTTGATGCCCTGGGCTTTTGGCTGGAATTCATCGTAGCGCAACAAGGGATTTAGCCAGACCAGGCGGCGACAGGATAGAGACAGTCGCGTCATTTCCTGCTGCAAGCCGGAGCCCTCGTCCCGGTCCAGGCCATCGCTGATAATCAGCACCACCGCACCCTGGCTCAGTACTCGCCGGGACCACTGGCGGTTGAACTGGCCCAGACAGGCGCCGATTCGCGTGCCACCCGACCAGTCCAGCACCGCCTTGCTGGTTTTTTCCAGCGCCACATCCACATCCCGGTGGTGCAGATAGCGACTGATATTGGTCAGGCGGGTACCAAACAGGAAACTGTGTACACGATCCCGGTCATTGGTCACGGCGTGCATGAAATGGAGGAACATACGCGAGTACTGACTCATGGAGCCAGAGATGTCACAGAGTACAACCAGGGAGGGATTGCGGGTCTTTCGCTGTTTGAACTGTAGTGGAATGCTGTCCCGGCTGCGTAGTGCGCTGCGCAGGGTGCGACGCATGTCAATCTGGTCGCCACTGGTCTGGTTACTGAAGCGTCGGGTCTTGAGTTGTTGAATTGGCAAGCGCATTTGCGCAATCAGTTTTTTCGCTTCGGCAATTTCCTCAGCAGACATTTGCTCGAAATCTTTTTGCTGGATGATTTCCTGTTGTGAGTAGCTGAGGCACGCATCAAATTCTATTTTATCTTCTGCTTCCTGCTCCAAAGACTGCTCATTCTTGCCAAGGGCATCGCCCAGTCGCCGCAATATTTTTTCCTGGTCAGCTTCCGGAGCCTTTATAGTGGGCAACATGGCACCCATCATGCGTTCCATCAATTTGGGATTTTGCCAGAATACGTAAAACGCTTGTTCAAACAGCTCTATCTGTTCGTAGCGATTCACAAAGATAGGGAGTAGCGCATCGTGCAGATCCTGCTGACCGTTCAGACCAACTATCTGTACCGCGGAAATAGCATCGAGAACCTGGCCGGAACCCACCGGGAGACCGGCGGCGCGCAGCAGGCGGGCAAAATAGAGGATGTTTTCCGGTAGCTTGCCGGCAGGCTCAGCCATTGGCGGCCTGGGCGGTGTTCATGGCGAGTTTGGCTTCTTCCAACAGGCGCGCAGCCTCGCTACCGCGTACCCGGGCAATGTCATCCTGGTATTTCAATAGCGCACCCAGCGTGTCATCCACCAGCTCGTTGTCCAATGCTACACGATCGAGCTGCACCAATGCTTCGGCCCAGTCCAGGGTTTCGGCGATGCCTGGTTGCTTGAACAGGTCCTCTTTGCGTAACTGCTGCACGAAGGAAACCAGTTGGGCGCTGAGTTCAGCAGAAAGGTCAGGCAGCTTGCGTTGAACGATGGCCAATTCACGGGCGGCATCGGGATAGTCTACCCAGTGATACAGGCATCTTCTTTTCAGGGCATCGTGGATTTCCCGGGTGCGATTGGAGGTGATGATCACCAGCGGAGGTTCTTCAGCCTTGATGGTGCCGATTTCAGGAATGGTAATCTGAAAGTCGGACAGCACTTCCAGCAGGAAGGCCTCGAAAGGCTCGTCGGTTCGATCGAGTTCATCGATGAGCAAAACCGGCGCACCACTCTCCCCGGTTTTGAGTGCCTGCAGCAGAGGACGCTCGATGAGAAAGTCGCGGGAAAACAGGTTGGCGGCAAGGGCATCTTTTTCGCCTCCCGCTTCGCCAGCGGCTTCCGCCAGGCGGATTTCAATCATCTGTCGTGGATAGTTCCATTCATACACCGCCGAGGAAACATCCAGTCCTTCATAGCATTGCAGACGCACCAGGGGCCTGTTCAGACCTGCTGCCAACACCTTGGCGATCTCGGTTTTACCCACCCCTGCCTCGCCTTCCAGGAACAGGGGTTTGCCCATCTTAAGAGACAGGTAGAGCGTGGTCGCCAGTGACCGGTCAGCCAGGTAATCCTGACTGGCCAGCAGGGTTAGCGTGTCTTCAATACTTCCGGGAACTGTGGAGGCAGTGCTGCTCATGGACGCTTGTTAACCACAGGCCTCTACCGCTCGCCTGGCCATCACCTTTACCAGATGGGCCCGGTATTCTGCGCTGGCATGGATATCGCTGTTCATCTTGTCCACCGGAATTTCCACCGCTTCGATTGCGGCTGCATTCAGTTCACCGGCAAGGGCCTCTTCAATGGGGAGGGCACGATGGGCACAGGGCGTTGCCCCGGTCACAGCAACGCGTACACCGTCGCTGATTTGAGCCACGAACACACCGACGATGGCATAACGTGATGCCGGGTTTTCAAACTTCATATAAGCCGCTTTATCGGGAACCGGGAAACTGACTGAGACTATCACTTCATTGTCATCCAGCGCCGTTTCAAACATGCCGGTAAAGAAATCATCGCCAGCAATCTCCCGCTGATTGGTTTTTACTGTGGCACCCAGAGCAATCACTGCTGCGGGATAGTCGGCAGCAGGATCGTTGTTGGCAATCGAACCACCGAGGGTGCCGCGATTGCGCACAGCCGGATCGCCAATATTGCCAGCCAGTTTGGCCAGGGCAGGAATCGCCTTCTGCACTTCACTGGAAGCCGCCACTTCAGCATGGGTCGTCATGGCGCCAATTGTCACAGTATTCCCGCTAACCTGGATGCCTTTCAGCTCGGCCACGTCGCCGAGATCGACAATATCGCTGGGGCTTGCCAGTCGATGTTTCATAGTGGGCAGCATGGTTTGGCCGCCTGCCAGCAGTTTGCCATCCTCGGCGCCCTGCAAAGCTTCCACCGCAGCATCGACCTTGTCTACTTTATGATAGTTAAATTCATACATGGTTTTTTATCCTCGCAATTCCTTTCAGGCCGCGGACCGGGCAGCGCGCCAAACATTTTCGGGCGTGGCCGGCATATCGATATGCCGTACCCCCAGCGCATTGACGATGGCATTAATTACCGCCGGTGGCGCTCCAATAGCACCCGCTTCTCCACAACCTTTCACACCCAGGGGATTGTCCGGGGGATCGGTGGGCGCGTAGTCCACATCGAAGCTGGGCAGGTTGTCAGCGCGGGGCATGGCATAGTCCATAAATGAAGCTGTAATTAACTGACCATCGCTGTCGTAGTGACAACCTTCCAGCATGGCCTGGCCTACTCCATGGGCGATACCACCATGGACCTGACCTTCGACGATCATGGGATTGATGAGCCGGCCGAAATCGTCCACGGCCGAGTATTTGACGATCTCGGTTACACCCGTATCCGGATCCACTTCCACTTCGCAGATATGAGTGCCGGCCGGGAAGGAAAAGTTTGTCGGGTCGAAGAACGCATTCTCATCAAATCCGGGCTCCACGCCTTCCGGATAGGAATGAGGCACATAGGCATTGAAGGCCACCTCACCAATGGACATGGCCTTGTCGGTGCCGGCGACGGAAAAACTGCCATCGGCAAATTCGATGTCACCTTCTGCCGCTTCCAGCGCATGGGCTGCGATCTTCTTGCCCTTGGCGATGAGTTTTTCACAGGCCTTGGCGATGGCAACACCACCCACTGCCAGTGACCTGGAACCATAGGTGCCCATACCGAACTGGGTCTTTGCCGTGTCGCCATGGATTACCTCGATGTTTTCAATAGGCACTCCCAGTTGATCACAGACCAGTTGGGCGAACGTGGTCTCGTGTCCCTGGCCGTGCGAATGGGTGCCGGTAAACACCTGAACATTGCCTGTTGGGTTGAAGCGCACCTGGGCGCTTTCCCACAAGCCCACACCACCGCCGAGCTGACCCACAGCAGCCGAGGGCGCAATGCCACAGGCTTCCACGTAGGAAGAGATACCGATTCCCCGTCGCTTGCCCCGGGACTTTGCCTCTTCGGCACGGGCCGCGAAGCCTGCGTAATCTGCTAACTCAATCGCCTTGTCTAAAGCGGCGTTATAGTCACCACTGTCATAGCACTGCACTACCGGCGTTTGATAGGGAAAGGCATCGATGGGAATAAAATTGCGGCGACGGATTTCTGCCGGGTCCAGACCCATGTCTGCCGCACAGATATCTACCAGCCGCTCCAGCAAGTAAGTGGCCTCTGGCCGTCCTGCGCCGCGGCTGGCATCCACCGGAGCCGTGTTAGTGAATACCGCCTTAACCTCAGAATAAATCAATGGTGTGGCGTATTGCCCTGCTAACAGAAAGGCATAGAGGTAACTGGGCACCATGGTGCCAAAAGTAGAAAGATAGGCACCGAGGTTGGCCTTGGTGTGCACACGCAGGGCGAGAAACTTACCATTTTCATCCATGGCCATCTCTGCCAGCGACACGTGATCACGACCATGGGCATCGGCCAGGAAAGCCTCCGTTCTGTCCGCTGTCCACTTCACCGGTCGGTTGATCTTGCGACAGGCCCAGCCCACTACCAGTTCCTCGGCGTAAACAAATATCTTGGCACCGAAGCCACCACCCACATCCGGACCAACCACACGCAGTTTGTGTTCGGGCGCGAGCTGGTTAAAAGCCGACAGCACCAGCCTGTGCACATGGGGGTTTTGTGTGGTCAGGTGCAGGGTGATTTCATCGGTGCCGGAATTGAATTCGCCCAGTGCCGCACGGGGCTCCATGGGATTGGTGACCATGCGATTGTTAACCAGGTCCAGGCTGGACACCTTGTGCGCTGACTCAAACGCAGCCTGCACGGCCTCCTTGTCACCGAAGGGCCAGTTGAAGCAGACATTGTTTGGGGCGACTTCATGAATCTGTTGCTGCCCGGACTCTGCTGCCTCGGCAGTACTGGTCACCGCTGGCAGAACGTCATAATCAACGTCCACCAGCTCTGCAGCATCTCTTGCCTGCCCGACTGTCTCTGCTATAACAACTGCTACATGGTCTCCCACATAGTTGACTTTGCCCTGGGCAAGGGCCGGATGAAGAGGCGCCTTGTGCGGCTCGCCATCATCACCAGTCACGGTCACTCCGCATATCAAGGGTCCAATGCCATCAGCCGCCAGGTCTTCACCGGTCAACACAGCAACGACTCCGGGCGCGCTCTCGGCCTGCGATGAGTCGATACTCTTGATGGCCGCATGGGCATGGGGAGAGCGCACGAACACGGCGTGGGTTTGACCAGCCACATTGATGTCGTCGGTGTAACGACCTTTGCCCAGCAAAAAACGCCTGTCTTCTTTACGCTTGACGCTGGCACCGATTCCGAATTCAGTCATCAGGAGTTCCCTCCCATGGCCTTGGCGCCCGCCTGCACCGACTTCACAATATTGTGATAACCCGTGCAGCGGCAGATATTGCCTTCCAGTTCCTTGCGAACCGTGGCCTCATCCAGTTCGTTGCCATTGCGATTGACGATATCCAGCGCAGTCATGATCATGCCCGGCGTGCAGAAGCCACATTGCAGTCCATGATTGTCCATGAAGGCCTGCTGCATAGGATGCAGTTCAGCACCCTGGGCAAGTCCCTCGATGGTGGTGACCTCTGACCCGTCCGCCTGCACCGCCAACAGGGTACAGGCTTTAACCGACTTGCCATCCATGTGTACCACACAGGCACCGCACTGGCTGGTGTCGCAACCGATGTGGGTGCCGGTCAGGCCCAGTTGTTCACGCAGGAATTGCACCAGCAAGGTACGGCTCTCTACTTCTCCGCTTACGGCCTTGCCATTCACTGACAGGCTGACATTGATTTTGTTGTTTGCCATGAATCGATTCCCCTCATCCAATCCCGACTCGCGTCCGGCTAGCTAGATCGGGCACCCCGCCTCTCCTCGGTGATACCCGGTATTGAGGTCAATACTCCCAGAAGGCGTGGCAGATGAAAAGCAGATCATGGGTGATCAAAGGGAACAATGGGGTCAATGAATGGGGTCAATGAAAGCCCCGACAATGCTAAGCTAGGAGTTAATCTTTGCAGCAATCTCTGGACTCGCCCGCTTGTCGACAAACTCCGAACAACCCCTGGACATTGAAAAGGCCCTGTCCGCGGCCATGGAACATCAGCACGCTGGCAGATACGCCCAGGCAGAGCAGCTCTACCGGCAAGTCCTGCATGCGGACCCCAATAATCCAGTCGCGCTGCACCTGCTCGGGGTGCTGGCCCATCTGGCCCGGCAGAGTGATACCGGCGCCGACCTTATTCGAGCTGCCATCAGCATCGCTCCCGACTATGTGGCTGCCCACAATAACCTGGGCAAGATTTTGCGTGAGTCGGGCAAGCTGGAGGAAGCGGTGGAATGCTATCTGAAAGCCGTGGAGCTCAAGCCGGATTATGCCGAGGCCCATGGCAATCTCGGTAATGTGCTCTGTGAATTGGGCGAGATGGAGAGAGGCATCGCCAGTTTGCAACAGGCCCTGTCCCATAATCCAGACTCGGCCCAACTGCACTACAATCTCGGCTTGGCACTCAATCAGGAAGGCCATGGGGAGCAGGCCCTGACCAGTCTTCGACAGGCCGTAAAGATTAATCCCGATCTGGACGCAGCCCATAACAGCATTGGTCTGACTCTGCAGCGTATGGGCAAAATAGATGAGGCTACAAGCAGCTATCGTCAGGCCCTGGCCATCAATCAGGACAAGGCCGAATACCATATTAATCTGGCCCGGGCACTGGAATTACAGGGCGCCCTTGAAGAAGCCCTGGGCTGCTACCAGCAGGGCCTGAAACTCGACCCCGACTCAAAAGAAGCGGCGGGTTCCATGGGCTCGGTCATGCTGGCCCTGGGCAAATCGGAAGAAGGTCTCGCCATGGAACGTGAAGGCTTTGGTGTGGTGAGTTTTGATCTGGAAAAGGGCGTTAGCGTGGAATAGCTTTCACTGCGAGCGATTAAGCAGGCGATAGAACAGCTACAAGCAGAAAAGCGATAAGAAGACTCTGGAAGGATTCATTGTGAAACGAACCGACATCAATTCATCGTCCCCTCACTTCATTGGCAGCTGGCTCATCGAGCCGCTCAGCATTTGTGATGAACTCATCGACTTCTTTGAAGCACACCCCGAGAACCAGGCCCAGGGAAAAACCGCTGGCGGATTGAATCTGGAGGCTAAAAACTCCCTCGACCTGACCATCAGGCCGCGGGAGCTGGAGCAGGACGACCACAGGCCGGTTCGTGAGTACCTGGACACCTTGTTCGAGTGCTACAAGGATTATCTGGAGCAGTGGCCTTTTCTGCAGAGTTTCATGCCTCGCATCGAGCTGGGTTCCTTCAATATCCAGCGCTACAAGCCAGGCGGCCATTTCCTCAAGGTGCATTCCGAGCGCACTACCCTGGCTTCTTCCCACCGGGTGCTGGCCTGGATGACCTATCTCAATGATGTGGAGGATGGTGGATCCACTGAATTCGTCCACCAGGAACTAGCCATTCAACCACAAAAAGGACGGACCCTGATCTGGCCTGCGGAGTGGACCCATGCCCACAAAGCCCATGTGCTCAATTCGGGCACCAAATACATCATCACCGGCTGGATGCACTTCGCTCCCTGATTAGCCAGCAAATCCCGTCAAATTCGCTGGAATAGAGCTCCGCAATAGCCTGCTTCAAATCCTTTGAATCGCAACTATTTTTCCTTGCTCGCTGCCAGCTTTTGCCTGCGATCAGAGCAGGCATTTGTTGCAACTTCTCTACACACCCGATCAATACTGGCTTGCCCAATTTTTACTTCGTGACGTAAGCACTTTCTTTTTCTATGCCGTGTATTAAACCCAAAGTATGCTTCTAAATATCGAGCGAACGTTCAGTTTTTCGCTTTATATCAACAAGATATGAATTTCAGGCTGTATTTTGCCCCCGAACTAATATCCCTTAGTAAAATAATGAATTTGGGCTTGTGTGACATCTTGTTACAGTCTATTCTCGCACGTTGGCGGTCCTGCACTTTACTCCTAAGTGCGTGATTTCCAGATTAAAAGAAGCTTCTTAATTAAAAGAAATTTGGAGAGATTGTATGCAGTTTAAAAATCCACATAAGCGCAGTCTGCTATGTACGGCGATTTCTATGTCTCTGCTCCCTCTTTCAGGTACCTCGCTGGCGCAAGATCAGCAGGTCGAGGAAGTGGTGGTAACAGGGTCATTTATCCGTCGTAGTGAAGGCTTTACCCAGGCATCTCAGGCCACCCAGCTTAACGCTGCGGACCTGGAAGCCCAGGGTACTCTTAACCTGGGTGAGGTTGTGCAAAACCTGACCTTTGTAAACGGCGCGGCTTCATCAGTAACCAACACCATTCAGGGTACTGACTCCCGCTCCACTGAAATCGACCTCCGTGGTCTTGGCGCTCGTTCAACACTGACCCTGCTGGATGGCAAGCGGCTGGTGAACGAGAACGTCAACATGATGATCCCCACAATCGCCATTCAACGAATGGATATCGTGGCGGATGGTGCTGCGGCACTGTACGGTAACGAGGCAGTGGCCGGTGTGGTCAACTTCGTACCTTACAAGTCTTACGACGGGTTCAAGGTTGACACCTACGCCGAACAAACTGGCGATGGCGACTATGACGAGCACTCAGTGCAGATGTTGTGGGGCGGCAATATTGGCGACCTCGACGTGGTTCTGGCTGGTCAGTTCCGTCAAAACAGCCGCCTGGGTTGGGACGAGCGTGATCTGCTGGCCAACTCTGGTTTGACTATTTCATCCAACGCACCAGGTAACTGGTTTGTGCCTGATCGTGACGAGAATGGTAACTACACAGGTACTACTTCTCGCACACCTGATCCCTCTTGTGCGCCAGGCTCAGCTCGAACGGGCTACCAGCCAGACGTGATTGCTAACCCAACGGGCAACCTCTTGGGCACAAGCTGTTTCTTCGACTTCGGTGACAACCGCTCCTATCGTGAGCCGACTGAAACCACCCAGTTCTATGCCAATGCAACCTGGGAATACAGCGAAGATCTGACTCTGTCAGCGCAGGCATTCCGTACCCGATTGTTTGAGCGTTCCTATACTTCTACCTCTAACCCAGGTAACTCCCGTATTGGTGAGCTGCCCGTGGTCCGTGGTGAGATTCCTGGGAACCCATTCTTCGCCATGGATGCCAACGGCAACCAGCTTTATGGTGTAGACGCGAATGGTGATGGTGTCCCTGACCGTAATCCTGGCGTAGACATGAATGGTGACGGCCTGGACGACTATATCGTTGCTGGTACTACCGCCAATGGCGTTCCTTTGAGAGAAGACGTGAACCCACGTACTCTGCGTCCTATCAACAAGACTGGTTTGCCGCTGGCAGGTCATAGCCCTGACATGGACAACCTGTCTGACAGTGTGGACACACTCTCAAGATTTTCGTTGCAGGCTGATTTCACTGTGCCCTTCATCGATGGTTGGGAAGGTATGGCATCCTGGACTCGCAACCAACGCGAGCTGGTTTTCATGTCCAATCAGAACTATGACATCACCGAGATGATCAAGGGTCTGAACTGTGACGTGGTCAATGACCGTGACAGCTGCTACAACCCGTTCTTCGTCACCAACCCAGCGGACGCCACACGTACTCACGTCATGGACGCAATTGCCGCCCGTGATTTAGAGTGGGTGCAGGACGACCTGGATGTTATCGACATTGTGCTTAACGGTGAGATTCCCCTTGGTGGCTTCGAGTTGCCTGGCGGTCCCATCGGTGCTGCGATCGGTTACCAGTGGCGTGATGATTCCTACACCAACATCCCCTCTCTGGTAGAGATTGCTGGTGACACCTGGATTGGTAGTGCTGACAAGGAAAGAATTACCTCCGGCAATCGTGAAGTGGATGCCTACTTTGCCGAGTTCTCGATTCCCGTTCTTTCCACGCTGGAAGTTTCTGCCGCGGTTCGCCGTGAGGAATTCTCCACCGGACAGGAGTCTACGGATCCCAAGTACGGTATTACCTGGCAGGCGACTGACTGGCTGACTCTGCGTGCCACTCAGGGTGATGCGTTTATCGCACCTACTCTTGAGCAGCTGCTGAATCCGGTTACCTGTGGTTTGTCCACAGTAACTGACCGTTTCTCCAACTTCGACGCGTTCACCACGGCCTGTTCCGGTGGTAACCCGAATCTGGAGAACGAAGAGTCTGATTCCAAGCAGTTTGGTTTCAACCTGAACTTCGATAACTTCGATCTGGCCCTCACATGGAACGAGACCAACTTCGAAAATCGAATCATCAACACCAGTGCTCAGGACATCATGACTTTTGACTTCCTGAACTTCCAGGCCGCAACCGGCTTTACTGGTGATGGTCTCAGCCCTGATACCAAGCCAAGCCTTGACCAACTGCAAGCCTGGATCAACAACCCGGCTTCCAACAAGGACATCATCCGTGATCCAAACGACCTGGGAACTATCCTCCAGATCAATGGACTGGGTGCTGGTAACGCGGAAACC
>JAVJRC010000002.1:0-9423 GCA_040218615.1 Gammaproteobacteria bacterium
TCGACTTACCAAATCAGTGACGTTACGATTACTCATAGTGGCGTATCTCCTTTGGTTGGTTTATTGCTTCGCAACAACAAATCAACCAGATACGCCGCTTTTTTTCAACCTGCCTCAAACACCAGATTCAATTATAACTCCCAAGTATGTCGGCGATCCATTGAATGCGGTCAAGATATTCAATGAAAAGGCGGTAGATGAGTTGTTACTGCTTGACGTAGCTGCGACTGTTGATGGTTATCCGCCGAATTTGAAATTGATCAGAGAAATAGCTGCAGAATGCAGGATGCCCCTTTGCTACGCTGGTGGAATTAGCTGTAGTGATCAGATTTCAGAAATTATCTCACTGGGAGTAGAAAAAGTGGGATTGGGAACTGTTGCAGTCGAAAACCCGGAAATTATCACTCAAGCGGTTCGCGAAGTAGGTAGTCAAAGCATCGTTGCTATTATGGACGTTGTGAAGAAAAAATATTCGAAAAACTATGAGTTAGTTACTCGCAGGGGAAAGAATCGCACGGGTATAACTCCACTTGAGTTTGTTTCAAATATGCAAGCATTAGGATGTGGAGAAGTCTTGATTAACAATGTGGATAGGGATGGATTAATGCAAGGCTATGATCACGAACTTATAGCGTTAATACGTGCTAATTCCGCCATTCCAATTACAGTACTTGGAGGGGCCGGTTCTTTGGAAGATATAATCAAAGTAGTTGAGGAATTCGGTGTGGTAGGGGTTGCCGCGGGCTCCCTTTTTGTATTCAAAGGTACATACAAAGCTGTTTTGATTAATTATTTGAGTAATTCAGATCGAGCTCAAATATTGAGCTGCCTCAAGCAATGATTAGAGTTGGTATCAACGCAAGCAGGAACAGGGCGGGTGGGGCGCGGCATCATCTGATGAACCTTCTTAACGCCATGGAGCCTGAATCATTGGGTATCAGTGAAGTCCATTTGTGGTCATTTCCAGAACTGCTCGATCAGCTGCCGAAATCAAAGTGGCTGGTGAAGCATAGTCCCAATCAATTGGAAAAATCGCTCCTTTCCCAATTGCTTTGGGAATATCGAAGTTTTCCTGAGGAGCTAGTTAGGGCCCGTTGTGATGTGTTGCTGAATACGGACGCAGGCTCAGTTTGCCCCTTCAAGCCGGCAGTTACTATGAGCCGGGACATGCTTTCATTTGAGCCCAAGGAAATGCAGCGTTATGGAATAACTCTGAATAGGCTGAGGTTGTTTGTATTAAAGTATGTTCAATCGAGATCTATGAGTAAATCTACGGGTGTTATATTTTTATCTGAGTATGCCGCCCGCGTGATTCAGTCCAGGATAGGCGTTCTGGATAACTACCGAATTATTCCTCATGGGATTAGAGAGGAGTTTTTCATAAATTTGAGCCCGAAGCCGATATTGGAGAAGTCTTCAGAAATAAAGTGCATCTATGTTTCCAATGCTATGCCATACAAGCACCAGTGGAATGTGGTCGAAGCAATCCACGCATTAAGGAAACAGGGAATGAACATTTCATTGATGCTGGTTGGAGGTGGCACGGGGAGAGCGCAGGAAAGAGTCAGATGTGCTATCCAAAAAGCGGATCCTGAGGGTGCTTTTGTAAAGCAATTGGGATTTTTGAATCATGCAAAAATTTTAGAGTTCATTTCAAAATCAGATATTTTCGTTTTTGCTTCAAGTTGCGAAAATCTGCCGAACACCCTGATAGAGGCAATGGCAACAGGAATTCCCATTGCTTCATCGAGTGCAGGTCCAATGCCCGAAATTCTCAAGGATGGAGGAGTATACTTTGACCCCGAAAAACCATCTGAGATCGTAACTGCTTTGGAGACCCTCATTTTGGATAGTAGGCTTCGAATAAAAATAGCTAAGAGAGCCGTAGAATTGGCACGGCAGTTTAGTTGGCGTACATGCGCAATAGATACATTTTCATATTTGAATGAAGTAGCAAGCCAATAAAGAACGGAAGCCGGGAAATCAATAGCGACTAATATGGATTACACAACCAAACCCAGGTTTTTCCAGATTCAAAAGTTTTTTCGGTACTGCCAGCTTTACGGTATTCAAAAAACTTTGGTCAAGGTGCGTGGCCAGTATCATATGAAGAAGGCCTTTCAGACTTTGCCTTCGATTTCTAATCCTGTAAGAAGAGGGGGATCAGTAGCTCTCATTGGTTGTGGAAACTTCCAATACAGTCATATCGCATACTATTTGCACAAATATCATAGAGGTTGTATGAGGGCGGCAATGGATACAAACATTAACCGGGCCGCGTCTATCTTTAAAGATTACAATTTGCACTACTATACTGATTCCCTGGATCGAATCATAGAAGATGATGAAGTGAGACTGCTGTACATAGCTTCGAATCATGCTTCTCATGCGGATTACGCTGCAAAAGCATTGGACGCCGGGAAGGATGTTCATATTGAAAAGCCACATTGTGTTACGCTGGAACAACTTAACCGACTTGTTCACTCAATGTCGAATTCCAGCGGACGCGTACTATCAATTGGTTATAACAGACCAGTAGGCGTTATTGGCGAAAAAATACTGGAAGCCCTACGAAAAGAGAATGGCGCTGCTATGATAAATTGGTTTGTTGCGGGCCACCAAATTAACCCGGACCACTGGTACTATCATAATGAGGAAGGTGGTCGCATTCTTGGAAATATGTGTCACTGGATTCATTTCTCGATGGAGATGATTGATGAAGATCACCGATTTCCAATCACGATAACTCCCACACGCACAGAAAAATCTGATAGTGACGTGGTAGTAACATTCACATATGGCGACAATTCGATAGCGCTGATTTCATTCTCAGCTCAAGGTCATACGTTCGAAGGCGTTCGAGAAAGGTTTTCAGCACAGAAAGAAAATACTCTGATAAAAATGGATGATTTTAAGGAAATGCGAATTGATGTTGTTCAGAATGTCAGAAAAATCAAATTACGCAAACGAGATCATGGTCACATGAAATCTATATGTGGTAGCTATTTGTCCTCACTTGATAAAGGGAAAGAAGGGTTATCAGGCGAATATGTGCGAAATTTGGGAAACTTGATGCTGGGAACAAAAGAAGCGCTGGATAATAACAGGAAGGTTAAAATAGACAATTCAGGAATATTCTTTCTTGAATAGTCAAAATCTGTGTTAAGGGAAAAACCGTTAGTGTACTAATCTAAATGTACAAAAGTGGTTAAACAGCAGGGTAAGTTCAATTATGCCTCAAAGAAAAATCATTCTATTTGAACTTAATGAAGTACCTTTCCGTATCTTTCATGACTATTGTGAAAAATATCCAAATGGAAATTTTAATGTATTAAGGAGAAATTCTTCTCTTTCCAATACATATTCTCCTGACATTAAAAGTCTAAGCCCATGGTCAACCTGGCCAACGCTACACAGGGGTGTTGACAGCGAATCCCATACTTTGACAAACCTGAGTCAAGATCTCACAGAGATAGATGCTGAATTCCCGCCTGTCTGGAAAATATTGAACGATGAAGGTGTTAGGATTGGTCTAGGTGGGTCATTGCATACCTGGCCACCGCCACAAGATCGAGCAAATTATGAGTTTTATCTTCCGGATACTTTTGCCACAGATGCCTCAGCATTCCCTAAAGAGTTAAAGGCTTTTCAACAATTTAATCTGGCAATGGTTGACCGATCCGCTCGAAACGTCTCCCGAACAATTCCATTGGGCTCATCCATTAAGGTATTGGGACAGTTCCCAAAACTGGGAATTACTGGTAGCACCGTCACGGCAACCATGCGCCATCTATTATCTGAAATAGTGACGCCAGAATTGAAAAACAGACGACGTAGCATTCAGTCGATGCTCGCTTTCGATGCGTTCATGAAGCAGCTTAATCGAACAAAACCGGATTTTTGTACATATTTTACCAATCATGTGGCTTCTGCGATGCACCGTTACTGGGCAGCAAAGTATCCTGGGGATTTCGAGAATAATTCCTATGCCAGTGACTGGGTTGGACAATACCGGAATGAAATTGACTTCGCCATGTCGGCGGCTGATTTATTCCTTGGTCGACTATTAAATTTTGTGGATCTACACAGAGAGTACAAGCTCGTTATAGTGACAAGTATGGGGCAAGCAGCATTTGATGGGACTCCAATTCACAAACAAGTTTATGTAAAAAGCTACGATAAATTCCTGAATGCACTTGGCCTAAATGATGGAGAGTGGTCTAGAAGAAGAGTGATGTTGCCCCGATTTGCCTTTGTTGTAAACGATGCTCATGTACAGCGCATTGAAAAGCTTCTTGATACGATTAAAATTTCAGGATCTAAAGTGGCGTGGGAAAAGAAAGGATCCAATTACTTTATGCTTCACTTTGGCCAGCCAAATCTGGGTGCTGATCAAGAGTCTATTGTAATAGGTGAAAAATATTATGAATTTGATCAAGTTGGAATTGAAAACACTGTAATAGAAGACAGCGCAGGGTCCAGTGGCTACCATATACCTGAGGGATTGCTGATAGTTTACGATCCCTTAATCCCAAGGCTGTCCGATAATTCAGTTCAAATTTCAACAACAGAAGTTGCTCCGGCAATACTTAAGAATTTTAATGTTAGAGCCCCGGCCTATATGCCGGCTTCTACTTCTGAACTGGTCTGATTCCATAGCTGGACGAATGTGTATTCTCCATTGACCCCAAACAAAAACTTATTCAAATATTGATATGAAACAAGTGCTGCAGAACATTTCCAATGGTGAAACGAAGTTGGAAGAAGTCCCCAACCCAATCCTGCAAGAAGGGCACGTATTGATTCGTACAATCAATAGTGTGATTTCACCGGGCTCAGAGAAAATGTTGGTCAGCTTCGGCAAAGCTAACCTGTTAAATAAGGCCCGGCAACAGCCTGATAGGGTTAATCAAGTACTGCAGAAAGTTAGGACAGATGGGCTATCTGCTACCTTATCAACAGTTCGCTCCAAGCTAGATACGCCATTTCCGCTCGGATATAGCAATGCTGGTATTGTCGAGGAGTCCAGATCTACAAATTACCGCAAAGGCGATCGGGTAGTGTCGAATGGTTTCCACGCCGAGTTTGTTAGTGTTCCGGCAAACCTGGTAGCAAAGATTCCAGACACTGTTGATATGGAAAGTGCGAGCTTTACGACTATCGGTGCAATTGCATTACAGAGCATTCGGATAGCTAACCCAACCCTCGGAGAGAGCGTGGCAGTTATTGGCTTGGGGTTGGTAGGTCTTCTCGCTGTGCAGATATTAAAAGCTAATGGATGTCGTGTTTTAGGTATAGACCTTGATAAGACCAGACTAAATATCGCGCAGAACTATGGTGTGAGCACGATTGATATCTCTGGGAATGTTAATCCTTCTGAAGTTGTGGAGGATCTTACACGTGGAATTGGGCTGGATGGTGTGATTATCGCAGCATCTACTTCTAGCAATGATCCTATAGATCTGGCAGCGTCAATATGCAGAAAGCGAGGACGGATAGTACTGGTTGGTACTAGTGGATTGCAGATATCCAGAGATGCTTTCTATAAAAAAGAACTTAGTTTTCAGGTTTCATGTTCTTACGGCCCCGGAAGATATGACGATCAGTACGAACTTCATGGGCATGACTATCCAGTGGGATTCGTTCGCTGGACAGAGCAAAGAAACTTTCAGGCCTTTCTCGATCTACTTTCTGCAGGAAACGTAGAAACCTCCAGTCTCATTTCTCACCGGTTTAGCATTGAAGAATCAGTGTCGGCTTACGAGACTGTAATGTCAGACAGCTCATCACTTGGTGTCGTCCTGAACTATGGTGCAAATGACGGAAGACCGCAAAAATCAGTTGTAAGTGTTCCAAACAATTTGGATAGCAGAAGTTCTTCTACCAGTAAGAATCCAAAAGTCTCATTTATAGGTGCCGGAAACTATGCGAAATCTTTTCTAATTCCAAGTTTCATTGAAAACAAGGCAATCTTGCATGGCATAACATCCAGGTCTGGTTTCAACAGTTCTCATCTGGCGAGTAAGTTCGGATTCAAATTTTCAGCTCCTGATACGGAAACTTTATTTGCAGATGCTTCTACCGATATAGCAGTGATCGCAACGCGTCACGACACCCACGCTGAATATATTTGTGATGCCCTTAGCCGAAACTTACATGTGTTTGTTGAGAAACCATTAGCTATTTCCAAAAGTCAGTTGAATCAAATTATCGACGTTTACGAAGGTTTGCCCGAGGAGAAGGTCCCGATCTTGACTGTAGGCTTTAATCGCAGATTTTCCCCACACGCGAGAACAATTAAGAGATTGCTCGATACAACTGATGTCAGAAAATCATTTGTGATGACGGTTAATGCGGGAGAAGCGCCTGCAGATAGCTGGATCCATGATAAGGAAGTCGGCGGTGGCCGAGTCATTGGCGAAGTATGTCATTTTATTGATTTGCTTAGATATCTGTCTGGTTACAGGATTGTGGATTATGATGCGGTTATTATGGATTCTTTAACAAGGGACACTTTGTCGGTCACGCTTAAGTTTCTGGACGGGTCTATTGGTACAATCCATTATTTTTCAAATGGCCATAAAGATGTGCCGAAGGAACGGTTGGAAATATTTTGTGGCAGTAAAATATTATTTCTAGATAATTTCAGAAAATTGACAGGATTTGGTTGGAAAGGGTTTAAGAAGCAGAATTTGCGAAAACAGGATAAGGGCCAATTTGCATGCGTAAAGGAACTTATGCAGTCTGTTCAACAAAGTACTCAACCACCAATTAGCATTCCGGAGCTAATTGAAGTCACCGAAGTTTCAATAGAAATCCAGTCTCTTTGTTGATTTTCTCCTCTTTACTATAGCTTCCAACGCTTTAATGACTCTAATTGATTTAGTTGCAGGGGCAAGGCCCAACTTCATGAAGATTGCGCCTATCATTCGTGCAATTGAGAGTGATTCAACCAGGTTGAAATTCAGACTTATTCACACTGGCCAGCACTATGATAGAGCCATGTCAGAGAAATTTTTTATTCAACTGGGCTTACCTCAACCTGATTATAATTTGGAAGTAGGGTCTGGTAGTCAGGCGCAACAGGCAGGCAAAATCATGTGTGCTTATGAATCGCTTTTGTTTGAAAGAAACTGTGATCTCTGCATTGTTGTCGGAGACGTGACTTCAACATTGGCAGCCGCTATAACAGCACAAAAGTTACAAATACCAGTAGCACATGTCGAAGGCGGAATCAGGTCTGGTGACTGGACTATGCCGGAGGAAATCAACAGACGTGTCACGGACTCCATATCAAATTGGTTTTTCACCACTAGTAAGCATGCTAATCAGAATTTAAAGACTGAAGGTGTCGATGGTACAAGAATTTATTTTGTCGGAAATACCATGATCGATACTCTTTTGTCTAACTTGGAAAATTTGCGGCCCCCCGAATTTTGGGAAGTTCTCGGGCTGGAGATAGGGAACTACCTGGTTCTGACTTTGCACAGACCAGGAAATGTAGATGAACCCCAAAAGCTAGCCAATACCCTTAAGACTATTGCCAATTTGTCGGGCGGATTACCTGTTGTTTTTCCTGTTCATCCAAGAACAGCACGATTTCTCAATGAAACTGATGAGTTGCCAGCTAATCTATTCCTGGTGGATCCTCAGCCATATCTTGAGTTTAACTATCTCGTTGAAAATTCCCTTGCAGTTATCACTGATTCGGGTGGTATCACGGAGGAGGCTACAGTTCTGGGCGTCCCCTGCATGACACTGCGTGACAATACCGAGCGGCCAGAAACAATCGAAATTGGAACTAATGAGCTGGTGGGCACTAAAGCGGAGGACCTTGCTCCCTATATGGAGAAGCTCTTCGCGGGAAAATGGAAAAAAGGCGGCATACCCGAGCTATGGGATGGTAATGCAGGGAAAAGGATTGTAAGCCATCTGGAAGAATTGTTGGATTAGATTGAGTGATTTCCAGGTATTACCACACTATAAAATATCTCAAACCGGCCCAAATTCTGGGCCGGTTTTGGTTTAACGTATACAAACCAATCTGGGTGTCCTGCCTAACACTAACTGCACGAGAGCCAAAAACGATATGGAGCGCGTGTGATCGGGAACATTCCATGACAGGGCCTTGCACATTTCAGTTCTTGAATCAGCAAAAAGACCTAGAGTTCCCTGATGGCTGGAGTGATTCCGAAAATTCAGGATTGTGGAACTACAACCTGCACTACTTTGAAGATCTTAACGCTAATGAGAGTGAATCAAGGCTGGAGTGGCATGTAGATTTACTAAACTCATGGTTAGACCACAATCCAGTCGGAAGCAGCCCGGCTTGGGATTCGTATCCAACCTCACTAAGAATCGTTAATTGGGTGAAGTGGGCCATAAATCACAAAGATGAGTTTACCGACTTGATGAGAGCAAACCTTGCTCAGCAAGGCAGGTGGCTTTCTCAGAAGCTCGACTATCACTTGCTGGCTAACCATCTGTGGGCAAACGCGAAAGCCTTAGTCTTTGCTGGCTGTTACTTCCAGGGTAAAGAATCTGATGCGTGGTTGGAGAAAGGAGTTCGTATTCTGTTGCAACAATGTGATGAGCAATTGCTGAAAGACGGCGGGCATTTTGAGCTTAGCACTATGTATCACTCGATTGTTTTGGAAGACTGTTTAGATCTGTTGCAGCTGGATCAAGTTTATCCTCGATTGATTCCCAAACCACTGATTGAAGAAGTCTCATTTCGCGTTGGAGCTGCATTAGACTGGCTGGTTGCAATGAGTCACTCTCGGGAAGAGTTTGCATTTTTTAACGATTCTGCATTAGGTACTGCACCAACTTTGGTTAAGCTAGAAGACTATGCCAAAGCCATCGGGGTAAGGGTCAGTGATAGCGCTGGTGATGGAATCACCTGGCTTAGTGAATCTGGCTATATCAGGCTTACTCAAGAGCCTGTTTCGATTATCTGTGATGTGGGCCATATAGGGCCGGACTATCAGCCTGGGCATGCACACGCGGACACTTTATCGTTTGAAATGTCGGTTCTCGGCAGCAAACTAATTGCAAACAGCGGAATTAGTACTTATGAACCTGGTGTAGAGCGAGAGTTTCAGCGTAGTACCAGAGCCCATAATACTGTTGAGGTCGATGGCGAAAACTCCTCAGAAGTCTGGAAGAGCTTTAGGGTGGCAAGACGTGCCCATACTTACGACCTGGAGGTCGATGAAGCTGCAGACACAATTACCATTACATGCTCCCATGATGGCTACGAGAGGTTGCCAGGCAAAGTAAGAGTTATAATTGAATCTGGTGTTTGAGGCAGGTTGAAAAAAAGCGGCGTATCTGGTTGATTTGTTGTTGCGAAGCAATAAACCAACCAAAGGAGATACGCCACTATGAGTAATCGTAACGTCACTGATTTGGTAAGTCGAG
>JAVJRC010000006.1:0-238759 GCA_040218615.1 Gammaproteobacteria bacterium
CTGTTCCTGGATGGCGTGTATATACAAGACGACTTGGGCCACTACGGCTTCCGCCACACGCCACCCCCGAGCGTCGCACAGCTCCACGACCTGCTCCAGGTGATCAGCGAGCGGGTGGCCCGGTTTCTGGAGCGGCGCGGCATTCTGGAGCGGGATGAGGATAACAGCTACCTCACCCTGGACGGCCTAGCCGAAGATCCGCTCAGGGAGATTCATACCCACTCGGTCACTTACCGGGTCGCCCTCGGCCCCCAGAAAGGCCGCAAGGTGTTTACCCTGCAAACCATTCCGCCCCGGCCGGAGTACTCTTCCCACAACGCCAGAGTCGCCAAACTGAACGGCTTCAGCCTGCACGCCGGGGTGGCTGCCCGGGCCCATCAGCGCAAAAAGATCGAACGGCTGTGCCGCTACATCGCAAGGCCGGCCGTCTCCGAACAGCGCCTGTCACTCACGCCCACGGGCAAGGTGCGCTATGAACTCAAGACCCCGTTCAGAAACGGCACCACCCATGTGATCTTCGAACCACTGGATTTCATTGCCAGGCTGGCCGCTCTGGTACCGAAGCCCAGAGTCAACCTGACCCGGTTCCATGGGGTGTTCGCTCCCAACAGCAAGCATCGGGCACTCATCACGCCGGCTGGTCGAGGCAAGGGCCGCAAGCACACCAGGGACAACGACCTTGATGACCGCAGCTTCGCGGAACGCCATGTATCAATGACCTGGGCCCAGCGGCTGAAGCGGGTATTCAACATTGATATTGAAACCTGCGAGAAATGTCAGGGCCCGGTGCGGATTATTGCCTGTGTGGAAGACCCGGCGGTGATCCGGCAGATACTGGACCACCTCAAGTCAAAGGAGAAGATTGACCAGCAGGCCCGGAGTCCGCCAAGCAGGGCACCGCCCCAGCTTGGGTTGTTTGATGAGTATAGGAAATATAAACGCTATATCCCATCCTGAATCTGATCGTACTACCTGGTTTTTTGGTCTGTGGACATCCTCTCGCCTGCCGAAAAGGAGTCCAAATCCCCCGCGATACCACCAGAATTGGCTAAACCAATGCTGCTCTGACCCTTCCAAACTGTCTTTCTGAACAGGGAGACCGAGCCTTTCCCTGCCGCCCTCAATGCATACCGGAATCCGTTCCTGGGTATGCTGAAGGAGTCTAGGTTGAGTAGTGGCGTCTAGCGAGAAATCGGATCAATTCGGGATCTGAACGGTATCCATTTGCTTTGGCGTGTTGGTAAATCATTCTTTTCATGACTTGCAATCAACTCCAGCACTTCTTGATCCGTTAGATCAGCGCAGTGTGGACAACCGTTTTCTTCAGTTGGAAATCGCAATCCACACCTCTCACATTTTGAAGATGAGGTTACGCTCATGGGGGCTGGAGTCATTGCAATACGCCTCTGAAACTATTCTCTACTAGAACGTGTCCTCCACTGCTACATCCGCAGTCGCCCAGACTGTTTCCAACCTGGACTCAACGCGGCTCGCGTGCTCCAACTTACCCTGCTTCTCAAGTGACAACATCAAGCCGTAAAGTGACCAGCCGTTTTCCGGAAACTTGGCCAGGTCTTCATTAAACACCCGCTCGGCTTCAGCATAGCGACCCGCATTCAACAAAACGGCGCCGTACTCCTGCCTCACTGGCACGGACCATTCTGGAGGTTCTCCATAAAGCAGTTCCGATTCCAACTTCACTGCCTCCTGTAATGCCAAAAGCGCAGCGCTCTCTTCGCCATCATGGGACGATATCCAGCCACTCAATACACGCTCGGCAATGGCCAGCAGATTCCTGGATTGATTGAATTCCATCTTCAGAGCTTCCAGCCCGGAATTTTCCATACCAACGCGCAAGGCGTTGAGGTGGGACTTTGCCTTTGCTGGATCGCCAGTTGCCAGCGCGGCGCGGCCCATGGCGTAGTGCCATATTCCCTGGGCATGGGGAAACTCATCTGCAGGTTTTGGATGCGCCAGAATGTCTTCCCATCTGGCGAAGCGCACCTGCATCTGCAGTGGGCGGACTGTCCAGTGCTGTAAAAAGTCCATGCCGGGGCTGCCGAACAATGCCTCGGGCAGGAGCTCGGTGACTTTCCTGGCGGAATCTATCGCCGTTTCACTGCGCCCGATCATCATCGCAGCAAAAGCCATGAAGTCATAGTTGTGTGGATAGTAGCCCGCTGTGTACATACCCATGCCCGGATGCTGATCCTGGATATACGTCTCGTCTGCATGCACAGCATGCTCGTTGGCTTCAACAGCATCCAGGTAGCGCCCAACCCGTATATAGATATGGCCTGGCATATGCACCAGGTGTCCGGCACCGGGCATCAGCCTGGCCAGGCGTTCGGCACAGGGTACCGCCCGCTCCGGATACAGCTCTTCCACCGCATGAATATAGAAATGACAGGCACCTGGATGGTTTTCGTTGGTCGCAATTGCCCTGTTCAGGTGACCAAGGGCGGTGTCGATGCCAGGTTGCGTTTGACCCTGCGCGTTCCAGTAGTCCCACGGCCGCAAGTCCATCAAGGACTCTGCATAAAGCACAGCTATATCGATGTCTTGTGGATATTGAGACACCAGTTCCGCCATGGCCTCTGCATAAGCCTGGTCCAGGTGACTGCGCTGCTGCGGTGCATCCTCGGCATAACGCACAGCCAGCGCATCAATCAGGGACTGTTCCTTCTCGCTTGCATTGCTGCGCAAAGCGACTGCCTGCTCGATGGCAGCGAATGCGGCGAGCCCGGAGGGCGTGTCCATGGGTAAATTGATATTCGGACCCCAGGCCAGGGCTTCGCCCCACCAACAGATAGCGCAGGATGGGTCCAGTCGCTGTGCTTCCTTGAAGGCGCGAATTGCCTCGGCATGATTAAAGGCATAGTACAGCCGAATGCCCTGGTCGAAATACTGCTGCGCAGCGGTTACCGAACTGCTGATTTCGACATGATAGTCGCCCAGGTCGTCATAGAGCGGTACTGCATCACCCTGAGCCTGCGCCTTCGGTGCAATAGCCGCGGTTATTGCGACTGCAGTTACCAGAACAGCGGCCCTGGTTAATAACAAATGTTTCATAGCAATTACTCTCCTCCCGGCGCCTTACCGAAGCGCCGAGACTCTCGATTTTCTGGTTCAAAAAATGTTGGATGAACGGACGTTCACCAGTTGGAGCGCAGTTTAGGGATTTGCCTGGAGTGTCGCTAGTGGACCGATGGTAAGAATTTGATCTCGATCACAACTGTCGGCAATTCAATGGCTTGCAGACTTTTGAAACAATCAGTAGACAATAATTCAAGGCATCTGGAAATTAACTATACCGCTGGTATAGTTAACAGCCTTCAAAATATCCACCACCAGAGAACTCGCTGTGTCCACCAGAGCCAACAGCAGCCGGGAGAGGATACTGGCCACGTCTGAAGCCATTATCCTGAAAAAGGGTTACGCCGGCACTACCATTGAAGAGATCATTGATAAGGCAGCCATCACCAAAGGCGGCTTCTTCTATCATTTTTCGGGCAAGGCGGAACTCGCGCGCGCTTTGATAGACCGCTACATCGAAATGGACACCGAGGTGTTTGTTTCACTGAGCGACCGGGCCGATACCCTCAGTGAAGATCCCTTGCAACGCGCCTTGATCTTCCTGAATTTATTCGCCGAGATGGTGGCAGGCATGACGGATATCCATCCGGGTTGTCTGGCAGCAGCATTCACCTACGAAACCCATCAGTTTGATGACGAGATTCGAAATCGAATCGACGAGGGTATGATTGAATGGCGCATCATGATCGCCAAAAGGCTGGAAGAGATAATGGAAAAGTACCCACCGAAGATGGAAGTCAGTGTGGAAGCGTTGGCCGATATGTTTACCAGCTGTGTGGAGGGCGGCATTATCCTTGCCAAAGCCTATGACAACAACAGAGCCCTGATAGAACAGGTGCAGAACTACCGTACGCATTTACGGCTGCTGTTTGAACCGGGTAAGTAAAACGGGTTGCTGTAAAAAAAAAGAACGGCGGCGAAAAGGGGATTGTTCAATAAATGAACATGCCGCCGTTCGGGCAATGCGCAGAACTCCGGCAACCTAGGGGACACCTGGTGTTAGGGCCAGGTATTGGTGCCGAAGGCAGCCGTTAATGCTGGCTGCCTGCGCGTCGAGAGAATGTACAGTCGCAATCAGGCGGCTTTCGCTGACTGTGACTTGATATAGTCCAATATGGTGTCGACATCGCTGACTTTAAAGGGGTCTTCCGGGCAATCATCGATCTTGCCTTCCTCTTCAAAGATCTGCTTGATTTCACCGTCTTCCACCAGCATTGAGTAACGCCAGGAGCGATCGCCGAATCCCAGGTTTTCCTTCTTCACCAGCATGTCCATGCCTTTGGTGAAGTGTGCGTTGCCATCAGGCAGAAGCTTCACATTGGTCACGCCCAGCTGCTTGCCCCACTGGTACATGGAAAACGCGTCGTTCACGCTGAGGCAGTAAACTTCATCAACGCCTGCATCACGCAGTTCCTGGTACTTGGCTTCGAAGCCTGGCAGGTGGGTGCTGCTACAGGTCGGAGTGAATGCACCCGGCAGCGCAAAAACCACGACTTTCTTTCCATTGAACACGTCATCGCTGCTGACGTCCTGCCAGCGAAAAGGGTTGTCTCCCCCGATGGATTCGTCTCGTACGCGGGTTTTGAAAACTACACTGGGTACTCGTTTAACGCTCATTGCTTACCTCTGTTTAATCGATGAGTGAATATTCTATGGATAGGAGAATACGCAGGTCTTATTAATCGGTAAAACGATTTATTTCGATTGTATCTATCGGAAAATACGATGCAGTTCTGGGCCGTTTCCAGGCTCCGGAGGTGGTTCGAGAAAACCTCGTGATATCAAGGTCTTGTGGGAGTCGATCCGACGTTTTTCGGGGTTCTCCGCTATAGACAAACTCAGCCTTTAGGATTAGGCTTCGGGGATTATTAGAACAATCCTTACCACCTTAAAGGAAAAGCCATGAAATCCCCTGTTTCGTTGCTCTCAACCGCACTCATCACCACCCTGTTGAGCATGTCTGCTCTGGCCCAGGATGCACCTACCTTCTACGAAGATGCGTTACCGGTATTCATGAACAATTGCGTGGCCTGTCACCAGGACACCCCGCCAGATGTGGGCGGTATCAGTGCACCCATGTCGCTGATGGACTACGAACAGGCCAAGATCTGGGCTCCCCTGATCAAGAATGCCCTGGTCACTGGCTACATGCCCCCCTGGGGAGCCCATGAACGGCACCGGGGAGAATTCAAGGCCGAGCGCTACATCGACAGGAAGGACAAGGAATTGCTTATCGCCTGGGTTGATGGCGGTGCGCTGGAAGGTGATCCCAGCAGCGCGGCTGCGGCCACTTCCACTGCCAGCGTGGGCACCGCAATGCCGGAGTCAGGTTGGTGGATTGGCGAACCAGATCTGGTGGTTGGATTCGAGAAGCCAGTTTATGTAAGCCCGGACATTGAAGACTGGCAACCTACCGTGCACATGCCGGTCCCCGAAGGCGCACACGAGAATCCCAAGTGGATTTCCAAGGCCGAGCTGGATCCCGGTGGACCCTGGGTTCACCATATCGTCTCCAGCCACATGGGTGTTGGTGTTCCCGGCCGCGGCCCGTTCCAGTATCCGGAAGGCTGGGGTGTGCTGCTCCCTGATGATCCCTTCATTACGGTCAATATGCACTACCACAAGGACACGGGCGAAGGCACCGGTGTCGTTGATAACACACGTGCGGGCTTCAAGTTCTATGACGACGGCGATGTAATCGACTACGTGGTAGAGACCAATTTACTGCCCCACCGCGAATGGACCATTCCTGCTGGCGATCCCAATTACAAAGTCACCAACACCCATGAAATCGAGGAAGACATCTACCTGCTTTCCATGGGGCCGCATATGCATTACCGCGGCAAAGCCATGCGCTACGAGCTGGAGTATCCCGATGGCGAACGAGAAGTGCTGCTGTGGGTACCCAAGTATGACTTCAACTGGCAGTTCCTGTACGAGTACAAGGAACCCAAATTCATTCCTGCGGGCTCAACCCTGCATATGGCCTGGTGGTTTGATAACTCTGAAGGCAATCGCTGGAATCCGGACCCCACCCAGGACGTGGTCTACGGGCCAGCGACAACCGACGAAATGGCCAATGCCCGGATTTATTTCGCACCCACCACTCCGCGCGGAATCGTCGTAGGCCGTGACTTGCCACAGGATGTACTGGAGCAAGCCAAGCGTGAGGAGCAGTTGCGTCGCGAACGATCCACTGTACTCGATCAGAGTGAAGACGATTTCTCCTGGCTGACAGAAGACAGCAGCGAGTAATTTCCCGCATTCGATCAGAGGGGGTCAGAGTAGTTTTATTCTGGCCCCTTTTTGTTTTCAGACAACAAAACACGGACTCTCTAACTGCGGAGCCAACTATGAACAAAGCCGACAAAGTGTTTCTCCCTGTTCTTGCCTGTTTGCTGGCATTCTCAGGTGCCGCCACTGCCCAGGACTACCTGGTGCCACGCCTGGCCAATGGTCAACCGGATTTCTCCGGTGTCTGGACCAACGACACCATTACTCCAATTGAACGCCCCGCTTCATTAGCAGGTCGTGAATACCTGTCAGAAGATGAAATAGCCACCATGGAAAGAAACATCGCCGAGGGCCGCGAACGCAGGGACAACAATATCGTCGTAGAAGCAGGCGGCAACGTCGGAGGCTATAACCAGGTTTGGCTGGACTCGGGAGATACAGTGCTTTCCACCGGGCAAACTTCCATGATCGTCGACCCACCCAATGGCAGAGCACCGATTCGTGAGTCAGCTTTGGCCACCAGGGATTTTTATTTTGCCAATGTTGAAAATGATTATATCTACCACACAGTGTGGGATCGCTGTATCACTCGTGGTGTACCTGGCTCCATGCTGCCAGCCGGTTACAACAATGCTTACCGGTTTATGCAGACCGATGATACCTTCACCATCGTCTACGAAATGATCCATGACGTGCGAACCATCCACCTGGACAAAACCGAACACATCGATGACAAGATTAAATTGTGGATGGGCGATTCTGTCGCACATTGGGAAGGTGACACCCTGGTAATCGAAACCAAAAATTTCAATGACCGCGGCATGCTGGCCAATAGTTCGGCAGGTGGCCGCTTAAAAGGCGTTCCCATCTCGGAAGACTTCCATGTGGTAGAGCGCTTCACCCGCGTGAGTGATGACACCATTATCTGGGAAGCCCGGGTCACCGATCCGGAACATCTCGAGTCGCCCTTCACCATCTCCATGCCGCTGACTCGCGAACCGGATTATGTGATGTATGAATACGCCTGCCATGAAGGCAACTATGCGATACCAAACATTCTAAGCGCTGGCCGGGCAAAGGAAAGACAGCAAGCCAGCAATTAGCAGTCAACTCCGGTTCTGCGTGGGCTCTGGCTGGAAGAACAGGCCTTTAGCCCGTAAAAACCCCTAACAAAGGGGTGGTTGGCGTGGTTTTAGCCGGCTGGCTTGTCTACAATAGCCGCGGTCGGTTAATCAGTACGAATTACAGGGACGTTGTTTCAGTGAAAAAGCGAAGTATTGCGTTCAAACACGCAGAAGATCGCCTGCCAGTCTTCCTTATTCTTTCTCTCAGTGCCCTCGATTTTGCGGTGTTTTTCCTGCTGGAAAATCCCTACCTGCTGGGCCTGTATTTCTACGCAATGATCATTCCCAAGTCGCAGGTTTGCGCCTGGAATCACCATCACCAGCATGCGCCCACCTTTCGCCAGACTCCACTGAATCGCATCCTGGAATTTTTCTATGCCCTGCACACGGGTACCACCACCAATTTGTGGTTACTCCATCATGTTTACGGGCACCACCAGAATTATCTGGACCAGTCCCTGGATCAGAGCCGATGGCGACGGAGAGACGGCAGTCAGATGGGTGAGCTTGAATACAGCCTGAAAACGACCGCCACTTCCTATTACCGCGGCTACCAGGTTGGCAAACAGTTTCCCAAAGAACAGAGACAGTTCCTGTTCTTTTCAGCGTTGACCTTCGCCATCGTGGCAGCGCTGGTGTATTACAAACCGGTAGCGGGGCTGCTGGTATTCGTCTTGCCCATGATCATGGGTATGTTTGTTACGGCCTGGGCTACCTATGAGCATCATGCCGGCCGTGATACCTCAGACCACTTCACCGCATCTTTTAACAATGTGAATCGCTGGTACAACCTGTTCACCGGCAATCTTGGCTATCACACTGCCCATCACTACAACGGCGGCCTGCACTGGTCCAAACTGCCAAAACTGCATGAGAAGATTGCAGACAGGATCCCTTCCGAACTCATCCGGCACACCTGGACCTGAGTCCTTAAGCGACATTGCGAAATCCGCACAGATTTGCTGCCGTCTTTGCTACACTGGCCCGGCAGTCGACCTGATTTAAGGAGATTTCGGTATGCAGCGCAGAGCACAAATATCTTTAGGCACCGCATTGCTGGCCTGCTTGCTGGGCAGTTCAGCCATGGCACAGTTACCCACGGACAGCGTTGAGCTGAGCATCGAACCTGTTCAGGGCAATGTGTATATGATTCAGAGACCCGGAGGCGGCGGCAACATCGGCGCTTCCATCGGTGACGATGGGGTCTTGCTGGTAGATTCCCTGTTCGAACCCATGGCTGACAGCCTGGTTCAGGCGGTGCGCACGGTGACAGACGAGCCGATCCGCTTCCTGATCAATACCCATGTGCATCCGGACCACATCGGCGGCAATGAACCCCTGCGGGATCTGGGTGTGCTGATCTTCGCCCATGACAATACCCGCAGCCGCTTCTTCTTTGAGCGCAACCGTTTCCCTCGACGTGGAGGCAGTTTTGCACCCGCACCCAGCGAGAGGGCAAGACCGGAAGTGACCTTCGACAGCGAGGTGGGCTTTCATGTGAATGGCGAAGAGGTACGCGCCTTCCTGGCGCCACCGGCCCACACCGATGGCGATGTGTTCGTTTACTTTCCCGAATCCGATGTGCTGCACCTGGGTGATGTGTTTCGCACCACCAGCTATCCCATCATGGATGTGTTCAATGGCGGCAGCTTACGCGGCACCATCGCCGCACTGGACCTGGCCATTGATATTGCCGGCCCCAACACCAAAGTCATACCCGGCCATGGTCTCGACATAGTGGGTCGGGATTCAATGATTGAATTCCGCGACATGATCCTGGATGTGCGCAGCCAGGTTTATGACATGATCAAGCAAGGCATGCATCTGGATGAAATCATGGAAGCAAACATTACCGCCGTCTATGATCCGAAATGGGGTCAGGAAGCAGGCTGGACCGCTATCGATTTCGTGCCGATCGTTTATTATGAATTGGGGGGCTCAGGCAGGCTTGAAGACAGGCCCTGAGTTGCCGCCCGGCCGGGGCAGCCAGGTTGAATGCAGCGTTGTCATCAGGCACTGCGACGGTAAAGAAAGAAACCGACATCATCTGGTTTGGAAGGGGTCGCATCTGAGTCGGAACCCATTCTTTCGCTAACCAGCTGTATCAATGCCTTGCTGACCTGGGCAAGGCCGCCCTTTCGAACCAGGTCAACCAGTTCATCAACATGCACGTTGTCGAATACGCCGTCACTGGCCAGCAGCAAAGTGTCGTACCGCGCTATCTCCACCGCCGGTCCCATTTCAATCCGCATGTCGGGGAGACCAAGAAAATTGGAGATCAGGTGGCGTTCATTGTGATACATGGCATCTTTGTGATCGATTAAACCGGATTCAACGCCATAACCTACGGGCGAGTGGGAGATGGTCTGCAATTTGACCTTGCCCCTCTGCCCTACCAGCAAAATTTCCGAATCACCAGCGTGGTAAGAGCGCAGCAAATTGTTTGAGACTTCCACCACGGCGACTGTCGAGCCTGCACCCACACCCATCGCCTGAATTTCATCATTGGCTGCTTCCAGCCCAGTGAGAATATCTTCCCGGTGTTCAGAACTGTTGCGACTGGACTTGCTCAAGACCCTGGACAGCTGTTTGACGATAATGCCGGAAGCCTTGCTGCCGGCGGGCATGCCCCCCATGCCATCTGCGATTGCCAGAACCGTGTCACCGTCTCGCAGCGCGTAGATACCTGCACTGTCCTCGTTCTCCGAGTCCTTGCCGGGGCGACGCTGCAGGTAAAGTACGGCTTCTGCATCGGGCAATCTAAAATACTGGCCTTCGGCGGGTGTATCAGTCTCGCTAAAAAACTTGTTGAGGTATTGCTCTTCTGGGCTGCTACTCATCGCCGGGCTTGCTCCACCTACTGCCATTCCATGGTCTCAAGATATTCTCGCAGCTGGCCTGCTGTTTTGAATTTCCTGAGTATCAGGCTGTCTTTCTGCCCGCAGATGATGGCCTTGATTTCAGGAGGCAGCTTGCGGTAATGCTTTTGGCCACCCAACACTTCATAAAGGATTTTCACCATGCTCACTACATCGTATCGAATATTCTCTCGTTTTGCAGACTGCCAGTAAAACAGATCAATCAATTTCAGATCGTAGCTTAGACCTATCTGATTCAGAATTATGTTTTCGGTGTGCAGGTCACCATGGTATTCGTTTTCGTGATGCACTTCCTCCATACCCTCGGCCAGGGCGTGCAACAGATGCAGTGCCTGGAAAGGCTGCAGGCGTTTACCAGGCTGGCGTGCCAGGTATTCACTGAGCAGTTCTCCCTCCACATAATCTGAAACCAGGAAGTTGATGGCTTGCCCACGATAGGTGATGGTTTCCTGGCTGAGGTATTGGATCAGAATGGAACAATGACGCAGCTTGTGCAGCTTTTGTGCGTAAAATTTGAAAGCCTTGTTGCCCGGGTTGCGCTGAGGAAAAAAGAACTTGGCGGCTCGCTCGATCCCTGTTGCGACCTCGCGTATGAGGTAGACCTCACCCTCCCAGCCCTGGCCAAGCTTTGCTGCGACCTCATATTTCTTGGCCAGCACCCGGCCCGTGGGAAAGTCGAATGAGTCTACAACCAGCTTTTTTTTGGCAGCTGCCATAATAGGAATCGGTGCCCGCTAAGCAATAAAATATGCGCGAAGAATACTATGCAATCAGCGCCAATCACATCGCTTTTGTTCCACCGCAATCGGCGACGTATTGTCGACAACAGCCCTTGAAACTAGAGCAAATCCCTGCCAAGAGTGCCTCTTGGCACTCTGTGCCCCACATCGTGGATGTAGTTGGTGCTGATGGAATCCAGGGTCGAATTGCCACTGCTGCGCATGGTGATGAGAAATTCTCGGTTCAGGAGGTCCAGTACGCGTTCGACGCCCGCTTGTCCGAATGCACCCAGGCCCCAACAGTAGGGCCGACCAATACCAACAGCATCGGCACCCAAAGCAAGCGCCTTATAGACATCGGTGCCCCGGCGAAAACCGCCATCGATGATGATGGGGATACGCCCATTTACAGCACTGACCATTTCCGGCAGGCATTCGATGCTGCCTCTTCCGGTTTCTGTGGCCCTTCCTCCATGATTGGACACCCAGATGGCGTCGGCACCGTTTGCGACTGCCAGTGCGGCGTCTTCACCTACCTCAAGCCCCTTGATGATGACGTTCATATTGGTCACTTCCTTCATACGACCGATGACATCCCAGGTTAAGGTTGGGTTGTTTAATCCTACGCCGCGCATATTCAAGCCATCGAAGATTGGTTTCGGCTGCCCGGTGTGACAGTTCGAACAGGTGCGGTTGTCTTCACGCATCATCACCGACTGGGTTTCGGTATTGCGGCCAGCCGGCAAATCGACAGTCAAACACACCGAGGTACAACCCGCTCTCTCAGCCCGCTGCAGCATGGCCACCGTGTAATCCCACTCAGTGGTCGGATAGAGCTGGTGCCAAATAGGACCGCCTCGCGCGTCCACCACATCTTCTACTGCCGTGGAGGATTGCGTGGACAACACCATATGATGACCTTTGGCCCTGGCTGCACGGGCCGTCCCCAGTTCAGCCTCGGCGTGATAGGCACCCTGGCTGCCAACCGGACACAGAAAAATGGGGGAGTTCGCTTCCGAGCCGAGGATATTGACGCGGGTATCAAACTCACTGACATCGACCAGACGTCGCGGCTTGATCTGAAACCGGGTGAAGCCATCGCGATTGGCGCGCAAGGTGTTGTCACCATCGACGCCGGTGGACAGGTAACCAAAATGTGCTGGAGGTATGTTCTCCCGCGCCACCGCTTCCATCTCCCAGACATTGATCACATCACTGGGGTCAGTCAGTCGCTGACCCAGGGTTTCCTCGACTTCCTGGGCGAAGGCGGAATAAGTAGTAATAAGCGGGCTTGCGGCCAGAAATTTCAGCAATTCGCGACGATGGGTCATGCCTCTCTCCAACGATGATTGTTTGACGGGTTGTTGTTTGTTCGTTTGGTACAAGTTGCGATTACTGAAAGCTATCCGGATATGGGATTTTTGTCCAGCCGGCCTGTGACCTGGCCGCGAGCCCTTTTCCAGATTAATCCGCTTGCCACTGGCAATAGCAAGTTGCGGGTTTTACACTACGCGAGCGAATAATAAGCCAACAATCCAGATCCACACTTCAATGCCACTATCACTACACTGGTAACTGGCATTTTTTCGACGCTTAGCCATGGAAACAGAACTGAATCTCGGAGCCCTGTCTCTCCTTCCCCTGGTCATCGCCCTGGCAACCGCATTCATCACCCGCAATGCCATCTTCGCGATCCTGTCAGGTTGTGTGGTGGGTGTCGTCATGATCGGGATTGCCAGCCAGGGCTGGTGGTTTAACCCGGTCTATATTTTCAGTGATTTACTGCAGGGGGCGCTCAATGGTGATTTCATCTGGGTCACATTGATCGTCGTTTTCATTGGCATGCTGTTTGAATTGTTCAAGGCGTCAGGTGTCATTGCCAGGTTTGCCGACAAGGTCTCACGCCGTTGCCATACCCCCAGACAGGTCAAGACCACATGCTGGGCGCTGGGCTTCGTCGTAGTCGATGACTATTTCAGCCCATTGATAGTGGGCCCCATCATGCGCCCACTTTCGGACCGTGCCCGCATCTCCCGTGAAAAACTTGCCTATATCCTCGATTCAACCACCGCCTCGGTCTGCGTCCTGGTGCCTTTTATGTCCTGGGGCGCTTATCTTTCCGGTCTGATCGCTGCGGAAGGTGGCCCGGTTTCAAACCTGGACCAGGCTATCTCGGTGTTCGCCCATGCCATTGCCTATAATTTTTACCCCATGCTGGCGTTGGCCATAGCACTACTGGTCAGCCTGGAAGTCTTTCCCGACATCGCCTTCATGCGCCGTGCCGAATCCCGCGCAAGAACCGAAGGCAAGGTGCTCAGGGACGGCGCAGTTCCCATGGTTAGCGACGACGGTTCCGACCTGATTAGCACAAACCGGGATGACGCTTCGCTGCTGCTGGACCTGGCCCTGCCCATCGCTATCGTTTTTGGGACAATCCTGGTCAGCTATTTCGTCTACGGCAACATGAAAATCGCCGAAGCCTTCATGCTGGCAGTTTTCTATCTGAGCATTTCACTTTTCTGGCGCCGGGTGGTCTCCAACATCAATGAATTGATGGATATCGGTATGCGCGGCATAAAAAACGTCATGCCTGCAATCGTCCTGATGGGCCTTGCCTATGCCATCAATGACATCACCCGGGATTTGCGTGCAGCAGAATATATTCTGGAAACCTTTGCCGGGCTGATGACCCCTGCCCTGTTTGTTGCCACCACCTTCCTGATCACCAGCCTGATTTCATTTTCCACCGGCACCAGCTGGGGTGCCTATGCATTGATGATCCCCTTTGTGCTCCCCATCGCCTATGATTTCAGCGGCAATGTCGCTTCGGATCCCCTGGTATACCAGGCGATCGCTGCGGTCGTCGGTGGCGGTATTTTTGGTGACCACTCGTCACCGGTTTCAGACACTTCAGTGCTTTCGTCGGTGGGCGCCGGTAGCGACCATATGGATCACGTGATTACCCAACTTCCCTATGCTTTACTCGCAGGCGGGCTCACGTTGCTGCTTTACCTGTTGCTGTAAAGTTGCCCATTGAAAATCCGAAATATTCCCGCTACAACTCCGGACCCAACTGCCTGTTGACTCTATGTTGTCTGCGATAGGCGGCTGGCGTCAGGTCAAAATATTTTTTGAATACCCGGCTGAACGCCGCTTCAGACTGATAGCCTGTGGCTTCAGCGATTCTGATAATCGCTGAATTGGATTCCAGCAACTTTTCACGAGCAACCTGCATCCTCCACTGAGTGACATATTTGAGTGGCGTCATATTCATGAGCTTACCGAACAAGCCGGTATAGGCTGTTCTGGACATGCCGGCGACAGAAGCCAGTTCCTCCAGAGTCCAGTTACTATCGGGATTCAGATGAATGGCTTGCAGGGATTTAGCAATTCGCTTGTCAGCAAATCCCCTTAGTCCGGGTACCACATTGTCTGTCTCACTCAAGTACGCCCGTAAGGCTTGCACAAAAATGATCTCTGAGAGCTTGAGGGAGATGATACTGCTGCCGATTTCTTCAGTACCTGCCTCTTTGCCAATAACTCTCAAAGTCTGCTCCATCCAGGCGCCGGAAATTTCTCCATAGTTTCGCAGCAAGATATAAGCTGGCAATTGTTCTATCAGTGGGTGGTTAATGGAATCGGTGAAAGAGAAGTGACCACAGATGAGCTGCGTCTCATGGTCATCACCCGGCTCTCCATAAACCAGCGTGCCGGTTCCCTCAAACCCGGAATCCTGCAGTACGGTATCAAGCTCAGCCGCACAGGATTCCGAGCCCGCATCACTGAACAGCTTGTGTGCTGCGCCCCTGGGGACGATCAACAGATCTCCCTGTTCCAGAGCAATGGTGTCGTTACTGCATTCGATCTTGACCATGCAGCGGCCACGGTGAGCAAAGTGGAAACGCGCTACTCTGCCAAAGGCTGGAACCTTTACTCCCCATTTTCCGGTAAATGAAGTTCTGAAATAGAGCGTCCCCTGCAGTTTCATATGGGAAAGAATGTCGCTAAGCAAATCCACCTTGCACCTCCAAATTTTTGTCCATCAAGTCTACCCAAAAGTACTGATTGCGTACCCTTGACTGTACTACTGATCAAGTTTTTGGGACGAATGAGTATTCATCCTTCAGCTCCTGGGGTTTTAAATACGGCCTGCTTAATAGAGCACTGTATTCGTTAAATTCTTTCAAAGGAGAAGTTATGAAATTCCCAGCTAAAAAACTTGGTCTGTTTGCCGGCATTCTTGCCATGTCCTGTCAGTCCGTGGCTCAGGACCCCAGCGAACTCAACGACTTGCAAATTGCGCATGTCGCTTATGTGGCAGACAACATCGATATTCAGTATGCACATCTGGCGCTAGCCCTATCAGAAGACCCGGCAGTCAGGGGTTTTGCTGAAACCATGGTCAGCGATCACAATGCAGTGAATGCTCAGGCTCTGGCTCTGCTGCAGAAGCTTAATGCGCAGCCACAAAACAACTTCCTGAGCGAAAGTCTGCAATCCACTTCTGCCGATATTGTCGACGAATTAAGCCGCTTGCGGGGTAACGAATTCGACCTGCGTTATGCAGAAAACGAACTGGCTTACCACCAGGCGGTCAATGAGTTGGTCGAGAATGCATTCATTCCGAATATTGAAAATCCGGAAGTTAAATCCTTATTCCAGGAAGGCTTGAAGATATTCAAGGCTCACGAAGAGCTGGCGGCCAACATGCTCCGCCAGATAAAGACCAATTAGTCAGGAAAGGAGTGCACTGGAAATGTCTATATCCAAGCTGCTTGCTTTAATTTTCGGCGTGACTTTTGTCTCTGTTGGCCTGATTGGTTTCCTGCCCAACCCACTGGTCTCTGCCGAGGGGCTGTTTGTCACCAACACCATGCACAATCTTGTGCACGTCTTGACGGGTGGGGCTTTTTTACTGGCCGCTCTCATGCCGGGAAGAGAAAGCACATTGATACTGGGAATTGGAGCTGCCTATGTCGCCGTTGCGGCCCTGGGCTTTCTGACCCGTGGCGACCAGCTACTGGGGATTGTCCACATCAATCAGGCCGATCGCTGGCTACACGCATTTCTCGCAGCTGCTATTTTACTGGCCGGGAGAATTGCCAAACAGATGGACTTGAGCAGGAGTCTCGAAGCGGATTAGTCCTGATGAGTTGCCTCTTTGCCCGGCTCCCCACCTCAGCCGGGCTTTTTTTTGGGTTTAAATTGCTGCGCCGGTATGAACCCTTTACCTCACACCCGCTAAATAGCACCCGCAGGGTGCCAGTCTTTCACGCGCACTTTCACCGTATCCATATCGTGCTTGCACACCCCTGCTTTGGCAATGAGCTTGTAGTCACAGATGTCGCAACGCACACATTCCTTGAAGTCAATCTTCGGGCCGCGGATCGCACCTGTTGGGCAGGCGTGCTCGCATACACTGCAAATATCACACTGGGGTACGCGCTTGATCCTCCACGGTGAAATAAGAGACGTGACCCCCAGGGCAGCTCCCAATGGGCAAGCATAACGACAGTAGAAGCGAGGGATGAACAGCGCACCGATCAACAGCGCAATGGCAATACCCCATAACAACAGGGAGCGGGATATATAGAACACCGTGCCAAAGGGTTCAAAGTACTGGAACAGGCTGAGATCGGCGTAGGCCACCGCCATCACCAGCAAGAAGGCAAGGATGCCATACTTGATATAAAGGGCCTTGTCATGGATTGCCTGGGGCACCGTGTACTGCCATTTTTTGGGCACGAATCGCGTGATGAAATCCTGCAGGGCGCCGAAGGGGCAGAGTGACGAGCAAAAGATGCGGCCCCAGAAGAATGTAGTCACCACGGTAAAGACGATAATTATCAGCAGCGGCAGGTCACTGAGGAACAGTGACGGGCCCAGCTTGATACCGTTGGTGATATGCGAGACTGAAACGAATCCGCCATCCATCCAGCCGAGATATACCAGCGTCACTGCCAGCGTCGCCCAGCGTATTTTTGCACTCTTGAGCAGGAAGGCGGCCATGACCATGGCGCAGATCACCAGAATCATGATCACTTCATCAATGGGCGCATCGTAGAGCAGACTGGACAGCACACTGTCCTCTTCGTAGTAATCCTCTTCCTCTTCAACCGCTGGCAGCAGTTCCTGAGGAATCGCCCCGCCCTGGGCCAGAGCCAGGGCCAGCGGCGGGACCTGGTAGTCGATTTCATGAATGCCGCCAAACTCACCCACAGTGCCTTCGGTGCTGTAAAGAATTGAGAAAGGTTGTTCCAGGTCGATCTCAGGCATCAATACCATGGCGCCGGCAAAGCGCACCTTGTCCTTGATCTTGCCGTAGTCTGCACTGCCTGCATAAACGAAGCGGCGACGTTCAATAGGATAGATATCCTCACCCTGTTTTACCGCCAGCCTTTCCTGACGAAAAGGCCGGGATGAATTGCCATCGATACCGACCAGCAGCATATTGCCAGCCCTTGACCGGTTGCTGGCATCCCGGTCTGCCCGCGAATAATCATCTTCACCGATCAGAATGGTACCGAGGCCATCGTGCCCCATGAATGCCAATGTAAGATCCAGCTCCGTATTGTCTGGCTGGAATATTTTCCAGTTTTTCACCAGACCAGATTCAATCATCTCCTCCCAGCTTTGTTGCTCGAAAACGCTGAGAGCGACCGCGTCGCCGCTGGTGGTGGCAACGTATTCGGAATCAGGCAGGTAGGCCTGGGCAACCTTGCGCGCAGAATCCCGCACGCCTCTGGCCACAGCCCAACTGGTGATGGTGGCGCGGGAAATACCGTCGATATCACGGCCGACACGAAAGTCTTCAATAATATTCTTGTCGGTGAATTGCTGGGGGAAATATTCGGAGTTGATGAAATCGCCGCGAATACTTTTATAGGATTCGATGTAGTGCAGCACTTCAATGCCGGTAATGGTGCCCTCGGTATCGAGCCCTACCAGAACATCTATGGGCGCACTGTAACCAATCTCTTCAGGCGGATAGTCAGGGGTTTCAAACAGGTAGCCGAGCAGCTCAGATTCAGAACTGGCCGGATCACGCTTGTAGGCCCGATAGACCGGGGGGTTACCTTCCTTGCTGGTAAAACTGTCGGCGTCGCGCATCACCGTGCGCAGCACATCTTCGGTGACCTCGATAATTTCCTGGGCGGCAGAGAAGGAACTCAGCAGTGAAGCCAGCAACAACAAGGGAAGTGCGAACAGGACCGTAGCAAATTGGGCTCTTGCAGTGGTCCGTGAGGTGCCAGCAGAAGAACTGCTAACTGGCTGATTTCTATGGGACATTCTTATTCTTCAGACTGCCAGCGGTGCCCGTATGCTACACAATTTTGTGGCCTGCACAAAGCAACAAACTGTGACTGATCGGGCAAGATCAGAATGTCGCGTTGGCGTTGAATGGACTGGCTGTGCCACCCTTGATGGGGTTGATCTGAATTGAAGTCATAAACTCCCAACGCTGCAGCCTGCGGGCTACTTCGGCCACATCCTGCAGATAGCCATTGTCCACAATGGGCAGGCCCAGATTCACCTGGGTGAGCTGATGTATGGGTCGGTTAATTCCCTCCACACCGGATGGCTGCACGTCGTTGACGGCATCTCCAACCAGGATGGCTACATCCCGTTCCCGCAGCCACGGCAATACCGAAGCATGCAAGCCAGCGCCTCCCTGGCCATAGCGCCAGGGTCCTTCTGCATCGCGCTTGGCCCAGCGGCCGGTGCGCACGAACAAGGCATCACCAGCTCCGATGGTCACGCCGGCAAATTCCTCCCAGGCTTCCAGGTCAGACACAAAGATTGGTGTGCTTGGATCCAGGTACTCCACTCCGCGCATCAGCGGAATATCAACCAGCACGCCGCGAGTCACATAGGAAGTCCCCATCTTGTCGATGGCCAGGTCTTCGCATCCATTGGCAGTGAGGTTTTGCGGATAACCGTTGAAGATGACATAGCGGCCATCGATTTCAGTACGGTAGTGACACAGGGCATCCAGGTGGGAAAGCATGCCGTCGTGCAGTGAAAACTGGATTTCATCCAAGGCAAAGCTTGGCTCACCGGTAACCGGGTCCAGTCGACTCATCCAGTGATCATAGGGACCAAAAGTCTGGCTATCGATGGTTTGCTCCTCGGTCACGAAATGCTGCAGGGTGACAGTGATGCCTTCTGTCACCAGCGAGGCGGCCTGTTTCGTTTTTTCCGCAGTAATCAGGTTGAGGGTTCCGCGCTGGTCGTCGGGTCCCCAGCGGCCCCAGTTTGACAACTCATCTTCCCATTCCCGCAGGGTGTCCATGGTCACGCGCACCGACGGGTCCTGGGTGGCAGGATGCACCTGAAAATCCTGTGCCATGGCCGAGGGCAAGGCCGAGAGTAGCGGCACCAACGCTGTTGCTTGCAGGAGTGACTGGAATCGATTGGGTCGCATCATGGTCGGTTGCCTCTCGGTGTTTGCAGGTTCTTGTTTTAGGGTGGAAAGCAGAAATTCAGCATAGAGCAATTCGGTCTCACTGTAAAAAGCTACAGAAGGCCGCCCGCCTTGCTTTGATACGTTACACTTGCTCCAAACAGTAAATAAATTCAAGGAAACGCACTATGCCAGCCAGCCCCTCAATTCCTCGTTTCACCTTGCTGATTGTTTTGCTCCTTATCCCCACGCTGCTGCCAGCCCAGGAAAGGCCCCGGGCCAGGGAAGCCGGCGTCATCGTCGGCATCTTCGAACCCGGCGAGCACAACGCCATTACCGATGTGGACGGGGTACGGGTTGGCCAGGAAACCGTCATCCGCGGCGACGATATCCGCACCGGCGTCACCGCGATCATTCCTGCTCCAGGCAATCTGTACACTGATCCCATTCCGGCCTGGATCCATGTGGGCAATGGCTACGGCAAGCTGATCGGCGAAACCCAGGTGCGCGAGTTTGGCGAAATCGAAACGCCCATTCTCCTCACCTGCACCCTTTGCGTGTGGAGCGCAGCCAATGCCCTCAAAGAATGGAATTACCTGCAGCCGGGCATGGGTGAACACACCCTCAACCCGATCGTAGGCGAAACCAACGACTCCGTCGTCAACAATATGTGGGCGGACCCCATCCAGCGCGACGAGGTCTTCGCCGCATTGGACAATGCAACAACCGGCCCGGTGGCAGAAGGCAGCGTCGGTGCAGGCACTGGTACCCAGGCCTTCGGATGGAAAGGTGGCATCGGCACCAGTTCCAGAGTGCTGCCTGAACAGCTGGGCGGCTACACCATCGGCGTTCTGGTACAAACCAATTTCGGTGGCCACATGACCATCAACGGCGCACCCGTTGGCCGCGAACTGGGCACCTATCCCTATCGCGAAGCCACCAGACCACAGGGCGACCAAGACCGGGAGGATGGTTCCATCATGCTGGTAGTCGCCACCGATGCCCCATTGAACCCGCGCAACCTGGACCGGCTCGGCTTGCGTGCCATCATGGGCCTGGCCCGCACCGGCTCTTATGCCAGCAATGGCTCCGGCGACTACGTCATCGCCTTCTCCACCCACCCCTCAGTCCGCAAACCCCGCAGCAGCGACGAACCGGTCACCGTTCAAAACCTGGTCAACGAAGCCATGTCACCCCTGTTCGCGGCCACCGCGGAAGCCACCGAAGAAGCCATCTACAACGCCATCTTCAAAGCCACCACGGTCACCAGCGATCGCGGCACACTCACCGCGGTACCCATGGAGCGCTTAATGGAAATACTGGAAAAGCACCGGGTGTTGAATTGGGATCAGACAGTTCCTAGATAGATTTTTGGAGCGAGAATCTTTTGGGGCCGCCTGCGCGCGCCGGGCAGTTCTGCGCGAAAACGCAGGCCCACATCCCTGTGGGCTCGGGCTCGATTTAGAACCCCAACCTCCGACCTGCGAGAACCAAAGGTTCGCTACCCTCAAAGCAGAAACTCGATTCCTCGATCACGCACACTGGATCACCACAGTCAGCGACCTGTAACAAATTGGTACGGCCATTGTCACCACCCCCAGCCATGCTATGCTTCCCCGCTGTATTTCCCCTAGTTAAGGCAACAAACATGACAAGATTCTCAACAATTCTCACCGCCGCCATGATCAGCCTCACGCTGATAGCCGGTGCCAGCGCCCAGGACACTATCGAGTGGTACACCCTGGGTAATGATTACGCCCATACCCGGTATACCCCAGCCGATGAAATCACTGCAGACAACTTCGGTGAGCTGGAACCGGTGTGGGAATGGGACGGCGCAACCTTTCAGGGTTACAGCGGCAGATCCACCCCCAGCTATGTGAATGGCACTCTTTATACGGTCTCCGGACCCCGCCGCCACGTCGTGGCGATCGACCCGAAGACCGGCGAGACCAAGTGGTCTTTCCGCCTGCCCAATACCGGCCGCTGGGAATACTCCATGCGCGCCTCCTACGGCAAGGGCGTGACCATGACGCAGATCGACGGCAAGGACGTGGTGATTATTTCCACGCCAGGATTCTTTCTGGTTGCTCTGGATGCAGAGACCGGCAGGCCCCTGAAAAACTGGGGCAGAGAAGTTCCCCTGGAGTCTTTTCCCGAATCCGGCGTGGTCGACATGCTGGCGGACCTGGGTCACCCCTACGATCCCTATGAAGGCATTCCCCTGGAAGTGGGTTACATCACCACCTCTTCGCCACCTATCGTAGTCAATGACACTATCGTGGTGGGTAATTCTGCTGAGCAGGGCTACCTGCAGGCTCGGATTGAGAACGTGCCAGGTGACATTCTTGCCTATGACAAGAACACCGGTGAATTCAAATGGAAGTTCAATATTATTCCCCGCCCCGGCGAGTACGGACACGAAACCTGGGAGAACGATGCCTGGGAATGGACTGGCGATGTGTCTTCCTGGGCGCCGCTATCTGCCGACCCTGAAGCTGATCTCGTTTACATTCCCACCAATGGTGCCACTATCGATTATTATGGTGGCTTCCACCCTGGTGACAATCTCTATGGCACCAGTCTGGTGGCACTGAATGCTTCAACCGGTGAGCGGGCCTGGCATTTCCAGATGGTCAAACACGATATCTGGAACTACGACACGCCCACTGCGCCGGTACTGCTGGACCTGAATGTGCCTGGACAGGGCGAGATTCCCGCAGTTGCCCAGGTAACCAAGCAGGGCTTTGTCTATACGTTTAACCGCCATACCGGTGAGCCTGTGTGGCCGATGGAAGAACGGCCGGTTCCCCAGTCTGAGGTGCCGGGCGAACAGCTTTCGCCAACGCAGCCTTTCCCCACCAAACCTGCTCCGTTTGAGATGCAGGGCATTGGTATTGATGACCTGATGGATTTCACGCCGGAATTGCGTCAGGAGGCGATCGCTGCCCTGGCAGAATACGATATGGGCCCCCTGTTTACCCCGCCTGTTCACGACACCAATGAACGCGGCAAGATCGGTGGCATGATGTGTCCCGGAGGCGCCGGCGGTGCCAACATTTACGGCCCCCCTGTGGCTGATCCCAACAGCAATATTCTCTACATCACTTCCATGAACAGCTGCGAAAGCCTGCGGGTCATTCCAGGTGAGGAAGCCGATGCGAGGATTCCAGAGCCCACTGGCACTACCTTTGCTATGTATGCCAACGACCGCGGTGGCCGTCGTCCCCGCACCCGTTCCGGACTGCCCTACGTGAAGCCACCCTATAGCCGTATCACTGCGATCGATATGGATACGGGCGAGCATGTGTGGATGATTCCTACCGGGGAAACCCCTGACCGCATTCGCAACAATCCGGCGCTGGAAGGCGTGGATATTGGAGATACCGGTACTGGCAATATTGTTTCCATGGTGGTCACTGCCAACCTGCTGATTTACTCCGATGTAGATAGCGATGGCCAGACTGCCTTGCTTTACGCCATCGACAAGTTTACCGGTGAAGAAGTGGGCCGTATCGAAGTGCCTGCCCAGAGCCGTTATGGCATGAGCAGCTGGGTACACGATGGTCATCAGTACATCATGCTGCAAACCGGAGCCAAGCTGACAGCCATGGCACTGCCCGCAGCAGCGCCGACTGGTGGTGCACACTAAACTGCGCGACAGACAGGGACAGATTTCAAATCTGTCCCTTTACCATTCAAAAAACCCGGCCCATGTGCCGGGTTTTTTGTGGCAGGCTAAATAAGCGGTCAAAAATTAGCCAATAATCTGCAGCTGCTCTTATTCTAGAGAGAAAAAGCTGTGCAGGTGGTGTCTGACACCACGAAACAACTCGTTGCAGCGCCCCATCCGAATTCGGTGTGAATTCGGTGTCAGACACGTGTCTGACACCTGGAATATGAAAAATTGATCAATAATTCGCCACGGGACTTGTTGCGTTTCCGAAAAGTTGGATGGCGGCCAATTTCTGCGTGACAGCACTTCCCCAATCTGCATAATGACCAGCCATGCCATCGCAGCTTGTTAAGAAATTACTATTCGGCATCACGGTATCCACGGCCCTGCTGGGATGGTTCACCGCCTCTGCCCAGCAAGACCAGTTTCCCGGTGAGCGCATCGTTCATCTGACGGACGAACCCCGCCACCGACCGGTGCGGCAGGAAGGCCAGCTCTATCTGCTAGATGTACGCCTTAAGCCCGGAGACGTCTCATTTCCCCACACTCATGATCAAGCGATTTTGTTGACCTATATCTCCCTGGCGGGAGGCCCGCAGAACGGCCGGGTGGCGGTCAATACCGACTACGCCAGCGAGGCTTATACCCACAAGGTAAGCAACGACGGACCGGGGCTGTTTCATATTATTGCCCTGGTGCACGATGGCAATGGCATTCCTGCCAGCAATAACGACCAGCCCAGTGGCATGGCAGCGGAGCCGGAAATAGAGAACAACTGGTTTCGTTCCTATCGCTATGAGTTGGAGCCCGGGGAATCAACGAATCTACAGTCGCATATCAACCCCACTTTTATTGTGCAAGGCACTGAAGGCCTGGCGCATGTGTCTCGCGAAGACGGTATCACTCGCGAGTTGGCTCACCCTGGTGACTGGGCATTCCGGGAAGCCGGTTCCAGTTATCGAATAACTAATGTGGGTGACTCTCCGGTCGCTATCATTGTCAATGAAGGACGACTGCAAAACTAAGAGTGTCTTTTACTGGTTTCATAGCACAACTCCCTTTATCATCGCGCACTTTTTCCAGCGGCACCCTCTTACCGCCGGGTTCTGTAAAAAAACTACCAACTTAAACAACCACTGAGCGACTACCATGCCCTCGCAAGCCCTTTTGCAAGCTGAAGAAACAGAAAACCTCACTGACGAACAAGTTGCGGATCATCCTGATCTGTCCGTGTACGGAATTACCAATGTAGAACGCGTTCACTACAACCCGTCCTACGAATTCCTGTTTCGCCATGAAATGGATCCCACCCTGGAAGGCTACGAACGGGCAGTGCTCACAGAATCTGGTGCCTTGGCAGTCAATACTGGCGAATTCACCGGCCGCTCTCCCAAGGACAAGTATCTGGTAAAAGATGACACCACCAAAGACACGGTCTGGTGGTCAGACCAGGGCAACAACGACAACAAGCCCATAGGCGAACTGGTATGGAATGAATTAAAGACGCTGGTGACCGAACAGCTCAGTGGCAAAGAACTCTATGTAGTGGATGCCTTCTGTGGCGCCAATGAAGACACTCGCCTCAGCGTGCGCTTCATCACTGAAGTGGCCTGGCAGGCACACTTTGTGAAGAACATGTTCATTCGCCCCTCGGCGGAACAGTTGGAGAATTTCGAGCCAGATTTTGTCGTCATGAATGGCGCTAGGTGCACAAACCCCAATTGGGAAAAACACGGCCTGAATTCTGAGAATTTCGTGGCCTTCAATCTGACCGAGCGCATGCAACTGATTGGTGGCACCTGGTATGGCGGTGAAATGAAGAAAGGCATGTTCTCCATGATGAACTACCTGCTGCCGCTGAAAGGCATTGCCTCCATGCACTGCTCGGCCAATGTGGGCAAAGACGGTTCTACAGCCATCTTTTTCGGTTTGTCGGGCACCGGCAAGACCACCTTGTCGACCGACCCCGAGCGCGCACTCATTGGAGATGACGAACATGGCTGGGATGACAACGGTGTGTTCAACTTCGAAGGGGGTTGTTACGCCAAGACCATTAACCTGGACAAAAACAGTGAACCGGAGATTTTCAACGCCATTCGCCGTGACGCACTACTGGAAAATGTCGCAGTAGATGAATATGGCGCCATCGACTACACCGATAATTCGCGCACGGAAAACACCCGTGTCTCCTATCCGATCTATCACATCGACAATATCGTCAAGCCTCATTCCCGGGGCGGCCATGCCAGGCAGGTAATCTTCCTCACAGCCGATGCCTTTGGTGTGCTGCCTCCGGTTGCCAAACTGACACCGGAGCAAACCCAGTATCATTTCCTGTCCGGCTTTACCGCCAAACTGGCTGGTACGGAGCGCGGCATCACCGAACCTACACCGACCTTCTCGTCCTGCTTCGGCGCAGCCTTCCTGAGCCTGCACCCCAGCCGTTATGCGGAAGTACTGTTACAGCGAATGGAAGCCGCAGGTTCCAGCGCCTATCTGGTCAACACGGGCTGGAATGGCACTGGCGAGCGCATCTCTATCAAGGCAACCCGCGCCATCATTCATGCCATTCTCGATGGCAGCATCGAAGACAGTGAGACTGAGGTTTTGCCATATTTCAATCTGGAGATTCCAACAGCGCTTGCTGGCGTGGATTCGAATCTGCTGGATCCCCGTGAAACCTATGGGAATTCTTCAGACTGGGAAGACAAAGCGCAAACGCTGGCGGCTCTGTTCATTGAGAACTTTGAAAAGTTTACTGATGATCCGACCGCAGCAAAGCTGGTGAGCGCCGGACCACAGCTGTAAATCTTCTATAAAGCAGTCCCGGACCTTCCCCGGTGTCAGACACGTGTCTGACACCGGGGAATTTGTCGTATGCTCGCTGGAGGATATTCTTAGCGTGCTTGGCGAGAGCATCAAAAAAATTATTTCGCCAAGTACGCCAAGCGCGCAAAGAGCTTTTCAAAATAAACCAAAAAGCCTCAGTATTAGGGGATCTGGTTGTCCTCGATGAACCGAATCACCACTTCCGCTAATTCTTCTCCCTTGTCTTCCTGGAGAAAATGTCCGGCACCAATAATCGTGGTGTGATTCTGGCCCTGGGCGCCGGGCACTTCTTCCCGGAATCTTGCATCCTGACCCGCAGTGACCGGATCACCGTCGCTAAATGCGGTGAGAAAAGGTTTGTCCCAGGATTTGAAAACCTCCCAGGCTGCCAGATTTGCTGCCACCGCAGGATCATCGGGAGTAACCGGCACGATTAGCGGCAATGTCAGTGGACCAGCCTTGTAGCGCGCATCGGGAAACGGTGCATTGTAGGCAGCGCCAATTTCAGCGCCATGATTGCGGGCGATGTTGCCACCAATGGGCATATCGCCGCGCTCATTGAAGCGCACCACCATCTGACGCCAATTGTCAAAAGCCGGAGACAGGCTCTCACCTGTTGGCAAAGCACCGTTAGCAAGGACAATACCGGCAAATCGTTCCGGGCTTTCCGCAGCAACCCGCAAACCAATCAGGCTGCCCCAGTCCTGGCAGACCAGTACGATATTCTGTAAATCCAGCTCTTCAATAAACTCAGTAATCGCTGCAACGTGATAAGCATAGGTGTGCACTTCAGTGGAAGCGGGTTTATCGGATCGCCCGAAGCCGATCAGATCCGGAGCGATGACCCGGTGACCCGCTTCAGCGACCGGCGGAATCATTTTGCGATACAAATAACTCCAGGTGGGTTCGCCGTGCAACATCAGCACCGGGTTGCTGTTGGTATTTCCCTCGTCTACATAATGCATGCGAAGGCCACCTATCTCGACATAGTTGGGTGCGAAGGGATAACCCGGCAGATTCTCAAACCTGTCATCCGGAGTTCGGAATACGCCGGGCCTGATTTCATCCGCAACAACGGGTACGACATAAGTGGCCAAGCCAATGACCGAGCTAAAAAACAGTGCACGCCTGAACTTTTCTAGACCTTTCATAATCACCTTAACTCTACTTTTTCTCTACCTATTCCCTTCTTTGTTTCCGTTAATGCCCGTGGCCATCAGCAGAGTGCTCGTCGGCTGAGATCATATTGCCATAGGCCACGTTGAGCAGGTTGGCCACTTCCGGCTCGAATTCCCTGTCGTGAATCGCCCGAATCTGTTCCCAGTGTGTCACCATCTCCGCCAGCACCGCTTCGATGCTTGCCAGTTCACCACCACTGTGGGCAGTGCGGTATGCCGGAATCAAAGCCTTGATTGCATCGCGATGCGAATTCACTTCTTCCTGGGCATTCCCGGGTAACATCTGGTAGTAAGTTTCTACAATAAATGCCGAACCATTCACTTCGCCTAGTGCTACGGCTGCTTTGCCCAGCAATTCTCCGGTAATGGCCGCCGGTGGCAAAGGCAGATCAGCGTCCATGAAAGGCAGCCAGTGATTATGCCCGGTAAATTCTCCCTGCTGGGCATCAATAAACCACAGGTGATTCATGACGATGCCATTGGCTTGCTGGCGAGGTTGACGGCCATTGGCCAGGGCCAGCGCGGCCTGCGCCTGGTTCAATGCATCGGTTGCATCATGGCGATGCCAGTTATCAAGACCATCAAACAAGGGAGGAACCTCTGCATCCGCCGCCTGCCGATTCATCCAGGAGGCACCCACCAGCGTCAATTCGCCATTGATAGGCGCATACATCAAAATTTCCGGCTTCTCCGGATCGAATCCTCCCTGTCGCACCAGTTGCGGATTGCTCCAGTGCTCACCCATGGTCGGCGTGCTTGATCGGGGGCGGCGCCAACCAGCGGCTTCCGCCTGCTCCGGCGAACCGTAGTTGGCCTGTATTGCCGCTTTGGCGGCATCGATTTGTGCTCGTGCAGCAGCGCTTAATTCCACCCCGCTGCCATAGCCAGATTGGCTGGAAGCTTGTTCAGCATGGTGCGCTGGATTGTGCTCATGATTCTCATCGTGCCCCTGATGCTGATGTGAATCCTGCGCTGCACTCGGGGTGGCAAAGGCAAGAACGAAAGGCGTGAGAAGCAGAGGCAGAGCGCGCGGTAATTTATTCTTATTGAAATGCACAGGAATTCTCCTTAAAGAGATATGACAAGCGTGCAGCATAGCAAGAACCCATGCGTGTCACCCCTTTTGCTGCAGGAATAATCGTCCAGCAAATCGAAAAAGGCGTCGAATGACAGGCATAAAAAAGGCGGCCAGTGGCCGCCTTTTTTGTTTTTTGCTCTTTAGATCAATGAGCGCCGCCGCCAGTGTCCTGGGCTGCAGGCAATGCCAGCGCAGTCAGCTTGGAGCCCGTCTGCAGAATGATGTACTGGTGACCATCATGGGTCCAGCTGCTCATACCGTAGTTGGAACGGGCAGGTGCTTCGATCTCGGCAAGGGTCTCACCGGTATCCTTATCCAGCGCCCACAGCATGGGAGTGCCATCGGTCGCCGTATCGGAATAAACCAGCATGGTAGGCGTTACCACCATGGGTACCAGGGCTCCGGTGCCGGTATTGCCATAAACACTTTCCGGTACTCCGGCACGCTCGAAGGCATCCTTGTAGCGCTGGGGAGTCTCACCAGTGGGCAGAGTAAACTTCTTCTCGCCTGTGTCCATGTCATACGCCACGATAGTGCTATAGGGTGGCTTCCAGACGGGTAGTCCGGACGGATGACGTGGTGGTCTTGCCGTTGCACCTGGTACGCCATTGGCGAACTGGGCAGTGGTAGTACCAGTTGAGTTTGGAAACAGAAGGTCCGCTTCTTCACCTGGAATCAATCGTAGTGCGAAACAGGCGGTGTGTTCTGACACATAGAAGGTGTTAGTTACCGGATCCGCTACCGGGGGAGAAGTGATGTTCACACCACCCGCTCCTCCTGGGCAGTTCATGGCTGCGTATTTACCTTCTTCATTGCCCGCATGAATCGGCGGATTGAACAAGCCACCCAGAGTGTAGTCTTCCATCGCCTCGATAGACTGCGCCTTCAGCTCTGGCGTGAAATCGAGCATATCGTCTTCACTGAATCCCTGCAGTGAATAGGGCTCAGGCCAGGTCACGTGGGGCTGGGTTGGAGACAGCACTTCACCCGGCACGATAGATGGCGGTACAGGACGATCTTCGATTGGCCAAACTGGCTCACCAGTGAGGCGGTTAAAGGTATACAACCAGCCTTGCTTGGTCGCCTGCACCACGGCAGGAATGTCGCGGCCATCAACGGTGATGTCCATCAACACAGGTGCGGTTGGCGTATCGAAATTCCAGATTTCGTGTTTCACGAATTGAAAGTGCCATTCCCGTTCACCGGTCGATGCGTTCAGCGCGATAATGCTGGCAGCAAAGAGGTTGTCACCGGGGCGAAATCCACCGTAGTAATCGATGGTCGCACTATTGGTCGGAATATAGACCAGGTCGTTTTCCGGATCTGCGGAAAGTGGTGCCCATGAAGACACATCACCTGTCCATTCCCAGGCATCATTTTCCCAGGTTTCGTGACCGTATTCACCAGGCTGGGGAATGACGTTGAACTTCCACTTGAATTCACCGGTGCGCAGATCGTATCCAAGAATGTCACCTGGCACGTTTTCGATTCGTGCCTGATGATAACCCTGCTCGGCAGAGTTACCCACAACGATGGTGTCATTCACTACGATAGGTGGCGAAGATGAAGTGATGTAACCCACTTCCAGGGGAATGCCTTCATAGGGGTCATAGGGATGACCCAGGTCTTTCAGCATATCCACGACGCCACTGTCGGGGAATCCCTCAATCGGCACGGGTGTACCCCAGTCTTCCAATGGGATACCAGTCTTGGCATCGAGTGCTGTCAGGAAGAAACCAGGTGAAACAATAACCACCACGCCACGACCGTCGATGTAGCCAAAGGCCACACCCTTGCCGTAGTCAGCACGCATGGAATACTCAGCGCGGGGCGTTTTGGGTTCCCGGTAAGACCAGACTGTTTCTCCGGTCTTGGGATCGATTGCGACTACGTGGCGGTTGTAACCAGCCACTGTGTATAGAAGCCCGTCAATATAGGAAGGCGTGGAGCGGCCGCTGACCGCACCAAAGCTGGCGCCATCCCATTCCCAGGCCACTTCCAGGTCACCGAAATTGTCGGGACCCAGTTCGTCTGAGGGTGTGTAGCGGGTATGGGCATAATCATTACCCAGGGTAAACCACTCGACGCTGTCCTGAGCGTTGGCCAGCATGGGGCTGACAGTAATAAGGAGCGCTAAAATAACTCTCCTTAATTCAATAAGTTGCATGGATTTCTCCTTAGATTTGAAAAGCTGAACGGCATCACCGGTCAGCTTCATGAGCACGCATCCCTCAAGCAGTAAGGGGACTAGTCTGGATACAAATTATCCAGCTTTTGCACGGGATTCATAGGGATTTAACTGGCTGAAAAGTAACAAAGTTTGTCATTTCAGCTGGAAATTTCTTCGCTTTCAACCACATAGGTCTGTCTGAATTCTTCGGGCATTCGCGTAGGCTTTCCAGTTTCCAGATTGGTGCAGACAAAATCGAAATCTGCACGGGCCAGCGTCTTGCCACTGGCGGTGTGGATGATCTGGCAGTGGCGACCTAACCTGAGTTTGTGATCAGACTTGATGATCCACGTAGCCACCTTGAGCGAGTCCCCTTCGTAGGCTGAACCCACCAGATCAAGATCGGCATGAACGGCAGCCATGCCCCGGGCCAGTTCCCGACATTTGCTTTCCGGCAAACCCAGTGCAGTGGAATGGGCGAATGCGCAATCGATCATCCAGCGCACATAGTTGTGGGTTGAGACATGACCATAGCCATCTACATCCCGGGCCTCTGCCACTATATCAATGACAAAGGGATTGGTTCGATCCCAGTTGTGTTCCATTGACAATAAATCTACTGCCCTACTTCGATACCTTCTTCAGCCAGTCGTTCTGCGACTCTTTGCCCGATCACCGGGCCTATAGCCATCCCCCAGGATTGCCCAACCTGCATGGATTCCTGAGTCAGCACTGGCATGACTTCTACGGTTTTACGGCCGATAGGGGTTCGATAGAAGGCCAGCAATTCCTGCACCTCTTCCAAAGTAAAATACTTGGCATAAATAGGCACAACCAGATCTTCCATACTGCCGCTCTCCAACTCTTCCTGCAGCGTCGCCATGGTTTCTTCGCGAATGATGACAAAGGCCCTTGGCGGAATATCCGGACGAGCCTGCCTCAACCCCTGGGACATTTGCGTGACAAACAGGTCTGCAAACTGCTCACCCATATCCAGGGCACCGGTTTCTTCAATCAGCAGCCGGATAGCTGCTTCGTGTTCTGCGGAAACTTCATCGTCCTGCGCGGCAACCTGGGAGGTCAAAGCCATCAGCGCGGCCCATGAAATGGCGAAGACGTAGATTATTTTACGTTGCATAAGTTGACCTCTGTTAAACGAGTGAATAGTCGGAAAATGCACCGAACCAGGCCCTGGCGGCTACTGGCTCCAGGCTTTTTCCATGGCGGCGGCTCGGGCACGCCAGTCTGCATAGCGAGTAGCGCAGTCTGGCGGCCCCAGGGTTGCCAGATATTCGTCAATGGGTTGCTTGATCGCCGGAATCGTTTCGCGCATTTCCCACCATGCGCGACCTGCCGGCATTGAGAAGATAAAGTCAAACCTCGATTGTATTAAATTACCCTGCCATGCTCCTTCAGGATAAAGACCATTCTCCAGCAGACGCATTCTACTGATGGTTTCCATGGTTTCATTGAACACAAAATCGAGAATTATGAGATCCTCGGTAGTGAGCTCTTCTGATCCTTCACAGGCTTTTGCCAACACCACTGCAGGATTCTCGCCCGCCTGGGCCAGGGTGCTTTGCCGGTTAGCGATAGTGCCCTCACTGAACATCTCAAGTCGCACCAGCTCACGATTCTGTTCGAGTTCCCAAATCACGAAACCGACACCGGCAAGCACCGAAAGCATGGTGACCAGATGCATAAGCGTATTGAGCTGTGTGTCATTGAATTTCACAGACCAGGCTTATTCCTTGAGTGCAAAAGTGAACAGACTGTTGCCTGAGATGATAGAGACATACTGCACTTCATCCACCATATAAGTCACTGGTGCCATGACAATTTGCCCACCGAGATTCTTGTAATACAACAACTCGCCGTCCCGGGCATCCAGCACGTGAAAGTAACCTTCGCGCCCACCGGTAATCAACAGGTCACTGGCGGTGGTCAGCATACCACTGTCGCTCACGTCGAACTGCTCAAACTCCCAAACCTCTTCGGCGGTATTGGGGTCCATCGCTTTCAGCGAGGCGTGTCCTACTTCGTTGGTCCAGTTATTAATTGGCGTGGTTCGGCCAATGCCGATCGTAGGTGCACCCTGGGTTGGCGCCAGCACAGAGAAACCACCCCCGAGAAAAGCTCCGCCAGGCTCGTATTCCTGTTCCTCGGAATAGTAAATGGTGGCGTAGTCCTCCCAGGCACTGAAATAGAACAGACCAGTGCGTGGACTGAAGGACGGTGGATACCAGTTTGTCCCGCCCTGGTTTCCGGGATAGGTCGGCATACCATCGGGCTGTGGCGTAGGTATGGGCCGACAGTTTTCATCAAGGCCGCTGGACCAGTTCACCCGCACATAGGGTTTGCCAATCAGGCACTCACCGGTGATTCTGTCCAGCACATAGAAGTAGCCGTTTCGGTTTGCCCACAGCATGGCCTTGACTGCTTGCCCGTTCCAGTCGATATCCGCGAGCACAGGCACCTGTACCGCGTCATAATCGTAACCGTCGTTGGGCGTAAACTGGAAATACCACTCCAGCTCGCCGGTATCCGCATCCAGGGCAATCACCGAATCAGAATAAAGATTGTCACCGGGTCGCTGCCCGGCGTTCCAGTCCGGCCCGGGATTACCAACGCCCCAGTAAGTCAGGTTCTCCTCCGGATCAAAAGACCCGGTGATCCAGACCGGCGCACCACCGTACATCCAGTCGTCATCCTGCCAGCTGTCATGGCCGGGTTCTCCGGGACCAGGAATGGTATAGGTTTTCCAGGCCTGCTCCCCGGTTTCGGCATCGAAGGCGGTCACATAGCCGCGGATTCCAAACTCTCCGCCACCGACACCCACGATGATCTTGTCTTTGACCGCCAACGGCGCCATGGTTACCGAATAGGCGAGACTCACATCCCCAACTTCAGCGTTCCACAGCAGCTCTCCGTTGATACGATCCAGGGCAACCAGCCTCGCATCCAGCGTGCCCATGTAAACCTTGTCGCCGAGAATGGCTACGCCACGATTATTGGCGCCGCAGCATACCCGGTTTCGGTCGTCCGGAGTGTGAATGTATTTCCAGAATACCCTGCCGGTTACCGCGTCCACTGCCATCACGCTGTTGGGACGCTCGGTCACATACATAATGCCGTCGACAACAATCGGGTTTGACTGCCAGGCACCGAATACCTGGTTCTGTAACACCCATTTAAGTTCCAGGTCTCCCACATTATTGCGGTCGATTTGGTCCAGCAGGCTGTAACGCTGGCTCATATAACTGCCGTTGTAGGTGAGCCAATTATGGGGCTCATCCTGAGCATTCAGAATTCGTTCGTAAGGAACCTGGGCAGAGACCAGAGTCACTCCAAGGGAGAAAAATCCAATAAGAGCGATCAGCGTGCTTCTGCATATCAATGCGTATCCTTTCACTTTACTGCTCATTGCACCTCTCCCTCTTCATTTGCTTCTCCATCGAGCGTCAGCAGGTAGGCAACCACATCGGCCACCTCATCGGGGTTCAGAGCCGGCGCTTCCTTGCTGGGTTGATCACTGATTTCATAACTCACCAGGTCTTCCTTCACCAGGGAGCGCAGGCGTTCCTCGGAATCGATAAGCTGCACCGTGTAAGTATCTTCATTGAGCCGGCGTCCGGTAATTACCTCTTCGTTTCGGGTGACGATTCGAACCGGCCTGTTGATTGGCAGGATCGCTGCGGCCGGGTCAATCAGGTTGAGTTGCAACGCTGAAGCTGTGCGCCTGGCGCCAATTGCGCTGAGGTCCGGCGCAGTTCTCGGCCCTACGCCATTCACCCGATGGCAGTCATCACAGCCACCCTTGCCTTCAAAAATAGTCTTGCCACTGACTGGGTCGCCAACGCGAACAGCCACACCATCGGGGTCAAATCCAGCCCGAATGAAAGCAATCACACCCGCCAGCTCGTCATCACTGAAATTGAAGGCCGGCATCTGCCCCTGGGCTCTCCCTTCTGAAATTACACTGCGCAAGTCCTCGTCAGAAGAAGCAGTTCTGAACTGCCCTCTTTGCAGGTCAATGCCACTGACCAGGTCCCCCTGGGGACCATGGCAGAGCGCACATTCACGGTTATAAATGCGCAATCCGGTCTGAATTGCCTCACTGGTGTATTGATGGTCGCCGAGCTCCTGGGCTCCGCTTCCGCTGGCAACCAGGGCCAAAAAGACGGCGGGGAGAAACCGCGGGAGGCCCACTTTCTGAATTTTTAAAGTGATTTCTGACAACATTACTCTATCTACCAATCTTCCTGAGAGAGGGTGAGCATATAGTGTCCAGCCCAAGTGACGCAACGATTGCGCCCAGATGCCAGGATTATTGCGATGTGAGCCCCGCAGACTGGTTTGCCAGCCACCCAACCTTTGCTATATTTGAGACCCATCTCCCACCCGGAACCATTGCTTGCAGGGCGATCAGCCTGAAAGTCGAACTTGCGAACAGAAACAAAACGAATAAGAAACCGCGAATAAGAAACCAGAGGTACGACGAAATGACCTTGTCCAGACTTAGAGTATTGTGGAATTCCAGCCTGCTAACATCACTGTTTGTGAGCCTGCTGTTGTTATCAGGCACCAGTTCTGCCCAGGACAACAGCCAGGGACGTTACCGTCCGGAAGGCCGGCAGATAGGACTTGCAGCAGGTCGTGAGTTTGACGAACGACTGTATGAAGTTCGCACCTACGATGCACAGCCGTCCAGCGACGCCTTCTCTGGCGCCATGGTTTTCTACCCGCTGACCCTGAGCTTCGATCCTCCCAATGGCGCTGTTGCCTTCGTCCCCGGCTATCAGGGACAACCACAGAATTATGAATGGTGGGGACCAGTCCTGGCTTCGGTGGGATACAGTGTCTTTATCCTGGAAACCAACACCGTGACCGACAGCCTGGCTCAGCGAGCTGACGCACTCACCGCGGCCGTGGAATTTATTAAATCGGAGAATCAAAACCCTGACTCTCCGGTGAGCAACAAAATCGACCCGGAGAAAATAGCCATCATGGGCCATTCACTGGGCGGTGGTGCAACGCTTGCTGCCGCCGCTGCTCTGGGCGATGAGATCGCGGCCGCAGTTCCATTGGCATTGTATTGCTGTGAGCTGGGGCAGTCATTCGAAGGAGATTACAGCAACGTCTCTGCCCCCACCCTGGTGATCGCAGCAGCCCAGGATGAAATTGCACCGGTGGAACAACATGCCAAGTTGCTTTATGACAGCATTGGCGGTGAAAAGATCTACATGGAAATGACCGAGGGTGACCACATGCTGGTCACCAACAGTGGCAGCGACAAGAACACCCTGGGTCGATTTGTTGTGGCATTTCTCAAGGTTCACCTGGATGATCGGGATAATCTGGTACAACATATTACCGATCCCGATGCCGAGTATGCAGACAAGTTTGCCAGGTACCTGACAAACTAGCGTACGCAACTGATATTCTGAAAAACAATCAAGGGCAGCTTTAGCTGCCCTTTTTTTGATCTGGAGTTACCCATGCCCGATCAGCAGAAGTAAGATAAGCTTGTAGCCACAGAACAATCAGCAGGCTAAAAACCAATAACGTCGGTTAGATGAAAACCCTGAATGTCTGAAACCCTGTTCCAGCAATACCTGATCATACTTTCGTTTTCCCTGGTTGGCGTGCTGCTGCTGCGCCGGCTGAAAATGGCAACGATTGTGGCTTATATGGTGGTTGGAGCGGCGATCGGCCCTTCCGGCTTCGGCATGATCGCCGACCCCGCGCAATTCGGATTCATCGCTGAGTTTGGCGTGGTGTTCCTGCTGTTTGCGCTTGGGCTGGAATTCAGCTTCAAAAAAATGCTGACCATGCGCTTCGCTGTGTTCGGCGTGGGTGGGTTTCAGGTCATCATCTGCACGGCTATTTTCTTTGGCGCAATCTATTGGTGGGGAGCCACTTTCCCGGTGGCATTTGTGGTCGCCGGCAGTCTGACACTGTCGTCCACAGCAATTGTCACCAGAGAGCTTGCCAATAATCGTGAGCTGCATAATTTACACGGGCAATTGTCCGTAGGCGTGCTGCTGTTTCAGGATCTGGTTGCTGTCCTGTTTTTAATACTGGTGCCGGTACTGGCTTCCGGAACTGGCGACAATTTGTTACCCGCGCTGGCCACAGCCGCATTCAACTCTGCCGTGCTAATTGCTGTCCTGCTTGCGGCAGGTGTCTGGATTTTGCCCCCGGTCTATGCCGAAGTCAGCAAGAGTAACTCGCAAGAAATTTTCGTACTGACCACCCTGGTCATCGTCCTGCTGGCAGCCTGGCTTACTCACAGCTTCCACCTGTCCATGACACTCGGCGCATTTGTGACCGGCATGATGCTTGGTGAGGGTCCCTGTAAATATCAGATCGAAAACGATATTCGACCGTTCAAGGACATTCTGCTGGGATTGTTTTTTGTCACCATCGGGATGAATCTGGATCTGGGGCTGCTGATTGACTTCTGGCCCCGCATCCTGCTTTTCACCGCTGGACTGATTTTAGTCAAGGGCATAGCCGTATCGGCAGTGGTGCGATTATTGGGGTATTCAAAGCGCGACGCGACGACCGTGGGACTTAACCTGGCCCAGGCTGGCGAATTCGGATTGGCGCTTATGGCCCTGGCGCTGTCGAATCAGTTAATTCCCGCAAGCCAGGCATCTTTTATCATTATCGTCGCCATCTTCAGCATGATTTTGAGCCCATTCCTGATCAGGCACGCCGCCACCCTGAGTCAAAAAATCTTTCCTGTTGGATCGCAAGAAGACAAACACCTGAAAATCAATATGCAGCTGGATGGCCATGTGATCATCGGCGGCCTGGGCCGACTCGGCATGCTGTTAACAGAATCACTGGAAAGAAACGGAATCGACTACATCGCCATCGAAAGAGACATTGATGTAGTCGAGAAAAACCGCAAACAGGGGAAAAATGTCGTCTACGGAGACAGTAACAATGTGGAAATACTGAATCTGTGCCACCTATCCAGAGCCAAACTGGTAGTTCTCACCTTCAAGTCCATCGAAGAAGGCAAATCCGCAGTGAGTCGAATCCGGCAGGCGGACCCCAGGGTACCGATGATTGTCAGATGCCAGAACCACACTCATTATGATGAGCTGGTGTCATTGGGAGCCAACCATGTGTTTCCGGAATTACTCGAATCGAGCCTGATGATCCTGCGGCATATGCTGGAGATTCTGGATATCGAAGATGAAGCGATCAGTTCTCAAATTGCCGACTATGTTAAATCGCTACCGGAGAATATTCGCAGACCCTCCATGACTGAGTAGCGCATTCGTTGCCTATTTTTTTTACTCTTTACTTAACTACCGTCACCGGACATTTGGCGCCATTTGCCACGGCTTGACTCACACTGCCCAGAAACGCCCGCTTCAGACCAGAGCGGCCATGGGACCCCATCACAATCAGATCGATGCCGTTCTCATCGGCATACTTGTTGATCTGTTCCGCTGCATGACCCCAAAGAAAAACCACAGTCGGTTCTGATGCCAGAGAACCCAGAGCCTTGGTGGTGTTCGGTATCACTGTTTCATGGGCCTCTTTTTCCAGTGAATCACGAATCTGCTCAACCGTGCTCATGCCTTCCGGCACACCCTGAATAAAATTGGCAGCGCCCCAGCTATGTTCGAGCAAAAATTCATCACTCTGTGTGTACAGCACAGTCACTTCCGCACCCAATGCGTTGGCGAGTTCACCTGCAAAGGCGGCTGCCTTTACAGAACCTTCTGACCCATCGGTAGGAACCAGGATTTTAGTGACGTTTCCCATTTGAACCTCTTGTCAAACTCATTGAAAAAGCGAAGTCTAGAGAGTGTTAATGATAAGAGGTAGGCTGGAAAAACAGAATTGGTAATAGATTTTATCTATCGTTTATTTGATCGAGGTCAAGGGAACCGCTTTATCGCTTCCTGCCCCGACCTTTCTTGAGCTCCCATAGCTTGGCGTACTTCATAAACGCATAGAAAGCAGTATTCATACTGGTGAGCAGGCCATCGACGCCGTCGAGGAAATGGCCTTTGAAAAAATACATCTGAATGAAAGTCACCGGGAAGATGAAGATCAGTACGAAGACCGAACCCCTGGCTCCTTTTTCAAACTTGTCCTCCGCCCGGGCCTGGCTGTATTTGTTTGCCTTGTCGATACGCTGGGTATAGGTGAGGTTTTCGTAGTGCTCAATAAGTGCATCGGTTTTGGCAATCTCGCCTTCCACTGTCACACACTCATGCACCCTTCTGGGCAGGTATTGACCGGCGCTCTTACGGAATAGCCGAATCAGGCGATCCTGTTTATCCAGGTTTCTTGGCACGGTCCCCCAGCGATAAAGGAGGCGGGCTGACTCCAGTGCATTCACCTTGTCTTCGGCCACAACTTTTCTGAGCTCATCCAGATAGTCATCGGTGACGATTTCGTCCGCATCGATATTGAAAACCCATTCATTGCTGCACAAACTCATGGCATGCGCTTTCTGCGCGCTGAATCCTTCCCATTCCTTGTAAGAGGCCTTCACGTTGGGGTACTGGTTGGCGATCTCCACGGTCCCATCGGTGCTGCCGCTGTCCACCAATATGACTTCGTCAAATTCCACCAGGCGATCCAGGCAGGCACCGATATTTGCCGCCTCGTTGAGGGTGATGATGTAGGCGCTGACAGGGATATTGCTGTGCAATCTTGGTTTGGCAACCGGGGCTGCCTGGGCAGACCTTTCGCTCAGGTCAGGGATCGATTCTTCGATCGCAGCTTCCACTTGTTCTGCTCCCAATGTTTTCATACATCGATAATCGAGACTGCAGTGGAATGCGTTGCAGTCTGCGCCGCAAGGTTGGCTGCTCCGCACCAGATGGCTGTTGTCGCCCAGCGGAGCCCAAATCGCTTCATCACTGGGTCCAAATAAAGCAAACACCGGCAAACCTGTTGAAGCCGCCAGATGCATTGGCCCACTGTCACTGCCAATGAAAAAAGTGCACTGCTGGTACAGGGCAGTGAGCTCTACAAAGCTCAGACGATTGCACAAATCAATTGTTTCGATCTGGGGAAGCTGTGAACGAATATCATCAATGATCTCCGCATCCAGGTCTCCGGCTCCGACCCAGGCGATCTGACAGCCTCTGGCATCTAGCAATCTGACCAGCTCCACGAAGTGGGGGCGCGGCCATAGCTTGTAGGACACACTGGCTCCCGGATGAATGGCCACCAGTGGCCGGCTTTCATCACATTGTCGCAGAAGGTTCTTTACCAACTTATGACTGGTCTCATCTATTTCATAGGCCAGCTTGCTTTGCGGCGGCGAATCATCGGTGAAACCATCCACGATGACACCAAAGGTGTTGTAGCGATGATTCTGGTAATTGGGATCCCGGATATCTGTGTAGAACGTTTCGGCCCGCTTCCCCTTGGGACCAACCCGGTTCTTGCAGCCACTGAGACGGGCCAGCACGCCGGTAAAACGCTCCCCTTCCAGATCAAGCACCGTATCGCTTTCAGCACGGCGCAGTGCTCGCAGAAAATTCCAGTAGTGGGTCAGGCGGGTAAAAAATCTCTGCCCTTTTGAGATTTCCTTGCGGGGATACAGCAAGACCCTGGCTTCGGGATGTAAAACCAGCCTTGCCAAAGCCTCAAATTGGGCATCGAGTACCACCACGGAGTCGGGATGCTTGCGCAACACACTCAACACCCAGGGCAGACCCAGGACGAAATTGCCCAGATAGTGCGTAGGGAACAGTAAAATTGGCGCCTGGCGTTGGTTCACGGGAATCAGTCTATGGGCTGGTATATTGTTTGCAACCAGTAATTAACTGGCTACCAAGGTTATTAAGGGATTGCCATAGAAGCGCCACGGTTTACGGAAATACGAGGGCTTCCATGATTTTCACAGTGCAGCAAGGTGGTCCAAAAAGGGAAATTTTCCGTATTCCCGCACTCTATCTGGGCAGCCTGTGCTCCTCTTCGGAGCTATATCGGCGAAATTGCCACGCTCTTGCCACATTTGAGGCCTATTTCACGTTAACTACCTACAAAATGTCACAAAGTCCCAAAAAATCTGTCGATATAATACGTACTAATCTTGAGAACAAACGCTGGCGCTCACCTGAATCGAGCATGGACCGCTGATCGCCGCGTTGATGAAACCATGAATATTGAGTGCCACGGGCTTTCCCGAGACAAACTGTTTCTTTGCAGTCTTCTGTGTCTGCTGTGTGCGCTGTGCCTGACTATCTCTCCTCGGGCCGCTGCACAGCTGGCACAGGAAGATCCCACCGACGACTCCACTATTGTCTACCCGGCTGCCTATTTCGCCGAGTACTACCCCATTTCCGCCAATGACATGCTGAACCGCATTCCGGGCATCGGCCTGGCCTTGCGTGGCGGTGGTGGCGGCGGTCGTGGTCTCGGCTCGGGCGCGGGCGAAGTATTGATCAATGGCCAGCGCATCACCGGCAAGAGCAATGAGGGCCGCAGCCAGCTTGGCCGGATTTCCGCAGACCAGGTTGAGTACATCGAAATTATTCGCGGCACTTCAGATGATCTGGACGTGCGCGGGGGCGGCCAGGTGGTCAACGTGGTACTGGTGGATACCCCGTCCAGTTCCAGCACAACCGTCGAGCTTCGTACTGACCGGCTGCAGGATGGCACTTATGATCCTGGCGGTCAGTTTGCCTACTCAGGCCAGTCGGGTGATTTGAATTATTTGCTCAGTGTGCAGGCGGACCCACGCTACCGCGCCTGGGAAAGCAACGAGTTCAGCTACAACGCATTGGGAGAGTTGGGCGAAGTTCGCCGCGAGTCACGCCGCAGAGACGAAACCGAATACAAGACCAGCGCCAATCTGGGCTACAACTTCACCAACACCGTCGTGCAGTTCAACGCCTTGTACGAAACCCGCGGGGAAGTGCCTGACAGCACCGATCGTTCCATCCACGATGTGGGTGAAAACTTCACTCGCTTCCAGCGCGAAGACAACACCAATACCCGGGATGCCTGGGAGATTGGCGGTGACATCGAACATGATTTTAGCAGCGCTGGCACCTTCCGCTTCCTGTTTATCGTCAACGACAGAGACTTTGTTTTCACTCGCAATCGAACCGATGTCATTGATGGTGAGAAGGTTCCCAACCTGTTTACCGAAGTGGGCGGACGGGACCGCGAGCGAATAGCCCGCAGCTCTTACACCTTCGACATTAACCAGGCCCAGGGATTGGAAATGGGCGTAGAAGCTGCCCAGACCATCAGGGACAACAGCCTGCGACTGGGCTTAGATAGAGACGGTGAACGATCACCGGAATTTGGCAATCTGGTGCCCGTAGAAGTACCCAATGCCAATTCCAGTGTCGAAGAAATGCGATATGAACCCTTCGCCAACCACAACTGGCAAATCAACAACCGCATGTCGCTGGAAAGTTCGCTGGTTTGGGAGACCTCTACCATCGAACAGTCTGGCGATGTGAACAACAGTCGCGACTTTGATTTCATTCGTCCCCGTGTGGACTATCGCTTTGACATCACACCCAGTTTTCAGTTGCGAGCCAGCGTGCGCAAGGATGTGGACCAGCTTAGCTTTTCCGACTTCAGCACCTCGGTTGACGGCAGCGATGAAGACCAGAATACACAGGCTGGTAACCCGGACATCCGGCAAGAGCAGTCCTGGCGTTATGAGTTGAATCTGGAAATGCGTTTGCCCAACGATGTCGGAGTGGTGAATTCACAGTTCTGGTATCGGGATGTCACCGACCATATCGACCGGGTTGATGCCTCAACCGGCCCAGATAATCTGGATTCGGCGCGCGGCAACATCGGCGATGGCAAGCGTTATGGCCTGAATCTCGATGTCAGCACCAAGCTGGACTCGGTTGGCGTTGACAATGCGCTGTTAACCACCGGCATTCGCCTCAGAGATTCCGAGTTTGTGGATCCGTTCCTGGGCATCAAGCGCCGACAACGGGGCAACGGTCGCTGGGAAGCCAATGTCGGTTTCCGCCATGACGTCACTGCCCATGCTTTAACTTACGGTTTCAATTACTCCAACGCTTCAAACGGAAGTACTGGTCGTCTGGCAATTGACGTGGACGACATCGAAGAATTTATTGAAGCACCACGCCTGAACGCCTACGTCGAAAAAAGAGCGTTCGGCAATTTCACGTTCCGCCTGGAATCTAACAACATTACCGAAGCAGAATGGTGCCGAAAGCGAACTCGCTATGTCGGCGCAACAGCGCTTGGCATCGTCGAAGAGCTGGAAGACTATTGCAACGGTAGCGGCATGGAGTTAGCACTGAAAGTCCGGACAACTTTCTAGGGTCCCGGACCAATGCATCGTAATTTCTTCTTCATTGTCGCAATGACAGGCTTGCTTGGCACCTGCTCCACCGGCGATGGCAACAACAATCTTGAAGCTTCCTTAAGCGAGTTACCGCCACCAAACCTGACCCAGGGATTGTTCGCTTACAGTATCCCCGAACCTTTGTATCCCCTCGCTGCCCAGCGCATGAACCTGGAAGGATGGGTCATGCTGAACTTCAATGTCACCTCAGATGGCTCTGTTGTCGCCAACAGCATTGACGCCGTACAGGCCCAGCCCCCTGGATATTTCGAATCTGCCGCCATCGCCGCCGCCAGGGGTATGCGATTCGAGAATAACCGCAATGAAACAGTGCAGGACGTTCGTTGGGTATTTCGGTTCGAATTGGAGAACGAGGAATTACCGGAAGATGATTCCGGTGCCGATGACCTGCAGTTCCGTGAACTCATTCCTATGCGCTATATCACGCCCGATTATCCTGAGTCTGCTCGCGCTCAAGGCATAGAGGGTTATGTGGTTGTCAGCTTTACCGTCACCGCGGAGGGTAGTGTTGGCAATCTGGAGATAGTCGAGAGTGAACCCGCCGGGGTCTTTGATAGGGAGGCACTCGCAGCGGCTGCACGGCTTCGGTTTGAACCGCGAATCGTGCTCAACGAGCCAGTGGCAGTGGACGGAGTAGAATACAGGTTCGACTGGGAACTTCCTTAGGCACCTAGGATATCCTTACAGGGCTTTTTCCATCCTTATCACCAGATTGGCCGACCCATTCACACCCTGGTGATGTTCACGACCGATTTCCCGATAACCCTTCGCTAAATACAGCGCCTCACCGGCAACTGTTGAGCCCAACTCCATGCGCTTGAATCCAGCAGCTCTAGCAGCGTCCTCTCCCAATTGAATTAACAGTGAACCGATGCCACAACGGGTCCAGTCAGGGTGGGTATACATGGCACGAATACGGGCAGCTTCTGTTTTCGGATCGCTAAAACTGTCATCCCGCCCCCTGGTGTGATTCCCGCCGTACAGTGTGCGGCGTTTTCCCCAACCACCACAGCCAACCATTGTAGCTTCCCCTTCCTGTGTGGCTTCAATGACGAAGTAGGTGCCGTCATCAATCAAGGTTTGGTCCACCCCCATAGTTTCTTTGGCTGCTTCAATCTCTGCTGTAGAAAGAAACGCTTTCATGTTTTCTTCAATCGAGAGCCGCATCAGTTTCTCAATGGTAGGAACATCTTCTTCCGTGGCTATTCTGGAAATAAATTCTGATCTTTCCATGATTAGATTGTTAACTATTCAACCTGGCACTTAACGGGAATTTCCAGAAAGCACATGTCGTTCCAACATGCGTCTACGAACTACCGCGCCATAAACATTGCCTTCATGATCTACGCCGACCCCTTCTGCTCCGGAGTGGTCATCTCTCAACGGTTCCATATCTTCGATAAAGGCATGCACGCTGCCATCTACAGCCGAACCGATGCGAATACCCTTCATGATGCCCATCAATTCGCCAGCTCCCGTGTCCGGGCCAGATTCAGAATCTGCCACATAGATAGTGTCATCCGGGGTAATGAAGATTCCGCTGGGCCGGCCGAATTGCCGCCATTCATCGATTACTTCGCCCTGCTGGGTCATGATCTGGATGCGATTGTTCTCACGGTCCCCCACGAACAACCTGCCCCGGGAATCCATGGCGATTGTGTGGGGCTCGCTGAGTTGCCCTGGGCCTGTTCCCTTCTCACCAAACTGGTTCAGGTAATTACCCTGGGCGTCGAAATGTACGATGCGGTTGTTGAGACCATTGCGATGGCTTTCTGCAACAAAGATGTCGCCGTCTTCCGGATCCACCACCACATCGTTGGGCCAGTAAAGTAATTCTTCACCGCTGCCGCCCTCTCCAGCTCGACCCAGTGTCATTAACACTTCGCCATCTCCATTGAACTTGAATACCTGATGCCCAATTTCATCATTGGCTCTGGCATCGGTTACCCAGAGATTGCCTTGATGATCTACCGTTGCTCCATGGGGGAAAATGAAGAGTCCAGCACCGAAGCTGGCGAGTAAATTTCCGTCATAGTCATATTTCAGAACAGGATCTTCCGGGCGGTTCTCGCAGGAATTCTCGAAACAGCGATGAACCACGTAGATGAATTGACCGTCCGGTGACGGTTCAACAGCCGTCACTGCTGCCCAGGCTGAGGTATTAGCCGGCAACTCACCCCAATCCCGCTGGGTTAGATAGGGTCTGGGCAGGTCATTACGAACTCCATGGACTACATCCGCTGGAGGTTGTGCACGCAGGTGGGTGCTTGCAATCAGCAAGCCAAAGCTCACCAGCAGCTTGAGTAGCCTGTTCGTTCCTGTCATGGGGGCCTCTGCTGAATGTGTATTGCCAGGTATTTATTCTCGATTCAACGGGAAATGTAAACCACCGAATGGGTTCTGGGCACCAGAAAGGCAGATTATTAAGCAATTTGTGCTTGTAAATGAGAACAATTCTCATTAGCATACGCCTCTTGTTCTTAGCTCACTCTCGAAGGAAGTTGTTTTGTTTAGGAAAACCCTGTTCTGGGCTCACTTGAGCTGCGGCGTTATCGCTGGCTTCGCCATTCTCACCATGTGTATTACCGGCGTGCTGCTCACCTACGAGAGACAAATTGAGGACTGGGTGGCGAGCACTGCCTACGTGCCAGAGGCAGAACAACAGAATCGGCTATCACTGCAGCAACTGCACGAGTATGCCCTGGAACTCAATCCCGAATTCGCAGCCGGCACCTTGCTGGTGAATAGCGACCCGGGAGCCCCGGTGACCATTCGAGCGGGGCGGAGCAACAGCCTGCAATTAAATCCCTACACGGGCGAGGAAATGCAACCGGCGGCGCCCTGGGTAGACGAGCTCTTCAGTGACCTGATTGGTTTTCATCGCTGGTTCAACTTCTCTTCGGAAGATCGCCGCATCCCCCGACTGATAACCGGGGTGAGCAACTTGATGTTCGTGTTCATTATTCTCAGCGGACTCTATCTGTGGTTACCAAAAGTGTGGAACTGGGCAGTGGTAAGAACCAGGCTACTGCTTTCGAAAAACAAATACCCCACCAGTAAAGCCAGAGACTTTATCTGGCACCATGTCTTTGGTATCTGGTGTGCCATTCCACTTTTGATTCTCGCTGTTACTGGGTCCATGTTTTCCTTTCGCTGGACCGGTGACCTGCTTTACTCAGCCTTCGGTACCGACAGAAGTGGCAGCAATCTGGTAATAGAAAGCACCGAACCCGAAATCCCCTTTGTTTCCCCGGCATCGTATCTCTCTTACGACGAGTTGGTGGAAGCGGCCAGTGAACACCAAAGCAACTGGCGGACAATTACCCTGACTCTGCCCCAGGAAAATGAACCCACTGTCAGCGCCCTGGTTGACCGGGGTAACGGCAGAATGCCTACGCTTAGAGAGACAGTGACTTTGAATCGTGGCACGGGGGAAATAATCAATGTCACAAATTTTGGCTCCCTGCCTATCAACCAGCAAATTCGTTCTGTGTATCGATTCCTGCACACGGGAGAATTCCTGGGCATTGCGGGACAGACAGTTGCCGGTATCGTGTCTTTCTTCGGCATCCTCATGGTCTGGACCGGACTGGCTCTCGCCTATCGTCGACTGCTCCAACCGTTGATTCAGAGAAAACCCAAGCTGAATACCCTGGGCGCCCAGAATCCTGCCAGGTCCTGATAGTTGCGCCCAGGCTGCAAAAGCCCGGCCCTGCAAAACACTTTAGATTCCGAAGGCTGTTACAGGGTACAGCGGTTTAATTGTGTGGGCCTTCCTGTCAGAATCCAGATTCGCAATCAGATCCCACAAGGATTTTTGTGCTCGCACTGGGCTCGATTTCAACCCTTACCATCGCCGCAATCTTTCTCGGTGCGGCCATCATCATCGGCTTTGTTGGCGTTCGCCTGGCTCATGCCGCTGAAGCGATTGCAGTTAAGACCGGCATCGGCCAGGCCATCATCGGCGCGCTGTTTCTTGGTATATCCACTTCGCTTTCGGGCACGATTCTAAGTCTCTATGCAGCAGCGCAGGACAAGCCTGCCCTGGTTGTCGGCAATGCAATCGGAGGCATTGCTGCGCAAACTGCCTTTCTGGTGATTGCAGATTTGTTTTACCGCAAAGCCAATCTTGAACATGCAGCAAGCTCCCTGGGGAATCTCTTGCAGGTGACTCTGCTGATGATGTTGTTAACTTTGCCACTGTTGGCATTTGCCGGGCCAGACTGGGTGATCGCTTCCGTCCACCCGACTTCATTGTTTCTGATTCTGCTATACCTGATGGGGCTCTACATCGTAAAGAGTTCCACCGACGAACCATTCTGGCTTCCCAAGACCACTAGCGAGACTGAAAGTGAGGACTCCGGTTCCAGGAAACCTGGACCGATGGACGACTACTCCCTGGCCAGCCTGTTTGCACAGTTCGCCGCGCTAGCCACCTTGCTGGGTCTATCAGGAGTCGTGCTGGCCGAAGCGGCAGTGGAAGTGTCAATACGCAGTGGGCTTTCTGAAACTGCAGTAGGCGGGTTACTCACTTCCATCACCACATCACTGCCTGAGCTGGTCACCATGATGGCTGCGGTTCAGCGCGGCGCTCTCAGTCTTGCCCTGGGCGATATCGTTGGTGGGAATACCTTTGATGTGCTGTTTCTCGCCGGTGCTGACGTGTTCTATCAAGCAGGTTCAATCTACCACGCCATGGGCATGGATCATCTGTTTATGATCGGTATTACGATTTTGATGAATGGATTCTTAATGCTGGGTCTGCTCCGGCGACAAAAACATGGTCCGGCCAATATCGGCTTCGAGAGTGTCGCTATTCTGTTCCTGTATATCCTGTTCGCCGGTTATCTGCTTTGGGGTACCTGAACAACGCGTACCAGTCTTTACTCCGGCCTGCTCACCACTCCTTCATGGTCATCATCAGAAAGCCGGTGAAAGCCGCATTGTTCGGCGCGAGAGATTGGCTGACTTGCTTCTTCATCTTCAGAATGGCCTCACGATAAGCCACGTAAAACTCCCATGTGGGCTGCGGCCTGTACTCCAGCCCTTCCAGCTCGAAATACTCGATTACCCCCTTGGCTGTGGTGGGTTTCACAAAGACCTCTGCTTCGGGCCGGAAATACAAGGGCAGTGCGCTGATCAGTGACCACTTGGCCAGTTTGTGCTCCCGCAGTGGCGCGAGCATGGTGTTGAACCCCTTCTGCTTTTTTTCCTCGTCTTTGCCGTGCAAGCGGTCTCGCAAGCCCGTGGCAAGTCTGTTCTTGTCTGCTGGATCCAGGGATTTCGCAAAGTCACGAAATTTGGGTTTTTCGAACATGGAAACCATGGACGAGCGACCTATGTATTTGGCTATGTCATCAACAATGGCAAAGGTATCCTTGAATCGGGTCCTGGCGAAACTCTGTTGTACCTGTTCGACCATCCTGTCCATCTTGTGCTTCTTGCCCATGGCGACCATCTCCGGGTGCTGAAACCCTCCGGGATACCGGGCCAGAAAGGCGGCCTCCGCCTGCTTGAGTTTGCTCACATTCATGCTCTGCTCCTGCTGAAACTGCACGTTATCTTGTAGGCAGACGAATAACCACCACCCGTGCCGACAAGTTAAAAATTTTTTCCGGTCTTAACCCCTTTTCCTCTCCTTCCACGATTACCCCTACAAGCCCTTTATATTTGTACCAGTACAGGAGAGGAAAACATGCAATATTCAGTCAACAAGTTACAGGATTTTTGCAAAAAACCGGCAAGACCAGGTGGTGCTTCCCTGTGGAGCTATGCGCTGGTTTCAGTGCTGTTTGTCGGCTGTAGCGCCAAGGTCGCGGAGCAGGAGGTTCCCTTGGAGACAGCCGAACAGGACGTTGACATTATGGAAGAACGGGAATCAGGTGGCAGGAGTATAGACAACGCGACTGTCCCAGTGCTGGTTGATGCCAATCGAAGCACCGGTGCCACCAGCCCGGCTGTGACCAGACAATCTGTCCCGCAATCCCTTGAGATTTCATCGGTAGCTGACACGGCTGGCAACAGCAGCCGCTCGGGTGAGTACAGCACAAGCCCCCGGGTTGCCCACCCAGTTCTCGCACCAGGGCATCAGCTCACTCACCGAGGTCCACAGGTGAACCGGGAAAATTACCTGGAGGTAGATGAAAACCTCATCAAACAGGTGAGTCAGTCTCCTGTTTCCACCTTCAGTATCGATGTGGATACGGCTGCTTACAGTAACCTGCGGCGCATGTTGATGCGTGAGGGTCGCCTGCCTCCCCGCGACGCAGTCAGGCTGGAAGAAATGATCAACTACTTTTCCTACAGCTACCAGATGCCCGATAGCCTTGAGCAACCGCTGAGCATCAACACCGAATTGATGGCCTCGCCGTGGAATGGCAATAATCAGTTACTGATGGTGGGAATCCAGGGCTATGAACCCCCGGTGGAACAACGGCCCAATGCCAATCTGGTATTTTTGGTGGATGTATCTGGCAGCATGCAGTCGCCAGACAAACTGGGTCTGGTCAAGCAATCGCTAAAATTGCTGGTGGACCAGATGCAAGAGGAAGACCGCATCGCATTGGTAGTCTATGCCGGGGCCGCCGGCATGGTGCTCGATTCCACCTCCGCAAGCAACAAGCGCAAGATCATTCATGCCATCGATTCGCTGGCAGCCGGAGGCAGCACCAATGGTGCCGCTGGCATTCAGCTGGCCTATCAGATCGCTGAGAATAATCTTATAGAAGGTGGTATCAACCGGGTGCTCATCGCCAGCGATGGTGACCTGAATGTAGGCATGACCGGAATTGAAGACCTAAAGGAACTGATCAGCCACAAACGTAAGAACGGTGTGGCACTCACCACCCTGGGATTCGGCACAGGTAACTACAACTACTCGCTGATGGAACAGCTTGCCGATGTGGGCAATGGCAATGCTTCCTACATCGACTCCCTGAATGAAGCCCGCAAGGTGTTGATTGAAGAAATGCAGTCCACCCTGTTAACCATTGCCAAGGATGTGAAGATCCAGATCGAGTTCAATCCTGCCGTGGTTTCCGAATACCGTCTGTTAGGGTATGAGAACCGCCTGCTCAATCGTGAAGACTTTCTAAATGACAAGGTGGACGCAGGTGAAGTGGGTGCGGGGCATACCGTGACTGCCCTGTATGAAATCACCCTGACCGACGGCCAGGGGCGTGTTCCACCAAGCCGCTACCAGCAAACAGCAGAGCAGTCAGCGGCAAATTACAGCGACGAACTGGCCTATGTGAAAGTGCGATACAAGCAACCGGATCAGGACAGCAGCCTGGAGCTGGGCTCCGCTATCCTGTCACCTGGTGCCGATGGTGTTTTCGCCGAAGCCTCTGACAATATTCGTTTTGCCGCCGCGGTGGCTGGCTTTGGCCAACTGTTGCAGGGTGGTAAATACACCGAACAGTGGGATTACCAGCAGCTACTGGAGCTGGCGCGGGCCTCACGGGGAGCAGATCCCCAGGGCTATCGCAGCGAAATGCTGAACATGATTGAAGTAGCCCGGTTGCTTTAATCTTCTCGCTCGCTGAAACTTGAAGCTTAGCCAGCCAGAAAGCAACGTCATGCGCAAAGTACTACATGGCCTCAGCAGCGACGAGTCCCTCATGTTGAAGTTTCAACGGGGGGACCCGGCTGCTTTTGAAGTACTTTACCAGCGCCACAAGAACAGTCTGTTTGGCTATCTGCACCGCTCCCATGTGGATCTTGCCGTGATCGAGGAGATCGCCCAGGAAACCTGGATGGCGTTGATTAACGCTGCCGAGGACTATCGGCCTACAGCCAAGTTCAGGACTTATCTGTATGCCATTGCCCATCGAAAACTGGTGGACCTGTGGCGCCGCAACAGCCAGGAACAAGGCGTTGAACGAGTCGACGAGCAAGGCCAGCCACTGGTGGACAAGCTTCAGGGGCAGGCTGCGAACTGGACAGACTCGGTTGATCTGTCCATGGACTTGCTGCTGGCACTGGAATCCCTTTCCAAAGACCAGCAACAGGCCTACTTGCTGAAAGAGGAAGGATTTAGCCGTGCAGAAATCGCGGTGATGATGGATGCGAATGAGGAAACCATCAAGAGCCGCATTCGCTACGCCACTGCTCATTTAAGAAAATCACTCGAGGTGCAATATGCCGACTGATCATCAGGATGACGACAAGGCACTTTCGGATAGGCTGCAGCAGATTGAACCACCGAAATCGCCCTCTCATCTGGACGAAACCATCTTGAAGCGTGCTCGCCAGAAAGCGGAGGCGTTGCGTGAAACCAATGCTGTGAACAACTGGTGGTCAGGCCTGCAGTGGCGCTCAGCGATTGCTGTCTTCTCCGTGGCTGCTGTCGCCATTTCCGTCAGCCTCCAGTTGTTCAATAACCAGGAACTCGATGAGGGGGTCCAGTTTGAATCTGCCCAGGCCCCTGCTGTGGATTCAGCGCCCAGGCAACTGCAAGAAGAAGTGGTTGCAGAGGACCAGGGAGCATTAGCGATTGCACAAAATTCAGCGGCAGATGCGGATGTGGCCCAGGCTCTGCAAGCCCCGGCGGAGCGGGCTGCCGCTGCGGAACCGGCCAGACGGGTGGAAACAGATCAGGCGACCAGCGATGCAGGCGGCAGAACCCTTGCGCGCAGCGCGGCCACATCCAGAGCGGCAACACCCGCCCAGCAGGGCGTGGCCAGCTCTACAGCAAACTTCGCATTATCCAGCTCTGTGGAAACTAGGGAACAGGCTTTCGATGCCAACATTGTCGATCCAGCTTTACTCAATCTGCTCTCTGCAGTTTTGCTAACCGAGCAGCTTGCTGAAACGGAATTAGCAGACGGACAGCAATCTGATCGGGTCGCAGAATTGCTCGCGGCTTTCGAGCAACTGTCGGAGGAAGAATTGGAGCTGGCACAGGAGCAATACACGGAGCGTCGCACAGTCATTGATAATGACAACATCCCCACTGCTCTTGACCAGGCGCTGGAGTTAATCAGACCTTGAAGTGTGAATGGAATTCGGCACATAAAAAAAGGGGCTCTGATGAGCCCCTTTTTGTTTTCCAAACCTTGCTGACTGTTAGTCAATCGGTTCCATGCGAACTACCGCAGTAGGTTCGCCGTTCCGATCAGAAATGGCCAGGTAGATGTAGCCATCTGGACCCTGACGCACGTCACGGATACGACCCATGCCATAGGCGAGTGTTTCTTCAACCACGACGTTGCGGTTGCTGTCGTCCAGCTGCAATCTGGCCAGTTGCTCACCGGCAAGGGCTCCGGCAAAAATATTGCCGTACCACAGCGGAAACTTGTCGCCGCTATAGATCATCAGACCGGATGTAGCAATTGACGGCACCCAGAAACGAGTCGGGTTCGCCATGCCTTCTTCGGCAATGCCTATGTGAATAGGACGACCGAACTCTCCGTAATTGACGCCACGGCCAACTACAGGCCAGCCGTAGTTGTTGCCGGGTTCGATTCGGTTCAACTCGTCACCGCCCTGTGGGCCGTGCTCTGTTTCCCACAGGTCACCGGTTTCAGGATGAATGGCCAGTCCCTGGGGGCTGCGGTGTCCGTAGCTCCAGATTTCAGGTAACACGCCGCGCTGCCCTGCAAACGGATTGTCATCAGGCACACGACCATCGTCGTGCAGTCGAATGATAACGCCATTGTGGTTGCTCAGATCCTGGGCAGGATGCGCGGCTAACTCGGCACGATCACCAACCGGTGGTGCCTGTCGGTCACCGGCAGTCAGGAACATATAACCGTTGCCATCAAACACCAGCTTGCCACCGTAGTGACCGAAACCCTGTGCCTGGGTGGCAAAGATTTCAGTGGTGTTGTTGAGCCGGTCGTTTTCGAAACGCGCCCGTGCAATAGCAGTGACTGAGGTATCGCCTTCCTCGCGTGAGTAAGTCAGATAGACCCAGCGGTTGTCATTGAATTCCGGATGCGGAACCACTTCAAACAGACCACCCTGGCCACGGTAATACACTTCGGGTACACCCGGAATGGCCTCAGGCAGCAAACGGCCGTTTCGAACCAGGCGCAGACGCCCTGGTTTTTCGGTAATCAGCATGTCGCCACCGGGCAACCATGACATAGACCAGGGCTGAACCAGACCATCGGCAACTGTAACCACACGGTAATCGTGATGGGCACTGCCGTATTCTACCTGGGCAATGGCGGTGGTCGCGGCCAGTGTCAGCGCAGCGATTCCCGTGAATTTAACTAAATGACGAAGCATAGATTTCTCCTATTTCTTTCTTGAATTCCTGACTGGTTCTCTCAGCTGGCAGCGCTGGCCCGAATTCGGGTGCAGGCCGCCGGATTGCTGCAAATTCTTTCTCGTTCCCTTCAATTGGCCCTAATTGCCACAATTCCCGGGCTCACCCGAGACACTGCTTCTAAAGGATAGCTGGGTATTATGACGGAAAATCGGTTAGGCGTATCGCCAATTATCGTATTTATGGGCTGTTATAGCCAGAAACAGGGGGCTGGCGGAGGATTTGGGCAGGGATTAGCTGGCATCGTTGATGAAGTCTTCCAACACTTCATTGAGAAACAGGTTCGCAGCCTCGATATTGCCAAGTTGATAAAAGCTCAGAAACAGCGCTGCTGAACGCTGCTCGCTGGGGGCCAGAGCGCGCAGCTCGGCAATGCGCTGGGCAATCGCCTCCGCATCATCTTCGAGCACCGCCTGAACTGCACCAAAATGGATCAAGGTCGACTGGTTTTCGGCGCTTGCCTGACCTCGAGCGTCCGCCAGCAGTGCCGCAGACTCATTCAGTTCGTACTCGCGAAAATGCTGTGCCGCCAGAATCATTTTGCTGCCAGGGTCATTTGCCACCCCTTGCTGGAGACACGCTAACTCATCTTCGGAGGGGCCAGCGAATACATCCACACGGTCCTCGATGCAGCTGTTAGATTGCGCCAGGTCATCCAGCAATTGTTGGGTCAGCCGCACTTCCACTCCCTTTACCAGGATATAGTAGCCAAAAGGATTTTCCGGGTCTTCCGCAAGCCCCCTCCTGGCTATGGAGATATTGTGTTGCCAACTGCGTGCGTATTCGTAAGTGATCGTTGCGCAGAAAAACAGCACGATCGCCGATCCCATCAGCAAGGCGAATCGCTCGTCCCGTTTTACCTGGTGAACCAGATACGCCAGAGCAAAGATCACACCCAGGAAGGAAAGATAGGTATAGCGGTCGGCGACAAACTGCCCGCCTACTTTCAGAATGCCAATCACTGGTAGCAAGGCGATGACGTACCACCACCAGGCTACAAACAACATTGGAAATTTTCTGGCGTACAGAATTGACAGACCGGACAAACCAAGCAGGAGCAATAAACAAAACCCGAAATAAACTGAAATATTCAACTCGGGCAGCGAATAATAGAAATTCAATCCCAGGGGAAAGACAAACTGCTTCAGATACTCAATGTATGCCATCGCTACCAGAACGATTTTGTCGCTCAATGAATATTCCCTGGCCACGTTGATGGCAAAGGAATGCGCTACCAGCGCCAGCACACAGGCGATGGCTGCCAGTATCACAAAAGGCAGTTTATCCAGTATGTATCGCCTAATCGCAGCCCTGTCCTTGAGGTCCGGCAGGCATCTCAGCGGCCAGTAGTCCAGCAGAATCAGCAACAACGGAAAGGATACCGCCATGGGCTTGGACATGAGCGCAAGGGTGAAAGCTGCAATAGCGCCATAATAGTGCCCACGTTGGTTTTTTAGCTGGTAAGAGAAATAGGAATGGGTCGAGAGCATCAGGAAGAAGAAACTGAGCAACTCCTTGCGCTGGGAGATCCAGGCAACTGATTCCACATGCAAGGGGTGAATGGCAAACACCAGAGCAGCAATGAATGCGGCGTCGGCTGACAACACACGACGTATCAGGACAAACAGCAGCAGGCTATTGAGCACATGAAGCAGCAGGTTCACAGCATGCATGTGTGGTCCGGACATACCAAACAACTCCACATCCAGCATATAGGAAAGCCAGGTAAGCGGATGCCAGTTACTCACTTCAACAGACTGTAGTGCCCACAGGGTATTCTCCAGAGTAAGCCCTTCTCTTACATGCTCGTTACGATACACGTAGGAGTCATCATCCATATGGGAAAACGTCCCTTCGATGACCGGAGAAAAACAGATAGCGGTAATAACAACAATAAAGAAACCGCGGAGAAGTGCTGCCATGCTCAGCTGCAAAGTGCTATACCTGCCTGGAATTGTGATTTAACTCGAATTTTGACTAACGGGAAAAGAAGACCGTCCTGCTTCATGTTATCGTCAACCCTCGCCTCTGGACCAGTCGGCAGGCCAAATTTATACTGAATCTGAAGAACTGTTGCAGATCCAGTCCCTACCGATACAGCCTGGCCGTCAAGCCAATAACTCCGAATAGAAGCAGGGCAATGAAGAAAGGAAATCGCAACCGATGACAAGGCCGTTGTGCAATTGCCCGGTGCCTGAGGTGATCTCTCCTGCCCTGGCGCTCAAGCCTGTTGGTGAACAAGCTGGTTTCGTGCTGGATCAATGCCAGGTTTGCAAGCTTGCCTGGACCTCGCCCGAGCCCAACGAAAAGCAGCTGGACCAGGCCTATGGCGAATCCTATTACTCGTCTGTCGAGACCAAGTTCAATCCTGTTATCGAATGGTGGACACGATTCAGTGCCCGTCGCCGTGCCCGCAAGCTTGTTCACCAACATGGTACCAATAGCAAAAAGCTAAAAGTGCTCGATATTGGATGTGGTCGGGGCGTGCTGCTGAACGGCTTTCGCGAGCTGGGCCATGAAGTCCTTGGCATCGAACGAGCCGGCTCGGGGTTTGACACGCTGGCAGACATTGAATCCATCAGCTTGCAACAATTGATTGATGACAAGCAGCGTTTCGATCTGATTGTGCTCTGGCATGTGCTAGAGCATCTGCCAAGGCCACAGCAATCCCTTGAACAGGTACATCAGTTATTAAACGACAATGGCAGCCTGTTTGTTGAAGTGCCTAACTACGGTGGGCTGCAATCACGAATGTTTGCCGCAAACTGGTTTCACCTGGACGTGCCGCGCCATCTTTTCCACTTTACCCCTCGCTCCCTTGCCCTGATGGCAGCGGCGAGCGGATTCAGCACAGTCAGAAAAAGCAGTTTTTCACTGGACCAGAATCTGTATGGATTCGTGCAGAGCGCACTGAACAGCTTGCCTCTGCTGCCACACAACCATCTTTATTCCCTGTTGCAGTCAAGGTTTTCTGTGCGTACGCTTTGCCTGCTACTGCTGTATTCGCCACTCGTCGTCGCTCTATCTGTATTTGCTATGGCCGAGTTACTAATCAGCCTGCTGACTAATTCTGGTGGGGTGTTGTCAGTCCAATTGAGAAAAAGAAACAATGATTAACGACAAGAAAATTGTGGTGGTCATGCCGGCGTACAACGCCGAGAGGACGCTTGAGCGCACTTATGAATCGCTGCCCCACGACATCGTCGACCATGTCATTCTTGTGGATGACTGCAGCAGTGACGATACTATCGCTGTGGCAGAAAACCTTAATATTGCCCACACCATTCGCCACGAATCTAACATGGGTTATGGGGCAAACCAGAAAACCTGTTATGCCAAAGCGCTGGAGCTGGGCGCCGATGTGGTGGTGATGGTACATCCGGACTACCAGTATGAGCCCAGACTGGTCACGGCCATGACTTCGATGATTGCAGCCGGCGTCTACGATTGTGTCATCGCTTCTCGCATCCTCGGTGTTGGTGCTTTGCGCGGCGGCATGCCGATTTACAAGTACATTGCCAATCGCATACTCACCGCCTATCAGAACTTGTTGTTGCCCTTTAAATTATCGGAATACCACAGTGGGTATCGGGCTTTTTCCCGGCCTCTGCTGGAAGCATTGCCATTGGAAGAGAACAGCGATGACTTTCTGTTTGATAACCAGATGCTGGTGCAGGTTATTACCCAGGGCTTTGCTGTTGGTGAGGTGAGTTGCCCTACTCGTTACTTGCCGGATTCTTCGTCTATTAATTTGCGGCGGTCGGTGCAGTATGGATTGGCGGTGATTGCTACGACTATTGAGTATAAGTTGAGTCAGATTGGGGTGATTCGTAGTCGGAGGTTTCCACGGAGTTGAGGGAGTTGAGGTTGGGTGTTTAAGGGAAGACTTAGGGACACTGACAACTTTGCAACTTTATTGCCAAAAAGGGACAAGGAGCGCTATGCGCTCCGCACGCCCGGAGAGATTGATTCGGAATTTAGCTTAGCCAAATTCCTCACCCCTTCGGGGCGGCCGTTGGCCGTCTGCGGAGCTTCGCTCCTTTCGAACTGGGGAGTTGAACCAAGTTCTCCGAGCTTGCCAATTAAAAAGGGGAGCCTTTGGCTCCCCTTTTTAATTGGCACGCCCGGAGAGATTCGAACTCCCGACCAACTGGTTCGAAGCCAGTTACTCTATCCAGCTGAGCTACGGGCGCGTGGATTGGTGATTCTACGTTCCTTCGACTGACTCCAGCAAGAGATGCTTTTTGACTGCAGCGTCTGGCCAGCACGGCACGTGGGCTGCTTGTAAGCGGGTGGAGTCGGAGCGTGGTGGGTGGATTATAGACATTTCTGGCTGTATTAGCATCCGCCGGGGCGGCCGATATAGCTTTTGTTAACCACCCTGTTTATGCTGGCGTCAAAGCTAGAATAAATCGGATACTCTGGGGCATGGCTATGACCGAAATGACTGCCGGTACTGTTTCTGCTGACTCTGCTGACTCCGCAGGCTCTCCTGAAGCCCTGTTCAGCGCGCCCAATAGGCGCACCTTGCGCAAGGTGCTGGAAATAGTGGGTTGGATCGTGGTGGCTGTGTTGATCCTTAACGGATTGTTTTCCATTGTCTTTCGGTCCGTTTTTCTGGTTGACGCCCTGTCCCAGGATTTCACCGATCCCATTGCTACGTTTGATCCGTTTAATGGACGCTATGTGCAGTTTTCTTTTGCCAGTTGGATGCATCTGTTGCCTGCGCTACTGATGTACGGATTGGCGCCGCTGCAGTTCAATCGCTCGATTCGCAGGAACCACATCACTTTTCACCGCTGGAGTGGCCGGGTCTGGCTTACTGCGGGTGCCGTGGCAGCGTTCTCTGGTGGGTTTATCGGAGTTCTGCATCCTTTTATGGGTGTGGGTGGTGCCGGGTTCAATGAATCCATGGCCACGGCCTTCTTTGCCTTTTACGGTCTCTTCTGTTTCTACAAGGCCTATACCTGTATTCGCGCAAAAAGATTTGCGGCACACAGGGAATGGGCGATACGGGCCTGGGGGTTGATGCTGGCAGTGTCTACCGAGCGCGTGATCCTCGGCATTCTGCAGTTAACCACTGAGATCGAGATGGCGGTGTTGTTTGGCACCACTTTCTGGATGGCCGGCGTGCTGAATGTTGCCGTTGCGGAGATCTGGATCAATCTCACCCGCACTCCCGGCAATGGCAACCGCCACTGGAAAGACCTGGATGCCCGGGCTGCTGCCTGACAAATTCAGCGGGTAAACCTTGGAAATCGATGCCATAGAATCAATCGCCGGAGTCATACAACTGGCTGTGGCACCTGTTTTCCTGCTGGCTGGTATCGCTGGCATGCTCAATGTCCTGTCCATTCGACTGGGAAGAGTAGTCGACCGCGCCCGCATCGTGGAAGCACGCCTGGCCAGTGAAAAGCACGACTCTCACAGAGAAACTCTGCAGTCTGAAACGGAAGGGCTGTGGAAACGTATTCGGCTGGTCAACTGGTCACTGCGCTTGTTCGTGTGCGCGTCCCTGTTGGTGTGCATGGTGATCATGGCGCTCTTTCTGGGCGAGCTCACCCTGTCAAACCTGTCCTTTATGATTGCCACCTTGTTTATCGGTGCCATGGGTTTGATGATTGGCGGACTGGTGTTGTTTCTGATCGAAGTCAGTATCTCCACGCGCCGTATCAGAGAGGGCATCGTGGAGATACTCGAGGAAAATTAGGGCGTCAGTTCGGTCTCTCTCGTTGGCAAGGAACTCTTGAAACTCTAACCTCTAGTTAAAAATATTCAGAATTCTTGAGTACTTGATCGCCAACTGTTGGGCATTGTCACGTGTGGGAAACAGCATATTGTTCTCATCCACTTCGTTGTAAACGATGTACAAACCCGCGTTGGCTGTTTGCAGCCAGGCGAAGCGCAAATTAGTAGAGAGCACATCATCACGCTTGTTGTATTGCACCAGGGCCTGGATGGTCATACGCGGTGTGAAAGCATAGGTCATGCGCAGCCTTGCGATGTCCACCTCGAAATCACCGCCAGGGACAGGCAGGTCGATATTGCTGTGGCTCCAGGTCAGTTCACTGGTGAATTTTTCCCCAACCCGATAACGAATGGTTGAGTCGAGATTTTCCCGGTCGCCGCCGAAAAACCCGCCAATGCGACTCTGAAAGTTCACGCTGAACGGCGCACTCTGGTTACTCCAGTAAACCAGTTGTGCTTCTTCGTGTTTGTAGTCACCAACCGGTACCGTCACCCCGTCCACGATCTCGAAGGGTTCAAACACACCCTCCTGGGTGAAATTCATGCCGGTGTGAATCTCCATGCCACTGTTGAATTCCCAGTGGTTGTCCACGTGCAGATAGCCGGTTTGCTGGTTGCCTTCAAAATCCCAGTAGCCACGATAGTTCATGTGGGGGCGCAATTCCTGCAACTGTCCCCAGTTTTCCGGTCGGTAGCGATAGCGCCAGCCACCCGTGTATTTGCGAAATCCACGGCGTGCCAGAAAGCCCACTTCCGGATTGAAGTTGTCACCCACCTCTGAGTAACCGGCATTCAGTGCCCAGTTTTCGTCGTTGAAATTCCAGGTCACACCCCCGGCTGTGTCATCACTGTCGATCCCGGGTGTTTCCGTCTGTGAAATCCAGCCGCGAATCACCGTGTACTCACCAATGCCCCATCGACCGTCGATGGCGTATGTGCGGTTGATATCGTCACCCGGATTGCCGCTGATGGAACCATCGCCATCACGCTCTACAAACATCATGCCGATGGCGGATCGGTTAGGCAGCTCCTGATTGACGCGTACCACGGAGAAATCATTCTGGGGAACCGTGCCTTCGATACCCTCGGTGCGCATACGCAGCAATCCTACATTGGTGCTGCTGCCAATCTTGCCCGTCAAGCGACCACCGCCCTCGATGGGAAACTGGGTGCCCCGGTTAATACCAATCCGGCGACTGAAGAACAGCTCCACCTCTCTGGGATTACCGATGGCAAACTGACCTGCGTTTTCCAGGAAGAAAGGCCGCTTCTCCGGGAAGAACAGGCTGAAACGATCCAGGTTCACCTGAATGTCGTCCACTTCAACCTGTGCAAAGTCGGTATTCATGGTCGCATCCAGGGTCAGGCTGGGGGTAATGCCCCACTTCACATCCAGACCGAATTCCTCCCGGGTCTGGGTGCCTGATGGCAAGGCACCGCCCCGCTCCGCCACACTCAGCACATAGGGTGTCACCTGTAAATTGCGCTGGCTGGGCACTTCGATGCCCTCGATATAACCGGCTTCAGAAACCCGGTTCAGGTTGAAGTTGCGATCCAGTGGCGCCCAGTAAGATTCTTCATTATTGCGGCGAATATTGCGCTGGAAATTGATGCCCCAGGTCTGTTCGTTGTCAGTGCCATAACGAAGGGCGACAAACGGGATCGCAAATTCTGCACTCCAGCCCAGATCGTTGATCTGCGCTTCCACTTCCCAGGTAGTATCCCAGTTGCGGTTAAAGCCACCGGCACCACCGCCACCACCACCGAAGCCACCACTGCCGCCTTCGTTGATAACCTGGGCGTCGTATTCCATACCTGAAGGATTGGTGCCGAAAACGTATCCGTTCTGGCGGTCCAGCAATCCATCGATAATGACCTGGAAGCTGTCGGTGTCATTCAGTGGCGAATCGCGACGGCTGTCGGTGACCAGAATGGCTCCGGGATTGTCGTCATAGGCCATGACCCCGATGTAGAGCGTGTCTTCCGTGTAACCCACATACACTTCCGTGTTCTGCGTGGATGGCTGTCCTTCGTTGGGCCGAACCTGGGTGAAACCACTGGTGGGCGCCACATTGAACCAGGCATCGTCGGACAGCACGACACCATCGATTACCGGAGCCTCGCTCAGCGCAACGGCCACGGTGGTCGGTCTGACAGATCGGGAGCTAAGCTCCTGAGCGGATACCAGAGCAGGCAATATGCCAATGAATACGATAAAACCGGACGCGATGGGGATGCGTCTGAACATAGAAAACATGGCCTGACCCTTAAATTTTTTAGTTTCTCTCAGGTTAGATGGTGGCAACCCCGGGGAGGGCTGCAGATTCTCAAAGGATATCAACCACTTACTCTTATTCTAAAGCGAAGGATTGTGATTTTTTGCAACGCAGTTCACTGGTCGGGGCAAAGGGAGCAGGAAATTCTGCTCCCCGTTGAATTGCCGCCCTGGTTTCCTGCTATTCCGGCGCTAGCGTCGGACTGCAATACCCTGCACTTCGAAACGGGCGTTGAATAGTAGAGTGCCGGCTCCGATAAAGGCCCTGGCAGGAAATTCCTGGGTAAAGAAAGTTCGATACACCTCATTAAAGGCATCGTAATGGGCCACATCCGAACAGAAGATCTGCACATAGACCAGGTCATCCATGGTCATGCCCGCTTCTTCAAGGGTATCCCGGATAGCACTCAGCACATTGCGTGCTTCCACTCTGGGGTCACTGGGCACCTGGCCGTTCTCCAGCCCCAGCATGCCTGAGAGGTAAAGGGTGTCCTCGGTTCGCACTGCCCCACTGAATGGAGCACCAGGATCACCAGCCCGGCTGGGATTTACATAGGATCGATCCTGGGCGCCCGCTATCTGGGTGCTGCACAACAAGACGAAACTCAAAAAGGCTGCGCTCCAGCGCACGATGGATTTTGTCATTGGTGTTCTCTCCTGCTGGTTCGATGTCACTGAAAATTCAGACAGCGGAGATTAGCACATAAAAAAGCCGGAGGTTGCATAAGCAAGCTCCGGCATCGATCTCAGAACGAAATGGCTTGAGGATGGCTGATTCTCGTTCTGGGAGTTCGGTTAGGGATTGTTTTGATAGAATCGGGAATTAATAAAATTGTAATCAGTGGCGGCCGCGTACAAATGGCAGTCACGACAGAATGCACCCAGGTCTGAATCTCCGGTTCCTCGCGCGCCATCCGGGCGCACGTATTCCCAGTCTCCCGTAGCTGGCGACATACCCTGCTCCAGCTTGATCATCAGGGTGAGATCTGGATTGCGATCGGCATCAAGTGCTGCGCGATTGTTAAAACTTTCTTTTAGAAGAATTGTGCCTGCAGGATAGGGAAAGCTGGCCTGTCCCCGGTTCACAGCCTCGCCCGTTGAGTTCACATAGATGAGCCGGTAGGCATTGGTACCATCGTGCACACCATCGAGATAACCAGTGGGGTCACCGGTAGCAGGTTCCGGTGTCACTTTATACCAGGATCGATAATCAGCCCAGGCGCTGGAATCTGGCCCAAGCGGAGCGGAGGTGGACATGCAGGCAGTTAGCACTGAAACCGTAGCAAGCAGTGGGGCAGCAAAGATTGATTTCAATTTCATGTGGCTTCCTCGTTGTTTTTCGATTTTCGCGTAGACGCTTCTTGATCTAGAAGACCCGATTTCAGGGAATCTCTTTCAAAGCTTGAGCTACCAGCAATTAAACACCCTTGCGCGGAATACTGTATTTATATACAGTTCATGAATGGGCGATTCGCACGCTACAGTGCTGACATCGGCTAACAGTTGGGATTCAGGAAACCCTGTGGGCCGTATCGGTTAGTCTCGGTAGCCATCAGGTGTTTAAGGTACTTTCGTGAAAAATGAGGATCTCGCGTAAGTGAGCAAGAATTCCAAATCCATCTCACGCTGCTGGTGGCCAGGCGACGATTCGGACTATATCGCCTACCACGATGAAGAATGGGGTGTTCCGGTTCGTGATGACCGCCTGCTCTTCGAATTTATTTGCCTGGAGGGGCAGCAAGCGGGTCTAAGCTGGATCACTGTATTAAAGAAGCGCGCCCACTATCGAAAATGCTTTAAAAATTTCGAGATAGACAAGGCAGCCCGACTCACCGACAAGACCATAGAAAAGTTGTTACTGGATCCTGGTCTGATTCGGAACCGGCTGAAGCTGTATTCCATCCGCAGCAACGCCAGGGCCTGTCAGGCAGTGCAGAAAGATTTTGGCAGTTTCACTGACTATATCTGGTCATTCGTCGATGGCAAATCCATTGATGGCAAGCGTCGTACCCGAAAAGATGTGCCCGCGACAACTGAACTCAGCGATGCCATGTCCAGGGATTTGAAAAAGCGCGGCTTCAAATTTGTGGGCAGCACCATTTGTTATGCCTTTATGCAGGCGGCGGGGCTGGTCAATGACCACACAAGTAATTGTTTTCGTTATCGGCAGCTGCGAGACTAACAAACTGCTTTTATTAATTCTGGCCTTGGGGCCAAGACTCCGTGGAGGGGAACACATGATTGGATATGTCACATTGGGAACAAACGATATTGAGAAAGGTGCAGCGTTTTATGATGCGTTGCTGGCTGAACTTGGCGCGAGCAGGTTTATGGAAATGGAGACTTTCATCGCCTGGTCCAGCAGCCCGGGTTCGCCCGGCGTGTCTATTACCAAACCCTTCGATGGCAACCCGGCCACAGTAGGCAACGGCGTCATGGTTGGTCTGGCAGCAGACAGCCCGGAAAAAGTAGACAGCGTGTATGCGAAAGCCATGGAATTGGGTGCGCAGGATGAAGGGGCTCCCGGCCCCAGAGGAGACAGTGGTTTTTATGCCGGCTATTTCCGCGATCTCGACGGCAACAAGCTGAATGTGTTTTGTATGACACAATCCGGATAAGCCAAAGCGCAGTTATCAGGATTTTATAAAGGTGTCAGACACGTGTCTGACACCTTTTTTACACCTTTTTATTTTTTACAGATAGTCATCTTGCCAGGTTAGAGATTGCTGATTTTGCGCTCTACCTCATAACCCCGATCGGTCACGATACTTTCCAATACGACAATTCTCTCCTTAAGCTCGGCAACGACTTTTTCAAGATCTTCGTTGGAATTGGATTCCATTTCTTTTTGCAGCTTGACGATTTGCGCGTTGGTGGAACGCTTGTAACTGAAGTACTGAATCATAAAGATAAACAGGCCACACGGGACAAGTATAGCCAACATCACCGCGAACAGGGTCAGTGCACTGGACATGGTTTATTCCTCTTTTTGCGCTTGCAGGTTGTTTTACCCTTTCTACGAAGCAAGTATCAGACCAATTAAATAATCTATAAAGTTCATAGGCTTAGCGCGTTATAGATCGCAGATTGTGGCTTTATTCACCACTATCTGACTAATCCAACTAGCGCCCAGGGCAATCCACCTGCCGGGCCGTTGATTAGTCATTTCGTCTTTCTACATCGATAGGGCTATCGATGCTACGCCTGAATTGGCAAGGGATCAAACGAACTGGATGTCAGTCGTCAGACTCACTTTGCAGCTTGGCATAAGCGATTGAATTCATTTCATGGGCGCGATTGCCAAACACAATTTTATGCAGGGTATCGGCAATAACATCCTGGTACTCATCCGCATGCAGATAGGCGGCCACATAGCCATCCATGGGGTCCAATGCGATCTGCCTCAGATCCCTGCGATGATCTTCAGTAATAATGATGACGGGTGTCGCACTGCGTAAGGGGCTGCGTTTTTCCTGTGCGCGGAGTTTGAACAGCAATTGGTCACGCGGCTTTTTGTAACTATTCCAGCCGGTAATCAGGCAGGAAAGCTGATTGGTGAGCAGGCCGAAGCCCCGGTTGTATTGCTGGAATACTTCAACCGCATTGGTTTCATTGTAGGTATTGATTGTGGTGTACAACCCGGTTTGGCCGATGAGCATGGAACAGTCATCCACGAGTTCGTTGTTCAGGTCATACAATAGGACAACAGGTTTCAATTTTTCAGCTCTGTATTAATTATTTAGAGAACCTAGGTGGATCTGAACTGGATATTGGCACTGATCGGATCCCTGGTGGTGCGGGTCTCGTTGGCAGGCACCTTCTCATCTGCGTAGCCGAAGCTTATCCCGAAAAGGATTTTCGTACCATCCTGAATGTCGAATGCCTCACGCACCAGATCCGGATAATTGCGCATGGTTCCCATAGGACAACTGTGCAAGCCAAATGACACCATGGTCAGCATCAGGGTTTGTGCCCACATGCCCACATCAATAGCCACCGTGGTCCCGAATTTCGGGTCCATGCCGATGAAGGCGATATAGGGCGCATCGAAAAATTCGAAGTTTCGCAGCACCGCTCGCATACGCCCTTCCTTGTCACCGCGCTCGATGCCCATCTTGGTATAGAGCGCAACAGCACATTCAACCTGCCGGGTTCGATATTCATCAACGAAATCACCACGGTATTCATAATCAGGATTGGGGGTAACTCCATTGGCCGTATTGTCGTACATTTGCTTCTTCAGCCGCTCTTTCAATTCTCCGGAAGCGACATATGCTTTCCATGGCTGCACATTACAATTGGACGGCGCCTGCTGCGCAATTTCGAATATTCGATCAAGCGTTTCCTGGGGAACTTCCTTGTCCAGGAACCCACGCACGGAACGACGCTCGTAAATCGCATCAATCAGCGACATGTCTGGATCACTCGCCAGTTTCTCTACCACTTCAACCACAACTCACTCCATTCATTCTTGTCTGCAATTCGTGATCAGGAAAGAATCCTTCCTCCATCCACGTCTACTGTTGTTCCGGTGACAAACTGATTGTTCATGACAAATATCAGTCCCTGGGCAACCTCTTCCGACTCTCCCGCTCGCTTGATCAGGTGAGTCGCGGTCATCCCTTTCATCTTCTCTTCTTTCTCATCGCCAAAATGATCGAACATGGCAGTTGCCACAGTGCCGGGAGAAACCACATTCACCCGGATGGGGGCCATCTCCACCGCCAGGCATCTCACCAGGTTTTCCACGGACGCCCCAACACAACTCAGCGGAGACTGGCCCGGCTTGATCTTGCGGGCTGGAGAACCACTGACCAGGGTGATTGATGCATCGTCTTCCAGGTACGGTGCACCAACCCGAACCACATTGCAGTAACCCCAGAGCTTGTCGTAAGCAGCCTGGAACTGCTCCTGGGTCTGTTCCAGAAAAGGCTTCAGGGTGCGTTCGCCACCCACAGCAGCGGAAACCAGATGATCGATACTGCCCACTTCACTGAATATTGCATCCAGGGCAACCGCATCGTGGGTGTCGGCCCGGCGCACTTCAAACTTGCCTCCACTGGCTTCCTTAGCCTTGTCGATATGCTCCTGGCTGCGGCCCGCTGCCCAGACTTTGGCACCCATCTCACTGGCTGCTATGGCTGTCGCCAGGCCGATACCGGCGGTGCCGCCGATAATTACCACGTTTTTACCTTCCAGGTTATTAGTCATCCTGTTCTCCCTGTTTGAAATTAAAAAATTCTGCCCGGACTAAGTATGCCGTTGGGGTCAACCGCCTGCTTGATGGTTTTCATTAGCTGAATTTCTGCATCACTTTTACTGTAAGCCAGGAACGGTTTTTTCATTGTGCCTATTCCATGTTCTGCAGATACCGAACCCCGCAGCTCCTGGATCAATTGATAAATGATTTCGTCAATTTGCAGGTGCAATTCTTTTGTCTCGGGCCCAACATTGATGATGATGTGTACATTGCCATCGCCGATATGCCCAAACAGTCCGAGCACTGCGTCCGGCCATTGCTGGCGCAAACGCTTTTCCACTTCTTCGCCGAAGTAGCCCATATTGGCGATGTCCAGGCTCACATCATAGGCGTGCATATAGCCGATACCCATGACTTCTGCCGCGCCGTCGCGAACGGCCCAGAGGCTGCCAATCTTGCTGGTCGTATCGGCAACCACCACATCGGCCACCATGTTTTCGCCCTGTGCTGCTTCGAGAGTGGACAGGAATAGTTCAGCATCCCTGTCTGCATTGGAACCCATGGACTCTACCAACACGTAAAACCCGTATTGATCGGGAAGCGGCACATTCACATGGGGTACTTTCTCATCAATCAATTGATAGGTGTTGCGCCACAACACCTCGAAGGCTGAAAGGTTCGCACCCAGCCGAGCCTGACAGTGCACCAGCAGTTGCGCCACCTTGTCAAAGTCTTCGACTCCACAAAAAGCCACAACCTGACTGCTGGGTTTCGGGGCGAGCTTGAGCACCGCCCTGGTAATAATCCCCAGCGTGCCTTCGCTGCCAATAAAGAGCTGCTTGAGATCATAGCCGGTGTTGTTTTTTCTCAGCTTGTGAATGCCATCGATGATCGTGCCGTCGGCCAACACCGCTTCGACTCCCAACACCATATCCCGGGTCATGCCATACCGAATCACCCGGTTTCCGCCCGCATTGGTAGACAGGTTTCCGCCGATGGTGCAGCTACCCCGGGCACCCAGGTCCAGAGGAAACAGCAAACCATTGGCCTCCGCCTGTTCCTGAATGGTCTGCAGCTCTACGCCAGCTTCTACTGTCATGGTAGAGGTAAGTGGATCGACTTCGACAACTCGCTTCATCCGGTCGAAACAAATAGCGACCTCCCCCTGCATGGGCGCGGCCGCTGACACCAGCCCGGTCATGCCTCCCTGTGGCGACACCGGCTGGCCGGCCCCATGACAGGCTGCCATGATCTCGGCGAGCTGCTCAGTGTTTTCCGGGCGCAGCAGTAATACTGGCTCGATAGCACGATCCGCCATCCAGTCCCGGTAATACCTGGGTTCTATATCGCTGCCCTCGCGAAAACCGCCGGGACCGACGATTCGTTTAAGCGTTTCTACTATGGTGGCCAAACAGCTCTCTCACGGGTGTATTGAGTGACTTCTTCATTACTTGCGGGTCGGCGGATGTTAACATAGCACTCCCCTTTGGAACCGATCCGCCAACTCGAATTCCAAGACGAATTTACTGGTATTCTACTGGAGCATGTCATGCAAAAATCAATCGTATTAATCGCCCTGTTGAGCATGCTGAGTGCCTGTACCTGGGTACAATTGAGCCCGGGCGGAGAAGAGGTTGTCGTTCTCACCCTGGCACAGGCCAATAACCGCAGCTGTCAACTCCTGGGTCGTGCCAGCAGCACCACCATGGATCGAATCGTGGTCGTGGACCGCAGCGATGAGCGCCAGCAAAGGGAATTGATCACCCTGGCCCGCAATGAGGCAGCCAATATGGGTGGCAATGCCATCGCCCCACAGGCCAATATCAGCAATGGCCGCCAGCAGTTCAACGTCTATAACTGTCCCTGATCACGCTATCTAGCTAACTAATTCCATTTGAACGTTGACTTCGATTAGATATTTAGATAATTTTCTAAATATCTAATCGAGAGACTGTCATGCAAGACGTTCTGGAAGCCATTTCTGACCCAACACGCCGCAAGATACTGGATCTGCTCAAGCAGGGTCCCAAGTCTGCCGGGGAACTGGGTGAGCACTTCGATATCAGCGGCCCCTCCATGTCCCATCACCTGGGCAAGCTGAAAACCGCCAACCTGGTCGTCACAGAACGCCGCGGACAGAGCATCTACTATTCCATTAACACCAGCGTCTTCGAGGACGCGGCTCAGTTTGTAATCGGGTTCTTCCAGGAGAAGCAGGGGTCAAAGTCATGAAATTTATCCAGGCCAACTTGTTAAGTTTTCTTGCGCTGTTCGCACTCATCGCCACCAGCGTTATATTATCTTCTGAGTTGCCCGCTGAAATTCCTTCCCGCTTTGCTCTGGATGGTGAACTGCTCGCTTCCCGCCCTAAAGAATTAATGTTGATCGTGATGCCTGCGGCTTTTCTGGGCCTGATGATATCCATCAATGTACTAATCCGAATCTCGCCCCGTAAATTTTCCATGCCTAACAGCAAACGTGCCATGGACATTATCGTTTTTGGTACTGGCCTGCTGTTCGCATTTCTTCACTACGGCATGCTAATGAATCAGGGAGAGTACACGTTTTTCCTGCACTACTTTTCAATAGGAATGGCCGCATTCCTCATTGTCACCGGCAATGTATTTGGCAAAACCGAGCGAAATTTCTTTCTGGGCATTTACCTTCCCTGGACCATCAATTCCGATGCGAACTGGCGAGCAACCCACCGCCTGTGTGGTAAACTCATGGTGATCTCAGGCACGACCCTGTTGCTGACCAGTTTTTTCCTCACATCCGTGTGGTTGCTATTGGGTTTAGCTCTGAGCCCACTAGCCATAGCCTCCATTTATTCATTCATCTACTACCAGACCCATGAAAAGCAGTCCGAGCCAGATGAAGCGGACAGCAATGAACCGGAAACGTCATAACCACGACTCAAAGATATTCGATCAAAAAACAAGACTCAGATTCCACGAATCAACACTTAAAAGCAGGTACCCATGGAACAACTACTGCTCAGACTCAGTGATGCCTTTGCCCAGGCTCCCAATAAGGTCTTGCGTTACAAGGCTTTCGTACTTACAGGCCTGTTTGTCATAACGGCAATGATGGTGTGGGGCATATTCACTCGCACAGAACTGGATATGACTACCGACAGCTTCCTGGACCAGGAAGACCCGGCCATGTTTGCACTGAACGAGTATCGCCGGCAGTTTGGCAGCGACGATTCCGTGTTTCTGGTTTACCGCGCCAAAGACGGTGATGTGTTCTCCCGCGAATCACTCACCGCCATTCAACAACTCACCGATGACCTGCGCTATTGGGAAGAACTGGATCCAGCAGACTACCCGGAAACAGACAATGGCATAGAGCTGGATTTCAATGAGCTGAACCATATTCGCCGTGTTCAATCCATTGCCAATATTCGCTACCAGGAAAATGTCGGTGACACCTTACTCTCCAATCGCCTCGTGCCTGCCCAGCTTCCCGAGGATGATGACGCACTCGCCGAAATCAAGCGCCGGGCCCTTGAGCAGGATGATTATCTTCTGGCCTTCTACTCTGCTGATGCGGAATACGGCGCCATTCTGATCCAGACTGACTTTGGTGCCCAGCCGGTTGAAGATTATGTGCCGGCGGTTGATGCATCCAATGTGGTGCTGGACGACAGCTTTCTTGAATTTGACACTTTTAATGATAGCGATGGCGCGGAAAGCTTTGACCTGGAGTTCGATGAGAGTGCCGAAATACAGGAAGTCTCTTTTGAACCCGTAGACATGCTTGGTTACACCGCTTTTCATGTGGCATCAAAAGCCGTCTATGAAAAATACTCGGACCAGTTCGAATTCTACCCCGTGGGCAACCCGCCCATGATGGAATTTATGATGGACACCCTGACCCAGATGCAAGTGTTCGGCATTCTCATGGTGCTTATCTTCACCCTGCTGCTCTACATCCTGTTTCGATCGTTCAGTGCCGTGCTCTGGCCCATGGTCACTATCGCCGCCAGCATGGCATGGACCTGGGGCATCACCGTCTGGCTCGGCATTACTGTTTCCCAAATGATTGCACTCACCGTGCTACTGGTGTTTGCAGTAGGCATCGCTGACTGCGTGCATGTCATGAGTGCCTATTTCACCTTTCGCAGAGATGGCAAGGAACACTACGATGCCCTTTCTCTCTCTTACGGCAAAACCGGCCTGGCCATCATGGTGACCACCATCACCACCATGTGCGGCGTGCTCGCCCTGACCATGTCTGAACTGGTCCCAATTAAGGTCTTCGGTTTTATGTCGGCGGCGGGTGTGTTCATGGCATTTTTCTTTACCATCGTCCTGCTGCCCATTTTGCTGGATTTGTGGCACCCGGGCAGACCCGACGCCAATGATGCCAGCATGGCTGACAGATTGGGTGCTCGATGGAATGCCTTTCCCAGGAGCAGGAAGCTGGCTATTGCACTGATCTACGCCGTGGCAGTCTATGCGCTACTGGGTCTCTGGGTTGGCACCTATATCGTAGCCATCACTGCATTGACTTACGTAGTTGTGAACTGGCGCGTTGCCATCCTTGCCTATGTGCCTTTCATCGTGGCCCGGAGACCCTGGTTCATTCTCTCGATTTTCGCCTTTGTATTTCTGGTTTGCGCTTTTGGCATGTCACGCATTCGCATCGACACCAATATGACTGAACTCACCAAGGCTGACAGTCCTATTCGCATTGCCTATGAAACCGTAGACGAAAACATGGCCGGCGCCATGTCCATGGTGATCATGGTCGACACCAACCTGACCGATGGCCTCTACAATCCGCGCCTGTTGCAGGCGATGGACGAGTTACAGTCCCGGATAGAAGCCCGTTACGAGGACCAGGTGACACGCACCAACTCCCTGGCCAACATCGTCAAGGATACTTACCAGATCATGAGCGATGATGATCCAGCGTACTACCGGGTTCCGGATGACGAGCAACTGATTTCGCAGCTGCTGTACCTGTTCAATAGCGCCAATCCTGAGGATCGTCGCGCCCTGGTGTCTGATGATTACAGCCGCTCCCATATTACGCTGAACATCTACAACGCCGGCTCCTATCAGTATCAGCAATTCTTCGATGACATTGCCATTGAAATCGATGAGGTATTCGCGCCGCTGGAAGCCGAGTTCCCTGAGCTCGATGTTTATCTCACGGGTTCTATGGCCCTGTTGATGCGCATGGCCGACGAAGTCGCCAATTCACAGTTTTCCAGCTTTGCTTTTGCCATCGGTGTCATCAGCATCATCATGATCGTCACTCTGGGCTCTCTCCAGGGTGGCCTGATGGCCATGGTACCCAATATGATTCCGGCGCTGCTGGGTTTCGGCTTGATGGGCCTGATGGGCATCTCCCTCGATACGGACACCCTGTTGATCGCGCCCCTGATTATCGGTATTGCCGTGGACGATACCATCCATTTCATGACCCATTACCGGGTCGAACTGCTTAGAACCGGGAGCATCAGTAAATCCCTGGAATCCACCATCAGGGATGTTGGACAAGCAGTGATGTTTACCACCATGGTTCTGGGGCTGGGTTTCGCCCTGCTCAGCTTTTCTGATTACCTGGGAATGGCCAAGATGGGATTCTTCGGCTCTGCGGCCATCTTCGTCGCATTGCTCTGCGATCTGTTTTTGATTCCCGCTATGATTATGATCTTCAAGCCAACCTTTGGCGTGAAAGACGCAGATACACGAATTACCTTTATGGAGAAACTGGCATGAAGCTGAAATTGACTATAACCCTCTTTGCCCTGCTCACCGCCCTTACACTGGGCTTCGGCGCCAGCGCCCAGGAGATGAGCGCTCGGGAAATCATGGAGCAGGTAGAAGAAAATCAGCGGGCCACCTCCGATTCAGCATTCAACCGCATGCAGTTATCCACCTGCCGGTTTGGACTCAAGGACAATCGCATTACCTGCGCGGAACGCCCACGTATCAAGTCGCTGGAATCAGTGGGCAAAAATTACGGCCCGGAAGGCAAGGACACCAAGAGCGTCACCATCGTGCTGGAACCCGCTGCCGAACGTGGTGTAGGCATGTTGTCCTATGCCTATGACGATGCCGAACGTGATAATGAGACCTGGCTCTATTTGTCAGCCCTGGGGCGTGTCAAAAGAATTGCCAGTGGCAATTCTGATGATGATTCCGAACCTGCTTCCGTGTTCGGTTCAGAGTTCACAACCGAAGACACCGACACTGGAAAACTGGAAGAGTATGAGATCAACCTGCTGGAGGAGACCACCGAAGCGAGCCGTGAAGTGTGGAAGATCGAAATGATCCCCAATGAGGAACGTGCACGTAAATCTCGCTACTCTCGTACCATCAACTACGTGGACAAGGAGCGCTTCGTGGTATTGCGCGTGGAAATGTTCGATCAGTACGACAACGAAATCAAACGATTGTTGGCATCGAGAGTAGAACTGGTAAACGATGTGTGGATGGCTCGCTCCCTGACCATGATGAACCTGGTCAGCAATCGCCTGTCCAATATGGCCATTCTTGAAATTCATACCGACATTGCTGTTGAAGATGAATTCCTTACCACACGCACGCTAACCGATGTGGCCTTTCGGGAAACCGAACTGGAAAAGCTTCGCGGACAAATCAACTAGCAAGCGCGTATGAATTCCCTTCTTCCAAGGTCTGTTGGCTTGCTGCTGGGCCTGTGTTGCGTGCTGCCTGTGGCCCAGGGTCAGCAACAGGATGACCCCCTGATTCTGGATGACAACGTCACTTTCGATCCCGACGCCGACTTTGGTTTCGACGATGATATCTTCGGCGGAGCCTTCGACGAGGATGCAGAAACCCAGGAAGAATCCTGGTTGGACAATCTCACTGTCCGCATCAGCCAGCAGCTCTCTGCCCAGGTAAATAATCACCGCATCGATTTTGGCGCCCTGGGCTCCCTGCCCAAGGAATCCGAAATTGAAAACAGTCGCCTGCAGTTTAATTTCCGTTACCAGGACGCCTTTGCCCCCGGCTGGCTGCTACAGGCCAGCGCCTGGTACCGGCTCTATTGGGACCAGGATTACATGGCGCCCAGCAGCAATAGCGATCACAACACCGAAGGCCAGTTAAATGAACTGTTCGTGCAATACAGCAGTGGCGCGCACAGCTTCAAGTTTGGCAACCAGACTGTGGTGTGGGGGGAAATGATCGGTAACTCGGTACTGGACATTATCAATCACACGGAATTTCGTGATTTCACCATTATCGATATCGAAGATGCCCGCCTCAACCAACCCATGTTGATCTGGGATTATTTTGGCGATGACAACAGCAGCAGTTTTTCCAGCTTTATCAATTTCTATCCCGAGTTTAATCCGGCCCCGGTGCGGGGCAGCCCGCTGTTCTTCGACCCGGGCTTCAACCTGCCCGACTATGACCGCAGCGGCAAGGTACTGCTGGAAGCGGGCACTCAGTGGAAGAAGTCTTTCGAAGGCAGCGACATCGCCCTGATGGCAGCCTATTTATATGAGAATCAGTTGCGCTACGACTTGCCTGCTGTGATCGACACTCCGCGGCCTGACGGCATCCCGGACATCAACGATTTTCTGCTGCTGGGTTTCAGCGCCAATCGAGCCATCGGCAGGCTGTTGCTCAATTTCGATTTGGCCTACAGCCACAACGTCCTCGCCAACAGCTTTGCCTTTCCCGGAGCCAATGCGCTGTCCACGCCTGCCAGCGTGCGCAAGGACCGCATCGGCACTTCCTTTGGTTTCGAATATGCCATCAACAATGAACAGAATCTGAGCCTGGGCATTCAGGCGCAAAAGCTGCTGGACGCCGAAGAAGATCTGCCCCCCGGACAATCTGCTGCCGATGACAGTGTTTTCGGTAACTGGCTGGTCCGCTACAGCAATTCCCTGCGAAATGGCGACCTGGTGCTCTCCTCAACCCTGCAAGGGGATATCGAGGGGGATTCCCTGTTAGCGCTTCTCGGTGTCGATTTCACCCTGGATGACAATTGGGCGGTGAATGGCCAAATTATCAGCATTCATTCCAGTAGCGACTCGCCGCTGATTCTCTTCCATGAGGATTTGCGCGTGGCGGCAACCCTCACCTATGCATTCTAGTGAATAAAATTTTCAGTGGGCTGGTCTAATATCTGGACAATTCCCGGATGAGAAAGGCCTTTTCTCAATGGCCGGCATGGCTAAACTGCAAACATAGTCTACTGATCGCAAACCATGAATAAAACGATACTGATCAGCATCACCGGATTTCTGGCCCTCGCTGTGTTGTTCGCAGGCTATCAGTTACTGGCTGAGTATCGATTGCAGCAGGAACAAGTTGCCCGGTACGAAAATTACGTGGCAGAACTGCAGGCCGAACTGGAGACAGTTGACGAGCAGCGGGTCCAGTACGAAACAGAACTCAATCGTCTGAGGCGGGAACTGGGCAGTGCCAACTCCCGTGCCAACGCACTGGCAAGCGAGCTGGAGATTGCACAGGCGCAGATTGACCCCGAGATCGTCCTGCTCGAACAGCAGATTCGCGAACAGCTCATGGTCGAGTTGCAAGGGTCTCAGCAGTCCAATGGTCAATCCTTGTCCCGTGCCGACCTGTTTAAGCAGTTAAACACGCTCGAACCGGATGAATTGGGTACGCTGATGGCTATGCAGAGCCTGTATGGAGATTTTTTACGGGAGCTGGATGTGGATGATCAGCGCATGGATGCGATCATCGACGGCCTCAACAATATCATTGCGGAACGAAACCAGTTACGCATGGATGCCATCGAGGAACTGCGCCAGAACCCCGGTCGCAGTCAGGCCCAGGCACTGAGGCAACAGATGCTGGCCATGAGTAGCCCGGATGCGCAACTGGAAGCCTTATCCTATTTGCTAAGTGATGAGGAGCTTGAGATCTACCAGCGAATTCAGGAAGAGCAACGACAGAATGGGACTTTTCAAACTCAAACTTTCTCCGTTCGACAGGGCGGCATTCCATTCAGAACGGGAAGACTTGACGAAAGTAGTAGCACGATGATCATTCAAGGCGGACAGGGAGATGCTCCCGCAATTCAGATCTTCAGAGCTGAGGAAACTCCCCAGTAAACAGAGGCCTTCCCTGAAATATCGGGGCTACGGTCTCAGTATTTTAGGGGCCGGTCAAAAATTTCCTTATCGAACTCCCCTTCCCAGTTGGCCACCGCGGTGGATACAGACAGGTCACCGGTGATGTTGACCACGGTGCGCAGCATATCCAGGGGTCGATCGATGATAAAGATAAAACCGACTGTGACAGCGATCTGGTCTGGAGTCATACCTATGGTGTCCATCACCGCCGACATCAGGAACAGGGATGCACTGGGAACTGCTGCCGTACCCACTGACACCAGCGTGGTCGTGCCGGCCATGAGCAAGTAGTCCGCCAGGGTCAGTTCGATGCCGAATGCCTGGGCGGCGAACACGGAAACGATGCCCACATACAGGGCCGTGCCATCCATGTTGATGGTTGCTCCGATGGGCAACACCGTAGAAGCCACGATCGGTTTCACACCCAGGTTTTCTTCTGCCACCGACATGGAAACCGGCAGCGTGGCCGCACTGGATGAAGTGGAAAATGCGACCAGCATGGCATCACGCGCGCCTTTGAAGAAATTGAGCGGCGACAGCTTCAGCATCCATTTCATGATAATCAGGCCATGCATGATTAACACATGCAACACGCAGGCGAGCAAAACAGTTCCGGCAAGCAGGACCGCGTTGAGCAATACTTCGAAACCCTGTGCACCAGTGACCCGGGCAATCAGGGCGAACACACCGAATGGTGCTGCCTCCATAATCCAGTGCGTAATGCGAAGCACAACGTCGCTGGAAGCATCCATGAAATCAGCAACCGGTTTGCCCTTCTCACCGATAGTCAGCAGGCTGACACCAATAAGCAGAGCAAAAAAGATAGTGGCCAGGATATCCCCTTCGGCGAGTGCGGCGAATGGGTTTTCCGGCACGATGGACATGAGTCGCTCAGCAATGCCCATGGGCTCCTGCAAGGACTGGGCTTCGGCGCCAGTGAGGTCGACCCCATTACCTGGTTGAAAGATCGCAGCCAACACCAGTCCGATTGTGATGGCCACCAGGGTGGTGAGCATATAGAGAAATATTGTCTTCGCACCCAATGAGCCGAGCTTGGATGGATCACCCATGGACACGACACCGGATACGATGGTGACAAATACCAGGGGAACAACAATCATGCGGATCAGGCGGATAAACAGGTCGCCCATCCAGCCAATGCTGGCAGCGCCCTCACCCCAAATCGCACCGATGATGACACCCAGCACCATGGCGGCCAGGATTCTCTTCCATAAGGGGATTTCGAACCAACTAAAACTCACAGTCGCTCCTGATTATTATTCATTTCCAACCCACACAGTTGCTCGGGCTGAGCCGGGAAAGTACTCAATTTTCCTAGTCTTGATTGGCCCAGCTACGCTTACCCTAACGAAGCGACCCTTAAGAGAAATAGCCGCCAATAAAACCAGGCCCAAAAATCAATCATTTACTTCCCGAACTTGATCGCAGACTATAGAAATTCATACCATAGTTCCAGTCCATCATAACAACTACAGGCAAAGCACATGGCCGAATGGGTTGAAGGCACAGTCGTAGAAAACATCCACTGGACTGAAAATCTGTTCAGCCTCAAGATCGACGCGGATATCACCGATTTTAAAGCTGGCCAGTTCACCAGTCTCGCCCTGGAAATCGATGGAGAACGCGTTGCCAGACCCTACTCCCATCTCAGTTCACCGGGGCAAAGGCCACTGGAATATTTTTTCTACACAGCCGCCGGTGGTGTGCTAAGCAATGCACTGGTAAAGCTTAATGCAGGCGATAAGGTCTGGGTTAAGAAGAAATCCAATGGCTTCTTCATTCTCGATGAAATTCCGGAGGCGAAGGAATTGTGGATGCTTGGCACCGGTACCGGCGTAGCACCCTATTTTTCCATCCTGCATACGGATGAGCCCTGGCAGCGCTTCGAAAAGATTGCCTTGATCTATGCGGTTCGCACCGAGGCGGATCTGCGCTACCAAAATTTGATTAATGGGTTACAGGAAAAATACGGCGATCGGTTCCGCTTTCAGGCTTTCGTGAGCCGCGAGAATGTTCCCAACACTCTGCCTGGCCGAATTCCCGCTGCGATTGAAGACGGATCACTGGAGTTGTCTGTGGGTCTCGACATGAAGCCTGAAGATTCCCACTTCATGCTCTGCGGTAATCCGGATATGGTCAAGGACGTCACCGAACTGCTGAAAACCAGAGGATTCACCAAAAACAGACGGCGCACGCCGGGGCACATCACCACCGAGAACTACTGGTAGTCTTGCGGAATTACCCTGGCATTGCTTAAGGCTTCAAATCGGGCGCCCACATCAATCAATTCCTGCTCGGCAAAGGGCTCTGCGATCAGGGTCAGCCCAATGGGGCGACCGTCGTCCTCATAGCCCATGGGTAGGGTAAGCGCCGGATAGTTTGCCAGTGCCGCGAAACCTGCGGAAAAGTTATTGATCGAAAGCAACACATTCACCCCACCCTCGGCAAACAGGGCTTCCATGGCTGAGCGAGCACCACTTTGTAAGCGCTCCCGCAAAGCCTGCAGCTCTGCCAGGCTCATTTCCATCTCCACCATCGTGTCCACTTCGGACTGCCCGTAGGGCGCCCGGGTCTCGACATCCAGCAGGTTAAATGCCTGCAGGGATTCCACACTGTCGATAACAACATTGCTTGCTGCATGATTCTCAAGATAAAGCGCCAGGTCTCTTATCATTTCCCTGCCAAGCAAATCGCCAAAACCTTCCCGATCATATTCCGGCATCTCCAGCTCCACCATGATGGCCCCGTCGGATTCCAGTACGTCGATAGCTTGGGTATAAAACGTATTCTCCATAAAGGAGTCCAGGGCCCCGAGTCGCTTCCCCTGTAAAGGTTCTTCCCGATACTCGAGATGCAAATCCTCACTGAGCAAAGGCATGGCAGCGTCAGACTGGTCATAGCCGGTCATCGCATTAAAGAGAATAACCACATCGGCAACGGTGCGTGCCATGGGCCCTGTGGTATCGAGGCTGGCCGAAATCGGCACCACGCCGGTCCGGCTGATACTGCCAGTAGTCGGTTTCAATCCCACGATGGAGTTTGCGCTGGCGGGAGACAGGATAGATCCGGATGTCTCGGAGCCGATAGCAGCCGCCGCATAATTGGCTGCCATGGTTGCCCCGCTGCCAGAGCTGGAACCCCCTGTGCCAAACTCAAACCGGCCATAGGGATTCAGCGTTTGCCCACCCATGGCGCTGTAGCCGGACGGGCATTCGCCGCAAAAGAAGTAGGCCCATTCACTGAGATTGGCCTTGCCCAGCACGATTGCGCCTTTTTCCAGCAAGCGGTCAGTCACGAAGGCGTTCTCGGCAAAATTGTTTTGCAGGGCAACGGCGCCCGCCGTGGTCGCCATGCCTGCCACATTGATATTGTCTTTCAATAACACGGGCATGCCGTAAATGGGGTCCCGATCCATCTCCAGGGCGTTGGCTCGAGCACGATCCAGCTCTCTTGCCTGGCTAATCGCATTGGGATTGAGCGCGATAACGCCGTTGATAAAGCGCCTGTTGTCACTCTCGATCTCCCGGATTCGATAGAGGTAAAAAGTTGTGAGCTCCTCATAACTTAATTCACCCACCGCCACAGATGCCTGCAACTCGGGAATGCTCTTTTCCAGTATCAGCGGTTTCAGTCGCTGGTAATCTGCCGCTGTGAAGCCCTGCAAGGCTTCCGAAAATGGGGCCCAAAGCGTGTTCTTATCCAGCACCCTGGAGTTGAGCAGGATAAAACGCATCCGCTCATTTTCATGCTCGGCCAGTTGGGCGAGGTCGGCTGTCTCATCGTAACGTTGCCAGCCGGGAGCAGTCTCCGCAGCAAACAACGGGAGCGCTATAAACAGGCTCAGGCACAGGGCGAAAATCGGATTGGCGATTTTTAATTTTCTACTCATGGCGCAAGGCTTCCACAGGATCCATATCGGCAGCACGCATGCTGGGATAGATGCCAAAGATTACGCCAATCAAAGCAGAAATGGAAAATGCCAACAACGGAGCCAGCGGCGTCACGATCGTGGTCATGCCCCAGAATACGGAAATCACAAAAGGAATAATAATTCCCAGCACCACGCCGATCAGTCCACCCACGCCGGAAAGAATTACGGCCTCAATCAGGAACTGGGTCACGATGTCTCGCTTCTTGGCACCCAGTGCCCGCCTGATACCAATTTCCCGGGTCCTCTCGGTAACACTGGCGAGCATGATATTCATAATGCCGATACCTCCCACCAACAGGGAGATTCCGGCGATTGCACCGGCGACAATCTGATCTCGCAGGGCGCTGGCCTCGGCCTGCCGCAGTAATGCCAGGGGAACTTCGATGGCATAGTCTGTATCGCGATGCCTGCGCTCAAGAATCTGCTCGATGACTTCTCCGACCTGGATTACCGTCTCCTGATTGTCTACCTGAATGATAGCCTCATGCAGTTCCACGGTTTCCGACTCCATGCCGCCAGCAGTTTGTCGGGTTGTGGTTTCACCAAAACGGGTTCGGGAAGACGTGATAGGAATAAAAATTCGACTTGGCGCTGCGTTGGAACTACCCGCCTGGTTCTGTCCGAGATTGGAAAACCCTTCTGACTCCATCACGCCAACGATGTTGTAATAATCACCGTCTATGCGCACAGATTTCCCCAGTGGATTGTCGATGGGAAACAATGCCTGTGCCACTTCGTCGCTAAGCACAGTCACATTGGCATGATCTCGAACTTCAGCCTGGGAAAAGAATCGGCCCGAACGCAAGTTGTAATTGCGGGACACGGGATAGTCGATAGAAGTACCGACCACATCAGTATTCATGTTTTTGCCCAGATTCCAGACATTCTTCTTCACAATCCGGGAAGCAATGACGTTGTTCACCCCGGGTATGGAGTCCTGAATAGTTCTTATATCCGCGTTGGTAAGACCGTAGACAATGGCCTGGGGAGGACCGAAGCCTTGCCGTGAAGTCTCTTCCACTTCAACGGGTTTGACACTTTTAAGCAGGATATTATTGGCACCCAGGTCGCGAAACTGCTGCTGCGCTTCATAGGAGGCACCCTCACTCACTGCCAACATGGCAATGACAGCGGCAACACCGATGACGATACCCAGTACTGTCAACAAGGAACGCAAACCGTGACTGTAAATACTCTTCAGGCCAACCTGGGTAGTTTTCTTGAATCGAACCAGGCTGAAAGTGGATTGCTGGCGTCGCTGCAAGTCTGCTGGGGGTGGGTTAAGGCTAAGATCACTCATCGCTTTCCACCCGGCCATCCAGTAACCGAATTCTGCGGTCTGAACGCTCCGCCAGTTCGTCAGAGTGAGTGACCATAATCAGGGTCTTGCCCTGACTATGCAGCTCGTCAAACAAGCCAAGAATCTCTGCACCGGACTTCGAATCCAGATTACCGGTGGGCTCATCGGCGAGTATGATCAGCGGATCTACCGACAAGGCACGGGCGATAGCGACTCGCTGCTGCTGTCCGCCGGAGAGTTCGAAGGGTTTGTGATCAACGCGATCTGCAAGTCCAACCCGGTCAGCGAGTGAGAGAGCGATCTCCCTGCTTTCGGCCTCGGCATAGCCCTGATAAAACAGCGGCATCTCGATGTTCTCCAGCACATTGAGCTGTTGAATCAGATTGTAGGACTGGAAAATAAACCCCAGCCGGGCACCTCGAATTTGGGAAAGATCATCGTCGTTCATCTTCGACGTGTCTTCGTCGCCGAGAAAATACTTGCCATCGGTAGGCTGGTCCAGGCAACCCAGGATATTCATCAGCGTGGACTTGCCACAACCTGAAGGCCCCATGATGGTGATGTAATCACCGGCATGAAATTTCAAGGAGATGCCATGGAGAACTTCGACCGACATTGTCCCCATGTAATAAGTCTTGCGAATCTCCTCCAGGCGCGCAACGACTTCGCGATTGCCTGTCATGTGAGGTGGCAGCTTGGTCTGTTCAGACTGGGCGCTGGTTTCGAGATTTGACATAGCCTGGGAGGGAACGCTAGCTTTGATTGGCAGCGCGTTCGTTCATCTGCTGCTGTGGTGCCAACAACAGCACTTCTTCGCCTTCGCTGAGACCACTACGGATCTCAATGAACGATTCGGAAAACCTGCCGGTCTCAACTTCGCGCATCACTGGATTGCCACCGCGGGATATATAGACCACTCGCTTGTCATCAAAATAGGACACGGCCTGGAGAGGGACATAAACCACGTCTTCCAGCCTGTCTACCAGTATCTCAACTTCCGCACTCATGCCCGGTCGCAACCAGTCATGCTCCCCATTTATCTTCACTGTGGTCGGATAGACTTTAAGGTCAGGGTTCATAAAGGAGTTGGCCGAATCGGCAACCACTGCCACTTTGGTCACGACACCTGTCAAACGCTCATCTGGAAAGGCGTCAATTGAAACGTTGGCAGTTTGTCCTACCGCTACTCGCTGCACTGCAGACTCGTGAATATTGACTTTGACTGCCATCTCCCGCATGTCCGGGATGGTGAGTATGGCCTGACGTTCCCGAACTGTGGCCCCTTCGGCAATGGCTTCCTCATTACTGCGACGATATCTTTGCGAGCTTTGATCGGAAGCGCCATAAACGACCAGTCCGGGTCGTTGAGCATGAATGGTAGCCATCTCGATTTGATCATTCACGTCAGCCAGTTTCACCCGTTCCAGATTGAACTTGCGTTCGGCTGAACGGAAGCGAGCCCGTTGCTGAGCTTCTTCCGCGATGTTGTCGATAAGTTGGCGCTGAAAGCCCATCACCGCGTTTTCATAATCCGACAGCTTTTGTTCGGCCTCTTTGGGAAAGGTGTATTGAATGTACAAAGCCAGCGCAGTTTCCTTCTCCTGCTGCTTGTTGAAGGCCTTGCTCATATTCAGTTCTTCCGCTTCCAGTTCCGTTGGCGTGATAAAGCCCCTGGCTTCCAGCCGGCGCTGACCCTCGATGCGATCCTGGGCCAGCAGGTACTCTTCCTGGGCAACTTGCAGTTCATCCAGTAATGCGCGCAGTTGCTGCTTGGCCTCGCCATCTTCCAGTTGCTCAATATCAGCGTACTGGGTGAAGTCGATGCCATCGCGAATTGCCATATAAGTATCGTCCATCAACAAGGTGGACCACTGCTCGACCGGAGCTTCATTCAAGGGCTCCAGGGTCAATGTTTCCGGCTCTGCTGGATTGTCTGCCAACTCGGTAGTGGGAAGATTTTCAGTGGGCCGCAGACCATCCGCAGGATTGTCACTGGATTCAGTGCCAGGTCCCCGGCCAATCCGTCCTCCCCGATTTTGCCCTGGCTGGAATCCCCCTTCCGCGAAGCGCCGCATACGCTCCAGCATCTCGGCGGGCAACTCGCCATTGTTTTCAGCCATCATCTGTCGAATACGATCCTGCATGGGCGGAGGCAGTGACTCGATATCCAGCTGCACTGGCTCTGACGGAGCGGTCTCAAGCGAAGCTACCGGCAGTGGGGCTGCCTGATTGGCCAATTGAGCCACTTCAGCTTTGGCCAGTCGCTCCTCAATTTCCAGCTTGCCGACGATATCGCCGACGATATTGGCGCCGAGAAACTTTTCAAAATCCAGTCGAGCGAAGCGCATTTCCTGACGAGCATCATTTAATTCAGTCATGTTTTGATTGAGCTGAATTTCGTACTGGGCTTTTTGTTCGATATAACTGGCTTCTGCTGTTTCGACCGCTATTTCCTGATTCAACTTTTCATCGATAAGCGCGGCAGTATCCAGTTCCACCAGCACCAGGGAGCTCTCAACATCTTCCTGAGTGACCCGGTAGCCTTCCTCGATGATGCTGAGTATCTTGACCCCTTCCCGACCTTTCACTCGAGAGCGAATTTCCTGGGACTGCAAGGCTTCCAGCCCGCCCCCTTCCAATACGGTAATGTCGAGATCGCCGCGGCGTGCAGTGAATGTAAGCGCCTGATTGCTGGCCCCGTCGTCATTGCCTACGGTCATGAAAAGTGCGATCACCAGCACCGAGGCACCGCCAAGTATCAGGTATTGGGTAGATTTCTGGGCCGCAAGAAACGATGCCCTTGCAGCTTCGAGTCGAAGTCGTAAAGGTTCCGGTAGTTTCGCCAGCACGCTGTTCAGGCTTTCGCTGAACCGCCGAGGCTGGTCTTCATTATTAGTGGATTCGTCCTTATCGGGGCGCATCAGTGCCCTCCTCCCATTGACCGCTGTCATCTACATAGAGCAGACCCACGTCGCGCCAGAATTCCAGCTTTGCCACGTTGTGGCTGACTATTGAACGTACCAGCTCAGTTTGCGCTGCGGTCAGGTCGTTCTGCGAGTCTACCGTGTCCTGAATATCGCCGAGACCCAGTTCAGCCCGTAGTTCGGCCTCTTCGACTCGCCGCTCATTTATCTGCACACTGGCCTGACTGATATCGTAGCGTTTACGTGCTTCGTTCATGCGGCGCCAGGCATCCAGTACATCCAGTTTGATGTTGTCCGCAGACAGTAAATAATTTCTTGCAGCGGCTGCGTACGTCACTATCGAGCGCCGATAATTGTTGCGCACCAACTTGGTATCCAGGGGCAGTTCCAGATCCAGGCCTGCCGTGTAAACCGCGTTCTCGAAATCCAGCTCGGCAATGGCCTGGGTGGTTGAATTGGGCACCGAAGCCACAAAGCTGAAATCCAGAGCCGGTTCCAGGGCATTGGCTGCCACATTGATTTTACGAGCCGCGTCCTGCACCTGATCCAGTTGTGTGTACAGATCCAGACGGGTTTGCAGGGCCATTTCCTGTGCCAGTTCGAGACTGATATCGGGACTGTCCATACCCGTCTCTGCAATCAGCGCCATCTCATTGTCATCGAGCACGATGCTCTCCTCGGCTGGCAGACCCAGGAGGATCTTGAAGTTGTCGAGGCTGCGCTTGTAGCGCCGAATGGAAGTGGTCCAGTTTAAATCCGCCTGCAGTGCAGATTGTTCGAGACGTCCCACCGTCAACAAAGTGGTCAGGCCTTCTGCCTGGAAAGCCCGCTCTCGTTCCAGAGACAGATTGGTCGCTTGCAGGCCGGCATAATTATTTCGGGCAGTTTCCCGATCAAGTAATACCGAGTAATAGCTGCTGGCCACCTGTACTGCGAAACTCTTGCGAAAGCGAGTGAAATCTCGCAGCTCATAAAGCAGGTTCCGTTCTGCCTGCAACAGGTTCTCGGTTTCGATGGCCGTGCCAAAGTCCCGCAATAACGGCTGAGTAAAGGAGCCAATCAACGCACCCGTACCAAATTCCTGCACATCACCCGTCAGGAAGCGGGTAAAGTTGCTGGTCAGATTGAGTGCGATAGCCCCGCCGCTACGCAGCAAATAGCGAGCCCCAAGACTGGTGCTGGTAAATGTGGCTTCACTGGTGCCAATCAATTCTCCGTTGTTGATGGCATCGATTCCCGTAAGTAGCTCCATATCGGAAACAAACTGATCCTGGGCGTCCCACTGATAATCCGCGGAGGTTATGGAGCTGAATATAGGCGTGTAGCGATAGCGGTCGAAGGTCAGCGCCAGCGCTTGTAAGTACAGGAGCTCTTTCTGGGTCTGGTAGCGCTGGCTGTGTCGAAAGGCCAGATCCAGCGCCGCGTTGAGGCTGAGAATCCGGGCTCCTACTTCACTCTGGGCCTCGTTATCGAGGAACTCGTAGAGCTGGTTATTCACTGGATAGGGGCTCAAATCGACCACTACCGGCTCATCGATCACCACCTGCTCAGTCATACCGGGCACCATCGGCGTCTTCTGGTCGATGGCCGCATAGGTTTCGGTGTCCGCCGATTGTTTATAGGCGGCATTGGTGCAGGCCAGCAATGAAGCACTAAAAGCACACAAAAACAATGACTTAGCTTTATTCTGCATGGTCGGGAGGAGACTTTAAGCTGATTAGATGGTGCCTGATTATACGCTCTAAACTGCAAAACCCTGCTATGAGGGGAGCCCAAGCGACCAATCGTCCCGGTGACAAGGGGATAGCCATAGGTTTTTGGCGCCGATTTCCTTACCATAGGCAGCTTTCGAAACGATGGATCTTCCATGCACAAAATCCTGGTCAGTGTTCTTATTGTCGGCGCCACCGTCAGCACCGCGGCCCATGGCACCCAACCCCCGGATACTTCAGTGGCGCCGCCACCTGGTTACACGGGCAGCCGGCCTCCCGGCTCAAGGATGGATATTGCAAGACAGATGGCCGAAATGCAGGCCACTGTCCGTTACGGGGATTTCATCGAATCGCTGCAACTGGATGAGGAACAGGCGCGAACAATCCGCGATACGATTGCCGATGTGTTCTCCCTCCGGGTCGAAGCGAGTCGGGCTCGTGCGTCGGGCACTGGTGGTGACGTTGCACTGGAAGATATAGCGACCTCGGATTACCTGCGCGAACAACTGACTGAAGTCTTGAACACGGAACAACTGCAGCAGTTTGATGTCTACGAAGCCAGTTTCCAGGAGCGTCAGCAGCGCAATACTTTTGCCCTTGAATTGGCCCAATACGCACCTGCACTGAATGAAGCAGACCGTAAGCTGGTGCTGGACATCGTGTTAAAGCATCTTGGCGGCAATCTCAGGGAAGGACTGAATCCCCAGGCCAATGCGGTTTCAGAAACCCAGCGCCAGCTCGCCGTGCTCACTGCAGCCCGGGTCGAGTTAAGAGAACAGCTGGGCCAGACACAGATGCAGGAAGCGGAGAAATTTCTCGGCGCGATTGCATCGGGCATGATTCAAAGCCAAACCATGAATGAAGGAGTGGATCAGTAGTCCACGCTGTGCTCCGCAGAGTATTCGAATCTGGATATTTAGTGGAGACCGCCAGCAATCTAGACACCCAACACACACGTTACCATTAGCAGCAATAGTGTAAGCACACGCCAGGAGTATCCATGACTTTTTTCGACTCTATTTCACATCGCGCCAACCTGACTGCAGGCATTTTGCTGGCAGCAGGCCTGTTGTTGGCAAGCTGCAGTGAATCAGGCAATACGGCAAACAACGGGCAAGGCGATGCTGTCGCCCCGGTCGCTGCTGTGGAGACGGGTTACCGGCGCATTAACGAGCCCAACCCCGAAGACCTCCTGGATACCCATATCTATGAGCTTGATAACGGGCTGCGTGTGTACCTGACCGAAAACCACGAAGAACCTCGCTTCTATGCAGAGATCGCAGTGCGGGCAGGCAGCAAGCACGACCCTGCCGACGCCACCGGACTCGCCCACTACCTGGAGCACCTGCTGTTCAAGGGCAACGAGAATCTGGGCACACTGAATTACGAGGCTGAGAAGCCACACCTGGACCGGATTGTGGAACTCTACGAGGAGCATTTCTCGGCAACCGACCCTGAACGACGTGCGGAGATTTATGCAGAGATAAACCGGGAAGCACAATTGGCGGCCCAATATGCGGTGCCCAATGAAATAGACAAGCTTTATAACAACATGGGTGGTAATGCGCTCAATGCCCACACCTGGCATGAAGAAACCGTGTACAAGATAGGTCTGCCCTCCAATCGACTGGCGCAATGGGCGGAGATCGAATCAGACCGCTTCGTCAATCCAGTATTCCGCCTGTTCCATACCGAGCTGGAAACCGTTTATGAAGAAAAGAACCGAACCCTGGACAACGGCGATCGCATTATCGGTACTGCAGTAGATGAGTTGTTATACAAGGAGCATCCCTACGGCCAGCAACCAACCATTGGCACCGTTGACCATCTCAAGAACCCGTCCCTGGTCTATATTCAGGACTACTTCGATACCTACTACGTTCCCAATAACATGGGCATCTTTATCAGTGGTGATATCAATATTGCGGAAACGATCGAGCTGATATCAGAGAAGTTTGGTCGCTGGGAAGCCAGTGACGTCCCCGAAGTTGGGCCCTGGGATGAGGAGCCGCTGCAAGGTGCAGAACGGCGCACCGTCCAATACCCCGGTCAGGAGCAGGTGCAATTGGCCTTTCGTACCGCACCCAACGGCAACCAGGACAAGGAAGCGCTGATCCTGCTGGATATGATCCTGGATAACCGTACCGCTGGCCTCATCAACCTCAACCTGAACCAGCAACAACTGGTTTCCCAGGCAGGCTCCTCACCCCTGTTTCTCAATGATTATGGCTCCCAGAATCTGTACGGGGTTCCCAAGCAGGATCAAAGTCTTGAGGAAGTGGAGCAGCTATTGTTGGACCAGATCGATATCATCAAGGCAGGAGAATTCGAAGACTGGATTATTCCTGCAATCGTCAATGACTTTCTCAAGAATGAAAAAGCCAGTCTGGAATTCAACACGGCGCGCGTGGCCATGATGCGCCAGTCCTTTATCGAGGGAACTGACTGGGACTACCACATAGCCGAAATCGACCGCATGGAAGAACTCACCAAGCAGGATGTGGTGGATGTGGCCAATAAATATTTTGGCGACGACTATGTGGCGGTGTACCGCATCGATGGTCAACACGAAGTACCCGAAGTTGAAAAGCCGCAGATAGACCCGGTCACCATCGACCCGACTCGCCAGTCAGATTTTGCTGCCATGGTATTGGCCATGGACGTGGAGGAGATCGAGCCTTCATTTGTGCAAGCCGATGAGGACTACCGGGTAATCGAATTTGCACCCGGGGTTGAGCTTTATTATGCACCCAACCCCCTCAATGATCTGTTCACCTTCTCCGTCAACGTAGAGGTCGGTACGGAAGAAGATCAGAAGCTGGGCCTCGCTGCAGCCCTGATGGATGTGGCTGGCACCGAAAACATGAGCAATGAAGAACTGCAGAAAGAGTGGTACCGCATGGGTTCCGAATTCCGTTTCGGTTCCGGCGAAAATTCTTCCGCCTTCGCCCTGTCAGGACTGGACGATCAGTTCGAAAGTTCTGTCGCCCTGATGATGGAACTGATCAAGACGCCCAGCAGCGACAGCGAGACACTCGAGCAACTCAAAGGCATCCTGCTTAAGTCCAGGGAAGACCGAAAGAGTTCTCCTCCCGCCATAGCGCAGGCGCTGTATATGTACAATCGCTACGGTGCCGAATCCCCCATGCTCGAGGCAATGACATCTGCAGAGATTCTCGATACCCAGGTGGACGAGTTGCTGGATCTGCCTGCTCAGCTTCTGGACTACAAGCACACCCTGGCCTACACCGGCTCTATGCCACTGGAGCAACTGGTAGAAGTGCTGCGCCGCCATCATGGTATTGATGGCGAATTGCAGGACACACCGGCGTATCGATTCCGTCGCGCGCGGGACGTCGAGGAAACAGAATTGCTGGTAGTGGATCAGCAAACCGCCCAGGCGCAGGTGCGTATCGAATTCGCCGATGGCGTATTCGATCCGGACAATGCCGTGATGTCGTCCCTGTATACCAACTATTTCGGCAGTGGCATGTCCAGCGTGGTTTTCCAGGAATTGCGGGAAGCACGGGCACTGGCCTACTCGGCATCTGCCCGCTATCTTCCAGGCAGCCGCCTGAATGCAGAAAACCTGATGCTGGGTGCAATCGGCACGCAAACCGACAAGACTGTCGACGCACTGGCAGCCTTTATTGATCTGATCGACAATATGCCCCAGTCTTCCGAGCGCTTCGAGGAGGCAGTCAATGCGCAGGTGAATCGCTATCGCACTTCCAAACTGAGTTTCCGGGAAGTGATTGGCGCGGTCCGTAGCTGGGAACGGCAGGGATTTGAGAGCGATCCGCGCAGAGAAAGGTTTCAGGCACTTCAACAGGCCAGCCTTGATGACCTGATCGAGTTTCAACAGGAGCATGTTAAAGATCGCGCGAAGCTGATCTCTATCGTCGGTGACCTTTCCATTATCGATACCGAAGAGCTGGAACAATTTGGTGAAGTCGAGGAAATGCAGGTCGATGACCTGTTCGTAGAATAACTTCTTCCGCATGGGCAGGGAGATAAGGATTTGAAGCCCTGCCATTGCGGCCGACCGCTTCCCACAGCCGGTAAGGCATGACTGCTATCGAAGACTCCACCCAATCCGCACCCGCCATCAGCGTTCAAAACCTGAGCAAGAGTTATGGTGACTTTCAGGTCATCAGGGACTTACAACTCAAGGTAGAACAGGGGGCAATCCATGGGCTGGTTGGCCTGAATGGGTCCGGAAAAACTACAACCCTGGAATGCCTGTTAGGGTTGCAGCGATATAACGGTGGTGAAGTCAATTTACTCGGTTACAAGCCTGAACACATTTACCAGAGCCGCGGCCGCATTGTCGCCATCTTCGACTCACCCAGCCTGAATCCGAATCTTACTGTTCGCCAGAGCCTGCAGCACGCCAGATTACTGTGCGAACAACCGAAACGCAGATTCAAGGAAGTCGAGTCTCTGCTGGGCATAGAAAAATTCTCCCGGTTCAAGATCAAGAACCTGTCCCTGGGCAACAAGCGCCGTGCTTCCATTGCACAGGCACTGATTGGTAATCCCGACCTGGTCATTCTCGATGAACCCTTCAATGGCCTGGATGCAGGTGGAGTCGATGATGTGCTGGAATTGATTCTCAGGTTTAACCAGGAATACGGCAGCACCTTCCTGCTTTCCAGCCATCAACTGCCCTATCTGGAACAGGTTTGCAGTCATATCGCCATCCTGCATGATGGGGAAATAAAACTCAGTGACAGCAAGCAATCGCTGCTGCAGCAGACTACGACCCAGTTATTGTTGCGCACGTCCCAACTGAAGCAGGCTGAGCAGTTGCTGACTACCCAAACTGATGTGGAGGTGTTGAGCTCAGATTCCACAAACACGCTTCAGTTGGCATTGCTCGATACCGAGCCGTCGGCAGTGAATGCCTTTCTGGTGAATGGGGGGATTCCTGTGGATGAGCTGATTCTGCAGCGGGCATCGCTGGAGAACCTGTTTCGCCAGACCACCAGGGATGTGTCGCCATGAAGGGTTTCCAGTTGGCATTGCGTTCCGAGTGGTTTATAGCTGCGCGCACCCTGGGCACGAAATTGGTGATTCTGGTGCCTTCATTGCTGGTAGTGATCAGTTTCCTCCTTACCAAACTGGGCGAAACCGGAGCCGCAGCCAGGGACAGCCTGTTAGGCAGTTCAGATTTCGATGCCGCTGTGACCGGCAATGCCTGGGGACATTTCGTGGACGGCCTGGACAGCGGCATGACCGTGCTGGGATTGTTACTGGTTGCTCAGGCCGCCTATGGATTCAGCAGCGATCGCGACACGGGTGCTATCCGCCACCTGCTTATCCGTAGCAGTAGTCGACTCGCTATCGGCCTGGCCAAGTTAGTGCAGCTCCACCTGATAGCACTGATTTCAATCGTCCTTCTTATTATTACCAGCTATTTTGCCAGCGGCATGCTCTGGGAATATGGCCCCGTCGTGGAAGACGGTTTCGAGCTGATAGGGGAAGCAGAAATTCAGCGCGAGATCGCACTCGGACTCTGGCTGGCACTAATTCCGTTACCCGCAGCTATTGCACTGGGCCTGCTTGCTGCCGTGCTTGCCAACAACGCAACTCAAGCGGTGGTATCGGCACTCGGCCTCACCCTGGCACTGGATCTGTTCAAGGCAACGCTGGGCGATTACGCACTCTACCTGTATGCTACCTTTCAACCTTCGTTGCTGGACCAGTCCTACTTGCAGGAGGTTGGCCGCCTGGTCCGCGGATACTCAGATGTATTGATCGATGAACGATTCCTGCAGATGAATACCTGGGCACCCTTGCCTGCCTTGTTTCTCTTTATCGCTGTTATGCTGATAGTCGTAAACCGACGCCAACTCTAGGCAGAATGATGCGAGCCAGATCCATTTCGACATTACTGATTTCACTATCCGCCCCTCTGCTGTTGACGGCGTGTGTGAGCTACGAACCGGCTGTTCTTGTGCCCGCTGTGACACTCTCGGCCGAAGAGGTTTCACTGCTTAGCGACGGTGCTGATTCACTGCAGGTGGATTTTGGTCTGGATACCTCACTGAATGAGAGTGATTCGCTGTTCAATGTGGAAGTGCTGCCAGGTGTTCGCGTGCGCTCGGTTACAGCCAACGGTCCGGCAGCAGAAGCGGGAATCGAAGTGGGAGACATCCTGCTGGCTATAAACGGCACCGAAACCAACCACCCCGATGCCGTGCTTGCTCTGCAGCTCAGTGACCCCCTTAACCAGAACGGCAGTTATCGATTTACCGTACAACGCAATACCACCGTGTTTGAAGCCACGGTAATGGCGAGGGAACTCTCCAGCAACACGGCCCCAGTGGAGCTTTATCGTGTGGACCCACTGGCAACACGAGCCGGCTATCGTACGGAACTGGTGGACCTTGGTGATGGGGCTCCCATTGCTGCCGCCCGTGTAGTGGAATTTTTTCCCGGCAGCCCATTGCCCGCCGCCGCTTTTTCTCAGGGCGATCTCGTGTTGGCGTTGAACGGGGTTTATCTTAATTCTGCCCAGGATCTGGTGACCCGGTTAAACCGGGACCATGAACTCGGCAGCGAAGTCACACTGACCCGTTACGACGGAAATTCTGTGGCGGATGTGGAACTACGGCTGTGGGATCCAGGCCGCCGAATCAGTCGTTTTAGCCTGGGGCCCCTGCTGCGCTATGAGTCGAGCTTGAGTCCGGATAGCGAGAGTCTCACCATTCTCGATTTCTGGCTGTTCTCTCTGTACAGTTATCAACAAACCGAGGGGGAACGTTCTCACAGACTCCTGGGTCTTATTAATGTCACCAGCGATTCTGGTGAATTAATTGAGGAAACCAACCCATAACAAACATCCAGACTACCCGACCCCCTATGCTGGCAAGCAAGACTCGAACTCCTCTCAGACGACCAATAACACACCGTTTACTAACAGTGCTTGCTACTGTCCTCTGTTTTCCGCTGCCCTTATTGGCGCAGAGCAATTACGCGGCGTTCGAATTACGGCGCGAGGACAATTGGCAACCCATCATCCTTGAAGACATGAACGGAGATGGCGCCAGCGATATCGTTGTTTCTCACTACCAGCCAGAGCTGGGCAGGGAGCTGCATATCTTTCATCAACAGGACGATGGAAGTTTCTCATCCAGTCCGCAGCGCATTGAAATCAAGACCGAGATTATCGCCGTCGGATTCGCCGACCTGCGCCCCGACCCTGGTCAGGAACTCGTACTCTTCGCCAACAACGGAGTTTTCAGTCTTTCTACCGCCAGGGAGGGTTACACAGACAATCTCAACTTGTTGGTGCAGTGGCAATTGATTGCAGCCATACCCAATCAGGAACGTGTGCTGTTCATCAACATCGCCACTGATATTAATGGTGATGACAAAATTGATCTGCTGCTGCCAGGAGATGATGAGTACGGATTGTTTCTCGGCAAGGGCGGAGAAGAATTTGAGGCCGTGCAGACTTTGCGTACCCTGAATGATGACATAACACCAGTGCAGCGCGCACTGAACAATGTAGACGTGGAAGCGAACCTCGGAATTAATGCAGAACGTGGCGTGGTGGTTGAACTGAACGTAGAGGCAGTCACGCCTTTTCAGAATTTCGTCGAAGAGTGGGACGAATCTTCAAGCGAAACCAATTCCCTGCTAAGCAGCGAACAGTGGATGCCCACCCCGGCGCTGGCCCATCTCAATCAAGACCGGTTACTGGATATTGTTTATGTGAATGCCGGCGACAACGGCCTGGGCAGGGTCAATATTCATTACCAGTCTGCTGATTTTACGTTCGGTCAGGAAGCTGACTGGTCGGGCGATATCAATTCCCGTGGCGACCTGGAATTGGTGGACCTCAACGGCGATGGGCTGACCGACCTGTTTCGGCTCAGTGGCGATGGCAACAACTGGGACGCGCGCTTCTATGTTAATGAAGGCGGTAAGTTCGATTTCAGCACTCCCAACCAGATCATGCGCTTCTCAGGATATGAGGTGAATCTGGATGTGGTCCCGCTCACCGAAGGTCAGATGGCGCTGAGCGTCAGCTATTACACCATTCCTGTAGTCGAAGCCATTCGTAATGCCAGCATCAATCGCACCCAGCTTATTTATGGCAGCGACCAGGCAGAGCCGGGACAACTGTTCAACCGTCGTCCCGACTCGCGACTGGAAGAAAGTTTTTCTGCAGAGAGTTTCCGGGGATTGTCAGAGCAGATGTCCCTGCAACATGATGTGGATGGGGACGGCACCCGTGACGCTCTCTATGTGACCACGAACGGAACCCTGGCCGCCAAGAAAATAGATTCAGAGCTGCAAATAGCCGCTGAGCCTTTCTGGGAATACGTTTCTCCACGCACGGTATTTGAGTTTGATGTATTGAAGCTCAACGATGACGAGCTGCCTGACCTGCTGTTACGTCATGGAACCAGCACAACCTTGTTGGTGGCACTACCATGACTACAGCTCTCAAGATTCTTACCATCTTGTTTATTGCGAGCTGCAGCGCACAGGCTGCACTGCCATCATTCATACAACAGGGTTTTACCTTTCCCGCAGACTCCCAGGCACTGGTGATCGCCGATACCAATGGCGACGGACTTCAGGATCTGGTGTTGGAAGCCGACGGTGCATTGCGAATCTATTTTCAGAACGAAAATGGTTTTGATTTCGAATCCGGGTTTGCTGATCTGGAATTCGACGGGGAAGCCATAGGCTGGGATTTGAGTCGTGGATACCATGATGGCGGAATCTCCATCATTGCGCTGATAGACGGCACCGAAGCCAGGGCCTGGAATGTTGTCGATCAGGCCGTGAGCGAGCCCCGGATCATCAAGTCCGGACTGCCCGGATTCATCAGCAAAGGCGTGAACCGGCTGCACTTTTCCCGCGATATTGACAATGATGGCCTGGAAGATCTGGTGATTCCCGGTGCCGGTGTGATCAATATTCTCATCAGCGAAGGCCAGGGGGAGTTCCAGCCGCCACTGACCGTAAGGTCGGATATGCGCTTGCGCACCCGGCTCAACATCAATCGATTCAATCGCTCAGCGGGTCAATCGGTTCGCATTCCGGTGCTTGAGTTGAGGGATGTGAATGGCGACGACTACAATGATCTGGTTTCGCGAACGGATGAACGCCTGGATGTTTTTATCGCCAATCCCGGAGGCACACCCTATCTTCCGCGTACGCCAACCTATTTTATCGATATCGCCGCCATCGAAGAAGAGTTAGGGGAATTCGATATCGATAATCTGGATTTCTCCAACCTCACAGGTGTGCTGGCCCTGACTCATGAAGAAATTCTGGAGGATGTGGACGCGGACGGAATCGACGACCTGCTGCTTCGTGAGGGCGGCAAAGTTTCACTGTTCAAAGGCTCCCGAACGGGAATGGATCTTACCCAGCCACAGCAGGTCCTGCGATCGGGCGGCAATGTCCTGAGCACATTTCTCTACGATGAAAACGAAGATGGTCTGAAAGATCTGTGGTTGTGGCGAGTGGAACCTGTTTCAGTCAGCGATATCTTTGTCTGGCTCGCCCTTTCCGGGAGCATCGCAATTGAAGCGTTTATTTATCCCAATGATGGCGAGCGATTTTCACGGCGCCCCACAAGAAAAATTTCTGTGGACCTGAGGTTCCCCTCGGTAATTCGCCTGGCCGGTGCCTATAGCGACATGTCCAATGAACTGGAATCACTGGAAAATGCCGACCCTGTTCCAGTTACCATCGCCTCTCTCAACGACAATCTCGACAGCGATGAACTGCTTACCCTGGTAAACAGTCAGCTGCGAATTTTCCTGGACAGCATTCAGCCTCAGGCCGGTGAGGATAATTTCTTAAGTGACCTGGGTTACAGCCGGGAACGCAATAACTATGAAATCAATATTCGTGAAATTCTCGACAACCTGAAAATCACCGGAGCACCCGAGTTGGAACAGATCAATGGCCAGGAACCTGACCTTGTCATTGAACTGGATTCTGCGGTGACCACCCCGGACCTGATCGCCACCTCATTAAACGCCGATTCAGTCGATGATATTTTCGTGTTCACCCAGTACGATGCTAGCCACATCCGGGGAATACTGTTACTCTCAAATTGATTCGTTCGATTTGTGAGCCACCCGGCTCTTGAGAGGACAGGCTATGAGAATAGTCCTATGAGAACAGTCCTATGAGAAAAATCGTGTGGCTTTCATTCGGCATCGCCCTGGTGCTGGTCAATCTCATTGCTGAAGCCGGAGAATACTTCACAGGCATTGAAGTACACACCTTCCTTCGCGTTGCCATTATCTTTGGCGTAACCATGGGTGCGTTTGTACTTGGAGGCGCATCGGCTGCGATCAATGCCATGGATCGGGAACGGCCCTTGTCGGGAACCGTGCGCGACACACTCGGGGCAGATCGGAAAAAATCCTGAACGCCGCTGCATCCCGATTGCTGTTGATTCACCAGCAACTTCCCACTGCAATTTTTCTCTGAACCCTCCTGTATTCCTGACCAAACGACTGTCCAGTACACAAGCTGCCCCGATTGAGCTTTGACAACAAATGTGTTTTCATCGAAACCGCCTGTGTGGCTGGCAGAACTGGCTTCAGGCACCATAACCTGGGCCTTTACCCAGGCCTTTCTGACAACAATAAAATGCGGTCGACAGCAGTGAATCAAATCCGCAAAAAATACTCCCTCTTATCAGGCATCGTTGCTGCAAGATTCACCTTGCTGCTGCTATTGGCTTTTCTGTTCACTGCCTGCAGCGATGAATTGAGTCGCGCCCGACCCTATGTGCTGACTACAGCAACCACCGGTGGCACTTACTATCCAGTTGGGGTAGCCATTGCAACCATCGCTCATGCCCAGCTTGCAGAAACCCATGGCATTTCCCTTACAGCCATCAGCTCTGCCGGTTCATTTGAAAATGTCAAACTGCTGCGTGACAACCAGGCACAGTTTGCGATTCTACAGGGACCTTTTGGCGCCTGGTCCTGGGCCGGCGAAGGACCTGTCAGCAATCCCCAAACCAATATGCGCAGCGTCAGCGCCCTGTGGAAAAACGTAGAGCACTTCGTGTTGTTACGCGAACTGACCAGCAACGGCGACATGATGGATCTCAATGCACTCGACGGTGAACGCTACGTACTGGGTGCCCGAAATTCAGGTGCGGAACAAACCGGTCGTTTCATTCTGGAAACCCTTGGCATTGATTATGAGGAAAAATTTAACCTGGCCTATATGGGATACGGGCCGACGGTTGGAGCCTTGCAGGATGGAAATATCGTGGGCATGAATATTCCAGCAGGGGCACCTGTTAGCTCTATCACACAGGCCTATGCCCTGCTCGGTGACCGCATGACCGTGCTGAACTGGACCCAGGAGCAATTAGACATGCTCAATTCGAAGTACCCACTCTGGGACTGGTATGATTTTCCGCCGGGCACCTATCCCAACCAGGATGAGTTGGTGCGGACCGTTGCTTCTCCCAACGTGCTGGTAACGCGCGTAGATATCCCAGAGGACGTTGTCTATAACGTAACAAAAGTCATATGGGAAAACCTGGCAACCCTGCAGGATATCCATGGAGCCACCCGGGACATGCGCCCGGAGATTGCAGTACAGGGCCTTGGGGCACCGCTGCACGCTGGCGCCTTGCGTTACTACCGCGAAGTTGGTCTGGAAATTCCTGACCGTCTTATTATCGAGGAGCAGCCTGCTTCTGCTTCGGAGGGTCAGGCCAGCGCCTTATGAAGTCAACGTGGCTACGATGGGCAGCGTTCCTGTTCGCCCTTTTTCATATTTACTGCAATGTCTTCGCCAGCATTTCCGAACTCTGGCTCTCTGCCATTCACTTCGGTGGCTTCTGCGCGATTTGCGCCTTGATGGCCAATGAAAAGAAGAGCGTCAAGACTGGCTCCGCAAAATTCTGGATTAACATCGCACTGGCTTGCATAGCCATACTCACGACGACCTACCTGATCGTCTTCGAGAATGCACTCTATGCCAGAGAAACAGAATACATTTTAAGTGATTACATCTTCTCCATCCTGGCCATCGGCCTCGCAATGGAGTTTACCCGCAGAACCACCGGCTGGTTCATGCCGATCCTGATCCTGGTCAGCCTCTCCTATATCCTGTTCCTGGGTCGCTACATCGCCGGGGTATTTGCCTTCCCTGGTCTGAGTCTCGAAACAGTCCTCTACCGCTCCTACTTTACCAGCGAGGGCATGTTCGGACTGACGGCAAATATTTCATCCACCTTTGTGTTCATGTTCATCATCTTCGGTGCCTTTTTGCTCAAATCGGGTGCCGGTGACTTCATTGTCAGACTGGCCAATTGTTTGACCCGAAGATTAACCGGCGGTGCCGGACTGGTTTCCGTGGTGGGTTCGGGTTTGATGGGTTCTGTGACCGGTTCCGCCGTGGCCAACACGGTTTCCATTGGCGTCATCACAATCCCGATGATGAAGAAATCCGGCTTCCCGGCACGCTTCGCGGCCGGTGTTGAGGCGGCCGCATCCACCGGAGGCGCGCTAATGCCACCGGTGATGGGAGCAGGAGCTTTTGTACTGGCCAGCTACACCCAGATTTCCTATTTGACGGTGATCGCCGCTTCAACCTTGCCCGCCCTGCTTTACTTCATGACCGTGTCCTATTTTGTTCGCATCGAGGCCAAACGCCTGGGCCTGACGCCGGACCCGGATGCAGAAGGCGAGTCGGTCCGGGACGTATTGAAAGAAGGTTGGCATTTTGTAATCCCTCTTGCTGTGTTGGTTGGTTTCCTGATTTCTGGTCGCACCCCAACCAGCTCTGCTGCTTTTGCCATTCTCAGCGTCATCGCCGCATCCTGGATATCCCCTTCTCCCATGGGTCTAAAGGACATCTTTGATGCAGTGGTTGATGGAGTCCGCAATATGGTTTCCACGGCCCTGTTGCTGGTTGCCGTCGGCATTGTAATTAATGTGGTCACCACGACTGGCCTTGGTAATGCGTTCTCATTGATGATCGTGGAATGGGCACAGGGGTCTCTGCTGATTACTCTGGTTCTAGTGGCTCTGGCCTCTTTGGTACTTGGCATGGGTTTACCTGTTACTGCTTCTTACATCGTGCTGGCAACCTTGTCGGCTCCGTTGATATTCGATCTGATCAGCCAATCGGCACTACTGGAAACTCTGCAATCGGGGGACCTGCCCAATAACGTAGCTGCTACCCTCAGCCTCTATGGGGGTGACCCGCTCATCGCCTTGCAGGAAATGCCACTGCAAATGAAGCAACTGATCCGCCAGGAAATGCTGGCCCCGGAACTGCTTACCGGCATGTTGTTAAGTGCACACCTGATTATTTTCTGGCTGTCACAGGACAGCAATGTCACACCACCGGTGTGCCTGGCTTCATTCGCAGCGGCCGGTATTGCGGGTACGCGGCCCATACCCACCGGCCTTACCAGTTGGAAGGTCGCCAAGGGACTCTACCTGGTACCCATCTTGTTCGCCTATTCACCACTGGTATCCGGCACCTGGCCGGAGCGTTTTGAGGTCTTCATCTGGGCATCCATGGGACTTTATGCATTGGCCGGCGTCTTGCAGTGGCACCTAGATACCCGCATTAATATGCTGACGGCATCGGCACTATTGCTCAGCGCTGGTTTGCTGATGTGGACACCCTTGCCGGTTTACTACCATCTCGCGGGTGCGGCGATTCTGGTCGGTGTAATCCTGCAAAATCGCAACAGCGCCAGAAAACAGCCAGCACCAATCAATGAAATCAAGGAAGCATGATGAGCAAGTATCAAGCGAAAGAAGTGCATCTGGTCAGCCGCCCCAAGGCAATGCCTGCGGCCGAAAACTTCAAACTGGTCGAGGTCGATCTGCCGGAACCGGACAAAGGTCAGGTGCTGGTGGAAAACATTTACATGTCGGTGGATCCTTACATGCGTGGCCGCATGCGTGAAGACGCGGTTTATGCGGATGCTTACAAGCTCAATGAGGCCATGTATGGCGGCGCCGTGGGCAAGGTAGTCGAATCCCGGTCAGACAAATTCAAGCCGGGAGATTTCGTATTGAACGGTGGCGCCTGGCGCGACCGCTTGATAGCAGATGAAAACACATTGGCACCACTTCAGCCTTTCGATCCCGACCGACTCTCCCTCTATCTGGGCACCCTGGGTATGCCAGGGCTGACGGCCTATGTGGGTCTGTCGAAGTTTGGTGAACCCAAAGCCGGGGAGACAGTGTTTGTGTCTGCCGCATCCGGTGCAGTCGGAGCCAATGTATGCCAGATCGCCAAGCTGAAAGGTTGCAAGGTGGTTGGCAGCGTCGGCAACGATGCCAAGGCCCAATGGCTGAAGGATGAATGTGGTGTCGACGAAGTGATCAATTATCGAAACTGCGACGATCTCACCAGGGCATTGAGTGAGGCGGCACCAGACGGTATCGATGTGTATTTTGAAAATGTGGGTGGCGAGCATCTGGAAGCCGCACTGAATGTGATGAACCCTTACGGCCGCATTGCTGCCTGCGGCATGATCTCCGGATACAACGAAGCCATGCCGGGCCCCAGAAACCTGATGCTGATTGTGGGCAAGAAAATTCGTATCACCGGATTCATTGTGTCAGATCACGGCGATATGCGTGCCCAGTTCCTCTCCGAGATGGAGCCCTGGGTAAAGGAAGGCAAAATCAAGTACAAGGAAACTGTGGCGGACGGCATTGAAAATGCCGTAGGCGCCTTCCTTGCCCTGTTCACCGGCGACAACTTTGGCAAGATGGTGGTCAAGCTCTAGAATCCTGAAGCTGAACACGTTTTTCTGGTGTACAGTTATGAAACGTCAGTACGCAGAAAAATGGCCTGCCTCCATTTCCCAGGCCAAAACTATTCGCTCGCCCGCTGAATGACCCGTATTCCAGCCCCCCTGTTGACTCACTTGCCTCTTTCTGGCCGATAAAGGATTATAACCACCTGAATTCCTCAGAATTCTCGATACCTGGAGCCTGAATTGTCTCTGTACGGTGAACTAAAAAGACGCAACGTGTTTCGCGTGGCCGCGGCCTATGTCATCGCCAGCTGGCTAATTGTTCAGGTTGTTGCAACTATTGCAACGCCGCTCAATCTGCCCGACTGGTTCGAGACAATGGTGCTGGTGCTGCTGGCCATCGGATTTCCCATTGCGCTGTTGCTGGGATGGGTGTTCGAACTCACCGCAGATGGAATCAAGGTTAGTACTCCAGATTTTCCAACGGGTCAGGGTCGCTCACATCTGGTCGATTACAGTCTGATTTTGGCAGTTTTGATACTCGCCAGCGTGACTGTTTGGGACAGAATGAGTCCCGGCACGGAACGCCCCGACGTGGCTTCCGTGCCTGTTCCAGTAGATAAATCCATTGCCGTACTCCCCTTCGCCGATATGAGTCCAGCCGGTGATCAGGAATATTTTGGTGACGGAATTGCTGAAGAAATTTTAAACGAGCTTACCGAGCTTGATGGTTTAAGGGTAGCAAGTCGTACCTCGTCATTCTCATTCAAGGAAACAAACTCTACTACCAATGCGATTGGCGAAGCGCTGAATGTCAATACAGTGCTGGAAGGTAGCGTGCGCATGGATGAAAACCGGCTTAGGGTCACTGCCCAGCTAATTGATGTGGCAACCGGTTATCATCACTGGTCTGAAGTCTACGACCGAGAGCTTGACGATGTCTTTGCCGTGCAGGAAGAAATTGCCGCTTCGGTGGCGGCGGTATTGGGTGTGACACTGGGAGTCGGCGATGTCAATTCATTTAGAGGTGCAGGTACCGATAACTTTGAAGCTTATCAGATCTATTTGCGGGCCCTGGAAATAGGCAATCCGAAACGCGAGATTCCGTTACTGGAACAAGCCATCGCATTGGACCCAGATTATGCCGCAGCCATTTCTGCTCTTGGCTTGGCGTACGCAAGAGATATGTGGAACTCACCTGTAGAGCAGGCGCCCGAGCTACTGGTCAATGCAGATCGATATTTGAGAAGAGCTGTTGAGCTGAGTCCTGCCTCAGCCTATGGCTATTCCCTGCTCGCCGCTGCCAATTACGCTTCCTTTAGATTTAATGAGAGCGAAGAGTATTTCAACAGGGCACTGGCGATCGAGCAGGAAGGCAGCCTCCTGAACAACTACGGCAATATGCTAATGCGGGCAGGCAAATCTGTGGCAGCAACGCGATACTACAATTTTTCCTATGATGCAGAAAAATATCCCTTCCAACCCGCTCTGCTCCATCTGAATGCCCATCTGGCGATCGAAGATTACGTCACGGCTTTAGCGCTAGCAGAAGGTTTTCCTCCCGGCACACGCGCTTTTGCGCAATTTCTTGTTGCCCTTAACCAAAATGACCGAGCCCAATTGCTCGAACTACTCAACACTGAACGCGAGGCATTGCCTGGATTTACTTATCTGGCGCCGGTGTTAGAACGAGAGGATTCGGCAGCGGCACTGACTTTGTTGAGGGAAATTCACAGTGATCCCTCCCTAAGCTGGCCTGCTGAATATCATGACGTTGCCCTAATCGCGGCCTACCTGGGCGACCCTGAGTTAGCACTGGAAACCTTTGCGGTAGAAGTTCGCCTGACTACTATAAGATATGGCGCACTTTGGTTTCCCGTCATGAGAGAAGTACGCCAATTGCCAGGGTTCAAGGAACTGGTTGCCGAAGTCAACCTGGTGGAATACTGGAGAACCCATGGCTGGCCAGACCACTGCCGTCCCTTGGGAAGTGATGATTTCGAGTGTTTTTAGCATTCTGCTGAATTCTCAGGCATTAAAAGCAAACTGCGAAACTGCACTAAGTTAATATTTTTAAATCGCCCTGGATCGGGGGCAGTCCAGGAGCATACGAGGTCTGTCCCCAATTGAGTGGACCCGGCTCTTCAGCAATGTTTTTTACAATCTTATTACTTCTTGTCGGACTCATTGTCCTCGGCTGCGGCGCAGAGATGCTGGTTAGCGGCAGCAGTCGCCTGGCCATGCATCTGGGCATACCGCCTCTGGTGGTAGGACTGACTGTGGTGGCCTTTGGTACCAGTGCACCAGAATTGTCGGTCAGCATCATGTCGGCCCTGTCTGGTTACGGTTCTCTCGCCCTGGGCAATGTCATTGGCTCAAACATCGCCAATATCGGGCTGATTCTCGGTGTGACTGCACTGGTGAGTCCGATCAGGATTGAAGTGCAGCTGGTGCGCCAGGAAATTCCCATCATGATTGTCTGCTGTCTGGTGCTGGCCTTTATGTTGCTGGATCAGCAACTGGGCACAGGGGAAGGCGTCCTGCTGAGTCTGGGTTTGTTGCTCTATATCTTTTTTAACTACCGACAATCGCGAACCGATGCTGTCCCTGACGACGTGGACGTGGATCTGGCACCAATGATGATCAAGGAAAAAGTAGGCGGGCTGCCGAATCAGATTGCCCTGATTCTATGTGGCCTGATACTTCTCATTGGTGGCAGTCGGCTGTTTGTTGACAGCGCAGTCGATCTGGCGCGTTTTCTTGGCGTCAGTGAAGCCATCATCGGCCTGTCCCTGATCGCCATTGGCACCAGTGTGCCTGAACTGGCGACCGGGGTTTTGGCAGCCCTGCGTAATCAATCCGATATTGCCATTGGCAATGTGATTGGCTCCAATATCTTCAATATTCTCTGCGTGCTCGGTTTTACTTCCATGATCGCGGTGGTTCTGGGAAACCAGATCGCCCTCTCGGACTTCGTGGTCATGCTTGTATTCGCGCTGGCATTGCTGCCATTGGCCAAAAGCGGCCTAACCCTGAGCCGCAGGGAAGGATTGTTGCTGCTGGCCGCCTATGCAGGATACCTGAGTTATCTGGGTTGGAGCGCTTGAGCGAAGAATTCGCAGGCAAAATCTATTTGAGGTCTTCCACGGCCTGATTCTGGCTCAGGTAATTATTCCCGGTTAAGGATTTGAAGAAACCGGTATTGGCCAGTCGATCCATGATCGGCCCTTTCACTTCAGAAAGGTGTAACTTGATACCCAGCTCATCCAGGGTCTCATTAATCTTCTCCAGAGTCTCCAGGGCACTTAAATCCACCTTGTTCACAGCCGTGCACATTAGAATGACATGCTCCAGCTCGGGTTTGTCGGCAATCAATTCAAAGATTAATTCTTCCAAGTAACGAGTGTTAGCAAAGTACAGACTCTCATCGATTCTGATCGATAGCTGATTGGGATAAGTTTCAACCTGGTGCCGGTCGACATTGCGAAAATGTTCAGAGCCTTTCACGCGACCAACGACGGCCACATGAGGCTTGGACTCCTTGTACAGATGAATAAGGATCGATACCAGCACGCCTGCCGCGATCCCTATCTCAACACCAACTGCCAGGGTGAGGAACAGGGTAAGCGCAACGGCGGCAAAGTCGGCCTTGGAATAGCGCCAGGACTTGCCCAGCATGGAAAAATCAATCAGGGAATACACGGCGACAATGATTATGGCCGCCAGGCACACTCTCGGCACCCAGAACAGCAGCGGAGTGAAGAGCAAAGCTACCAGACCTATTATCACCGCAGTAAACAATCCCGCGGCGGGCGTCGCGGCACCGGCCTCGAAATTAACTATGGAGCGGGAAAATCCGCCACAGATGGGAAAGCCACCGCCGAATGCAGAACCGAGATTGGCCGTGCCCAGGCCAACCAGTTCCTGGTCCAGGTCGATGCGCTCGCGGCGCCGCGCTGCCAGCACCTGGGCCACAGAAACGGATTCCACGAAACCTATGATAGAAATAAGCAACGCCGAACTGGCCAGGCTGCGCAGTTGTTCCACCGTCAGCCCCGGCATATAGAAATCCGGCAAACCAGCCGGTATTGCTCCCAGTAACTCCACCCCGTATCGTCCCAGATCGAGCAAGTAGGCCAACAGGGCGGCGATCAATGTCACCAGCAGCGGCCCGGAGCGGGACAGGGTCATGGCCAGGGAATCACTCACTCCCCGTTGCTCCAATAATTTTTTCAAGCCAGTTCGGCACCACAGTATGCCCGCGACAGAAGCCAGCCCCAACGCCAGGGAAACCCAGTTGAGCTGGGTACTATTCATCAGCAATGCAGGCACTAACTCAACCACGGTCTGACCGGATGCTTCGATACCCAGCAAATGACGAACCTGGCTCAGGGCAATGATGATGGCTGAGGCGGTAACGAAAGCACTGATCACAGGGTGCGAAATAAAATTAGCCATGAAGCCCAGGCGCAACAAACCAAGCCCCAGCAACAAGACTCCCGAAAGAAATGTTAGTGTAAACGCGGCGGCCACATACTCAGACGTGGTAGTGAGGTCAAGCTTTGCCAGCGCGGCGGCTGTCATCAGAGACACCACCGCTACCGGCGCTACGGACAGGGTATTGGACGTGCCAAACAGGAAATAGAGGCTGAGTCCGAACAGGCTCGCATAGAGTCCGGTCTCGGCGGGCATACCCGCCACCAGGGCATAGGCCATGGCCTGGGGTATTAGCATGATGGCTACAATAACGGCGGCCACCAGGTCGGCGGTGAGCTTTTTGCCATTGTATTGAGGCGCCCAACCCAGAACCGGCAAATAACTGATCAGTGAAAAATTACGCTTCAATGCTTCCCTGCCTTTCTATTCAATGTTGATGATGAGGGTGCCGCCCTCGAATCAGTCGTACGCAGCCAACACAACAGGCTACGGAAAGCTCGAGCAACAAAAATATGAGCAGCGCCACGGCAAATCCCCACTGCATGGCAATACCATTAAGAGGTACGGTATAGCTGTATTGGTTCCTGGTTTCCAATGACATCTCGTCGTCTGCGAAAAACAACACATGAGTTGCCACAGCGATGACGTTACCCTGCATGGCCCGATACTCATTGCCGATACGGATATATCGATCAACAATTGACTGCACGCTGTCCGCATCGCTTCTGAACACAGGATCATTGCTCTGGCGGTAATAATTCACCAGTGCACGTAAATCACCCTCAAACATTTCATCGGCAGTGCGCTGAAATCCGGCAATGTTTGCGCTCACCTCGCGATAGTGGGCATCGACTCGCTGGGAGTACTGGTCAACATAGGCTGGCACCTGTATGCCCAGCAGCAGGCCACCCCCGAATACCAACAGACGGCTGGCAGTGTGAATAAAGGAGAGCACCATAGTTAACCCTGGGCGAGCAGGTTTCTGAGATCGATGATGGCAGCGTTGGCTCGCGAAATATAATTGGCCATCGTCAGCGAGTGGTTGGCGAAAATGCCGAAGCCGGAGCCGTTCAGAATCACCGGAAAGAATACGGTGCGTTGGCTGGCTTCCAGTTCACGGACAATCTGGCGCAGGCTGGCTGTTGCATTCTTGTCTTCAAGCACTGGCGCGAAATCAATTTCCACGGCTCGAAGAAAGTGCATCAACGCCCAGGTCGCGCCTCTGGCTTCGTAAAATATGTCATCGATTTCAAGCCAGGGGGTGCGCACTGCCAGCTCGGCTCCGGCAGGCGTCGACTGGGTCGCGTTGCCCTCCCCAGCCACATCAGTATTGATTCGAGCCTGCCCAACACTGGCACTCAAGCGCTGGGAAAGGCTGCCAAGACGGGATTCCACATTGAGCAGCCAGGAAGAAAGATTGTCGGCCCGGGCAAAGAACTGTGCATCGGCTACCGCCGGGTCGGCGATTCTTCCCAGATAGGAATAGAGCCGATCAACCGCCTCACCATATTCCGATTCCGTTGGCGGGAACAGCCAGCTGTCATTATTGAAGTGCAGGTTCGGCTCGACCACAATCAGGTCAGGGTCTTCCGTGGACTGGGACTGGGAACGACTGAAGTTTTCCCGAAATGCCCGCGACAGATCCCGAACCTGAACCAGCACACCAAACTCCCAGTTGGGAATATTGTCCAGGTAAATTCCGGGTGGCATCACATCGTTGGTCAGATACCCACCGGGTTTGTCCAGCAAAGTCTCGGTAACTTCAATCAAGGCAGAGGTAAGCGTGGCGCCAACCACATTGTCGTGACCACTAACTGCCAACTTTTCAGTGGCATTGAGGCGCACGTCAAAAGCATCCGGCTCACCACTCCAGTAGATGCCAATGAGCACAATAAAGATAAGCAGGAAACCAAATGCAGTCAGCAAGATATTGCGCAATCCCCTGGATCTGGGAGCTGTTGAAGTTTCGTTCTTCTCTGCCCCTGATTTCTTCTTACTGGCCGGCCACATCAGCTTTCACCCTCGGGTAGACGTAATCTGATAGAAGCCCTGCTGGCCAGTTCAATATTGCCCCGCAGCCGATAACCATTCACCGCCTCTCGCATCACTCCATACATCCATCTCGCCAGATCGTCGCTGGGAGCGGTAATCAGGAAAAATGCATTGTGATCACGCGCCTGCCTGGCGATATCTGCCAATTGTTCCTGCACTGATTCGGATCGCCTGGCCAGCGCAGTTGCCTCAAAATCGAAAAACAGGTCGCCTGAATCTCGCTCCTTGCGCAGTTCCTCCTCAGCGACAGCGATACCCGGATGTGTTTCATCCACGAAGCGCGCTCTGTCCAGCAAGGTTTCGGCTTCATCAAACAGGCCCTGCCGACTGGCTTCCCGGGACAATTCCAGATAGCGCTGCACGATATCCTGTAAGCCCTGCAAAGCAATTTCATTATCAGGATCGTAGGCGAGCACACGCTGAAACCTTGCATGGGCATTATCATCAACGGGCGTTAGCAGGCGGTCTGCATCCAGCGCCTGCAGCCCGGCAAACAACAGATCAGCAATCAGTCTTTGTCCATCGGGACTGCCAATGCCTTCTATCACCTCGGCGCTGGACAGGGTGCGAATCTGTATGGCGCCATCTTGCTCAGCAGGAAGCTCAGCCTCTGGCTGTGGAGCAGCACAGGAAACCAGCAACGGTACAGAAACAATGAAGGCTAACTTTTTCATTTCAATTGAGTGAGACCTGACTCTAAATATTTTTCGGCCGGGCTAATAAATCAATTCAGAGAACGGCAGAAATTCAAGCGTGTCGCCCCGGGCGACCGAAGTATGAGCTGGAATTATGGCAAGACCATCTGCCAGGCTCAAGGATGATCCTGCCCCGGAGCTCTGCTGCTTCAGGGACTTGAGCATGGTTTTACCATCGGGCCCGGACACCAAGCTAACACGAATATACTCCTGGCGCTCGCCGGAGCTGGCCAGCTCTTCAGCGCAGGCTACAGGCAGCCACCGGGGCAAGGCATTCTGGCAACCGGACATGGTTAGCAGGAAGGGCCTGACCAGTAGCACAAAGGTAACAAATGCCGACACTGGATTTCCGGGCAGACCGAAAAACTGGGTGCTTCCAATCTTGCCACTGGCAAATGGCTTGCCCGGCTTTATCGCCAGCTTCCACAGGTCCAGGCTCCCCAGCGTTTCGACGGCCGCCTTCACATGATCTTCCTCACCCACCGAAACGCCTCCAGTGCTGATAATGCAATCTGCCACCGCCGAGGCTTTTTCCAGTTCTTCCCTGGTGGTTTCGAAGTCATCATTAACGATGCCTACTTCCATGACATCGGCGCAGAGATTATTCAGCAATGCAGCCAGTGAGAAATGATTGGAATTGTAAATCTGCCCAGGTTCGAGCGAAGTGCCTGGTGTCACTAATTCATCACCCGTAGTCAGTAATGCGACACTCAATCTGCGTATTACTTTGACCTCGGTAGCTCCCACGGAAGCAAGCACTCCAATGTCTTGTGGCAGCAGCCTGTGACCTGCCTGATACAAGGTCGCGCCGCGGGGGATATCTTCTCCCTGTTGACGCAGGTTCTCACCGGCGACTACAGATTGCACAACGGTAACTTGTCCATCCGCTGCCTCCGTATTTTCTTGCATCACCACCGCGTCAGCGCCTTCTGGCAAAGGAGCACCGGTAAAAATCCTGGCGGCAGTTCCGGAATCCAGCGCTGAACCGACTTCTCCCGCGGCGATCCGCTGTGAGATGGGTAATGTCACCGGCACGGATTGCACATCAGCAGCGCGGACCGCAAAACCGTCCATGGCGCTGTTATCCCAGGGAGGGACAGCAGTTGCTGCCAGAAAATCTTCAGCAAGGATTCTTCCCTGGGCATCGCCAATCGCGATCAGCTCGGTTTCATGTATTCGGGGTAATCTGGGGAGGAGTTGCTCAATCGCAGCAGCAATCGGAGTCAGTTGGCTGGCCTGCCGCATGGTCATGGAATTTGCCTCAAGCTGCGTCGCTTGCAGTGGACTCAGTCGCTTCCTGCCTGTCGTTGCTTTTTTCTTTTTTGTTGGTGCCGCGACTGCCGTAAAGCAGCTTGACCACCTCCTGCAGGTGACCACGCCAGGACTTCTGCTTGATGCCGAAGGTGTCGAATATCTTCTTGCTGGAGAGCGTGGAGTTTCTTATTTCCGGCGGACTGACGTCTCGCTGCACAAACTTCAGGCTATCAAGCAATTGATAGATGCGCTCATCGTAGTTTGCTGCAAACTTCAATGTCAGCTCGGCAAACTCGGCTTCATCCCGCGATTCCAGACCGCAGTAGTGATAAGTTCCCCAGACATTAGCTTCACAGTCCACCTGTTGGGCGACGGCGAATATCGCTGCCGCCATATCACCGGTGAAAGTGGGGCTGAATCGGCGTTTACTCACTTCCAGGCGACCGCTCATCTTCTGCGTGTTGCGAATCCAGGTCTTGATCAGGCCGCGCTTCCAGGGACCAAACAACCAGCCGGCCCGGAGAATGACATGAGCGTTGTGTGAGCGCACGGCCTCCTCCCCTGCCAAAGATGACAATCCGTAAATTCCACGGGGATTGGGTGTATCGTTTTCGTTGTAACCCAGGCGTTTCTCACCGTCGAAGACATAGGCATTGGAGAAGTGAATCATGGGGATGTTCAGGTGGTTGCTGATCTCGGCAAAAGTTGCCGGTAACTCCGCATTGATCTTGTGACACCGCTCCGCGCTGTTTTCAGCCCGGCGCAGGGCGCTGTGGTTACCGGATATGAAATCGGTCAGGTTGATCAACTGGGTCGGCGCGTAGTCGGTGATCATTTTGGCAAGCGCTACACCATTATCCGGATCGAAGTGTTTTTCCGGAGGCGCCAGAAAGCGGATCTTGTGTTTGCGCAAGATCTCAATCAGTGCTTTTCCTGTCGGGCTTCTGGCTCCCGCCAAAAACAATCGCATGGGTTTCCGCCTTCAAATCAGGCACATAGCTCACCTGGACCCCTAAACTTCAGCTAATCACCCCTGGAAGTCAAGCCTGGTGCGGCTTGCAAGGTGATTCTGCCAACTGCGACACCCGGAAATTGCCGAGAATCACGGCAGGTGCCAGCCTCCATCCCCCTGGAGCGCACAAAATGTCACGAATTTGGGTGCTCTTGACGCTGGACATGTGTGGGTGAGGGTTATACCTTTTGCCTGTCTTCAGGGGGTGGAGATATTAATAAAACAAATACCAACCCTGCTCTTCTTACAAGTGCCAAGCACGGGAGAAAACCATGATAAGAAAGTACCTTTCCACTCTGACGCTTGCAGCGGCGCTAGCGATTCTAGCTGCCCCAGTGCAGGTGTTCGCCCAGGCTGATGAATCAGTCGAACCCTACAAGGTGGGCACGTTTGCAGTGGGCAACCATCAATTTGTCGGTCTGGTGGTGCGCGATGACTCGCTCATCGTCGACTTGCCAGAAGCCAATCAGGCCATGCAGCTTGGCTGGCGATACAACACCATCGACATGCCAAACGACATGATCGGGCTGATCGAGCAATATGAGTACGGCCTGAAGTACCGGGTCTACGAGGTCATGAACTGGCTGGTAGCAGAAGGTCTGCTCGATGAAGACACGCCCTACGTTTACGACGTGGACGATGTCGATATCCAGGCTCCTATTCAGTATCCCAGCAAGATCATGAACGCCGCTGTTAACTTTTACACTCACGCCTGTGAAGGCTGCTCTGCCGAAGAGCTGCGCCAGCGCACCCGTGAGCGTCAGGAAAACCGGGGCGTTCCTTACCTGTTCCTGAAACCAACTCGCGGTGCAGTGGTTGGTGATGGCGAAGACATCATCATGCCTTATGGTCGTGATGAGATTGAATACGAAGTAGAAATGGCCATCGTGTTCGGCAAGACTGGCAAATACGTTTCTGCCACTCGCGCCTATGACCACGTGTTCGGTTACATGGTCGCCATGGACGTTTCCGACCGGGGTGGACGCCCACCTGGCGGTTATGGTGTGCGCTCTGACTGGTTCGTAGGTAAAGGCCACGACACCTTCGCCCCACATGGCCCCTGGATTGTGCCCAAAGAGTTCTATGGTGACCCCATGGATCGTTTGCACCAGATCACTGTCGTTGATGGTGTTACCGTGCAGGAAGCTCAAGCTGGCGACATGATTCACAACATCCCTGAACTGATCGAGTATGCAACTTCCCTGATCACTGTGTTCCCGGGTGATGTCATGCAGTCAGGTACTTCAGGCGGTACCGGAGCAGGCCGCGTTCAGCGTGCCACAGGTTCTGGTTACCTGGTCGATGGCGAGACCATCCAGGCCAGCATCGAAGGCATTGGTACCCTGACTCATCGAGTCGTTCGTGAGACCAGCATTCCCGATGACCTCAGTGGCGCACAACTGCCACCGACTGCGTCTTATCGGGATCGTTAATCGCAGCACGAACAAAAGAAAAATCTAGACTCTAAGTTTAGAAAGGGGCGCAAGGATTTTCGAATCTTGCGCCCCTTTTTTATCCGGAGTGAATCATGATCATTCTGATATTGCGCAGCACTGCTGCAATCGTTCTGAGCCTCGCCGTGGCTATTGCCATGGTGGTGGGAGTCGAAGTCCTGAGTTCAGTGCTACATCCCTGGCCTGAAGACTTCGCTGGTACGCGGGAAGAGGTTGCCCGACAAGTTGAATCCTACCCGGCCTGGATCCTGGCATTTCTTGGTGGTGTTGGCTGGGGCGCTACGATGCTGGTCAGCACTTATCTGGCCACCCGCCTGGGCTCTCGTCGTCATCCGGCCCATGGTTATGGCGTGGCGACATTCGCCATCGCCATGGTTGTCTTTAACCTTTCCATGCTGCCATACCCGGTGTGGTTCTGGATTTTCATGCTGGTGGTAATGCCCGCTGCGGCTTTTCTTGGTATTCATCTGGGCAAAGCACGACCAGCCCTAAACTAGAGCAAGCCCTGCACCACTTCTGTCGATTTTATTGAATGGAACCTAGCCAATGGATGAATTGATTGACTCAACCACAGACACCTGGCAATCCTTCATGGATCAGCTACCGAATCTTGCTTTAGCCTTTGTAGTACTGCTGGTTTTCTTCTTCCTTGGCAAGTACTTCGGACGACTGGTCATCCTGCTATTCAGGAAAACGCCTCTGCGTAACGTTCACGAGTCGTTCTTTTCCACACTGATTCTCCTCATCGCCTTGTTCTTTGGCACTATCGTGGCTTCCAATATTCTCGGCCTGGAAGGCCTGGCCATTTCACTGCTGGCGGGCGGAGGCGTAACCGCTGTCGTTTTAGGCTTTGCTTTCCGTGAGGTGGGAGAAAATTTCCTCGCCGGCATCTTTCTGGCATTCAGCAGCCCTTTCAAGAGCGGTGATGTCATACGCAGCGAGGACATGGAAGGCAAAGTGGTACGCATCGACCTTCGCAGCACACATATCCGCACTGACGACGGTTGCGATGTATTTATTCCCAGCTCTCAGTTGTTCAACCGACCAGTAATGAACTTTACCCGGGACGGACTGCGCAGATTCAGTTTCACTGCAGGCATCGACTACGCCAACGATGCGGCTGCGGCCTGTGAATTACTCACTGCCACATTGACTGAAACACCGGGAGTGCTGCAAAACCCCGCGCCCCTGGTGCACATCCAGGATCTCGATGTATCCCATGTGACTTTGAAAGGGACTTTCTGGGTCGATGTGTTCAGGCTCAAAACCAGTAGCCGAACCGTGAGAACACAAGTGCTGGACAGATGCCGACAGGCATTGCTCGAAAATGGCTACACCGTGAGCGCCGAAACCACATCCAACCTGGCAGTCGCCATCAAGGACGAGCGGCAACCGGACTCCGACAGCAATCCCTAGAACGGAATGTCGTCGTCGAAATTATCGAAATTCTGCGGCGCGGACTGGGCTGGTTTGGACTGGGCAGCGGGTTGTGACTGCTGGGAGGGCTGGGAATCACCAAAATCAGAGCCGGCACTGCCACGTGAATCCAGCATCTGCATTTCGTTCGCTACAATTTCAGTGGTATAGCGCTTCACGCCGTCCTGTTCCCAGGAACGGGTCTGCAGGCGCCCTTCTACATAAATCTTCGAACCTTTCTTAACATACTGCTCGACAATCTCGGCCAGGCGGTTGAAGAAAACCACGCGATGCCACTCGGTGCGCTCCTGCTGCTCGCCGGTATTCTTGTCCTTCCATGAATCACTGGTCGCCAGCGACACATTGGCCACCGCATTACCGTTGGGCATATAACGAACATCCGGATCGTTGCCCAGGTTTCCGACTAAAATTACTTTATTTACACCGCGACTCGCCACACTGGCCTCCCTGACTGAATAGAGTTCTCTAACCAGACAAGTCTATACCATCGCTCTTTATAAGTGGAAATTTCCGCCGAAATTGACTCTTCTGATTACCTGGAGCTGTTCGATTTTTGCACAACTCCTCGATATCAGGTTGTGGGAAAGCAGGATGTTTGGTAGTTCGATCATGGCTGGATGCTTTTAGTTATGCGATGGCAGGATGCTTGGTAGATCGGAGATGGTCGGCGCCGGAGGGAGGGGGTGTGTTGTAAGCTCCGTTGGGCCATCCCTGGCCCTCCCGCGTTCCCGGCCCAGCCCCCAATCATAGATTGGGGTCGTTCGGCTGCGCTGGAAGCTAACGCTTCCAAAAACGCTTGCCTCACCCCTGGACGCTAGTCGCATACAACACACCCCCTCCCTCCGACCCCTCCTGCAGCTACGGAGTCGCGCATCCTGCTCTCTACTACTGTGCTGAATTTTAAGAAAAGGACGCTGCTGTTCGGGATTGCACAGTTTTAAGGGCTCGCGAGGAGGTGGCACAAGTCAGGACCGTGCGAGGCAGGGATGCCGAGCCCGAGCCCCCAGGGATGGGTTCACGGCGGGTCCAGACTTGTGCCACCTCCTCGTGAGCCCGGAAAGATGCTCCACACCACACCACACAAATCTCCAAAATCAAACCACAAATAACAGAAATTAAAATCCGTAGCAGCTTTACTCCCGTAAACATAATCTTTAATAATGGCTGGTTTGACCACCGCCCGAGATTTTCATGGACAAGATCGTAGTTCGGGGTGCCCGCACCCACAATCTGAAGAATATCAATCTCACCATCCCCCGCGACAAACTGGTCGTTATCACCGGCTTATCCGGCTCCGGCAAGTCCTCTCTGGCATTCGACACCCTGTATGCAGAAGGCCAGCGCCGTTATGTAGAGTCATTGTCCACCTATGCGCGGCAATTCCTGTCCATGATGGAAAAGCCGGACATCGATCATATTGAAGGATTGTCCCCGGCAATTTCAATCGAGCAGAAGTCCACTTCCCATAATCCGCGCTCTACCGTAGGCACTATCACTGAGATCTATGACTATTTGCGGCTTTTATTTGCTCGCGTGGGTGAACCCCATTGTCCCGAGCACAATATCAAGCTGGAGGCGCAGACTGTCAGTCAGATGGTGGACAAGGTCATGTCGCTGCCGGAAGGATCGCGGATTATGGTCCTGGCGCCGATTGTGCGCGAGCGCAAGGGTGAGCACCTGCATGTGTTCAACGAGTTGCGTACCAGTGGTTTTATTCGGGCCCGGGTGGACGGGCTGGTCTGCGAGATCGATTATCCGCCCGAGCTGGAGAAGAACAAAAAGCACTCTATCGATGTGGTCGTGGATCGATTGAAGATCAAGGACGGATTGCAGCAACGCCTGGCGGAGAGTTTTGAGACAGCGATTCAATTGGCGGATGGACTGGCCATGGTTAGCCACATGGAAGATGAGAAAGCCGAAGACATGGTTTTTTCGGCCCTGTTTGCCTGTCCGAAATGTGGTCACAGCATTTCCGAGCTGGAACCGAGATTGTTTTCTTTTAATAACCCGGCTGGAGCCTGTGCCAGCTGTGACGGGCTCGGGTTAAAACAGTTTTTCGACGAGAAGCGGATCATGGTTGATGACAGCCTGGCCTTGTCCGAAGGTGCCATCCGGGGTTGGGACAGGCGCAATGTCTACTATTTTCAGATGCTCACCTCCCTGTCGGACCACTATGGTTTTGAAATCGACAAACCCTTTAACAAACTCTCCAGGAAGCACCGGGAAATTGTTCTGCGAGGTAGCGGCGATGAAGAGATCGAATTCGTTTATGTGAATGACCGGGGCAACACCTATACCCGTAGCTATCCTTTTGAAGGCATCTTGCCCAACATGGAGCGGCGTTATCGTGAGACCGAATCGAATATGGTTCGGGAGGAACTGGCCAAGTATCTCAGTTCCCAACCCTGTCCGGAGTGTGAAGGCACCCGACTGAAAAAAGATGCGAGATTCGTCTTGATTAAAGGTCTGAACCTGCCCGGGATTACTGAAATGACCGTCAGTGATGCGGCGGATTATTTCAACAGCCTAAAACTGTCCGGTAAACGCGCCACCATAGCAGAGAAGATTTTGAAAGAGCTGCAGGACCGGCTCAAGTTTCTGGTGGATGTGGGGCTCAACTATCTCACCCTGAGCCGCAGTGCTGACACGCTGTCTGGAGGGGAAGCGCAAAGAATTCGCCTGGCGAGCCAGATTGGTGCTGGCCTGGTGGGAGTGATGTACATTCTTGATGAGCCTTCCATCGGCTTGCACCAGCGCGACAACAATCGCCTGCTCAATACTCTTTTTCACCTGCGCGATCTGGGCAATACCGTGCTGGTAGTGGAACACGACGAAGAAGCGATTCGCAGTGCCGACCATGTGATCGATATTGGTCCTGGTGCAGGTGTCCATGGCGGAGAAGTTGTTGCTGCAGGACCTGTCGAGAAGATAGAAAAAACCAGAAAGTCGCTGACAGGCAAATATCTCTCCGGCAAGGAGTCGATCGCGGTTCCCAAAAAACGCGTGGACTATGATGAAGAGAAAGTACTGGTGTTGCAGGGAGCGAAAGGCAATAACCTGCAGAATGTAGACCTGACTATCCCCGTTGGTCTGTTCACCTGCATCACAGGTGTATCGGGTTCCGGTAAGTCGACCTTGATCAATAACACGCTCTACCCGATTACGGCCACCAAGCTGAATAAGGCCTCGACACTTAACCCGGCTCCGTTTGAGTCTATCGAAGGCCTGGACCACCTGGACAAGGTGGTGGATATCGACCAGAGCCCGATTGGCAGGACGCCACGTTCAAATCCGGCAACCTATACCGGCATCTTTACTCCCGTGCGTGAGCTGTTCGCTGGCACCCAGGAAGCACGTACCCGGGGCTACAAGCCCGGACGCTTCAGTTTCAATGTCAAAGGTGGGCGCTGCGAAGCCTGTCAGGGTGATGGCGTGGTGAAAGTGGAGATGCACTTTTTGCCTGATGTTTATGTGGCCTGCGATGTTTGTCGCGGCAAACGCTATAACCGGGAAACGCTGGAAGTTAAATACAAGGACAAGAATATCTCCGAAGTGCTGGAGATGACCGTGGAAGATGCCCGGGAATTTTTCGATGCAATTCCAGCGATCGCCCGCAAGCTGCAAACCCTGATCGATGTGGGCCTGACCTATATCTGCCTGGGCCAGGCAGCAACTACCTTGTCCGGTGGCGAGGCCCAGCGGGTCAAGCTGTCCCGGGAGTTGTCCAAACGGGATACCGGCAAGACGCTCTACATACTGGACGAGCCAACAACCGGTCTGCACTTTCATGACATCAAACAATTGCTGGCGGTGCTTCACCATCTCCGCGACCACGGTAATACCATCGTGGTTATCGAGCACAACCTGGACGTGATCAAGACCGCGGACTGGATCGTGGATCTGGGACCGGAAGGTGGTAGCGGCGGAGGCAAGATCATTGCCGAAGGCACGCCTGAACAACTGGCGAAAGCCAGGGGCTCCCACACTGGCAAGTTCGTGAAGAAAATCCTGGCTGCCTAAACCAAGCAGAGAAATTGTTAATTTAGAACAATATTCTTGTCGGTGGTTGAATTAACCTGAAAGAGATGAATTCGAAAACGGACACGGACATGAATCGGCGTAATTTCCTGCAAAGCTCTACCCTGTTAGGTGGTGGCTTGATATTGCCTTCGACTCTGTGGAGCCAGGCATCATTCCAGGACACAAACCCACTGCAAATTCCGCCCTTGCTCACCGGTGAACGCCATGGCGACAGGCGTCATTACCGACTGGACGCGCAAGCAGGCACTACGGAATTCTTTGCCGGCATCAAAACACCCACACTAGGCATCAACGGTGACTACCTGGGACCTACGCTTCGACTGCGCCGGGGAGATAACGTCACCCTCTCCGTCAACAACAATCTCCAGGAACCGACAACCCTGCACTGGCATGGCTTGCACGTTCCTGCGTCTGCAGACGGAGGTCCGCACCAGATCGTTGAGCCCGGCCAGGCCTGGGATGCGCAGTTTCGGGTGGATCAGCAAGCCGGCACATTCTGGTATCACTCCCACCTGCTGGGCCGTACCGGGGAGCAAGTGTACAAGGGACTCGCCGGTATGCTGCTAATCGAGGACGACATCAGCAATGGTCTGGAGATTCCATCCGAATATGGGGTAGATGACATACCGGTCATTCTGCAGGACCGCAATTTCAATGCTGACGGTAGCCTCCGATACACCAGCTCACCCATGGACTCCATGCTTGGATTGTTCGGCAATACCATGCTGGTGAATGGCACCGTAAATCCCCGATTTGAACCTCGCAGCCAACTGGTCCGTTTCAGATTTCTGAATGCGTCCAATGCACGGACATATAACCTGGCTTTCAGCGATGACAGGGAGATGCAGCAACTGGCGTGTGATGGAGGGTTCCTTGAAAACATTACAGCAATGCGGCGTATTGAACTCGCTCCAGGTGAACGATGTGAAGTACTGGTCGATTTCTCTGATGGCCAACCGGTCAATCTGATCAGCGTCCCCATGGCCGCCGACTCGCCTTTTCGAACCACAGGAATGATGGGCAATATGCACACCATGAATCAACTGCGCCTGCAGATCATGAGCATTATTCCCAATTCCAATCTGCAAAGATCATCCCAACCTGCACGCGAACTGACAACACTGCCAGATCTCGATCCGGACTCTGCGGATCGAATGCGACAGTTTACGCTCTCAATGATGATGGGAATGGGCATGATGGGCCGTGGACGCGGCCAGGCTGGCAGAGGCGGTATGAGAAGTGGAATGGGTCCAGGGTTTTCGATCAACGGTAAGGCCATGGACATGGCTGTCATCGATGAGCGTATTCCAGTTGGCTCCACGGAAATCTGGGAAATATCCAATGACTCCATGATGATGCACCCTTTTCATATCCACCATGGTCAATTCCGCATTGTCAGCAGTAACGGCAGACCCTGGCCTGAACACGAACAGGCTTACAAGGACACGGTCAAAGTTGGTCCGGGACAGCAGGTACGTGTGTTGATGAACTTTGACGACTTTGCTGATCCGGAACTGCCATATATGTACCACTGCCATATTCTGGAGCATGAAGACGCAGGCATGATGGGTCAGTTTGTGGTGGAATGAATTACCCAGGCTGATCAAATATTCACCAGAAACCGATCAATAATTGAACAGTTCTTTGCCCTGACAGACCACTTGCCAAGCTAATTCCAGAATCTGCAAAAAAGGCTTGGGATACTGTCTGAGCCTGTGACAAAATTATGACAGCTGAGAACGTGATGGTGGTCTGTCATCTTTCCTGAAGCTCCTCCCCGGGGCATAGAATTCGGAGCATTGAGACACACGCCCTGCTGGGCGACCCACGCGAGAGAGCGGCATAGTCCCGAGATATGTAATAAAACTGAAACCACTGCGAGCCTACAATCGCGTGGTTAAAAACAGGGATACGCCGGATCGTATGCGCATTGAAGCGCTACCACGATAACAACACGCGTTCGGTAGTTAATTACTATTATTTTTATCTATCAGGAGGAGTAAATGCGCTTTCCACCTAGTGCAAAAAAACTACTGTGTGCCTCGATTATGGTCGCCGCCGGTTTTTCCGGTGAGCTAGCTGCTCAGGACACTTCATCCGCCATCAGGGGTCGACTCGTAGATGGCTCAGGCAACCCGCTGGTTAATGCCACAATCGTTGTCCAGGATTCCCGAACCGGAGCGACCAGAACGCTGGAATCCAACAATTCCGGGACTTTCTATGCCACCAACCTGCCGGTTGGCGGACCTTATATCGTCACCATCAACAACTCCAAGACAGTCACCATCGACGAGATTCAGCTCGGAGACGTCTATAACCTCACCGTCGACATGGGTGCGCCAAATGAAATCCAGGAAATTCTGGTTTTTGGTGACGCCAACACACTGGTTGACGTGGCTGCGGGACCCTCGGCGACTTTCGGTCAGTTCGAGCTGGACACCATGGTTGCCTATAACCGGGATATCCGCGATGTGTACTCCCTGGACCCACGATTCAATATCGACGGTGATGCCCGGGACTCACAGGTTAACTGTGTGGGCAAACATCCTCGCTTTAACAGCATCAATATTGACGGTATTGCCCAGAACGACCGCTTCGGACTGAACAGCAATGGTTATGCCACGGCAACCGGCATGCCCTTCCCCTATGCTGCTGTAGCCCAGGTTTCAGCCGAGCTGGCGCCATTCGATGTGACCTATGGTGGATTCAGTGCCTGTAATATCAATGCGGTAACCAAGTCCGGCACCAATGAGTGGACTGGCTCCGCATTCTTTGAAGGCACCAACGAAGGTCTTCGAGGCGATTCGCTTGAACTCAAGGACGGCTCCAATCAAACCTTCAACACTCCCAATTATGACGAGGAGTATTACGGCTTCGCAGTGGGTGGTCCAATCATGGAAGACCGGCTGTTTTTCTTCGCCGCCTACGAAGAATCTGAAGCACCGGAATTCATTGCGCAGGGAATCGCCGGGTCTTCCAATGGCGAGCAACGCCCCTGGTTCAGCCAGGATGATTTCAATCGTATCAGCGACATCGCGCGCAACACCTACGCCTATGATCCTGGCGGCGAGCCCGGTAATGGCGTACAAACTACCGAGAGCTACATCGTTCGCCTGGACTGGAACATCAACGAAGACCACACCGCTGCACTAATCTATAACGGTTACGATGGCCTGGAAGACAGAGCTTCTGACAGTGACAGCAACGAGTTTGAGTTTGCCAATCACTTCTATCAAAAAGGTGCCGAGCTGGAAACCTGGACTGCAAAGCTGCAGTCACAGTGGACCGACTCTTTCTCCACCGAGATCTTTGTTAACACTAACGAAATGATCGATTCACAGGTCACTGTCGGACCAAAGGACTTCGGTGATCACCAGATCAGTATTGGTAATAACGTGGTCTATCTTGGCGCTGACGATTCTCGGCAGGCCAATGCGCTGAACTGGGAATCTACCTTCTACCGTCTCTCTGGCCAGTACCTTGCGGGTGATCACGTGATCACAGTCGGTTACGAGCGCGACGAGTTGAGTGTATTCAACCAGTTCGTTCAACACTCAAACGGCGGTGAGTGGGACTACTTTGATGATTCCGAAAGCAATCCCGCTGCCTGTGCGGCATTGAGTGCCCAGGGGCGCTTCGATGATCCTACTTGCGGCCTCTCCGGTATCGACAAGTTTGAACTGGGTCGACCCAGCCGTGTCTATTACGGCAGCGGTGGTGGCACCAACGATCCCAATGATGCGGCTGCCAATTACAACAACGACATGAACATTTTCTATGTTCAGGACGAATGGTTCATTCCAGATTACAACCTCACGCTGGTTGGTGGTCTTCGCTATGAGCGCATGAGCATGAGTGATCGCCCGATATTCAACCAGGCGTTTACTGACACTTCGGGTGTGCGCAATGACGCTAATCTGGATGGTGTTGATCTGTGGATGCCACGACTCGGATTCACCTGGGAAGCAAACTACAACCTGACTGTTCGCGGCGGCGTGGGCCTCTACTCCGGCGGTAACCCCAATGTCTGGATTACCAATGCCTGGAGTAACGATGGCATCTCCAATGTGCAACTGCAGTTTCGTAACTTCGACGGTGCCCAGTCGGTATTGAGTGATGTGCCGCTGAGCGGCCAGGGACGCCCTGGTTATGATGTACCCCAGGAACTGGTAGACCAGGTTGCAGCAACAACTGTAGCCGATGGCAGTGACGAAAACCTGTCGCTGATCGATCCCAACTATGAGCAGCCCTCAGAGATCAAATATTCCCTGGGCGCCACTTATACCTTCGACAGCGGCTTGACTGTGGATGCCGATCTTTTGTATTCCAGACAGGATAACCCTGCTTACTACGAAGATATTTCCCAGGACCAGGTGGGCACCACTGCGGCAGGTACGCCTATCTTTGACTTCGTGCGTGGTGAAAGCAACTTCATGCTAACCAACGCGAACACCGAAGGTGAAGGTCTCTCTGCTTCTATCGTGGCCCGCCACAACTACGACTGGGGTCTTGATTGGGTATTGGGCTATGCCTATACCGACCAGACCGATGTCAGCCCAATGACATCATCCACGGCCGGTTCCAACTTCGATAATCTGGCTACCACAACCCTGCTCGATCCAACGCCAGCAACATCCAACTATGTGTCTCCCCACAGACTCACAGCCCGTGTCAGCTACGGACGTGAGTTTATTCCTGGGCACGAGACTCGCATTACTGCGCTGCTCTATCGCAAGAAAGGGCAACCGCAGAGTTTCGTGATGAGCTCACAGCCTCTGGAAGGTGACCAGCGTTTCGGTCGTCACCAGCTCTACATTCCGGGCCTGAATGACTCCAATGTGGTGCTGGGTCCGGACTTCGATGTAGTGGCCTGGAACCAGTTTATCGGTGCCAATGGCTACGCAGATTTCGCCGGTGGCTTCCTGCCACGAAACGAGTCCCACGCCGACTGGTCTACTCGCATGGACCTGCGAATCGACCAGGAACTGCCCTTGTTCTTTGGCGCCCGCGCCCGTGGCTACATCAAGGTGTACAACTTCCTCAACATGCTGAACGACAGTTGGGGTGTGCAGTACGACAACGAGTTCTTCTCACAGGAAGTCGTCAATATGTCCCTGGATGCTTCGAACCGCTTTGTGTTCAACAGCTTCCGCCCGGACACCATCAACGACCTGAGGGAAAATGCGTCGCTGTACGAAGTACGTATGGGTATTCAGATCGAATTCTGATCCCATCTGTTCGCAGTACGAAAGCAATCCGGCCACTTCCAAGTGGCCGGATTTTTTTGTGCCGGGAAAAAGCGATAGGATGAAGGATTACTACACAGAAGAGGTGCTTCCATGGCCCTGAATCTCAGTCAAAAGCAAGCCAAACAGCTCGCCTTCTGGATCAGTTTTCTGGCTTTGGGAATTCCCTACTGGATTCAGCCCTATGATCAGCTGACCTTGCCCAACAGCCTGTTCAGTATAGGCACGCCTGTCATGATGCTGTCCGCACTATGCCTACGCGGCTTCTTCAAGGTGGCTTTTTCCGATGCCTTGCTAATTACCGGTTCTGTGGCGCCGGTTACTGTGCTGATCCGGATTGTGGTGGAAGTGTTTCTATTGCCCGACAGCCATAACCTGTGGCCATTCGAGCTGCTCATCGCTTGCCTGTTCGGCCTGATAATCGCCACCATCGGAGTGTTGGCAGGTTCGCTCATCGCCAGGGTGCGGAAAGTGTGATTTTTCTACAGCACCTCAGCTTTTGAGCATGAACAATACCTAGTCGAGCACTTTAAAGATCGGGTATTCCACCGAATCCTGCCCGGCAAGTTGAGGTTCCAGGTAGCCATCAAACAGATTCCAGTAAGCGAGCCCATCGTCTGATTCCGGTTCCAACAAGTAAAAAATCAGGTTCGCCAGACGGTCATTCATGGAAACGATGTAGTCGCCCCGGGAAAATGATCTGGATTCATTGTGAAATTCTCCTGCCAGCAATGAATTCTGGTGGCCATTTTGTACGAAACCCTGTTTGCCGATTTCATCGATGACAAATGTCTGCCCATTGAAGTTGGTGTCGGCTTCGAGGGTTTCCACCCAGATTCCATGCTGTCCGAGCTTTTCAGCCAGACCGGAAAATGCGGCGCTGAATACATAGGCACTGGGTACAGTCGCCGTTTTTGTGGCCCGGAATGCGTTGTAATTGGCCACGTCTTCAATAACCACCAATTCCGAGCTGCGCACAAATTGGGTCGAGCCATCTTCTGCCTGGTACGGAATGTAGCTGTAGGTCAACAGATCCAATGGTTCGTCCCGGGGCACCATTTCAAACTGCACGCCCTTCTCGCTGCCGATGGCTGTCTGGGCCACGCGCGCATCCGCTTGCCGATTGACGCGCTGAATATCCCGTCCGTGTTCATGGGTGTATTCCAGAATTTCTTCCACAAAGACATTGGCGGCATGAACTCGCTTGTAAAAACGGTCGTGGGAAAAGGTTTCACTCAGAATTGCCATCCTGTTGCGAAGCGCCATGTTATTGGTCAGGTAGCGGGGAGCATGATGAAAAGTGCGCAGCTCGGTGGGCGGCCAGTCGCGGTAGTCGTAGCCACCGTACCAGCCAAAATCCAGACCGAACTTGTCCTTGACTGACTGTTGCAGCGCCGGCCACATCACTTCCGCAGTATAGTCAGAGGTCGTCGGGTCACCCGCGGTGTGATAGGAAGGGGCATAGGTCAGTGAGTAACCGTGCCAGGTGCCATTTGTTGTATGCAAATCAACCAGCAAATCAGGATCCCACCGTTGAATGACGTTTGCATAAAGTGCCGCAGTTTCGTCTGCCTCCACAATCATGCCATCACGATTCAGGTCATAGCCGTGGGCAGTGCGTATTCCCGCCATAACCGGGCTAAGCTCCTGGTTGGGCCGGGTGTTTTCCGCCATGGCGTCATTTCCGTCGGCATTGTAGATGGGTACGAAGAGGATAATCTGGTTGTCCAACAGGTGCTGCTTGTCGCCGAAGAGGATGTCGCGCATCACGATCAGTGACGCCTCCTTGCCCTCCACTTCCCCGCCGTGGATATTGCCCTGAATGTAAACCACCGGCTTGCCTGAGGCTTCCGCCTGCTCCGGGTTGCTCACCTTTGGGTCTGCCAGTACCACAATGGGAACGTCGCGCCCTTCTCGAGTCAGCAACAAAGTTTCCCTGTGCATCAAGTCTGTTTCCGCTTCCAGAGCATCGAGCACTGAAACGACTTCGGCGTAGGTGGAAGTCCGTTCGAAATTGCTGAGTTCGGCAGCAGTAATCATCGATTCTTTGAATTGAATATCCTGAGCCGATGACAGCAAAGACGTCACCAGCAACGGTATCAGGACCGATTGGGGAAGGAGGTTATTCATGGCAGGAAATCCTGGGTAAAAAGCATGCTGATGGCGCAAATTAAAGCAGCCGCTGGCCTCGGGCAAGAGCAATGACCGGATGCGGCTGCACAATTGTGACAGTCTGTTACTTTTTGCTTTGCGCCTGACCCCGGAAAGCCGCGTATTCCGGGCTGTTCAGAGTCCCAGGCAGGGTCGCTTAAGTTGATTTTGAGGGCAAAAAGGAATAGCCTCAGAGATAGCTATACGTTCACCAAAGCCTTAATAATAAAACCAGTAAAACCAAGAACATAGAGCACAGTGGAACTTTGATTCGAATGTGCCTTTTTCCAACCAAAACGGAGCAATGTCAGTGAATCCCAAACTAACACGCAGACGTTTTATCAAGGGGGTCATCTTCTCCGGTGCGGCAGCAAGCACCGGTGCGGGCATGTACCTCGCCAATGCCCAGTCCGGGCAAGGGGCCGCCGAACGCTTGATAACACTTAATATCAACGGAGTCAGTCGACCCGTGGATGTCATGCCCTCGGAAACACTCGCCTACACGCTTCGCTACAAACTCGACCTGACTGGCACCAAGATTGGTTGCAACCGGGGCGAATGTGGCGCTTGCACAGTGTTGATCGATGGCGTTGCCAATTATGCCTGCTCGGTCCTCACTCACAACGTGAAGGACAAGGCAGTGATTTCCATCGAAGGCGTCAAGGCTACCGATGGCACCCTGCACGCAGTGCAGCAGGCATTCATCGACGAGAATTCACCACAATGCGGTTTCTGCACACCTGGACAAGTCATGTCGGCCGTCGCCTTGCTCAACAGCAATCCGCGACCGACTCGCGAAGAAGTTCGCGCTGGACTCTCTGGCAATCTGTGCCGTTGTGGAGCTTATGAACACTACATCAATGGCGTGTTGCGCGCCTCGGGGCAATTAGCATGAGTACACATATAGGAAAAGATTTCACTCCGCCCTGTGTACCCGGCAAGGTCACGGGCGAAATCAAGTACGCTGAAGATCACAAAGCAGAGGGCATGGTATTTGCCCGCCTGCTCACCAGCCCGATGCCAAGTGGCCGGGTGGTCAGCATCGATGCTTCGGAAGCACTGCGCATGGACGGTGTGGTCGGCGTTTTCACGGCCGACGACCTGCCACCAGTGGCTCCTCCTGCCAATCCGGCACTGGCATCCGATCACATTACCTACGTGGGACAACCGATCCTGGCCGTGGCGGCCACCAGTGAGGAAATCGCTGAAACCGCACTGGATCGAATCCGCGTGGAGTATGAACGCCGCCCATTCGTGGTAGATCCACTGGACAGTCTCGCTCCTGGCGGCCCCGATGCCTATCCGGACGGAAACGCATTGGTACGCACCCAGGAAGAAGGTCCTGAGGGAGCTCCCATTGTTGGCGCCCAGATCAAGAGCATTAAATGGCCCCAGAGTGCCATCGATGCCCTGAAGCAGGGTCGCGAGCCAGCGGGTGCCGAGTTCACCAACGAGTGGGCTTTCGGTGATATCGAGGCAGGTTTCGCAGAAGCAGCCGCGGTAATCGAAGAGCCCTTCGTCACCATGGGTTATCCCCACCACTCATTAGAAGCTCGTACCTGTATGGCCTACTGGGAAAATGGCAAATGCTACTTCCATGGTTCTTCGCAGAGTCAGAGCGCCAACAATGCCGGCCTGGCCCGCATGCTGAACATCGATCTTGCCGATCTGGTGTTTATCAATGAGGCTACCGGTGGCGGGTTCGGTTCCAAGATTGGCCCTTATCCCTATATGGCCATCACCGGCAACTTCGCCCGTGTGCTTAACCGACCAGTACAGCTGCGTATTACCCGAGAGCAAGAGTTCTATATTGGCTCGGCTCGCTCCGGGATGCAGGGCTGGATCAAGGTGGGCGTGAAGGAAGACGGCAAAGTTTCTGCTGTTGACCTGGTTATCGTCAACGATGGCGGTATGACAGGTGGTGGCAGCGGTAATTCCTCTGCCCAGCACGTGACTGTGGCTTATCAGCCGGAGAACATGCGCTTCCGCCATATCTCGGTTTACACCAACACCACACCGCGTGGTGCCCAGCGTGGACCGGGTCAGAATGAAATGGCCTCGGTGCTCGCGCCTATGACAGACAAGCTGGCCGATGCCATTAACATGGATCGGGTAGCGTTTCGCAGGGTCAACGTACTGGACAGCGATGGCTTCCAGGGCGGCGGCCAGGGTCCGGTCACCAGCGCTTTTGTTCGCGAAGCACTGGATCAGGGCGCACGACAATTTAACTGGGCCGAGCGCAATAGCCTGCCCCGGGACCTGGGCGGCAGCAAGCGCCGGGGAATCGGCGTGGGTATTGGCTATCACGGCGCAGGGGGTCGCGGATACGACGGCCTGATTCGAATTGGTACCGATGGACGACTCTACATCCACAGCGGTGTGGGTAATCTGGGTACTTATTCCTATGCAGGCACTTGCCGTGCCGCAGCCGAAGCGCTGCAGATTCCCTGGGAGCGTTGCGAGATTGTGCGCGGCCGATCAGACCGTCACCTGCCCCACAGCTCCGGTCAGGGTGGCTCCAATACCATCTTCACGCACACTCGCACCAACTGGGTAGCTGCCCAGGACGCGATTCAGAAGATGAAAGAAATTGCGGCCATGGACTTCGGCGGTGCTCCTGAAGATTACGACATCGGCAACGAGACCGTATTCAACAAGGAAGATCCAAGCCAGAGCATGTCCTATGGACAGGCTGCACAAAGGGCAATGGAGTTGGGTGGCAAGTTCAGCGGTGAAGAATATCCCGATGACATCAATCCACTGACCCAGATCGCCACACAAGGCCTGGCGGGAACTGGCCTGATTGGTGTCGCCAAGGACAATATCCCTGGTGTGGGCCAACCTCCTGGTGTACTGGTCGGTTTCATGGAAATCGAACTGGATACAGACACCGGCAAATACGAAATTCTGGATTATTCTGCTGTGGCCGATTGCGGCACGGTGGTGCATCCCAAGAACTTCGACAACGCCATGCGCGGTGGCATGGTCTGGGGTATCGGGCTCACCGGTTACGAACGCCATGTGTACGATCCACAAAATGGTCTGCCGGCCAACACGGGTATCTACCAGTGTAAGCCGCCGACCAATATGGACGTACCTGTTGAGACGTTTGCCGGTGCTGTGAACATTCCTGATCCGCAAAACCCAACCGGTGGTCGCGGAATTGGAGAACCTACCCAGGGTGCAGCGGCGGCGGCTTTGGCCAGCGCCCTGCGCGATGCCCTGGGCGGTCACATGTTCAATACCGCACCCACGACTACCGACATGATCATCAATCATCTGGCCGGCAACAGCTACAGCTCTGCAACCGGCTCTTTGAAAACCAACACTTTTTGAGGTGACCCATGCCAGCACATGATGTAATGCCAAATATGGAACTGTACCAGCCGGTACAGGTAGAAGATGCGCTTGCTATTGCTGATCGCCTCGCTGAAAGAGGCTGGTTGGTAGGTGGTGGTCAGGACACTTATGGTTGGTTGAAGGATCGGGCAAAATCTGCCGACGCCTTGATTGATCTCAGTGGCATCGAAGCCCTTCGGGGTATTCGGGAGACCGCCGACGGCATTGAAATTGGCGCACTCACAACTCTTACCGAAGTCGCCAACAGCGAGCTGGTACAAAACAGCTATTCGCTGTTGTCACAAGCTGCTTCAGTGGTCGCGAGCCCGCAAATTCGCAACATTGGAACCCTGGGCGGTAACGTGTCGCAGGATGTTCGCTGCTGGTACTACCGCCGCGGACTCTCCTGTTATCGTGCCGGCGGCAATCTTTGCTACGCCGACACCCCCGAAGGCATGAACCGCGAGCATGCTCTGTTTGAACAGAGCCGCTGTGTTGCGGCCGGTGCTTCAGACACGGCCCCTGCCCTGGTTGCCCTGGATGCCTCCATGGTGATTCAAAACAGCGGCGGTGAACGAGTGGTGTCTGCAGAAGATTTCTTTGTCGGCCCCGCTCGCGACATCGTCAATACCACTGTTCTGCGACCCGGCGATATTCTGACGGTAGTCAGGATTCCATCGACCTGGGCCAATGCCACTTTCTATTGGGAAAAGGTTGCGGATCGCAATGTGTGGGATTTCTCGCTGGTGAATATTGCTGCCGCCTTCCACGTCAGCGGAGGCAACATCGAGGATTCTCGAATCGTTGCCGGAGCCGTGCAAACTACACCGCGGCGACTCACCGACATTGAGAATGCAGTTCGAGGCCAGGCCAAGAATGCGCAGACAGCAGAGTCTGTGAAAAACATGGCTAGTGAAGGTGCCAGAGTACTGGCCCACAACGGCTTCAAGGTCCCGCTGCTGCAAAACCTGGTTAAGCGCGCGATTGCTGCGTAGCTAGCCCGATTGCCAAGGGCAGACTTCAAGTCTGTCCCTGTTCAGGCTTAAAACAAAAAAGGGACGCACCATCAGGTGCGTCCCTTTTTTCTTTCTCCGGAATTACATTCCGCAATTCAGTTGCCTGCTTGTTCAGTCCCGAACTAGGGAATCTGATAAATCATATTTCCCACAAAGTAACCAAAGGTCATGATGGCGACATAGAGTCCGAATATTTTGAGGACTACCGGCAACAATCTCTCTCGTTCATTATCATTGTCTGTAATGACATGTTCCGACATGAATGGATCTCCCTGTGAATACCTGACGATAGGGAGAGCTTAGCGCTTGGTGAACGCAACTTATTGATTCAGATCAGGAAAAGTGTTCTTAGTGCCCGTAAGGTGTAGGACGCACGGCGTGCTTAAGTACTTCCCGCAACTCGGCCTGGCGAAAAGGTTTGGTGAGGAACCCATTCATGCCCAGGCGCTCCATTTCTTCTTTGGTTTCCGTGACCACATTGGCAGTGACAGCAATCACTGGAGTGCGACCCCGTTTGCCATCCATATTGCGAATTCGTTTGAGCGCGGAGACGCCATCCATTACCGGCATCTGCAGATCCATGAACACGGCACTGACTTCATGATTAGGCAGATACTCCAGCACCTCTCGACCGTTGGACATGGTCACCACATCGTGGCCATCCTCTTCCAGCATTCGGCACAGGATCATGCGATTTACCGCATTGTCATCGGCAACCACTATGGACAATCCGGGCAAGCGAATCTCATTGGATTTCTCCGGGCGTTTGATCGGCGCCGGGCAGGCTTCCAGAGGTAAAAATGCAGTAAAGGTAGAACCCCGGCCAGGCACCGATTCCACGATGATTTTACCTTTCATGGCAGTGACCAGCTTTTTGACAATGGTGAGACCGAGCCCAGACCCACCGAATTTTCTCTGGGTTGACGCGCTGGCCTGCACATAGGGCTCAAACAGGCTCGCCTTGGCATCCTGGGCGATACCAATGCCGCTATCGATCACTTTCAAGCGAATGCGCTCCAGGGCCGTATCCACCACCACGGAAATTTCACCACTGTTGGTGAACTTCACGGCATTGCCAACCAGATTGAGAATAATCTGGCGCAAACGCGTGGGATCTCCCTTGACCCAGGCGGGGATATCATCTTCCACCACAACTGAGAAGCTGATGCCTTTTTCCCGGGCCTGAAAGCCGAGCGGTGCAACTGTTGAATTAAGCAACTCCCTCAGATCGACCGGAATATTCTCGAGCTCGATGCTGTCTGAGTCCAGTCTGGACAGGTCCAGGACATTATTGACCAAATCCATCAGCGTCTCACTGCTGCGCAGTACCACATTGACCAGTTCCTGCTTCTTCTCCGAAAGACCACCATCCCGTTGCAGCAACTGGGATGCGCCAATCACTCCATTGAGTGGAGTTCGAAGTTCGTGACTCATGGCGGCCAGGAAAGTCGCCTTGGCTTCCTCGGAACTGCGCGCTTCTGCCTCGGCAAGAGTGCGCTCATGCACTTCTTTTTCCAACTGGTTCACGGTATCACTCAGTTTGACTTCCGCATTGTGCTGCCCGCTTCGGAATACGAAGATAGCCGCTGTGAGCATGAGCAGGACCAGCGTCGCTTCGAAGGCAAGAGTGAGTGGTTGCAGGCCACTGAGCTGGGGACCAAATTCAAACTGGTAACCGGTGTATTGCAACCAGGCGAACACCCACAAGGTGACACCACAGACCAGGGCCCAGATGACTCCTGCGAGGCGCCCTGCCACCAGCGTACTGATAGCGGGCAGGCACAGCAGCCAGGCCCAGGTGTTGCCACCGACACCCACTGTAGTCATGGCCATGACCATAACCAACCAGAAGCTGAAGATGGAAAGATTCCCGGCCAGGTGCTGCAAGCCCGCATAGGCCTGAATGTACAAACTCAGCAGCAGTACTCCAGTGGCCCCGGCAATGTAAATATTGTCGCGCTCACCATCCGTATAAAAATTGGAGACAATCAGCAGAACTGCGACAGGGACGACGCAAAAAATCGTGGTAGACAGCGTTCTGCGCTCGCGAAGGCTGATCAAGCCTGCACTCTCCGGGTCCAACCCGCCATTCCAGAGAAATTTTATGTGCTTGATCAATGCTTTGTTGGCCAGTGTGATGAGCTACTTGCAGGCTGGGGTGGGAACGCCCTGAAGCCGCGGAAATTCAGGCGTTAAACATAACACACTCCCTGAATAAAGCGGGACAGAATGTCCTCTCCCCGGGAATGTTCGCACTCTCGCCCTCTCGCCCTCTAGCTACAGTGTAGATCGCTCTCGAAGATGCTGCCGGGAAATCTCAAAAACCGCCTCAAACCAGGCTGGATTGTCATTGAGATTGGGTATGAGTTGGAAGGATTCACCACCTGCTTCCTCAAACTGCTGGTGATATTCCTCGCCTATTTCAAACAGCGTCTCAAGGCAATCGGAAACAAACGAAGGAGTGACCACTGCAATGCGCTTCTGCCCCTGATCCAGCAATGCCACCATGTGCTCGTCGAGGTAGGGCTGAATCCAGGGTAGCGGACCAAAACGCGATTGAAAGGCCATGGACCAGTAACTTTCATTCCAGCCCAGTTCCCGGGTAATCGCCCGGGTGGTCTGCACACACTGCATGCGGTAACAGAGGCGATTCAATTTGGTGACCTGCTCACAGCAAGTACCGAAATTACAGACACCGTTATCATCCGCCTGCTTGATGGTTTTTTCTGGCACTCCGTGATAACTGAAGATGACATGGTCGACAGCATCTTCTGCCAGGTGCTGCTGAATGACGGCTACCCAGGCGCGAATGAAAGCTGGCTCCTGAAACAGATCATCAACAAAATGCAGTTGTGGAGCCTGTTGCCATTTTTTTGCCGCTTCATTCACGTTGTGAAACGCTGAAGCGGTTGTAGCCGTTGAATATTGCGGAAACATTGGCAGAACCAGAATCTCCCTCACCCCGCTCGCTTCCAGATCCGCCATACTCTGGGTGATAAAAGGCTCGCTATAGGCCATGCCATTGAGCACCACCACCTCTTCATCGCTGGCATCGAACTGCGCCTGCACGCTGGCCTGCATTCGCTCGGCGTACACTTTAAGCGGCGAGCCCTCCTCCATCCAGATGCTGGCGTAGTCTTTGGCCACTCGGGGGGCCCGAAAAGGCAAAATGATGAGGTTACGAAGCAGCCATCGCCCAACAGGATTGAAATCGAAGACGAAGGGATCGGAGAAGAAGTACTTGTAAAAATCTCGCAGTCCCCGGGCCGTTGGTTCAGAGGGGGTGCCCAGATTCAGGAGCAGTACAGCCTTGGTCATGGAATAGGTCCGCAATGGTGTCAGAGATTGTTGCAAGCCTCAGGATACGCGGTCGCCGCGAAAATCGATCAATCCGTGCCCTGGGGGTTTGTGGTCCGGCCGCAAGTTTAAGGGACTGGCATGTTCACAGCAATTGGCATCGGGTTCGTTTCCCGAAAGCGTCCAGCACTGCTTTCCCATCCACCGCTGCCAGAGTGGAATTGATGACTGGCATGAGTTCTATGGCCCCGTGGAGCATTGGCATTGTTTGGCTACAAGCATTCTCCGGCACTACACCGACCGGGTATCTTGCTGCCGGGGAAGTGTTACCCAAAGTGTTACCTAAAACGGGCTGCAACAGCCCATTCAGGGGCATTTGAATAGATAGTAACTATGTTCGCAAGGCCGCATTAGCTCTGGGTTTTTCATAATCAGGCACTTATTCATGGAAGAGAAACCCGCTGCCTGGAATTTCATCAAATTGAGTAAGTTCGTAACAAAAATCTGAAAAAATGGCTGCAATCCATGGAAAAATGCGTACACTAGTATCGAGTAATTTTGCTTGAACCTATTTTTTTCACCCTCTCGACTTCAATATTGCAAGGGAGCTACACGTGAAAACATCTTTACAACTGATCTCAACCGTCATTGCCCTGTTAGCCACAGCAGTCGCTGCTGCTGGCGAACGAGTTGGCGATTTCGCGCTGATTGATAACAATGGCGCCCAACACCACATGGCCTGGTATGACGATTCCAAGGCTGTGGTCATTCTGCCACAGGCAGTGGGTGCAACTGACTCCGAGGCGCTGGCAGCACTGTCAGAACTCAGGTCCGAATTTGAAAGCCAGGGCACTGTCTTTTTCCTGATGAATCCCGGTTTGCAGACAGACCGTGCGGCAGTCAGTGCAGATATCGCAGCCCTGGGTGTGGAACTGCCGGTATTGATGGATGACGCCCATCTGGTTGCCGAACAACTGGGCATCAATCGAATGGACGAAGTGGTGGTCTATGACCCTGCATCCTTCGAAATTGCCTATCGCGGACCGGTGCAAGCCGAGACCAAACAAGCGATCCAGCAATTGCTGGACGGCGTCGATGCTGAGCTGGTAGCCATTGAAGGGACTGGTGCAACCATCGCCAATAATGCTGATGAGCATGCCAACCTGAGCTACGTCGACGACATAGCACCCATCATTGCGGAAAACTGTGCCGAGTGTCATCGCGAAGGCGGGATTGCACCTTTCGCCATGGACAGCAAACTCGCTGTTCAGGGCTGGTCTCCCATGATTCGCGAAGTGGTAATGACCAAGCGTATGCCGCCTGGCCAGATCGACAATAAAGTCGGCCACAAGATGAAAAACGAAATGAATCTCAGCGACGAGGAAATGCAGAAGCTCGTACGCTGGGTAAACAACGGTGCCAATGTTGCGGGTGAAGGCGATCCTCTCGCTCAACTGACCTGGCCTGACACCAAGTGGAAGCTGGCAGCCGAACTGGGCGAGCCCGACCTGGTGGTAAAAGTTCCACCGCAGGCGATTCCAGCAACTGGAGTGGTTGACTACATGGACATACCAATCGATCTTGGCTTGACCGAAGATCGCTGGGTTCGCGCCAGTGAAGTCGCTCCGGACAAGGCCGAAGTACTGCACCATATTATTACCACAGTGATTCCGCCAGGTTATAACCCCGATCCTATGGCCGCATTCCAGGAAGCCATTAACAGTCTTCCGGAAGAACGTGCCGCAGCCATTCGTGGCGAGCTGTTTGCCGCTGTCGCAGCCGGTGAACAACCAGACATTGACAAGATCTTCCGTGAAAACCCGGATATCGACGTGGGTGTCTTGCTGGGCGGTGGTGATGGCGATATCGCTTCAGTGGCAGGTTATGCACCCGGTAACAGCTTCTCCTTGAATCCTGAGGGTGTGGGCGGTCTGTTACCTGCCGGTACCCAATTGAGCCTGCAGATGCACTACACCACTTCCGGCAAGGAAGTCACTGATGAGACTGAACTGGCCGTATACTTCTATCCTGAGGGATATATCCCCGAAGAAAGAATGGGCGGTGGTGTTGGTAATGCTTTCACTATAGCCATTCCTCCTGGTGCCAAAGACCACGAGATGGAACTGGTCACCTATGTGAAGCAAGATGCAGAGATTCACAGCCTGATGCCGCATATGCACTTTCGCGGTAAGCGCATGAAGTTCACAGCAGTGTATCCAGACGGTAGTGAAGAGTTGTTGCTTTCAGTGCCTGCCTATTCCTTCAACTGGCAGCTTGCCCATGAACTGGCAGAGCCTCTGCATGTTCCAGGCGGCACCAAGATCGTTGCCACAGGCGCCTTCGACAACTCTGCCCAGAACCCATTCAACCCTGATCCTTCTATCGAAGTGAACTGGGGAGAACAATCCTGGGAAGAAATGTTCATGGGATTCTATACCTGGAAAGAAACCAACCAGGGCGGCGACGATTAATTATTCAAACCCCAAAAACAAAAAAGGCGATCCACGGATCGCCTTTTTTTTGCATTCTTTTCTGCTGCTGGTGAAAAAACCCGATTGATACTGAAGCTAAATGTCCGAGCCTAGCCAGGTGGCACTGTACAGGTTTCGGTCTGGATCTACCGGGGCGCTGTGATCGAAGTCCAGAAACGAAAATGATCCATCACCGCCGTAATCGGTGGTGACGTCAATTCCCCGGGCTCCAGCAGCGCTTGCCTGGAACAGATGGATATTGTCCCGATGCTCGCTGAGTGTGCTCACAGTTCCAGACACCAGTTCAACTCGACGGGTTTCCTCAAGCAGGAACTCGGTTGTTCTGTCTGTTTTGTAATCAGGCACCGATCCGGTGATTGAAAAGTGACGCAATGTTGCTGCACCTTCAAGCCCCAGAGTGCAGACACTGGTTTTAGGGTGGCAGTGAGGAGGCAGGAACGCATTAGGCGCCAACTCGAACTGCACAACAAAAAAGGCCTGGTTTCGGCCCGGCTCACCCAGATAAACACCGGGGTCGAAATTTTTCCAGCTTCGATCGCTCAATGAATCACGAGTGACTTCCTCTACCGAAGACACTGCATCGGCAATGAAGGCCAGGTAGGCATCTTGCCCTTCCGGGGAATCGTCGCGCTTTAACGCTGACGCCATCATTTCAGTTGTGGCGATAAATTCGTCCAGCGCCTGGTTACCCTGGGCATCGTCCATGGCAGCCAGAAGCCTGCCGGGTTTCGCGAGAATTGCGCCTGCTACCAATGGCGCAGCGACTACAAGGAATCGGCGGGTCTCGTGAAACCCGGGTGACTCTGATTTGTGTGTAGCGAGCTTAAAACATTTCATGGCTTCTTCCTCGCTGGTATTGAGAATTTACTGACCCCTGGGAGGCGGTGGAGTCCAGTCACAGCCTGCACAGTTTGGATCCAGGTCATTCTGCGCCATTACCTCGAAGATGAAATCGCGCCACACTTCGTTGGGTTGCCACACGGTATTCATGTCAGCTTTGGCCTCGGCGATGGGAACGTCTTCATAAATGACCCGATAAAGGAAACTGAACGCGGTAGCCCTGGCATTGACCTGGCAATGCAGCAGGGTCTTCTTGTCGGTATTTCGCTGCATGGAGTCTGCAAAGGCATAGAAATCGTCTGGCAAGGGATTGGAGAAATCGACCGGGACCTGCATGTACTCCATGCCCAGACCTTTGACTATCTGATCTTCGTCCGGCAAGGCATTCTGGTTATTGGTAAAAGCGATGTAGACAATGCGCTCGAAACCGTTTTCAGCCACGGCTTGCAACTGCTCTGCAGTTGGTTGCCCGGCACTGGCAAAAGTGTCGCTGTACTGGCGGAAGTTGGTAATCTCGGCCAGCTCGGCGGGTGGTTCTTCCACGGCAAAAACTGCAGATGTAAATAATGCAGCGACTGCGATGATCAGGTTCTTCATAACTACCTCTGACAAGTGATTCAATATTCGTGGTCTAACTATATCAGGAAGTTCAAGTCTGTACCCTGTTTCGCACACCCCGGGATACGCGTCATAGGGTCGCACCCAATTCCTGCAGATCGTGGATTTTCCACGGTTGACCATGCTATAAGCTCAGGTAATGAAAGAAGAAATCCTCGATCGCTGGCGCCACTCCCACAGTTTCGGCCAGGACAAGAAAAGGCCGGGAGAGACGCGCACTCTCATTGTCATCGTAATTACCGCCACCATGATGGTGGTGGAAATCGTGGCCGGCGTGGTTTACGGATCCATGGCCCTGCTGGCCGACGGCTTGCATATGGGATCACACGCCGTCGCTCTCGCCATCAATGCCTTTGCCTATGTCTACGCCCGTCGACATGCCCACAACGAGCGCTATAGTTTTGGTACGGGCAAGGTCAACACGCTGGGAGGATACACCGGTGCCATTCTTCTGGCGGTTTTTGCTGCCATGATGGCCTGGGAAAGCGTCGTCCGCCTGTTCAATCCCGTTGAAATTGCCTTTAACCAGGCAATCTTTGTCGCCACCCTGGGCCTCATCGTCAATGGCGCCTCGGTGTTTATACTCGGCGACCATCACAGCCATGACCATGGTCATGACGACCACAGCCACGACCACCATGAGCACCATCACCATCACCACGATCACAATCTGAAATCGGCCTATCTTCATGTGCTCGCCGATGCCCTCACCTCACTTCTGGCCATTGTGGCCCTGCTGATCGGCAAGTATTTTGGTGCAATATGGATGGACCCGATGATGGGAATTGTTGGCGCGATCCTGGTGGGGCGTTGGTCTCTGGGCCTGTTGAAAACAACCAGCGCCATACTCCTGGATGAACAGGGATCAAGCAAGCTCATTGACAGTATTCAGGAGTCCATCGAGCATTCAAATGATCACAGGATCGTCGATCTGCATGTGTGGACGGTTGGCCCCGGCGTGTACTCTTCTGTGCTATCAGTAGTCTCCCGATCTCCACGATCTCCAGACTATTTTAAATCCCTGCTACCCGATCACCTGCCCATTCAACACATTAGCGTCGAAGTCTATGAATATGAGGAATCATAAGGGCATGGCTATTTTTCTGATAGTTTAAGCATATTTCGAATTCGCGCCTTAACCGAGGCCGCTTCATCACGCATTGCCAGCTCGATAAATTGGTTTACTTCCGTTTGATACTCTGGGAATTGTTGTGCGAGTTGATGAAATCCGTTGTATGCCCAGGCGCGAATAAATTTGTTGTTGTCACTGAGCGCTTCACGCAGAAACCATTCAGTATTCTCTTTGTTAGCTGCTGGTACTGGCATGTGGGGAATGCATTGCAGGATGTGTAGTTTGCCCTCCCAATGCTGCAATTGATTGAGGCACCGATAAACCCGGGACAGCTGTTTGCTATTCAGCCTTTCCCCGGATTCTAACCAGGCCTTCAATAGCCAGGTCATTCCCCGTTCCGTTTCTGGGTTACCGATTGAATCGACTACCTGATCGACAAATCCAGGTTTCCTGGCGTGATCCTGAAATATGCCGGAAATATCCTCTGCCGACTTACCGTCCCATTCCCTGACTGCATCTGCTAGAGCCATATTTCAAAAGATCCCCTGGCAGGTAGCGATTGCCGTACTACCCTCCCCATTTGAGGAAGTTCAGAAACTCTCTGCGATTCTTGGGGCCGTAAGTGAGAAAGTTTGGTTGTGGGTCTTGCTGATAGGCCAGTTTCTCCGTGCTGACAATATCATTGGAGGTGAGTCGGCGAACTTCTTCTTCGTCGATGCCATAAGGTCCCACTGCATTCAGACCAAATACCTTGGCTCTGATTTCCGGAGTGATTTCGGGGTAGCCATAACGCTCCTGGAATTCCTCGGAGATCTGAAATGTTCGAAAGGCCTGAATTTGATCCTGCGGAGAGCCATACCAGATAGAGTCGGTTCCCCACAGCACGTTGTTTTCGCCCACATACCTGAGCATCTTTCCAAGAGCATGGGCAGCATTGTCCGGGTCACGCATCAGAAAACGCCAGGTACTGCCCAGCTCGGCATAGACATTGGCATTGGTGCCCACTTCATTATCGATCAGGGACTGAATCAGGGTATCCACACCATCGCGTCCCGCTCCTTCCTCGAAGGCCCGTTCTTCATTCCCGGCTACAAAGCCTGAGTGATAGATCAGGAAATTCATATCTGGATAGTCTTTGGCAACCACACCGATGTCGGAGCATTGGCTGTGTTCGTAGGATTGCGGGCCGAAGGGCAAGCCTTTATGGACACAGATGTTACGCACGCCAAGCCGCCGTGCGCGTTCGATCATGGCACGCCCGACATCGTCACTGAGAAAGAAACCCACTCCACCTGGACCATACTGGGTGTAGGTCTTGAACGCGGAGATGTCCCAGTTTTCTGCCAGTTCATCCATGGCCTCCAGGTCACCTTCCTGGTTGGGGTTGACCCGACCGTGGATCATCAGGCGTTTACTGCCTTCCAGTTCAGCCACGATACGGCGAGTCTCATCGGCATCCTCGATGGTGACCGGTTCGGTCTCCCGAGTGGAAGGCACAAAAGACAACACCATGATATCGGTGTCGCTGTCGAGGAAGATGTCCTTGATGAATTCACTCTGCCCCAGGCAATTCAGGTAGCCACGCTGACCGCCAGTGTTGGCGTCATCACAGGAGGCTTTCTCCATGCCGGCATAGGGTCTTGCATCAGGCGGAATGCGGCTTAGCCAGTCACCTTCAGGGTTAACATAATGGCCCTGCACATCGAAGATAAACTCACCGCCCCCGACCTGGGCGTTGGCAGAATCCTCATCCAGGGCACTCTCTTCGCGCACATCAAAAAAACCGCCGGTGCGATCGTGGTAGGCATTGGCGTGGTTCATGGCCAGCAAGGTGCTGGCCGCGCCACAGCTGGATATTAAAAATTGCCGTCTGTTCTGACCCTTGCGTTTGGCATTCTTCGTGGCCAGCTCATGAGCGAGCGCATTACCTCTTTCATTCACTTCATCAATGGGTATCGGCTCGTACTCTCCGTTGGAGGTACTGTCGATCTTGATCGGCAAGCGCTTGCCTTCTGCATCGATTTTATCCATATCAAACCTCACAGGGTTAGAAATTAGTTGGCAGGATTTAACTCAAGTTTCTCAAACAGCACTGATTCGATTTTGTCCCGCGAATAGAAAGCGGGAAAGACTTTGTCATTTGCCCAAAGTTCAAACAGGTTCGCATACAGCGGATGGTCTGGGTCCCCTACCTGCCCCGGCGTGTTCATGCCCAGTGTATTGTCCCAGTCACGAACGTCCACAAAGATTCTGAATGAAGCACCGGAAGTTTGATTGTCTCCGCTTCCAGTATTGCCCAGGGTAAAGCTGTTACCACCTCTTGGCAGCGGACCTACATCCAGTCGCGCACGGATCTCTTCATTGACTGCCGCACTCAGGGGGTGGCGAATCAGCGCATGCTTGTAATCCGCCTGGCCGTACACCCAGTTTTGCATATTGGGCCCAAGCTTCTCACGCAGGTCAGCCACACCTTCAGCAAGGGTGCGCAACAGGAACTCGTTTCTTCCCGCTATCGGGTCACTGCCGAAATCTCCATCCGGTGCTAACAGCATATCTATGGTTGTTTTCATTCCAACACCAAGATATTGCTGCGCCGACTCGGGCACCTTGAGCAATTCGATGTTGTCCAGAAGGCGACGTTCAAAAGCCACGTAGATGCCCGCGGTGATCGAGTCTTTATCCAGTACGAAATCCCAGTCCAGCAACATCTGGCGGGCTTGTTCCACCTGGGCTTCGTCCGCCTGCAGGTCACGGAAAAACGGCAGCAGAGAACGGGCGGGAATGGACAGATAATCATGCTGAAGATCAATCATATCGGTCATATTGAACTTGCGACCCGAGCCCAGCACCTCACTGCCTCGTGCCCAGCGGTAGGGGTCGGTCCAGGTGTAACCAATAGCATCCATATATTCATAATCCGGAGCCGTGTAGTTGCTGTTGGATGTTTCAATATATCCACGCTCGGGATTGTATTCATTGGGCTTGGCTTTGATGGGCAAATAGCCGTCCCATTCATACCGACCATCACCGGGCACAGGCACCATGCCGCTGAAGTTGCGTCTGATCGGCGCGATGCCAACTGCCTGCCAGCCGATGTTGCCTTCCCGGTCTGCCCAGATCATGTTCTCACCGGGAATATTGCTGTAATTGGAAGCTTCCCTGAACTCTTCCCAGGTTTGTGCCTGGTCCATGCGCAAAGATGCCAGGTACGGAGCTCCACCAAATTCCATCCAGGCTGGCCGGAGTGCATAAGCCAGATTCTTTGCTGTGTCTTCAAAGGTTACCGGGCCATGGCGAGTGTATTTCAATTCAACGGTCACCGGGTCCTGGCCTTTGACATTGATGGTTTCTTCAATGATGGACATAGGCTCCCAGCGACCGTTGTAGCGATACTGGTTGGGGTTGTCAGGATTGGTCTCATACACATAGAGATCTTCACCATCGGTGTTGAAGACGGTCAAACCCCAGGCTCCATATTCATTATGACCAATGGATATACCCGGTATGGTGGGCTCGCCACCACCGAGGACATTCCAGCCCGGCCCGACCAGGTGAGCCCAATAGCGAAGAGAAGGCACCGACTGGGCACGGTGAGGGTCATTGATCATCATCGGCCAGCCATCCTGCGTCAGCTCACCGCTGACCACCCAGTTGTTGCTGCCTATATTGTCCAGATCATGTTCCCGCAAATCGGCCTGTTCGTCATGCAGAGTCGCAGCCAGTTGCTGAAACGCCGCGCTGTCATTGCGCGCTTCGGCGAGCACAATATCGGACGGTTCAAATTCCAGGGAATCACGATAGGCATCGTAAAGATGAAGAATGTCGTTTTCGAGGAGCGATTCACAGTCGATCATGGGATCCAGGGTCAGATCGGGTTCATGGGGGTGGTAGTACTGCAATTCCTTGACGGCTTCCGCTCCGATCTCACATACCGCTCTGCCAGTACGTAATTCCAGGCCAATATTGCCCAGCAACCCCTGATGCCTGGAGATGACCACCTCTTCTGTCCAGTGTCTGGGTTCTATGCCAAGTAATTTGAATGGCAAAGGCAGTTCATCGGGATCCTGCAGGGCTTCATCAATATAGGCATTCACCCCATGGACAAAAGCCCCAATGATGTCGACGCCCCTTGGATGATAGTGACTCAGCTCCTCTCCCATGGCACCGCGAAACTTGAACAGGCGAGTGCCATGGTCCCGCTCGATGGCTCTTGGACCGAGAATCTCTGCGGTGGTCCCGGTCGCTTGCGCTCTCCAGATTTCAAACTGGAACAGCCTGTCTCTGGCCGCGCTGTAACCCTGGGCGAAAAACAGATCGTGCTCGGTTTCTGCGTAAATATGGGAGATACCCCAGCGGTCCTTGAGAATCTCTACAGGCGCATCCAATCCCTCAATTTCCAGCGTTTGAGTCGGCTGTGCGCTTACGGCACTTGACAGGAAGAGTAAGAAAAATATCAGGGAAAAGAATAGCTTACTGCGCTTTACCATGGTCTGCCTCGTTCGTATTTACGTGGTCTGATTATAGGGTGGACTCCCACTATAACTCAGCTAGGCAGAGGACAGAAAATCAGGGCAGATCTGGTTCTCAGGATGTTGAGTTTGAACCGGCAAACCTGAACGGTAGGCGAGTTTGTGATTACAGCTCGGTTAGCAGTTCCAAGGCATAATCGGCACGATCGGCAGGCACGAAAACGTGGTCATGGAAATGTGCCGCGACCACGTTGGAAGGAATGCCATTGGCCGCGAGTTTATTGGACACGGCCGCGGTAAATCCGACTGCATCGAGACTGGAGTGAACAGAAAGCGTGATACCACGGAAAACGGAATCGAATTTCAGCCCGGCCGATTCGGCCCGGGTCTTTTCAAGCAGCAGACTCAGCCCCTCCACCTCCTGAAAAGTAGCCAGGGGTGACAATGCAGCAACTGCAGTAAGAGTTCCCTGCTCCAGCGTACAAAAAACATATTCGCCGTCGAGCAAGGTTGGCTGCATCAGCGCAATAAGTTTATCCAGGTCGGTTTCACCGGCCATAAGTTGATTCCAGAAAAGAGTAAGAGTGGCGCAGACCACGCTTTTAAAAACGTGGTCTGTCACCAGTTAAGCAATAAGTTTGTCTATTGCAGTTCGGCAGAAATTTCCTGGTAGAAACCCGGGATGCTGCGGCTCATGAACAAGCCATCGGCTGCCTGAGTCCAGCTCAGGGAAGAATCCTGAATTCTTTGGGCTGCATCACCTGCTGTTAACCCGCCCCGAATCAGATTGGCCATTCGCTGACGAACCGCTTCCATCTGGTTTCTGAAATTCACTACAAAACGGCGGTCACTCACCGGACCGTGGCCGGGAATGGCAGTATCGAAGTCAAGGGTAAGTATGCGGTTGAGTGTTTGTACCCATCCTCTGCTGCTGCCCCCGTTACCATAGTCGATAAATGGAGCCGTGGTGTGCAGCAGATCGCCCCCATGTATGGTTTTCAGATCGGGAAAATACACCACCGTATCACCATTGGTGTGACCAGTGCCCATATGGAATGCCTGAACTTCAACACCACCCAGAAAGACAGCAGTCTCATCGACAAAAATGATTCGCGGTGCACCGTCCTGATTATTGCGAATGATATTGTCGCGGGCGTTTTTATGAGCGATCACTTCGGCAAAATCAAGAAAGCTGGCATTGCTGCCACTGTGGTCCCCATGGTGGTGCGTGTTAATGACATATTTCACTGGCATATCGCTGACAGATGCCACCAGTGACTGAATTTCATCGAAGTCCTGGGGAAATTTGTCATCGATCAATATCACGCCATCTGACGTGAGTCTTACACCGATATTGCCACCGGGTCCCGTAATGACGTAAAGACCGTCTTTAACCTGCTCAATATCGAGCCGGTTCTGGGCATGGGCCAGCACAGAAATTGACAGCAACAAGGCGGCCAGGGTGATTGTTTCCAAAATTGGTTTCAGGCAGGCTTTCATTGTTCTAGACCTCTTGTTCGAATTTTATTTTCGCCCCAGTTTCCGCCGATTGTAGCCGGGTTTCCGATTGGGTGTCATGCTGGTGTCGAGCTGTTTATAAGTACACTATCACCCTGTGGAGAGCAAATTATATCGATCAGCAACAAGCGGGGAGCCAACTTTTCAGCAATATTCAGCCATGCCGATGCCATAGACTCATGATGCCGTTGCTTCCATTTGAGCCTGGTTCAATTGTTGAGCTCGTTGCAGGGCCGGTCTTTGCTTCAGATTTTCCGCGTAGGCTTCAAAACTGTCTCGCTTTTCCATGGTGCCAAACTCCAGGCCCCAATAGACATGGGAGCCCACGTACACATCTGCCGCTGTGAATTGCTCCCCACAGATAAAAGTCTTGCCCTGCAGTGCGGAATCCAGCGTGTCCATCGTGTCCTCGAATGTGCCAAACCCCAGGGTTCGACTGCTGCCTTCTTCAGTTTCAATATTTAATGATTTATAAGTGATTGCCTGCTCCAACGGACCGGCTGCAAAAAACAACCAGCGAAAGTAATCAGCCAGACTGGGATTGTCATTTGCCGGCATCAGCTTAGCCCCTGGAAACGCGGCGGCCAGGTAAGCACAGATTGCCGGGCATTCGGTGATGACTTTGTCACCATGAGATATCGCCGGGACTTTTCCCATGGGGTTGATGGCCAGGTACTCAGCACCTTTCATTTGCTCGCCGTATTCGATCCATCGCGTGTCATAGGGCTCCCCCAGTTCCTCCAGCATCCAGTGCGCGATCTGTCCCCGTGACTGCGGGTTGGTATATAAAACAATCTTGCTCATAGCGAAACCTCAAATGGTCGGTGAAGTTATTTGAATAAGCCGCTGCTCATCCCGGAATCCTTCAAGGGCATTCCACTCCCCCCAATACTCCATTGCCGAACAAGGCTGGTCGTAATGACAAGGGGGCAAGACCGGTCTCTGCGTTAAAACTGGCATACTGGGCAGGCTGATCGGTGCCGAGAAGGAGATTGTCCTGCGCACTGTCGATTCGAATCGCCCCGTCGTAGACGCCGAAGTACACATTGTCTTTTTCATCGATCAGTACTTCGAAATCAGTACCTGACGGCCGAATTTCCAGTTGCCCCGCAGTAAACCGGTAATTTGATCGTTGAATGGTACCGGTAATGGTGCGCGCTCGGCCCGACTCCAGATGTAATTGTGACCGATCGCTGTTGAGATCAAGATGTTGGTACTCTCTGATTACCAGCGACGAGTTACAGGAAAGCGACAGGATTGCCGAGTCAACAAATCGAACCTGTAACCAGGTAGCTGGGCCGGTTTGAATACGATCACCCGCATGCAGAGGGGATCGACGTTGCAATGATTTGCTGCTGCCATCACGGTGTATGACCGTCGCGTCACCACTGATGGCAACAATTCGGCCGATAGCATCGTCCTCTGCTGCTGTTAACTGACCGGCGAACAGCAGTGCAATCAAACACATGCCCGCTCGAATAAAATAGTGGTTAGTCATAGCCTTAGTATAGGAAGGTTTGGCAATAAAGAGAATCAAGGTGCTATCAAAAAGCGGTCTACCAGGGACCCAATTTCTTCAGGGCTCCAGAGAAGCCATCCGCGCTGGGCAAACAACTGCAGATCGGATTCCGTTGGAAAACTAAAATAGTTTCCACCCGGCTTCTGCTCTGCGGCCTGCAGTTCTGTGCCGGCATCGAGCCTGGCAACAGCATCAAGCATATTCGCACAGCCTTGTTCATAAAGAGACAGCACATGCCACAAATAGGAATGTCGATTGTCTATAGACAGGGATGAAGAAGCCACTATGGGCCCCGTGTCGATACTGGGATCATCAATAAAATGCAAGCTTGTGCCGATTTCTGACTCACCCCTGAGCAAGGCCCAGAAGGTAGCCATCACGCCCTTGTAGTCCGGCAGGCGACCAGAGTGCAGATTGAGCACACCGTGGCGAGGAATAGTCAGGGGTGCCTGCTTGAGAATGACCCCATAGCGAATGGATAAAACCAGGTCAGGGTCGCTGGCTTTAAACCGCTCCAGCCCTTCGCCCTGATTAATCCCGTTCAATTCCTGCAGCCTGCCAGCGAGCGCGTCAGCAAGTTGCTCAAAGCCCAGCAGTTCGTAGTCACCTGCAGAGCGTTTTCCCAATCGCGGAAACAGCAACTGGGTAAAAAGATCCTGTTCGACAAATTTCAGCTGTTGCAGAGCGGCCGGCAAGGGCTTGCTTCCCACCCTGGAAGAAAGAAATACTGTGAGGCGATGTTGCTGCAAGCCCTTGAACAGATAATTCAGGGCCAGACAACTTGCCACATCTTTATTGGCAAGCAGAGTAATATTCAAAGGCTATTTCCCCAGTCCATGAGGGTTACTGCAGTCGCCGAACCCATCCATCTCCCTTGCTTAACAAATACAGCTCTCCCCTGGAATCGATACCGAGGCGAATGTCTGCCCGGTTGCCCCTGGCGTAGGTATTGGGAAAGCCCAGTGCCTCAGCCAGGTTTCTTTCTTCATCATCGATGATAACTCGCAATTCCTGGATCAACGCCGGATCGCCCGCTTCCAGGTTTTCCGTAGCGATGTAGAACACACGCCCGGTTACCATGTCAGTAAAAACAAACTGACCTGACAAAGACGGAATGGCCGTACCCCGATAGACAAAACCACTGCTGATGGCATTGGAAGGCGTGTGATCGTATTGCGCAACCGGATAAACGAATTCCTGTTCATCTACGGGCCTTGGATAAACGGGACCAGGCCTCGCGTTACCAATACCAAATGCAGTGGCGAAAGTTCCCTCACGCAGGCGCCAACCATAGTTGGCTCCGGGTATCCCGATATTGACTTCTTCGATCTGGGATTGCCCGATGTCAGTAATGTACATGGTGCCATCGATGTCGAATGAAAAATGCTGGGCATGCCGCAATCCATAGGCCCAGATCTCAGGTGCCGCCCCGTCAACATCCACAAAAGGATTATCTGCTGGAATACCATATTCGGCGTTGGTACCGCCTCCCAATGGATCTATTCTCGAGATAGCTGCCATGGGTGTTGCCAGGGACTGTCCGTTCTCATCAGGGTCGTTTGCGCCGCCTCCATCTCCCAGTGAGAAGTACAGCATCCCGAAGTCTGCACTGCCTTCGACTGCAGCAGGATTAAACGCCAAGGTGGCGATATTGTGGTTGGAAGCGAACTGGCCAATTCGAAAGAGCTCTCTTGAACTGCCACTGAATTGGTTCTGTGCAGGATCGTCTGCAGTAAATTCTGCAATCACACTCTCGTGGTCATTGTCTGGATCTTCAAGATAGTTGGCTACACCACTATCAACAGTGGCGCTGAAGCTGACGTAGAATTTGCCGAACCCCGGCGCTGCCGGCACGGCAAACTGTGGATGAAACGCAAAGCCGAGCAATCCCGACTCATTAGGCAAGGTTGAGCTGTCAAATCCAGGATTCTCCTCGCGCAAATCCAGGTACACCACAGGTTCAGCCGCGGACTCATCAGTCATATAAAGCAGGCCGCGCAAATCGCTAATGACCAGGCGGCCGCTACCATCCGGCACTGGGTACATATACTGAATGCGCGCATAGGCGCTGTTGGTATTTCCACCAGGCGCAGAATCCTCTGTCTGCGGCAGGCGAACAAACCCGGTGGCTGTGACCGTTATGTCGCCTTTGTTGATGGTTTCAGGAATGGGATCGTCGAGCGCTGGCACTGATTGCTGGCCATACGAAGCGAGCGGATAAATCGCCAACGCATAGAGTGCGTAACAGGAGTTTCTAACAATGGGTGAAATCATCTGAATTTCCCGACCGTGGATGATGTGTGGCTGTGGAAACCAGAGTATGCCCGGCAAGCGCTGAAGACAAGGGATACAGCCCTGGTATGTAAGCAATCTGCCAGCATCTCACTTCTCAGCTGTTCTAAAGCAGGGTAGACTGCACAAGTGTTCAAATCTCCACATGGGAATTGTACTAATGTTTAACCCAGCCAGGTCTGCTTTCGGCTTTCTTCTCGTTCTCAGCGCCGCCCTCAGTGGCTGCGCCGTCCCTGTAGTGACACTCTTCGACCGTGATAATACCAATGGTAGCCTCGCCGTTGGCGAGTCTTCCAATACCCATTTTTTTACATCGGATTCAAATTTCGACACAGGCATAGGCCTGAATGCCGGATCTGCCTACGATGTTGAAATCACGATCCTGAGTCACTGGATCGACAGCTATATCGATGAAAATGAGAATGGAGAGGAACTGGATGAACGAGGGTTTGACAACAGCATCATGCCTTTCGAATGGCTGGGTGTAACCCGAAGGTCCCGGTCACATCGCTGGTTTGAGCTCATGCTGTATCAGTCCACTTGCGGGCAGGAAAGCCTGCGTGGAGTCACGGATCTTGGCAACGATGAAACGAATGGAAGCTATCGCTTCGTCGCCGCCTGTGACGGCAATCTTCGACTATTTGTGAATGATACCCCGGGTTTTTACGTAAACAACGCGGGCTATGCCAACATCACATTGACGCGGGTGAATTGATTGCTGTCACCCTGAAACCACGGGGTGAATTATGCATACGATTCAACAAATTCTGGGCCAGAAAGAAATTAATGAAATCTGGTCTATTTCTCCTGATGCCACTGTCTATCAGGCGGTGCAAATGCTCGCCGAAAAACGGGTTGGTGCACTATTGGTTATGGAGGGTGAGAAGCTGGTCGGAATCCTTTCCGAGCGGGATTACGCGCGAGAAGTCATCCTCAAAGATCGCTCTTCGAAAGCAACCGCGGTCAGGGACATCATGAGCACCGATGTCATCACTGCCTCCTCAACTGATGGCGTGGAACCCACTCTTAGCGTTATGACAGACAACCGAATTCGTCACTTGCCGGTGGTCGATGATGGCAAAGTGGCCGGCATGATCTCAATGGGTGATCTGGTCAAGGATATTATCGACAACCAGCAATCCACTATCGAGCAGTTGGAAAATTATATTCGAGGCTAGGGACTGCAATCCCTTATGGGGATGAGCCCGGTATGGATCAGTGAGACCAGGCCTGGATAGACCCGTACCTGTTGCTGGACCAGTTCTGCTAAACTTTGCTAAATAGCCGTTTGTTCAAGCCGGTAGCCCCCGCCCTCTGCTGGTACGAATTGCAATCGCTGAGTCGCGAACTCCGGCTCTTCGTCACTGACATGGCTGACATACACGATCCGCGTATCAGTCTGCTCGGCGATTACATTGAGTGTTCCCAGTATCAACTGCCGGTAAAAATCATCCAGCCCAACGCAGGGCTCATCCAGTATCAGTATGCGGGGGTGTTTGACCATGGCCCGCGCCAATAACACCAGGCGCTGCTGCCCGAATGACAGCTCATGGTAGTAACACCCCTCTAACCCGGCTATGCCCAGGGTTTGCAGCCAGTTTCGGGCAGCATCCCACTCTGCCGAACCGCTGTCATCATAGAGACCCACTGAATCGAAGAAACCAGACACGACTACATCCAGCACTTTCCAGCCCTTCACATACTTGTTATGCAGTTCATTGGACACTACGCCAAAGCGCGCCTTGATATCCCACACAGTTTCGCCACTTCCCTTGCGTTGACCAAACAGGTAGACCTCCTGTCCATAGCCTTTGTGGTTCTCACCGTCAATCAGGCTGAGCAGAGTCGACTTGCCACAGCCATTGGGCCCTTCAATCAGCACATGGTCTGTTGACCCCATTTCCCAATTAACCTTGTTAAGCACAAGCTGCTCACCGTAGCTGGCGGAAACTTGCTTCAATTCGATGGGTGACGCGTCATCCTGCAACTGCCCGGCGACTGAAGTGGATGTGGGATTGGGGATCTTTGCCGGAATGTCAGGAGTACGCTTGAGCAGTGATTTGAAACAGTCTGATTGCTCCACTGCAGCCCGTTTTCCCTGCTGCACGAGTTTCAGTTCCTGCATCAGGGCGATATGCGTGACGCTGGGCATGATATCCCGGACCCGCCGACACAGCAGCAAGCTGGTAAAATCCCCGCTCTGGTACTGCCCGATACAGCGCTCAATTCGCTCTCGAGAATCCCGGTCTATGGACTCCAGAGGCTCATCAAAAATCACAAGTTTATTCTTCCTGCCCACACAAGCGTAGAGTGCGCGGGCTATCAGTACCTTGCGAATCTGTCCAGATGAGAGGAAGCGAATGCCTTTTTCCAGAAGCGCGGAGAGATCCAGTTGCTCAACCAGTCTATGAAACAAGGCCTCATCTGCCTGCTCTGGTCGACCTGACCGGATGAGGTCTATCACTGCAGTGCCCCTGTCTTCTGCCCGCTCACTGTATTCGCTCATATCCAGGCGATTGTCTTTTTCCCACAAACGCTGTTGCTCCTCAAAGGAAACGAAAAAGCAGTCACTCCCCGGGTTGAAATTCCCGGCGTAATTTACATAGGAACCTGACTCGCGCCGCTTTCCTGCGAGCAGAGCCGCAAGCAGGGATTTGCCTGCACCGTTTGGCCCAAACAGACACCAGTGTTCACCAGCGGAGATTGAAAAATCGTCGATACTGAGCACAGCCCGACGATTGATGCGGCAGAGCGCATTGTGTACGTGGATCATAGGGGGGCCGCTGGCAGCAGCTTGTTTCGCAGGGGCAGCCACTATTGATTACCAGATACCGATTGCCGATTAACCCGGACCAAAGACACGGCGCAATTTCCGTACTACTCTTCGAAGGAATGTCGGGGGCAGATGTTCTTTGGGCAGCGTGAAATCGGCAGTCTGGGGAATCCAGAAAGGGTCGCGAAACCGCGGTTTGTCAGGGGCGCTTTCCATGGGCGTGTAGTATTTGCACCCTTCAAAATAGTAGTGCGTCACTTGTGAATGGCGGGTTCGTGCAAAATCTTTTCTCGGCGATCCTCCATGGAGCAGGTTTGCATGCCAGATTACCGCTTCTCCTTTTTTTACCACGCCATATTCCGGCTGCAGGTTCTTCTCGGCAATCAGCTTTTGAATACATTGCTCATATTCATGGTAGTGCTCATAGCCATGACCCAGCCCGAGGTCCTGCATTGTGTAGTACGGCAGCTTGTGACTGCCGGGGTAATAAATCAATGCCCCATTGTCCAGGTCGACATCTTCCAGAGCCACCCAGACACCGACCATAAAACCTTCCGGCATGGTGCTGAAATGAATGGTATCGGAGTGAGCATATTGCGAGGTGCCAATGGGAAAATTAAGCGTTTGAAACGGCAGAGGTTTACGTTCTAACAATTGTTCCAGGGCAATAAGCACGCGCTCATTGACCGAAAGCTGGCGTACCTGGTCAACATGCTTCCAGGCATCCTGCACACGGGTTGGCAGCAATGGGTTCTCACGGTAGGAGTCATCATAGAGCGGATCCACATTCTCGATAATCTGATCCAGCAAACCGTGGTCAAAACCAAAATCTACCGTCAGTAATCCCCGCTGGTGGAATTCTTTCACTTGCTCCGCACTCAGGACCTGCTCTGTCATTGCTTCCAATTCCCGGAATTGTTTTCTGCTAACTCACTCATGGCCTGTTGCCCAAAGCTCTTTCCATGACTTCGGCCTGTATCGCCATCATATGACCGATGGACCGACGCCAGTATTCTGAATTATGTCTGCCACGAGACTGCATATAATCGAACGGCACATTATTGAGCATCAATACTTGCGCCAGTTCCCGGGCTTCGCGAACGAGGCCATCCTCTGTCCCTGAATCCAGATAGATATGGGGCAACTGACTCTTGGGTACAGTATAAATGATCTCGAAGGGATCATAGGCCTTCGCCTGCTCAGCAGTCGCAAAAGGCTGCACTTGAGGTGTTCTCTCTTCCTGGGTGCTGAAGCCGGGAATATCAATAATATCGGCGATGAAGGCATCCGCCTGTTCGAAGCGAGCCTGTGCAGCAGCGTCCCGCTGCGGCAGATTTGCATTCTGGCCGTCAATACCCGCCTCCAGGGCAGCAGTCTGTGTGCGAGCCCAGCTCAGCGCCCCACTGGTGCTGCCCAGGGAGATAAACTTATCGGGGTTCCTAAGCCCAATGGCAAGCGCGGCAAATCCACCCATGGACAAGCCCGCAATGGCCCGCCCTTCCCTGATCGCCTCGGTGCGGAAATTTCTGTCCACGTAATTGACCACATCCTGCACGATATGATCTTCCCAATTGTAGTTATCGACAGTGGCGTAATTCACAAACCAGGTATTGCCCCCATCGGGCAGGACCACAATAAGATCATTGACCTCGCGTGCATAATAGGCCGTCGACAGGTTCCGACCCCACACCGTGTAATTCTGCATATAGCCATGAAGCAGGTACAGGACCGGGTATCTCTTGCCCGATTGCTCGTAACCCTCAGGTAAAACGATATCGAACTTCATGTTGCGATTAACTGCGGGGCTGAAAAACTCAATTGTCTGCAGCCCATCGGGAATAGGCGCAGGCTCCGGCTGCAGTTCCTGCGCCACCAATGCCGCAGGCAAGGCCAGAACAAACAGAAGTAGTCGTTTCAGTGTGGATTGTAGCGGGGAGGACATGGTCCAGAACCTGGGAACTCTCGGTGCCAGCGGGCATGGTTTTATAGCACTTTTCCCGTGGCAATAGTATCTTCGTAGCTATGATCAAGATCACCTTGAATCGGATGTTCCTGCTATGCATTTGCTGTGCCTGCACAGCCGGAGCAGAAGAAGAATCCGGCGAACAGTTGTTCCTGGCCAATTGTGCCGAGTGCCACCAGCCCGATGGCCAGGGCATCCCCAATATCTACCCGGCCCTGGCCGGCAATGAAACCGTATTGGGAAGTGGGGTCGATGTCGCCCTGGTATTACGCGTTGGCCGGGGAGAGATGCCTTCATTTAAAGATTCCCTTGGCAGCGACCAGCTTGCCGCCATAATCAACTATGTGAGAAACGCCTGGGGAAACAGTGGCGACAAGATTACCGCAAGCACTATTGATTCACTGTAAGAACCCAGACTGAAAATAATAATAAGGAATCGACAATTTGAATTGGGATGCGATTGGAGCAATCGGAGAAATAATAGGTGCAATCGCAGTTGTGCTGTCGCTTGTCTTTCTTGGCGTACAGCTGCGCCAGAATACCCGGGCAATGGACGAGCGCAATAAGCTGGAACGCACTGCAGCACTGGACAGACATACTGACTCGGTGAGCCGATGGAGAGGAGATCTGGCCAGGCACGAAGATATGGCAGAGATTTGGTATAAGGGATTACGGGACAAGACGCTGACCGAAGTAGAAGCAGCCCGAATCAACAATATGTATATCAACTTTGTTAACACCCAAAGATCGAATTACGAAAGAGCAAAGGTTGTTGGCGAAGAAGGATTGATGAAACAGGCCACCCGATCCGTGGCGGTAGAAGTTTCAGGTTCTGAACACATGGTTCTGTTGTGGAATTCGACCAAGAATTGGCAAAAGTTGGCATCGCCAGAATTTATTGCTGCCGTCGACAAGGAAATCGATCAACTCAGCAAGGCGCCTGCAGAGATAGAGCAAATTTCCTGGAAGAAGACTGTTGACATTCTCACTAAAGACCGCAGCAATCCAGATAAAGAATGATTCAGATAATTAGGAGATTAACCATGCGAGCTAACAAGCTGTCGAAAATTTTGCTCTGCGCATTCATTCTCAGCACATCCATCACAAGCGTAGCGCAAACCAACTCAGACGAGGCAGCCATATTGACTACAGTCGACCGGTTTTTTGAGGCGATGACTGCGCGCGACGCCAATGCACTGCGATCCCTGACCATTCCAGGGTCCTTGAGTATCTGGGCCGCCAATCCGCCGGAAGCAAAAGAGCTGAATATGATCAATTATGCACAGATGATCAGTCGCTTCAGCGGTGAAGGTCCTGTATTACTTGAACGTTATTGGGACCCAACAGTATTAATAGAAGGGAATATTGCGGTGTTCTGGGCACCCTATGATTTCCACATCGATGGGGAATTCTCCCACTGTGGAATCGACTCCTTTCAATTGGTCAAACGCGAAGGCCAGTGGCTGCTGAGTAACCTGAGCTGGACCCGGCAATATGACAATTGCGAGCCCAGCCCATTGGGTCCAGTTTAAAGAGACGGCGATTTAAGCACCAGCAGCTTCTCCACCTGCATATCGTGGTAGGTGTAAGGGATACCACCAATGCCGTAGCCTGACTCTTTCAGTCCCGCGAAGGGCATCCAGTCGGCACGAAAGGCGGTGTGGTCATTGACCATAACCGCCGCAGCGTTCAACCGCTTGTAGGCAAACATGGCCTTGTCGATATCCTGCGTCATCACCGAGGCCTGGAAAGAATAAGGCACATCGTTGGCGCGCCGCACAGCTTCATCCATATCATCGTAGCTGTACACGCAAACCACGGGACCGAAAACTTCATTTTTGCTGATGGTGATGTCGTCCGGCGGATCAAGCAATACGGTGGGAGCATAGAGTGCATCGGATATTTTCTCACCGCCGCACAATAAAGTTGCGCCTGCTTTAACCGCTTCATCCACCCATTCCGCAACCCGGTCAGTTTCCTTGTGCCGAATCAACGGCCCAACCTCTGTTTCCTCATCAGCGGGATCGCCAACCTTGAGCTTTTGCGCTTCGGTCGCCATGGAGTCGGCCAGGGCCTGGGCAATGGCCCGCTGCGCGTAGACGCGCTGCACTGAGACACAGACCTGGCCGGCATGGTAGAAGCCACCTTTCATCAGCAGCGGCAGCATGGTTTCCAGGTTCGCATCTTCGGCCACGATAACCGGAGCAACGCCACCATGCTCCAGCGCACAGCGAGTTCCTGCTGCAAGCTTGCTCTTGAGCATCCAACCCACTTTGGCACTACCGATAAAACTGAAAAATGAGATGCGGGAATCAGTCACCATGTCAGTGGCGATATCATTGTTCTCCGGCGAAATTGCCTGTGCGTATTCATCTGGCAAACCTGCCTCTCGCAGCAATTGGACAAAACGAAAACAGGACAAGGCGGTATCCGTTGCTGGCTTGACGATAACCGGGCAACCGCTGGCCACAGCCGGGCCAACCTGGTGCACGATGAGATTGAGCGGATGGTTAAAAGCGCTGACCGCCATTACCGGGCCTCTTGGTTCCAGACTGGTCATGGCGAGACGATTGGCGGTAGCAGCATTCACCTGCATGGGGATTTCAGTACCCCGTTCGGAGCGCACACACTCAATGCAGTTTTTGACCCCATCGATGGCGCGGTTCACTTCTACCACTGTGTCAGCATGGGGCTTACCCCCCTCACTGACCGCGATAGTTACCAACTCATCGAAATTCTCCTTCATCAGCATGGCGGTCTTTTCCAGCACGGCGACACGGTCCTCGGTGGGGAGCCACCTTGACCTGTCATTAAACAGCTCCGTTGCCGTGACCAGTGCTTTTTCAGCACCCTCGGCTCCGTGCTGAGGCACCTTCCCTACTACTGAACCGTCATAAGGTGATTTAACCTCTACAGAACCCTGAGCTTTAGCTCCGGGGACCATGGATTCGAATTCAAATTTCATGTTGCTCCTGTGTTCTGGAATTATGGGTTTAAGCCGTGCTGGCAATTAGATCGGGCAAACCAGTTTGCCCAGTTTCTCTGTAAGCTTCATGTTCTCGGAGTAGTCCACTGGAACATCGATTACCACAACAGTATTGTCTTTGATCGCCTGTTCAATCGTTGGCATCAAGTCGTCGGCCGCCTCAACACGGTAGCCCTTGGCACCGAAACTTTCTGCATACTTTATAAAATCAGGATTTCCGAATCCGATATGTGCATCGCGACCAAACTTCTTGTCCTGATGCCACTTTATCAAACCATAGGCACTGTCATTCCAGATCATAACAATTATGGGGATCTCATAGCGTAGAGCTGTCTCGATTTCCTGTGAATTCATCAGAAATCCTGCATCACCTGTAATAGTCATGACCACCTGCTCCGGATGCACCAGCTTTGCGGCAATGGCGCCGGGTATGCCAATGCCCATGGCCGCAAAACCGTTGGAAATAATGCAGGTATTCGGTGCTTCCGCTTCATACATCCGCGCAATCCACATTTTGTGGGCACCGACGTCAGAGATCAGAATATCTTCGTTGCTCAATGTTTCACGCACGTCATGAAGAATGCGTTGCGGTTTCAGCGGAAAGCTGTCATCAGAATCCATCTCACTGAATTCTTCAACGATGATTTCCCTGAGGCTACTCACCTTGTCAGCAGGCTGAGGGCTTGCCTCTTTGGAAATCGCATCGAGCGCCATGGCGATATCACCGATTACTCCCACTTCCAGGATGTAGTGCTCGTCCACCTCGGCATAGTGCTGATCGATGTGAATAATTTTCTTGTCTTTTTCCGGGTGCCAGGCTTTGGCCGGGTATTCAACCATGTCAAAACCCACACTGAGCACCACATCGGCACGATCGAATCCACAAGTTACATAGTCTTTCGCCTGCAACCCTACCGTGCCCAGTGAGAGAGAGTGCGAGAAAGGCATGGCGCCCTTGGCCATAAAGGTAGTGGCCACAGGAATATTCAGCTTTTCCGCCAAAGCCACTAGCTGCTTGCTGGCCTTGCCACGTAGCACACCATTGCCGGCCAGGATAATCGGGTTTTTGGCCTCGGAAATCACTTTTGCAGCCTGCTCAACCTTGTGCTGGGAAGGCGAGGGAGCCGAACCACTCTGCACCTTCAATGGCGACTTGTCTGCTTCCAGCTCTTCCTCGGCAATATTTTCCGGCAGGCTGATAAAGGAGCCACCGGGTTTTTCTGCTTCGGCATCCTTGAATGCCTTGCGAATAACCTCCGGGATGATGTCGGCATGAATAATCTGGGTACTGTATTTGGAAATGGGCTCGAACAGGTTGACCAGGTCCAGGATCTGGTGGCTCTCCTTGTGCATTCGCGTGGTAGCGCCCTGCGCTGCTATTGCAACGATAGGCGCCCTGTCCATGTTGGCATCCGCAAAACCTGTGATCAGGTTAGTAGCGCCAGGGCCCAGTGTAGACAGACACACTCCAGCGCGTCCGGTCAACCGGCCATAAACGTCAGCCATGAATGCCGCACCCTGCTCATGGCGAACCGTGATAAATTTGATCTTGCTATCCAACAGTGCATCCATGACATCGATGTTCTCTTCTCCCGGGATGCCAAAAACGTATTCAACGCCTTCATTTTCCAGGCAGCGTACGAATAATTCAGACGCTTTCATGCTTGAACTCCTTGTGGAAATTTTGATTTAAGTATTCGAAGCTGGGTGCTTGCTTCTTGCCGCACTGTAGCAGACCGGAACGACCTCAATAAGTTTCTGGCAAACTACCGCAGAAAATCTTTTTACAGGTATCAAGCTGACAGGCCATCCATGGTTGCAAGCCTTCCAATCAGCTCTTCCACCCTGGTGCTGTAACCCCATTCGTTGTCGTACCAGCTCACGATTTTGGCCATGCGCTTATCAATCACCTGGGTTAATTTGGAATCGAATATGCTGGAATGGGTATTGCCAATAATGTCGCTACTCACCAGATCCTCTTCCAGATATTCCAGGATTCCTTTGAGAGACCCCTGGGCCGCCTCAGCCATTGCCTGATTGATGGATTCGACTGAGACATCCGATTCCAGCTCCACGGTCAGATCGACCAGGCTACCGTCTGGCACAGGGACTCGCATGGCCATGCCATCCAGTTTGCCAGCCAGTTCCGGCAAGACAACACCCACGGCCTTTGCGGCGCCCGTGGAGGTTGGCACAATATTGGTGGCTGCATTTCGCGAACGACGATTGTCCGGATGTGGCGAATCAATAAGACGCTGACTGGAAGTATAGGCATGCACTGTCGTCAGCAGGCCTCGCTTGATGCCGAAAGATTCATGCAGCACCTTACACAGAGGTGCTGCGCAGTTGGTAGTACAACTGGCATTACTGATGATCTGGGAATCTTCCTTGATTACATGGTCGTTCACTCCGGTTACCAACATGGCATCTATTGGGTCTTTGCAGGGAACCGTTAGAATGATGCGTTTAGCGCCTGCATCCAAATGTTTATTCAGAGCTTCCACGGTACGGAATACGCCCGAACTCTCCACCACGTAATCGATGCCTAACTCTTTCCAAGGCAGATTAGCTGGATCCTTTTCACACAATACCTGAAACGGATCTCCAGAGATTTCCATGGTATTGCCATCCACTTTGACATTTCCGGGCCAGGTGCCATGAATGCTGTCATATTTGAATGCGTAAGCCAGTTGGTCAATCGTGGCAAGATCGTTAACGGCGACCACATCGTAGTGGCCGCGTTGCTTGGCGATTCGCATGATAGTCCGGCCGATACGGCCAAAACCATTGATCGCAATTCGAGGAATAGTCATTGCTGCATTTACCTGCTGATTAGAATTTTAAACGAGTTAAAAATGACTGGATTCGCGAGCCCGGCTTTTCTTCTGCCAGGTTCCACGATCGTAGGGCACTCTGTTCATCCGCTGCCCAGGGCGCCTGGCAAAAATCCTGAATTCTTTTGTGTCCGTTTGGTCAAGGCTGCCCCTGACACTCTAATAATTCAATTAATGGTTATGGAACATGCTAACACGCCTGCAAGGATAACAGTGGAAGCAACTGGCGTTAGTTAGTGACAATAAGCAAGGTGTCCGGAATACAGGAATCGCTGGTGTTAGGGCTACGATGCGTCCAGTGCTTTGGATCAGCGAGGGAAACGGCTGCAACGGGGAATTCGTGTGTCAATCTCCCTTAAGGCTAGATCCACCTGCGAACTTTAAGCTTGTAGTCCAGATATTCCTGCCCGAACTTCTGCTCAAGATAGGCTTCCTCTTTGGCAATGGCTATGTAGTACACCAGGATTGCGGCAGGAATGAAACTCAGCAGAATCCACAGACTGTTTGCCGAAATACCGATGCCAATATTGAACAGGCAAAAGCCCAGATAAATGGGATTGCGTGAAACACGGTAAAGCCCTGAAGTCACCAGTGCAGTGGTAGGTTTCCACGGCTCGATAGCGGTGCCTTTGTGCTTGAATACGGAATTCACTACGATGGCTACGATCACTCCGCAAAGAGTCAGCACGAATCCGGCTGGCTGGACCGACTCGGGCACCCCAAGTCCAAGTGGCCACAAGTACTGTAATCCTGCCCCGACAAAAATCGCGAGCACGAAGATTGCCGGCGGTGGAAATTTGACTGCCGCACCTTTTGTGTCTGCTATAACCGCATCGTCAGCAGCATTCTCGCGCAAAACACTATCCGGGTCTGAGCCAATCGCCGTCTTTTCGCCCTGCGACCCTTGTTCTGTAGACATGTGAAACCTCCTTCGAGCTGCTATGCTCAATATAATAGGGTAGCCAGCCCCGACCTCACTGATCAAGGACAAACAATGACCGAATTTAGCAAAATACTGATCGTTCTGGATGTATACAAGGACTTCCACGATAACCCGGAACACCTGCCCCTGGAAGTTCACAAAGCGCTGGAAATGATACTCCACCCGGATTCAGCGAGGATTCACCTGGTTGGATGTGGCTTCGAAGAATACCTTCATGACAGCTATTCAGATTTCGGCCCGGACGCCATAGCCCACCGCAAGCAGTTTATCGCCGAAATGGAAAGTCGACTCGATGTATTTGCACAGGCAATAAAGAACAAAGGTTACAGTGTTGACTGTCGCGTGCACTGGACTTATCCACGCTACGAACAGATAGCCCGCGAAGCCGAGGAGTTGGACGTTGACCTGGTGGTGCAGCATGCCCATATGCGTATGCCTCATGAGAAGCACAACCTCTCTCACGACAGTTGGCAACTCATCAAGACCTGCAGGAAACCCCTGCTACTGACCAAAGACAAGGAATGGCTGGACCAACCGGTCATACTGGCCGCAGTCGACCCGGTGCATAGCCACCATAAAAAGGAAGGCCTGGATTACCGGATTCTTGATTACGCCCTGCAGACACAGAAAGCCACCGGCGGAGCTGTTCACGTGATACATGCGTTTTCTGAGTCCGCCCGGCCGTTTGCCAAAGCCGACACCATCAAAAAAACCCATGCGGATGCATTGGAGCTATTGCTTGAAGGTTACGATTTTCTGGAAACCTGTGTACACCTGGTCGATGAGACACCGATGAATGCCATAGTCCACACGCAGGATAAATTACAGGCCGATATCACCGTCACTGGTGCCCTGTCCCGTTCGCGACTCGCCGAAATGATCATTGGCAACACCGCGTCGAGAGTTCTGGATTATCTGAAATCAGACCTGTTGATCATTCATCCTCAGTAGCCGAAGTCATGGTAAAGCGGCATATTTTCAAGCCCCGCTCCGGATCGTGGTCTTGATATTCTGGCGCTATCGGCAACCGTTCCTCAAATTGAGCCTGCGGACATTGCTGAGCGAATAAATCCAACAACCACTGAGTATCGAGAAAAGGACTGTTTAGACAGGCAATCACGTCGGCTCCCGGATTACATAGGCTGCGCAGTCGCTTTACCACAGCAGCATAGTTTTTTTCTGCATCAAAACTACCCCGCTGACGAGTAGGCGGGTCAATGACCACCAGATCATAGCGTCCAAATTGTTTGATTCTCCCCCAGGAGGTAAACAAGTTATGGGGAATTGGCTTGATGAGATCCATGGACTGATGATTCAACTCATGGTTACGCATTCCCCAGAGCATACTGGTCTTACTGATATCGACACTGGTCACTGACCTGGCCCCGCCAGCGAGGGAAGCGACGGAAAGCGAGCAGGTATAGGCGAACAAGTTGAGGACGTTGCGTTGAGCGCTGTGCTCAACCAGCCACTGTCGCACCAGGCGCATGTCCATAAACAGCCCGGCATTCTGTCGTCTCCCTGGATGCACCTCAAATTTCAATCCATTCTCAACAACCGTAATTTGTTCAGCACAAGCGCCGTACACACACTCTGCTGGAGCGCCTGCCTCATACCGTTTTTGCACAATCACTGCGTCAATTTGCCGGTGCTGGTCACTGCTTAAAACAGATTCGACGAAGTTGCCCAGGTCGCTCGTCTCTTTATACAGGGAAATTAATAGCACCGGTGGGTACCAGTCGATGCATAGATGCTCATGTCCGGGATAGCGCTGACCACGGCCATGAAAAACTCGCCTTGGTTCAGGCTGGGTGCTGGAGAAGAACTTCTGACACGTCTGTATTGGCGCGGATTCAATATCGAGCATGGTTTATGCAGAAACAGTTTCGGGTATTATGGGAAGTCATTCCTCGGGTAATCTCCAAGTCTACTGCATGCGAGACTTCGACTACATCATCATCGGCGCAGGCACGGCTGGCTGCGTGCTTGCCAATCGACTGTCTGCAGATCCTGACAAGCAGGTTCTGCTGCTGGAAGCGGGCGGTAAGGACGACTATTTCTGGATCGATATTCCTGTTGGCTATTTGTATACCATCGCCAATCCCAGAACAGACTGGTGTTATCACACCGAACCGGATGATGGATTGAATGGGCGCAGTATTGGCTATGCCAGGGGCAAAGTGCTGGGAGGTTGTTCTTCCATTAATGCCATGATCTATATGCGAGGGCAGAAAAGCGACTACGATCACTGGTCCGAGTTGGGCAATTCCGGCTGGAGTTGGGAAGAGGTATTGCCGGTGTTCAAGCGCTCAGAAAACTACCAGCATGGTGCCAATAAGTTTCATGGCGATTCGGGAGAGCTGCGAGTAGAAGAAAGAAGAGTCAATTGGGAAATCCTCGATGCCTGGCGCGATGCCGCGGCTCAATGTGGCATACCGAAGATCGATGAGTTCAATCGTGGGGACAATTTCGGTAATGCCTATTTCCAGATGAACCAGCGTAGCGGCCGACGCTGGAGTGCTACCAAAGCCTTTCTCGAACCAGCTTTATCCAGGCCCAATCTCACCGTTCAAACCAAGGCACAGGTTGAAAAATTGTTGTTTGCCAATCGTGAAGGTAAAACCGTTGCCACGGGCGTCATGGTTAATATCAACCAGCAGAAATCCATCAACTTTATGGCTCACCGTGAAGTTATCCTGTCTGCCGGATCCATTGGCTCACCCCAGATTCTTCAGCTCAGCGGTATTGGCCCGGCCTCTTTGTTGCAGGAACATGATATCGAGATAGTCCATGATTTACCCGGTGTTGGCGAAAACCTCCATGACCATTTGCAGGTACGCAGTGTTTACAAAGTCAGCAACACAGTAACCCTGAATCAACGGGCGAATTCCCTGTTTGGTAAAGCTGCAATGGGGCTGGAATATTTTTTATTCAAGACCGGCCCACTTACCATGCCTCCATCACAACTGGGTGCGTTTGCAAAAAGCGACCCAGGCCAGGACAGCGCGAATATCGAATGGCATGTGCAGCCACTGTCATTGGACAAGTTCGGCGATCCACTGCACAAGTTCAATGCCATTACACCCAGCGTATGCAACCTGCGCCCGACCAGTCGTGGCCATGTGAGAATCAAAAGCGGAAAATGGCAAGACTACCCGAGCATCAAGTTGAATTATCTTTCCACCGAGGAAGACAGAAAAGTTGCGGTGGCAGGATTGAAGTTTACCCGGCGCATTATGGCAGCAGATGCCTTGAAACCCTATGAACCCCAGGAATGGAAGCCAGGACCAGAACTTCAAAGTGATGAGTCACTGGAGCAGGCAGCAGGTGATCTGGGCACCACCATCTTTCACCCGGTAGGCACCTGCAAGATGGGAACCGACCCCGAGAGCGTCGTCAATAACAAACTGCAGGTACACGGCATAGAGCGATTGCGAGTAATCGATGCCTCAATAATGCCCCGGATAACATCCGGCAATACCAATGCACCGACCGTCATGATTGCCGAACAAGGATCGGCATTCATTAAGCAGGACCAGGACCAGCCTTAGGGAGCTATCACCTTGAATAAAGTCTTCACCCATGAAAACCTCGCCATTGTCAGTTCCGCAAAGTCCTTGCTGGAACTGAACAATATCGACAGTTTCATCAAGAACGAATTTCACGCTTCCGGTGGTCATGTGGGTTTCGAAGCCGTGCCCATCGAGCTATGGGTTTATGACTCTGGTGAAGCCAAAAAGGCTATCGAGTTACTCGAGTCCAGCTTGAATCCCGACCAACAACAACCGCAGTGGCAGTGCAATAATTGTGGTGAAACCAATGCGGGATCGTTTGAGTTGTGCTGGAAATGCCAGAAACCACCCCAGAACAGCGCCAGTTAAATAGTTCCTATTGGGCTTGTCTTATGGACTCTCTATTCACACTCACACCAGATCCCAGGGGCATAGAAGCTGTTGAAGAGTGGCTTTCCGGAGAACCCCACGAGCTCTACACTATCGCTCGTTACTGGTTTGGCAAATTCTGCGACTGTGGCCATGATGTAGAAGTCCAATTGCATGACGGTTGCCCAACTGCCTGTGTCCAGGGAGCCGCCATAGGCTATGTGAATGTCTTTAAACAACACGTCAATGTGGGTTTCTATACCGGTGCTTCACTCGATGACCCCGAAGCGTTGCTGCAGGGAACCGGCAAGAGAATGCGTCACGTAAAATTAGTCCCTGGAGAGGCGGTCAATGACAATGCGCTATCCGCATTGATAACAAGCGCCTATCAAGACGTTAAGTCACGACAGGGTAGTGGCTTAAGTTGAAAATATCACTGGCCTTATCAGGATGAGGAATCGGCTGGTCTGTTTCAGGACCGTGAGCAGCAGGGATGCTGCTCCCGAGCCCCCATGGGTGAGACCGAGCGTATTGCGAGCGAAGCTCGCAGCGACAGGTGAACGACGCCGATCTACGATCGGCGGCTGGGCCGGGTTCACGGCGTGTCCAGAAACAGACCAGGCGATTGCTCATCCGACCAACCTCGGTTCTCTATTTAAAATTTAGCCACTACTAACGAACGGAGTCACCATGATTTTTTACTACGCACCAAAAACAGTTTCAGTAGCATGCCACATAGCCCTGGAAGAAATAGGCGCCGACTATGAAAAAAGAGTGCTGGATTACTCCATCACCGAACAGCGTTCAGAAGAGTATCTCAAGGTGAATCCCAAAGGCCGGGTGCCTGCACTGGTCACCGAGCAGGGGATTCTCACAGAGACTCCAGCCATTCTCGCCTATCTCGCCCAGACTTATCCCGAAGCCAGGCTGGCACCGCTGGACGATCCTTTTCAGTTCGCCAGGATGCAGGAATTTAACGCTTATATTTGCGCCACCGTGCACGTGGCTCATGCCCACAGGGTGCGCGGTCACCGCTGGGTGGATCAGGAAAGCTCGATCAAAGACATGCAGGCAAAAGTGCCGCAGACCATGGCCGAATGTTTTCAGCTGATCGAATCGGAAATGTTCGAAGGCCCCTGGGTACTGGGTGACAACTATACGGTGTGTGATCCCTACCTGTTCACTGTCTCCAATTGGCTGGCAGGTGACGGCGTGGACATCAATGACTTTCCGCAAGTTGCCGATCACAACCTGCGGATGCGAGAGCGGCCAGCCGTGCAAAAAGTAGCTGAAGAACACGAAGTCTAAAACAGGTTCGCCACACCGACCCCACCGCTTTTTCTCCATTATTGCCCTACCGCTGTCCCCGGCGGGAGCCGGCAGTGCTCTGCCAGGTGCTGCCTGAGTCCCTCCCTTAACCCCTCCTGACCATGCTGCCAATTGACGGTCGGTTTCTTTCCTATCAGCCGCCTCACCTGCTTCCAAGCCCAACAGCGGTGCCACGCGAAGCCCGGTAAATTCTATTTCCGGGAGCCATGGATGACAAAATATTCCGAATGGATCGTTCGGTATTACCAGATATTCGATCAGTTTACTTCGGTTATTATTGATAAACGAATTGGCACTCACAAGATTGTTGCGGATATGACTGATCAGGAACCAGATTTGGTACGAGCGAAGAAGCTGCTCGGTGAACTTATTGCACCGGAAAAGGGCTTCATTCGGGTTGCACTCGTTTACGGCGTGGCAATCGCATTGTTGACCCTGTCTGTACCCATTGCGGTACAGACTTTGATCAACACCGTGGCCAATATCGCCTCGACCAGGGCGATACTGATCCTCTCAACAGTCCTGTTTATCACCCTGCTGTTCTCCGGTCTGTTGACCGCCCTGCGCACCAAGGTGATGGAATTGTATGAGCGACATGTCTACGCCCGGCTTACTTCCAAATTGAGCCTTAACACGCTTCTGGCACCACACAGCGTGTTCGAGGGTAGACGAAATATCACGCTCACCCATCGCTATTTCGATATCATGACCTTGCAGAAGAATATTCCCGCATTGGTAGTAGATGGATTTGCGCTGCTGCTGCAGCTCATCGTGGGATTCACCCTGGTGTCCTTCTACCATCCCATGCTGTTCGCGCTCAATGTACTGATTATTGGTTTGATCTACGCCATCTGGCTCACCTGGGGCCAGGGAGCGAAGAGAACGGCTATTCGTTTGTCCCAGGCCAAATACGAATCGGCCACCTGGTTAAGCAGCCTTATTGCCGCCCATGAATTTTTCCAGTCAACACGTCATCTGGATCACGCCGGCAAATCCACTGAACAGAAAATTGCCCAGTATGTCGATTGCCATCGAGCGCATTTTCGCTTCACTTTCAGTCAGGTGCTGGCATTTTTGGCGGTGTATGCACTGGCCAGTGCAGTCCTGCTTGGCCTGGGAGGTTGGTTGGTCATTCAGGGTGAGCTCTCCATTGGCCAACTGGTTGCCGCCGAGTTGATTATGTCGGCCGTGTTTTTCGGTCTTACCCAATTCACCAACTACCTGAAGCTCTACTACGAGCTGTTCGGTGCCGCTGACAAGTTGGGACAAATTCTCGAGCTTCCCCAGGAAGATGTTAATGAAAGTGAACTGCTGGTTCCTGAAGATGGCACCCTGATATGCAAGAACCTGCAACTGTCGCACCTTGGCAACCGCATTATGCTGGACTTCACTATCGAGGCTGGAGCCAAGGTTTTCGCCAATTGTGAGGAGACCTGGATTCAGCGCGCCCTGAACAAGACCCTGAAGAACCACACCCGACCGGAGAAAGGCTGGATTCGACTGGGAGACAGGGAGATCTCAGAGTATGACACCTACAGCCTGCGCCACGACATCGTCTTCGTTGACCGCTCACTGATTATTGACTGCTCGATCAAAGACTATTTGCGCCTCGCCGCTCCTGATGCCTCTTCTGCAAAAATTGTTGACGTTCTGGATCAGGTGGGCCTGAGCGGCTCTGTCGCGGCACTTCCAGAAGGAATCGACACGCTGATTTCATCCATGGGAGCCCCGTTGTTACCAGCAGATGTACTGCTGCTAAAACTCGCGGCTGCCATGCTGGCAAAACCCAAGCTGGTTGTACTCAACCAGGATATCGACAACATGCCGCGTATTCTGCGCGCGCGTTTATTGCAGACAATCGAAGAGCAACAATTCAGTGTGCTCTATTTCACTGACAAACCGCAGCAGGGTTTGTTCAACGGGCTGCTGCATTTCAGCTCAGACAGCGACGGCAATGCCTCGACGGGAATTGTTGTGTCCCCCCAGGATAAGGTGGAGGAAGTGGCAGCATGATTCCGCAAACCTCCAACCCCATACAGAGCCGCTATCTGTCACATATCGAGACCCTTGGCAGGCTTCGTGTGCCCCGGGCAGACCGTGTCATAGCCGGGTTGCTGATCCTGATCATTGTCGCCGCGGCGACTGTGCTCTGGTTTACACCCTGGGTGCAGACCGCCTATGGCGAAGGCACTGTAAGCACCATCAATCCAGCCCAGAGAACCCAGGCGATCTCCGCATTGGTCCCGGGCCAGATCGAGGCATGGCATGTGCAGGAAGGTCAGCGAGTGAAAGCCGGTGATCCAATTGTCACCCTGCGCGATACCGACCAGGATTTGATTGGCCGCCTGACCGCAGAAATTACCGCCATGGAACAGCAGCAGGCTGCCAATATCAATGCTTTGGAGACTGCAGAGAATGATCTGGTCAGGCGTCGCAACTTGTTCGAGCAGGGACTGGTTTCCCAGCGCGACGTAGAGCAAGTCCAGATCCGGCTGGAGGATTTACGTGCCACGGTGGCTTCAACGACAGCCGAACTGAATCGAGTACGGGTCAATCTGGCCAGACAATCGATTCAAACCAAGATTGCTCCCAGAGACGGCACCATCTTGCGACTGCTTTCTGCAGGTGAAGCAACCTATGTGAACGCGGGCGATATTCTTGCGTCTTTTATCCCTGATGGAGTGGAGCGCTCTGTGGCACTGGTTGTCCGCGGATTTGACGCGCCCCTGATCTATCCCGGGCGAAATGTCAGATTGCAGTTTGATGGCTGGCCCATGTTTCAGTTCAGTGGCTGGCCCGGCGCTTCCCTGGGCACATTCCCTGGTGTTGTGGATTTTATCGAACCGATAGCGGATGCCACTGGCGGCTTCCGGGTATGGATTCGTGAAGATTTGTCTGAAGGCGGGTGGCCTGAGGAACAGTTTGTGCGCCTTGGCAGTCGTGTGCGTGGCTGGATTCTGTTGGAAGAGGTCAGACTCGGCTACGAATTGTGGCGACAACTCAATGCTTTTCCTCCTGTTAATACAGCCTTAAGCGAGCAGCAAAGTGCAGACACCACTAATTAAGCTGGCGGCCATTGCCACCTGCCTGCTCTGCTTTGCCTCGTCTCCGGCGAGTGCACAGGAAGAGACAAGCGCAGTAACATCCCAGGCACTCACCATGGAGGACCTGATCCGGTCTATTCGTGAATACCACCCGGTGATCATGTCCGCTGCCGCCCGTCGCCAACAAGCGGACACAGAAGTACAACGGGCACAGGCTGCGTTCGATTTGAATATCAACCAGAACACCTTATCAAGGCTCAACGGATTCTATGACGGGCAATATCTGGAACAGGGCGTCATCCAGCCACTGGAGTTCGCCGGTGCAGAGATCAGCGCGACTTACCGCAGGTCTGAAGGCAGCTTTCCGGTCTACGAGGATTTTTTCAACACCATGAGTGGAGGAGAAGCCAGCGTCGGCGTGTCTTTCTCGTTGCTACGCGACAGGGACCTCGATGAACGTCGTGCCGGGTTATTCGAAGCGCCACTGACTCAGGCCATAGGCCAGATCGAAGAGCGCATCACGGTTAACCAACTCCTGTTCCAGGGCTTGAATGCCTACTTGAATTGGTATCAGGCATCTTTGGTCACTGATGTGGCCGCCTCATTGGTAGAGCTGGCAGAAACCCGCCGTGAGGGTATTGAGTCCAGGGTGGCAAACGGCGACCTGGCGGCGATCACGCTAACCGAGTTTGAAACCACCCTGCTTACTCGCCAGATTGCTTTGCAGGAAGCCAGGCAAGAGCTGTTACGCGCACAGCAACAATTGCTGTTTTACTGGCGTACAGACAATGGCAGCGACTACAGCGCCGGAGACCTGTTACTCCCCGAACTGCCCGTTAGCTGGCCTATGGATGGATTTGAGTTCGATGTGGCCTGGCAAAACAGGATTATCGAGAGTCACCCAAGCTTGCAGGAACTGGATGCTGAATTACAGATCGCTCAGAACCGGGTGCGCCTGAGCCGGAATAATTTATTACCCAAACTGGATTTCGAAGTCAGGGTTGGAAACGACTTCGGCTCCGGCATGCGAAATCTCAATGGACCAGAGTCCTATGTGGGCCTGAACTTTTCCATGCCACTACAACGAAACCGGGCCAAGGCCGACAAAGCCTCGGCCCTGGCGAGAGTTAACGAGCTGGAATATAGCCGGCAGGTACAGTTCGACAGACTGTCCTTACGGCTGAATGAAAGCCTGTTGCAACTGGCAACATTCGACCAGTTGCGACAACTAAGAGCCCAGCAGGCAGAGGTGGCGAAAGAACTGGAAAACCAGGAACACGCTCGCTTCGATGCCGGTGACAGTGACCAGTTTTTGTTGAACGCCCGAGAGACCGCCGCTGGCCAGGCTCAGCTTGAGGCCATCGCGGCGGAAGTGGCGTGGCTGAGGCAAAAAATCACCCTGCTGGCGCTGGGCTTGGACTTGCTGGATCTGTGAACACGACTACAACACCACGAATGCTAGAGTCCTAGATAAGGGGGAGGGGTGGCTTAGTTTGAAAATATCACTGACCTTATCAGGACGAGGAATCGGCTGGTCTGTTTCAGGACCGTGAGCAGCAGGGATGCTGCTCCCGAGCCCCCATGGATGGGTTTACGGCGTGTCCAGAAACAGACCAGCCGGTTCCTCGTCCGACCAACCTCGGTATCCAATTTCAAACTGAGCCATTACCGATAAGGGAGAATTCAGGACAAACGAGAAATCAACAACAGGTACTCTGCGCACTGGACCGGACAATGTTATGGCTAAAATCACTATCGACAATCAGGTAGAAGACAGCTGGCAAGAGACCATAGAACAATCTGCGAATCTTGTGCTGTCATCACTGGGCCCGAGTATTTCAAGCATCAGAATAGAGTTCGTCGAATTGCCAGCGAACAAAGAACGGGGAAAACGCTTTCGCTGCCGGGTGTTGTCCCCAGGTCTCGGCCACGGATTCGATCAGGTTGCGGTTGAACACCCAAATGGATTCACTGCCATCGATGGCGCACTACAGCGATTTCGCAGAATCGTGAACCATATCAGGCAAATCGGCCGACTGGATCAACAACAGGGATATCTCAGGACTTAAACAGGTTTGTCCTGGCGCTTTCGATTATATCCAGCACGACCGGATGTTTGAGTTTCCGTTCCGGTGAAATCGCGTAATAGTACTCATTAACATTTTCTGCATTGCCAACCCTGCGGCACTTGTACATCAATTCCACTTCCTCATGGATAACTTCTGGAGAGGGAAATATTCCCAGACCCTCCTCGCCAAATGCCTTCATCAAGGCACTGTCTTCAAACTCGGCAACGATTCGTGGATTCAGGTCGAGGTTTTCAAACCACACTTCCAATCCTCGCCTGATTGGATTGTCCGCGGTTGGCATTAACAAAGGCGCGTCATTGAGGGATTCAGGAAAGTTCCTGGCGTATTTACGAGCATTTGCATTCTTCACAAAAAAAGCAATTTCACTGGTACCCAGAGCATGGCTATAGGCTTTGACATTCATTCCGGCGGGAATCGCGCAGTCTGAAATCACCATGTCCAGCTGATGCACTGCTAAATCACTCAACAGCGAACTCAGCGATCCTTCCTTGCATACCAGCTTCACCTTCACTTTTCCTTCCAGGGCTGGCTGCAACACTCGCATGGCAATCAGTTTGGGTATGGAATTGGTAATGCCCACCTGCAGACTCGTGGCCATGCCTGCGTGATTGGACTTGAGTCTTGCATTGAGCTCTTCGCCCAATGCAAACATCTCATCTGCATACTGAAACACCAGATGGCCGAACTCGGTCAGCACCAGACCCCGGCCTGCCCGGGAGAACAGCGGTTCACCAATGGATTCCTCCAGAATTCTTAGCTGTCCGCTAATGGTCTGCGGTGTCAGATGGAGTACCTTGGTTGCCTTGGCGATACTTCCTTCCCTGGCCACGGTCCAGAAATATAAGAGATGGTTATAGTTAAGATGTCTCACTGCTTCACCAAGTGGCGATTCATTAAATTACCGTTGTGCATGGTTTTGAATCTCATTTCCTGACGTAACGACCATCGAACCAGGGCTCCCACACCTGGGAGTCGTGGTTAAACTGCTCAAAGAACTGCCGCACACTGCCATCATCATTGGGTGTCCAGCTGCCACGAAAGTTCCATACGGCTCCAGCGAAGTTATAGATGCTTCCTTCCAGCACCATGGCCTCACCGCGTAAACCGCCAACGATATCGATGGCATAGGCACCAGCGGAAACCCACACCTGCCGCCATTCTCGTGTCACCGGGTTGTAGTAGTTCAGGCTGGTACCGGTACTCCCCCCGGCACCTTGCCAACTCTCCATAAGCAGGCAGCCTGATTCCATCTTGCGGATACTGTTTTCGCCTGCCCTGTTGCCTGTGTTGTTGTCGAACACTTCCCACTCCCCGACCCAGAAGTCGAAGTCGCCGAACCCTGGCTGACCGGCACATCCGGAAGATTGAGCCTGCAGGGAGGAACTGACCAACACCAGCATCAACAGCACAAACCCCCTCCCCGCGACTATTTGCCTTGCCAACATAAGCCACCCCATGTACTCGAAAATATCGAAAGGAATCAACATACTACAGTCACTCTGGCACTGCCACATTCGGGCACAAAGAAGGATTTGCATTGGGGCAGTAGAGTTGGCAACCTTGACCGTAGAATAATGCTGAGAATTGTACTCAGAACCGCAAATAACAGTGGGGTAACACCATGTCATTACGATCATTATTTACCGCAGGTCTTGGGCTCCTGGTCATCTCTTTCAGCATTCAGGCTGCTGACGTTTCACGGGTAGGCACCTATGAGTTCCCGACATCCACCAACAGCGCCGAAGCCCAGGAACAATTCATGCTGGGCGTGGGTTATCTGCACAGCTTTGGTAATACCCAGGCCCGGGAAGCGTTCCGGCGAGCCCAGGAACTGGACCCGGATTTCGCCATGGCCTATTGGGGTGAAGTCTTCACCTATCAGCACCCGTTCTTTGGCCCCATGCATGATGGTCCGGGACAGGTATTGAACCGCCTGGCACCCACTCCTGAATTACGACTGGCCAAGGCTCCCAACGACAAGGAAAAGGGTTTTCTCAAGGCAGCCGAGGCTTATGCCCTGACCCCCGGTGGTATGGCGGAGCGCCGCATTGCCTGGAACCAGGCCATGGAAGAGTTGTATGAGAAATACCCCGATGATGATGAGGTGGTCGCCTTCTACACAGTTTCCACCCTGGCAGCCGCGGGCGCGTCCGGCGATATGCGTGAACGGATGAACATGAAAGCGGGCGCACTGGCCCTGGAGCTGTTCAAAAAGAACGATAACCACCCCGGCGCTGCGCACTATGTCATTCACGCCTTTGACGATCCGGTTCACGCACCTATCGCCCTGGAAGCAGCGTTGAAATATCGCGATATCGCACCTGCTGTTTCTCATGCCCGACACATGCCCTCGCACATTTTTATCCAGCATGGCATGTGGGACATGGTGGCTGACTGGAATGAATCAGCCTATCAGGTGGCTCGGGAATTGTGGCAACCCGGTGACGCTGTGGGCGAACAGAACCACGCCACCGACTGGGGACAATATGGAGACCTGCAGAGGGGTGACCTGGAACGGTCCAGACTCTGGATTGAACGGGCGAAGGAAACATTGTCGGAGAATCCCGGTGATTCCCGTTCGATCAGCACACTCAAGACCATGGAAGCCCGCCATATCATCGAGTCTCGCGACTGGGAGATACAGGAGCTGACCAACGATCTGAATAGTCACCAGTTGCTGGCCTTGGGCATGAGCGCCGCCAATCTCGGTGAACTGGATCTGGCAGAACGCGTTGGCGAGCGATTGGGGCAACTGGTTTCTGACAGCCCCAATAATGACGACCTGAAAATCATGTATGCAGAAGTCGTGGCACTGACCAAGTCCAAGCGTGCAGAAGAGTTGCTGCGTGAAGGTCTCACTACTGATGGGCTGCCCCAGCAGGAAGAGGCACTGGCCTTGTTGCAGGAAGCTATCGTCATCGAAGAGAGTGGCCGTCTGCCCAATGGTGCCGCTTCGCCATTAAAGCCTGTGCATGAATTGGCCGGAGAAATTCACCTGGCATTCGGTTTGTCCAAACAGGCTGCAGAGCTGTTTGAAACTTCCCTGCTACGCTTGCCTAACCGTCCGCTGTCATTGCTTGGCGCCGCACGGGCCTATGCTGCGTCGGGTGAAAAGGAAAAAGCCGATGCCATGTATGAGCAATTACTCTCTGTGTGGAGTGATGACTCAATGGCGCCAGTACAGGAAGCGAAGCGATTCGTCGCAGTGAATTAATTCGGGCAGGAAGAACATGACAATGAAGAAGCAAGAGCTGGAGAAAGTCGCAGGCAATGGCTTGATCAATCGAAGACACCTGCTGGGACTCGGCCTGGGCGGTGCCGGTATGGCGGTGGCCAACTCGGTGCTGGGCGCCGATGCCGGCACACAGTTGCAAATTCCCCAGTGGTCGAAAACTCCAGGGGAAAGTGCCAGCGCCTATGGCAGCCGCTCACCCCATGCAGACCATATGATGCGGATGTCTGGTAACCCCAATCCCATTTATCCCGGAGGCGGTGCCTCTCGTTCACCATTGCAACATCTGCAGGGCACGATTACCCCTAATGCCCTGCACTTCGAGCGCCACCATGCGGGTATTCCTGCTATAGACCCGGCTCAACATAAACTGGTGATCAATGGTCTGGTGCGGCAACCACTGGTGTTCAATTATGAAGACCTTTTGCGCTACCCTATGGTGAGCCGCATTTATTTCCTCGAGTGTTCAGGCAATAGCGGCGCTGTGCTGCGGCGCGACACACCTGATCCCGATGGTACAGCACAGAGTCTGCACGGATTGGTGTCCTGCGCCGAATGGACAGGCATTCCACTCTCGACCCTGCTGGATGAAGCCGGTGTCCGGCCCGAAGCCAACTGGATCGCTGCTGTGGGTGCCGATGCCGCCAGCATGGGGCGCTCGGTGCCCCTGGCAAAAGCCATGGATGATTCCATGATCGCACTGTTTCAAAACGGTGAGCCGGTCATGCCAGGACAGGGCTACCCCATGCGACTGTTCAATCCGGGCTGGGAAGGCAACACCAGCGTCAAGTGGTTAACCCAGATAAAGCTTACCAATGGCCCTGTTCATTTCAGGGATGAAACCAGCAAGTACACCGATACCCTGCCCGATCGCAGCAGCCTGCAGTTCACCTTTCCCATGGGGACCAAATCAGTGATCACGTCTCCATCAGGGTTGATGTCGTTACAACGAAGGGGCGTGTATCGGGTGACCGGTATCGCCTGGTCGGGCTCCGGTAGCATTCGCCGGGTAGAAGTAAGTGCCGATGGCGGCCGAACCTGGGCCGACGCCATGATCGACAGTGAGCAGCATGAAAAGGCACTCACTCGCTTCAGCATACCCTGGGAATGGAATGGCGGAGATGCCATCCTGCAAAGCCGTGCCACCGACAGCGCGGGTAATGTACAACCCACTCGTCAATCAATCCTGAATGAGCGCGGCAGAATTGCCACTTACCATTTCCACGGAATCCAGAGTTGGGCCGTAAACAATAGCGGTGAGGTTCGTGATGTCCATGCTTAGAAAATCGCTCTCACTAACTGCACTGATATTCGTTGCCATATACTCACTGCTCGCCAACTCACAGGAAACTGTGCGACTTGGCACGCCTGTTTCTGAGGAACAACTGGAAGGGTTTGACCTGATTGTTCAACCCAATGGCAATGGCCTTCCATCAGGAAGCGGGACGGCTCGACAGGGCAAGGCTGTGTATGATGCCAACTGCGCTGCCTGTCATGCAGCCAATGGTGAAGGAATATCAGGCAATACCGTCATCGCCGGTGGCGACATGAATTCCGAAGGCACTCCGTTACGTACGGTTGGCAGCTACTGGCCGTATGCCAGCACGGTGTTCGATTTTGTGCGCCGCGCCATGCCCGCTGACCGACCCAAGACCCTCAGTGATGAAGAGGTCTATCAGGTGGTGGCCTATGTGCTCTATCTCAACGGCATAGTGGGTGAGGATCAGGTGCTCAATGCGGAAACCCTGCCTGCGATCGAGATGCCCAACGCTGACGGTTTCATTGATCGAAGCTCCATTCACTAAGTTTCAAACGCGAGTCGTATTCCTGTCAGGATCTGCAGAGAATTCTGCAGATCCTGATTGTTTCCTCTCGTCCCTACCAGGCTGCGACAATATGTCGCCCGCACAACCGCCTCCAGACTGCAATAAAGTGTAATATTTACTTGCTCTTGATGGGTGAAGCCCTAGTATTCCGCAATCCCGCAATAACTCTAATAACCAATAAGCTCCACAACAAGGCCTCGCCATGAAGACCAAGCAGTCGAGTCTCATTTGCACCGTTTTAACACTCTTCCTCTATCTGTCTGCAATACCCGCTGGTCAAGCCCAGGTCACTGCAGATGGCATCAGCATTGCCCGTATCAATGGCCAACCTTCGCTGGAAGATTTTGCTGGCATGCAACCCGCTACAGCACTAGCACGCTCCATGACCAAGGTTGAGGGATTCACCCAACGACTGCCTGATGACGGGGAACCATCATCACAGAGAACCGAGGTTTATATCGGCTATAACGCCAATGAGATATTTGCCATATTCCTGGCCTTCGATAAAAACCCGAACCTGATCCGCGCCAATATGTCCGCTCGGGAAGCGATTGACGAAGATGATTCAGTTGGGCTGATCTTCGACACCTTTAATGACCAGCGCACCGGCTTTGCCTTTCGCACCACACCGCTGGGAATTCAATGGGATGCACGGTGGACTGAAGGCTCTTCCCGCCGTGCCGGTTTTGACACGACTCTCGAAGCAGTCTGGCAAAGCGATGGCCAGCTTACCGAACGGGGCTACATGGCCTCCATGTCGATCCCCCTTAGCAGTCTTCGATTCAACGAAGCAGAAGAACAACTCTGGCGCGTTCAGTTTGTCCGCATCATGCCGCGGCTAAATGAAGAGTCCTACTGGCCGCCCTACTCCATCGACATAGTAGGCCGACTAAACCAGACCGCATTGATGCGGGGTATCCGCAATGTAGACTCCGGCAATAACTACCAGATCGTGCCCTTTATCTTCGCCCGTGAAGTGGATGCCCTGGACACGGGTGCTCCGGGCGGCCCCGCCTTCGACTCCAGCAGTGAGCAGGATGTTGGAGTGGATGCCAAATTTATCTTTAACGACACCTGGGTTCTCGATGTCACCCTGAACCCCGACTTCAGCCAGGTTGAATCAGACCAGCCACAGGTTACGGTGAACCAGCGATTTGAAGTGCAGTTTCCCGAACGTCGTCCTTTCTTTATCGAGAACGCCGACTTCTTTGCCACTGACTCGACACTGGTATTCACCCGGCGCATCGTCGACCCTGAAGGGGGTATACGATTCACTGGCCGCTCGGGCAACTACGGTTTTGGCTCCATCCTTATCAACGATGAGGCGCCGGGCCAGAATCGCGCTGTGGGTGACCCTCTGGCTGGTGAGAAAGCCAACATCGGTATTATCCGGGGCTATCGTGATATCTCCGAGCAGGATCGCGTTGGTTTCCTGGCCACCACCAGGGAACTTGGCGATGGCTACAACCGGGCTGCGCTGGTCGATGGGCGCTTTCGCTTCGGTGAAAACTGGCAGACCCAGATTGAGGTTGTAGGCACTGAAACCGACCCTCGCGACGGCGGTGAGAAATTCACCGGTTACCAGCGCAACGTGCAGCTCAACCGGACCGGACGCCTGCTGAATACCCACACCCATTTCATCGAGGCATCTCCGGGTTTCAGGACTGAACTGGGCTTTCAGAATCGTTTCTTCCGTGCTGATACCTCAGGGCTCCACCAACGGGTTGCCCTGAACTTCTACCCTGAAGGTTCTACTATCAATTCATGGAGTACTGCTGCATTCGGCGTCTATCTGGAAGACGATGCGGGCACCAAGATCTATTCTCAACTCGGCCCCAGTGCATCTCTGCAGTTCGATACCACGCGCTATGACATAGGCTGGACAGATTACTCGGAGATTCTCCGCGCCGGAGACTACCCGGGCTTGTTGACTACGCGTGTGTACAAGTATGACGAGTGGAATGTTGGTTATCGCAATAACACCCTTAACGAAGTGGACTTCAGGATCAACTACCGCAGCGGCACCACCCTGAACCTGGTACCGCCAGTTGGCTTTCTGCCTGATATCGCCGATACCAGCCGCATTGATATTGACCTGCTGTTGCGCCCTCTGGACCGTCTTCGCATCAACAACACCTACCTGTACACCGAACTGGAAACCCGCGGCGGTGGCAGCAAGATATTCAGCAATGAAATTTTCCGCAGCAACTGGAACTACCAGTTCACCAAAGAGCTATCGCTGCGTTTTATTGCCCAGTACGAAGACACCGACGCAGAGCTGTCGCGACTCATCGACGACAAGAACCTGAACTTTGACTTGCTGTTACGCTACGTCATCAATCCCTGGTCTGCCTTCTATGTTGGTTACAATACCAATCAAAGCAATTTCGACATTGCCGAGATGGAAGGCGAGCGGGAGTTGATACTGACTGACGATCTCAAGCGGGACGGCGATCAGTTTTTCGTTAAGTTCTCCTACCTGTTTCAACGCTGAACCCAAATCTGATCTCAAGCAGGTGTCAGACACCAGAAGTTTCCTGGTGTCTGACACCGCTGCAGCTTGTTCGCGGAATACTGGCCTGTTATGGATTAATCCGCTAGCTTAGGCGTCATAACAACAATAACAGGCCTATAACCATGGCTGGACTCCTGAGCAAGCAGCGAATTATCGCGCCGACCGGCTACAACCGTTGGCGCGTGCCTCTAGCCTCCATCGCTATCCATCTCTGCATAGGCTCTGTCTATGCCTGGAGCATCTACAACCCTTCGCTGATTCGTGTGCATGGTGTGGTGACCAGTTCCGCCGACGACTGGAGCCTGAGCCAGGTGGTGTGGGTATTTACCGTTGCCATCGTGTTTCTGGGCCTGGCTGCGGCCTTTGCCGGGAAATGGCTGGAAGAAGTCGGGCCGCGCAAGGTGGGTGTTGTTGCTGCCCTGTGCTGGGGTGGTGGCTATCTGGTCGGCGCGGCAGGCATCATGACCCACCAGCTCTGGCTACTGTACCTGGGATATGGAGTTATCGGTGGCTGTGGTCTCGGGCTGGGCTATGTCTCACCGGTGAGCACACTGATTCGCTGGTTCCCTGACCGCAGGGGCATGGCAGCCGGCATGGCCATCATGGGCTTTGGTGGTGGCGCCATGATCGGTACTCCTGTGAAGGAATACTTCATCCGGTTGTTCTACAGCGCACCGGAATATCTGGGCCCCCAGGACCAGGTCAATCTGGTCACCGAGGGAGGTCGGCGGTTTGCCCAGATTGGCAGTGAACTGCGTGAAGTTGTAGTGGCCGGTGCGGCTGAAGTGCGCAACATGACCCTGCCTGGGCCCGAAGGGGTTTATGTGGTGGATACCGGAGCTGCTGGGGTCGCTGAGGCTTTTGTGGTGATTGGCATCATTTACCTGGTTGTCATGATGATCGCGGCATTCTCTTACCGACTGCCGGCACCAGGCTGGAAACCACAAGGTTGGGAAGAACCCGCCGAGTCCAGCCGTGGCGGACTGATCACCAGCCAACACGTGGACATAGATCAGGCCTTGAAGACGCCACAGTTTTATCAGTTATGGATTGTGCTCTGTCTTAATGTCACCGCCGGTATTGGTGTACTGGGCGTGGCGCGCACCATGATTACGGAAATTTTTGGCAGCAGCCTGCCGCAGGTTGTGGATACCGCATTTGCTGCCACCTACGTGGTCATGATCAGCGCATTTAATATGGTGGGCCGTTTTATCTGGGCCAGTGCCTCTGACTACATCGGGCGACGAAACACCTATTGGATATTTTTCGTCCTGGGCATTGTGTTGTATCTGTCGATACCCTGGACTGCTCAACAGGTCAGCGTGAATCCTTCTGTTGTCTGGCTGGTGTATTTCTATGCTGCGACCATGATCATCTTCACCATGTATGGTGGCGGCTTTGCCACCATTCCTGCCTACCTCGCCGACATCTTCGGCACACGCTATGTCGGTGGTATCCATGGCCGCCTGCTCACTGCCTGGAGCACTGCTGGGGTGTTGGGCCCGCTGGCCATCACCTCTCTGCGGCAGAATTCGGTAACCAATGCCATCAATGACCTGGTGTCCAGAATTGACCCTGCGGCTTTTCGTGAACAATTTGGCGCACCGGTTACACAGCTGGATGAACTGGTTGCCCAGAACACGGTAACCATATCGCGGCTGATGGAAATCGCGCCCCCGGGCACCACGGATCCCACCAGCAGCCTCTACAATTCCACCATGATTCTGATGGCTGCATTGCTGGCTATTGCGCTGGTGAGTAACGCGCTGATGAAACCGGTTCACCCTCGTCACCACCTGGCTGAAACCGGGCCATAGGCTGCCAAAAACCACATGACTCCCGGTTCTCCAGCGGCAATAATAGGCCCCCTTTGAAAAACAACCTGGCAAGATGGAAGACCTGATTAACAGTGCCCGTGAGGCCATAAAGAACAGTTACGCCCCATACAGCGAATTTCTTGTTGCAGCAGCCGTGCGCGATGAACAGGGGCGTATCCATACCGGCGTGAATGTGGAAAACAGCTCCTATGGGCTGACCCAGTGTGCCGAGCGCTCAGCTATCTGCACTGCCATTGGCGCGGGAGCCAAAGAAATCCATGCCGTCGCGGTCTACACACCCACCGCCACGCCACACTCCCCATGCGGCGCCTGTCGCCAGGTCATCCGCGAGCTGGGGCCCGATGCAAAAATTGTCTCGGTTTGCGATACTGACACCCGAATTGAAAGTCACATTGAACAGTTGTTGCCCGACGCCTTTGACCTGGACAGCAACCCAGCAGAGTTATAGCCATGAGCGGCCAGATTAAACGATTGCGATTGAGCGATCTTGAAAACAATCGTGAAGAATTTACCAGCGAGTTGTTTCTGGGCCTAAAGGAGTATGGTTTCGTAGTCCTGCAGGAACACAACATCAGCAAGGACAAGCTGGATCGCGCTTACACCATGGCGAAAGAGCTGTTTGCACTGCCTGAAGAAACCAAACTCCAGTACGACAGTGGGCCTGGTGGCAAGAGAGGCTACATCGCCTTTGGCCGTGAAAATGCCAAGGGAAATCCTCATGCAGACCTGAAGGAATTCTGGCATATCGGCCCAGACCTGACTGCGGGCAGCCCTTACTATGATGTGTATCCGGAAAACGTATGGCCCAGCGAGATTGAAGGGTTTCGTGAATTTTTCCAGGGCTTGTACAAGGATCTGGAGTCCCTGGGCAAAACCATGCTCGAAGCACTGGGTGAAGCCATGGATCTGGAAAAGGAATTCTTTCGTGAGCTGGTTACCGATGGCAATTCGATCTGCCGCCTGCTTCACTATCCCAGGCTGCAAGGGCTGGACGCCAAAAAGTCCATGCGTGCCGCTCCCCATGCCGATATCAATTTGCTTACCTTGTTGGTAGGAGCGACGGATTCAGGCCTGGAACTTCTCGACAAGGACGGCAACTGGATGCCTGTTGAAAGTGAAGAAAATGAAATTGTACTGGACACCGGGGACATGATGTCCCGGCTAACCAATGACGTACTGCCCTCCACCATTCACCGTGTGACCAATCCTCCAAACCAGGATAGCTCACGCTATTCGATGCCGTTCTTTCTACATCCCCACAGCAATGCCAGCCTTGATTGCCTGCCCCAGTGTGTAGGGCCAGACGGTGCAAAATATCCACCGATCACCGCCGGTGAATATCTCGAACAAAGGTTGGTGGAAATCGGGCTGACCTGAGCCCTGCCCCGAATTCTGGCTAACCCAGAGACAAGAAGAAACCAGCAATCGCTGCGCTCATCAGATTGGCCATGAATCCCGCAAAAACTGCACGCAGGCCAAGTTCGGCGATGTCTCCCCTCCGGTTTGGCGCCATCATGCCGACTCCACCTAACACGATTCCTATGGAGGAAAAATTGGCGAATCCACACAGGGCAAAGGTAACGATCGCCTGGGCACGACCGCTCATCTCACTCATCTGATCGGTGAATTCCACGAAGGCCACGAACTCATTGAAAACCAGCTTCTGCCCAATCAGGCTGCCCGCCAACCGGGTTTCTTCCCAGGGAATGCCAACAATAAAAGCCAGCGGTTGAAACAGATACCCAAGTATCAGCTGCAGTGAGAGCTGATCGAAACCAATGAATCCGCCCAACCAGCCCAACAGGGTATTCAACAAGGCAATCAGGCCAACGAAAGCCAGCACCATGGCCCCAACATTTAGCGCCAGGGTCATGCCACTGCTCGCCCCGGAAGCAGCAGCGTCTATTACGTTAACGTGCTTCTCAAAATTCAGCTCAATTTCTTCATCTTCGTTTTCGATTTTTTCTGCTTCGGGCAACAGCAACTTGGCCATCAAAAACCCACCCGGTGCGGCCATGAAACTGGCTGCCAACAGGTACTGGATCTCCACACCCAGCAAGACATAGCCCGCCAGCACAGAGCCCGCTACGGTGGACATGCCACCAACCATGATGGCGAACAGTTCGGACCGGGTCATGGTGGCGATATAGGGCCGCACGACCAGAGGTGCTTCTGTCTGTCCTACGAATATGTTGGCCGTAGCTGACATGGATTCGGCCTTGCTGGTTTTTAGCAGCTTGCGTAAGCCCCCGCCGATAACCCGAATTAGCCAGCCCATGATCCCCAGGTAATAAAGCACTGAAACCAGGGAGGAGAAGAATACGATCACCGGCAGCACGTGAAAGGCGAAGATAAATCCCACCTCGAAGGCGCCGATGGGGCCGAACACAAAATCGATCCCATCCTGGGCATTGTTCAGCACACTGGAGACTCCGGTGGAGATAGCATTCAAAATGGCCACACCTGGCGGCAAATACAGGGCAATACCGCCGAGCGTAAATTGCAGTAACAGCGCAAAACCCACTGTCCGCCAATTCACATGGGCGCGACGGGCTGACAGCCCATAGGCAATACCAAACAGTGTGACGATGCCCAGCAGGCTGACCAGTGAATCCATGTGTTCTTTTCCTGTTCCCGGATTATTCTGCTGCGTCTGACAGAACGCCTCGATTTTCCAGTTCTTTTCGAATCTGCGCAGTCATGCCGGCTGCGGCTTCATCACCGGAGAGTACCATGTGCGCGTACTCTCGTGTTGGCTCAATGAAACGGTGAAACATGGGTCGCACCGTGGTCTCGAATTGTTCCAGCACTGACTCGCGGCTGCGACCCCGCTCCTCACAGTCTCGACGCATTCGCCTGCTCAGACAAACATCGAGTGGTGTATCCACAAATAGCCGTAAATCAAAATGCTGGCGCAGCTCACTATGACTGAGCAGCAGGATGCCTTCCACGATGAGCAGAGTGGTGGGTTTCAATACCCGCGTCATCTTGCTGCGAGTGTGTCTGGTGTAGTCGTATTGAGGCACTTCCACAGGAGCCCCGGTCTTGAGTTCCTGCAAATGTTGCAGCAGCAGCTCATGTTCCAGGGCGGAGGGGTGATCGTAGTTTACAGCCTTGCGTTGCTCGAGAGGGGTATCCGACTGATCATGGTAGTAGGAGTCTTCAGCCAGGATCTCTGCGCTGATATTGTCAGCAGGACTGTGCAGTTCTTCCAACAGGGCTTGTGCAAGATAAGATTTTCCAGAACCGGAAGGGCCTGTAATGGCTATTATGCTGGTGACCAAACTACTGCCCTATTCAAACCTGATTTCCAAAGGATTGTTTCCCGCCTCTTGCGAGTCGTCAGAGAATACTAACTCTGGCGATTCACAAGTATTTTCGTGATTTCTCCGGGTTCGGGAAAGCGCTGCTGCTCAAACTTGGAAAACAACAACTGTCCTTCCAGCTTCACATCGAAAATACCATTGCTGCCCCCTATGAGCTCAATTTCGACGGATTCGCCAGAGTCGTTGGCCGCTTCAATTTCTGCAGACACACGGTCTGCTTCCGGTTTGTAGTTTCAGGCAGTGCAGTAAGTAATCTGGACTTTCATAGACTCTCCTATGGTGCTGCTGTTTCGCGCTTTTTACGCCTGGAGCCAATATACCCGGCTGAGGCAGCGACGACTTTTTCCTGTAATATGGCTCTGGCAAGCTCGCTATATTAACAGTTTCACGCTCAGCAGGAATTTACCATGCCCAGATTAGCCCCTAATCTTTCTTTATCAATCAGCTGCGCCTTCCTTTTGGCTGCAAGCCCGAAAGTCCTGGCTCAGGACAGCGCGGAGGAGTGGTTCGCCGCAGGACAACAGACCGTTGAGCGAAACGCCGCCTTGAGGGCTTTTAATACTGACGAGGGCTTTGCCCGCAATGTCATCCTGTTTGTAGGGGATGGCATGGGCGTTTCCACAGTCACGGCTGCAAGAATATTCGAAGGCCAGATGCGCGGTGAGACGGGTGAGGAAAATCTATTGAGCTTCGAGGAATTTCCCAATGTGGCACTCTCCAAAACCTACAACACCAATGCCCAGGTTGCCGATTCAGCCGGCACCATGTCGGCCATGGCCACGGGCATTAAAACCAAGGCCGGGCTGATCAGTGTCAACCAAGATGTGGTTCGCGGTGACTGCAGCAGCCAGCAAGGGAATCACACAATGACATTCCTGGAGCGGGCAGAAATGCGTGGGCTCGCTACCGGGGTTGTCTCCACTGCCAGACTTACCCATGCAACGCCAGCGGCAAACTATGCCCACATTATGGATCGTGACTTCGAAGACGATGCTGATGCCGAGCGCTTCAGTAATCCCGGAGACTGTGCCGACATCGCCCGCCAGCTAATCGAGTTTGGTACTGCAGTGCTGGGTAGCGATGGACTTGAGGTGGCTCTGGGCGGTGGTCGTAGCAGCTTCTTGCCCGCTACCCGCACCGATCCCGAAAATGGACTGGCAGGGTCTCGCCTGGATGGCCGCGACCTGACTCGTGAATGGGAACAACTGCAGCCAAACAGTCGTTATGTCTGGAACAAGGAACAATTCGATGCCATCGATCCCCAGACCACAGATCATTTATTAGGCTTGTTTCAGCCTTCCCATATGCAATATGAATATGACCGTCCCGGAGACACTGGCGGAGAACCCAGCCTCAGCGAGATGACCGCCAAGGCCATTGAGATTCTGGCGAGGAATGAAAACGGTTATTACCTGACCGTCGAATCCGGGCGTATAGACCATGGTCACCACGCCACCAATCCCTATCGCGCTCTTTCCGATGCGGTTGAATTGTCAAACGCCGTACGCACTGCCATGGAAATGGTGGATCTGAGCGAAACACTCATCATCGTAACTGCCGATCACAGTCATGTCTTTACCATTGCCGGCTATGCCAAACGCGGCAACCCCATATTGGGCAAGTCGGTGGGACTGGACAGTTCGGGTGAACCCAGGCAAGAGCCAGCTCTGGCCAGCGACGGTTTGCCCTATACAACTTTGGGTTATGCCAATGGCCAGGGTTATGAGGAAGGACTTGAAAACCACACCGGCGGCCGTGCTGACCTGAGTAACGTGGACACAACTGATCCCGAGTTTCATCCACAGGTTACTGTTCCCATGGGCTCAGAGACCCATGCCGGTGAAGATGTGGCCATTTATGCCATAGGGCCTGGTGCAGATTTGATACGCGGAGTGATGGAACAGAACGTAATCTTCCACGTGATGCTGGAAGCCAGCCAACTGGACCAACGATAAATTCATTAATCCTGCTTCTCACTTTTTCTGGTCACAAAAAAAACGCTCACACCACGAGACGGTGTGAGCGCTGATTAATACAGCCCGGCCAAAAAACGGCCCAAAATACAGGAATCTTTAAGATGATGTGCATGTCACCGAGGGAGAGAAGTTCGGGACTGTGTCACATCAAATTCCTCGTATGGGTTTCTAATTTGCATTTCCCGTGCCAGCTTTGCAGCACGAAAAAATGGGCTCTTCAGCGAATTTTTCCTGATTGAGTGCTTCCAAATTGTGCAAGGCAGTGAACTTCGCCCCAGTGCTGGGCAGGAACGGCAATCTGATTTGACCGCCGAAGACGCGGCTGCGATAAGCTATTCGAAATGCAGCTTGCTGCGATCCAGTTGATCGAGAGAGGAACAGCCCATGAGAATCATGTCTCTCTCTATTTCTTCCCGCAATCGGGTGAGTGCCCGGTCCACACCAGGATAACCACCGGCAGCTACGGCATAGAGATACCCGCGGCCCACCATGCAAGCCTTCGCACCCATGGCCAGAGATTTAAGCACATGGGTGCCACGTCTCACCCCACCATCAACGATAACTTCTATCTGGTCTCCCACTGCATCCACTATTGGACCCAGTTGATCGAAAGGCGCGGTGCTGCCATCCAACTGCCGGCCTCCATGGTTTGAGATCATGACTGCACTGGCTCCGATATCCACGGCTCTCTTGGCATCCTCAACACTCATTACCCCTTTTATGGCAAAGGGACCACCCCAGCGCTGCACGGCTTCTTCCGCATCCTTCCAGGTGATGGAACGATCAAACTGGCTATTCATGTAGCCCACCACCGAAGTCAGCTTGCCGCTGCCTTCGGAGATACGACCCGCCACATTGGCCAGTTCGAATTTGCGCCGCAGCAAATAATTGAAACTCCAGCTTGGATGCATGGCAAAGGAGAGCAGGCTTTTCAAGGTGAATTTCGGAGGGATCACCATACCCGTATAGAGATCCTTTTCCCGATTGCCAGCAACCAGGGTGTCCACCGTCAGACAGATGGCTGAATAGTTGGCCTCCTTGCAGCGCTCGATAAATTCCCAGCTCATGCCCCGGTCTTTATGGATATAGAGCTGAAAACATTTGGGACCGGGTGTGCTCTGACCAACTTCTTCAATTGAGGTGGTTGAAAGAGAGGAAAGGCTGTACATGGTCTTGTGCTCATGGGCTGCGCGGGCCACCGCCAGCTCACCTTCGTGATGAAAGAGCCGGGTCATGGCCGTGGGAGAACAGAACACTGGCCAGTCTATATCCTGCCCGAGCACATTGGTTTTCAGGTTCATACCACTGAGGTCTGCGAGCGTATCGGGAATCAGCCGCACCTGGTCGAAAGCTTCCGTGTTGCGACGCAAGGTCACTTCGTCATCGGAGCCACCGTCTATGTAGTGAAACAGCGGTGCCGGCAGTCGTTTCTGCGCAAGTCTTCTAAAATCCGCTGTGTTGTTGCAATCCCTGATGCCCAATGTGCCAACTCCCCATCACTACTATGTGTTCCGGTATCGATACACCGGCTGCTGATGAACCCGTAACTCGCGCGAGTCAACCAACGCGTATCGGGCCTGTGAAGCATAGCAGGAAATTGAGCGCTCGCGGAGCAACTAGTATGATGCCCCATGACTTATGTTTTGTTCCGCTATCTGCATCTGTTCGCAGTGCTCGCCCTCGCCGGCGGCATCATCATTGAAAACATCGCAATCAAACCGCAGATTGACAGCGAAGACGCGCGAAACCTGGCTCGTGTGGATGCCTTCTGTGGGATCAGTGTCTTGCTGCTATTGATCTTCGGCCTGATATTGTGGATGGCTGTTGGTAAACCAGCCGATTTTTATTCAGGTAACCCTCTGTTTCACGCCAAGCTGGGACTGTTTGGCTTGTTGCTTGCCACCGCTAGCTACCCGGCGCTGTTCTTTTTCAGGAACCGTCGCTTCGACGGCGACTTTCTGACCGTTCCAGGCGGCGTTCGGCTTTGCCTGAAGCTGGAAGTTGGTTTGCTGTTGGTCATCCCGATCCTGGCCACACTGATGGCTCGTGGAGTCGGTATTCCCTCATAATGCCGCCGTTAGTTTGGACCGCTATGACTGAATTTGATAGTCTCAAATCCACAGCAGACACCCAGATTGCCTGCAGTGTCGACTCCGGAAAACAGACTCATGCCTGACAATAAAGATTCTTCCAATCAAGGTCCAACCCTGGACGAGCTATACGCAAAAGACCCCATTGCCGCCGATCGCCAGTTGTGGGGACGGGAAAGTGATCCCCTGACCAGGCGTGGTTTTCTGAAAAAGAGCGGATTAATGGCTTTGAGTGCAGGCCTGGGCATGAGTATCCCCTTCGCACGCAATATGCCCGCCGGATTAATTCCCGCTGCATTCGCAGCAGAAGGTGCAACAGATGTTATCGAGGGCAAAGAAGGCCTGATCGTGCTGAACGATCGGCCGGTCAATGCAGAAACTCCTGCACACCTGCTCGACGATGCCATCACGCCAAACCGTTACATGTTTATTCGCAACAACGGTATCCCTCCGGAAAATGTCGACCCGAACAACTGGACTCTGGAAATCGGCGGTGAGTCCTGTTTGCGACCAACCACTTTCACTATCTCCGATCTGCGAGAGCGCTTTGAAGAAGTCAGTCTGCAGCTACAACTGGAATGCGGTGGCAATGGCCGCAGTGAATTTGTTCCTGCCGCCAGCGGCAACCAGTGGACAACCGGAGCCGTGGGCTGCCCCATGTTCACCGGAGTGCGCTTGCGCGATGTATTGAACTACTGTGGGGTCGGCAGCGATGCTGTCTACGTGGGTTACTACGGTGCTGATACCCATACCAGTGGCGATCCCGACCTGGATCCAATCTCCCGTGGCGTGCCAATAGCCAAAGCCATGGAACGGGAATCCCTGATTGCCTGGGCTATGAATGGTGAAGACATCCCCATGCAAAATGGTTACCCCTTGCGCATGGTTTGTGCAGGTTGGCCGGGTTCAGTTTCCGGCAAATGGCTCAACCGTATTGTCGTCAGAGACCGGGTTCACGATGGTGAAAAGATGGCGGCTCCATCCTACACGGTACCTGCCGCACCGGTGGCTCCCGGGAGTCGCGTGCCGAATGAGGAGATGCGCATTATTGAATCCATGCCGGTGAAATCTCTGGTGACTTTCCCACAATCAGGCATCAGCCACGACTTTCGACAACGGCTTCCGGTACGAGGTCATGCCTGGGCTGGCGATAGCCAGGTCAGTGGTGTGTTCCTTTCCATAGATTTCGGTGCCACCTGGCTCCCTACAGCTACTGGGACGGCTGCCAACCGACTGGCCTGGCAGAACTGGGAATCCTGGGTTCAGTTTCCGGAGCCGGGCTACTATGAGATCTGGGCGAGAGCAATGGACGTCCAGGGCCGGTCACAGCCTATGGTTGTTCCCGGCTGGAACCCGCGCGGCTATCTGAACAATGCCTGCCACCGGGTCGCAGTACAGGCGGTATGATCATGCACAGAAAATTCAGCCTGCTGTTTTCTCTCGCAGTCCTGGCCTGTCCGGTTGCTGCGCAGCAAACCGACAACGAAACCGGGCTGATTATTGCAGACGGCTGGGATACGGTGCGTTCTACCTGCACCGAATGTCACTCGGCACAGTTGATTACACAAAACTCTGGCAGCCGGGCAGTCTGGCAAAGCCGAATCGAATGGATGCAGGACACCCAGGGCCTGCAGCAACTGGTTCCGGAGCTTGAAGACACCATCCTGCAGTATCTTGCCGACAACTATGGGCCCAAACAGGCTTCAAGACGAGCTGGCCTGCCCGCGCATCTGATGCCAGCCAACCCCTATCCGGTAGATCAGTAATGGCCAGCGATCAACTCTCGATGTTTCAGGATCGGGAACTGGGCGACAGCGACAACGCTCAAGCCAGTAAAGTCGCTCCAGCCAGTTTTTCCATCACCAGAACGATTAGTGGCTCTCCGCAGAGTGTCTGCGATCACTGGCTGATTCCCGTGTTTTTAGGCGAATGGATGTTTGGCCCCAGGGTCCAGGCAGAAAAAGTGCTGAGTCTGGAGAACACGGTGCGTAAAAATGGAGAATTTGATTTCAAGATACACAGACGGGGACAGGAAATCAGCCATCAGGGGGAATACCTGGAACTCAATATTCCGAGCAAACTGGTCATGAGCTGGACCGAGAGCACTGAACCTGAGGCTGAGAGTAAAATCAGCGTTCAGTTTACTGAGGAAGCTGGCAAGACCAAACTCAAATTAACCGTTAACCTGCCTGCAGAACTGGCCCCGAATAAGGACAAGATAAAGAAACAGTGGACGGCGCGCTGCAAGGCGCTCGCTGAAAAGTTCAAATAGTCTGATTCCAGTCTGGTAAGCTAGGTTAATGTCCAGCACTGAGTCACCCTCCCATCGCTCCCCTTCCCTGCTGCATTCTGCGATCACCTTCGGCGCGGTGATCCTTATCATTGCCAGCGGATTGTTCTGGCTGGCCATAGACCTGCACGTGCTGATGTTTATCTGCCTGATCTGGACTGGTGCGAATGCCTTCGCACTGGGTTTTCGCTACGAAGAAATTCGTCAGTTTATGAGCGAGGCCATTACACGCGCACTGCCCGCCATCTATATTTTCATACTCATTGGCATGGTTATCGCCAGCTTTATGCATGCTGGCACTATCGCAGCGCTGATGTACTACGGCCTAAGCTGGATTTCACCTGCCTTGTTTCTGCCCTTGGGCATGCTGCTGTGTGCATTCATGTCTGTGGCAACTGGCACTTCCTGGGGAACCGTGGGCACATTGGGAGTTGTTTTCATGGGCATTGGCGGTGCTATGGATATCCCATTGCCACTGGTGGCGGGAATGGTGGTCTGTGGCGCCACATTCGGTGACAAGATGTCGCCGGTGTCTGACACCACCAATCTGGCTGCCATGAGTGCCGGTACCAATCTCTACCACCACATTTACAGCATGATGTTTACCACTGTTCCCACTTTCCTTCTGGTATTGGTGATCTTTTTCTTCGTGGGTTTTTCCTATGGGGAGAATTCACTCTCTGGCGACACTCTACAATCTATTCAGCAGGCACTGGATAACAGCTATCGCCTGTCTCCTGCCATTACGTTTCTGCCAATCATCGTGCTTGCCGTTCTCAGCTTTTGCAGGCTCGCAGCAGAAGTCAGTATGGCTGCGAGTATTATCACTGCAGTCGCGGTTGCCGTGCTGTTTCAGGGTGAAGGTGCTGCAACAGTGCTCAACGCTTTGTGGTCAAACTCTCCGGGTGAGACGGGTATCGCCAGTGTTGATGATTTGCTTGGGCGTGGTGGTATAGCCAGCATGAGCTGGACCCTGTTGCTGGCGATCATGGCGCTGGCGCTGGGTGGGATCCTCCACAGTGGCGGATTCTTGCGTGCTCTACTGGCGGGACTGATTGCACGAGTCGAAAACACGGCCGCGCTGGTTGCGAGTACGATCGGCTCTGGACTGTTGGGAAACATGGCCATGGGTGAAGCCTATATCTCCATCATTCTCAACTGCCAGTTGTTCCGGGAAAAATACAAACAGCAGGAACTGGACAGCGCCATTCTTTCCCGTTCTGTGGAGGAAGGCGCCACCCTGACCACCGGGCTCATACCATGGACGACGGCCGGCGCTTTTTACACGGCCACTCTGGGCATACCAGTCATTGAATACGCGCCCTATGCCTTTTTCAATTATCTCAATGGACTGATTGCCATTCTCATGGCTGGCCTCGGGCTGGGCTTGCTCAACAAGAAAACAAACCACGGCTCCCGCTAATCCAGCCTGGATCGGTATACTGCCCTGGCCTGATCAAACTGCCCGAACACGTGGGCTCGTTCCCGCTCCGATCGCCAGCCGGGCCAGGCATCGGCCAGCTCTTGCAGCTTATCGATCCATTGCAGGGCATATTCAACCGCTTGTGGGTTGCGAATGGGCTCACCCCCTACGCTGAACCAAACTGGATTGGTAAATGCCTGCGCGTAGTTCGCATCCAGAGGGAAGCGATTCCGCGGATCGCCCTCGGTTCGCAGATGGCACCAGCCGCTGCTGTCCACTTCGAGCTCGTACTCAAAATCCAGACTGCGACCACCCCGACCAACATCGAAGCGTTCCACTTCTTCGCCATTGCAGAACAAAGCCACGTCCTCAAGCTCAGTAATGGAACGCAGGCTCCCTGCCACAGTCACACTGCCCCCACCTTGCGGAAGCTCGATGGTGTCTCCCGGCAGTGCGCCATCGATAGTCAGCTCCAGCAGGGGACCAGAACTGACGAAAGCCCGACCACGGGTCATGGCATCAAACCAGGCTTCCATCTGCAGACCACGGTTCCCGGTGTAGACGTAGGTGCGAAAGGACCCTACCAGCTTGCTGCGATGTAATGAGCTAATGGAATCCTCACCACCGGTGGCGGTCACCCGCAGGCCATTGTTCCAAACAGCGTACAAGGGGTAGAAGCCAGCCCGGTTGGAATCTGACCATTCCAGGGCATCCGTCGCGCCCAGGGCTGCATCTACGATAAAGCCTTTGCCGCCCCCGAGCGTACCCTGCAAGGGATCATTCTCACCGTTATAGGGATGAACGTAGCCGGTCACGGCACCCTGTTGTTTTGCTTTCAGCATCATGTCCGTGTTGCTGGGGTAAAGACTCTCGATGGCCGTGCCTTCATAGCCAGTCACAAAAGGTGAGATGAGATGATCACGCAGCCCAAACATGAACACGTGTCCATAAAATGGCGGTCGGTATTCCTGGCCGACCACCACGATTTGCTCGGGAGTGGAGATGGAATGGGCTCCACCACCCGTTTCAAAAAAATGGTAATCCAGAATACGGTTGTCTTTGTTGGCAACCTGTTCCAGCACCAGATCCTGATCCTCTGCCATGGACATCATCATCAGGTTTTCCAGCGTATTGTGCAGGTTGCCGGCATAGTTCGCATGCACATGGGTGGAAGCGCTATACCAGCCCTGGGCACCCATATCGGTCATGCGCTCCAGGTCGATTATCAATTCAGTCACTTCACCGGCTACGATCTCTGCAGACGCCTGCTCGGGGAAAAACTCAAATCCCTTGACTGCTGTCAGTTCCACTTCGCCTTCGGGTAACTGTAGCTGGAATTCACCCGGTGTGTGAAACATGGGATCACCCCGGCCGGAGACTCTTGCATAAGAAGTGACCGGCGCATAAAAGCGGCCATCGCTGGCTGTCAGGTGGACTCGGGCATGGGCTGGCCCGCTTTGACCCTCTTCTCGTATTCGCACCTTCAGTACACCCATAGGACGCTTATAATGCATCTCCTTGATGTCTACCGGCACCAGCTTGCCACCGTAGGTTTCCAGCATCATTAGCTTCGACACACCAGGCTCATTGGAAATAAACGCAATCCACTCACCATCGGGTGACCAGCGTGGATGGAAAGCATCGTGCTCAAAAAAGGTCATTTTGTAGGGTTCGCCACCCGTGGTGGGTTGCACATACAAATTGTTGTACTGGTCTGCAGCTCCCCGGGTTGAGGCATAGACAAAGCGCTTGCCGTCGATGGACACATCAGGGCGGGCACGGTAAAGGGTTTGCTCACTGAGCACGGTCTCCGCCTGGCTGATACCGTTTGCCCTCGCTGGTACGCGCAGGACATTGCCGGACCCCAGCGGTACGTTGCGATTGGAAACCAGCAGCAGCTCCTCTCCACTGGGCAACCAGCTGGGTGTGATGTGCATGTCGTAATTGCCAAAATAGAGCCGGTTGCTGCCATAGGCATTGTCAGTGGAGATAGCGATTGGCTCTCCCTGCCATTGACCATTGGCAAAATCGCGCACATAGAGATTGAAGTAGCCATTTGGCTGGGTACTCACATAGGCGATCTGACTGCCATCCGGTGAAAACACCGGATCTGTGTACACGGCATCATCGTTCGTCAGCCGGGTAATCTCACCGGTTTCGGTATCCAGCACTTCCAGTTGAATCCGCTGGTGATCGTAATCTGCCGTGAACACGATCCAGCGCCCATCGGGCGACCAGTCCGGTGATGAGTGATAGGCCTCATTGGCTGTGAGTTCGAACGCCATCTCGGATTCAGGGTCTACTTTCCAGATAGATCCCTGCATGGCAACCGCAATCCACTGGCCATCAGGCGACCAGGCTGGCGCCCAGGGAGTTGAAGACGGTGCCGGGGGGAAATAGAAATTGTGCATGTAGTTCCCGCCGCTAAGCGCATCGGGATAGGCGCGGCCTTGTGCCAGTGTTTGGGTCGCGCCTGCAAGCAGGCAAGTCGTAATCAATAGATGGAAAATGGATGATAGCCGGCTGCTGTTCATCAGCACTGTCTCCTTGGATGGCTGGCAATGGGGTGCCAATGGAGACTCAAGCCTATCGCAATTTGTCATTCCGGCCCAGTCAGGGAGAGCCAGCAAGGAAAATCCGGCTTTATTGAGCAGACTGTTGCAGGTAGTTAGTTAGCGACTGCGTTTCTTTTTCGGAAAACTGGTAGCCAAGTTTTGTGCGACGCCACAGTATATCCTCGGCGGTCTGCGCCCACTCTTTCTTGCGCAGGAAATCCACTTCACGCTGATACAGATTGGCACCGAAGCGCACACCCAGGTCGCCCATGCTGCGACAATTCTCAAGAATTTCAAAACTCCTTGTGCCATAGGTACGCAGCCAGCGGGCAATAATGTCCGGCCCCAGCCAGCCAAACTTGCTTGCCAGTTCCTGAAACAGGTTTTCCGACATGTCGAAATCACCACCGGGCAGTATCGCCTTGCGGGTCCACCCGCCTTTCATGCGCGGGAAGAACTGGCCGAGACGGTTCATGGCATTTTCTGCCAACACCCGGTAAGTGGTGACCTTTCCGCCATACACAGACAACATGGGCGAAGGCAGCTTGTCCATGATCAGCTTGTAATCTCTCGATACACTGCTGGCAGCCTTGCCTTGTTCATCGATCAATGGGCGTACGCCAGAAAACGTGTGCACGATGTCAGATCGGCGTATCGATTGCTTGAAGTACAGGTTACTGATAGCGATTAGATAGTCGGTCTCTTCCTGTGAAATTTTGGGCTGATCCGGGTCTCCAGTAAACTCCTCTTCGGTGGTACCAATTAGGGAATAATGCTTCAGGTAAGGGATTACAAAGACGATTCTTCCGTCATGGTGTTGCAGCAGAAAGGCATTGTCCTGCTCGTACAACCGGGGCACAACAATATGGCTTCCTTTCACCAGACGCAGCTTGTGGGGGGCGGGTTTATTTTGCAATTGTTCAAACAGGGATCCCACCCAGGGCCCACTGGCGTTCACTACGACCTTGCAGCTCACGCTCACATTCTCATCTTTACCATGGTCGTGAAGCGTTGCCTGCCAGCCATCTGGTATTGACTCCAGTGCCACACACTCGGTGCGGGTCAGGATTTCTGCTCCATGTTGCTGAGCCAATAAAGTATTGCTAATAACCAGCCGTGAGTCGTCTACTTGTGCGTCCCAATACTCGAAACCGCGCCTGATGGCATTGTTTAGTGGACTGCTCTCATCGTAACGCACGCTTCTTGAACCCTTGTATTTCACCCGCCTTGCCAGATTGTCATACAGCAACAAGCCAATTCGCATCAGCAATGCGCTGCGGGAGTTATTCAGCATGGGAATTTGAAAAGCCAGGGGATGGATCAAGTGCTGGGCAGCCCTGGTGAGCACCTCCCGCTCCTGCAAAGACTTGCGCACCAGGCTAAATTCGTAGTGCTCCAGATAGCGCAAGCCACCATGAATCAGCTTGCTGCTCCAGGAGGAAGTAGCACTGGCAAGATCTGCCTTTTCACAGAGCAGCACACTTAGCCCGCGACCAGCGGCATCAGCGGCAATTCCGGCACCGTTGATGCCTCCACCAATCACCAGGAGGTCATAGTCAAATTCTGAAAAATTCACGGAAAATTACTTGGCACTGGGGTTTGGGCACGGGTGGTAGATTGAGGCTTGGGTGTGAACATTTGAATGTGAAGTAGTGTAACATGACCGGATAAAATCGCTTATGAATCTTTGTGGCCAGGTTACCGGGAGAGGTGTCCGCGAAAGGTAACCGGGAAAACAACAGTCGCGTTACTGGCACCAGAGTTCGGAGAGAGACATTCATGGGTTCAGCTATTCTTGCAATAGATCAGGGTACGACAAGTAGTCGTGCACTTGTTTTTGACAGCACCGGCAATCAACTGGCCGTGGGGCAGGAAGAGTTCAAGCAACATTTTCCAAAAAATGGTTGGGTTGAGCACGATGCCGAAGAGATTTGGCAGACCACACTGAATAGCTGCAAGCAGGCTCTGCAGAAGGCCGAACTGACTGCGCAGGATATTGCCTGCATCGGCATTACCAACCAGAGAGAAACCACGCTGGTCTGGGATCGCAAGAGCGGAGAACCCATCCATCGGGCCATCGTCTGGCAGGACCGGCGAACCGGAGACTATTGTAACGAGCTCAAGCAGGACCCCAGGCTTGTGGCCAGCATTCAGGAGAAAACCGGCTTACTGCTCGATCCCTATTTTTCCGCCACCAAACTGCGCTGGATACTCAATGAAGTGCCTGGCGCCAGAGCAAAAGCGAAAAATGGCGAGCTGGCATTCGGCACCGTAGACAGCTTCTTGCTGTGGCGGCTAACCGGAGGCAAGAGTCACGCAACCGATGCAACCAACGCTTCCCGCACCATGCTGTTCAATATTCGCGAGCAGAGCTGGGACCAGGAACTACTCAAACAATTTGATATACCCGAAAGTGTGTTGCCAGAGGTCAAAGACTGCGCAGCAGAGTTCGGCGAGTGTGAAGAATCAATACTGGGTGCGACCCTACCCATAACAGGAATGATAGGCGATCAACAGGCCGCTGCCTGTGGCCAGGGATGCTTCGAAGCCGGCATGGCAAAGAGCACCTATGGCACCGGTTGTTTTCTGCTCATGAATACGGGCGAGACCATTGTGCAATCCCAAAACAAATTGCTCGGGACTGTGGCCTACCGCTTGAATGGCAAGACCAGCTATGCGGTTGAAGGCAGTATTTTCATGGCCGGCGCGACCATGCAATGGATTCGGGATGAACTGAAACTCATCGCTCACGCCTCCGAGTCAGAAGCACTGGCCGAAGAAACCAGTGACGACCTCAGCGTTTATCTGGTGCCCGCATTCACCGGTCTGGGTGCACCCTATTGGGACCCGGATGCCCGTGGCGCACTCTTTGGCATGACCCGCGATACCGGCAGAAAAGAAATCGTGACCGCCGGATTAATGTCCGTCTGTTATCAAACAAAAGACCTGGTGGAAGCCATTGCCGCCGACGGCGCGGCACCCCTGCAGACCCTCAGAGTCGATGGTGGCATGGTAGCCAATAACAATATGCTGCAGAAGCTGTCAGACCTGCTCAATGTGGAGGTACACCGGCCAAAGATAACCGAAACCACCGCACTGGGTGCAGCCTATATGGCAGGTTTGCAACACGGATTATTTACCTCACTGCCAGAGATTGCAGAGAAATGGCAACTGGACCGGGCGTTCACCCCGGCCAAAGATGACCAATGGAGAACCACGCAGTACGCAGGCTGGACCGATGCAGTCGCGCGAACGCGATCGAATATCGGGTAAACACGAAACAATGGAGTTGCATTTAATCCGGCATGGCCAGACTGACTGGAATGAAGAACGCCGTGTGCAGGGTCAGAGTGAATCAAAACTTACCGAACTGGGCATCGAACAGGCCAGGTCGTTAGGTGAAAGGCTGCAAGACCTGAACTTCGACAAACTCTACTGCAGCAGCAGCCTGCGCACCCGCCAAACCGCCGAACACGCATTCTCCAACCGCATCCAGGACGTCACCTACCTGGACTCACTGCGGGAAATATTTCTCGGCCCCTGGGAAGGCCGGCTTTACGACGAGATCGAAGCGGAAGACCCGGACTCGTTCCGCCACTTCTGGCACGAACCTCACCTGTTCAGCGTCAAAGGAGCCGAAACCTTCTACGACATGCAAAAACGCGCCATATCCACCCTCGCGAAGATCTCCGAAGAGTCACAGCAGCAACGAATCGCCGTTATCAGCCACGGCGCACTGATCAAGACCGTGTTGGCACACATCGAGAAGTTGCCCATGGACCAACTCTGGAAACCACCCCTGATGCACAACTGCGCACAAAACGTCATCGAAATGAACAGCGAAGGCGAATTCAGAATCACCATCTACGCAGACCAGGAGATCGACCTCGTTCGCTAGCCAACCAAGCCGATTGTATTAAGCGCCCCTGCCCGTACAATCCCAACCAGTACCCCTTTACTCGGAAACCCACTTGAACGAAAAATCCCTCAACATGATCGCCTTCTTCGCCACAGCCGTGTCTGCCCTGCTGCTGTCACAGGCCATTGGTTTCTGGGTCAACAGCAACATCCCGGTCAACACCACCATGGAGCTGAACAGCCTCATCCATTTCACCCACATCAGAAACTTCGGCGGAGTATTCGGCCTCGCCCAGGGATCCGGCTGGTTATTCGGACTGGTCAGCATCGCCATACTCGTGGGCGTCATCGCCTACCTGTGGCTGGGCAAAACCCTGCAACGCTTCGAATACATTTGTTTCGGCTTCATCGTCGGCGGCGGCGCCAGCAACATCCTCGACCGCCTGGTCCACGGCAGCGTCATCGACTTCATCGACATCCAGCACATCCCCTACTGGAACTACGTCTTCAACACCGCCGACGTCATGATTCATCTAGGCATCTGGCCAATGCTCTTGCTAAGCATCCTCGCTGCAAGATCAAGCGACTCTTCCTCGTAGTGATCTGGAATATCAAACGAATCAGAATCCCGCTCTGAATGACCAAGCGGGAAGAGTGGCAATGCCGGACCGTGAGCAGCAGGGATGCTGCTCTCGAGCCCCCAGGGATGGGTTTACGGCGTGTCCAAATTGCCACTCTTCCCGATTGGTCATGGTGCCTGCTACTGACTATATTTTCCTGGGAATAAAAAAACCCGGCTCAAAAGCCGGGTTTTTTATCGAGCTAATTAAGAATTACATGCGATAACAAATAGTGTACTCATTGTCCTCCGAGTAAACACCACCGCCACCAAGCGCACCATTACCAGGGTTGGTATTCTGACCAGAAGTCCCCTGAGTCGCACGCAGACGGCCCGTTGCACCGTTGCCATCATCCAGCTCATTGTCGATAGCAATCGCAGCAGAACCAGGAACCTGACTCAGGCAAACCTTGTTGCCACCCAGGCCACCCATGGCTACCTGAGAAGTCACACCCACCAGGCCGCCCCAGGAGTTAGTAGGCAGCGCCGCAACACCCGTGCTGGAAGGATCGCCAGAAATAAAACCAGCAGCCATCAACTGACGCCAGAAAGGACCACCCTCACCAGTGCCGTTAAAGGTCTGGTTGCGAGTAATTTCCAGTCGGCCATCGGCATCACCACCGATGTTGGCACTGTTCCAGCTGGAACCACGAGCCTGAATGGTGGCAGTTGGGCCATCATCACCAGGCGTACGACCGTATCGATCCTGGTAGGCGAATACTGCAGCAGCAGTACCATTCATGTCCTTGGTAGCCTGCTTCACGCGAGAGTTTTCGATCAGTTCCTGACCCTGGAGAACACCACCGACGAGCAGACCGATGATCACCAGGACAATGGCGATTTCGATCAAAGTGAAGCCCTGTTGCTTCATTGTTCGCATCGTCTTGATTGAGTTATTCATTGTCTATTGTCCCTGCAATTTCATTGCAAAAAAGTTAATAAATTCAAGTTAGTACCGCTAAAACTGGCGACACTATATATTTCGGCCTCTGGTGCCGCAAGATGTAGGTTTTTTTTACAAAGATTCGGGCAGTGAAACCACGAAAGTCATAGGAGCATCTTTGGGTGTGATAGCCTCCAGATTGCCTCCAAGCCCCGAAACAAGCTGCCTTGCGTGGTACAGGCCGATACCCAGACCATTGCCTTTTTCGCTCCAGAATGGCTCGAAAAGCCTTTCTGGCCACTGACATGGCTTGCCCCGGGAATCCGTCAACGAGATGGTTACGCTGTTATCGCCGGTTTCAATGCAAATCTCGATGCTGGGCTGTGAGCCAGGGTTTATGCGGCTTTGGTCGATGTAGTTACCAAAAAGATTGTCAAAAATACTGCTCAGGGACTGCTCATTGCCCTGAATCTGCCCATCCCCTTCAATGTTGATGCTCAAATCATGGATTTTTGCGGTTTTGTGAAGGAAATCACACAGATTGATGGCATCCTCGCCACCCGCAGGCTGGTCACTGGACAGGGTACTGAGGAACCGTTCTGACCGTTCCCGCAACGTCGGCATCACCGTGCGCAGGCTTTCCAGGAGTTTTTCCTGCCTGTCCTCAGGCGTGGTATCCAGCTGCTCGGCCACCAGGCTGATGAGTTGCACGATGTTCTTCATATCATGCTGCAAGAACACATTCATCTTTGCCGTTTGTGCAAAAGCCCCCTGCACGGTCCCCAGCTTCACCCACATATCCGTGTAGAGCAGCAGGAAAAGACTTTCTGAGACCAGCGTACTGAAGTAGCGCTGTTCGAAGCGGCGCCTGCCGTCATACAGTTTCACTTCCAGGGTAATGTCTTCTACTTCAAACTTTCGCTTGATCGCGAAATCCCCAACCGTCCCTTCCAGATGTGAGATCTGTGAACCAAACCAGTCCAGTTGCCAATTAAGTCCCTTGAATCCGGCTTTCTCCAGCGGCTTCCAGCAATGCCGCAGAAAATCCGGCAGGTCGAAATTCAGCTCCTGATTCAGGTTGACCAATTCGCTGGTGATATAGGCACGTCGACGAGCCTGGTTCAGCAGCCAGCTTGTAGCCAGGATAATGCTGAAACCGATGAGGATGAGATAGGGATAGAGATTGGCCATGAGTAGAGAGGATGCCCGAAGTGGCTGAATCCTATTCGCGCTTGATGCCGAATTTTTTCAGGAAATAGTAGATGGACTCTCGCTTCAGCCCTAGCTTGGCAGCACTTTGGTAGACGTTGAATTCGGTGTCTTTGAGCACTTTTCGCACCAGTTTTTCTTCGGCTTCCTCGCGCACAGCTTTGAGACCATCCGCAACCTTGGCATTGATTTGCAGCCGGGTCATGCCTTCTTCTTCCGCCAGCGTCTTTTCCTTACTGTAGAACAGAACTGCCCGTTGAACCGCACTGAGAATGTCTTCAGAACTGGATGGCTTGGCGAGAAAATCGAATGCCCCTTCCTTGATTGCCGCCAGGGCAGAGCTCTCTTCATCCTGACCGGTCAATACCACGATCTTTGCCGGATAAAGACCCTCGGTTATCGCCTTGATAGTGGCGAGCCCTTCAGCAGTTGTATGGGGAGAGGGAGGCAAACCGAGATCGAGAACTACGGCTGCGACTTCCGGGTGTTCTTTCAATACCGATTCGGCACCAAGACGGTTGTCGGCTTCCAGCACATCATAGCCATTGTTTTCCATGACGCCGCGCATCACCAGCCGTAGCGCAGGGTCATCTTCCACCAGAAGAATGCAGGCAGGGTCTTTGTCTTCAGCTTGAGCTTGAACTGGTTCTTGCTGATCCATAGCCTATCGTCAGGAGAAAATTGCAGTAATCGCTTGCGGGCAGGATATCAGGGAAGCTGACCTGCCGATATCATGCGCGTGTACAGGATATTGGGAGACATCCAGACAATGATGTCGTCGAAGGTGTCTTCTATGTAAGTGGTAACCGCAAAATCCGTGTTATTGGCATGCCGGTAACCAGATCGCGTGGTTTCACCTGAATTCTCCACTTCTTCTGCCCCGCTGAAATTGGCCCAGTCGGCACCTAGCGAGACAATCACCGCAGGCAGATTATTAGCCACTACGGTCCCGCAGGCAGCATCCGTACACACCCTGAGATCGGGAGCCAGCGCAGCCATTCCCGTGGCACGCATGCCGCCGGCAGTGGTGAAAGCATTGCCATTGGCAGTGGTGACATTGTACCGATACGGACTGAGCCAGGGATCAACCATCAGGGTGTCAGTGTTGACTGCGCCGCTGAGACCCAGGGTGGCTGACGGCACAAAACCATATTGTTCCGTGCAGGCTCCACCTCCAGCCGGCGCCTCGGCGCCATTGCTGGCGGCCGTGGCTGGACAGGGTAAGCGACCATTGGCCTGGGCAAACCCGTAAAGAGCCTCGAGAATTTCATCGACCTGGCTCTCAGCGTCACTGCGGAAATTGATTTCCTGGGTTGAGCTCAGTGAGACCAGCAAGCCCCCCAGCAAGGCACCGATAATCACCATGACTATCGCCGTTTCAATCAGGCTGAATCCAGAAATCCTGCCCGGTTTTGAATCTGATTTAATCACCATGATCGATCAACACCTTGTTCCAGTTCTGACAATACTGCCAGCCGCGTTGTCCAGTGTATAGGACAGGCCTGCACATCCCGTAAAACTCAGACTGGCCGAATCAGCACCGAGCTGTGTATAAGTGGTTACAGCAGCGGTGTCATTCCAGTTGTTGGCAGCAAACCACGCGGGTGCGGTTGCCACGGCAATGGCAAACTCTGCATTGTCCGGAGGGTACTGTCCGTTAACTCCATGGTAGGTGTCCAGCAATCCTTTGATAGTCTCGGCAATTCTTGCCGTAACCGGAGTCATGATCTCACTCATACTGATGCCCAGGGTTCGATCATTGAAATTCTCGGGGCCACTGCCGTCACTACTGACAAATGCATTGCCTGCAGCATTGCCTCCCTCAAGGTAATTTACCCGGTTGTTGCTGGGCCGGGACTGGCTGCCAAGAACAGGACCGGGGGCAATCAATACCGCGGCCACGGCCTGCCCATCCAGGGTGTGGGTAGTGGCAGTACTGGTGTTAAATGCAACGCTGGGGCTGCGCCTTGCCGCATTGGTCAAGCCATACCACAGTTGCTGGTCTACTCCGTAGTTGTAGTCTGAAAACTGGATGGTTGTGCCTGGCAGTGGCAAGGGCACCGTTACGGACTGGGGCAGACGACCGATGGCATTGTTGCCACAGGGGGCATCTTCCACGGTGTCATTGTTGGTATCCGGGCAGGGCAAATGGCCAGGCCCGGCACCGGCTGCACCAAACTGGTCGCCATGCATCAATGCATAAGCAATCAGCGCAGCTTTGGCTTCGCGCAGGGCGTCGCCAGATTGATCCGCGTTGCGAACGGCAAGGACATTGTTACTGGCAAACGAAATAAACAGGCTCGCTCCTGCCATAAACAGAATAGTAAACAGGAGAATCACTGCGACTCCCTGCTGAGAGGCGGGCATGGATTGGGCTGGTGTCTTCATTTTCCCTGGAAAACAATTGGCAATCTGTTTGCCGAAATCAGTCCAGACTATCAGGATCGGCTTCAGGTTCTGTGATCGAGCCATCAGCTTCTGCACGCGGCGGAGGTTCCACAAAATCGTAGGATTCGAACAACTCACCGGTAGTAAGATTCAGTACCTGCCCTGGTTTCACCTCGAAACTCCTGCCGCTGTCAGGGCTAACGATGCGAAGGCGCCCCTGAGAAAATGGCGCCAGCAACTCGATATTTTCCGGCAGATTCTCCTGGTTGATAGGTAGATCGTTAATCCAAACCGTGTAGCTGCCATCTGACCTCAGCATGGTCCCACCGAGGCGGTAAATAATGTCTTCTGGCTCTGCTTCCTCCACCAGGGGCAAATCAAACAGGGGTTCTTCTGCCGGTTCCGGCAATGTTGGCGTCTGACCCGGCCGGAACATCTCCTGTCGGCGTCGTTCCAGTTCTGCCCGTTCTGCCGGAGTCGAAAAAAGGCGAAACACAGACTGTGACTCGGCACTGATTGGCAGCAGCACAAGCATTACGAGAATGGCAGAGAGACTTCTCTTAAACATGATCACTAGAATCCCAGAAACGGCTCCAATTGATAGGTATACCAATAAAATTCACAGGCCGCGATCTGATGCTGAACCACCTGCATTGCGTCATCGGGGTCTTCAAGCGCACTGGATACTGTGCAATTACTTGGCACCATGAGCCTGCCTGAATCCAGGAAATCTCGCAAAAACCTGGTGAGATCCTCTTCGTGCAATAAAGAGAACCTTACCTGCACCGGGCTCGAGCGCAGCGTGATCTGATCGACCGGAAAATCTACATTCTCTGGATATTCCAGCAACAATCGATCCTGTTCGCCAATGGAAACGTTAATCGGGAATAGCAGGTAGCGCTCTCTAATTCGGGTAATTTCTTCCAGCAACCCTACCCGGTCCTCTTCACCCATGACCCCGTTGGCCACCATGCTGTTATAGATGCCGATGCTGTTGACGACTGCCTGCTCTTCCTGCTCGATATCCTGCACCTGCACCGAAATCAAATCCAGATTGGTGGTCGCGTTGAACTCCTGTCTTTGCACACCATTGCGATAGTAGGAAGCTCCCACATAAGTGCCAACCGAGATGGCGACGACAATGACAACCACAGTAATGGGCCCTCGCAGCCAGCGCACATCTTCCTGAAAATTTCTTCTACGAAGCGCCATGCTTAACTTTCCTGCCTGACGCGAATCGCGAATTCGGCGGTCACTGCATCATCATCGATGACCGTGGTGACCTGGCCTTCGGGACCGGATTCCACTGGCAAACTGATGGGTGAAGCGACCGCACCTTCGATCAGATTCAGGGTTTGCAAGAACACGCTGAGCTGTCGTTGGCTACTGGCGATGCTGGTACCCCCTCTGATCGTGCCAACCAGATTGATTGCCGGCACCGCCTCGTTGGCAATCAGCGCGTCTGTGATCGAGCCATCTTCATTGGGACCGATAAGCTCCCACTCGATACTACTAAGCGACACCGCAGGGAAACGGGAAACAACTGCACTGACCGAACCCATCAATTCCACCGGGTTAGCAATCTGCGAACTGATGAGCTGATAGTTGTTCACGGCTAGCTGCATCGCCTCCGAAGGGATTGGAGTCTCGGGAAACTCAGCAGTCAAGGCATCATATTCAAGTTGGATTGGCAGTATTTGTTCGCTTAACTCATTGATGCGACTGGATCTTTGCGCAGCGTCGAGCAGAACCGGCAATGACACCGCAATGCTGGTTAACAAGGATGCGACGCAGGTGGTATAGATAATCCGGCGCACCTGCCCAAGGTCATGAAATCGCACCACGGGCGGTGATGCGTAACGATTGGCAAACTGACCATGGCGCACGCCCCAATCCAGGCATAACAACACAGCGGTCTTGCTGTCGTCATCGCCGAGATAATATTCAGGGTCTAACAATTCGGCAGGACGATGGTGCTCGATCTTCTTGAATGAACTGTGACCTGAAAATTCTTCGAAATCCTCATGGTCTAATTGTGGAGTAATGATCTGCAGATCCAGCTGTTGTTCAAACTTCAGCAAACCAATGCGCTCGAGGTATTCCCTGGACTGATCACAGCTTTTCATGATCTCCGCAGCCAGCTCGCTGTCAGATTCTGCATTGGTCTGGGTGAGACGGCTAAACATCATGAGCTTGTTGGATATAAAAGTTTGCCGAATACCGGCCTCTTCCCAGTTCACCAAAAGTGTGTCTTTGCTGGACAACAGCTTGTAGTGCTCAGCCACTTTGCACAAGGCAAATGCAGGTGAAGTAATGCCCTGCACCGGAATCTCTTCCTGCAATAAAACCCGCACCCAGGATTCGATAAGCGGGTTTTTCGTTATTGCGCTAAACAATACCTTGTCATGCTTCTTGTTGTTTCTGCCAACTGTTTCCTGACCAACAATCGTAGAAGATCGATAATCCAGGCCACGAAAATGTTGCAGGGATTTACGATTCAGAAAGCCTTTGCGATCGTAGTAGCTGACATGGGGAAGAGTCTCCACCAGGAAGTCTTCGGATACGGTATCCACCAATATACTGATAGGGCTGGCGCTGTTTTCGGCGAGGTAGTTGCGAAAATTTTCCCGACCTACATCCTCATCGGAAAACTTGGCGTCATGAATCAACTGACCTTTGTGCAGCACATAGACAGACAAGCCCTCCGCATCGATCAGGGCGATTCGCTTGGACTTCTTTCTGCCAATACCACCTAACACTCTCACTCCTAGAGCTGCATCGTGCTGAGGGATGAATACACAGGTCCCATGACCGACAACATGACCCAACCCAGGATGCTGCCAAGAATCACGGTCATCACGGGCTGGATCAGTGCCTGCACACGATCGATTGAATCCTTGATATCGCGATCATAAAAATAGCTTACATTGAGCAAGGCCGCATCCAGTTGGCCAGTGGTTTCACCGACACGAATCATTCGAACCACCAGAGGTGGAAACAGGCCGGTGTTGCGAAAACTGTCAGAAACACCCTGCCCTTCCTGAATGTCTTCCCGCGCTTTTGCCAAGGCGTTGCGAATCGCCAGGTTACCAACCGTCCGCTCGGTAATTTCGATGCAACTGAGTACCGGTATGCCCGCCTTGTACATCAAGGCGAACAAATTGGCGAATCGGGAAAGGATAATTTTTTTCAGTACCGGTCCGATCTGCCATACCCCGAGCTTCATGGAATCGATACGGTAACGAAATTCTTCGCTGACTGTCGCCAGGATCTTCAAAACCAGGGCAAGCACCAGCGGCCCTACGGTAAACAGGTACCAGTATTGGACAATAAAGTTTGAGGTCGCGATCAGCATGCGGGTATGAAAGGGCAAGGTTGAGCCAATACCTTCGATAAAATTGATGAGCTGAGGCACCAGGTAGATCATCAAAAAACCCACAACGAAGACAATAGCCAGACCTACGAAAGCAGGGAATATCAGCAACTTCTTGGTTGAGGTGATCAATTCATCCTGCCATTTGATCATGCCATTGAGCGACAGAAACACATCAGGAAGTTGTCCACTCTCCTCACCGGCCGCTACCAGATTGACAAACATTTCATCGAACACCGCCGGATGGGCTCGCAGGGCTTCGGAGAGTTTCTTGCCGCTTTCGATGTCTTCAATAACCTGGGCAATGATTGCCCTGAAGTTGGCCTGTTCGACACTGTCCCGCAGATCGATCAGGCCATCGAGGATGGAAACACCTGATCGAGTGAGCTGCTCCATGTGAAAGCAAAAATTGATCAGGTCGATTCTACGAATCGACTTGCTCAGAAACAGGGAACGCTTCTCTTCGACAAACTTGGCGCGAACCAGGTCCATGCCCATACGGGCAAGCCGGCTTTCCAGGTCTGCCTCATTGGCAGCATCCAGCTTGCCGGAGTGGTACCGGCCTCGGTTATCTACAGACTTGTATGCAAAAAGTGCCACGTGACTTTTCGATATGCCTTATTTGCTGACCCGACCGGTCAGGTCGACTTTTCTGGTGATTTCATCGAGACTGGTTATGCCTTCAACCACGCGACGACAGGCGTCATCGGCCAGGGTTTTAAATCCCGTCGCAACGGCCGCCTTGGCCAGTTCGTGTGCTGATGTTTTCTGCGAGATAAGTTTTTTCATGTAATCGTTGATGCGTAATACTTCGACAATCGCCGTGCGTCCCCGATAGCCAGTATTCTCGCAGCGCGTACATCCCTTGGCACTGTATATGGTCAGGTTCTGCACCGCGTCACCAAGACCGAGCAGTTGGCGCTCCAGATCCCCTACTTCCTGAGGCTGCTTGCAATGCTTGCAAAGTTTTCTTATCAGGCGCTGCGCCACGATGCCGATCAGGTTGTCCGCGAGAATATCCGGCAGCACACCCAGGTCTGATAGCCTGGACATGGAACCCACCGCCGAATTCGTATGCAGGGTAGAAAATACCTGGTGACCTGTCATGGAAGCCCGGAAAGCCATTTCCGCAGTTACGGCATCGCGGATCTCGCCCACCAGAATCACATCTGGATCCTGGCGCATCATGGAGCGTATGCCTTCTGCAAAGTCCATCTTCGCAGAAGGATTGATTGAGGTCTGGCGGATCATCGGCATGGGATATTCCACCGGATCTTCCATGGTCATGATATTGATGGCTTCGGTGTTGATATGGTTGAGCACCGAATAAAGAGTGGTTGTCTTACCACTGCCGGTAGGGCCGGTCACAAGGATCACGCCTTCCGGTTTCGCCAGCATCAACTTGATCGCATGCAGATTGCTGTCACTCATGCCCAGTTCATCGAGCGCCACTATGCCCTTTCGTCGATCAAGCACACGCAGCACGACGTTTTCCCCGTAGGATGTAGGCTGCGAGGCCACACGAAAATCGATCTGTCTGCCCATTAATGACATCGAGGTGCGGCCATCTTGAGGAGCGCGGGATTCGGCGATGTTCATGTCACTGATGACTTTTAAACGCACCACCATGGCCGGCCAGTAACTCTCATGAAGCGACCGAACCTGGCGAAGCACCCCATCGATGCGATATCGAATTCTGAGGAATCCTTCCTCTGGCTCGAAGTGAATATCTGAAGCGTCTCTCTGTACCGCATCGGCCATCAGCGCATTGACCAGCCGCACCATAGGATGATTGTATTGGTCCCCACCGGCTGCCTGAACGGAATCCAGGTCTACTTCACCGGTTTCAATCTCTTGTAAAATGCCATCGATAGAAAGCTCGAATCCGTAAATTTCTTCGGTGATACGCGCAATGTCGGCATCACCGCCGAGAACAGGCTCAATCTCCAGCTCCCGATCGTGCAGGCCTCGAATCTGATCCAGGGCAACGATATTAAAGGTATCTGCCATGGCAATTGTGAGTTTGTGCTGCACAGCGTTGTATGAAAGTGGCAAGACCTTGAAGCGGCGCGCCAGGTCCTGGGGCACCATCTGGATGGCCTGCGCATCGATGACTGCATTATTTAAATCGACACTGCTGTACCCCGTATTCTCACTGAGCGCATCACGAATAATGGAATCCGTAACGAAACCAAGCTCAATCAGAACCGCGCCAATTCTTTTCTGCCGTATTTTCTGTTCATGCAAGCCGATTCTGAGCTGATCCTCAGTGATCATGCCCTTTTCAATCAGTTTTTCACCCAGTCTTTTCTTGGGTGCCTGTTGTACTTCTTCGCTCATCGCGCACTCACCTCAGCCAGGCTCAGCAACCGTTCTCTGGCGATACTCACATCGAATCCTGCAGGGAACTCTGCGGCATAAGCAATGGCTTCCCGATAATAGGTTTCAGCCAGAGCAGATTCATTGAGGTGTTCCAGGCTGACCGCCAAATTGAATGCATAGTCCGGGTTCACCGGAACGCCTTGCAGTGAATCTGTCTTCGCTTGTTGCAGAGCGTCGAAATAATAGCGTTGGGCATCTCGCCACCGATCCTGGGCTGCATAAAAATTTCCCAGGGCATAAACCACGGGTGCCACCTGAGGCTGCAGCTCAACCAGACGACGCAATTCTCTCTCTTGCTGCTCTGGCCCACCTACTGGACGCAATCCCAGCAGCCCGGCACGGGCAACAGCATCACTCGGATCTCTGGCCAGCAAACGGGAATAAAGTTCCATTGCCAGACGAGTTTCACCATTGCGATTGGCAATAGCAGCGAGCCCCAGTAAAGCATCCCGGTTACGTGGCGATTCTGCGAGCACTCGTCGATACAGATCCTGGGCGACTACCAGGTTGTCTCTTTGAAAGGCTGAATAGGCATCTCTCAACACCGGATCGATTGTTTGTGCTGTTTGGGTGCGGGAAAAACTGATGGAATTCGTTGAGCCCTGGGAAGAAACCAGTTGTGTGCGCTGAGTGCCAGGCGCGGTCACTGCAGAGTTTTCATTGTTTGCCGTTGCCGGCACATTTGCAGCATCGCCATCTGCTGCCTGATCGACGTTCGGCTGGGCATCTGCAATCTCAACAGTGGTTTCCTGTGCTTGCTCCGCAACTTCCTGGGCCTCAGTGGTTACTGCCGCCGGCTCTTGCGAAACACCTGCTATTGGTGCCTGCGCTGCATCCTGGCTCAATTCTTCATCCAGATCGGCCAGCACCGCTTCCAGGTCAGCACCAGCAGTCGGCTCTTCCAGAATTTCGAACTCCAGGTCCTGGGCAGCCAATTGTTCTACCAGTGACAGTGGCCCATCGTCTTCGACAGGGTTGTCCAATGGAGCAATACTTTCATTAAAGTTTTCAGAGAATTGTTCCTGGTTTACGAGGTATTGCTCAGGTACGTTGAAGCTGTCAGTCGTGGTGTTGATAACAAAGAAATAGAAGTAAGCGCCCACCATTAGCATTAAACCGATGGTAATTTGCGCAGCCCAGATTTTAGTAGAACGACGGATGCGGATTCGACTCCGCTTTCCCTGCTTCTTGGCTGCAAAGAGGGATTTCGCTCCTCGCCTTTCGGAGTCGGCTCGATCCTGAATCGTTGACTGTTTTGGGGAGAGTTTGAGTTTCGCTTTGGATTTTGCTTTGGGGTTCGCAGATTTTGTTGGTACGGGCTCTGGTTCCTGGGGAACGTATTCCGGCAAATCATCGTTTGCCTGATCTTGCGAAGAATCTGCCTCGGCTTTCTCGCTCTCTTTCGCGACAGCACTGTCCGCCCGAACCTCAACCCCTGAACTCCTATCAACAACGGATTCACCGGTACGCTGCAAGGTAGGTATCTGCCCGGCTGGATCTGCAGCAGTCCCTGGCTCCTCTGCCTTGTCCCGGTCTGCAGCTTGAGCTGGTTTATTGCTGGCTAACTGAGCGGAGTAGTCCGGAGTTACGTCAACATCGAATTGCTTGCGCGTGGCCTGGCTGAGCCCCTGGTCGATTGGCTCCAGGGACAAGCCTCCTTCTGCTTTTTTCGAGGGTTCCGATGTTTCGCTTTGTGGAATCCCAGCACTCGAGCGGGGTTCTGGTTCCGGCTCAAACTCCAGGCTCACATCCGGAATTGAGCGCGACTCTGTTGGTGTCTCTTCAGGTGTCTCTTCAGGTGTCTCCTCAGGTGTTTCTGTTAATGGTTCTTCAGGCACCTCACGGGCAGCAGAACGCTCAGAGACTGGTTCCGAATCGGCACCTCCACTGCTTGGGGCAGAATCCTGGTCCGCTGCTTTCTGTTCCGGTTTGTCATCGTCACCCTGCTCTGCCTTTTTCTTGGCTTCTTCCGCTTTGCGCAGGGCGTCCATTAGAAGGCTCATGGATTCTTTCTCTCTCGCCGGGACCGCTGGTTACAGCGCAGGGTTAGTTTGTTGTCGAATATTACCAACGGTTGCTGATGGTAAATATTGCCTGAATTGCTCCAGGTCGCCATCAATACTGGGCTGCCTGACCACGACCGGACGGATAAAAATAATTAGTTCAGTCTTGATTGTGTTGTCATCACGATAACTGAACAGGTCTCCGATAATTGGTACCCGGTTCACACCTGGAATACCTGCCACATCAGAATCGATGGTGTCCTGCATCAAACCACCCAGAATCGCGATTTCGCCACTGTCCACCTTGAGCACGGATTCGATCTCGCGAATTTGTAACTCGGGAATCGAATTGACAACCTGGGCATCGGCCAGAGCCGGATTTGGGTCGTTAACAAAACGCAGAATGCGGGAAATAGTCGGTCGGACATTGAGAGTAATGCGATCGTCTTCGCTGATCTGTGGTGTGACAGCCATGGTGAAACCTACTGGTACCGTGTGCACCGAACTGGTGAACGTAGGCGGTATAGCCGGGCTGGTTGCGGTGGCAGGAAATCCTTGCTCAACTTCAATAGTAAAGTAAATGCGATTGTCCACTACACGCAGCATGGCAGTCTGGTTATTCAGTGCCATCAAACGTGGGCTCGATAGCACGCGCAAATCACCAAACTCCGAGAGAGCGCTGATGGTTGCAGCAATCCCGTCGGGTCCCGCGCTCTTATCTATAGTAAGAATGTTGGTTGGTGAGGTATCCAGATTCAAACCGGTCAGGCTTTGCGAAAAGCTGACCTGCCCGTTGTCCCGGGCCAACGCAGACCAGTCGACTCCAGCCTGGTATCGGTCATTGAGATTGACTTCAACCACCGTAGCTTCGATCAGCACCTGATACAGTGAGCGGGTCCTGACACTCTCGACGAACTCGTAAATCGCTTCGTGTTCCCTGCTGGTTGCCCGAACCGAGATCAAGCCACTCTCCGGGCTGACTACGATAGAGCTCGCGATTTCTGTATCTTCTCCGCCCTCTCCCAGCAAGGTCGCCAGGTTGCTGGACAGTGTTGCCCAGAAAGCATTGGCCGAGGACTGCGCAAGGGTCGTGGTGGAATTGTTGCCTTCATCGCCACCTCCGCCATCATCACCGATGCCACCAGTCACCGCAGAAGACACATTGACAGCCGATTCCGTGCTGCGGGCCATGTTGACGTAATCAATTCTGTAGTTGCGCCAGACCGGCACGTCAGCCTGAACAATAAGATAATCCTGCTGCTCAAAGCGCCAGGTGATATCAACCTGCCGTGCTATTCGTTCGAGAATCTGTGGCAGGGTCTGGTCGATGGCATTGATACTCACCGTACCAGATACCGCTGTGGGCACATCGATATTGATGTCCGCGTCTCGCGCCATGGCAAACAGCAGCTCCCTCACATCCACGTCCTGCACCACTACGGAATAAAGTTCCAGAGCCGCCTCTTCCTGGGGAGGAGCGACAGAGGGAATAGTCTGTACTATGTCCGGAATCTCTGCAGGCTCACTCTCTTGCGGTTCCGCCGTAATATGTCTGTTTTCCACTTCAAACTCGGCATTCGATGTGGGCGGCGGCAATGGAAAGTTATTGCAGGACGATAATCCGGCAAGAATGAGCACGGAGAGAATGCGTTTACTACAGACTCCAGAATTCATTTTGTTTTACTCCAAGATCAGTGCAGCCACAGAGAGGTTGGCATTACACTCCACACTGCTGATGTTCTGAACAAAAGGTTTATAGTTATAAAGCTCATCTGGCAGCTGGTCGATAAAGTTTTGCGCCACACTCAAGCCTGTAAAGGTGCCATGTTTAATTGTCCAGTAGCTATCGCCATCGACAACCGACATGCACATATAGGATTCTTCCAACAGATTAAAGCCTTTCAGCTCAGCCAGGAAATTTTCGGCGAAGTCCATGTTATTGGTCTCACCTGACATGAACTGTACGGTGTAACCGTTGGGATCAACTGCCTGCAACCAGTCGATTGAAGCTATGATCCGCTCAGGCGCAAGTTTTGCTGATACCGTTCTTGATGGCATCTGAAGTTCAGTCGATGAAGACTCTGCAACTTGTACAGGCACCTCTGCCAACTCTTCAGGTGCAGAATCCAGCAGCAACTCTGCATCATTATTCTCACTTGCAACGGACTCTACTTCTAACGCGGTAATCTGCAATTGCGGAAGTGGCTGGGGCGCATCTGCTGGCCAGTCAACCTGACTAATTGCAGCAACTGGCACCCCTGCTCCCAGAACAGCAGGCTGCTGATGGCTCGCCTGGCCTGTGCTCAAAGGCAACACCATAATGACCAAGATCGCCAACACCAACACTGCGGAGGCACCGATCAGTCGCAGTGGCGAGAGCAGGGATTTGATGGCGAAAGAGGAATACTCGCTGTCGCGAATCGCTGCCACCACATGTCGCCAGGTGACCACAGGGGGTACATCGGGGCTCAGGTTTTCCGGAGATTCCAGCACATTTTCGGCGAAGGCAGCGAGCAAGGCCTTGTCGGCGAGTATATTGATGCGGCGGGTTAGTCCACCCGAAGCTTTGGAAATCAGTTTCACCGCACCATCGGTAAACAAATCTGGACAGGGGCAACCAGCAGCACCCAAGCGAAAACGAATATAGTCACTGGTTTGTTCGTAACTCAGTGGGCTCAGATAGAAGCTGTGGGTAATGCGCTCGCGCAACTGGCGTATGTGTCTGGCGCTCAGGTTCTTGTCCAACTCGGGCTGGCCGAACAGAATGATCTGCATCAGCTTGTCCCGGTGAGTTTCCAGATTACTGAACAGGCGAATTTCTTCGAGGGTTTCCAGGGGCATTCCCTGGGCCTCTTCGATAATGACCAGCACCTTACGATTGTCAGCATGCTGTTTCAGCAAATAGTTCTGCAGCTGCTGCATCACCAAAAGCTTGGTGGTGTCGCGGCGAATGGGCAGTTTCAATTCAAAGGCGATGGCATAGAGGATGTCTTCGGCGCTGAGGTTTGGATTAGCCAGGTAAACCACTTCAGTGCTTTCGGGCAAGCGCTCCTCAAGCATGCGGCATAGCATGGTTTTGCCGCTTCCCACCTCTCCGACGACTTTAAGTATTCCTTCGCCTGTTTCAATGGCGTACAGCATCGCATCCAGCACCACACCTCGACCTTCGGAGCCGCCGGAATAAAACAGAGAGGTATCTGGGGTAATGCGAAACGGATGTCGCGAGAGCGAAAAATAATCCAGATACATTGACATGAGCTCTTCTCGTAGTTGACCGCTGCTATTTTTATCGAGCCAGCACGAAGGCCTGGAATAACCCAGTCCTTCTACATAGAGTATCGGTCTAAGAGCTTGAAAATTGACGAAATTACGGAAGTTTTTTAAAGATTTCTGCGCTCGATACGAACCCGGAGAATCTGCTACTGCCCGGTCCTGATTAACTCACCCAGATCATAGTCCGGCAAAACTTCTTTTTCCTTTTTCGCTTCTTCCACCCAAGCTTGCACTGCAGCATTGCCGGAGAGAGTTTTCATGTATTGCATACACACCGGATCGAGCTCTACTCCATAGGTGATAAAACGCATGACTACAGGCGCGAAAAAGGCATCGGCTAGAGAAAAACTGCTGAATAAATAAGGACCTACATCACCATTCGCATCGCGGGCCTGGAGCCATAACTGTTCGATACGGGCGATTTCTTCGGCCAGTTCCGGACCGATCTCAATATGACGCCTTTCACGGATATTCATAGGCATCTGGTTGCGGATCTGGAGAAAACCTCCATGCATCTCTGCACAGTATGCCCGGCACTGGGCGCGCTGGAACATGGATTTGGGCAAGGCCTGCCCCTGCAGGAGTTTTTCTGACACATACTCACAGATCGCCAGCGAATCCCAGATAGGCAGATCACCATCCCAAAGCACGGGCACCTTCATGCTTGGTGAATGCTCTGACAGCTGCTGTTTATAGTCAGCGGTGAACAGTGGGATGCGGTGCTCCTCGAAGTCTACACCGAAATGAACCATCAACACCCAGGGTCGCATGGACCAGGAAGAGTAATTTTTGTTTCCAATAACGAGTTTCAGCATCAATACCAGCCTCAACTTGTGAGCTTCATGAAAGCTATGGGACTATAGCCAAGCTAATCTCAAGTGAAAAGGAGTTTCCCCTTGGCTCACCCCCGGTTTAACGGCGTGCTTGCGCCTGTCATTACCCCTTTCAGGGACGATCTCACACCCGATCCTGCCTTGTTAGGTAAACACTGTCGCTGGCTTGTATCCCAGGGCGCAGGTCTGGCGGTGTTTGGGACCAACAGTGAAGCCAACTCGCTCAATCTGCTGGAAAAGCGCGGCCTGCTGGACAGTCTCAGCGAGGAGGGCATTGACCCCTCCCAGCTGATGCCCGGCACCGGAGGATGTGCCCTCACTGATGCGGTCGAACTGACCACCCACGCGGTGTCGCTCGGTTGTCGGGGAGTGTTGATGTTGCCTCCGTTCTACTACAAAGGAGTGTCAGACGACGGCCTGTTCGCCTTTTACGCAGAAGTCATTGAGCGGGTGGCTAATGAGAAACTGCAAATCTATCTTTATCACATCCCACCCATCTCCCAGGTTCCCATCGGTTTTGATCTGATTCAAAGACTGGCCGCCGCCTACCCGGCCAGTATTGCCGGCATCAAGGACAGTAGCGGCGACTGGAACAATACCCTGCAACTCAACCAGCTGGGCATCGACGATTTTCGCGTGTTCTGTGGCTCTGAATCCTTCCTGTTACAGAATATGCAAAACGGTGGTGCGGGGTGCATCTCCGCTACCGCCAATGTGAATCCAGCGGCAATCAACGATCTGTATGAAAACTGGCAGGACGAGGGCGCTGACCAGAAACAGGCGCAGCTAGACCAGGTTCGGGCTATCTTTCAGTCTTTTCCAATGATTGCCGCGCTCAAGGCAGCAACAGCCCAATTTGCCGGAGAATCTACCTGGTTGCGCGTGCGCCCTCCACTGGTTTCCCTATCCGGGCAAGAGCTGAAAAAACTGATCGGGGAGTTGCAAGGTATCGGCTTCCAAATGCCTGATATCTAGAGGCTTTTTGGCAGCAGAATTACCGCCGGTTCTGTAAACATTGGTAACTTTTTCAGCATAGACAAAGCCCAGTCCATCAGTTAACTTCATGGGAGTACGGGTGCGCCCGAAGCTAGCGTTATCTTATTGATTTAATTACATAAATTTATAAGATCGCTATTAGGTGGACGCCCGCACGGAGAGAAACTGAATTTAATTCTTCTCAGTGAGGCGAAAAATGACAATAAGACTAACCATCCTGAAAGGTCTCAAGACAGCCGCCCTTGGCGTACTGGCCTTAACCTGCTCGGGTAGCTTGCTGGCACAGGACTCTATCGAGTGGTTCAGCCTGGGTAATGACCTGGGTAACACCCGATACACTCCCGCCAGTGAAATAACCTTTGATAATTTTGATGAACTGGAAGTCGCCTGGGAATGGGATGGCGCCAGCATGGGTGCGGTCAGTGGCCGCTCCACCCCCAGCTATATCGACGGCACACTGTATACAGTAGCCGGGGCTCGTCGCCACGTGGTGGCTATCGATCCCAAGACCGGGGAAACCATCTGGAGCTACCGCCTGCCGAATACTTTTCGCTGGGAATATTCCATGCGCGCCGACTACGGTAAAGGTATTGCCTATTCCGAAGTCGACGGCCGCGGCGTGATTTATGTGGTTACCCCTGGCTTCTTCCTGCTTGCGCTTGATGCCAAGACTGGCGAACCGCTGGAAGGCTTCGGTGCACCTGTTCCGGTAGACGGCTTTCCGGAAGAGGGCGTAGTGGATCTGCTGGCTGACCTTGGTCACCCTTATGATCCCTATGAAGGTGTTCCTCTGGAAGTTGGCTATATCACAGCCTCATCTCCACCTGTGGTGGTTGATGACACCATCATTGTCGGTAACTCGGCCGAGCAGGGCTATCACCAGTCTCGTATCGAGATGATTCCAGGTGACATCCTTGCCTACGACAAGGCTACCGGTGACTTCAAGTGGAAATTCAATGTGATTCCCCAGCCTGGCGAGTATGGCCACGAGACCTGGGAAAACGACGCCTGGCAATGGACTGGTGACGTGTCTTCCTGGGCTCCCATTTCTGCGGACCTGGAAGCGGGCATTGTTTACATTCCAACCAATGGCGCGACTATCGACTACTACGGTGGTTTCCGTCCCGGTGACAACCTGTTCGGTACCAGTCTGATCGCACTCGATGCAGACACCGGTGAGCGGGTCTGGCACTTTCAGATGGTGAAGCACGACATCTGGAACTACGATAATCCAATGGCACCCGTGCTGCTGGATCTCGATGTACCTGGTCAAGGCCGCATTCCTGCGGTGATGCAGGCAACCAAGCAAAGCTTTGTGTATGCCTTCAATCGCCTGACTGGTGAGCCAATCTGGCCAATCGAAGAGCGTCCCGTGCCGCAATCAACAGTTCCTGGTGAGAAGCTGTCTCCAACTCAGCCCTTCCCCACCAAGCCTGCACCTTTCGACATTCAGGGTGTGAGCATTGATGATCTGGTGGACTGGACTCCGGAGCTGCGTCAGCAGGCTATTAACGCCTATGCGGACTATCAGATGGGCCCACTGTTTAACCCACCAATCCAGCGTGGACATGAATCCGGCAAGCGTGCCGCCATGTTCTGCCCGGGCGGTGGCGGTGGTGCCAACATCACTTCACCGGCTGTTGCCGATCCCACTACCAACATTCTGTATGTGTCTTCACACACAGCCTGTAGTGCGATCCAACTGGTTCCCGGTGAAGAGGCAGACCTGCAGTACGAACTGCCAACGGGTACGACTTACGCACAATATGCGAACGGTCCGGGTGCTGGCGCACCTCGTCACCCCGCAGGCATTCCCCTGTACAAGCCACCTTATAGCCGCATTACCGCTATCAACATGAACACGGGTGAGCACGAGTGGATGATCCCGACTGGTGAAACTCCAGCTCGAGTACAGAATGTGATCGATGAACTGGGTCTGGATGTTCCCAACACAGGTACCGGCGCACTGGTACCCATGGTGGCAACACCCAATATGCTGGTTTATTCCGACACGGCTACTGACGGCACACCCATGCTTTATGCTGTTAATAAAGCCACCGGTGAAACCGAAGCAGCGATCGAAGTACCTGCTCGCAGCCGCTATGGCATGAGCAGCTGGGTCCACGACGGACACCAGTACATCATCCTGCAAACCGGTTCCAAGCTGACTGCCATGGCAATGCCGGAAGCACAGCCTTCGGCTGGTGGCCACTAACTTCTAAAAGTTAGTCTGGAAAAAATAAAACCCGATCACCGCAAGGTGGTCGGGTATTTTTATTCCTGACTTATACAGCTATTCGAATTTGTCCGGGTTTGCGGCAACGTATTTGTACAGAAAAAACCCTGTAGCAAGGAAGCTGATCAGAAGAATCACAGACCCACCAAAACTCGTGATCTCTTCGAACGTACCGCGCTCATATAGCCACAAAGTTTCGAAGACACAGAAGCCCAGGTAGATCATCCAAAAACTAGCTTGTTGAGATTTATTGAGCTTCTTCACTTTACTGGCAAACAAGTAGGATTTTCCCTTAAGCAATCGGGAATTATTGTAGAGCCAATGGCCAGCATCATGTGCTAATGACTCGCCAGTTGCCATCTCATAGCCGAAGTGAATTCCATTGACAATCGTATCGCCAATTTTAAAGCCAGCCGATACGGCACCCACAATTCCAATTCCATTGAGGACAGTTCTGGTTGTGGTTACATAGCTTCCACCTGGCAAAACGATTCCGTCACCACCAAACACCATCCCTGCTTGTCCGTCTACCAGTGACGGAAGAAAAACGACAGAGACCGGTCTATAGGGTTACAGACAACTCAAATGACTTGGATATCACACCATAGAATATGAAAAAGAAAAAGAGCAGCTTTCCCATACCAATTCTGTTGGCGCTCCTGTTCCTGTCAGGCAGCGGCAGCAGCTTTGGCGAAACCATGTATGATGCCGCCTCCGGCCAGTTGGTAATACCTGTATTGCGCGTCAGCGAGAATGAATCCTATTCGGCTACCTTCGACCTGGTGAGCACCGAACCTTTGATTTGGCAATTGCAGTCGGCCTCTCTGGTCTCAAAAGACAGTCGCACGATAGCCACTTTTCAGGCTGATGAGGGCACACTTTGGGTGCCCGAAATCAATGTCCAAGGGCAGCTCTACAATCTCAGATTCGATATTACATCCAATTGCGATACAGGAACCTGCCTGGAGCCACAACTGGAATCCCTGCAGGAGTTGGGACGGTCCGGCTCCGATATCTTTACCACAGTGGCAAGTTCAGCAAGCACATTTACCTGCTCTACTTGTCACGCTATCTCGGAAACCGATGGGTTTGCTGCCGACGGGCTTCGTCGGCCTGGTCATCCGCTACTGAATGCAACCAGGCGCCCCCACTTTAAGAATACCGAACTGGACAGTTTGCTCGCTGCCGTCAATATCTGCCGGACGGAATGGATGAATACCACTCCCTGGGCTGAGTCCGATCAAGAATGGATAAATCTGAACAACTGGTTAAGCGACCTGGCCACCGTAGAAACTGCCGATCCAGTTGTCATGGAAATCGTCGCGCCAGCAGAAGATTTGAGCGGTGGCGACGAGGCTGCCGGTAGAGACTTGATGAATACGCGTTGCGTAGTGTGCCATGGTGAAGACGGCCTGGGCACGGAACGCGCGCCAAAGATTACCGGCATCGGCCTTCAGGCGGACTATATAGCCCGGCGAGTTCGCACCAGTGGACGAACAGATAGCAATGTGTACGACGGGTTGACGGGAGGCGTCATGCCTTTTTGGGGTGCCGACCGCCTGAACGACGGAGAACTGGCCGATATCATCGCCTATCTGGAGTCAGGCGAAATCGACCCGGTCGACATGGGCACAAACAATAGCAACAACCCGGGCTCATCTGGCTGTCGCAGCGACCATCCCAATGTAGGCCTCAGTGCCACTCTCACCCAGCGCTTTCACAATGTCTCTGGTGTCGCAACCATTGTTGACGACTGTACTATTGAACTCACCCAATTCTTTTACGATGGAGGCGGCATTAATGTGCATGTGTACGCGGGTACAAATCTGCAATTCTTGCCCGCCGGCGGCGGATTCTCACTCAAGAGTGGTCTACTGGGCACCGCCTATGCCAATGGCACATTAACCATCACCTTGCCACAGAACGTTACACTGGATGACTTCGATTCGATTTCGATCTGGTGCGTGCCGGTGGGGCAAAGCTTTGGTGATGCCCAATTTTTGCCCGACACTTGATTGAGTCAGCGATGATAGACCGATCAAGCGGTCGGAGAGGATCAGCCTGTTCAGCAAAACAGACTTCCATTACAGTCAGAAAATTCCAAAAACCCGGATTGTTCAGCAACTCTCAGGGCGTGATACCCAGCTCTTCCTGAACTTCCAGCGTTCGCCAGCCAGCCATGATCCCGGCCATGGAATAGTTGCCTTCGTGGCAGGCGTACTCATAGATGGGCTGTTCGGCAGCGACCATGGTAAACATCACGGTCCAGGGTTCAGTCCAGGTCATGGAGTCTTCGACGGTGAACTCATAACCGATGGTCTCATTGTCGATGCGCCAGAATTTTTCCGTGAGCTGCATATTCTCGCTGGAGTTTCCAAAAGAAGTGGCACCGGCGAAGTTGCGAGTCTCAACAACCAGCGTATCGCCTTCCCAGTAGCCGATCGAGTCGCCTTCCCATTTACGCGGCGCGTCCCGGTGTTCGGAGTCATTCATGCGCACGATGCGTGCGTTGTGCACCATCTCATTGTGAATCACGAAATGATCTTCAGTTTGCACCAATTGCACATTGTTGTTATAGGCACTGGGGATCATCGGTGGCCCGGAATTGAAGCCCATGATGCAGCGCTCTGACAAGGGGCGAACTTCTATGCCCTCATTCAATGCGGCCAGCCTGCGCCTTTCCGCATTTCGCGCCTGCGCCGCCTCGGTCAGCTCCGGAATACGACCGTTTTCCGGAGAGATGACCAGCGAGGTGCGAACATCGCCATCGAGTTCTTTGCCCCGGTCATACCAGAAATCATTGTAGTCGCCTGTTTGTGTGGTATCGGTGAAATTGTCCCGATTGCGCAGTTCCACCTGTGCCGCTTCGAATTCGGCTGCTTCCTCGGGTGTGAGTGTGGCACGCAGACCCAGCTCGACCGGGCGTTGCAAGGGAGTAATGGTTCTAAAGTCCCAGGTGCCCTGCAGATCCGGGAGACCATTGGCTAGCCTGGGTATGTCTGTTGCCTGTTGGGCGGATGCAACTGAAGCCACTAGCAGAAGGGCCGACAAACCACCGAACGACCAATATCTGACGGGAGATGTGGTCATGGTTTTCTCCTCAGGATGAGAAAGAATGGACCACAAGATTACTGCTGCGGGGACCTTAAATCCAGTTTCTAAAGAGATATTCAATAACCTTGCATAGCAAGGCCCTGAAGGCTACTGCGGCGATGGACTACGCCAGAGCGCTCAGGCCGGTATGAGTTTGGGCTCAGCCTCGGGGTTCCAGGCGGAAAAGAGGTGACACTGGAACAAAGCCAGGGAGAATCAACAGCCTGTCCCAGGCATCAAGAGCCTAGATGGTGCGGATCTGGGTAAAGTCCGTATAGCCCATCAGGATCTTCTCGATACCATCCTGCTTGCGGGTTCTCATGCCACTGGCAACCCCTTCGAAATGAATCTCTGCCGCAGGCGCTCTGCGCAGGATCATCTTCTTGATGGTGGGATTGCTCATCAACAGCTCGTGCACACCCATACGGCCGCGGTAACCTGTGTCGAGACAGGCCGGGCAACCGGGGGCCTTATAGAGAGTAAACACCCCGTCGTGGGAAAACTCTTCTTTCCAGATCTCCAGCTGCTTTTGCACAGACTCTTCGGAAGGGTCGGAGCGAGTACCATCGGGGATGCCTTCACGGCAGTATTCCGTGGCCAGGAATTCGATCTCACTGGCTTCGGGTGTGTATGACTTTTTGCAGGACGTGCACAGAGTCTTGGTCAATCGCTGGGAGAGAATACCGATCATGGCATCGGCAAAATTGAACGGGTCCATGTCCATATCCAGCAGTCGCACAATACTCTCAGCCGCGCTGTTGGTATGGAGCGTGGAGAGCACAAGGTGACCGGTAAGTGAGGCTTCGATCGCGGTACCTGCTGTTTCCTTGTCACGCATCTCACCCACCATGATGATGTCCGGGTCGGAGCGGAGGAACGCGCGCATGGCGTGAGCGAAGGTCATGCCAACCTTTTCATTGACTTCCACCTGCCGCAAGCCTGGTTGGGTAATTTCCACAGGATCTTCCGCGGTCCAGATCTTGCGCTCGTTGTTGTTAAGGTAATTCAGAATAGAGTGCAGGGTTGTACTCTTACCCGAGCCGGTAGGACCACACACCAGGAACATGCCATAGGGTTTGGATACACCAGAGAGCAGGTTATCCAGGTTTGGCGTACTCAGGCCAATGGCATTCACCGGCATGCACTTACCACCGGAGAGGATACGAATCACCACATCTTCGATACCGCCCTGAGTAGGAATAGTCGCGACACGGAGCTCGATATCAACCGGCGCAAAGTGGCGGAAATTGATCTTGCCGTCCTGGGGTCGGTTCTTGTTGGAAATGTCCAGGTGAGCCATCACCTTGATACGGGCAACGAATACTGAGCGGTACTTGCTGGGAAATTTGTAGTAAGTAGTCAACACGCCGTCTTTACGGAATCGGACGATGACTTTCTGCTTGCCGGTGCCGGGCTCAATATGAATGTCGGATACTTTCTGCCGGTGGGCATCTTCAATAATCTTGTTGACGATTTTTACGACTACATTGTCAGTGACCTGCTGGGTTTCTACAGCAGAAAATATTGTTGCATCGTAATCCTCTTCTTCGCTCTCGCCCTCCATCTCCTCGTCGTATTCGGCGATGGTGGATTCGATGTCTTCTGAGGAATAATAAAACTGCAGTGCCCAGTTGATGTCTTCCGGGGACGCCATGACCGGTTCAACATACTTGTTGATGGTAAAACTCAGGGCATCGGTTACCTGCCAGTCCATGGGGTTTTCGATGGCGACGACGATCTTGCCTTCGTAAACGTAAAGTGGGACCACCTTGTGTTTGAAGGCCACGGCTGCGGTAAGCAGTCGGATCACATCTGGCTCGACCGTAAACTCGCGAAGATTGATAAAAGGAATACCCAGCTTCTTGGCCAGGGCTTGCTGAATTTCTTCTTTTGCAATCAGGCCTCGATTCACCAGAATCTCGCCCAAAGCCCCTTTACGTTTCTTCTTTTGTTCTTTCAAAGCTTCGGTAAGCTGTGCTTCGCTCACCAGGTCTTCACCCACCAGAATCTCACCGAGTTTCAGGTTGGGCATGTGCTTTTGTCGAGCCAGGGCACTTTCGAGCTCGGCGGAATCGACAATTTTCTGGGTAACCAGGTATTCACCCAGCAGGCGGGAACGTTCTTCCTGCTGGTCTTGCAAGGCGGTGTCCAGCGTCTCCTGGGAGATGGCCTTTTCTTCCACCAGCATCTCACCAATCTGGCCGCCGATAATATGGTTCTCAACAGCAGCATGGGCCACGAACAGGTGGGTACAGTAGCGCCACTTACGGCCTACTTTGGTCTGTTCGTAAAGATGGATGCCGTTCTTGTCGGTTCGGGTGCCGAAGGTGTTGCCAGAGAGCTCCGACTGGTCTTTGAAAAATACTTCGAAGGAGCGTGCATCGGTATCCATATTGATGCCGCCAGGCTTGCTGGTCGCGCCCTGCTTCAGTAACTGGTAAGGTTTTTCCAGGCGCATGAATTTAACCGAACTCATTTCGAGGTCGGTAGCGGTCACAGCGTTGGCTTCCATTACCGAAATGGTTTCGGAAGATGCATTGAACTGCACCAGGGTGCCGGTAATCCGGTGTGAGTTGGTTAGCTCGACGGACACAGCCGATTTGACGTATTCGGGGCCGTCATGGACTTCCGCGAAAGGTGGCGGCTGCAAATCGATCTGATTTGAAGTCGGAAGCTCAACTTCCGATTCTTCGTCTTCTGACTCTAAAGCTATTGCGGTATCTGCTTGCATGTTCGAAGTTCTTGCTAGTTCAAGAAGATCTTGTCAATCACGCTGCTCATTGATTTTCGTTAACGACGGGAATGGTGTCACCCGGCTTTAGAAGTGTCGGCTGTCTGAAGCTGGAAATTAGCATCCAGAACCCTTCAAGTTGACAGTGTTCACCCCAACGAGAATCTTTGAATACTTTAGCAGGTATTGCAGACCTTAACAATTTGACCAGGTATTCCAGGTCATTGATTTTACGCAAGATTCCCGGTGTAATCCCGAATTCTCTAGCGCGCTTGTCTCCACTTGCCCAGCCAGGGGAACCGTCCTGTGGTCATCCCCACACCGAGCAGCACCAGCATACAGCCAAACAGGGTAAATAATGTGACGCTCTCCGCAAGAAAAAGGTTTCCCCACAGAATGCTGAAGATTGGCACCAGATAGGTGGTCATGATGGCCTGATTGGAGCCGATTCGCGAGATCAGGCGATAAAACAACAGATAGGCCAGCCCGGTACACACAATTCCCAGGGTGAGCACACTGCCCCAAACCTCAATCCCCGGCATGGAATCAGGCACACTGACTGCGGCAAACGGAATTAGCACAATAGATGAAACCAGCAGGCTACCGGTGGTAATAGTGACACCTGACACAGACTGCATCTTGTAGGCAACCAGATTGAGGGCAAGTCCATAGAGCGAACAGGCAAAGAGCGCTGCCGGAACTGCCCACAGACTACCCGGCCCGGAATCCAGTGCCTCGGGATCGACTGCCAGCACCACGACACCCACAAACCCGGTCGCCATTCCCACTATACCAACCCAGGGAAGTCGCTGACTGAAAATGACAAAACCGAGCAGCGCAGTGAAGAACGGCACTGTCGCATTAACAATGGATAACAGTCCCGCACCCGCATTTAATGCTGCGTAGGCGAAGAAACAGAACGGAATGGCCATATTGGTCAGGCCTATCAGAGCCACCATCTTCCAGTTTTGCAGCAACTCACGCCATTTCCCCATGACCAACAGCAGCGGCAACATGACGATCAGGGCACTGGAAACCCGCATTTCCACCAGGAACACCGGGCCAAGCACCGGCGAAGCAATGCGCAGGAATAAAAATGAGAAGCCCCATATAGCAGACAACAACAGAAGCTCTGCATAGTCTCGAAGCGATGTGTTTGACATTGAATTTCCCGAGGCACAGCCGGGGCGGTGCACGAGTCAGATCAGGGCCACTGTTTATTGTGACGAGTAAGTTGCCTTGGCGGCAGCGACGGCTGCTGCCGAATCACACTCGTGCCCCATTTCATTCAGCACATTACCCAGGGCGGAGAGGCACAGATAGACATTGCCAGGGTTACTGGAGAAGCCCATCAGTCCAATACGCCAGACTTTCCCGGCAAGTGCGCCCAGACCGGCACCAATTTCCAGATCATAGTCATTAAGTAGCGCATTGCGTACACCTGCATCGTCGATTGATTCCGGAAAGGCAACCGCATTGAGTTGCGGCAGTCGATACTCCGGTTTAACCACGAAAGAGAGGCCCAGCGCTTCGATCCCTGCAGCGAAGGCATTATGGTTTTCGGCATGGCGCTGCCAGGCGTTCTCCAGGCCCTCTTCCTGCAGGATCACCAGCGCTTCATGCAGGGCATAAAGGGAATTGACAGGTGCAGTGTGGTGGTAGGAGCGCTTCGCTTCCTTACCCCAGTAACCCATGACCAGGTTGGTATCCAGGAACCAGCTTTGGACTTTGCTGGAACGTGCCTGGATTCTTTCAACGGCTGCTGGTGAAAAGCTTACGGGTGACAGACCGGGCACACAGGACAGGCATTTCTGGGTGCCAGAATAAATGGCATCGATGCCCCAGCCATCCACGTCAAGCTCTACTCCGCCGAGAGAGGTCACTGCATCGACTATAGAGAGGCAGCTGTGTTTTTTCGCCAGTGCACACAGGGATTCTGCATCGCTGCGGACCCCCGTTGAGGTCTCAGCATGCACGAACGCCAGCGCTATGGCGTCGGGGTTTTCCTTTAATACGTCCTCGACCTTGTTCAGATCAACAGCGGCGCCCCATTCATCTTCAACCATTATGGGCAAGCCGCCGCAGCGCTCAACATTCTCCTTCATGCGCCCGCCGAATACTCCATTTTGGCATACCACGACCTTGTCGCCTTTCTGGACCAGGTTAGTGAACACGGTCTCCATACCAGCGGATCCTGGAGCAGAAACAGGTATGGTCAATTCATTCTCGGTTTTGAACGCGAACTGCAACAAGCCCTTGAGTTCATCCATCATGCCAATGAAAGCCGGATCCAAGTGACCGATGGTGGGTCTGGAAATCGCTTCCAGGATTCTCGGATTGACGTCAGAAGGACCTGGACCCATCAGGGTGCGAACAGGCGGATGAAATGAACCGGGCATAGTAGTTCCTTGTCTTAAAATTCCGTTTATGGGTAGCCATGAAAAAGTGGCATTAAAAAACCCGATCGGCGATTCTGGCACAGAGTGAATCAGCGGACCGGGTTTTATGTTCTTACCAACTAAATCGGGACAGATCTATATACTTCGTCCCTATTTACTTATTCCTCGCCGGCAGACTCCACCGCGCTATCTTCGTAGTCACCGTCGTCAATCTGTGGGCGATCGACCAGTTCCACATAGGCCATGGGCGCCTTGTCCCCGGGGCGTTCGCCACACTTGAGGATACGGATGTAACCACCAGGGCGATCCGCATAGCGGGGGCCAAGCTCATTAAACAACTTGCCAACGATTGCCTTGCTGCGCGTGCGGCTGAATGCCAGGCGACGGTTGGCAACACTGTCCTTCTTGGCCAATGTAATGAGCGGTTCTGCCACAGATCGCAGCTCTTTTGCTTTCACCAGAGTAGTCTTGATGATCTCATGCTCTACCAGTGAAGCAGTCATGTTGCGAAACATGGCTGTGCGGTGCGAACTATTGCGATTAAGCTGGCGGCCGCTTTGACGATGACGCATAACTTCTACCTTCCCTTTTAGTCTGCTACTTAAGCAGCCCTGTCATCTGACTTGAGGCTGGATGGTGGCCAGTTTTCCAGACGCAGACCCAGTGACAGTCCGCGAGTTGCCAGCACATCCTTGATTTCAGTCAGTGACTTCTTACCCAGGTTTGGCGTCTTCAGCAGCTCAACTTCGGTGCGCTGAATCAGATCGCCGATGTAATAAATATCTTCTGCCTTGAGACAGTTGGCTGAACGCACAGTCAGCTCAAGGTCATCTACCGGACGCAGCAGAATAGGATCGATCTCGTCTTCATGCTCTTCCGGCTCTGCGATAATCTCGCTTTGCAGATCCACGAATACGCTCAACTGGTGCTGCAGGATTGTAGCAGCACGGCGAATCGCCTCTTCAGGATCAATGGTGCCATTGGTTTCCAGGTCGATGATCAGCTTGTCCAGGTCAGTACGCTGCTCAACACGAGCGTTCTCAACTGAGTAAGACACACGAACCACCGGGCTGTAAGAGGCATCCAGCAGGAGTTTGCCAACAGCGCGGGTTTCTTCTTCGTCACCGCTGCGGCTATCCGCTGGTGAATAACCTCGACCTTTGCGTACAGTCAGGCGCATGTTGAGTTCGCCGTTGCTGTTTAGGTTGGCGATTACGTGATCAGGGTTGACGATTTCGACGTCGTGATCCAGCTCGATATCGCCCGCAGTAACGGTGCCCGATCCTTTCTTTGACAGGGACAGCACGGCTTCTTCGCGGTTGCTCAATACCACCGCAACACCTTTAAGATTCAACAGAATCTCGATCACATCTTCACGCACACCTTCGATAGTGCTGTACTCGTGAACCACGCCATCTATTTCCACTTCCTCAATTGCACTTCCAGGCATGGAGGAAAGTAGAATACGGCGCAAGGCATTGCCAAGAGTGTGCCCGAAGCCGCGCTCTAGCGGTTCCAGCACAACCTTTGAATGACACTTGTCGAACTCGTCAACCTGTATCACTTGCGGCGTAAGGAAATCAGATAAAGAAATTTGCATGTATTTTCACCCTTTGCGTGGTTATGTCTACTTGGAATAAAGCTCGACGATGAGGTTCTCATTAATCTCGGATGGCAGATCTTCACGATCTGGAACACGAGAAAATGTACCTTCGAGCTTGTTCGAGTCTACGGAGACCCATTCAACATCGCTGCGCTGCGCAGACAATTCCAATGCAGATTTGATTCTCAGTTGTTGCTTGGACTTCTCGCGAATCGACACAGTGTCACCAGCATTCATCTGATAAGACGGTACATTGACCACCTCACCATTCACCATGATGGATTTGTGTGAAACCAGCTGTCTGGCTTCGGCACGGGTAGAACCAAATCCCATGCGATACACGACATTGTCGAGACGACATTCCAGCAACTGCAGGAGGTTTTCACCGGTCGCGCCTTTGCGACGAGCGGCTTCCTTGTAGTAGCCACGAAACTGCTTCTCCAGCACTCCGTAAGTACGTCTAACCTTCTGCTTTTCGCGCAACTGCACGCCATAATCCGACAGACGACCACGGCGTTGACCGTGCTGACCCGGAATGGTGTCAGTCTTGCACTTGCTGTCTATAGGACGCACACCGCTCTTCAGGAAAAGATCTGTACCTTCCCGGCGAGACAGTTTGCACTTGGGGCCTAGATAGCGGGCCATACTTTTTCTCCTAGTTTACACTCGCCGCTTCTTGGGCGGTCGACAACCATTGTGAGGAATTGGGGTAACGTCAGTGATGTTTCCAACCCTGAGACCACAGTTGTTCAATGCTCGTACCGCAGACTCGCGGCCTGGACCAGGTCCGTTCACCTTGACATCAAGGTTCTTCAGTCCGTATTGCTCGATAGCGCTCTTGCCAGCTTTCTCGGCCGCAACCTGTGCAGCGAAAGGAGTCGATTTTCTCGAACCTCTAAAGCCGGAGCCACCAGCGGTAGCCCAGGAAAGCGCATTTCCCTGACGATCAGTAATAGTAATGATCGTGTTGTTGAATGAAGCATGGATAAACGCGATACCATCAATCACTGTGGATCGTGTTTTCTTCTTGCTTGATTTAGGTGTGGCCATCGTAATTTCCAAATACCTCGATCGAATCGTTAATCGCTTCTTTCGAAAGTTTCATTAGTTTAATTCTACTTGCGTATCGGTTTTCTGGGACCCTTGCGAGTTCGGGCATTGGTCTTGGTGCGCTGCCCACGTACCGGCAAAGAACGACGATGACGGATACCACGGTTACAACCCAGGTCCATCAGACGCTTGATGTTCATTGAGATCTCACGACGCAGATCACCCTCGGTAGGCAACTTGGCCACTTCAGCACGAACAGCATCGAGTTGTTCTGGGCTCAGGTCACTGGTCTTCGTTGAGGGCTCGATTCCAGTCGCTGCGCAGATACTCTGTGCATGTGTTGGACCGACGCCAAACACATAGCGCAATGAAATCACGATATGCTTGTTATCTGGTATGTTAACCCCGGCAATACGTGCCATAGAATTACTCCGTCTCTACTCTTCTGTGCCTAACCCTGACGCTGCTTGTGTCGGGGTTCTGCACTGCAAATTACTCTTACCGCACCGTTACGCTTGATAACCTTACAGTTACGGCAAATCTTTTTTACTGATGTACGTACTTTCATCGTTACTCTCCCTTCTCTCTCAGAGATCCCAGGGGTTAAATTCCACTTCGCCCGTAGTTACCCAGTTTGGACTTCTTCATCAGCGAGTCATACTGATGAGACATCAGATGCGATTGCACCTGTGACCAGAAGTCCATGGTGACTACAACCGAAATCAACAGAGCTGTACCACCCAGGTTAAAGGGCACATTGGCCAGCATCTGCATGAAATTTGGCAACAGGCAAACCAGGGTGATGTAGATTGAGCCAAACATGGTCAGGCGAGTAATAACGCCATCGATGTATTTGGCTGTCTGCTCACCAGGGCGAATGCCTGGGATGAAGGCGCCGGAGCGCTTCAGGTTTTCTGCCACATCGCGCGGATTAAAGACCAGCGCGGTATAAAAGAAGCAGAAGAAAATAATCATGGCGCTGAAAATAATGATATACAGCGGCTGGCCCGGACCGATTAGCAAGGCCAGATCCTGCAGCCATTCTGATCCTTCAGATTGACCGAACCACTGACCCAGGGAAGCCGGGAACAGCAGGATGGAGCTGGCGAAAATCGCCGGGATCACGCCTGCCATATTAATCTTAAGTGGCAGATGGCTGGCCTGGGCCTGCATCATCTTGCGGCCTTGCTGACGCTTGGCGTAGTTCACGGTAATACGCCGTTGAGCACGCTCCACATAAACAATGACAGCCACTACACCCAGAGCGATGAGAGCTACCACCAGCAGCAATACGCCGCTGATTTGGCCTTCGTAAGCCTGGGTTAATGAGGTACCCACCGCGGCCGGAAAGCCTGCCACGATACCGGCAAAAATCAGCATGGAGATGCCATTGCCGATGCCCTTCTCGGTAATCTGCTCACCCAGCCACATCAGGAACATGGCGCCGGTCACCAGCGAAATAATTGCGGTGAGGTTGAATGCCACACCCGGGTTATAGGCCATGGGAGCCAACAGCCCAACGGTCATGCCGGTTCCCTGCACAGTCGCCAGCACCAGGGCACCGTAACGGGTGTACTGGGTGATTTTGCGACGGCCGGATTCACCTTCTTTCTTCAGCTGATCCAGTTGCGGACTTACCGCTGTGAGCAGCTGCATAATAATAGAGGCAGAGATGTAAGGCATGATGCCCAGCGCCACGATGCTCATGCGTTCCAGTGCACCACCGGAAAACATATTGAACAGGTCGGCGAAGGTGCCTTCGTTCTGGTTAAAGAACGCCTGCAGCTGCAGAGGATCGATTCCAGGTACCGGAATATGGGTGCCGATGCGGTATACGAAGATCGCAAACAACAGAAACAGCAGGCGTGACTTGAGCTCGCCAAGTCCGGCGCCGATGTTCTCTGGATTGATGTTAGGCTTCTTTGCCATCTTCTCTACTCGAAACTGCGATTAACCGTTATTGGTCAGCTCGCCTATTCCCCATCCTTTTGTTCTGTCTTGTCAGCGGCTTTTTCAGCAGGGGCTTCCTGCTTGGGCTCCGCCTTGGCCTTTGCTTTCCTGGCAGGCTTGGCTTTTTCTTCAGCAGCCGCTTCGACCACTTTGCCACCTGCTTTCTCGATCGCTTCTTTTGCACCTTTGCTTACGCGGATGCCCTCGACTGTGACTTTGCGCGCCACATCACCAGACAACATCACCTTTGCGCGAGTAATACTGGAATTGATGAGTCCCGCTTTACGCAGGGAATCCAGATTCACTACATCACCATCCACCAGGCCCAGTTCAGAGGTGCGAATTTCTGCAGTAGCCCGGCCAATGCGTGAGCTGAATCCGTATTTTGGCAGGCGCATTTGCAATGGCATCTGGCCGCCTTCGAATCCAGGCTTGATGGTACCGCCGCTGCGAGACTTCTGACCTTTGTGCCCGGAGCCACTGGTTTTACCCCAGCCACTACCGGAACCACGACCAACGCGCTTCTTCGCCTTGGTGCTGCCTGCTGCGGGTTTCAATTCATTAAGTTGCATCTCTACTTATCCCTTACCTATCGCTTGCTCAATCGTCCGTCTTACTCGACAGCGAGCATGTAGCTAACCTTGTTGATCATTCCCCGGACTGCCGGCGTGTCTTCAACTTCAACAGTCTGGTGCATGCGACGCAGACCCAAACCCTGCAGACACAGCTTGTGCTTGGGCAGAGTCCCGATGGGGCTCTTCACCAGAGTGAGCTTCACTAATTTCTTTGACTTGGCCATGTCCGCCTACTCTTCCTCTAACTAATCTCAATCACTGTCAACAATAAGCAACAATGACTTATCTACTGGGCTATCCCAAAATTTCTTCAATGTTCTTGCCACGCTTCATGGCTATATCTTCCGGCGCCCGCATATCACGAAGCCCCTTGAATGTGGCTCGTACGACGTTCACCGGATTGGTGGAGCCATAGCATTTGGCGAGAACGTTCTGCACACCAGCCAGTTCCAGAATGGCGCGCATGGCACCACCGGCGATGACGCCAGTACCTTCTGATGCGGGCTGCATATAAACCTTGGAGGCACCGTGTCGGGCCTTGATGGGATACTGCAAGGTATGACCATCGAGCGTGACATTAATCATGTTACGGCGAGCCGATTCCATGGCTTTCTGAATAGCCAAAGGCACTTCACGCGCTTTACCACGACCAAAGCCGACACGACCATTGCCGTCACCTACAGCAGTCAATGCAGTGAAGCCGAAGATTCGACCACCCTTGACCACCTTGGCAACACGATTCACTTGAATCAGCTTTTCCTGTATGCCTTCTTCGTTATCTCGTGAGTCTTCTTTAAATGCCATAACAATTAGTCCGTCATGTTCAGGGAATACACAGATTCCCGATTAAAACTGTAGTCCACCTTCCCGTGCAGCCTCAGCCAGGGCCTTGACCCGGCCATGGTAGGCGTATCCGGAACGATCAAATGCAACTTCTTCAATACCTGCGGCCTTGGCGCGCTCAGCAATCAGCTTGCCTACTTTGCCAGCCGCTTCGATGTTGCCAGTGGCATCACTACGGCCTTCTTTCTCAACCGTAGATGCGCTGGCCAGCACCTGACTTCCAGTCGGCGCGATAATCTGGGCATAAATATGTCTCGGTGAACGGTAGACGCAAAGACGATGCTTGCGTAGCTCACTGATCTTGGATCTTGCACGCTTCGCTCTGCGAAGACGGGCTGTTCTCTTTTCACTACTCATAATTTTGAAATCTCTTCTCTAGTTTCTAGTTTCAAACTTCTAGTTTCTAGACTTACTTCTTCTTCGCTTCTTTTCTGTACACGCGCTCATCAACGTAGCGAATACCTTTACCCTTGTAAGGCTCAGGCGGACGAAACTCGCGAATCTCAGCAGCGACCTGACCAACCAGTTGCTTGTCAGCGCCCGTGATCACAATTTCAGTTTGGGAAGGAGTGTCTGCAGTTACGCCTTCTGGCAGCTTGTAATCAATAGGATGAGAATAACCCACCGTAAGATTGACAGTTTTTCCTGAAGCCTTGGCACGATAGCCAACACCCTGCAGTTCCAGCTTCTTTTCAAAGCCTTCACTGACACCAATGACCATATTATTGATCAGTGAGCGAAAAGTTCCTGCCAGGGCATTAGCCGAGCGAGACTTATCCTTGGCACTCACTTGTAGTTCTTCACCTTCCTGGGCAACACCTACCAATTCATGCAAGGGTAGATCCAGCGAACCCTTGCTACCCTTCACAGAAATCTGTGAAGCGCTGATGTTCGCCTCAACTCCCTTGGGAAGTGTTACTGGTGCATTTGCTATTCTGGACATTGCTACGTCACTCTTTCTTAACTGTTTACAGGTACCGGATCAGAAAACGGTGCAAAGTACTTCACCGCCAATACCGGCTGCTGCTGCTTGTCGCTCTGTCATCAACCCTTTGTTGGTAGACAAAATCACGACGCCAAGACCTGCTCTGTTTTTGGGCAAATCTTCCTTTCCTTTATAAGATCTCAGACCAGGGCGACTGACTCGCTTAATCTCTTCGATCACTGGCTGGCCTTTAAAATACTTGAGCTCAACATTAATCGTGGGCTTACCATCTTCTTCTTCGATGGCATAACCGGCTATATAGCCTTCGTCTTGCAACACCTTGCTGATGGCTTCCTTGATCTTGGAAGAAGGGCAGCTAACTGTTGGCAGCTGCGCCATTTGCGCGTTGCGAATGCGAGTTAAAAAGTCTGCAATTGGGTCTGTCATGCTCATAATTAATTACCAACTTGCCTTTGTCAGGCCTGGTACATCACCGCGCATGGCGGCTTCACGCAGTTTGTTTCGACACAGTCCAAATTTTCGATACACACCGTGGGGGCGACCCGTTACACGGCAGCGACGTTGCTGACGAATCGGGCTGGCATCACGAGGCAATTTCTGCAACTTGATCTGGGCCTGCCATTTTTCATCATCACTGGCGTTAACGTCCTTCAGGATGGCTTTGAGTTCTGCGCGTTTGGCAGCATATTTCTCAACCATTCTGGTTCGCTTGTTCTCTCGGGCTATCATCGAAGCCTTGGCCATATCAGGATTCCTCTTTGCCTTCTTCTGCTGAAGCGTCATTTGACTCGGACGCTTCATCACTTGATTCTTCACCAGCCACAGGAGGCGCTGTCTCGGGCGATTCTTCAGCCAGAACCTCTGCGGCAGCTGCTTCTGCTGCTGCTTTCTCTTCCTGTTCCGCCTGTTTCTTGGCGGCAGCCTCGTCTTCGCCTTTCGGAGTCATACCCCGAAACGGGAAACGCATGGCTGTCAGAAGCGCTCGACCTTCTTCGTCGTTCTGTGCAGTGGTAGTGATAGTGATATCCAGACCACGCAGCGTGTCGATCTTGTCGTATTCAATTTCCGGAAAAATGATCTGCTCATTCACGCCCATGGCAAAATTGCCACGACCGTCGAAAGACTTGGGGCTCAAGCCACGGAAATCACGAATACGCGGAATGGCAATGCCCACCAGACGCTCAAGAAACTCATACATACGCTCACCGCGCAGAGTTACCTTGCAACCGATAGGCCAGCCTTCACGGATCTTAAAACCTGCAATACTCTTGCGAGCGTTGGTTACCACAACTTTCTGACCACTGATCATTTCCAGGTCGCCAGTTGCGTTTTCCAGAATCTTTTTGTCAGCAGTTGCCTCGCCCAGCCCCATATTCAAAACCACCTTGGTGATCTTGGGCACACGCATAGGATTGTCGAATCCGAACTGTTGCGACAGTGCGGGCACTACTTCCTTTTTGTAATACTCTCTTAACTGAGCCATGACTAATCTATTTCCTGACCGTTTGATTTGAAGACACGCTTCTTGGCGCCGTCTTCCAACACCTTGATACCGACGCGATCAGCCTTGTCGGAATCAGAATTAAAAATTGCCACATTGGATATGTGCAGCGGAGCTTCTCGCTCAACGATGCCTCCAGGCTGACCGGCATTCGGGTTTGGCTTGGTATGGCGCTTCACCATATTTACGCCAGCAACAAGCACCTGGTCGTCACCAACCAGTTGAGAGATAGTTCCGCGCTTACCTTTTTCCCTGCCAGCGATAACAATCACTTCATCATCACGTTTTAACTTGTTCATTTTTACTATCTCTATTCAGTGTTTAGAGCACTTCTGGTGCCAGCGAAATAATTCGCATGAATTTTTCGGTACGCAGCTCGCGAGTCACCGGGCCAAAAACACGGGTGCCAATCGGAGCTTCCTGGGCATTCAGCAATATTGCCGCATTGTCGTCGAATCGAATCAGCGAGCCATCATCCCGGCGAACACCTTTCTTGGTGCGAACAACAAGCGCATTGAGAACCTGCCCTTTCTTCACCTTACCGCGAGGAATTGCTTCCTTCACAGTGACCTTGATGACATCACCAATGCGCGCATAGCGCCGGTGGGAACCACCCAGCACCTTGATACACATTACGCGTCTTGCGCCGCTGTTGTCGGCGACATCCAAATATGACTGCACTTGAATCATCGATTCACTCCATCTAGTACCCCGCCAATTCCTGGGTCTGGGTACAGATCGTTTACCTCAAAAAACCTGTTTACTAGTACCTAAAATCAATGCCTTAAATCTGGGTCGCTCTTTCGTCAATAGACACGAGAGACCAGGACTTGTTCTTGGAGATTGGTCGCACTTCCTTAATCGTGACCTCATCACCAATCAGGCAATCGTTATTCGCATCGTGCGCCTGAATCTTGGTAGATCGCTTGATGATCTTGCCATAGACAGGGTGTTTAACCCGACGCTCGATCAGCACCACGATGGACTTGTCCATCTTGTTGCTAACTACTTTTCCGGAAGCTGTGCGAGCTGGCTTACCGCCTTCGCTCTGATCACCGCTGCTTTGAATTTCAGTATCCGCCATGATTACGCTTCACTCTTCTGTTTCTCGGTGATAATGGTCTTGATGCGCGCAATATCACGCTTCACTTCACCAATCAGATGTACCTGACCGAGCTGACCAGTTGTGTTCTGCATGCGATGGTTAAACTGATCTTTGTAGAGTTCCTGCAATTGTGTTTGCAGCTCATCTACCGACTTTTCTCGCAACTCACTCGCTTTCATTACATCACCGTTCGCTTAACGAAAGTGGTATCGAAAGGCAGCTTGGATGAAGCCAGATCAAAGGCTTCCCGCGCCAACTCTTCATCGACACCCTCAATTTCAAACATAATTCTTCCTGGCTGAATCTGGGCAACCCAGTATTCAACCGATCCCTTACCTTTACCCTGACGCACTTCCAAAGGCTTTTGGGTAATAGGCTTGTCTGGAAATACTCGAATCCAGATCTTTGCGCCACGCTTTACCTTTCGAGTCATGGCACGACGTGCTGCTTCGATTTGACGCGCGGTCAATCGCCCACGTGATACCGCCTTCAGACCGTATTCGCCGAAATCCACCTTGCTGCCACGTTGCGCCAGACCACGATTGCGGCCTTTCATCATCTTGCGAAACTTAGTGCGTTTGGGTTGTAACACGTTCTTTTTCCTCTACCTCTGAGCTGCTAATTCGCCAGCTCGTTTAGTTCGCCGCCGTCTGCTTGGGCACAATGGCTTCGTCCAGATCCAAAATTTCACCCTTGAATATCCACACTTTCACGCCGATGATGCCGTAAGTCGTGCTGGCTTCAGAGGTTGCATAATCAATGTCGGCTCGCAGGGTGTGCAAAGGCACACGACCTTCCCGATACCATTCTGTGCGCGCAATTTCTGCACCGCCCAGTCGACCGCTAACCTGAATCTTGATGCCTTCGGCTCCCTGGCGCATGGCATTCTGCACAGCACGCTTCATGGCACGTCGGAACATGACACGACGCTCCAGTTGCTGGGCCACACTGTCGCCCACCAGCTGCGCATCGAGATCGGGTTTGCGAACTTCTTCTATGTTTATGTGTACGGGCACGCCCATCTTCTTGGACAGGACACCACGCAGCTTCTCTACATCTTCGCCTTTCTTGCCAATGACGATACCGGGTCGCGCGGTATAAATAGTCAGCTTGGCTGTCTGGGCAGGTCGCTCAATTTCTACTCGGGAAACAGAAGCATTTGCCAAACGCTTTCTTACGAATTCCCGGACTTGCAAATCGTTGAGCAAGTTATCTGCGTATTCTTTTCCTTCGGCAAACCATGTTGAAGTATGTCTTTTGACGATACCCAGTCGAATGCCATTTGGATTTACTTTTTGGCCCATTAGATAAATGCTCCTAGTCGGCGACCGTGATGGTGATATGACAGGAACGCTTGAGAATGCGATCTGCGCGACCCTTGGCTCGGGGCATAATGCGCTTCATGGTCATACCTTCATCCACACAAATAGTTGAAATCTTAAGCTCATCCACGTCAGCACCTTCATTGTGCTCTGCATTTGCAATCGCGGAATTCAAAACCTTTTTGATAACGCTGGCACCTTTCTTGGTGCTATAGGAAAGAAGCTGCAGAGCCTCTTCCACACCTTTCCCACGAATCTGGTCAGCAACCAGTCGTGCTTTCTGTGCTGACAGGCGTGCGCCTTTTAATCTTGCTGAAACCTGCATCATTAAACTCCTAGCGCGCCTTCTTGTCCGCCAAGTGACCACGGAAGGTGCGGGTCTGGGCAAACTCGCCCAGTTTATGACCAACCATGTCCTCATTGATGAACACGGGCACATGCTGTCTGCCGTTGTGTACCGCAATCGTTAAGCCAATCATCTCCGGAGAGACCATTGAGCGGCGCGACCAGGTTTTAATTGGACGCTTGTCGTTGTTGTCAGCGGCAGTTTGTACTTTCTTCAAAAGATGAAGATCGATAAACGGACCTTTTTTAAGTGAACGTGGCACGAATAAATTCCTCTATCACTTGCCTGATCGGCTTGATTTCCTGCGTCGGACAATCATGTTGTCAGTACGCTTGTTTGTTCGGGTCTTGAATCCTTTGGTCTTGGTGCCCCAGGGTGATACCGGATGACGGCCACCAGAGGTTCGTCCTTCACCACCACCATGTGGGTGATCGACCGGGTTCATGGCGACACCACGGACGGTTGGACGTACACCGCGCCAACGCTTGGCACCGGCTTTACCCAATGAACGCAACGAGTGTTCTGAATTGGATACTTCACCCAGGGTTGCGCGACATTCGCTTAACAGCTTGCGCATCTCACCGGATCGTAAGCGCACGGTAGCGTACTCGCCATCGCGGGCAACCAGCTGCAATGAAGTTCCAGCACTGCGGGCGATTTGAGCACCCTTGCCTGGCTTCATCTCGACACAATGTACCGTGCTACCCAGCGGGATATTACGCAGCGGCAGGCAGTTGCCTCGCTTGATCGGCGCATCCTCACCAGACATCAACACGTCACCCTGGACAATCTTGGCAGGCGCGATGATGTAACGGCGCTCGCCATCTGCATATTTGAGCAGAGCGATATTGGCCGATCGATTGGGATCGTATTCCAGTCTCTCTACAACCGCTTCGATGTCGTCCTTGTTACGACGAAAATCGATTACGCGATACTTCTGCTTGTGACCACCACCTTGATGGCGTCGGGTAATCCGACCTTTATTGTTGCGACCACCTGATTTGGACTTGGGCGCAGTCAACGGTGCATAAGGCTCGCCTTTATGCAGATCGGGATTGACGACCTTGACGACGAATCGGCGCCCTGGTGAAGTCGGTTTTGCTTTAACTACTGGCATGTCTTAAACCTCTAATCTCTCTATCCCGATCAACCGATTTCTGCAAAATCAATTTCGTGTCCAGCTTCCAGCCGAACATAGGCTTTCTTCCAATTCTTGGTGCGGCGCAGCTTACCGCCGGCAGCACGCTTGGTTTTGCCTTTAACATTGAGCACCTGCAGATCATCAACAACCACGTTGAATATGGATTCAACGGCTTTCTTGATCTCGGGCTTTGTCGCGTCCACGGCTACCTTGAATGCATACTGATTGTTGCCTTCAGACAGCATGGTGGACTTCTCGGAGACGTGTGGTGACAGAATCACTGAATACATGCGTTCCTGATTCATGACAGCATCTCCTCAACTTTCTTAAGTGCTGGAACAGTGATAAGCACCTTCTCGAAACCGATCAGGCTCACTGGATCCAGACCAGACACGTCCAACACATCAACCTTGTGCAGGTTGCGTGCCGCGAGGAACAGATTCTTTTCTACTTGATCTGAAACGATCAGGACGTTGTCGAGTTCGAACTCTTTAAGCTTGTTAACCAAGTCTTTTGTTTTGTGGCTTTCGACTGTGAAATCATTGACGGCAATCAGTCGCTCTTGCCGGATTAGTTCGGAGAGAATGCATTGCATTGCTCCGCGGTACATCTTCTTGTTCAGTTTCTGGCTGTGGTCTTGTGGACGGGCAGCGAATGTAACACCACCACTACGCCAGATTGGGCTACGAATGGTACCGGCGCGTGCGCGGCCTGTACCTTTCTGACGCCAAGGTTTCTTGCCACCGCCGCGCACTTCGGAACGGGTCTTCTGCTTGACCGTACCCTGACGAGCGCCAGCCATATAGGTGACTACTGTCTGATGAACCAGTGGCTCATTGTATTCGCGACCGAAAGATTCATCAGAAACTGATACTGTTTCCTTGCCCGATTTCTTGCCAGGCAGTGCAAGTGCTAATTCCATGACTTATCTCTACCTTTTAGCCTTGATCGCCGGGCGGACGATGACGTTTGAACCTGTTGCACCTGGTAGTGCTCCCTTAATAAGCAGCAGATTGTTTTCGGCATCTACGCGCACCACTTCCAGGCTCTGCGTAGTCTTTTGCTCGTTGCCCATCTGGCCAGCCATTTTCTTGCCCTTGAATACACGGCCAGGGGTTTGGCATTGACCAATAGAACCAGGCGCACGGTGCGAAAGAGAGTTACCGTGAGTGGCATCCTGCATGCGGAAATTGTGACGCTTCACACCGCCCTGGAAACCTTTACCCTTTGAGGTACCGGTAACATCCACTTTCTGGCCCGCTTCAAACAGATCTACCTTGATTTCACCACCCAGCTCCAGCTCGGCAGTGTCTTCACCTTCAGTGCGGAACTCCCACAGACCATCACCGGCTTCGGCATTTGCTTTCGCAAAATGACCAGCCAGTGCTTTGGTGACGTGAGAAGCTTTGCGCGATCCGGTGGTAACCTGAATTGCACTGTAGCCATCAGTTTCTGGTGTCTTGATCTGCGTGACACGATTGGGCTGAACCTCTACCACTGTTACAGGGACAGAAGCGCCTTCCTCAGTGAAAACGCGGGTCATGCCGCTTTTTCGACCGACTAAACCTATCGACATTGTTGTTAGACCTCTTAGTGCAAGGGGCTCAAACCCGCTCTGGCCGCTGACGCGTTGCACTTAGTTCGCCGTCGCTCCCCAACTCTAGCCGAGGCAGGAGGACAGCCGGAATGTTCAGTGCGCCAAAACTTTTGAAAAAAGGGTAACGAGGACTGATTACTCGTTACCTGGTTATGTTTATTGTTTCGCCTGGTTACCCGAGCGAAATCTGTACTTCCACACCCGCGGCCAAATCCAGCTTCATCAGGGCATCGACTGTCTTCTCAGTCGGCTCGACGATATCCAGCAGGCGCTTGTGAGTGCGTATTTCGTACTGGTCACGGGCGTCTTTGTTGACGTGAGGTGAGATCAGCACGGTAAATCTTTCTTTGTTCGTGGGCAGCGGGATCGGGCCTTTGACCTGAGCTCCGGTGCGCTTGGCAGTTTCGACGATTTCCTGGGTAGACTGGTCAATCAGACGGTGATCGAAGGCCTTCAGGCGAATTCTGATTCGCTGATTTTGCATCTACTTAAAACTCCAAAAAATCGTTGTAAAAGAACAAGTTACTGCCAACTTTTTTGCTGGCTTTATTTGCCAAGTCAAAAAAGGATGCGCATTGTAAGGGCCACGCCCGGCTAAGTCAAGGAAATGGGAGGCTCAAAGCCTTTGTTTTTGGGGCTTTGGGCGCGATTTCCGTGGCTGCGTTTCCCATGGCATTTCCCACATTTTACGTGGTAATTGCCGTATTTTTCGATCTTGCCGAATTGGGCAATTCACGGGGTTGATACCTAAAAAAGGCCAGCCGGACTATTGCCCAGGCTGGCCTATTCAGAAACTATTGAAACTTACTCAATAATCTTGGATACCACACCTGCACCAACAGTTCGTCCACCTTCACGAATCGCGAAGCGCTGGCCTTCTTCCATCGCAATCGGGGCGATCAGATCAGCAGTCATCTTCACGTTGTCGCCTGGCATAACCATCTCGGTGCCTTCCGGCAGCTCAACGTTTCCAGTCACGTCAGTGGTTTCGAAGTAAAACTGCGGACGGTAGCCCTTGAAGAAAGGCGTGTGACGACCACCCTCTTCCTTGCTCAGGATATACACTTCACACTCAAACTTGGTGTGGGGCGTAATTGAACCAGGAGCGGCCAGTACCTGACCACGCTCTACGTCTTCACGCTTGGTACCACGCAAGAGAACACCCACGTTCTCACCCGCACGGCCTTCGTCCAGCAGCTTGCGGAACATCTCAACACCTGTACAGGTAGTCTTTTGAGTGTCACGGATACCCACGATCTCGATCTCTTCACCCACCTTGACCACACCACGGGCCACACGACCTGTAACCACGGTACCGCGACCAGAGATTGAGAACACATCCTCAATTGGCATCAGGAAGGGCTTTTCAACATCACGCTCAG
>JAVJRC010000013.1:0-5000 GCA_040218615.1 Gammaproteobacteria bacterium
GTCTCACTCAGTGGTCCGGCTGGCCCCGGTGCTTCTTTCAGGTTTGCTGTTCGGCCTCGGTTTGACGGTGTCTGGCATGATTAACCCGGCGAAAGTCATCGGGTTTCTGGATATCGCTGGCCAATGGGACCCGACGCTGCTATTTGTGATGGGTGCAAGTCTCTCGGTCACCATGGTGAGTTTCCGCCTGGTCATGAAGCAAGGCAGACCGTTGCTGGAGGAAATGTTTCACCTTCCGTCGAAAAAGGATCTGGATGCCAGATTGATTCTGGGTACTGTGCTGTTTGGAGTAGGCTGGGGTCTGGCCGGGTTTTGTCCTGGGCCAGCTCTTACTGCGGTGGTATTTCTGGACAGTTCTGTTGTTCTGTTTGTTGCTGCCATGGTGGGCGGCATGTTGTTGCACTTCATTTTGCTGGAACGCAGTGAAGGGTAGTACAGCACTTAGAGGGCGAGTTGCCTTGGTATGCCAGAGGCAGGCATCGAGTGGTCAGGAATAGATGACTCTACCACCCTCGCAACATTGACGGATAGAGGGAGATCAGTATCTCTGAAGTTCAGGTTTAACGATACCAGGCAAGTAACTGGAATTTATTGTCCAGGGAGACACGCGATGCTTGGTAAAGGTTTTGAGCTAATGCCCTGGGAGAAAGCTTCGAAAAATATCGACTAGTGGCTGGCATGCGAGTGCCTACTGTCGGTAGAGTAGGTTGGCACCTAAATCGAAAGCTTAAACTAGTTTGGCAGGATTCAATCGAAGACATCAGTTACGAATTTTATACCCTGGAATCCAGCCGTACTGATTGATCAAAATGATCATCAGCTTCAGGCTGTCTGTATTAACTGAGAGTCCGAAATCGCTTTTTCTACGCTTTCAATCAAGACTCGATCTACGATCGGAGCCTCTACGTAGTCTGACGCGCCTGCTCGTAGCGCATCAACTGCGTCGCACAATCTACAATTTTTGCCAGCAATAACTATAGGGACAGTGGCCGAATGGCTTCTAATTGTCTTGATGAGCTCAACTATCGGGGTCTCTGTTCCCTGCGCTTCAATGAGAATGCAACTTGGAGATTGAGCTTGCAAACTTTTCAATATCTGTTTTGGTTCATCAAATGTTGACGTATCAAACCCGGCTCGTATGAATAGATTTTCCAGCGAGTCCAGAGAATTATTGTTGCCAGCAGTAATATAGACAATGGATTTTTGCAAGATAATGATTCCAACGAGGGTATGAACCGGATGAAAAGTAGTCCCCACGAAAACCAAGAGATCTGCAGTTACTCTTCATGCCTGGAAGATTAACTGTTTCTTGGAACCCTATCTTGATATGCGTCAAATATTGGATTGCACTTCGTAGTGCAGTAGAGGAAGTTTTATAAGTTCATGCTCGTGATCATTTTTACCAGGTGGGCAAGAGATCCAGCTTGCATTTTTGTCATCACGCTGGCGCGGTGAACTTCTACAGTTCGTTGGCTGATATCCAGTTCAAGAGCGATCACTTTGTTGGCCAGGCCCTCGATCATTAAATCCATAATTTCCTTTTCTCTTTGGGTTAACTGCGCCAGATTTTCATTAATCTGATGCTGCAAGTTTATTCGGTCCCGGGATTCCTCGTTTATGAGTAGCGCCCGCTGTATGCACTCTATTAAATCCTGATCTCTGAATGGTTTGGAGATAAAGTCTATGGCTCCCTTTTTAATCGCACGTACTGCCATTGGTATATCGCCATGACCGGTAATGAAAATTATTGATAGACTTGAATTCCTGGCAATTAATTCATCCTGAAGTTCCAGGCCGCTCATTGAGGGCATTCGAATATCAAGTAGGAGGCAACCCCTGGCTTCGTTGTCATACTGATCAAGAAACGAGATGGCAGAATTAAATGATTTAACAGGTAATCCGATTGATCTGATTAGCATCTCCAATGCATCGCGAACCGCTTCATCGTCGTCAACCACATGCACAGTTGGTTCGCTGACATTCTTACTCATGAGAGCTCAACCGATGTGGGTAATATGAAGTAGAAACTGACTCCTCTTTCCTGGTTATTTTCGTAGGCAAGTTCGCCTCCGTGCGCATGAATGATGGTGCGGCAGATGGACAGCCCCAATCCCATGCCATTCTCTTTAGTGGTATGGAAGGGGTCGAATAGTCTCGAGGCCTCACTACTCACAATGCCGGTCCCATAGTCAGTAACAGTTACTCGAATTCTGTCATTCTCAATAGCTTCGGTTTTAATGAGTACTGTATTTCTTGGATCGGAACTAGTGAGATTCAGTTCACTGACAGCATCTATCGAGTTCTTAATAAAGTTAAGAGCTACTTGTTGAATCTGAACGGGATCGCTCATAACCAATGGTAATTCTGGGTCCAGGATAGGCTTTAATTCGATATTGAATTTCTTAGCTTCAATATTTGCGATATCGACGACTTCCAAGAGCAGTGAGTTACAGTCTGAAGACTGTCGGGTGATATCTTTTTCCCGAATCCAATTGCGCATGCTATGGAGAATTTCGCCGGCACGCAGAGACTGGTGATGAATTTTTTGCAAAGTGGATGAAATGTCCTCAATAGCTGAGGTGTCACTTTCCAGAAGTCTTTTTCCTGCCTGTGCGTAAGTCGATATTGCTGTTAGCGGCTGGTTTATCTCGTGAGCAATGCTGGAGGCCATTTCACCCATCACACCAACTCTAGACACATGGGCAAGCTGATTGACGAGTGCATGAATTTCGTGTTCGGCATGGGCCAGCGCTGACTCACTAGCCCGCTGTTCACTCAAGTCACGGATTATCCCAATAAACAACGCAGTGCTTCCGATGCTGCATTCACCCACACTTAAATGGATATCCACAATGGACCCATCTTTCCTCTGGACTTGAACTTCTCGCCCTATCCCTATGATCTTTTTTTGCCCGGTTCTCAGATAATTTTCTAGGTAACCATCATGATTTTCTCGGAATGGTGCGGGCATAAAGAGTTTAATATTGCGACTTACTATTTCAGCCTGCTCATAGCCCAACAATCTCTCTGCGGCTTGATTGGCAATGCGAACTATGCCTTTCTCGTCGATAACAAGTATGCTATCCACTGCAGCGTCCAGCAGTGCTAAAAATTCGTCGCTAATTCCTAATTCTTCCATAGTCCGGGAGTGAGGTTATTCCTCAACAGCTATCAACTAAGTATTTTCCACAGTCAAGCTATGTACAATTTCTAATTCTACCGGCACTCATGGCGTTCTAGACTAGGCTCTAATGTAGTCAATATCTGTCCTATATCGGTGGAGAACCTCAGAATGATACAGAATAATGGTGCCAGCCCAGAACTAGTGAAATTCGACCCGGCAATAATCGCGCGACCGCCGCATTCCCTAGATTTATATCGCGCGAAACATTCTGTCAAGCAATCGATCTGCCAGGACTGCCGTTTCCAAGACCTGTGCTTGTCTAGAGGGCTGAATGAGAAGGGATTGGAAGCGCTAGGAAAAGCAATAAATCCTTCCAAAGTTCTTAAAAAAGGACAGCATCTGCATCGACAGGACGATGGTTTTAGCTCCATATACTTCATTCGAAGTGGTTCTGTGAAATCCTATATCAACAACGCCGAAGGACATGAGGTGGCTGTAAGTTTCTTCCTGCCAGGGGAGACAATCGGGCTGGATGGTTTGTACAACAAAAAGCACAGTAGTTCGGTTGTTGCGCTGGAAGATACCTTCTTTTGTGAAATGCCATTTACCGAGCTGGAAAAACTGGTTTCTGTGCGTCCCCTGTTGCAACGGCATCTCAATGAGCTCCTATCACGCCAAATAGTTCAAGAACAGTCAGTTACCATACTAAGAGGTCAGAAGACAGCGGCCGATCGAGTGCTGGTCTTCCTGCATAGCATGTCTGAAAGATATGCTCGTATCAGGTTATCTTCCCGGTCTTTTAGATTGCCCATGACCAGAAAAGATATTGCTGGATGTCTGGGGCTAACAATTGAAACAGTGAGTCGTCAATTTAGCCAGTTTCAAGAGCTAGGGTGGATCGAGGTGAATGGCAGGGATGTGAAACTTAAAAATTTGCCGGAACTATAGCTCTTCAACTAACGAAAATAAGGGTGTATAGGAAATATAAAAGGTATCTCTTGAGTGAGATGTTGTCCAGATTACTGGATTGAGCTCCACAATCAGCAGTATTCCAACTGAAGTTTCCTGCGAATCGCTCACTCTGGTAGCCCAATCGAGCCAGATAAAATGACGCCCACCAACGGTAGGCGCTCATTGCGCATCACTATGACCGTAGGTCATTGTCACCTCCGGCAACCCATAAAAAAACCCCTGCAACCAACGGCTGCAGGGGTTTTCAATAAGATGCCTGACAATGACCTACTCTCACATGGGGAAACCCCACACTACCATCGGCGCTGAGCGGTTTCACTTCTGAGTTCGGTATGGAGTCAGGTGGTTCACGCTCGCTATTGTCGTCAGGCAATTCTGACGACGTAAAGCTTTCGCTTTACATCATGTTCTTACAATTCGATGAAAGACTATGTCTGTAACTTGGAGTACTTCGTATAAATACAAGATCTCTGTACTGAAGTAGTTAGTTGAGTTGCTTTTCATACAACCAGATTCGCACTATCTCTAGAATGAATACATGATTATATGGTCAAGCCTCACGTGCAATTAGTACTGGTTAGCTCAACACATCACTGTGCTTACACACCCAGCCTATCAACGTCCTCGTCTTGAACGGCACTTTAGTAGGATCAAGTCCTAAGGGAAATCTCGTCTCGAAGGAGGCTTCCCGCTTAGATGCTTTCAGCGGTTATCCTGTCCGAACATAGCTACCGGGCAATGCTACTGGCGTAACAACCCGAACACCAGAGGTTCGTTCACTCCGGTCCTCTCGTACTAGGAGCAACTCTTCTCAAATTTCCTGCGCCCACGGCAGATAGGGACCGAACTGTCTCACGACGTTCTAAACCCAGCTCGCGTACCACTTTAAATGGCGAACAGCCAT
>JAVJRC010000013.1:10000-49177 GCA_040218615.1 Gammaproteobacteria bacterium
GACACAGAGGCCGCGTATTATACGTACTTAAGGTCGCTTGGCAAGCGATTCTAATAGATTTTTTTACGGGGCTGAAATAGACCAAAAACCCACGTTTTTCGTGGTATTTTTTGCTTAAAAATTAACCAATTTTCAGCAAATGGAATAACTTCTTGCCACGCTTAAGTACGAAGTACCGCGAATGCAGGGCCTGAGCCCTGGAAAGCTGGGTTTCCACGTCGGTGACGGGCTGCCCATTCACTGCCACAGCCTTGTTGCCGATGAATTCACGGGCCATCTTGTTGGATTTGGCCAGTTCCGTGTCCACCAGGGCCTGCACGATGCCGATGCTGTCACCGCTGAGTTTCGAGCAGGGCATGCCATCCAGTTCCAGCTGCTGCAGATCTGCTTCTGAAAGCTCGGCAATATTACCAGAAAACAGGGCTTCACTGATACGCACAGCGGCCTCCACTCCAGCCTTGCCATGCACCAGCTCGGTAACCTCCCGCGCCAGGATACCCTGTGCTTCGGGCCGGCCCTGGGCCTGGCGATCGGACTGCTCTATTTCAGAGATTTCAGCCGGTGAGAGAAAGGTGAAGAATCGCAGATAGTTGTACACGTCTGCGTCCGCCACATTCAACCAGAACTGGTAAAAGGTATAAGGAGAAGTCTTCTCCGGGGATATCCACACCGTGCCACTTTCTGTTTTACCAAATTTCGAACCGTCTGCTTTGGTTACCAACGGAGTCGTGGCACCGAATACCTGTGCCTGGTGCAGACGCCTGGTCAGATCGATGCCCCCGGTGATATTGCCCCACTGATCGCTTCCGCCTATTTGCACCGTGCAGCCATGCCTTTTGTGCAATTCCGCAAAATCGTAGGACTGCAGCAGCATGTAACTGAACTCGGTGAAAGAGATTCCTTCACCTTCCCGTTCGATACGTTGCTTGACTGACTCCTTCTGGATCATGGCATTGACGGAGAAATGTTTGCCAATATCCCGCAGGAATCCCAGCACGCTATAGTCCTGGGTCCAGTCCAGGTTGTTGGCAAGCACTGCTGAATGGTTGCCACAATCGAAATCGAGAAACTGACTCAACTGGGGTTTCAGTCTTTCCACCCAGGCCTCAACCAACTCTTCTGAATTGAGGCTACGTTCGTCAGCCTTGAAGCTGGGGTCACCGATAAGTCCAGTTGCCCCACCGACCAGGGCAATGGGTTTATGCCCAGCCATCTGGAAACGCTTGAGTACCAACAACGGCACCATACTGCCCACGTGCAGACTCTCTGCTGTCGGGTCAAAACCACAGTACACCGTGCGCGACCCTGTATTCAGATGTTCGCGAAGCTCATCGCCTCCGGCCAGCTGAACCAGCAGGCCCCGGCACTCGAGATCTTCAATAATATCGATGTTAGTACTGCTCATATGGGACTAAAAACCTAAGAAAAATCATCAAATTGCCGACCCAAGCAAGAGAGTAGTGCCTGGAATTGGGATCAAGGGCGCAGATTTTACACTACTGAGGTGAAATGCGTGCAATTCGCACTGGGATTCGATTAATCAGTTGTTATAATCCAGCGCGCTTCGATTGAAGGCATTAATAAATTGAAGCTATATATAGAAGAACATGTTGAGGGACATTAGGCACCCTCGTTAAACAACGGCGGCTCACAGAAAAGATGGAACTGGCAAGACTCATACAACAGATCGTTCGCAAGCATTACCCGCGGGAACATCTTCTCGTGGCGGGTGGTCTTGCCGTGCTTGTTCTGGTTGTATTGCTACTGCCTGGTGATGAAAAGGGGACAGATGCCCCCTATCCATCCCTATCCCAATCCATATCCATCCCCGTGCAGGTGACAGCGGAAAGCGCTGGGCGGGACGCCCAGGAATCCCCGGACACAGATTTCGACATAGAAGACTATGTGGTTAGTGAGCAATCACTAGCAGATACCCTCACCGCACCGGAAAACAGCCCCTGGCAAAATGTAGAAGTCCAAAGCGGCGACAATCTCACGGCAATATTCAGGAAAGTCGGCCTTTCCGACCAGGAAATGTTCCGCATTCTCAACAGCAGTGAAGAAGCAGATATCCTGAACAGGCTTTATCCAGGCTATCAACTCGACTTCATGATCCCGCAACAAGGGGAACTGGAGCAGCTAAGGGTATTGAAATCTCCGCTGGAGGGTCTGCTCTTCAAACGCAGCGACTCTGGTTATGTGGTTGAGCCCATATTAAAAGAAGCACAACTGCGGCAGTCCTTTAAGGTAGGCACCATTGCCGACAGCCTGTTCATGGCTGGCCAGAAAGAGCAGATTCCTGCTGTGCACATCATGGAGATGGCCAATATCTTCGGTGGGGTGATCGATTTCATTCTCGACCCCAGGGCCGGCGACCAGTTCAGCATCCTTTACGAAGAGCAATACCTGGATGGGGAGTTTATTGGCACCGGTGAAATTCTGGCTACCCAATACACCAACCAGGGCCGGACCTATACTGCCGTTCGCTATAGTGATGAAGCGGGCGAAGTGGGCTACTACAATCCCGAGGGTGAGAGTATGCGCAAGGCATTCCTGCGCAATCCTCTGGATGTGTTTCGCATCAGTTCCAACTTCAACCCCCGCCGTCGCCATCCCATACTCAATACCATCAGAGCCCACAAGGGCACAGACTATGCTGCTCCCACCGGCACGCCAGTACGGGCAACCAGCGATGGCCGGGTCACCTGGGCTGCACGTAACGGATCGTTTGGCAACCTGATCGTGGTCAAACACGCGGGTGGATTCGAAACCAAATATGCCCACCTTTCCAGATATGCCGTACGCAAGGGTGACAGAGTCAGACAAGGCGAGGTGATCGGATATGTGGGTGCCACCGGTGGCGCCACCGGCCCTCACCTGCATTACGAATTCCTCATGAGCGGTGTACACCAGAATCCCAGAACCGTGCACGATAAACTGCCAAAAGCAGAATCTATCGATCCTGCCGAGATGGATCGATTCAGCAGTCAGACAGCCGGACTGTTACAACAATTCAGCAACCTGAATAATTCTCTCTTCCTGTCCATCAATCAGCCCAGCGCTGACTAGGGTCTCCAATGCCTGAACCAAGCCATTACATTGGGCTGATATCCGGCACCAGTGTGGATGGTATCGATTGCGTGCTGGTGGACTTCAAGAATGACCAGCCTGCCCTGATCGACACCCACTCACATCCGTTCCCGGACAGTTTGCGCAGTCGTATTCTCAAGCTATGCGAAGGTGAAGGTTTTACTCTCAGCGAACTGGGCCAGACTCATATCGAACTGGGCAAACTGTTCGCCGAAGCAACCCTGGCGCTCATCAAGCAAGCTGGTGTTACCAAAGACCAAATTCATGGCATAGGCAGCCACGGCCAGACTATCTGGCACGAACCAACAGGGGCCAACCCCTTCACCATGCAAGTGGGAGACCCCAATACCATCGCCCAACTCACTGGCATCACCACGGTCGCAGACATGCGCGGCCGCGACATGGCTGCCGGAGGACAAGGCGCCCCGCTGGCACCGCTGTTGCACCGCGAGGTGTTTGCGACCCCCACTGTAGACCGGGCCATCGTCAACATAGGTGGTATCAGCAACATCACCATCCTGCCGCGCTCCGGGCCCTGCCTGGCTTTCGATACCGGCCCCGGCAACGTCTTGATGGATTACTGGGTTAACAAACACCAGCAAACGCCTTTCGATCGCGATGGTGCCTGGGCCGCTTCCGGCCAGTTTCGATTCGAATTGCTGAATCTGCTGTTGCAGGAGCCCTATTTCGAGCAGGAACCGCCAAAGAGCACCGGTCGTGAATTGTTTAACGGGCCCTGGCTGGAATCGCGTCTGCAAGAACTAGGGCAGGATCTGAACCCGGAAGATGTGCAGGCCACCCTGTTGATGTTTACCGCCATGACCCTGATTCGTGATTTGGGCAACCATACTGCGCCTCAGGAAGTATATGTTTGTGGGGGCGGAGCACATAACAAGGCGCTGATGCATGAGATCGGCAACATCGCTGATTTTTCAGTAGGAACCACGAACGAGCTGGGCATTGACCCGGATTGGGTCGAAGCGATGGCGTTTGCCTGGATGGCAAAGGAAACGCTGGCGGGAAATGAGATTGATACGACGCTGATTACCGGTGCCACTTCGCCGGTGATTCTGGGCGGGATTTACCGGGCCTGACTTTTCCCTCTAGCGAAGCTGCAATAACTCGGCTGGTGTATTTTCCAGGACCGCACGATCAAACCATCCAAGCTGATTCTGCTCAATGATGAGGCAAAGCTGCTGCGCGTATTCTTCCCCATCCATTTCCGCATAGGCCGAAAGGTAGGAGGCCAGTTCGCATCCAGACAACAGCTCAGCTTGCTCCACCTTGTTCGCGCGCTGCGCCCTGAATTCTTCATAGGCTGGATGGGTATTGAGGTTATTGGTGTACGACACTACCGACCTCAGCAAGGTAGAGAACTCGCGAATGCCGTAATCCCCTTTTTTTTCTTCCTGCTCTTCGGGAACCACTCCTGATCCCCAAACCCATTCTCCATACAAGGCATTAGCCTGATCGGCAAATCGTGAAGTGCCCCAACCCGATTCTAGAGCAGCCTGCGCAAGCGCCAGCGAAGGAGGCACGATGTTGACCCTGCGCAACAACTCAGCAAATCCGGCATCGGCTTCCAATTCGTAATCACTGTACAACTGCACAATCCAGTCGGGTAAATCAGCTGTGTCCTGGCTCGCAGCGGCAAGACCATCCAGCAAGCGCATACGGTCGGCCATGATGAATTCGTTGGCCACCAGTACCAGCGGCAACAAGGCATGCAGGAAGACCTGCTTCTTTTCATCAATACTGAGATTGGTTTCCCACTGTGGCGGCAACTCGTCCACGATCAATCTGGGAATAACAGGGATTGCGCCCTCACCGCCGCTGACCTCGAAAACCGGCATCTCCTGATCGAAGCGCTGCAGCAAGGCATCGACGCCGACCACTCGAGTCTCGTTCAAGGCTTGTTCGAGGGGAGAGGTTTGTGCATAAACCGAAAGCTGGCTCAGACCGATCAAGAAACCGCAGATAAGCAGGCATTGGTAGACTCGCTGCGCGGCAAGACGGTTCATGGCATTGAATTCGAAACCCGATGCTTTAGGGGAAAGGGATTAGATTGAAAAAGAAGCACCGCAACCACAGGTAGTGGAGGCCATGGGGTTGTCGACCACGAAACGGGATCCTTCCAGACCTTCCAGGTAGTCGATCTTTGCACCTACCAGATACTGATAGCTGAGAGGATCAACCAGAAGCTCAGCGCCCTTGTTTTCGATAATGGTGTCGTCTTCCTTAACATCTTCATCGAAAGAAAATCCATATTGAAAACCCGAGCAGCCACCGCCCGTGACAAACACGCGCAGCTTGAGCTGATCATTACCCTCTTCCGCAATCAGGCTTTGCACCTTGTTGGCGGCGTTGTCGGTAAAGGTCATGATGACCGGTTCTGCTGTCTGTACTACTGACATGGTTAATCTCTGAATCTCTGAATCAACAAGCTCCCGGCAATCTTGATTCCGGGCGCCTCACTGGGGCTAGCTTTCGCGAAGCCAATAATAACATAGGAAATTAGTCAGGTATTATACCTGACATCTGGCCTGACTACAGCCCCATAGCTGGCATGTATTGGCAGGGAGCCGGGGCCCTAGGGACCCTCTGATTAATTCAGACCGGTCTCTGGCCTTCAGACGGCGCCACTGATAAGGCGTGCTTCCGCTGGCGTGCCGGCAGCCCGCCAAGGAAGCACAACGCAGTCAGGGGTGCCGTCTGAAGGCCCCGTAGGGCGCGGCCTGTAAGCCCCGGCTGCGGCGTTGCACCCCTTGCCAATAAAGCCCGCTATTGGCTGCGGGCTGCGGCTTGCAACCAGGGCTTACAGACTCGCGCAGAGACTGGTCTGAATTAATCAGAGGGTCCCTTAGACCTTCTCCAGCGACTCCTGCTTGAACGGCAGTTTGCGCTTGTCGTTGCCGATGCGCTTGGAGTCGAGCTGGTTGGAACCGATGTGCATCAGGTTCCCGTTTACTTCTGAGCCCATCACCATTTCGATGAGGTTGTAATAGACATTTCCCACAATCACGGCCTTGGCCGCCAGCTCAATATGGTTGGCCGAGCGCACATCGCCCTGAACCAGGCCATTGATGATCGCAGACGGAACACAGATCTCGCCCTCTACCGCGCCTTTCTCTGCAACACGAATCAGGGCAGCCGAATCATCTTCGGCATAGATGTTGCCCTTCACTCGCCCTTCAATAATCAGCTCGCCACTGAAGTGCAGGTCACCAACAATCTCGGTGGTGTGGGACACCAGGGTATGGGCATGGGATTTCGTTGCAGACTTCTTCCCATCGTTGCTACCAAACATTACTTATTCCTCTTCTGTACTTTTAGACCGTTTCTATTGGCCCCAATCTTTTGGCCTGTCTGTTCTCACACGCGTCCAGTGCTAATCCGCAACGCGTCTTCTACTATTCACCTTCTACTATTCACCTTCTACTATTCGCCTTCCACGACCCAACTAAAATCCTGATTGATGGTTTTTTCAACTGGCTCGACTGAGACCGCGGCAATCTGGATTCGGTCTGGCTCGAAGCCTTCAGGAAGCGCCAGTTCTCCCTCTATGTTCTGAAAATACTTGAATCGTAGCCGAATATCCAGCTGGTCCTCGTCGTCGCTCAGCTCCCTGAGCGGATAAACCACCTGCTCATCCTGTACCCGCCCTACCAGGTTAATGTTCACATGACCCACCAGAAAGGTGTCGCCATCTGCATCTTCCTGCCGCATGACCAGCTTGTAGCGGTAGCTTGAAGGCTGATCTGAGGTGCTGATATCGAATTGCCCGATAATCAGGCCGGTATCTTCTGTTTCCTCCGACACGACCTGGCGATAGTAAACAATATCCTGCTCAAGCTGGGCAACGCGTTCCCGCAGTGTACTGATCGTATTTTGCACTTCTTCATTCGCAGCCTGGTCCATCACACTGCTGCGATCCAGTATGGCAATCTGGCGACGCAATTCGGAATTTTCAAGCTCTTGAGCTTCAAGCTGGGAAAGGAGCTGCGCACGGTCGGCTTGCGCGGATTGCTGGGTCAGCAGGGTGGTGTAGTAGCCATAGGCCCAACCACCGAATGCCGCGGCAGCAACTCCAAACAGCACGGCCACGGTAAACAGCAAACGCTGGCCCGGTCGGTGGGCGACCACAACCATTTTTTCCTGCTTACTACCCTTGACGACATTTGGCATCTGGAATTCTCCGATATCACCACTCGCGGTTGCGTTACGGTAACAGGGCTATCCCTTCAAGACCTGCGTTTTCTTCCAGGCCGAACATGATATTGAAGTTCTGTATGGCCTGCCCGGAAGCGCCTTTGACCAGGTTGTCCTCGGCAGCCAGTACGACCACGGTATTGGTATCGGCCGAATAGCTGACCGCAATCGAACACCGGTTCGACCCTCGCACCGTACGGGTGGCCGGGTATTCCCCGGAGGGCAACACATCGACAAACGGCTCATTAGCATAACGGTCTTCAAAAATTGATTGCAACTGCTCGATTGTGACCGAGACGTCATTTTTGACAGGTGCGTAGAGGGTCGCCAGGATGCCTCGCACCATAGGGGTGAGATGAGGCATGAAGGTCAGCCCGACCTTGCCGCCGCTGGCCCGCTCCAGGCCCTGGCAGATTTCCGGATGGTGCCGGTGGCCAGCCACTCCATAGGCGCGAATCGATTCAGTGGCCTCACACAAAAGAAAGTCTTCGGCGGCCTTTCGGCCCGCACCGCTTACGCCGGATTTGGCATCGGCAATGAGTCTAGAGCAATCAACCAGGTCGGCTTCAATGAGCGGAAGAAAGCCCAATTGCACGGCGGTGGGATAACAACCGGGTACTGCCACCAGGTTTGCGCTCCTGATTGCCTCCCTGTTGACTTCCGGCAATCCGTAGACCGCTTTCTTTACCAGCTCGGGGCAGGCATGACTGGTTTTGTACCATTGTTCCCACAGCTTGATATCCTGCACGCGAAAATCTGCAGACAGATCGATGACTTTGACACCGGAGTCCAGCAACTGAGCAGCCGTATTCATGGCCACCGCATGGGGCGTGGCATAAAACACAGCATCACAATCATTCAGGGCAGAATCGTCTGGCGCGGTAAACGACAGGCTGACGTGGCCGCGCAAATTGGGGAAGTGGTTTTCTACAGGAGTTCCCTGCAGCTCTCGTGAGGTCACCACTTTGAGCTCCACATCCTGGCGAGGCGCGAGCAAGCGCAATAATTCAACACCGGTATAGCCGGTAGCGCCTACGATTCCTATCTTGATCACGATCTACTCCGTGGAGTCTGGGTGGCTTCGGTGCTCTGTGAGCGAAACGGGACGAGCATCATACACTGCAACGTGAAGAATGCAATAAATAGAGCCGGTCATTTCAGGCTTTTTCTTAGGAATTTCAGTGATTTACCCCGTTGGGTCATGGCGCCTGATGTACCAAGACTTCATACTGGAGCTATGGTAGTTTTGCCCTTTCGTTCTCAATAACCTTCAATACCCTTTTATAGCGCCCATGCTCTGGATCAAGGCTTTTCACATTATCGCGGTTGTCTGCTGGTTCAGCGGATTGTTTTACCTGCCCCGGCTATTTGTCTACCACACCATGAGTGAAGACAAGATCAGCCAGGACCGGTTCGTCATCATGGAACGAAAATTGTTCTGGGGTATCACCACGCCATCTGCAGTCGCCACCATTGCACTGGGTTCCTGGTTACTGTACGGCAACTGGACCTATTTCATGTCCTGGTGGTGGATGCATGTGAAGCTGGCCCTGGTCCTGTTACTGGTGATTTATCATGGCTACTGCTGGTGGTATATGCGCAAGCTGCGAGAGGGTTCCAATTTGCGCTCCCATGTCTTCTTCCGTGTGTTCAACGAGCTTCCCGTATTTCTGTTGGTTGCCATCGTGGCACTCATCGTCGTCAAGCCCACGCTCTAAAATCCGATGAATACCGCCAAACCAACCGTCATGTGTTTTTCCGGTCTGGACGCGACCGGGGGCGCTGGAATTCAGGCAGATATAGAAACCCTGTTCAGCATCGGCTGCCACTGCACACCGATCATCACGGCGCAAACGGTTCAGAACACACAGGATGCAGTAAGTGTCCGCGCTACCGATACCACCCTGCTGATCCAGCAGGCCCGGGCGGTGCTGGAAGACATTCCTGTTCAGTGTTTCAAGATTGGCCTGCTCAGCAGCACCGAGATCATTGAGGTCATTCATACCCTGTTAAAAGATTACTCATCCGTGCCAGTGGTGCTGGACCCGATTCTCTCCGCAGGTGGAGGCTTCAAATTCGGTGGCAGCGATATCGAAGAGGCGATGCGAAATTTGCTGATTCCACTGACCACCGTGTTAACGCCCAACACGGACGAGCTGAAAAAGTTGGCGCCGACGGCGGACAACCTGGATGCCTGTGCCAACGAAATTCTCGAGTTGGGCTGCCAGCATATCCTGCTAACCGGCACCCATGCCCAGTCGGAGGGAGTGGAAAACCGTTTCTACTCTGCCCACCAGGAAGCCACCATGTTCAACTGGCCCCGACTGGAAGACGAATATCACGGCTCGGGCTGTACTTTGGCTGCTGCCATTGCAGGCTTCCTCGCCCACAAAGTGCAAATTCGGCATGCCGTGCAACAGGCGCAGAGGTTCACCTGGGAAGCTCTCAGTCACGGCTACCGCATCGGCTTCGGCCAGTACATTCCCAACCGGGCTTACTGGAACAACAAGAAGCTCTGATCCAGGCAGATGACCAATAAAGAAATATCAGCTTCCCTGCGCGGGATCTATGGCATCACCGATGACAGCCTCACTCCCCCGGAACAATTGCTGGAAAAAGCCAAACAGGCCCTGACGGGAGGAGTCAGCCTGCTGCAGTTCCGCAGCAAACGCGCCAGCGACGAGAAGAAGCTGCAACAGGCCACGGCACTGCTCCGGCTTTGCCGGGAGTTCAATACACCACTGATAATCAATGACGATGTGGAGCTCTGTGCAACCATTCAGGCAGACGGTGTGCACCTGGGCACCAGCGATCCAAAGATTTCTGCAGCAAGAGCGAGACTCGGCAACACGGCACTCATTGGCGTGACTTGTCATGATTCCCTGGCAAGGGCAATCGCTGCCCAGGAGGCAGGGGCAGACTACGTTGCATTCGGCCGTTTCTTTCCCTCGAACACCAAGCCAGATGCCACTCCAGCAAAGTTGCAGATCCTTACCGAAGCGCGACAGCAGTTAACATTGCCCGTGGTTGCCATCGGCGGAATCAATCCGGACAATGGCGCCTCTCTAATAGCAGCAGGTGCTGATATGCTTGCGGTGGTGCACAGCCTTTTTGCCGGAGATGACATCGAGGCGAACGCAAGACAACTCAGTAATTTATTCCAAACAACAAGGCAGGAATCGGTCTAGGATGAAACACGATCGCTCGAAAGAGCTGTATGACAAGGCGACCCAATTTATACCTGGTGGCGTAAACTCGCCAGTTCGAGCATTCAAGAGTGTCGGTGGCAACCCGCTGTTCTTCAAGGGTGGCGAAGGCGCCTATCTGATCGATTGCGACGACAATCGTTATGTGGATTATGTGGGCGCATTCGGGCCATTGATTCTGGGGCACGGTCATCCTGAAGTCCTTGCAGCGGTTTCACGGCAACTGAATGAAGGTATCGCTTTCGGCGCGTCGACCGAAGCCGAGGTCCAGTTGGCCGAGACCATCTGCAAGCTGGTCCCATCGATCGAGGAAGTTCGGCTGGTCACTTCCGGAACGGAAGCCACCATGAGTGCCATTCGCCTGGCCAGGGGATTCACCCGACGAGACCTGGTGGTCAAATTCGAAGGCTGCTACCACGGCCATGTAGACGGCCTGCTGGTAAAAGCCGGATCCGGCGCACTCACCCTGGGAGAACCCGATTCACTGGGCGTACCCAAGGCCTATACCGACCTGACCCATGTCCTGGATTTCAACGACACGGAAAACGTCCAGGCATTTTTCGCCGAGCACGGAGACCAGGTTGCTTGCGTGATCGTCGAACCCATCGCCGGCAATATGAACTGCGTACCTCCCACCAGAGAGTTCCTGCAAACCCTGCGCGATTGCTGCACCGAACATGGCAGCGTATTGATCTTCGATGAAGTCATGACCGGTTTTCGTGTTGCCCTGGGCGGCGCGCAAGCCGTCTATGACATCGCCCCCGACCTGACCACCTTAGGTAAGGTCATCGGTGGCGGCCTCCCAGTGGGGGCATTCGGTGGCAAGCGGGAAATCATGGAATGCATCGCCCCGCAAGGACCGGTCTATCAGGCAGGCACCCTGTCCGGCAGTCCCCTTGCGGTTGCCGCTGGCCTCACCATGCTCGAGCATGTCAGCCAGCCCAATTTCTATGGGGAGCTAAGTACCAAAACTGCAACACTACTGGAAGGCTTCCAACAGCGCGCCGATGCGGCGAACGTCCCCTTCACCACCAACCAGCAGGGAGGCATGTTCGGCTGCTTCTTCACCCAGGAAGAAAAGGTAGAACGATTCGACCAGGTGATGGCCACCAACAACGCTCATTTCCAAACCTGGTTCCACACCATGCTCGATAATGGCGTCTACCTGGCCCCTTCTGCCTACGAGGCCGGATTCGTATCCAGCGCCCACGGCAGCGATGAAATTCAACATACCCTGGATGCCGCCGAGAAAGCCTTTAGCGCAATCGCGGCACAATAAATCCTCAACCCATAGCAAACAACTCAGGACTGGTTAATGGCGAAGTATGATGTATACGGCATCGGGAATGCCCTGGTGGACAAGGAATTTGAAGTCGAAGACTCTTTCTTCGAAGAGTTCAATATCGAAAAAGGCCTGATGACCCTGGTCGATCACGAACAACAGGAGAAGCTCCTGGAAGAACTGATCAAGCGCTACGGCATCAAGAAACGAACCGGAGGCGGTTCCGCAGCCAATTCCCTCTATGCAATCAGCCAGTTCGGCGGCAACGCCTTCTATTCCTGCCGGGTCGCCAATGACGAAACCGGCGACTTCTTCATGGAGCAACTGGGCCACCATAACATCGAAACCAACAAGAACAACCAGCGCGTGGAAGGCATCAGTGGCCGCTGCCTGGTCATGGTCACCCCCGACGCCGAACGCACCATGCACACCCACCTGGGAGTCTCTGACAACATCTCCATCTCGGAAATGGATTTCGATGCCGCACTGGAATGCAAATACATGTATCTCGAGGGCTACCTGGTAACCTCCCCCACTGCCAAGTCCGCCATCATGGAAATGAAAGAGTTCGCCAAACAAAACGGCATCCCCACCGCCATGACCTTCTCCGACCCCTCCATGCTGGAATATTTTCGCGACGACGTGAACGACGTACTGGGCGAAGGCGTGGATCTGCTGTTCTGCAATCAACAGGAAGCCAAACTCTGGGCCGGCACAGACTCAGCCGAAGAAGCATTCGAAGCAATGAAAACCAAAGCAAAACAATTCGCCATGACCAGAGGCGCCGATGGCTCACTGCTATTCGATGGCGAGAAAACCATCGAGATCGCACCCCGTCGGGTCCCCGTAGTCGATACCAACGGCGCCGGCGACATGTACTCCGGCGCATTCCTCTACGGCATTACCAATGGCATGAACTTCGAAGAAGCCGGCAAGCTAGCCAGCGTGGCTTCTGCCACGGTAGTTTCGCAATTCGGTCCCAGACTTGATCCAAAGGTGCATCAGAAACTATTGTCCATGTCGTAACGAAAAGCCTCTCGGCGTGGAATCAGGCACCGCGGGTGGAAGGAGATTGATCAGGGATGTTGTTTTGGAGTGACTAGCGTCCAGGGATGGGAACGCGGGAGGGCCAGGGATGGCCCAACGGAACGGAAAAACAGCATCCCTGATCAAGCTCCGTCATGCACAGGAGCTGACCTAGCTTAGGTTAATAGCGGCTAATATTTGAAACTGGCAATTGACTAATCAATCAAGCCGTCAACAAACTTCTTAACCCCATCAAACCAAGACTTCTCACGAGGCGACTGCCGACTCCCCTCCTTCTTGCTGATTTCCCGAAACTCCTCAAGAATTTCCTTCTGCCGGGCAGTCAGGTTAACCGGCGTTTCCAGAATAACCCGACAAAGCAGGTCTCCCGCCGCACCCCCACGAATCGGAGTCACCCCTTTACCACGCAACCGAAACAGCTTCCCGGTTTGCGTCTCAGGTGGAATCTTCAGTTTAACCTTGCCATCCAGCGTAGGCACTTCCAACTCCGCACCCAAGGCCGCATCAACAAAGCTGATCGGAATATTGCAATGCAGATGCCGGCCTTCCCGCTCGAAGATAGAATGTTGCTTAACGTGTACTTCAACATAGAGGTCACCAGACGGACCCCCGTGCACCCCAGCCTGTCCTTCACCAGTTAGTCGAATACGATCGCCATTGTCCACACCCGCCGGCACTTTCACCGACAAGGTCTTGGTCTCATCGACACTGCCACGACCATGACAACTACTACATGGATCCTTGATCTGCTTGCCAGCACCCTGACAACGGGGACAGGTTTGCTGCACAGAGAAGAAACCCTGCTGCATGCGCACCTGACCATGACCGCCACACGTCGTACAGTCTATGGGTTCAGTGCCTGGCTTGGCGCCGCTTCCCTTACAGTTGTCGCAGGTGACGGTAGTGGGAACACGAATTTGAACCGTGGTGCCTTGCACCGCATCTTCCAGCGACAGCTCAAGGTTATAGCGAAGGTCATTGCCTTTGCGCACATGGCTGCGGCCGCCGCCTCGTCCACCACCGAAAATATCACCGAAGATATCGCCAAAGATGTCACTGAAATCCGCTGATCCCCCATGGGTCTGCCCCTCAACACCGGCGTGGCCGTACTGGTCGTAGCGGGCACGCTTTTCCCGGTCAGACAGAACTTCAAAAGCCTCGTTGGCTTCCTTAAAAGTTTCTTCGGCATTCGGATTATCGGGATTGCGGTCCGGGTGGTTTTTCATGGCCACGCGGCGGTAAGCCTTTTTGATGGCGGCTTCATCGGCGCTCTTGTCGACGCCCAGTACTTCGTAATAATCCCGTTTAGACATGGTTTCCATGGGTCCGCGCGAATAGGGGACAGACCACGAATTTTAACTGACTAAAATTCGCAATCTGTCCCCGGTTTCCTGTTAAGCAAGACGAGTATTGGTCTTTGCTTATCCGCTTACTTATCCTCTTCCTTTACTTCTTCAAACTCCGCATCAACTGCATCGTCTTCGCTATCGGAAGCCTCGGCCTCAGCCGCGCCCGCCTCTGCGCCAGCCGCCTGTTGCTCAGCATACAGCTTCTGCGCCAGGTTGGTTGATGCGTCGGTGAGGTCCTTGGTCCTGGCCTCGATTTCTTCCTTGTCGCCGTTCTTCAGTGCTTCTTCAAGCGCAGTGATGGCGTTGTTGATAGCATCCTTTTCTTCCTCAGAGGCTTTATCGCCAGCCTCTTCCAGAGTCTTTTTAGTCGCGTGGACCAGACCATCTGCAGTGTTACGCGCAGTGATCAACTCTTCAAACTTCTTGTCATCAGCCGAATGGGCTTCTGCGTCCTTGATCATCTTGTCGATCTCATCGTCGGACAGACCACTAGAGGCCTTGATGACAATAGACTGTTCCTTGCCAGTCGCCTTGTCTTTTGCAGACACATTCAGAATACCGTTTGCATCCAGGTCAAAAGACACCTCGATCTGTGGCATACCACGCGGCGCCGGAGGAATGTCGGCAAGGTCGAATCGACCCAGTGATTTGTTTTCCGAGGCCTGCTTGCGCTCACCCTGTACCACGTGGATAGTTACAGCAGTCTGGTTGTCATCGGCTGTTGAGAACACCTGACTCTTCTTGGTAGGAATGGTCGTGTTCTTCTCGATCAGCGGGCTGGCAACACCACCGAGGGTTTCGATACCCAGGGTCAAAGGTGTGACATCCAACAACAGCACGTCATTGACGTCACCGGAAAGCACCGCACCCTGAATGGCAGCACCAATAGCCACTGCTTCGTCAGGATTCACATCGCGACGCGCTTCCTTGCCAAAATATTCTGCCACTTTCCGCTGAACCAGCGGCATACGAGTCTGGCCACCGACCAGAATGACATCGTCGATCTTGGATACATCGATGTCGGAATCTTCGATAGCAGTCTTCACAGGTCCAAGGGTCTTGTCCACCAGGTCTTCCACCAGGGATTCAAACTTGGCCCGAGTCAGTTTCTGCACCAGGTGCTTCGGTCCGCTGGAATCAGCCGTAATATAGGGCAGGTTCACTTCCGTCTGCTGTGAAGAAGACAGTTCGATCTTGGCTTTCTCGGCAGCTTCTTTCAGGCGCTGCAGAGCCAATGGATCGCTGTGCAGATCCATGCCGGACTCTTTCTTGAATTCGTCGGCCAGGTAATCGATCAGACGCATGTCAAAATCTTCACCACCGAGGAAAGTATCACCATTGGTCGAAAGCACTTCAAAAGTGTGCTCGCCATCGGTTTCCGCAATCTCAATGATGGAGATATCGAAAGTACCACCACCGAGGTCATACACGGCAATAGTGGCATCACCGGACTTCTTGTCCATGCCATAGGCGAGCGCAGCCGCTGTCGGCTCATTGATAATGCGCTTTACATTAAGGCCGGCAATCTTGCCAGCGTCCTTGGTGGCCTGGCGCTGGGAATCATTGAAGTAAGCCGGCACGGTAACCACCGCTTCGCTGACTTCCTCACCCAGATAATCCTCTGCAGTCTTCTTCATCTTCTTCAAGACTTGCGCAGAGATTTGTGGTGGCGACATCTTGTCACCATTCACTTCAACCCAGGCATCGCCGTTTTCGTTTTCGACGATCTTGTAGGGCACCATCTTGATGTCTTTCTGCACGACTTCGTCTTTGAATTGACGACCGATCAATCGCTTGATCGCGTACAGGGTGTTATCAGGGTTGGTGACTGACTGCCGTTTCGCGGGCTGGCCTACCAGGGTTTCCCCTTCTTTGGTGTAGGCAATAATAGATGGAGTGGTACGATCTCCTTCCGCGTTTTCAATGACTTTGGGTTCACCACCGTCCATCACTGCGACGCAGGAGTTGGTTGTTCCCAAATCGATACCGATTATCTTACCCATTCTAAATTTCTCCGCTTTTAAATCTTTGGCTTTGCTGTTCGTTCGAGAGCGTCCGCCTGTGCCTCAAATATTGGCCCGATCCTCGGTATTTCAAGGATTCAGGCATGAAATCCTGACAAATTTTGTGGTTTTTCTGCCTTTGACCGATTTTCGGTCCTATCAATCACTCTGACATGCACTGTAAATGAGCTGTGACCACTGTGTTTTGGCTACTATTCAGCCCTCACCTCAGGTACTTGCGGGCTTCGACACCATCACCATGGCAGGCCGAATGACCCTCCCGTGCAAGGTGTAGCCCTTCTGCATGACAGCGACCACCGTGTTGGGTTCAACTTCATTGTTTTCCTGGGTGGACATGGCCTGGTGAAGCTCTGGATCGAAAGGTTCGCCCAGGGGATCAACTGCTTCGATATTGAATTTGTTAAAACAGTCGATGAAGCTCTTGCGTGTGAGCTCGACGCCATCGTAGATAGCCTTGACCGTTTCGTTGTCATGCTCGCTGGCGGCTTCCAGTGCGCGTTCCAGATTATCCATGACGGAGAGCAGTTCGATACTGAACTTCTCCTGGCCGTATTTGTGGGCTTTTTCAATGTCCTGCTCGGTGCGCCGACGCAGATTCTGCATCTCTGCCTTTACCCGCAACAAATCATCCTTGGCGGTGGCCGCAGCCAGTTCCACTTCTGCTATTTTTTCCATTAGCTGCTCAACATCTGGCCCAGCACCCGCTTCTGCTTGTTCGGAGCCCTCGCCCGCCTCAGCCTCTGCTTCGGTTTCCGCTTCATTTTCAGCGACCCCGTTTTCAGTTTCGGCCTGTGGCTTGATCTCTTCCGTATCAGATTCAGACTTCTTGCTCATGCCCCTGTCTCTAGCTCCCTTTTGTTTTATTCAAGCAAATCAATGGGTTAACTGGATTGGCAGGCGCCCACACAGGACGCTGCCCGAATGCTTCGATATATGGGGTCAACGCCCGTGGATTCAAGCGGCGAGACATTTTTTTAACAGAGGCCTAGGTCCGTCCCATTGGGCAATCTTTTTTGGTTTTTTCAGCACCCTGATCCAATATACTTTGGGTAATGCTCACTCATCTCACGATTCAAAACTACGCAACGGTAGATCGGCTCGAAGTCGAATTCGAACCGGGCATGACCGTGATCACTGGGGAGACCGGTGCTGGCAAGTCCATCATCCTGGGTGCCCTCGGCTTCACCCTGGGAGATCGGGCCGACAAAACCATCGTACGCACCGGCGCCAGCAAGGCCGAGATAGCCGCGGAATTCGACACCAGCCGCATTGCCAAGGCCAATGAATGGCTGGAAGAAAACGATCTGCGTTCCGAAGAATCTCCCCAGCTCTGCCTGTTGCGCCGGGTTGTCAGCGGTGACGGTCGCAGCCGTGCCTACATCAATGGTTCGCCGGTGAATATGTCCAGCCTTAAAACCCTGGGCGAGATGTTGATCGACATTCACAGCCAGCACGAACACCAGTCCCTATTACAACGCAGCACCCACCAACGGCTACTGGATGACTTTGGCGTCGATGCCAAGCTGCGCAGTAAGCTGCACTCCACCTTCCGGCAATGGCAGCAAAACCACCAGGACCTGAAACAGCTTGGCCAACAATCGGAGGAGAATTCGGCACAGACGCAGCTACTCAGCTATCAACTCAGCGAGCTGGACGAGCTGGATGTGGGCGAAGACGAGACATCGTCACTGGAAGCGGAATTGAAGACCCTCAGCCATGCCGATGACATCGTCTCCAACACACAATCTGCCTTGCAGCAACTGGATGACAACGACGAAAACATATCCAGCCAACTCAACGTTTTACTTAGCAGCCTGCGCGAGTTGCCAGAAGAACAGCCGGCCATCAGCTCGGTGATCTCCCTGCTGGAAAATGCCGAGATCCAAATAGAAGAAGCCATTAACGAATTACGCAGTTTCAATGACAGTTTTGAAGCCGACCCGGAAAGACTGGAACAGGTGAACGCGCGACTCAGCGCATTGCACAGCGTGGCAAGAAAACACAAGATCAAGGCTGCGGAACTACCCCGGTTGGTTAAGGATCTGCGTACCCAGTTGAACCGATTGGAAAACAGCGATGCCGAACTGGAAAAGCTCGCGGCCAATGACAAGATGCTGCGGGATCAGTACCTGCAGCTCGCCCGCGAAGTCAGCAAACAACGGCACAAGGCGGCCAAGAAACTTGGCAAGCAGATTAATGAGCAACTACAAGTTCTGGGCATGCCCCATGCCTCACTGGAAGTCAATTTTACCGAGGCCGATGAATCCGTACCGACCCAAAACGGACTTGAGTCAGCAGAGTTTCTGGTTGCTACCAATCCGGGCCAACCCGCCAAGCCACTGATTAAGGTAGCCTCCGGCGGAGAGTTGTCGCGCATCAGCCTGGCCATTCAGGTGATTACTGCGCAAACCTCGGAGATCCCCAGCCTGGTCTTCGATGAAGTAGACGTGGGCATTGGCGGTGGCGTGGCAAAAGTGGTGGGTGAGTTGCTGCGCAAGCTGGGCGAGAGTACCCAGATTCTTTGTGTGACCCATCAGGCCCAGGTTGCCGGACAGGGCCATCATCACTTTCAGGTCGCAAAGCAAGCCAAAGACAAGAACACGGTGACCTCCATTCAAACACTCAAAGGCGAAGCAATCGTCAGGGAAGTCGCCCGTATGCTGGGCGGTGAGATGGCAGGTGAAGCAGGTGAGGCAGGCAAGGAGTTCAGCGAAGAATCACTGGCTCATGCCCAGCAAATGGTGGTGTCCTGACCGGAACTTAATATCAGGCTTTTTCGTCTGCCTGACAGTCCCGACAAATTCCATACAAGTACATGCTGTGGTCGGTGATTTTAAAGCCATGTTTCTTGGCGATCTTTTCCTGTTGTTCTTCGATGGTTTCATCAAAAAACTCTTCCACCTTGCCGCAACTGTCACAGACTATATGGTCGTGGTGATCATCGGGCATTAATTCAAACACCGAGTGCCCACCCTCGAAATGATGGCGCGCGACCAGACCGGCCGTCTCAAACTGGGTCAATACCCGGTACACCGTAGCCAGACCCACATCTTCTTCCGCCTCTATCAGCGCCTTGTACACGTCTTCCGCGCTCATATGCTTGGTTTCTGATCCTTCCAGAATTTGCAGAATCTTGACTCTGGGCAGGGTGACTTTCAGGCCGGCTTTACGCAGTTCCTGATTTTCGCTGGACATAGGCTCTCTCTCGATGGTGCAGGGAATAGAATTGCGATTCTTGCTGTCTACTACGTTGTTCAAGTTGTTCGTTATCTGAACTGACGCAAACAAGGGGATTTTGCCTGGAATCAGAACCGGGTTATTATGCCCGCTCGTTGCAGGGCTGGAAAGTACGAGCCGGGCAACATTAAACCAATTTAAGCTAAGTCTATGAAGTTACTTGTTAAATCTCTGACTAATTCACTGGTAATAGCAGCCGCCGCAGCGACGCTGGCTGGCTGTGGCAATGTGGGCGCCCTGGATTTCCCAGGTGTTTACAAGATTGGTATTCCCCAGGGCAATATTATTACCCAGGAGATGGTGGATCAGCTTCGCCCCGGCATGACCAAGCGTCAGGTGATTTTCGTCATGGGCACACCGCTGGTGCGAGATCCCTACCACCAGAATCGCTGGGACTATGTTTATAACTACCAGCCCGGCGGTGGCGTGCGCGGACAGGAACGTGTGACCGTGTTCTTCGACGAAGCCGACCAGTTGATCAGCTTCACCGGAGATTTTGTTCCCTCATCGGCTCAGGCCAGCGCCGCTTCTTCAAACAGCGAATAATTTTCTGACTGGCTGAATCCAGGACTACATCGGCTTTCGAAACTTCAGCACAAAGCGGTCCGTGTTTCCCCGCACACCGGCTGTGCCAACTTCCAGCGTCAGATCATCTTCTTCGTGGTAGTGCATGTCACTGAAGTCCACGAACTCGAAACCCACGTCGATCATTTCCTTGATAACCAATACCGGGTCCAGCCTGCGCCCAACTGCGCGTGAACCAGGTTGATTGTGGCGGCGGGTATGGTCCACTGCACCGTAAATGCCACCGGGCTTGAGTGCATCGAAAATCGCCTTGTTCATGTTGGCACGACCTTCGGCTGAAGGGTTGTGTAAGTTCCAGAACGTGAGCACCATATCGAAGTTATCGTCCTCAAACTGAAAGGGCGGAAGATTGTTCAGTGCACGATCCGGATTGATGTCACTCACACAATCCATGCCAGGCAATGACATGACATCATTGCGAAACGCATCGTTCACACCTACAGACACAACAAGCTCTCCGCCATTGGCGCAAAGCATAGGGCCTACAAACTTGGACCAATAGCCTGTGGCTGGTGAAATCTCCAACACTTTCATGTCGTCTTCCAGACCGAAAAACTCGAGCACTTCGGCTGGCTTGCGGTTGGCGTCCCGTGCGACTTCAGCCGCGTCCCGGATATCACCTTGCAGGTACTGCTCAACCTTGGCCCGGGTAGCTGCAGCATCTGCAGCATTAAGCTGGCCAACAAAACCCACCAGGGCCAGAAACGTCAATAAACTTCTCATAAGTACTCCTTCAAACAGTGACGGCATGGGAGCCGACAGAAACAGGGTTGCAGGGAACCACAGTATTACACAATTTAGTACTCATACCTCACACCCAGGGTGACACCACGTCCAGATTCAGGTGAAAAGTTCTTCAGGAATGAAGCATGGTTTCGGATCGGTTCATCCAAGAGATTGTCACCGCGGGCAAAGAGTTTGAATTCTGAACCCCCTCCGACAGCGACGTGATAATCAGCGTAGATGGACACCAGGGTGTAACCGTCGGTTGCCTGTTCCAGGCGCCCTGTTTCTTCCTGATCGTTAACCCGCGTCACATGCAGGTGAGTACTCCAGTTATTGCCGAAAAAACGCAGCTCCGAGCCGAACTTCCCGGCTGGAATGCGTGGCACATTGCCACCGGAATCCAGGTCGGCATCAACCATGTCGCCGAATATTGACCATTCACTGCTATAGCGCTGAGTCCGGGCCACGGTGAAAGTCAGTTCCGCCTCGAGACCACTGAATGTGGCGTCCTGCTGCAGGTAAGCCGCAATTGGTGTCTCTTCGGCTGCTTCGCCGGTGATGTCCAAAAAGATGTAGTCGTCGATTGAATTGTAATAAGCGCTGATTTCACCAGTAATCGGGCCAGAGTTAATGCGATAGCCCAATTCAAGGTTGTTGGACTTTTCCGAATCCAGATTGGCATTGCCTATCTCAATCAAACCAGTAGCCGCATGTACCACCAGGCGTTCATCATCGGCATAGCGGCCGCAGGTATCCAGCGAAGTATTGGAAAACAATTCTTCAACGGACGGTGCGCGCTCGGAGTGGGTTGCCGCAATCATCAGATTGCTGGTCGCATTGACATCGTAGAGCCCACTGGCACTGAAGCTCATCACATCGTCGTCATAGGCGCAGCGACCGCCGGGATCGACTTCGGCTGATTCGAACCTCATGGCCAATTCAGCGGTGAAGCGGTCACGGTTGTAGCGTTCCACACCAAACAAACCCACATTGCGGATGTCAGAAGGAGCAATAAAGGCTTCTTCACCCACGGCGCTGAATTCAGTGTCACCTATTTGCAGACCGTAAACACCAGACCAATAGCCGGTTGGCGTCCGGGCCAGAATAAAGCGAGACTCAAGACCCTCATTACTGTACGTTGTGCCAACTTCGGCTCCCCCGTCTTCGAAGAACTCGACTTCACGGTGCACATAGTCAGTAAAACCAACCGTTGCCCGAATGCTTTCGATCCAGGATTCCTGGAACCTGTACTCACCTTTGAAATCATAACGGTCCTGGTCCAGGGTCAGGCGCACAAACTCGACTTCTTCTTCGTGCTCATCTTCATGCTCTTCCTCATCACCCTCTTCCTCATCATGATCTTCTTCGTGCTCGTCACCATGTCCATGGGCGTGGGAGTGCGTGCCCGGCGGCAGGCCGTAATCAGTCTCCAGGGTATTGAATGAAAATCCAAAAAACCCTTGATCGCCTACAAAGGAAAATCCAGCCGTGCCGCCTTCTGCCTCACCGTTGGAATTTCCGATAAAGCCGAAAGTGTTCTCGAATTCTTCCTCATCATGTTCTTCTTCGTGCTCTTCCTCATGATCATCGCCAATAAAGGCGGCTGTCAGTTCTTCCAGGCGCTCAACTGCTGCCTCATCGATGGCGAAACCATCAATCTCCACGTTGTCGTTCTCACGAGTGAAGTAGTCCAGGTGAATACCAAAGTCGCCTAGTGAGGAATCAAGCCGAAAGATTGTTTTGTTCTCATCGTTGACAGAATTGTAATTCTGCTCAAGTTGAAAATTGGTGACTTCAGGAAGCTGTTCCGGGATTCGGTTGTCGATGACGTTAACGACACCGCCAATGGCGCCACTGCCGTAAAGCAGAGTGGAAGGTCCACGAATGATCTCGAGCTTGTCGGCCAGAAGAGGCTCGACACCATTGGTATGGTCTGGGCTAACGTTGGCTGCATCGGTCAGGGCGATACTGTTTTGCAGTACCGATACCCTGTTGCCAGTCTGGCCGCGGATAATCGCCTGGCCTACGCCTGTACCAAACGAGGCATTGTTTACCCCAATCTCATTACGCAAGGTATCGCCCAGGGTGTTGGTTACCTTCTCACGAAGCTCTTCACCAGACAGAACACTGATGGGCAGCATGGTTTCAGCCCGAGATTGATTAAATGGCATGGTGACGATGATTTCGTCAATGCGTTGTTCTTCATGCAGGGGATTATTATCCTGGGCTAATGCACAGGCAGATGCTGAACCTGCAAATACGGCGCTTGCAATGCGATATTGTAGTGAATACTTCACAACTAACCTCTCAACAATTCAAATACTTTTTTACGAATTTGTGAATGCCAGACGTGCACAACACTACTGTTGCGAATCCCTGGCAGCAAAAAAGATAGATTGGATTTAAGTTAGAGGTGGTGCGCGAGCTTGAGAAGTGAGGATGTCCGCAACAGGAACATTGCGGTGAGCAGGTACTGCCAATATTTGCCTGTGTGATCCTGGCGCGGATTCCACAGCATTGAGCAGCATGTCGTCATCTGAACCGAGTTTCAGACAGATGTCACAATCAGCCTGGAGGTTTAAATCTCCATTGTGACTGTGAGTCAGGTCAATGGCCTGTGCAGTGACAAATAGCAGGCACAACAAACCAAGCAGTGCTTTTATACCTGCAGATTGCCTATAGGTCTTCACTGCCAAACGCTTGATTTGTATAGATTGAACCGCCATAAGTCTCTGAAGTATCACCAGCCGCCATGGGGCTGTCAAGCATTAGGGACCGGCAAGGGTCTGGGAAAATTTCTCCAGCGCCTCGAGCCCCACCACATCTCTCCCCGCCAAAGCGATTTCCTGTCGTGGCACAGAACTGATAGCCGCATCGAGAGTAGCGAGATGCTGATCTTCCTGGGCCCGGCGCGCAGTCAGGAATTCACCTTCGTTTTCGGGTGAACGCTTGTTCACCAGCAAGCAACCAATGTCCACACCGGTTTTACCCAGTTGCTGATAGAGTTCTATCGATTCCAATACCGGCAATCGCTCTGCTGCCAGGACAATGACAAAACTGCATAGCTCCGAATTGGAAAGCGCGTCGCGCAAGTGGGAGAATTTTTTGCGTCTTCGCAACAGGATTTGGCGTATCTGGCTCTCTTTTTCTCGCTCCCCACGATCAAGGCCACCAATGGATTTATCATCCACGCTTGCATCTTTACCCATGTCCCTGACTATCTCAGCAAATCTGTCTGCCTTGTCCCGACGCTTAATGAGTCCCTCGGTCCAGGCTGACATCATTTCCGGCAAAACCATAAGTCTCGCCGTATGCCCGGAAGGCGCCGTGTCAAACACAATAAGCTCATAATCATCCACACCTTCCTTGATGATGTCTGCTATACGCTCGAGCAAAGCCGCTTCGTGCATGCCCGGCGCATCCCGGGAAAGATCCATGTGCTTGTCTATTTCGGCGTGCTGGGTCACGGGCATAAGCTGGTGCAGAGCACGACTGACTTCTTCGATGTGCGTCCTTATTGTTTCACCCGGGTCCAGTTCCATGGCATCGAGCCCCGCTGTGATGCGTACCGGTTGTGGACCAATGCTCCGGGCAAACAAGTGGCCAAGGTTATGCGCCGGGTCGGTAGACACCAGCAAAACCCTGGCGCCTTCATTGGCGCGAGCGAGAGCGGTGGCGGAAGAAACAGTGGTTTTGCCCACACCACCTTTGCCACCGAAAAAGAGTATTCTGCGATTGCGCGCGAGATCTAGCAGCAACTTATATGATCCAGAGGTGATTTTTCCATACCCATTCGCGTATGCCATTCATGGAAGCGATCGTAAACGATAGGCAGGAGTTCCATGGTGTAGAAAGCCGCCGGGTTCGGTACTCCCAGGCTTTCGGCAAATACCAGCAGCATAAACAAGTCATCCTCGTCCCGCTGCGCACGGGCGAATGAACGGCGATAGGGTGCCACGTAATAGTCATGCAGACCCGATTCGATCTTAGCCAGAAGGCTCTTCAGGCTCTGCTTTGGTGGAGTTTTTTTGCTCATGCTGATATTCAAAATGCCGGAAATACATTATGCGCCCGATGCCGCTTCGTTCACAAGTTTGCCGCATCAAGCATTGAGCAGCTCTATGATTGCTTTGCTAACGCTGCTTTTTTCTTTGCTGCGCGAGCCAGACGCGCTTGTTTCGGATCGATAGTCAATGGGCGATAGATTTCGACCCTGTCTTTCTGCTGCAGAATGTAGTCAGCGGGCAGCGGCAGTTTCTTGCCATCCATCAGGTCAGAGAAGATTCCCATGGGGTTGGTAGCCAGGTCGATTTCCGGAAACACCTCGGTGATGCCGGATTGCTCCACAGCCTCATAAGCGGTCGTGCCCCTGGGAACTTCGATCTCGACAATGCTTTGTTTCTCGGGAGTCGCATAGGCAACTTCAACCGTGATCAGGGACGAGTCGCGGGCCGCACTCACTGGCTATACACCTCGTTGGCGCGTTTGACTATGGCATCCACAAGCCCGGCAATGGTTGAAGACAACAGTTTCTCTGCCGCATAGCCTAACAGGGCAGAGTTGAACTGGAAGTCCATGACCAGTTCGATGCGGCAGGCCGATTCATTTAGTGCTTCGAATGTCCATTCACCTTCCAGCTGGGAAAAATCTCCCTTTACCAATTGTAATTTGATCGAGTCTGGCCGGGACAAGATGTTTTTTGTCGTAAAGCACTGGGAGATACCGGCCTTGGCCAGGCAAAGTTCACCCACCAATTCATCGTCGGTTGCGCTGATGACTCTGGCTGACTTGCAGGAATTCAGAAACTTCGGGTACTGCTCAATATCATTCACCAGATCGAACATCTGCTCAGCCGAAAACCCGATGAGCGCACTGTGCTTGACGCTTGGCATGTGAAACTCGATTACAGCAATACTATGAAAAATAGATTTGCGAGACTGTGCTGATAAAAACCACCAGCAATACTACCGGGATGATTGTGCCCAGGGAGAAGTTGATGTATTTCTCCAGAAACGAACCATGGAACTTGTCATCGCCCAGGATCAGTTCCGATTTAAGTCCGCTCATCTTCCATTGATAGGCGCAGAAGATACAAACAGTGAACCCCACAAATGGCAAAATGGTTTCATAGAACACATCGGATACCAGATCGAAAAAGGATTTGCTGACGCCTCCATAACTGGTGAAATTGGTGAAAAAATCCGAGATGCCCAGTGACATGGTGGCCGGAATGGCAAAGATTGTTAACAACGTCGCCTGAAAAAATACGGCTTTCCTGCGTGAAAACTTCAGCTCATCTATCCAGCAGGCAATGGGAATTTCAATAATCGAGACCATGGAAGTCAATGCCGCGAAGAACACCAGGGTAAAAAACAGCACGGCCACGAAACTCGCACCACCGTAGCCCACGGCATCCTGCATGGACAAGAAAATTTGCGGCAGGAAATCGAAGATCAGACCCACACTGCTGGTGGAAAGATCATCGGTGTTGGTATTGGGATCAAAGGCAAAGATGGCTGGCAGGATCAGCATCCCGGCAAAAAAGGCAATGCTGGAATCGGCGATGGCAACCATGCGCGCCGATTGCGCGATATTGTCTTTCCTGCTGAAATAGGAACCATAGGTAATCAGAATCCCCATACCCAGCGAAAGCGAAAAGAATGCCTGGGAGAGTGCGCCATTGATTACCGCCAGGTCCACTCGGCCAAAATCAGGCACCAGATAGTAACTCACTCCGACACTGGCGTTTTCCAGCGTGAGCACAAAGATCACCAGCAAAATCAGCATCACTGCCAGAGTCGGCATTAACACTCTGGCCAGACGCTCAATGCCGCCTTTTACACCCCCCAACAGGATGAAAAACATCAGCCCCAGCAGCCCTACCAGGTAACCAAACAGTGAAGGCCGGGCCACAACTTCAGCAAAATTTCCAGGCTGGGAGAGAACATCGAGATTGCCACTCAGTATCTCCTTGATATACACCACCAGCCAAACCGTGATGACCGTATAAAAGACCGCAATCATGAAGGGAGTGAGAATGGCCAGCATTCCGGCCAAACGCCAGATCAGCTTGCCACCGGATAATTGGGAAAATGCACCTACCGGGTTACGTGTGGTATGCCGACCCATGGAAATCTCGGCCATCATCACCGGATAGCAAATGAATGCGACAAAGAAGAGATAAATGATAAGAAAGGCGGCGCCACCGTTTTTGGACGCCATCACCGGGAAGGCAACCAGGTTGCCCAGCCCCACAGCAGATCCGGCAGCAGCCAGAATAAATCCCAATTTGGAGCTGAACTGCCCTCTGTCCTGTGCCATTAAAATCCCTTATATCTCAATAGATTAGCTTATTATTGCGGGTTAGCGTCTGGGGATTCTATCAGCGCCCCCAGATCAACTCAATTTGAACACAGCTACCGGGATCAGCGGTTTTCCAGATGAATGCTGACGAAACCGCTATAATCGCGCCCCATGGCGAAAACAGGCAAATCAAAAACCCCTGACAACACGATCGTGCAGAACAAAAAGGCACGACACGACTACTTCATCGAAGAAAGTTTCGAGGCCGGAATTGCCTTGCAGGGATGGGAAGTGAAGAGTCTGCGCTTGAAGAAAGTGCAGCTTGTGGACAGCTATGTGCTGATAAAAGATGGCGAGGCCTTCCTGCTGGGTTGCAACATCACGCCTCTCGATACGGCGAGCACTCATGTGGTGGCAGACCCGGGTCGCACCAAGAAGCTGCTGCTGCACAAGAAGGAGCTGGCCAAACTGTTTTCAGCAACCCAGCAGAAGGGACACACCTGCCTCTGCACCCGATTGTATTGGAAGGATCACCTGGTGAAGGCGCAAATCGCCCTGGCCAAAGGTAAGCAGAGCCACGACAAGCGCGCCACCATCAAAGATCGTGAATGGAACATCGACAAGCAGCGCATTGTTCGACAGACCAACAGATAGATCAAAACTCCCTGTCTTGTCATTCCTGTTACCGCAGAGGACGCACCTCATTGCCGCATTCGGCAGGGACGAGTTCGGACTCCCCGCTTTAGACAGCTGTTTGATTATTCCTCTTCATATTCTCACCAACCTCCAGCTCGGTAATTTTTACTCTCACGGGCAGCAATTAATTCCCTGCGGCGTTAGAAGCAACCCTGCAACTTTGTATCGTCACCTCTAATACGCCCTCACCTCACTCTCTACAGGCCACATGATGCGGGGATTTCCCGCTATCCATGAAATTTGACGAGTAATCCTCAATATTGGCACAGCAATTGAATGTACTAAAGGACAGGAACAATAGAACCAGTAATTTTTAGAAACCCCAAGGAGCTTCTCAATGGAGAATACTGACAAGAAAATTCAGCAGGATGTGGTAGCGAGTTTTGTTGACGGTGAAAGACTGAATCAGGCAGTGAAGCAGTTGCTTGATGCAGGTGTTCAAAAAGACCAGATCAGCCTGCTGTGCACCGAACAGTCTGTTATGGATAAGCTGAAGGACGACTTCGATGTGGTCAATGAAGCTGGAAGCAACGAGAAGCTGGAGCGATTTGTAGCCAAAGAAGGCACCTCAAGTACAGTTGCTGCAACCGTAGGGGGACTTTCGCTGGCAGCTACAACTGCGGGCGGAGCTGCCATTATTGCCTCTGCCGGAGTGTTCGGGGGTGCTGTGGCCGTGGCGACCGCAACCGCAGCGGTGGTTGGTGGCATCGGAGCCCTGACGGGTGTCGCCATCAGCCAGTCGGATGCGGACAAACTGCAGGAAGAACTCGATGACGGTCATATACTACTGGTTGTTCGCACGGGAGAAGACCGTCAGAAAGATGAGGTATTGGAGTTACTGCAGCAATGCTCCAACGAAAACGTTATCCAACTGGCAGCCTGATTAGTAGCGACAACCAAAAAAGACACATCGGGTTCCGAGTAGCAAGGTCAGGAGTAAATCCTGTGACAACCTGCTCCTGATCTCACTCGAGGAGCCAGATTGCACACTTTATACCAGCCTTCTGCCAGGGTGACCGAAACGCTCACCCTCCTCCCATTGTTTGCGATTGTTGCCGAAAGATTGAATGCCATTATTGTCCTGTAGCATTTTCGCCAGGTGCATGAGATTCCAGGACATGATGGTGACATTGCGTTGGGTAAAATCATTGTCTGGCCCATTGGATTCCTCGTCTGCGTAAGACGGACCTGGGCCGGCCTCTCCTATCCAGCCCGCATCGGCTTGCGGGGGGATCAGGTAACCCAGATGCTGCAGCGCGTATAGCACACTCATGGAACAATGCTTCACACCATCTTCATTGCCAGTGACAATGCAGCCGCCTACTTTTCCATAAAACCGGGACTGGCCATTGTCATTCAGTTTTCCTGACTCGGCGTAGAGTCTTTCGATCAACAACCGGCACACTGAACTTTCCTCACCCAACCAGATGGGTGTGCCAACAACCAGAATATTTGCGTCCCAGACTTTTTCGCTCAGAGCCTGATCTGGCCTGCGTGGAAACCCGAGCTTTTCAATATCAGGGTAGACCTCGGCAGGCAGGTTCGCGTCCCAGCCTCCCTGGCGAGGAGGAGCCCAATCGTCCCGATCGAAACCATGTTCTGTCATGTCCGGGTACACCCCCGGAGGAATTTGATAGTCTGCGACCCGGATGATTTCTGTCTTGACCCCCTGCTTCGACATGATCGCAGCCGAAACCTCCATAAGCTTCTCTGTGTGTGAGAGCCTGCCTGTAGGCTTAAGGCTACAATTCAGAAATAGCGCGGTGAGCGAGTTGTAATGAAATTGCGGTTTTGTGTTGTTGCCGTTATTGGATTCGGCTGTCATTGAGTCCATCTCCCGACCAGTAATCTCCCAGAAATACTGTTCTACTCATATAGACCGGGAAATGTTGATTTTATTCTGGCGGGTGGGGATTGGGATATTCGGCGGTGGTTAAAAAAGGCTCTTTTGCCTCAAAGTCAAGGTAGCCCCTGCTGCTCATAACTCTACTTTTCCTCTCGCATGTCATCACGAAATTTCAGCAACTTGGTGTGGTAATCCTCGGCTTCACCGAATCCCAAAAAATTGTTGTAACGCCTGTGCGTGCCCACGATTTTTCGCGAGTGTTTGATGGGACACCAGTATTGCTCTGTACGGGCAATGATCTCCCGCGTGTAGGCGATGACACCATTCCCGTAACCGCAATACAGGCAGTTGAATTTTTCAACTCCGTTCAAATAACCAAGCTGGTGACGGTCCATCACGATGTAGTCTGAACGTCGAACCATTGAAATATTGTAGAGTCGAAAACAGATTTGTTGGTACAGGGTGACCGTCAAATCCATGAAGGCGATCGGAATAATCATGGCATAGATAAACGGCGCTGACAGTGTGTTCCGAACTGCTGCAGAACGAAGCCAGGACGGAATGCTGACCTTCAGTTCTTTGTGCGCTTCCAGCACTGCTTCTTCAAATTCAACTTTCTTGCCGCGCAGCTTGTACCTGAATTCGTCTTCCTGACTCTTGAGTTCCTCAATGAGCCGCTGTTCCAGCTTGGCAATCTTGTCCGAGAGTTCTCTTATCCTGGATGTCACTTTTACCCCACTCCTATCCCGGTTCCAAAAAATCCTGCCAGCCACAAAGCCTGGCTAGGTTGACTCGTAGTAATCACTGTCCTGGTACTTATCCAGTGCAAAGCCGACCAATACGCCAATGGTCGCTGCCAGGGGCACGGCGATTAACATGCCTACGATACCCAACAAGGAAGCACCTGCCAGAATGGAAAAAAGAATCCACAGCGGATGCATACCCACACTGTCGCCCAGTAATTTTGGCGCAATGACATTACCTTCCAGGAGTTGCCCGCAAACAAAAATCACAGCGATGATTAATACGAAAGTTATTTCAGACATCTGAAACCAGGCAACTGTCACGCCGACCACAAAACCAACTATGGAACCAAACAACGGGATAATCGAAAGGAAGCCGGAAACGAGCCCAATCAGAAAACCATAGTCCAGGCCGGCGATAGACAAGGCGATGGCGTAGATAATACCCAAAAACAGAGCAACCAGAAGTTGGCCACGCACAAAGCCGGAGATCTTGCCGTCTATCTTGCCAATCAAGTCTTTGATGACATCGTAGCTGTCTCTGGGAATCAGGTTGTCAACCTTTTCAACCATGGCCGGCCACTCGCGCATCATAAAGAATGCGACCAGTGGCGTAATAACCAGTATGGAGAGAAAGTTCGCAATGGCTGCTCCGCCACTCAACAAACCAGACAGAATGCTTGAGCTGAGACTAAAGGCATTGCTGATATTGTTCTCCACCGCATCCCGGATATTCTGCTCTAACTCTCCGCTCCCCACTCGTTCCTGCACCAGATTCAGATAAGGCTGAAACCGATCGCCCAGTGCCTGTAGAAAGTCTGGGGCGGTTTGCACCAACTGGGCTATTTCCCGATACAGAGGTGGAATAATCAGAATCAGTAGCAGAATGACAGCGATAAAAAACAAGGTCAGCAGAAAAACTGTCGCCAGGGTGCGATTGATCTGAAGTTTCTCCAGACGCAGCAAGGCTGGATTTAGCAGGTAGGCGATGGTCAGGCCAAGTACGAAGGGGGTTAACACTTCACTGAATAACCAGAAGAACACCCCCAGCAGAACCAAACCGGGAATCCAGAACAGCAAGTGGCCAATTGGAGAAATTTCCGAATTACGAGACAATTGAAATCACCAAAGCTATGAAACTCGGCCACATAATAGCAATTCCTGGCTGGCTAGGCGCGCGCCAGTGCACAGAATATAGTCCTTGGCACAGATGGTGGCCGTTAGAGAGTGTATTGCCCAGAATGTGGTACCTTTAATCAGTATCTGATCTATTACATGGCCGATTGTCAGATTGGGCCAGCCTAACAACCTAACCCTAACAAGGAGCACAGACCATGGCCGACAAGCAGGCCCTGCTTTCCTACGAATTCGCAGACGACATTTCCACTATTCGCCTCGATGATGGCAAAGCCAACGTCATGTCCATCGATATGCTCAGCCAGTTGAACCAGGCACTGGACAAGGCAGAATCCAACGGCGGAGTCGTCATCATTACTGGTCGTGAGCAGATGTTTTCCGGCGGGTTTGATCTTGGTGTCTTCAAGGCGGGAGACCCGGATGCCATCTACACCATGTTGAGCAGCGGAGCCAGGCTGGCTCAACGCCTGCTCAGTTTTCCCCTGCCTACAATCTGTGCCTGCAGCGGCCATGCCATAGCCATGGGAGTTTTTACTTTGCTGTCCACCGACTACCGCATCGGTATCGATGGCGACTCGAAGTTTGCTGCCAACGAAGTAGCTATTGGCATGACGGTGCCGCACTTTGCCATAGAGGTTCTTCGCCAGCGGCTCACTCCACAGCAACTGAACAAGGCAGTGAATTTCGCCTACTATTTTCCTGCGCAGGAAGCACTCAAGGCAGGCTTCCTAGACGAACTCACCACGGCTGACAAGCTACTGGCAACGGCACAAACCCGTGCAAGCGATGCGCTCAAGCTGGATGCCAAGGCACACCGTGAATCCAAACTCCGAATGCGTGAGGAATTACTCTCGACCATGGAGAAAGCCATAGACCGGGATTGCTCTGGCTGGAAAGGGGCTTATTCGTCCAGCTAATCGCTCAGCGGGCGAAGGCGGGAAGATCTGGCTCAAGCTTCTTAAGCTGCGCGTAATACTTTCGTGAAATCTTTTTGAAACCGCTGGAAGTGGGATGCATCTCATCTTTCCAGTCCCGGGTGCTACCAGGTTCCAGCGTGCCCTGGGTATTGACCACGAAAAACTTACCCTGATTCTTACTCAAGGCTGCAAGATCCTGCAGCATCAGCTTCATGTCTGTTAGCAGGTGGCGCACGACCGCCCGGTGGAAAGTTTCGGGGATATTCTTCTCCATGAGATAGGGATAAATCCAGGGGCCGGTTACGTTGATACCAGCAAAGCGAGCGGACGCCTTGCTCGGAATCAGGAAGTCGTAGGTGTGAGTCACTATTTTTGCGCTGGGAGCATATTCATCCCGAAGTTCGATCAACTCCTCATAGGCCAATCTGATTTGCAGCAACTTGCGCTTAAATCGCACCGAATTAATACAATCCCTGGCGCTGAACCCACCCTCAAAAAAATTGAGCAACCGGTCCATGTCCCACTTGCCCACCACATCATTACCGCCACCAGAAAACAGAATGAGATCGATTCTGTCTTCACCATCGCGCAATGTCTCGGCAAGATCCCGCTTCTGACTTCCGGCCAACATCTCAACCGCTTCATCGCCATTGCCAGGTATTCGCAACAGATTGGCCGAGCCTTTATCCCGAATACTTCGGGCAACCCAGTCCAGCATATTGGCGTGCTTGCCTATAAGAATATTCTTACGCGGGTAGGCAAACCAGGAATCACCTTCCCCGACCATGTTCACCCGGTTTGTGTTCTTACACAGCCATTTAAAATCTTTTCTGGAACAGGTAATCCCGGTCTTAAGCGCCTTGCGCCGTGCGTAGGAAAGTTGGCGTGCCATGACAGTGCCTCCCGAAGAATGCTATCCAGTGTATCCCCAAGCTGGAGGGTTGTGAATCGGGATTTGGACCTTATATATATAGGGTAGGCAGAGCCCTGTTGTTAGGGTTTCTGAATTTGTTCACGCTTTGTGACCCTTTAGTTAAACACCGGTGCTTGTGAGGCCGAGAGGACGTGCTTGCTCCAACAAACGGCTTCGTTTGGGGTAGTGCCGCCTCAAGCGGAACACCGGTGCGTGTAAGCTGTATCGGGCTTGCAGTATAAGATTGTGTTATACTACGTAGTCCTCTTGGGGGCGATTCGGATTCGACGCTGGTATCAATCCCTGGGGTGCATGTCGAGAGGGTAGTAACTCTCGTTAATCAATTACTGCAACTTATATAGTTGCCAACGACGATAGATACGCTCTAGCAGCTTAATATAGCTCGCTAGCGATTGCCTCAGGGATGCCTGTAAACCAGAGTTTTGCAATCGTCATATAGAACAGGATCGCGGAAGGGGTGTTTGGGACCCAACCGTTAAAAATTTCTCAAACTCGCCCTACTCGCCCTGCCCGTCGGGTAGACGTGGGCTAACTCAATAGACGACGCTAAACATGTAGAGCCTTAGGCTGCGAACTGACGGACGGGAGTTCAAATCTCCCCGCCTCCACCAAATAAAAAAGGGTGCCCATCGGGCACCCTTTTTTATTTGGCGGAAGTGGGAAGGAAGTGATCTCTTATAGTCGAGTTTGCCCGCCAGGGATGGCGGGCATGCCGAAAACGCAGGAGCGTTTTTCGGCCAACTCTCACCGTCAGGCAAGCCGAAAAATTCCGTTCCTCTTTTAAAGACAGCTCCCCCCAGGGATGGGGGGCGTGCCTGAATTGTCTGGAACAATTCAGGCGCAACTCTCTGGATTTCCCGGCAATCTAATAAATCCAAATTTTTAACGGCGGGAGCCCCCGCCAGGGCCACTCTCGCGCATCCATGCGCTCCGTGGCATTAATGCATCCATGCATGTCAGATGCGGGCTTGCCGAAAACGCAGGAGCGTTTTTCGGCCAACTCTCACCGTCCGGCTAGCCGAAAAATTCCGTTCATCATTTGGAGACAGCTCCCCCAAAACAGTGCTTACAGATCGCTCTACAACTTTTCTCAATATTTTCATATGGATGAATATATATTTTCATTTGGACGAATAAATATTTTCATCTGGACGAATAAATACTTTCATTCAGACGGGCTCTTGTTTATGCTAGCCAGGCAAGGAAATCCCCCATAACAATCAAAACAGCGAGCAAGCTTGTGTACCTCAGGTTTTCAGAAGCTAACCTCCGAGAAGCATTAGAAGATACTCCGGTAGTCCTGATTCATGGTTCCCGGCAGTGCGGCAAATCTACGTTAGCGCAATTAGTAGGAGATGGTCTCGGATATCGCTATATCAGCTTTGACGACAACAACCAGCTCCAAGCTGCAAAAACGGACCCCATAGGCTTTGTCCAGGGCTTACCTGAAAAAGTCATTCTCGATGAAATACAACGCACACCGGAATTGTTCCTGGCGATCAAAGCCAGTGTAGACGAGAACAGAAAGCCCGGCAGATTCCTGCTAACTGGATCCGCAAATGTCCTATTGCTGCCTCAACTGGCAGATTCACTAGCTGGCCGCATGGAAATCATGCAGTTGCGCCCACTGGCACTATCTGAACAAGCTGGGCAACAGCCAACATTTCTCAAGCAACTCTTTAGTGGGGATTTCACTGAAAATCCTGATCAGAATCATCAAGCACGTTTGGGTGAATCATTAGCAGACCTTATCTGCACAGGTGGATACCCGGCAGCCATAGCCCGAAAAAGCAGCAAAAGACGAAATGCCTGGTACCAGGATTTCATCACCACACTTATCCAGCGTGACGTGCAGGATATTGCCAATATTCGAAACCTCGACATCCTGCCAAAACTACTCGCCGTGGCGGCTTCTCAATCCGCACGCTTGTTCGTTGCTACAGAACTTGCAGCTCCGTTCTCTCTGAGCAGGCCTACAATTCGTGAATACCTGACTCTGTTCGAACAGCTCTTCCTGATTGAACAACTTCAGCCCTGGCACACCAATCGGCTCAGCCGACTAATCAAAACCCCCAAACTGCACCTGACTGATACTGGGCTGGCTTGCGCCCTGCTGGGGGTCAACAGTCAGACTCTCTGGGAAGATAAACCACTACTTGGTCAACTGCTGGAAACATTCGTTGTCCAGGAACTGCGCAAGCTGGCAGAGTGGCATGATGAGAACCTGAATTTCTATCACTTTCGCAACAAAGACAAGGTGGAAGTGGACATCGTCATCGAACAGGGGCGCCAGATAGCTGGCATTGAAGTGAAAGCTTCAGCCACAGTAAAAAAGGAAGATTTCAGGGGCCTGGGTAAACTAAAGGAATCCTGTGGGAAGCAATTTAGAGCAGGTGTTGTTTTCTATGACGGAGACAGCATCTTACCTTTTGGTGACAGGTTGTACGCGGTGCCTATTGCAATTTTAACCGACAGGAACGCGTGAGATGAAATCGGAAAACTTCGAATTCCTGGAACATCACCAAGCCGCCCCAACCCTCACTGCAACTCATAAAACCCAGCCACATTCAAAGTTATCACAATGTCACGATTAGATTGATTATCAAAATACCATCCATGAATCCCATCAAAGGGCGCCACCATGTATCCGGCCCCTGAATCGCTTCGATGCCGCTTGTAGAACATCACATCACCCGGAGCCTCCGATTCCCGAATAGTGTGCCCATGGAACTCCACCAGTAAGTCTTCTGCATCTTCCAGGTTGCTGGCTTGCCAGTTATAGGAAACCGCCTGACCCGCTTGCATTCCCAGCTTGTATTCCAGATCGGCGCCCGCAAACAGGGGTATTTCAATGGAGTCGCTTCGAGCCATGGGTTCCGCTTCAAAGAACACATTGTCTTGCAACGGCACTTCAATCCACTCAACTTCCTCATTGGAGCAAGCGCTTATCAGCAGGCTACAGCACAGCAAAGCCCAGTGTTGCCTGGCAAAAAGTCCTGCATCAATTCGTAATTTCATAGCGACTGGCTCAAATTAAGGAAGCGAGGCCGCATGCTAGCAAATATCTGATCGATGAGCGTCTTTACTCTTTCCGCAAATGTTAAATAACCGTTAAAGGATGGCTCAGAACCTGTTGTTCCTGGTCTGATGTCACTACAATTGCGGCGCCTGAATACGGGACGAGCGTGTCAGCGATCTGTCCTTGCCATAGTTTCCAGATAGAGAGAACCCCATGATCAACCCCAACCCGGAAAGCACTAAGCGCAGGCAGTATGGTCTGTCCGTCGCAATCAGTGCCCTGGTATTGGCGCCAATTACTGGCTCCTTCGCACAACAATCTGTGGAGGAAATCATAGTCACTGGCCAGGGGGGCGTTGGCGCAATACGGCTTGATGTTGAAAATGGAGCGGGCAGTCGACTGGGTCTGTCGGGATTCGATCTGCCAGCCAGTGTCGACATCATCAGTCGTGACGAAATTGCCACCAAAGGCGACTACGGCGCGCTGGAAGCGGTGACCCGCTCAACTGGCATCTCTTCCAGTGCCAGCCCCGGCAATGGCGGCACCTCCATCTCTTCGCGAGGCTTCAATGGCCATGGTTCGACCATCTATACCTATGACGGAACCCGCCTTTATATCGTGGCGGGAACGGTCACTTTCCCGGCGGATACCTGGACCCTGGATCGGGTAGAGGTATTGCGTGGGGCCGGGTCGGTGATAAACGGGATTGGTGCTCTTGGCACAACCATTAATTATGTGCCGAAAAAACCCGTATTGGACGACAGCCAGTTTGCAGGCAACGTTGCCGCCGGGAGCTTCGGAATGCGCCGGGTCGCACTGGGTGGAGGCACTGCCCTTTCAGACCAATGGGCTTTTCGACTGAATGGGTCCCACCAGGAAGAGGACGGATTTGTTGACCGGGCAGAAGAGCAACGGGATGTCTGGGCAGGCTCCTTGTTGTATCAGCCCAACGAAGATCTCAGCGTGCGTTTTAGCCTGGATTACGCCGATATCGATGCAGCACCCTACTGGGGCACACCACTGATCAATGGCGATGCCAGCCGTTCCCACCGAAGGAATAACTACAACTTCAGCGACGGAAAGGTTGAGTATGAAGACACCTGGTCCCGTGTGCATATCGAATGGAACCTCACTCCCAATGTGACCTTAAGAAGTGATACTTACCTGCTGGACTCCTGGCGTGAGTGGCAAAACCTGGAAGAGTATTCCTACGATGCCTCCACCAACCGGATTGATCGTGCCTTTTATCTCGGCATTATCCACGATGAAGAACAAATCGGTTCCCGTTTTGACTTCCTGATTGATTCCGAATTGGGCAGTGTTGAAAACGCAATCAGTCTTGGTGCGGAAATCAACGACATTGAGTTGAACTATCTTAATAATTTTTCCACCGGTGGGTTTGGTGTCGGTGACAGTGTGCCGGTTTTCGGATTTGACCCCGGGCAGCTTCCACAATCCACTATTCCAACGATTCTTGATTACCAGACGGATACTCGCCAGTTCGCTATTTTTGTTGATGACACCTTGCAACTCAACGAGCAGTTGAGTCTTGTGCTGGGCGCTCGTTACGATGACATCGATTTTGACCGCTTCGATTTGGCCATTGGTGGCAATCCCGCATCGGCATTTTCCACAACATTTTCCGAGCTCACCTGGCGTGCCGGGCTGGTTTACCAGCCCAATGACAACCTGAGCCTGTACGCCCAGGCCAGCACTGCGGCTGATCCGGTCACCTCTCCGATTTCTATCAGCGCTGGTAATGCCAATTTTGATTTGTCTACGGGAAGGCAATACGAGGTGGGCATCAAGCAACAGTTTATGGATGGCCGGGCCGAATACACCCTGGCTTACTTCGATATCGAGAAGAAGGATATTCTGACCCGGCGACCGGCCTCCGCCATTACCGAGCAAATTGGCCAGCAGAGCTCCGACGGGATTGAGTTTACTTTGCGGCTGAACCCAGGCCAAAACCTCAGCATCGATTTCAATACTGCCATTATTGACGCGGAATTCGACGAGTTTTATTCAGGCGGCATTTCTCTGGCAGGAAACGCACCACGAAATGTGCCGGAGCAAACTGCCAATTTGTGGGCGAACTGGTCAGTGCTTCCCAATGTGCAGATAGGCGGCGGATTTCGCTACGTGGATTCCCGATTCGCCAATGATGGCAACACAGAAGTTTTGCCAGAATACACAGTGTTTGACGCCAGTGTGAACTGGTTCGTCACTGACGATGTGATCGTGACATTGAGGGGGCGAAACCTTTCCGACGAAGAAGACTATGTGCTGGCACCCTATGTGCCAAACCAGTGGATATTCGGTGATCCGAGATCTTATGAGTTGAGCGTCAGGTTCGAGCTGTAGAAAGGCAAGCCCGCTCATGGAAATGCTCTACTGCCCTTTGCCGTGTTCCAGCAAAACAAAATGCAACAACATGCCACCCACCATGGCAGCAACAAACAGAACAACCGAACTGTCCAGAAATACCACCGCAGTAAGAGCTGGCCCAGGACAAAACCCGGCCAGACCCCAGCCTACTCCAAACAGCACAGCACCCAGAATCAATCTGGCATCCAGATCCTTTTTCGACGGAAGGTGAAACATTTCCTCCAGCAACGGTCTGCCTTGCTTCATGACCAGGCGGAAACTCACCATGGTGACCGCAAGTCCTGCACCCATCACAATAAGCAGCGTCGGGTCCCATTGGCCAGCGATATCCAGAAACCCGATGACTTTCGCCGGGTTAATCATGCCAGACACCGTCAAACCGAGGCCGAACAGCAAACCTGAAAGAAGCACCGGGGCCAGCCGGACCACTGAGTGAGAC